>CAWFQJ010000005.1:0-179957 GCA_963817995.1 uncultured Alphaproteobacteria bacterium
CCCGCCGCCGGACGCTATTACGTTGTCGTCGGCTCCGACCGCGGCAATGCGTCTTACACGCTGGCGGTCACCGTCAAATAACGCGCCGAGGCGCGCTCTGAGGCCGCCTTACCAAGAATTCACTCAGACAATCGCATCCGACAAGGCATCTGAACGCCACTATACAGGCAAATGGCGTGACGCCGCGTTGCGCCCGGATGTTGAACTGGAGGTGAAACTTTGACGGAGCTCCTGACAAGCGTGCTCGTTCCGGTTGCGTTTATGGCGATGATTGCGGCCATAGTCTTGGTGCCCGGCTATCTTCGATCGCAGGATCGCGCGCGGATTCACGAAACCCTGCGCATCGCCTATGAGAAGGGTCAGCCGGTGCCGCCGGAACTGATCAAGGCGCTGCAACGCAACGTCGCGCCCCGGGTGATTTCCACGCCGGAGCGGGATCTGCGCATGGGCGATCGTCCTGGTCGCCGTCGGCCTGGGCTTCGCCGGGCTGGGCTATGGCCTCTGGTACGGCCTGATGAGCGTCAACGAGATCGCCGCCTATGTCTCCGGCGGCTCCATCGCCGGCTTCGGCGCCATCCCCGGCTTCATCGGCGTCGCCTATCTCATCCTCTGGGCCACCCGCCGCAACGCGCCGAAGGCTTGAGACAAAGGCGTCGCGACGGGGCATGAGCATGGCCGAGGCTGTGACCGCCAGCGCCTCGAGCGCACGATCTGGAGCTTGTCGCCCTGGCGGCGACCGGCGGCCGGACGGCCTTCGGCGAACTGGTCCGCCGGCACGGCTCGGCGGTGCGCGGCCTGCTGCGCCGGATGGGCGCCGATGCGGCCCTGGCCGACGACCTGGCGCAGGACGCCTTCCTGGCCGCCTTCGAGCAGATCGCCGAGTTTCCGCGGCGAGGGCGCCTTCCAGGCCTGGGTCAAGCGCATCGCCGCGCGGCTCTACGTGAGGCGCTGGCGCAAGGACGCCCGGACCGACCTGATGGCCGACGCCTCCGGAAGGCGATGCATCGAGCCGCCCGCCCGGCACGCCGGCGCCGCCGATCGGATCGATCTCGACGAGGCGCTGCAAGGGCCTCTCGCCGGTCGGAGCGGGTGTGCGTCTCGCTCTGCTACGGCGCCGGACTTTCCCACGCGGAGGCGGCCGCCGCCTTGAATACGCCGCTTGGAACGGTCAAATCCCATGTCAAACGTGGTCTGGATAAACTCCGGCTCCGGCTGGCGCCCGGGCGCGGATCGGACGGCGTCGGAGAGCAAGGCTCATGGCTGACCGCGGTTTCGAGATCGAGCTGGACCGCATGTTCGCCGAGCCATCCCGACTTTCCCGACGCCGACCTGTTCGCCGCGCCGGGTCCAGATCAAGATGAACCGGGGCTGGACGTTCCGCGGCTTCGTGATCGGCGGCCTTGGCGTCGCTCGGCGGCCTGATCGGCGGCGGCCCAGATCCTGGGTTCCGGCCTTGGGCCGAGGCTCGGCGCCGCTGACCGCCCAGTCCAACCATTTCGTGAACGCCACAGCTCGCCGACCTGGCCGCCGCCCACGTCCTGCCGGGCGGTTTCGCGGTCAACGGCGAGGTCGTATGGATGGCCGGCCGGCCTTGCGGTGGTGGCCGTCGGCCTCGCCCTCACCCGCGGCATTCGAGAGATTTAAAGGACTGCAGCCATGTCACGCCCAGCGTCCCGACACCGAGCGGCGGATCACCGCGCGCCAGATCTCCGCGCGCAAGGGCGGCGAGCCGATCGTCTGCCTCACCGCCTACACCGCGCCGATGGCCGAGATCCTCGACGAGGTCTGCGACCTGCTGCTGGTCGGCGATTCCGTCGGCATGGTGGTCCACGGCCTGCCCAACACCGTCGGCGTGACCATGGAGATGATGATCCTGCACGGCCAGGCGGTGATGCGCGGCAGTCACGCCGGGCCCTGGTGGTGGTCGACATGCCGTTCGGCGTCCTACGAGGGCGCCAAGGAGGTCGCCTACGCCAACGCCGTGCGCATCCTGAAGGAGACCGGCGCCCAGGCGGTGAAGGTGGAGAGCGGCCCGACCGTGGCCGAGACCATCGCCTATCTGGTGCGCCGCGGCATCCCGGTGATGGGCCACGTCGGCCTGCGGCCCCAGGCGGTGCTGGTCGACGGCGGCTTCAAGGCCAAGGGCCGCGGCCGGCGCCGAACGCGCCCGCGTGATGGCCGAGGCCGAGGCCGCCGCCGAGGCCGGCGCCTTCTGCATCGTGGTCGAGGGCGTGGCCGAGGCCCTGGCCCGCGAGATCACCGCGGCCGTCGAGCGTTCCCACCATCGGCATCGGCGCCTCGGCCGGCTGCGACGGCCAGATCCTGGTCACCGACGACATGCTGGGCCTGTTCGACTGGACCCCGAAGTTCGTGCGCCGCTACGCCGACCTGCGCGCCGAGATCGCCCGCGCCGCCCGCGCCTACGCCGACGACGTCCGCTCCGGCGCCTTTCCGGCCGCGGCCGAGACCTATTTCGCCACGGCGAAGGGGTAGGGCTGACGCCGCCCAATCCGCTGGCCGTCTGATTTGGTGGCCGGCTCGAGTACGCCTGACCTCGCCCAGGCGGACGTCATCCTCGGGCGAAAGCCGGTGGTCGGGCTGGGTTTGATGGCGGATGACAGGACGGGACAGTTGGCATATGTTCATACATATGCTGGTAGGGAATTCCGTGTGAACGCTCCGAGACATGTCAAGCTGTTCAAGAATGGCCGCAATCAAGCGGTGCGGATTCCGCGTGAATTCGAGCTGCCCGGTCAAGACGCGGTGATGCGCAAGGAGGGAAAGGCCCTGATCATCGAGCCGTCGACGCCGAAGTCCCTGCTGGCGGTGCTGGCGAGCCTCGACCCTCTGACCGAGGACTTTCCATCGATGGACGATCCGCCGCCGGACCCGGTGGATATCTGAGCCGGTGGCTCTCTGATGCGCTACCTGCTCGACACCAACATGGTTTCGAGCCTGATCCGCGATCCGCGCGGCGCGGTGGCGCGCCGGATCACCGAGGTTGGCGAGGCCGAGGTCTGCACCAGCATCATCGTGGCGGCGGAACTGCGTTTCGGGGCCGCCAAGAAACGGTCCGCCCGGCTGACCGCCCAGGTTGAAGCGGTGCTGGCCGCTCTCGACATCCTTCCGTTCGAGACCCCGATGGATCTCACATACGGCCAGATCCGCGTGCGCCTCGAAAGCGCCGGAACGCCGATCGGCGGCAATGATCTTCTTATCGCCGCTCAGGCGATGGCGCTGGGCTACGCCGTCGTCACCGACAACGAGCGGGAATTCAGCCGCATCGCCGATCTGCCCCTGGAAAACTGGTTGGCGCCGGTTGGTCGATAAAGCTCGGCCATGTCGAGACCGTCCTATTTCCGTAGCTCGTTGCCGCCCTGGCGCCCATCCCACGCCGAGGTGGACGATCTCGCGTAGCCGGCGCGGCCGTCAGCTTCGCTAGCGTGGCCTCTCCCGCCGCTCCGTCCCCACAAACCTCATCACCCCGCGCGTTCGGTGCGTTGCGGGCGCGCCTCCCAGAGGCTAGGTTCCCGGCCCTGACGGCGCGAGCCCGGTTCGGAGTTTCCATTCGTGGTTGATTTCATCGAGGAGGTCGAAGAGCAGCTTCGCTCCGACCGCTACCGGGCGCTCGGCCTGCGGGCCTTGCCGTGGATCGCGGCCGCGGTGGTCGCCACGGTGGTCGGCTGGCTGGGCGTGTGGGGCTATGACAACTGGCGCGACCGCAATATCGCCTCGGCCTCGGTAACCTATGACAAGGCCATGACCACGCTGGGCCAGGGCGACGAGACCGGCGCCTTCAGCCAGCTTTCCACCATCGCCCAGTCCGGACCGGCCGGCTACAAGACCCTGGCCCTGATGCTGCAGGGCAATATCCGCCTCAACGCCGGCAAGGCGCCGGAGGCCGCGGCCCTCTATGACGCGGCGGCCAAGGCCGCGCCCAACGCCATCATCGGCGACGCCGCCCGGCTCAAGGCCGCTCTGGCCCTGATGGATACCGCCGCCTACCCTGAACTTCAGACGAGGCTCACCGCCTTGATCGGCGACAAGAAGCCTTTCGATCTCGAAGCGCGCGAAGCGCTCGCCATGGCCAAGCTGGCCGTGGGCAAGACGGCCGAGGCCCGGGGCGATCTCAACGCCCTCACCCTGACGCTGGGCGTCAGCCAGGCCATGCGCGAACGCGTCGGGGCCGCCATCGCCCTGATCGATTCGGGCGAAATTCCCGCCGCCCTGGCCGCTGTCAAAGCCGCCGCCACATTGCCGCCGCCGAGCGCGGCCACCCTTCAGGGCATGATGGGCGGAGGCGATGCGCCGCCCGAGGATTCCTCCAGCCCCCCCGCCCAGGACGGCTCTCAAGCCCAACCCCAGGGCGATCCCCGGACCGCTCAATGATGAGAATACCTCGGCTCGGCGCCGCCCTGGCATTGGCGCTCGCCCTTGGCGCCTGCTCGACCGTTTCCAACATCAATCCGTTCCATCACAAGGCGGCGCCCAGCACGGCCGCCAAGGGCGTGCGCATCCCGGTGATCGCGCTCAACGATCAGCTGAAGGTGTCCGACACCCTGCAGGGCCAGGATTTCTTCCTGCCGCCGCCGGCGCCGCAGGCCGATTGGCCCTTGCCGGGCGGCAATCCCAATCAGTCGGTGGAGCATGTGCTGGCGGCGCCCAATTTCACCATCGCCTGGCGCCGGGGGATCGGCGACGCATCCTCGCGCACCCATGAGGTCACCGCCCCGCCGATCGCCGCCGAGGGCCGGGTCTTCGTGATGGACGGCGCCGCCGACGTCTCGGCCCACGACCAGGTCACCGGCGCCCAGATCTGGCGCACCAACGTCATGCCCAAGTCCCGGCGCGATCACGAGGCCTGGGGCGGCGGCGTGGCCTATGCCGACGGCAAGGTCTTCGTCTCCTCCGGCTTCCGCGAGGTGGTGGCGCTCGACGCCGCCACCGGCAAGCTGATCTGGCGCTCTGCCATGGAGGCGCCGCTGCACGCCGCCCCCACCGTCTCTGACGGCCGGGTGTTCGTGGTCGACGTCGACGACGAGCTGTTCGCCTTCGACGCCAACACCGGCATTCAGGACTGGACCTACCAGGCCCTGACCGAACCGGCGCGGATGCTCGCCGCCTCCAGCCCGGCGGTGGACAACGAGACGGTGGTCGCCGCCTTCGCCTCGGGCGAACTGGTGGCCCTGCGCGCGGCCAACGGCAACGAGCTGTGGAACGCCAGCCTCGTCGCGCGCCAGCCGCACCAACGCCCTCTCGGAAATCCGCGACATCGCCGGCCGGCCGGTGATCTATCGCGGGCGACGTCTTTGCGGTCAGCCACTCCGACGTGTTCGCCGCCGTCGATCTGCGCACCGGCCAGGCGCGCTGGACCTTGCCGATCTCGGCCATCACCACGCCCTGGCCGGCGGGCGACGTGGTCTATGTCGTCGATCACGCCGGCGAGGTGATCTGCGTCGCCCGCGACAGCGGCCAGGTCTACTGGATCCACGACCTCAACGCGCGGCGTGAAGAAGAAGAAGGATCGCGCCGTCTGGTCGAGCCCGATCCTGGCCTCCAACCGGCTGATCGTGGTCTCCTCCAAGGGCGAGGCCGTGGCGCTCGATCCCAAGACCGGGGCGCTGGACCGCCGGCTGAAGCATCGGCGCCGACGCTCTGATCGGCCCTATCGCCGTCAACGGCACGATCTATGTTGTCACCCAGACGGCGCAGCTGATCGCGATCCGGTGACGGATCGGCCGCCATGCCGGGGCCGCCCATGGTAAGGTTGGGCGCCATGGCAAGCTCGCCATCGTCGGCCGGCCCAATGTCGGCAAGTCGACCCTGTTCAACCGCCTGGCCGGGCGACAAGCTGGCCATCGTCGACGACCGGCCCGGCGTCACCCGCGACCGCCGCTTCGCCACCGGCCGGCTGGGCGATCTCGACCTCGACCTGATCGACACCGCCGGCTTCGAGGACGTCACCGACGAGAGCCTGGAGGCGCGCATGCGCCGCCAGACCGAGCTGGCCATCGACGAGGCCGACGTGGCGCTGTTCGTGATCGACGCCCGCGAGGGCGTCACGCCGCTGGACGAGCTGTTCGCCGACCGTCCTGCGCCGGCGCGACAAGCCGGTGGTGCTGGTGGCCAACAAGGCCGAGGGCAGGGCGGGCGACGCCGGGGCCCTGGAGGCCTTCGACCTCGGCTTCGGCGAGCCGGTCTCGATCTCCGCCGAGCACGGCGAGGGCATGGCCGACCTCTATGACGCCGTCATGGCCGCCGCGCCCGAGGACGAGCGCCCGACGACGACGAGGCCGAGCGCGGCGACAAGCCCATCCGCATCGCCATCGTCGGCCGGCCCAACGCCGGCAAGTCGACCCTGGTCAACCGGCTGATCGGCGAGGACCGCCTGCTGACCGGGCCCGAGGCCGGCATCACCCGCGACGCCATCTCGGTCGACTGGGACTGGAAGGGCCAGCGCGTGCGCCTGGTCGACACCGCCGGCCTGCGCCGCAAGGCCCGGGTCGCAGGAGGCGCTGGAAAAGCTCTCCACCCAGGACACCATCCGCGCCATCACCTTCGCCGAGGTGGTGCTGCCTGGTGATGGACGCCACCCATCCCTTCGAGACCCAGGACCTGCAGATCGCCGACCTGGTCGAGCGCGAGGGCCGGGCCCTGGTCTTCGTCCTGGCCAAATGGGACCTGGTCGAGGATCCGCAGGCGCCGCCTCAAGGCCTTCATCGAACACGCCGAACGGATGCTGCCGCAGCTGCGCGGCGCGCCGGTGGTGGCCCTTTCGGCCGAGACCGGCCGGGGGCTCGACCGGCTGATGCCGGCGGTGATCAAGGCCCACGCCGACTGGTCGACCAAGGTCAAGACCCGCGACCTCAACGACTGGCTGAAGCATGGCGGTGCGAGCGCCACCCGCCGCCGGCGGTCGACGGCCGCCGCATCAAGCCCAAATACATGGCCCAGACCAAGGCCCGGCCCGCCGACCTTCGTCCTGTTCGCCAGCCGCGCCGACAAGCTGCCCGACAGCTATCGCCGCTATCTGGTCAACTCCCTGCGCGAGAGCTTCGACCTGCCCGGCACGCCGATCCGCATCAGCGTCAAGTCCGGCAAGAACCCCTACGCCGAAGAGGCCCCCGACGCGGTGACGGCCTTCCAGAATCGGCGCCGGGCGATGCGGCAGGCCAATCGGGAGAAGTGAAGAGGCGCTATGCCTCCGACGGGCGGGCCGCCTCGAGGAAATCCCTGGGCGTCAGAACGCTCAGCGCGGGAAACAGGCCGCGCATGTGGACGATGTTCCAGGTCACGAGGGTCTTGATGTCGTGGGCCACGGCGGCCTCGCCGATCAGCCGGTCGTAGAGGCGGGCGCCGATGCCGCCCGTCTGGGCATAGCTTCTGATCGTATCGAATGTCTGGGCCGGCGTCAGACCGACCAGGGCGGTGATCGCCCGGACGCTCTCCAACGCCGCCCAGGCTTCCTCGGCCGTAAACTGGAAGGGTGCGTGCTCGCCCCGGCGGGTCAGGGTGCTGTAGGCCTCGGCGTAGCTGTGGGCGCAAACGGCGAAGTTGGGCCGTGGATCGACAAGCACGAGCGCCAGCGAGGCCTGGTGATGCTCATGCGCCTCGGCCAGCATCGCCACCAGGACGTTGCTGTCCAGCAGGGCCTCAGCGGTCAAGGTCGCGCTCTCGCGCCCGGTCGAGGGCGGCGTTCGCCGCCTCCAGGCTCACGGGCGCGCCTTTGGAGGGACGCACCAGAAGCGGGCCGCGCCGCACCAATTGGCCCGCCTCGGCGGCCACGCCCGGCGGGACGTAGCCGCGCAAGGCGTCTTCCACGACCTGGGTCGCCGTCATGCCGGTCAGCCTCGCCAACTCCCGCGCCCGCGCACGGGCGAAGGCGGATCGGACGTTGAACTGAACAGGATTGGCGCGGGACATGGGTCGGCTCCTCCCTCGCTCATATAGGGCACGGCCGTCGGATTGGCTAGCCAAGGGCCTCCATGGCTATCCACGCCTGGCGTGGCGACATGATGCGGGCTGCCCGTGCATACGATGCGGGCCAGACGGACCATGCCCACACGCTGGCATCGCCCGAACAAAATGGGAGCATGGCTCCTGCCATCGGATTCTTTGAGGACAAGGAACCGTTCCGTTTAGGCTCCTTTGGGTTGGCAAGGAGCCATTGCCTGGGCTCTGCGGAGGAGCAGCTTAGGTCGCTCGAAAAATTGCGATGGGGTTTGGGGATGGATCAACCATGGCAGCTGCCAAATCGTGGGCGTGTTGTTGCCGCGTTCCTTCTCGCTCCAATCGTCGCCGCGCTTGCGGCGGCCTCGGCTCAGCCCCTTTTCGCTGGCCTGCCCAACATGGGCGAGCGAATTTTGAAATCGTTCATAGTCTATTGCCTGATAGGTGCGTATCCCACGACGCTAATATTCGGGGTCCCGATCTATTTCTTGCTGAGGAAGCGTGTGCGGCCCTCTGCGGTTAATTGTATGCTGGCGGGAGGCGTGGCCGCCGCTCTTCCGTGGGTAGTTCTGTTCCTATTTCCGCTGCCCGCACAGAGCGGTGCAATCGATGGTGGTCATATCACTATTCTTGACGGCCATCGAACTGTCGCAGGCTGGCTATACGCAGGTCAGGCCGTCGCTGCGGTTGGGGGGCTTGGGCTGCTGGCAGGGTTCGTCTTTTGGGTGGTTGCGACGCGCTTTCACCGGTCGGCAACGACGGCGTAGGTTCAGTGGCGGATATGGCGACACGGCCCCTTTTGGGGTGGTTTCCGACCTGTCTCCTGGCCAACCGGGCCGCTTGCCGGCGCGGGCGGGCTCGGCCTAGGTTCGCGCCATGACCGGTCATGGCTCGCGCGGCGAGGCTCACGATTTCGCGCCGCGCAAGGCCGCCGGCCAAACGTCTCGGCCCGCGTGAGCGCGTCCGCCCCCGCCTCGGGGGTTTCCCCCGCGGCCGCCGTGGCCAACGCCATGGCCTTGCTGGAGGGCAACCCGGCCGCCGCCGAGCGGCAGGCGCGCGAGATCCTGAAATTCCTTCCCGACGACGCCCGCGCGGTGTTCATTCTCGCCGCCGCGCGGCGGCGCCAGGGCGACGCCATGGAGGCGCGGACCCTCCTTCGCCGGGTGGTGGAGATCCACCCGGGCTCGGCCAACGCCCATCACGAACTGGGGCTGACCCTGGCGGGGCTCGGCGAAAGCGAGGCGGCCATCGCCGAGCTGCGCCAGGCGCGGGAGCTGCGGCGCGATCTGCCCCAGGCTTGGCGCGCCCTCGGCGATCAGTTGACCCTGGCCGGCGATCCCGACCGGGCCGCCCTGGCCTATGCCGAGCAGGCCTATGCCGATGGGGCCGCCGGTCCGCCGCCGGCCGCCCTGGCGGCCCTGCGCGAGGGCCGGTTGAGCGAGGCCGTACTGGCCCTGCAGCGTCACCTCGCCCTGGCCCCGGACGATGCGATGGCCCGGGTGCTGCTGGCCCAGACGGCGGCCAGGCTCGGCCATCTGGAGCATGCGGCCGACATGCTGGAGCGATGCCTGGAGGGCGCGCCGGACTTAGCCGACGCCGGCGTTCGTCTACGCCCAGGTGCTGCACGCCCAGCATCGCCCGCACGAGGCCCTGGCGCGGCTGGCGCCGCTGCTGGCCGCCTATCCTGGCGAGGTGCGCCTGCGCTTCCTGGCCATGACCTGCCACATCCTGGCCGGCGACTACGCCGAGGCCGAGGCGATGGCGGCGGCCCTGCTGAAGGAGAATCCCGCCGAGGCCGCCTTCTGGCTCAGCCACGGCCAGACCCTGCGCATCACCGGCCAGGGCGCGGAGGCGGGCGCCGCCTTCCGCCGGGCGCTGGCGCTGCGGCCGTTCTCCGGCGAGGCCTGGTGGTGCCTGGCGGACCTCAAGACCACCCGCTTCGACGAGGCCGACATCGCCCAGATGCGCGCCGCCGCGCTCAATCCGGCCCTGATGGCCGAAGACCGCATCCAGGCGCACTATGCCCTCGGCAAGGCGCTGGAGGATCGCCAGGCCTGGGCGGCCTCGTTCGAACACTATGACGCCGGCGCGCGGATGCGCCGCGCCACCCTGCGCCATGACGCCGATCAGAACACCGCCACCGTCGATCTGACGCGGGCGCTCTTCACCCGGGATTTCTTCGCCGACCGTCCCCGGGGATCAGCCACCGACGCGCCGATCTTCATCGTCGGCATGCCCCGCGCCGGATCCACCCTGGTGGAGCAGATCCTGGTCAGCCATCCGGACGTCGAGCCGACCATGGAGCTGCCCTATATCGCCCACATCGCCCTGGCCCTCGGCCGGCCCGGCCGCCAGGGCCAGGGTCCGGATTTCTATCAGGCGGTGGCGGCCCTGGACCGGCCGGCGCTGGAGGCCCGGGCGGCGGAGTATCTGGAAAAGGCGGGCCGCCATCGCCGCCGCTTCGCGCGCCACTTCGTCGACAAGCTGCCGGGCAATTTCATGCACATCGGCCTGATCGAACTCCTGATCCCCAACGCGCGCATCATCGATGTGCGACGCCATCCCATGGCCGCCTGTTTTTCGATGTTCAAGCAGCTGTTCTTCGGCGGCCAGGAATTCACCTATGACCAGACCGAGCTCGGCCGCTACTACCGCGACTATCTCGCGGTGATGGATCACTTCGACCAGGCGCTTCCCGGCCGCGTGCATCGCGTGATCTATGAGGATCTGGTCGAGGACACCGAGGCGGAGGTCCGCCGCCTGCTGGACTATTGCGGCCTGGCCTTCGACCCCGCCTGCCTGCGGTTCTGGGAGACCGATCGGCCGATCTCCACCCATAGCTCCGAGCAGGTGCGCGGCCCGG
Source organism: uncultured Alphaproteobacteria bacterium (assembly GCA_963817995.1). GTDB lineage: Bacteria > Pseudomonadota > Alphaproteobacteria > Caulobacterales > Caulobacteraceae > Acaudatibacter. The sequence goes on from CAWFQJ010000005.1 coordinate 10,814, forward strand.
TGTTTCGAGGCGCCCTGGATCGCTGGCGCCGCTACGAGCCGTTTCTGACGCCGCTGGCGCGGTCTCTGGGTCCGGCGCTGGACAATTGGCGCGCGCCTTAGACGACGCGCCGGCGATTGCGCCAACGAAGCTTGACAGGCGCGCGCGGCGTCCGCACCAGACAGGATGCGGAGGCGCCGGATTCGGCGGGCGCTGAAGCGACAGGGGTTGGCGGATGCTGAGAGAGAGAAGCGCGCTCGAGGATGTGATCACCCTCGCGGCGGCGCGGGACGCCGATCCCGCCGCTTCCGGAACTGGCCAGACCGCGCTCGACGCCGGCCCTCGGCGCCGTTGCTGGCCGATGGCGCCGCCCCGCTTTCGCCCGCCGGCCTGACACAGTCCTATGAAGCCGCGATCCTGGGCGGCGGTTTCGCCGCGCCCTTGGCGGCCCCGCTGGCGTCCTCGGCCCTGGCCGTGCCGGCTCAATACGATGGCCTCGCCGCGGATACGGCCGCCAGCGCCCTGGGCGCCGGCCGGGCGGTGGGACGGGTCGCTCAACCTTCCACAGGCTTGAGCGCGCCGGCCGGCGCCTCGACCGACGCGTCGGCGACGACCTCAACCCAGCGGCTGGCGGCCGTGATTCCGGCGACGAGCGCCGCCCAGTCCGATCAGCCCGAATTCTCCAAGGCCGCCCTGGCCACCACCCAGCCGCATCAGATCGACTTCACCGCCAGCAATCTGCCGGTGTTCGGCTTCGACGCCAGCTTCTCGTTCTCCCTGCCCTCGTTCCTCTACCAGAGCTTCAGCTACGGCACCGGCATCTCCTTCGCCGGCTTCGGATTGCACGCGGGTGTCAGCATCACCGGCGGGGTGAAGGGCAGCGTCGCCCTCAGCCTTGGCCAGTTCACGCCCGACTATCCGGTCACCATCGACCCGGGGGTGATACCCTTCGTGCAGGACGGCCAGGTGTTCAGCATCGATCCGTCCCTGATCTCCACCAACGACGCCAAGTTTTCCCTGTCTCTGCCCCAGGCCAACGCCAGCCTCGATTTCGGCCTGCAGGCCTCGGCCGGCGTCACCCTCAGCTTCCCCAGCATTCCCATCGGCGTGACCCTGCCGTTCGTCGGCTTCGTCGGCTATCACCTGCAGATTCCCTCGCAGAGCGTGGGGTTCAAGGTGGGCAGTATTTTCAAGCTGCCGTCCAACACCACCATCAATATCCCCGGCGATGGCAGCGTCACCTTGAGCGAGCTGCAGGCCAAGGTCGTCACCTCCGACCCGCAGAGCGCCTATGAAGGCCTGCCCACGATCGAGCTGTCGGGAAACACCGATCCGTTCTTTGTCGCCAACACCGATCTGGTGTCGATCCTGGCCCAGGAGGTTCCCGACCCCTTCGCCGTCCTGCAAGGCAGCAAGAGCTTCGCCGGCGGCCTCGCGGGGATCAGCTACAAGCTGCTGTCCCTGCCCCTGTCGGGATCGCTGTGGCTGCACGAGGATGTGAAGCTGACGCCGATCGGCATCACCGAGACGGTGACCGACACCCTGACCGGCCAGACCCAGACCGGCAAGCTGGGCGATAGCTTCAACTTCACCGCTCCGGCCAGCGGCAACGGCGTCATTCCGCTCTCGATCAGCTACGCCCTCGAGTTCTCCGTGCAGACCACCCTGCAACTCGACGGGGCCATAAAGCTGACCCTGGAGGGGCCATCGGTGTCCGCCTCCATCGTGGGCATTTCCGGCGGGGTCGGCCCCCTGGGCAATTTCAACCTGCTCGACATGAGCGGGGACCTGTTCGACCTCTACAGCAACACCTCCACCCAGACCCTGACGACCACCGACACCGTCGACGTGCAGAACTTCGGCACCAGCGTCACCCAGACGATCGCCGGAAAATCCGGGGCCGTGAACATCACCAAGCCGGCCGTCAATGTCTCGGTGACGGCCACCGGCACGGTGTCGGGGGGCGCCTTCGGCATTCGCACCGGCACCCTCAGCGCCGCCATGGCCACCATCGACGGGCTGGTCACGGCCACCGGCGACGGCGTCGATCTCCAGGCCGGCGGCGAGGTCAATGTCGATGATGGCGGCCGCATTACCGGCCATGGCGCCGCGCCGGTGACCGGCGTCCTGGCCATGGGCAATCCGATCGACGCGGTGATCAACGAGGGCGCGATCACCGGCTTCTCCCAGGGCGTGATGCTGGCCGGAGGGTCGGTAAAGAACGGGACCGGGGCCACCATCGCCGCCACCGCCCTTGGCGTATCGATCGGCGGGGCCAACGCCCAACTCGTCAACAATGGCGCGATCAAGGGGGCGACGGCGGTGTCGTTGGCCCAGGGCGGCAGCGTCTACAACGCCCAGTTCGGCACGATCGTCGGCGGCGCTTATGGCGTGTACGCCTCCGGCCCGGGCCCCTTGAGCGTGGACAACCATTGCACCCTCACCGGGGGCACGTTCGGCGTTCACGCCCTCGACGCCGCCACGGTGACCAACCTGGCCGGCGCCTATATCCACGGCGGCGCCGTGGGCGTGATCCTCGACGGCGGCGCCGTCAATGAGGTGGTCACCAATGGCCTGGGCGGCACGATCAGCGGCGGCAAGGTCGGCGTATCGCTCACCGGCGCCAACACCACTCTGGTGGACAGCGGACAGATTTCCGGAAGCCTCTCTTCCGTGCAGCTCTACGGCACGCAGAGCAACACCCTGGTGCTCGATCCGGATGCAAAGCTGGTGGGCGGCGTGCGCATGTCCTCGGTCTACAACACCATCAGCCTCACCGCGGGATCGGGCGACGTCGGAACCATCGCCGGGATCGGCGGGCCGTTCGCCTTCGAGGGCAAGATCGACATCGCATCCGGCGCGGCCTGGAAGATCGGCGGCAATCTGGGCGATGCGATCCTTTACGGCCTGAACGCCGCCGACACCCTGGACGACACCGCCATCGCCTACGCCGCCGGCGATCGGGTGGTTTTCGACTACTACACCCATGTGCTGAGCGTCCGCGCCGCCGGCGCCCCCACGGTTTCGGTCGGCACGATCCAGCTTGCCGGCCCGATCTTTGACGCCCCCAGCCTGTCGTCCGACGGCTCGGGCGGGGTCGAGATCAGCTTCGACGCCAAGAAGTGGAGCACGGTGTCGGCCGACAACGGCGAGGTGGAAATCTCTCCCACCGGCCTTTTCGCGCCCGACGTGACGATCGCCGCCGGGGTCACGGTCTCGTCCGACTACTACGGCGTCAACGCCCAGAAGTTCGGCGTCTACGCCACCCAGGTCCGCGCCAGCCTGACCAACTATGGATCCATCCTGGCCGAGAACACGGCCATATATTTCGCCAGCGGCGGGGTGGTGGATAACGCGGCGGGGGCGATGATTTCCGCCGGCTCCGGCATTCGCCTGGGCTCCAATTCGGCCGACGCCACCGACAGGGTGACCTTCACCAACGCCGGCACGGTGATGGCGCAGGAAAGCGGCGTCTACATCGAGGCCCAGGGCACGGTGACCAACAGCGGCCAGATCACCTCGGCCACCCTCAATGGCGTACAGCTGGACGCCCAGGGCACGGTGTCCAACAAGGGGAGCATCAGCGGCGGACGCTCCGGCGCGCGCCTGTTCGACGGCGGCTTTGTCTACAACGAGGCCGGCGCCTTGGTGGCCGGCGGCCGGCTTTTCGGCGTGGAGATCACCGGCGCCTACGGCAAGGTGATCAATTGCGGCTCGATCTACAGCGCCCAGGGCGCGGGGGTCAATTTTGGCGCCGGCGGCCTGGTGATCAATGAGACCGGCGCCATCACCGGGGCCACGGTGGGCGTGACGATCTCCGGCGGCGCCGGCACGGTCGCCAACGCCGCCTATATCGAGGGCGTCCAGCTCGCCGGCGGCGGCCAGGTGATCAACGCGGCCACCGGGACCATCGGCGGCGGCGGGATCGTGGACGAGGGCGCCGGCGGGGTCACCATCACCAATCACGGGGCCATCGACAACGACGCCGGCGCGTCGGTGACGTTCTCCGCGGCCAGCGACCGGCTGATCGTCGAGGCCGGCTCGAGCTGGACCGGCGCGGTCATGGGCGGCGGCGGGACCCTGGAGCTGGCGGGGGGAACCGGGACCGTGACGGGCCTGGGCGGCGCGGCGAGCCTCTCCGGCGCCGAGGCGATGAACTTCAGCGGCTTTGGCGCCTATTCAATCGACAAGGGCGCCTCGTGGACCCTGAGCGGGACCAACAGCCTGGCTTCGGGCGGCGCCCTTGGCGTGGCAGGCAAGCTGACCCTCGCCGGAACCCTGGTCAACGCCGGCGCGATTTCCGGCGCCAAGGGCTCGACGATCACATTGAAGAAGGGCGACATCATCGGCGGATCGCTCAGCTCGGCCGGCCTGGTCACCGTGTCGGGGGCGGGGAACACCCTCGACGGGACCGCCAAGGCGCTGACGAACGGGGCGGCGATCACCCTCGCCAATCGAGCCGCCCTGACCATCGAGGGTTCGATCGTCAACGCCGGCGCCATCACCCTGGCCGGAACGACCGGCCCGACCAGCCTCATCGTCGGCAAGCCGGGCGTGACCCTGAGCGGCGGCGGCCATGTCGTGCTGGGCGCCGGCGCCTTCAACACCCTCACCGGCGCGGCCGCCACGGCGACCCTGACCAATCTGGACAACACCATCAGCGGCGCCGGCCTGATCGGCGCCGCCAAGATGACCCTGGTCAACAAGGCGGCCGGGATCATCGACCAGACCGGTTCCTCGGCCCTGACCATCGACACCGGAACCAAGGCCATAACCAACGCCGGGACCATCGAGGCCAGTGGGCCCGGCGGCCTGAACATCGCCAGCGCCGTGGCCAATACCGGCTTGATCGAGGCGATGGGGGGCGCTCTGACCCTAATCGGCCCCGTCACCGGAACCGGCCGCGCCATCGTCGATGGCGGCCGCCTCGACTTTGCCTCGGCCGGCGCCTTCACCGGCGGAACGACGATCGAGTCGGGCATCCTCGAACTGGGCGCGGCCAGTGGCGCGGGCGGCGGGGCCATCACCTTCGCGCCGGTCGCCGGCGCCGCCGCGACCCTGACGCTCGATGCCGCCGCCACGCCATTCAACAAGGGCGTGGCCAACTTCGCCAACACCCTGGTCAACTTCGGCTCTGGCGATTTCATCGACATAGCCGGCATGACCTACGCCGCCGGCGCCACGGTCACCCTCACCGGCCAGACCCTGACCGTCTCCAGCGGCGGCAAGACCCTGAACTTCACCCTGGCCGGAACCCTGCCGAGCCTGCTGCTGGTGGTCGCCAACGATGGCGGCGGCGTGCAGATCAACACCGAGGGCATCTCAACCCAGCACGAATTGAGCGCGGCGGTCACGGCCGCCGACCAGACCGCCGCCGGCGCCGGCCCGGTCAAGCTGCTCATCTGCGGCAATATCGATCTGACCCGGGCCCTGGCGCCGATCAACCTCAAGACCGGCGTGACCCTCGATATCGAAGGCTCCGGCCATACGTTCAGCGGCCCGGGCGCGGCGCTTACCGTCACCTCGGGCGCGGTGAGCCTGGAAAACCTCGCCTTCGACGGTCCTCTGTCGCTGGCCGCCGGCGCCAGCCTCTCCGGCTATGGTGATTTCGGCGGCGCGGCGGCCAACGACGGCCAGATTGAAGCCAAGGGCGGGGTGCTGACCATCGAGGGGCCGGTGACCGGCGCCGGGACGATCCTAATCGACCAGGGCGCCAGCCTCGTGCTCGGCGCCGCCGTCGGCCAGACGATCGACTTCGCGCCGGGCGGCGGCGGGGCCTTGACCTTGGACGCCCCCGGCCAGCTCACCGGCCGCATCGCCGGCTTCGCCGCCGGCGACACCATCGATCTGGCCGGCCTCAAGGCCACCCGCGTTCTGCGCAGCGGCAAGACCTATTCACTCTATGACGGGACTCAGCTGGTCGCCACCCTGGATATCGCCTGGTCCGGTCCGGCCGAGGTTCTTCACCTCGCCAGCGACGGCGCCGGCGGGACCCGGATCACCGCCGCGCCTTCCACCCACGTCGGAACCTCGTCGGCCGCCCTCTTCAACCAACTCGCCGCCGGCCAGGCCTCGGGCGCCGCGGCCTCGGCGGCAAGCTCGGGCTCGTCGACGACGATCGCCTCCACCCCGCCGCCGCTGGCCCGCCCGCCGACCTGAGGGATTAGGTCGACACGACACGGGTGGGGATAGTCAGACCATGGAACCGTCGCGAGTCTTGGATGCGGCGGCGGGAAGCGGTGCGGGTCCCCCTTTCCTCGTCGGGCGCTGTTGACACGGGCGCGCCGACAGGCCCCAATCGCCGGAGGGCAGGGCAAGGGGCCGAGCGTCCGGGGCGCCGGCTGTCACGCTAGTATCGCGTCCCCGATCTTAACGTGGGTTTGTCATAGGCGGCGGCCGTCTGGCGGCGCCATCCCGTGACCAGACGAGGGCGCGCCTATGACGACCAAGATCCTCAACACTGCCGTCACCGGCGGCTATACGCTCTCAGCGGCCTATTCGGCGCTCTACGCCTATTCGTCGATCACCGGGGCGTCATACTACGGCTATTCCGGCTTCGTCGGCGGCGCCGGAGGGGTGGGCCTGACCAGCGCCCATGGCGCCGTGGTGCACAACAACGGCGTGATCACCGGCGGCGACGGCGGCCCCGGCAGCTACCCCCAAACGGGGGTCCCGCTCCCAGGCTATCCCGGCGACCCCGGCTACGTCGGCGGCGCCGGCGGCGCCGGGGTGTCGCTGACCGGCGGCACGCTGGTCAATTATGAGCAGATCTTCGGCGGCGCCGGCGGCAAGGGCGGCACGGGCGGTCCTGGCGGTTCCGGCGCCAATGGTGGGAACGGGGGGGCGGGCGGCGCCGGCGGGGCCGGTGTCACCCTCGCCGGCGCCAGCCTGACCAACGACTATTTCATCTCCGGCGGCGCCGGCGGCATGGGCGGCTCCGGCGGCGCGGGGGGAGCAGGCGGTTCGGCGGGGGCGAAGGGGCCTGGCGGAGCCGCGGGCGACGGCGTGGACGTCATTGGCGGCGGCACGATCACCAACGATTCGGGCGCGACGATTTCCGGCTCCATCGGCGTGAAAGACACCGGCGCCGGTGGCGTGACCATCACCAATTTCGCGACGATCGCGGGAATGACCAATTCGGTCGCCTTCACCGCCGCCACCGACCGTCTGATCGCCCTGGCCGGTTCGACCTTCATCGGCGCGGTGGCCGGCGGCGGCGGGACGCTGGAGCTGGAGGATGGCGCGGGCACGATCACCAGCCTGGGCGCCGCCGGGGCCATCACCGGCGACATCGTCATGACCTTCGGCGGCTTTGGGACCTATGTGTTCGACAAGGGCTCGTCCTTGACCCTTGAGGGGTCCAGCGTCCTGGCCGCCGGCCAGACCCTGACCAACGCCGGCACGGTGAGCAATGTCGGCGGCCTCGACGTTTCCGGCGCGCTGGTCAACACCGGGCAGTTCGACGGCGGGGTCGGCGTCGCCGCCGGCGCGATCACCAACCTTGGCGCGATCACCGGCGGCGTGGACATGACCGCCGGGCGCCTGACCAATGGCTCGGCCTCGACCACGGCCGCCACGGTCAGCGGCGACACCTATGGCGTCTACGCCAACACCACCGCGCCGGCGACCGTGACCAACTTCGGCACGATCCAGGGTGGGACCGTCGGCGGCTTGGACGCCGGTGTCTGGCTCAACGACGGCGGCCGGATCACCAACGGGAGCGCCACCGACGCCAAGGCCCTGATCTCGGGCTTCAGGGGTGTGTACATTAACGGACCCACCTCGACCGTGACCAATTTCGGTACGATCGAAGGCGCCGGCGGCGTCGCTGTCGCCTTCGGCTACGCCACCGACCGCCTGATCGTCGAGGCCGGCTCCAGCCTGATCGGCGTCGCCCAGGGCGGCGGCGGGAGCCTGGAGCTGGCCAAGGGGACCGGCGCGATCAGCGGGCTCGGAACCGCCTTCACCAGCTTCGGCCGCTACCTGGTCGATACGGGCGGGACCTGGACCCTGACCGGCGCCAACACCCTGGCGGCGGGAACCACCCTGACCAACTCGGGACAGCTGATCGTCACCGGCTCCTTGACCAACCTCGGCATGGTCAAGGGCGCCGTCGACGCGGTCGGCGGCGCGGTCTCCAACCTCGGCGCGATCACCGCCGGCGTCGCCCTGACCGCCGGCGGCGTGACCAACGGCTCGGCCACCGTCACCAAGGCCCAGATCAGCGCCGTCGCCTACGGGGTCTACGCCACCGCCGCCGCGCCGGCGAGCGTGACCAATTTCGGCACGATCAAGGGCGGGACCGGCGGCGGCTTGGACGCCGGTGTCTGGCTAAACGACGGCGGCCCGGTCACGAACGGAAGCGCGACCGACACAACGGCCCTGATCTCGGGCTTCAGGGGCGTGTACATTGACGGACCCACTTCGACGGTGACCAACTATGGCGCGATCGAAGGGACTGGCGGGGTGGCCGTCGCCTTCGCCTACGACACCGATCGCCTGATCATCGAGGCCGGCTCGCGCCTGATCGGCGTGGCCCAGGGCGGCGGTGGGACCCTGGAATTGGCTCAGGGAACCGGGACGATCACCGGCCTTGGAACCGCCTTCACCGGCTTTGGCCAATACCAGATCGACGCCGGCGGGACCTGGACCCTGACCGGCGCCAACACCGTGGCGGCGGGAACCACCCTGACCAACGCCGGCCTGCTGACCCTCGCCGGGTCCCTCGTCAACGACGGCGCGATAAAAGGAACGGCCAGCGGCTCGACCAGCGCCGGCGTCCACATCGGCGGCGGCGCCTTGACCAACGGCTCGGCCGCCATCACCTCGGCGCTGATCACCGGCGCGCAAAACGGCGTCTACGCCGACGGGTCGGGCCTGTCGGTCACCAACTTCGGCGCCATCACCGGGACGGCGAACATCGGCGTCCGAATGCAGCTTGGCGGTTCTCTCACCAACGGTTCGGCTGTCGATACCGGCGCGCTGATCAGCGGCGGCATCGATGGTTTCTACGCCGACGCCGCCAGCACCGTGACCAACTTCGGAACCATCGCCGGCGTGGCGGTCGATGGGGCCCGCATGAATGGCGGCGTCCTGACCAACGGCTCGGTGAGCGACACCAAAGCGTCGATCACCGGCATCGCCGAGGGCGTGTACGCGCTCTACGCCTCGGTGGCCAATTTCGGAACCATCAGCGCCAAATCGGGGGGCGGGGCCTATCTGTATGGCGCCGGCCTGAATGGCGCCGTCCTGACCAACGGCTCGGCGAGCGACCACACGGCCTCGATCACCGGGATCACCCAGGGCGTCTATGCCAAGAACGCCTCCACCATCACCAACTTCGGGGTGATCGAGGGCGCGGTTTCGGTCAAGCTCAACAACGCCGCTGGCCGCCTGATCGTCGAAGCCGGCTCGCTCCTCACCGGCGTGGCCCAGGGCGGCGGCGGAACCCTGGAGCTGGCCAAGGGCGCCGGGTCGATCACCGGTCTTGGCAAGGCCTACACCGGCTTTGGTCAGTATACGGTTGATTCCGGCGGAACCTGGGCCCTGAGCGGGACCAACACCATCGCCGCCGCGTTCGGCGGCGCGGGAACGCTCTCGCTGACAGGCGGGGCCACCACCTTGAAGGCGGGGGGCGCCTTGACCGTCGCCAAGCTCAATCAGGGCGGCGCGACCTCGGTCCTGAGCATCGCCACCTCGACCACCTTCGCCGGCGTCCTGACCCAGACGGCCGGAACGGTGTCGGTCGCGTCGTCCAACACGCTCACCCTGAGCGGCAAGAGCGATAGTTTTGCCGGAACCCTCGCGGGCGCCGGCACGGTGAGCATCGCCGGCGGCGGGGCCGTCACGCTGAACGCCGGGGCCAAGGTCACGGTCACGGCGCTGGGCCTCACCCAGGCCGGCTCGAAGCTGACCCTGGCGACCAGCCTCTCCTATGGCGGGACGCTGACGCAGGGCGCGGCCACCACCCTGGCGCTGGGGGCGAACGCCCTCACCCTGACCAAGGCCGCGACGCTGTCGGGCGCCGTCACCGGAACCGGCGGCAGCCTGGTCTTCGCGCGCGGCGCCGAAACGATCGACGCCGGCGCCAGCCTCGCCATGTCCAACTGGACGATCGGCGGCGGCGCGGCGGTCACCCTCGCGACGACGCTCACCTATGGCCATACCTTCACCGAGAGCGTCTCCACCCTCACCGTGGCGGCGGGAAAGACGCCTGACGCTCAACGGGCGGGCGGCGCTTTCGCGGCGCCGACGGTGGACGGCGGCGGCCTGACGACCTAGGGCGCGGTGAGCACTCAAGGGCCTCACGCTTGGGCCATGTCGGATGGCTCAATCACGGGACCGTCGACCCAGACCGCTACGACGACCCTGGGCAACAGCAACGGCGGGAGCGAGCCTGATCACCAACGAGAGCGGCGCGGTGATCGACATCATCAACAACACCGGGCGTCGCCACCTCGGGCGGCGGCGGATCGATCGTCAATCAAGGCCTCTTCGAAAAGACCGCCGGAACGGGCGTCAGCCTGATCGCGCCGGCCGTGACCAATGCCGCCGGCGGGACAATCCTGGTGAGTAGCGGCGTCCTGGAGTTCAAGGCCGCCGTGAGCGGCGGCGGCAAGGCGACGATCGGCGGCGGGACCCTGAAAATGGACGCCGCCTTCAGCGAGGCCGTGGCCTTCACTGGGGCGACGGGCACGCTAGACCTGGCGCAGTCACAGGCCTTTCACGGCAAGATCAGCGGCTTCTCCACCACCGGCGCCACCGCGCTCGACCTGCGCGACATCACTTTCACCAGCGGGATCACCAAGGCGACCTATGCCGGGACCACCGCCTCGGGCATCCTCACCGTCACCGACGGAACCCACACCGCCAAGATCGCCCTGGTCGGCGACTATACCCATTCGACCTGGAAACTCTCGGCGGCGACGGGCGGAGGGACCAAGGTGGTCGATCCGCAATCGAGCGCCGGGGCGGCGGCGTTCGCCCAGACCCTGGCCGGCTTCGCGGCCGTCGGCGGCGTGGCCGGCGGATCGACTTCGAGCCTGACGCCGGCCCCATCGCCGCTGGTCCTGGCAAGGCCCGGCTGAGAGGGGGGACATCGCCGCCGGCCGGACCCCACCGCCACATCCTCGGCGGCAAGCTCAAGCTCTTCGCCACCGGTCGCCTCCACCCCGCCGCCCCTGGTCCGCCCGGTTCCCCAAAACCGGCGAACCCCTCCCACCTGCGTCATCCCGCACGCAACGCAGCGAAGCGGAGTGGAGATGCGGGACCCAGAGCCTGATCCCTTCACACGGAACGGATGTGAAGGGTGAATCAGGCTCTACACTTTTGCATCTAGAGCATCCTGCTCTAGGGGCCACGTTCAGCGTACCTCTAAGCCGCGCGATGATCGGAGCATCGGCGCCCGGTCACCTGGTTCCCGGCGCTCCGTTGCGCCGCGCTCCACTCCGGCCGGGATGGCGCAGGTGTTTGGGGTCACTGGGTAAACTGAGACACAACCCCACGGCCAACCGACTTGCGCTGACGGCCGCCATGGGGCAACCACGTCGATCTTCAGCCGTTCCGCCTCGGCAACCGAAACCGGTCGCGGATGCATCTTTCCAATATCTCGCCGCGACGTCGCTTCGGCGCTCCCGTTAACCGGAGCGGCCGGCCCGGCGCCCGGCCCAACAACTCGGGCGATCCGTGACCCCTTTCTCTTCAATCCCAGAAGCCGAAACGCCGAAGTCCTGGAGCCGGATCGTCGCCCGCTATCGCGACCCGCGCCCCTGGCGCAGTGTGATCGAGATCGCCATCACCGCCGCGCCCTTGGCTCTGCTGTGGACCGCCGGATGCCTCGCCCTGGCCTTCGGCCAAGGGTGGGCGATCCTGGTCTGTGTCCCGGCCGCCGCCTTCGTCCTTCGGCTGTTCGTCATCCAGCACGACTGCGGGCACGGATCGCTGTTTCGCGGCGCCGGCGGCCAACGATTGGGTCGGCCGCGTCATCGGCGTGATCACCCTGACGCCCTATGGCCATTGGCGCGAAACCCACGGCGTGCACCATGCCACATCCGGCAATCTCGACCGACGCGGCCTGGGCGCGGTCGACATGCTGACGGTCGAGGAATACGCCGCCCTGCCGCCCTGGCGACGAGGGCTCTACCGGGCCTACCGCCATCCCCTGGTGCTGTTCGGCGTGGGGCCGGCCTATCTGTTCTTTCTGCAGCAGCGCCTGCCCATCGGCCTCATGCGCGGCGGGGCGGGGGTCTGGCTTGGCGTGATGGGGGCCAACCTGGGCGCCGCCGCCTTCATCGCCGGCGGTGTCTGGCTCTTCGGCCTCGCCCCCTTCCTCGGGATCTACATCCCCACCATGGCGCTCGCCGCGACCGCCGGGGTGTGGCTGTTCTATGTGCAGCATCAGTTCGAGCACACCTCGTGGGTGCGCCAGGGGCAATGGAATCCGCATGAAGCGGCCTTGCACGGCAGCTCCCACTACGATCTGCCGCCGGTGTTGCGCTGGTTCACCGCCAACATCGGCGTCCACCATGTCCATCATCTCAACAGCCGCATCCCGTTCTATCGGCTGGATGAGGTGCTGCGAGACTTTCCCCAGCTGCGGGATATCGGCCGCATGACCCTGGCCCAAAGCCTCCGCGCCGCGCCCCTCGCGCTCTGGGATGCGCGCGCCAACCGCCTGGTTTCCTTCAAGCAGGCCCGCCGCGCCGCGCTTTGAACGGTCGCTAGGGCCACCCAGACGGCTCTGCTCTCGTCGACCGGCGCACTTGCTGGATTGCGGGAGGCGGTGTGCGGCCGGGTCACGTCGGCGTGTCGGCTCCCCCGATTTCCTATCGACCCCTCATGCCGCCGAGCCTTAGATTGCGCCTGGCCGCGCAGAGGCCTTGCCGAACGGGAGCCGGGCGATGTCGGATCCGATGGGTAGATGAACAGGCGCCCCTCGCGGCGGCGGGCGGCGCGGGCGTCGGCCGGCAAGAGGCCCGTGACGAGGCGGCAAGGCGGCTGCCGCGCGCCGCGCAATATGGAGCCTCCCTCCTATTCGTCGCCATCGCCACCGCATTCGCGTTGATCATGGAGCGAGTGATCTCGGCTCCCAATCTGACCCTGATCTTCGTTCTGCCTGTCATCGCCTCGGCGACCAGCTTCGGTTGGGGTCCATCGCTCGTCGCCGTCGCCGCGAGCGTCCTTGCCTTCGACTTCTTCTTCACCGAGCCCAAATACACCTTCGTGATCGCGGGCTCCTCCGACGCCTGGGCCGCGGCGCTACTCCTGGTGATCGCGGTCATCGTCAGTTCCGTGGCCGCGGAGTCCCGTCGGCGGGCGCTCCAGGCGCGCCAGGCCGCCGAGCAGGCGCAGGCGCTTCAGGCCCTGGCGCATGTGATTATCCAATCCGCTCCGCGGCCGGAGATAATCGCCGCCGCCGCAAAGGCTCTCAATCGAATCTTTCAGGCGCCGTCAGTGATATTCATGGATCGGGCAGGCGAATTTCGTCTCGTCGCGAGCGCGGGCGGCGCCAGGATTGGCGCCGCGGAAACCGAGGCCGCGAAGTGGGCGCTTGACTCGCACCTCCGCGCCCACGCGGAGACCTATCCCCACGATCAGTCGACGTTCGACTTCTGGCCCGTCCCCACGCCTGGGGATTGGGGCTGTGTTATCGGCGTGAATCTCCCTCGCCCGGCGCGCTCGCGTGACGGCGCGCCGGAGCGTTTCGTCGAAATCGTGAGCGCCTATCTGGCGGTCGCCCTGGGCGGTCCCAATGATGTCCGGACCGAGAACATGGCCTAGGTCTCTGAGGCGCCTATTGGCGTGGCGCTGGCGGTCCAGCGGCGCCATCTGACCGAGGCGGTCTTGGCTGGCGGGAATTGCTGTTCATCCCATTCGTCCGCCGCGCCTGGCGTTTCACGGGCGCCCAGGCGGCAGATAGCGCGGCCAACCGCACTCGCCGTGATCCGGCACAATGGCCACCGGCACGCCCATCAGGCGTCGAGGCGACGCATAGCTATTGTCGGTTTGGCGGAGGAAAGAGGGCTCTTCCAGCAGACGGCGCCATTCCGCCGGGGTGAAGGTCAGGGGGCGCCCGGCCCGGGCCGGGTCTGGATTCGGCATCGGAGACTCCTGCCCCCAGTCGCGGGCGAGGTTTGTCGGAAAATCGGACGCGAGTTGGGCCATTCGGCGGTGACGATGGGGCTTTTGCCGTTCTCCCCCTGGAAAATAGATCACGATATGATAGTTGACGCGACATTCGGCCGACAGCGGCGCCCCGAAAGATGAACTGATGACGGCGATCGATGTCGGCGACCGGCGGGGACACCCCCTGGGCGTGCTCTCGCTCCTTGCCCTGGGCCTTGGCCTGGTCACGGGCCTGGGGGCGGTGCTGTTCCGCGACCTGATCGGCCTGATCCACAACCTGCTGTTCACCGGCCACGCCGTCGTCCGCTACGACGCCAACGTCTTCACCGGCGCCTGCGCCCTGGGGCGCCTTGGTGATCCTGGTTCCGGTGGTGGGCGGCGGTGGGCGTCACCTTCCTGGTCAGCAACTTCGCGCCGGAGGCCAAGGGCCATGGCGTGCCGGAGGTGATGGACGCCATCTACTACAAGGGCGGCGTGATCCGGCCGGTGGTGGCGCTGGTCAAATCCCTGGCCTCGGCCCTCGCGATCGGCAGCGGCTCTTCGGTGGGCCGCGAGGGGCCGATCATCCAGATCGGCTCGGCGCTGGGCTCGACCCTGGGGCAGATCATCCGCATGCCCGCCGGCCAGCGGATCGCCCTGGTGGCGGCCGGGGCGGGGGCCGGCATCGCCGCGACCTTCAACACCCCGATCGGCGGCGTGATGTTCGCCATCGAGCTGATGATGCCGGAGGTCAGCGTCGAGACCTTCCTGCCGGTCGCCATCGCCACCGGCGCGGCGACCTTCGTCGGCCGCTGGTTCCTCGGCGACGCGCCGGCGTTCAAGGTCCCGCCGATCCAGGCGATGACCCTGACCGGCGACGGCGTCCTGGTCCTTATCCTGTTCGCCGTGCTGGGCGCGCTGACGGGCGTGGCGGCGGCTGGATTCATCCAGGGCCTGCACTTGGCCGAAGATCTCTTCGACAAGATCAAATCGCGCTACCTGCGGCACATGCTGGGCATGCTGCTCGTCGGCCTGATGATGTACGGGCTTTTCCTGGCGTTCGGTCAGTACTTCGTCGACGGGGTCGGCTACGCGACGATCGAGGCGGTGCTGTCGGGCCAGATGTCGACCTTCTGGCTGCTCGGCCTGCTCTGCGTCTGCAAGGCCTTGGCCACGTCTCTGAGCCTCGGCTCCGGCTCGTCGGGGGGCATTTTTTCGCCCTCCCTCTTCATGGGCGCGACCCTCGGCGGCGCCTTCGCCGTCCCTCTTGAACGCCACCGGCTGGCTGGCCGCCCCTCAGCGTGCCGGCGTTCGCCATGGTCGGCATGGGCGCCATGGTCGGCGGCGGCACCGCGGCGGTGATGACCGCGGTGGCGATGATCTTCGAGATGACCCTCGACTACAGCATCGTCATGCCCCTGATCGTCGCGGTGGCCATGAGCCTCGGCGTGCGCCGGGTGCTGAGCGGCGAGAGCATCTACACCATCAAGCTGGTCGCGGCGCGGACACGCCATTCCCAAGGCGCGCCACGCCAACATGTTTCTGGTGCGCCCGGCGCGCGAGGTGATGGACGCCGATGTCCAGGTGCTGCCCGCCGAGACCAGTTTCGACCAATATCTGCGCCAGCCCGGGCACGCCGGCCGCCTGCGCCATGTGGTGGTCACCAAGAAGGGGCGGCTCTTCGGCGTCATCCGCGTCAACACTGGCCTGAGGCACGGCCTGGAGGACACCCATACGGGGGTCACCCTGGGCGAAGTCGCCTCGCCCGAGTTCACCATCGTCGGCGAGGACGAGGTCGCCTCCAGGGTGATCCGCCGCATCTGGCGGCGGGGCGCGATCATGGCCGTGGTCGTGCGCGGCCATGGCGTCCCGCGCGGCCCCGATGTCGTCGGCGTCATCACCAAGGAGCACGTCGCCGATTCCGTCGCCGACAGCGTCAAGGATTTTCCGCGTTAAACATCGCCCGCCGGCGCGGCCTTGAGGCGCCGCAACGCCCGGGCCAGCTGGGGGCCCTGGCGCAGCATTTCGGCCAGATGCTCGGCGGCGAGCCGGTCGACCAGGGCGTCCCCGCGAGGCGTCAGGGTCAGGACCACCGAGCGCCGGTCCGTCGCCGAGGGCGACCGCTCGGCCAGGCCCGCCGCCGCCAGCCGATTGACCAGCTGGACCGCGGCGTGATGGGTGAACAGGAGCTGCTCGGCCAGATCGGTCATGGTCATGGCGCGAGCGGGCCACGCCTTGATCGCCAGCAGGGCCTGGTACTGTTGCTGCGTGACCCCCGCCTCACGGCTGATGACCTCGCTGGCGGCCAGGAAGCGCCGCAGGGCGAAGCGGAACTGGGCCAGACCTTGAAGGCTTTCGGGATCGAGGGCCATGAGCGGCAGCATACAAGGCTTTGCCCCGCCAAGGGGAGGCGCCTTACGTCGCCAAAAATTAATCACAATGTGATGTTAAACGGGGTCGTGGAGTTGAGAAGATGCGTAACCTTGTTAGTCTCCTGGGCGCGGCGCTTTTCGTCGCCGAAGCTTCGGCCGCCCAAGCTGGCCTGGGGGCGCCGCAAACCGACGCGGGCGCCGGCGCGCCCCCTTCCGCGCCGGCGACCGTCCTCGTGGCGGGGCAGGTCTGCCTTCCCTTGATCGAGGGCGCCAAGCTGAAGCCGGTCGCCGCGTCGGTCGGCATGAAGCAGGAAAAAGGCGAATGGATCCTGCCCATCGAGGGCAAACGCCGGATCGAAGTCTTTCCGCCTGACGCCGGCAACCCCACCACCTGCTCGGCCACCATCACTCACGGCGTGGGGGCCCAGCCGGCGATCCGCCAGGCCCTTGATCTCTGGGCGAAATCGCTCACGCCGCCCTTGACCCCCGTGAAGATCGATGTCCGGACCGTGGGCGAATCCTATCGGCGGACAACCTCCACCTGGGAGGGTCCGTTGGCCAAGGGGTCCGTCGGCGTCGTCCTTTCGGAGGAGAAGACGCTCCAAGGGGCGCCGGCGGATGGCGATCTTGACCGCACGACCCTGTTCGTGGGTCTCACGGCCAAGGGGTCCTAGGGCGCGCGGAGGATCGACGATGGCGGCCATGACGCTCCTGATCGCCGCCGCCGTGACGGCCGCGCCCGTCGTCGCCTCGACGCCGGCGACGCCACCGGCCGACCTGGCCTTCAAGGATGCCCACATCGGCATGACCTTGGAGCAGTGGCGCGCGCTCCCGTTTCCCGGAGGGAGCGGCCGCGCCATGGCCGCCTGCGCTCCCGGCGCGGCGCGCCAACCAGGTTGTTTGCGCCTATGTGGCGCGCGACGGCGCCATGACCTTTCCCCAATCTGTCCCTCTGACAGCGGCCTATTCGGCGCAACAGCCGACATACACCTTCACCAATGGCCTTCTCTCCAGGATCGAGTTTCATGCTTCGGTCGACGCCTTTGACGACGTGATGGCGGCCCTCAAGGCGGTCTATGGGCCGGCCAGCCAAACCCTGCGCGACCAGACCTCCGCGGGCCCTGGCGGGAGCTGGCCGAGGGTGCAGAAAGTGTGGCGTCGCGCCGATGGCGCCATTCGCCTGACAGACCCGTCGGCGCGGGCCGATGAGCTGGATGTTGTGATAACCGGCCAGAACGGCGCCACCGGTCCCTCGGTCCGGGGCCAGCCGCCGCGCCGTCAATAGAATTCAGGGAGACGCCCCATGTCGCGCACCGAAACCGTCGAGGAATGCCTGCGAAGGGCCAGTGAGCTGGAGCGCAAGGCCGCCCACGCCACGGATCTGGGCGCGCGCCGCGACTGGCTGTGGACGGCCAGGCTGTGGCTTGTGGCGGCGACGCTTGGCGGGTCCGCGCCAGTGAGCCGGACGACAAGCCCATCGGCGAATTGACCCTCGGCGCCGGCAACCGCTGAAACCATCCGACGTCGGCGGGAAGGTGGCATATCGGCCGGATGCGGATGCCAGGCGAATACGGCGACAGCATACCTATGGCCTCGCCCCTTCAGCTCACGCCAACCCCGCTCCCATACCGAACCACCCTCTCAGGCGCCCCGGGCTCCGCCGCCGCCGAACGCCTGGTTTCCTTCGAGCAGGCGCGCCGCGCGCTCCCGGCCGATACGGTCGCCGGATAAGGATGGTCAGGGGCGGCCGGGCATGGCTTATGCCGCCATGGCGCGAGAAACCGTCTATATCCTTCAGGCCTATGTCGCCGGGCGGGGGACGGCCTTGAAGGCCGAGCCGCAAGTCGGCTGCGCCACCGCCGAGGAGGCGCGGCGCAAGGCCGAGCGCCTCGCCCCTCTGCGGCTGGGCGTCGTCGCCTTCGCCGCCTCCGCCGACGTCGAAATGGGCGACTACGACGATAACCCGATCATACTGTTCAAGTCGGGGCGTCTGCCTGCGCCTTGGAGCGAGGAATAGGGCGGCTCGCGATGTAGGACTAGGAGCAGGATTCTCCGTCGCCCTCACAACAAAGGCGCCGTCTGATCCGCCTCTCCCGCTCAGGCTCCGGTCGAAATCACCGGACCGCTAGCCGGCGTCGCTGTCAGGGCGATCCCGAGCGCCTTCATGACCGCGATCGTCGTCTTCAGGGTCGGGTTGCCGGTCTCGCTGAACGAGCGATAGAGTTGTTCTCGCGACAGGCCGGTCTCGTTGGCGATCTGGGTCATGCCCTTGGCCCGCGCCACCACGCCGAGGGCATGGGCGATGTAGCCGGCGTCCTCGGTCTTGAAGGCTTCCTCCATGAAGCCGGCGATGGCTTCATCGGAGGTGAGGCCTTCGGCCGGATCAAAGGTGGTCAGCTTCTCCGCCATCTTACTCGCTCCACGTCTCGGCCAGCCGTTTGGCCCGTTTGATGTCCTTGGCCTGGGTGCTTTTGTCGCCGCCGCAGAGCAGAACGATCAAGGTGTTCCCACGCCTCTGGAAATAGACGCGGTAGCCAGGGCCGTAATGAATCCGCAGCTCACTGATACCGTCTCCCACTGGTTCGGCGTCGCCCGCATGACCATAGGCTAGACGATCAAGTCGGGCGAAAATGACGCCGAGGGCGCGCCTGTCCTTCAGCCCCGTCCACCATTTCCGAAACGTCTCTGTCTGCTTTAGTTCAATCATATGTATTTTATAGACGACATCATGTCAATGAGAGTCCCGGGTTTCACCTCGCACCAACCCCACCCCCATACCGAACCACCCCATCCGGCGCCCCCAGGTCCGCCGCCGCCAGCAGATCCACGATCGCCGGCCCCATCGCCGCCGGATCGTTGAGCGCATCCTTGTCCTCGCCCGGAAACGCCTCGGCCCGCAGCTTGGTGCGGATGGCGCCGGGGTCGAACAGGACGGCGCGGATGGGGGATTGTCCACCTCGTCGGCCCAGCAGCGCACCAGGGCCTCCAGCCCGGCCTTGGTGGCCGCATAGGAGCCCCAGAAGGCCTTGGGGCGCGCTGGCGCGTCCGGAGGTGACGAAGAGGGCGCGGCCGGCTGTCGCTGGCGCGCAGCAGGGGCTCCATCGAGCGGATCAGGCGGTAGGCGCTGGTCAGGTTGACGGCGACGATCTTGTCCCACAGCACGGGCTCGATGTGGGCCACGGGCCAGAGCCGGCCAGCATGGCGGCGGCGTGGACCAGGATATCCAGCCGGCCGTGGCGCTGGAAGATGGCCAGGCCCAGCTGGTCGATGCCGTCGCCCTCGGCCAGGTCCATGGGAACCAGGGTGGCGCGCTCGCCCGTGGCGGCCAGGATCTCGTCGTCGAGGTCCTCCAGCGCGCCCTGGGTGCGGCCCACGGCGATCACATGCGCGCCCGGCCTTGGCGAGGGCCAGGGCGGCGGCGCGGCCGATGCCGCGCGTGGCGCCGGTGACCAGGGCGACGCGGCCGGCGAGGGGCTTGTCGGTATCGCTCGAAGTCATCGGGTCTCCGTCGAGCAGGGTGCGAGGCGGGCCGGGCGGCGTAGCGCTGGGCGATCACGGCGCAGGCCATCAGCTGGATCTGGTGGAACAGCATCAGCGGCAGCACCATCAGGCCGACGCTGGCCGGCGGAAACAGGATGCCGGCCATGGGCACGCCGGTGGCCAGGCTCTTCTTCGAGCCGCAGAAGACGATGGCGATCTCGTCGGCCTTGGCGAAGCCCAGGGCGCGCGCGGCCAGCAGGCCGTGGCGACCAGCACGATGGCCAGCAGGACCGAGCAGGCGGCGATCAGCATGGCGATCTGGCCGATCGAGACCTGGCCCCAGATGCCCCTCGACCACCGCCGCGCTGAAGGCGGCGTAGACCACCAGCAGGATCGAGCCGCGGTCGACGAAGCCCACCAGCCGGCTGTGCCGCGGCCATCCAGCCGCCGATCCAGGTCCGCGCGATCTGGCCGGCCACGAAGGGCAGCGAGCAGCTGCAGCGACGATCGCCTCAGCTCGCCGCAGCGAGACGCCGCCGCCCGTGGGCGCTGCAGCAGCAGGCCCACCAGCAGCGGGGTGATGAAGATGCCGAAGCAGGTTGGAGGCCGAGGCGGCGCAGACCGCCGCGGCCACATTGCCCCGGGCGACCGAGGTGAAGGCGATCGACGACTGCACCGTCGAGGGCAGGCAGCACAGGAACAGGACGCCCGGCGGCCAGGGTCGGCGGCAGGATCGCGGCCGGGCAGGGCGCATGGCGGCCAGGCCCAGCAGCGGGAACAGCGCGAAGGTCGCCGCCAGCACCAGCAGATGCAGCCGCCAGTGGGTCAGGCCCGCCGATCACCGCCTCGCGCGACAGCTTGGCCCCGTGCAGGAAGAACAGCAGGGCGATGGCGAGCTTGGTCAGCCCAGCCGAAGCCGCGCCGCGACCTCGCCGCGCACCGGCAGCAACGATGGCGAGCGACCACCATGGCCAGGATCAGCGAGGATATAGGGGTCGATCTTCAGGCGGCGAGCAGCCCGCTGCGGCGCTCACGCGTCGACCAGGAACGACAGCTGGCGCTCGACCTGCTCGTTGCGGCCCTCGGCGATCTCGCGGTCGAGCAGGCGGGTGGGGTAGTCGCCGGTGAAATAGTGGTCGGTGAACTGCGGGCAGGCCGGGATCGCGCGGGCCGGCGTCCATCGCCCAGTAGAGGCCGTCGACCGACAGGAAGCCCAGGCTGTCGACCTCCAGCAGCTTGGCCATCTCCTCCAGCGAGTGGTGTGGCGGCCAGCAGCTTGTCGCGGTCGGGCATGTCGATGCCGTAGAAGTCCGGCCACTTGATCGGCGGCGAGGCCGAGCGCAGGTGCACCTCCGTCGGCGCCGGCCTCGCGCACCATCCGCACGACCCGCACCGAGTTGGTGCCGCGCACGATCGAAGTCGTCGATCAGCATCACCCGCTTGCCGGCCAGCACCGCGCGGTTGGGGCTGAGCTTCATGCGCACGCCCAGCTCGCGCGCGCCCTGGGTCGGCTGGATGAAGGTGCGGCCCGACATAGTGGTTGCGGATGATGCCCATCTCGAAGGGCAGGCCGGCTGGCCTGGGCGAAGCCGAGGGCGGCGGGCACGCCGGAGTCGGGCACCGGCACCACCACGTCGGCGTCGCACGCCGGCTCTCCTCGGCCAGGCGCTGGCCCATGCGCTTGCGCACCTCATAGACCGAGCGGCCGTTCACCACGCTGTCGGGCAGGGCGAAGTAGACGTATTCGAACACGCAGGGCCGGGCCTGGGCGGCCGGGAACGGGCGCACGGCTCTCGACGCCGTCGTCGGAGATCACCACCATCTCGCCGTGCTCGACGTCGCGCACGAAGCGGGCGCCGATCATGTCCAGCGCGCAGGTCTCCGAGGCCAGCACCGGCTTGCCGTCGAGGTCGCCCAGCACCAGCGGGCGGATGCCCAGCGGATCGCGCACGCCGATCAGCTTCTTGTTGGTCAGCGCCACCAGGGCGTAGCCGCCCTCGATCTGGCGACAGGGCGTCGATGAAGCGGTCGACCACCGCGGCCTTTCCGCGAGCGGGCGATCAGGTGCAGGATCACCTCGGAGTCCGAGGTCGACTGGAAGATCGCGCCGTCCGCGACCAGCTGCTCGCGCAGGGTCAGGAAGTTGGTCAGGTTGCCGTTGTGGGCGATGGCGACGCCGCCGGCCTCCAGGTCGGCGAACATCGGCTGGCACGTTGCGCAGGAAGCTGCCGCCGGCGGTGGAATAGCGGGTGTGGCCGATGGCGCGAGGCGCCGGGCAGGCGCTCGGTCAGGTCGGCGCCGGAGAAGGCGTCGCCCACATGGCCCATGTGCCGCTCGGTGTGGAAGCGCTGGCCGTCGAAGGCGGCGATGCCGCAGGCCTCCTGGCCGCGGTGCTGCAGGGCGTGCAGGCCGAGCGCGACCAGGCCGGCGGCGTCGGCGATCGTCGAAGACGCCGAAGACGCCGCATTCCAGGCGCGGCGTGTCGTCGTCGGGATCGCCGGGCGTCGCCGGACGCAGGTTGTCGGTCGAGCGGT
Source organism: uncultured Alphaproteobacteria bacterium (assembly GCA_963817995.1). GTDB lineage: Bacteria > Pseudomonadota > Alphaproteobacteria > Caulobacterales > Caulobacteraceae > Acaudatibacter. The sequence continues at coordinate 33,282 of CAWFQJ010000005.1, forward strand.
CATCGCGATTTCTCCACCAGGTCGTCCAGAGCCTTGCGCGCTCGTGCACTATAGCCATGCGGGCGTCGTTCGTCTCGGACGGCGATCGTCGTCGGCCGGCGTCGTCGCTGGCGCCGTCCAGGACCGCGCTGCTCGACGGCCGGCGCGGCCTCCTGGCCAGGTCCAAGCCTTGCGGCGCGAACGCCTGCAGCAGGCCGGCGCCGATGGCGCTGGCCAGCGGATAGAGCTTGGCGCCGGCGATCCAGCGCGGCATGCCGGTCCGGCGGCGTGGCCGCGTCGATCAGCAGGATGACAGCCGCCCAGCGACCACCAGGCCCCGGACCAGGCCGAAGCCAGACGCCGAGGATGCGGTCGAGCGCCCGAAAGCGCGGTCTGCTGCACGCCGCGGGTCAGCATCCCGCCGATCATGCGCAGGACGATGATAGGCGACGACGAACACCACCAGCAACGGCCGCGACGTTGGCCAGCCACGGCGTCGTGGATGCATGTGCCGCGCGAGCGGGCCGGTGAAGCGCAGGCGCGAACACGGCGACGACCGCGGCCGACGACGAAGGCGATCACCGTGGTCACCTCGCGCGTCGCCCCGCGCGCCAGCCCGACCAGCGCCGAGACGACCAGGATCAGGCCGGCGATGATGTCGAACAGGGTCATGCGCGGCCTCATGTCCCATCGGCTGCTCGCCGATCCTGGCGCACCGCGTCGGCCAGGCGCGACGACGCCGGTCACCGCGACGCCGCTCGCCGCCGTCGGCGTCGCCCGTGCGGGCGCCGAGCGCGCGGCGCGAAGCCCAGCTTGGCGGCTTCCTTCAGGCGGCGTCTCCATGCGGCTGACCGGGCGCACGTCGCCCGAGAGGCTGATCTCGCCGAACACCACGCAGTCCTGCGGCAGGGCCATGTCCAGGGCCGAGGAGGCCAGGGCCGCCGCCGCGGCGAGGTCCGCCGCCGGCTCGCTGATCCGCAGGCCGCCGGCGACGTTCAGATAGACGTCGCGGTCGCCGAATCCAAGGCCGCAGCGCGCCTCCAGCACCGCCAGCACCATGGCCAGGCGCCCGGAGTCCCAGCCGACCACCGCCCGGCGCGGCGTGCCGTAGGCGGACGGGCGCCACCAGGGCCTGGAACTCCACCAGCACCGGGCGCGAGCCCTCGATGCCGGCGAACACCGCCGCGCCCGCCGCCCGCTCGCCGCCCTCGTTGAGGAACAGGGCCGAGGGGTTCTTCACCTCGCGCAGGCCGGCGTCGCCCATCTCGAACACGCCGATCTCGTCGGTGGCGCCGAAGCGGTTCTTGGCGCCGCGCAGGATGCGGAACGGATAGCCGCGCTCGCCCTCGAAGCGAGAGCACGGCGTCGACCATGTGCTCGACCACGCGCGGGCCGGCGATCTGGCCGTCCTTGGTGACGTGGCCGACCAGGATCACGGCGACGCCGCGCTTCTTGGCCAGCCGCACCAGTTCGCCGGCGCAGGCGCGCACCTGGGTCACCGAGCCCGGGCCGGCCTCGTGGGCGTCGCTCCACAGGGTCTGGATCGAGTCGATCACCACCAGGTCGAAGGCGCTCGCGCTTCAGCGCCGTCGATGATGTCGCGCAGCGCGGTCTCGGCGGCCAGCTTCACCGGCGGCGTCGGCCAGGCCCATGCGCTGGGCGCGGGCGCGGACCTGCTCGACCGCCTCCTCGCCGGAGATGTAGGCGCAGGCCGCGCCGCGCCGGGCGGCCTGCGGCGCAGACCTGCAGCAGCAGGGTGGACTTGCCGACGCCCGGGATCGCCGGCCAGCAGGATGGCCGAGCCCGGCACCACGCCGCCGCCGCAGACCCGGTCGAACTCGTCGACGCCGGTGGCGATGCGCGGCGGGGCGCGGCGTCTGCGTCTCCAGGCCCTCGAACGCCAGGCCCGCGGGCCTTGCGCGCCCGCGCGCCGGGGCCAGCGCGCCGGGCGGCCGCGCCGGCGACCTCCTCGACCAGGGTGTTCCAGGCGCCGCAGGCCGGCGCACTGGCCGGCCCACTTGGCGTGGACCGCGCCGCAGGACTGGCAGGCGTAGACGGCGCCGTCGCGGGCCATGCATCCATCCGATTCGAGGGTTGGCGCAGTCTACCGCGCCGGCGAAGCGATCGCCCGTGCGAAAATTCGCGCCGTATTTGGTTGTGGTCGGACGATTTCGCCAGGGGGCGCGGGTCGCCAAAGAGGCATGTCACCTTATTCTCGCCACATCCGTTTATGTGCGCTAGCTTCGCGGCCAACCGTTCACCGCACAGGGAGGCGTGGCCGATGAGCATCGTGGAGGGCGCTGGAAGCGCCGGACTGATCGCAAGAATTCGCGGCCTGATCCTGAAGCCCAGCGCCGAGTGGGATGTCATCGACACCGAGCCGGCCAGCGTTAACAGCCTCTATGTGGGCTACGCCTGCCTCCTGGCGGCGATCCCGGCGGTGGCGGGCCTTGTGCGCGGCTTCTTCCCCATGTGCGTTCTGGGGATCTGCGTCCACCTCAACCCGATCTATATGGTCGTCGGCGCCATCGTCGACTATCTGCTCGGCCTCGCCGGCCTCTATGTCACGGCCCTGATCATCGACGCCCTCGCCCCCAGCTTCGATGGCCAGAAGAACCTGATCCAGGCGCTCAAGGTCTCGGTCTACGCCATGACGGCGGCCTGGCTGGCCGGCGTCTTCACCATCCTGCCGTGGCTCTCGATCCTCTCGATCCTCGGCCTCTACAGCCTCTATCTCTTCTACCTGGGCCTGCCCAAGCTGATGAAGTCGCCCAAGGATAAGGCGCTGGTCTACACCATTGTTTCGATTGTGCTCTCCGGCCTGGTGATGATGGTCGCCTATGGGATCGGCGGCTGGGTCTCCGAGATCGGCGCCGGGCGCGGCCCCCTGGCCATCACCGCCGCCGGCGGACCGTCCGTGATCACCGCCAATGGCGCGACCATCGATGTCGCCAAGATGCAGGCCGCCGCGGCGGCCGCCAGCGCCGCCGCCTCCGGCCAGGGCGGCAAGACGGTCACCGCCGTCGATCCCGACAAGCTCAAGGCCCTGCTCCCCGCCTCGGTCGCCGGCCTGCCCAGGACCCAGGTCACCGCCCAGGGCGTCGGCGCCGCCAATGTCTCCGGCTCCAACGCCGAGGGGGTCTACAGCGCCGGCGGCCAGAGCATCACCCTCACGGTCACCGACATGGCCGCCATGGGCGCCCTGGCCGCCATGCCCGGCGCCATGGGCCTCCAGAGCACCAAGGAGACGGCCAGCGGCTATGAGAAGGTCGGTACGGTCAATGGCCAGCTGACCACCGAGGAATGGAACCACGACACCAAGAGCGGCAAATACGGCGTCGTCATCGCCAGCCGCTTCCTGGTCAACGCCGAGGGGACGGGGACCAGCATGGACGCCCTCAAGTCCGCCGTCGCCGCCGTGGCGCCCGATCAGCTCACGGGTCTGGCCAAGGGGTAGGTCAAGGACGGCAACGGTTCCCGCTAAAGAGGTCTTCCCGGACCTTTGGTGCTAGGGTGGTCCACGGCTTGAGGATGGCGCTATGCGGGCGGCGGCTCTGGAACTGGAAGAGACGGTCTGCCCCACCCTGTGCGAGGCGTGCGACGCGCGGGGCCTGAGCATCTGCCGCGTCCTGCCGCACCCACAGCTACGCCGCCTCGCCGACGCCGCCGCCATGAGCGACTACGCCATCGGCGAAACCCTGCTGTTCGAAGGTGATCCCGCCGCGCATGTCTTCAACATCACCGAAGGCGCCGTCATGCTGTCCAAGGGACTCGTCGATGGCCGCCGTCAGGTGCTCGGCTTTCTGTTCAAGGGCGATTTTCTGGGACTGACCCTGACCGAGGCCTATGGCTTCAGCGCCCAGGCGCTCACCCCCGCCAAGGCTTGCCGGTTTCCGCGGGCCCCGTTTCAGCGACTGCTGCGGGAGACGCCGCGTCTTGAAGAGGAACTCTTGGCAAGGGCGTCGGACGAACTCATCAACGCCCAGGTTCACCTCACCCTCCTTGGCCGGAAGACGGCGACAGAGCGCGTGGCGACATTCCTTGGGTTCATGGCCGATCGAACGGCCACACTCGGCGGCCAACCAGACACGGCGCACCTGCCCATGACCCGGGCGGACATTGCCGATTACCTGGGCCTGACGACCGAGACCGTGAGCCGCGTTATGTCAGCCCTTAGCCGGCAGGGAACGATCGGCCAGGCCGGTCGCGGCTTGGTGCGTATTCTCAACCCCCAACAACTCCAGGCTCTGGCCGAACGCGCCTGAAGCAGGCGGCTCAGGCGCCAGAGGGCTGGGCGGACCCGCCGGCAGGATAGGCCTGCGTGGCCGGTCGCGCTTTCCGCTCGGTGGGTGTCCGGGTCCACCAGGCCATGAAGACAAGCCCAGTCGGCAAGGTGACGGTGATGGCGATAATGAGGGTGGTGACGATGGTCCCGGTCATGGCGCTCTCCTGTGAACGCCCCTCAAAAATCACCTCCGCGCACCGCGCGCCTTGATCTGGATCAATGTTCGGCTCCGAGCGTCTTTGCGTCTCCGTGGACGCCTGAAAGGGCGCCGCGTCCTCGCCCGCCGCCGTCGGGAACAGGTCGATGGAGTTTTCCGGATACGGCGGCGCCTTACATATTCCCCCTTTGTCCGCGCGCGATAGCCGTGCTGCATGACCCGTCTCGCCCCTTTCCCCCTTTCCGAGTTTTTTGGTTGATATCGAGCCGGCCGCGCCGGTCTTGGCGCCTGGCGGGGCGTACGCTTATGCTTGGCGCGAAGCCGAGCCGGTCCCCGGAAGGAAGCGCGCCATCCGATGCCGACCTATTATGATCAACTGGTCGTCATCATGAAGGATCACGGATGCTGGAAAGTCCCCGGCGGAAAAGGAAGTCATGAGAAGTGGCGAAGTCCGATCAACAATCGAACGGTCACCGTCCCTCGCTCAAAGAGCCGCCATACCGCGAACGCCGTCCTCAAGCAGCTGGGCATCGACGCAAAGCTCTGACGGGAGCCTGATGGCTTTTCACGGAACAGATGCACAGGTTGAATCAGGCTCTGAACTTTAGAATCGAGGGCGGGATTTCAGATTTAGACGATTCCGCCTAAAGTCATCCCGCTCTACGCGACGATCAATTCGCGGCGAGCCTGCGCGGTGAAATCGAGTGAAAATGGCTGACGCGCGCCGCCGACGTTCAGCGCCAGCATTTCGGGCGCCAGTTCCACCATGAGGCTTTCGAACTCCGAGAGGGTGTTGGCCTCGATGACCAGACCCGGAACGTCGGTTTCCGAAATCCAGACCGAAGCCTCCGGGTCCCAGATGGCTTTCACATAATAGGCTGACTGCATAGCGCGCCTCGTCCCGTTCATCGGGCGGCCCGGGGGCCTAGCCGTATCGATATGGTAGTACGCCATCTGGGCGTCAACAATCCGTTGGCGTCGCGGCCGTGGCGAATCGAGAATTGCCGGCCCAAGGGCGCCATAGCCGCTTTGACGATACGGCGACACCTTACATATTCCCCTTTTGTTCCGCGCGCGATAGCCGTGCCGCATGACCCGTCTCGCCCGTGTCGTCGTTCCTGGCTGGCCGCATCATGTGACGGCCCGCGGCAACCGGCGGGAGCCGATCTTCTTCGAGGAAGGCGACCATGAAGTCTACCTCGACCTGTTCGCGGAGCGGATCCTCGGTCGCCGCCTGGCGAGACGAGCGCCGGGCCGCAAGTCAATGGTCAGAGATGACGGGCAGCCGATGCTGCTGTAGCAGTGAAGGGGCAATAGGTAAGGTGTCGCCCCTTTCTACCTTCTGACGCGCGATTTTGACCGAACTACCGCGCTCGATCATCAATGGGATTGGGGCGATTTCGGCCCAGAGAGAGGCGCCGTTCGATGAACGGCGATCCCTGCGTCTCTCAACACCTGATCGACGCATTGGGTGAGATTGGACTCCAGACAAGAGCCCTTTGTCGCGCCCAGAGCCTGATTCCCCGATCCGGAGAACTCCACGACGAAAGCCGCGCGCCCCACGTTGACTTCGAGATTGGACGGCACCGTTACGACCAGATCGACCGGCTCCCCGTTCTTGGCCCAAACAAACGATCCCGACCTACGAAACGCCGCTTCGAGGGCGGCGCCAAACCTCTGGCTGAGACCATCATCCGCATTCACGCGGACATCGACCGAGACCGGCCGCGACCGCATCGGCGCCTCCGCACAAGCGCTATTTTCCAGCAAGGCGGCGAAGCCCGCCGCGACACCGAGCGCCTTTATGAATTTTTTCAACATACGGGAATACGCGAACCCGTCACGACGGTGCATTGTTTGGTCGTCGGATTCGTTTTGGCCTCTTGAACTTGACCCGACGTGATCGTCGTCCCGCTTCTGGAAGTCATTATGTTTCTATTCGTGTAGCCAGGGGTCGGAGTACTGGTTCGGTTGCCCTGTGCGTCTCGCGGGCCTTCTTGGTATTGATCCTTAATTCCCGCGAAGTGCAGGGTGTCATGGGCTCCCGCGTCAGTTGCCTGAGGATTGTCACTGTTAATATGCGCCCGGTTTCCGCCCAGACGATTGACGCACTCGCCGGCTCCTCCGCACATCTTGGTGTTGTAGCCGGGGCTGAAATCCATTCGGTTCAAGATGCCGCCGATTGGCCGGTTCGTCGGAACAACCTGGATGTTTGTTCCGCCGCCCTCAATCGTCAGACTATTCGCCCGCCCAACGATGGCCGCGACGTTCTCAGGCGTCGCGCCCTGGCCAGTGTATTGGACGGGGATCACCAACGTTGTCGTGCCGTCGGGGTTGGTCACCCAAAGGGCGTCTGTCCCAGCCGGGTCGGTGTGATTGACCGGATCGTTCGCGACATACGCATACCAGTTCAGATCCGGCCCATAACCCACCGGGTCGGTCTGCAGAAACTTCCCCGACCCCGGGTCATAAATCCGGGCCTTGTAGTAGTAGAGCTGGGCCTCCGGGATGGCGATCTGGCCGGTGTAGCGGAAGCGGGGGACCGTGCCCACGGTTCCCCAGGTGTTGGGCACGCCATAGGGATCATAGGTATAGTTGGCGGTGAGCGCGCCGGCGCCGTTGGCCACGGCCACGATCGAGCCCTGGCGGTCGGCGATGAGGTAGTGGGGCGTGGCGAGATTGGCCCCCTCGAACCACACCAGCGGATCGTCGGCGTCCGGGCCATGCACATAGCGGCGCAGGATGTTGCCCGAGCCATCGTACTCCGCCGCCAAATCCTGGCCGTCGTAGAGGAAGTCGGTGGTGGCGCCATTCACCACGCTCTGCTGCAGCCGCCCGGTCGGGTCATAGGCCAGGGTGAGGCCCACCGGGCCGCTCTCGCTTATCAGCCGGTTCTCCGGATCGTAGGTGAAGGTGCGCGTTCCGTCGGAGGTCAGGTTGCCGTTCTTGTCATAGGTCCAGCTCGCCGCCCCCACGGTGGCGTTCTGGTTGAGGCCGTTGGGCGCGGTCGCCACCGGCGCGGCCGGCGTGGCTTGCCAGTCCCAGTTGGCCCGGCTGCCGGTGCTCGTGGCCAGCTGGCCGGCGTCGGTATAGGCGAAGGCCCAGGTCTCATTGCCGCTGGTGGGGGTGAAGGCGTGGGTGAGGCCCGACATCCGGTCGGCGAAGTCATGGGCGAGGGTGCTCGTGCTCACGCTCGCCCCCCGGGTCAGGCCATTGACCCGGCTCAGCGTATCGTAGGCGGCGGTGACGCTCCCCGCGCTGGGTCCAGCCGAGCTGAACCGGTCGGCCTGGTCGTAGGCATAGGGGAAGACCTGGCCATCGGAGAAGGTCACGCTCGCAGGATTGCTGTCGTTGTCATAGGCGAAGGTCAGGCCCTCGGTGTTGGCACCCTCGGTGGTGGCTTCGGCTCAGCCGCCGCCCGGCGGCGTCGTAGGTCCAGGCGACGCCAGGGGTTCCACTCACCTGGCCGAAGGTCGCGCCCGCCGGCCGGCCGGCAAGTTCGTAGGCGACGCAAGCATTGTCGTTGGCGGCGCGGAGCAGGATCGCGATCGGCTGGAGGGTTGGCGCCGGCGGCGGCGCTTCCAGCACGGCGAAGGCGAGTTGGGCCATGGAGGGAGGTTAGCGCGGGAAATCCAAGGGCGACAGCCGAGCGTCTGTGGGAATGCCGCCATCGCGCCCGATCAGCTGACCAGTCTCGCCAGGGCTAGCCGCAAGCCAGGCCGGGGAGCCAGACGCCCACTTGGGCGTTTTCTCCGTCATGACCATGGCAACAGCCCCCACCCTGGCGTTGGCGACCGCGTTATGCGTCGCTGGCGCCTTCGCCCCCGCGGCCGCGCAAGACGCCTCGCCGGCGAGCGCCGATCGCGTCCAGGAAGCGTTCGGCAACACCATCCAATCCACCTATCCCGATGGGCGCACGGCCGAGCTTTGGCTCGCCCAGGACGGATCCTATACCGCCGAGGGTCGCCGCCACGATCCCTCGAGCGGTCACTGGACCATGAAGGCCGATAAGCTCTGCCTCAAACAGTCCCGCCCGATTCCCGCGCCGTTCAGCTATTGCGTCGCCTTGCCGGCGAGCCTGTCGGCCTCCTGGACGGGAAAGGCCTATACCGGCGAGCCTATTCAGATCGCTCTGGTTCCAGGACGCGTCGGCGGCTGAGTATGCCGACCCCTCTCAGTTTGTCAGGCGCTCAGTCGGAGCGCCGGTCGCCGAAGCCAGGGCCTGGCTTTCGGAGCGCAGTCGCACCCACATCATGATGGCGTTCAGGGCGCTGAACAGCGCGGCATAGCCCCAGAGCCCGAACGCCAGGGGGAGGATCGCGATCTCGCCCGCCACCACCAGATAGTTGGGATGTGAGGTGAATCGATAGGGTCCGACCCGGATCAGGGGCGCGCCGGGGAGGGTGATCACGCGGGTCGTCCAGCGTTCGCCCAGCGTGGCGATCACCCAAACCCGCCCCACTTGCAGGACAATGAAAGCGGCCAGGAAGAGCGGTTGGATCGGCCGGTTCCAGGCCAGGATCCATAGGCCCGCCAGCCAGGCGCCGTGGAGCAGCACGATGAAGGGATAGTGCCCGGCGCCGCTTTCCACGCCGCCCCGCGCCAGGAGTCGGCGGGTGTTGCGGTTGGCCAGGATCAGTTCGCCCAGCCGTTGAAGGGTCACCAGCGCCAGCACGACCAGCGAAAGCGTCATGCGGCGCGGCTCAGGGTCACCACGCTGGAGGTGAAGCCGGGACCGAGTGACGACATGGCTATGCGTCCGCCCAGGCCCGCGCGCCGCGCCCTGTCGAGGACGAACAGCACCGTGGGGGCCGACATGTTGCCGTGATCGCCAAGGACCGCGCGCTCGTGTTCGAGCCGGCCCTGGCCAAGATCGAGCGACGACTCGATCGCCTCGATGACCTTCATCCCGCCCGGATGGCAGACGAATTGGTCGATGTCTTCCAGCGTGAGGCTCTGGGCGGCCAGCATCTGGGTCATCGCCGGCTTCAGGTGCGAGCGGACGAAGGGCGGTATCGCCCGATCGAAGACCACCCCCAGCCCTTTGCGCTCCACCCGCCAGCCCATGATGTCGAGCGTTCCTGGCCAGGTATGCTCGGCCATGCCATCGAACATGGGCGAATCCGCCGTCCCCGAGCGCAGGACGCAGGCCGCCGCGCCGTCGCCGAAGAGGGCCGTGGCGATGATGTCGGCCTTGGTCAGTTCATCCAGGCGGAAGGAGAGGGTGCAGGTTTCCACCACCACCAGAAGCACCGTGGCGCCCGGCGAGGCCCGCGCCAGCCTCGCGGCGAGCGCCAGTCCCGTGACACCGCCCGCGCAGCCGAGGCCGAACACCGGAACGCGGGCCGCGTCGGGCCGGAAACCCAGCCGCTCCATGGCCCGGGCCTCCAGGCTCGGCGTGGCGATGCCGGTGGACGATACGCTGACGATAATATCGACCTCGTGGCCCGTCAGCGACGCCTGGTCGAGGGCCGACTTGGCGGCGGCGGCGAACAGATCGTCGGCGCCGGCGAGGTAGGCCTCCGCCCGCTCGGGCCAGTCGCGAGGCTCGAGGAACCATTCGAGCGGGACCACCGACTGCCGGCTCCGGACGCCCGCGGTCTCGAAGACCTTGGCCATGCGATCGAAATTGGGAAACCTGGTCTCGAGCAGCCCCCGCGCGGCCTCGATCACCTGGGCCTGAGGGAGCGCGTGCGGCGCCGAGGCCGTGGCCAGGGAGAGCAGAGCGACGGGTGGGGGCATGGCGTCCTTTCCAACCCGCGGGTCGAGCGTCTTGGCGTCCACTACAAGTCACCGGACATGGTAAAGGTTCCAAAGTAAAGGCGGCGCCGGCTGGATTCTTCGGGGGAGGGTGGAATATGCAACCTCGCCGAGAGCCCGGCATTGTTGTTTCGATGGCGCCGGCCCTGGACACCGGGCGATCCTGGGAGCCGCGCGATTGACCACCACCGCCTCGTCTCACGCCGCCCCGCCTGACCGCACCTCCGCGTGGACGTGGATCGGTTTCGCGACCATGTGCCTTGGCATGTTCCTGGCGATCCTGGACATCCAGATCGTCGCCACCTCCATGCCGACCATCCAGACGGCTCTGCGCATTCCGCGCGATCAGATGAGCTGGATCCAGACCGCCTATCTGATCGCCGAAGTCATCGCCATTCCGCTCACCGGATTCCTCACCCGTATGCTCGGCATGCGTTGGCTGTTCGTGGTGTCGATCACCGCCTTCAGCCTGGCTTCGCTCGGCTGCGCCCTCAGCGGGGGTTTCACGGCCCTCATCGCCTGGCGGATCGTCCAGGGTTTCGCCGGGGGCACCCTGATCCCGGCGGTGTTCGCCGCCGTGTTCATCCTCTTTCCCGAGCGTCGCCAGGATATCGCCACCACCCTGGCCGGGGTCCTGGCCGTTCTGGCGCCCACCGTCGGCCCCGTCGTCGGCGGCTGGATCACCCAGACCTTCTCCTGGCAGTGGCTGTTTCTGGTCAATGTGGCGCCGGGCCTGGCCTGCGCCGGCGTGGTGGCCCGCGCCCTGCCTCGCCGCGCGCCGGACTGGGGTGAGGCGAGGTTGCTGGATGCCCCATCCCTCGCGCTTCTCGCCCTTGGCCTCGGCGCGCTCGAAATCGCCCTCAAGGAGGCGCCCGGCCATGGATGGGCCTCGCCTCTGGTGCTGTCGCTGCTGGCGATGAGCCTCGTGTCGGCGGCGGCGTTCGTCCGCCGCACCCTGACCGCGCGCCACCCGATCGTGCAGCTTCGCACCTTCGCCAATCGCAACTTCGCGATCGGATCGATGCTCAGCTTCGTCCTCGGCATCGGACTGTTCGGATCGGTCTATCTGATGCCGGTGTTCCTGGCCTTTGTGCGCGGTCATGGCGCGCTGGAGATCGGCGAGATCATGCTGGTCACCGGGCTCGCGCAACTCGCCACCGCCCCGATCGCCGTGGCGCTGGAGCGCCGCGTCGACGCCCGCCTGCTGACCGCTCTGGGGTTCCTGGCCTTCGCCATCGGACTGGGCCTCAGCGCCCGGCAGACCGTCGACACCGATTTCGCCCAGATGGTCTGGCCACAGATCATCCGCGGATCGGCGATCATGTTCTGCCTGCTGCCGCCCACGCGCCTGGCCCTGGGTCATCTAAGTCTGGCCGAGACCCCCGACGGCAGCGGCCTGTTCAACCTGATGCGCAATCTTGGCGGGGCCATCGGACTGGCGCTGATCGATACGGTGATCTACGGCCGCTCGCCGGAGCTCGGCCGCCAGATCACGGCCCGCCTGCAGGCGGGCGACGTCGCCACGGCGAAGGCCGTGGGCATCCCTCTGGATCTTTTCGCCCTCCAGGGGCGCGGACCGATGGACGCCGACACCGCCGCCATCGTCGCGCCGATGATCCGCCACCTGGCGCTGGTCCGCGCCATCAACGAGGCCTGGGCTCTGATCGCTCTGCTGACCCTGGCGGCCCTGATGGCGGTGCCCTTCGCGCGGGGTCAGCCGCGGGACTAGATGGGGATGCTCATCGGGCCCATGCCGGCGAGCCTGTTCAGAACGCTCGGGTTCGCCGGCGTATCGGCGGTTGAGCCACGCCCTCCCACGGACAATCGGCCGGCGAGGCGATTTCCGCCCGGGTTTTGGCGCGTCCGAAAACGAAGAAGCGAATGGCGAAATAGTTGATCCCCCAGGCGCAGAAAGAGCTTACCGCCAGCGCCAGATAGGCGTTCGACACCAGCGGCTGATGCAGGGAAACCAGGGTGACGAAAATCCAATAGTTGCAGAAATTTCCAAAGCCGTTGGTGGTCATATAGCCGAGCCACTGATGGATCAGCCGCGCGCGCGTCAGGCAGCGGAACACCACCAGCCCGTTTATGGCGAACGTCCCTTGCATGGCCAGAAAGAGGGAGATCGCCCTGGCGAAGGCCGGCGAGAGATGAAAGGCCAGGCCAACTTTCAGGGCGACCGCGTCGATCGCAAAGCCGACCATGGCCACCCCGGCGACCTTCGCCGCCGTCCGGACCTCGTGAACGGCGGCGTCACGATGGCTCGGCGATGGCGGCACGGCGCGGCTCCTGCGGCGGAAGGGCAAACCTTCCAACGGACGCGGGGTGGAAACGTTGCGTTTGAGAGCGTGACCCGTTCGACTTGACATATTGCAATATATGTGGTCTCCTTAGCGCCCATGTCGTCTGCCCTACCATCCCTGCCCGGATATGACCGATGAGGCGCCGCCGCCCGGCGATACGGCCGAGATGCTGGAGGCGAAGGTTTCCATCGAGCGCGGCCAGCGCCACGCGGCGATCCTGGCGCGCCTGGCCGACATGGGCATGGAGATCGCCGAGGCCCTGACGGCGCAAGTGAAGAAAACCCCCAGCGCCGATCTCGCCGCCGCCTACGCCAAGGTCGCCCAGGCCGTCCGCCGCACCATCGCCCTGGAGGATCACCTCGGCAAAGGCCTCCAGGTCCAGAGAAACGCTCTCTTCGCCAAGCGCGAGACGCGGCGGAAGGAAGCGGGGTGGGCCGAGGGGACGGAAAAGCAGAACGCCATCAACCTCGTCATGGTCGACGCCATCAGCCAGAAATTCCCCGAAAACGACGAGGCCTGCGAAGCCCTGATGGGCGACATCGAAATGCTGCTCGCGGACGCCGACGAATTCGAGGGCTGGTTCGACTGGCCGGTGGGCGAGATCATCGCCAGGCTGTGCAAGGCCATGAACCTCGATCCCGAGTGGGCCGTCCAGGACGAGGACGGCCGCTGGATGGTGAAGCGCGGGCCATGCCCTCCCGAGGTTTCGGATTACGCCCTGGTCGCCTGGCCACCCCCGGACCCGGCCGCCTCGGCCGTGAAGGCGGCGGACCCCGCCCCAGCCTAGAAACAGGGACACACACCTTTTCCATGCACTCGCCCGCCGGCTCAGTCCTCGGCGAATCCGGCAACGTCGATCCCCAGCCCAGACGCCGCCTGCGCCAGCTCGCGCCAGGTGTTGTCGTCGATCGGCACGCCGTCGCGCAGGCGCTGCACCATCGAAGCGCGCTCCGGATCGCCGGGCGCCTGGACGCGATCGAAACCCTCGGCGGGCGGGGCGCTCCGGATATAGTCGATCATCGCGCTGGCCTCGGCCTCGTATGCCGCGCGGTCGCCGAAGGCGTCGGGGTCGATGATGATGGAGAGCATGTTGTTGACGGTGGCGCCGTAGTTGCGATCCGACAGCGGCTGCGTCGTCCAATGGCCCGCCAGGGCCCCGCCCAGCAGTCCGCACAGCACCTGCAGCCCGCCGCCCTTGTGCCCGCCGAAGGGCAGCAGGAAGCCGGGGGGATCGCCGGTGAAGAAGGCCGCCGGGTCGGTGGTGGGCTGGCCCAGCCCGTCCATCAGGGCGTCCGGCGGCGCCGGCGCGCCGGTCATCCAGGCGATGCGCAGCTTGCCGGCGGAGACGACGCTCGTGGCCATATCGACGGTGATGTGGCGCCCGTCCGCCCTGGGGATGCAGCAGCAATAGGGGTCGGTGATCATCCTGCGGCTCCCGCGCCGCCAAAGGGCGCCACCGTCGGCGGGTGACCCACGACATTGACATAGTGCATCGAGATCAGGCCGGCCTCGGCGCACTGTTCGCCATAGGCGCCGATCCGGCCGATGTGGCAGGCGTTGCGCAGGGCGACGCACGCCACGCCGCTCTGGCGGGCGCGCGCTATGCCGAGGCCCATCGCCTCGCCGGCGATCACCTGGCCCAGGCCGAACTGGCCGTCGACCACCAGGACGGCGAGGCTGTCGCGCACCACCTTGGCGTGGCGGTTGGGGAACATCCGCCCCTCGGCCATCCAGCGCAGATAGGCGCTGGCCATGCCGACGCCATGGGAGTCGTGACCCCGCAGACTGGCCCCGACCAGATGCTCCGCGCAGATCCGCGCGTGCTCCGGTTCGGCGCCGGCGCGCGCCAGCATGTCGATCAGAAGGCCGGTCAGCCGCTCGGCTTGCACGCGCATCGCTTGAGATCCCTAGGCGCCGATGAACGAACGCCGGCCGCCGACTGTTCGCGGATCGCCCCGCGCTCCGTCAAGTGCGGCACTAGGATGGGTTGCTAGCGAACGCCGGCGCTCCACAAGAGGTGCGGTCACCCCACCCCCCACTCCCCCCACTCCCACCCCACAAACGTCAAAGCCGGGCGTCAGTCCCGGCTGCCCATACGCACCCTTCCGCCCGTGTGGACGTGCGCGCGCACGTCCATGGCATGCCGAGAGCCGAATGGATGGCCGGTACTTACGACCGGCCAGGACGGTAGGGGAATAGGGAATGTGGTAGGGAACATAGTGACAGGCGCACCATCCCCGCCAGCGTCGGCGCCGGATGCCGCCGCTCCCGCCTAGCGCCCCCTACCTCGGCTCGAACCGTCCTTCGCGGGCGCAGGTTGCCGAACTTGGTGAGGTCTTCGTTGAAGTGCAGGCTGCACCGTGCCGATGGGGCCGTGGCGCTGCTTGCCGATGATCACCTCGGCGAGGTTGCGGATCTGGTCCATCTTCTCCTGCCAGTCGAGGTGCTCGGGCGTGCCCTCGCGCGGGCTCGGCGCGGCCGAGGTAGTAGGCCTCGCGGTAGATGAACATCACCACGTCGGCGTCCTGCTCGATGGAGCCGGATTCGCGCAGGTCGGACGAGCTGCGGCTTCTTGTCCTCGCGGTTCTCCACCTGGCGGGAGAGCTGGGCGAGCGGCGATGACCGGCACCGACAGCTCCTTGGCCAGGGCCTTCAGGCCCTGGGTGATCATGGCTGACCTCCTGCACCCGGTTGTCGGTGCTGGACCGGTCGCCGACGGTGACCAGCTGCAGATAGTCGACCACGATCAGGTCGAGGCCCGACGGTGCGCTTCAGCCGCCGCGCGCGGGCGGCCAGCTTGGCGATGGAGATGCCGCCGGTGGCGTCGATGTAGAGCGGCGCCTCCTGGATCTCCAGCGCGGCGTCGCGGACCCGGCCGAACTCGCTGGCGCTCGATCTCGCCCTTGCGGATCTGGTCGGACGGCACGCCGGAGACCTCGGCCAGCAGGCGCATGGCCAGCTGCTCGGCCGACATTTCCAGGGAGAAGAAGGCCACCACGCCGCCGTTGACGGTCTTGCGCGTGCCGTCCGGCTGCGGCTCCCAGGCGTAGTTGCGGGCCACGTTGAAGGCGATGTTGGCGGCCAGCGCCGATCTTGCCCATCGAGGGGCGCGCCGGCCAGGATGATCAGGTCGGAGGGGTGCAGGCCGCCCAGCTTGCTGGTCGAGGTCGATCAGGCCGGTGGAGAGGCCCGACAGGCCGCCGTCGCGGCTGATAGGCCTCGGCCGCCATCTCCACCGCGCCGCGCAGGGCGTCGGCGAAGGTCGACGAGGCCGGTGGAGGCGCCGCCGGTCTCGGCCAGGGTGTAGAGCTGCTGTTCGGCCGCCTCGATCTGGTCGCGGGCGGTGAGTTCGGGGTCGCCGGTCTGGGCGTCGGCGGCGATGTCGCCGCCGATGCGGATCAGGTCGCGGCGCAGGGCCAGGTCGTAGATCACCCGGCCGTAGTCGGCGGCGTTGGCCGCCGGCGGCGCGCGGTCGACCAGGTCGGCCAGATAGCGCAGGCCGCCCAGCTCCTCGAACGCCGGGTCGCGCTGGAACTGCTCGGCCAGCAGGATCGGCTCGGCCAGCTGGCCGCGGCGGATATGGCTCTCGATGGCGGCGAACAGCCGGCCGTGGAACGGCTCGAAGAAGTGCCGGGCCTGCAGCTGGTCGCTCAGCCGCTCATAGGCGGCGTTGTCGTACAGCAGCGCGCCCAGCAGGGCCTGCTCGGCCTCGATATTGGCCGGAGCGTGGGCGATTTCCGGCGGCGCGATGGCCGAGCGAAGGTCGAGGATCGGGAGCGAGGGCCATGGCTCAGCCATAGCGCAATGGCGCCGCTGCCGCGTGTGACAAAATCGGCTTGCTCAACAGGAAACCGGCGCCTGTGGACGAGACGCCGCGGCGATCGCCACGGCGCCCGCTCGGCCGGTCGGTCTACGTCCTCGCGGCCGAGACCGTCCTGGCGCGCCGGCGCCGCCTTCGAGCATGTCGGCGGCGGACTGCGGCGTCGGAGGCGCGGTCTTCCTCGAACTGGGAGGCGATCACGTTCTCGCCGCGGGCCTGGCGTTCGGCTTCGTCTGCGCTGCGGGCGATGTTGATGTTGACGGTGACGGTCACTTCGGCGTGCAGGCGCACCTTCACCGGGTGGACGCCCAGGGTCTTGATCGGCTTGTCGAGCACGACCATCGAGCGATCGACCTTGCCGCCCTCGGCGTTGACCGCGTCGGCCACGTCGCGGCCGGAGACCGAGCCGTAGAGCTGGCCGCTTTCGCCCGCCTGGCGGATCATGATGTAGGACGTGCCGTCCAGCTTGTCGCCGGCCTTGGCCGCGGCCTCGCGGGCCTTGGCGTTGCGGCTCTCGATCTCGGCGCGCTGGCCTTCGAAGACCTTCAGGTTGGCGGCGTTGGCGCGCAGCGCCTTGGAGCGCGGCAGCAGGAAGTTGCGGGCGAACCCGTCCTTCACGGTGACCACGTCGCCGAGGGCGCCCAGGCGCTCGACGCGTTCGAGCAGAATGACTTTCATCGGTTCGGCTCTCCTACTTCACGACGTAGGGCAGCAGGGCGAGGAAGCGGGCGCGCTTGATGGCCTTGGCCAGTTCGCGCTGCTTCTTGGCCGACACCGCGGTGATGCGCGAGGGCACGATCTTGCCGCGCTCGGAGACGTAGCGCTGCAGGAGCTTGACGTCCTTGTAGTCGATCTTCGGCGCGTTGGCGCCGGAGAACGGGCAGACCTTGCGGCGGCGGAAGAAGGGCGGCGCCGGCCGCCGCCGGCGGCGGCGGCTTCGGGAGCTGATGGTTTCGTCGGTCATGTGTTGGCTCTCTGCTGGCGCTTAAGCCGGGACGTCGTCGAACGCGGCGCTCGCGCTCGCGATCGCGGCGCGGCGAGGACCGGCGAGAGCTCCAGGTCGAGCTCTTCGACGCGCACGGTCAGGATAGCGCAGCACGTCTTCGTTGATCGACAGCTGGCGCTCCATCTCCTTCACCGCCGGCGCCGGGGCGTCGATGGCCAGCAGGGAATAGTGGCCCTTGCGGTTCTTCTTGATCCGGTAGGTGAGGTTGCGAAGGCCCCAGTACTCGATCTTGGCGATGTGGCCGCCGCTGGCTTCGATCAGGGCCTTCAGTTCGTCGTTCAGGGCCTCGGCCTGTTGCGGCGAGATATCCTGCCGCGCGATGAGCACGTGCTCGTAAAGCGCCATGGTTTCCTTCTTCCGCTGTGAAGGGCGGCGCTGCGGCGCGGCGGAAGACGCGCCGGCGAAACGATGGATCTGGCCGCGGCGGCGGGGATGGTCCCACGCCCTTTGACGCTCCGCGAAAAGACCGCTCTTCGTTGAAGAGCGGCGCTGTTACCCGCAAACGGTCCCGGGCGCAAGCCCGTGGGCGTCGTCAGGACGGGTGTGACGCCCGCCAGGTCTTCAGGGCCGCGAGGGTCTGGGTCACGTGCTCGTCCGGGTTGAGGTCGGAATAGACCGAAATCACCTTGCCGTTGGGGGCGATGACATAGGAGGTGCGGTCCGAATGGCCGGGATAGATCGCCAGCAGTGGAGTCATAGCTCTTGGCGATGGCGGCGTTGGGATCGGCGGCGACCGGGAACTTCGAGCGGCATTCGCTGACCGAGAACTCGGTCAGGCGATCGATATTGCCGGCGGTGACGCCGATCAGGGTCGCGCCCAGCTTCTGGTAGTCGTCGGAGGCCTCGGCGAATCATGGGCCTCGATGGTGCAGCCCGTGGTGAAGGCGGCGGGGAAGAAATAGAGCACCACCGGACCCTTCTTGAGGGCGTCGGCCATGTTGAAGGTGAACTGCTTGCCCCCTTCGAAGCCTGGGCGGTGAAGTCGGGGCGGCGTCGCCGACCTTGAGGGCCGCTTGGGCGGAACTGGCGGCGAGCAGGCTCGCGGCGAGGGCGGCGGCGATCAGGCGTTTCATTCTAAGGAGCGCTCCCTGGCGGATCTTGCGCGTGACTATGCGCCAAGACCCGCCGCCTTGCGCCAGTCGCTTGTGAGCGGGCGCGCTTTCACCTAACCCTCGCCTCCGCGAATTCGACAGCGCCGGGAAACGCCCGCTTCATGAGCCTCGCCTTCCTCTTTCCCGGCCAGGGCAGCCAGGCCGTCGGCATGGGCGCCGACCTGGCCGACGCCTTCGCCGCCGCCCGCGAGGTGTTCCAGGAGGTCGACGACGCCCTGGGCCAGAAGCTCTTCCAGCTGATGCGCGAGGGCCCGAGCGACGAGCTGACCCTGACCGAGAACGCCCAGCCGGCGCTGATGGCGGTGAGCCTGGCGGTGATGCGCGGCGCTGGAGGCGCGAGTTCGGCGTCGGCATCGACCAGCGCCGCCTTCGTCGCCGGCCACTCGCCTGGGCGAATATTCGGCCCTGGCCGCGGCCGGCGCGATCAGCCTGGCCGACACCGCGCGGCTGCTGAAGCTGCGCGGCCAGGCCATGCAGCGGGCCGTGCCGGTGGGCGCGGGGGCCATGGCCTCGCTGATCGGCCCCAAGAGCGACGTCGCCCTGGCCGAAGCCGCCGCCGCGGCGGGCTCCGACGGTCGGCGTCTGCGTGGTCGCCAACGACAACAACGCCGGCAATGTGGTGATCTCCGGCGACAAGGCGGCGGTGGACCTGGCGATCGAGAAGGCCAAGGAACTGGGCGCCCGCGCCATCCCGCTGAACGTCTCGGCGCCCTTCCACTGCCCGCTGATGCAGCCGGCCGCCGACGAGATGGCCGAGGCGCTGGCCGAGGCGACGATCCTGCGCGCCGCGCGCGCCGCTGGTGGCCAACGTCACCGCCCGGCCGACCCTCGACCCCGACGCGATCCGCCGCCTGCTGGTCGAGCAGGTCACCGGCCGGGTGCGCTGGCGCGAGAGCATGGAGTGGCTGGCCGGGCGAGGGCGGCGTCACCCGCTTCGCCGAGGTCGGCGCCGGCAAGGTGCTGACCGGCATGGCCAAGCGCATCGCGCCGGACGCCGAGGCCGTGGCGCTGAACACGCCGGCCGACCTCGAAGCCTTCGCCAAGCGCTCTATGAGCGAGGGCGCGGCGATGTTCGATCTTACCGGCAAGACCGCCCTGGTCACCGGCGCCACGCGGCGGCATCGGCGGCGCGATCGCCCGCGCCCTGCACGCCCAGGGCGCCCACGTGGTGCTGTCCGGCACCCGCGAGGCGGCGCTGCAGGCCCTGCGCCGGCGAGCTGGGCGAGCGGGCCTCGATGCGTCGCCTGCGAACCTCTCCGACGCCGCGGCGGTCGACGGCCTGGTCGGCGCGGCCGAGGCCGCCGCCGGCGCGCCGATCGACATCCTGGTCGCCAACGCCGGCGTCACCCGCGACGGCCTGCTGCTGCGCATGAAGGACGAGGACTGGGCGACGGTGCTGCGGGTCAACCTGGAGAGCTATTTCCGCCTCTCGCCGCGCGGCGCTGCGCGGGCATGATGAAGCGCCGCGCAGGGCCGGATCATCGGCATCACCTCGGTGGTCGGCGTGACCGGCAATCCGGGCCAGACCAACTACGCCGCCTCCAAGGCCGGCATGATCGGCTTCTCCAAGGCGCTGGCCCAGGAGGTCGCCAGCCGCGGCATCACCGTCAACTGCGTCGCGCCCGGCTTCATCGAAAGCCCGATGACCGACGCGCTGAACGAGGCCCAGAAGACGCAGATCCTGGCGACCATTCCCGCCGGGCCGGCTGGGCGCGGGCGCCGATGTGGCCGCCGCCTGCGTCTATCTCGCCAGCGACGAGGCCGCCTACGTCACCGGCCAGACCTTGCACGTGAACGGCGGCATGGCGATGATCTAGAGGCGTCTGGCGCCGCTAGGCGGACCCAAAGGAACATGCTAGGCGGAAATCCGAATTTGAGACACTAAGTCATCGGGTCGCGGTCAGCGATCCTCGAGACCAAACGACAGGGCCGGTGGGCAGGGGGCGACCCAGCCGGCAGGCGCCAAACAACAAAAGGGACTGGACCTGAATGTCCGACATTCTCGAACGCGTGCGCAAGATCGTCATCGAGCACCTGGACGCCGATCCGGAGAAGGTCACCGAAAAGGCCAGCTTCATCGACGACCTGGGCGCCGACAGCCTCGACAACGTCGAACTGGTCATGGCCTTCGAAGAAGAGTTCGACATCGAAATCCCCGACGACGCCGCCG
The DNA here is from genome assembly GCA_963817995.1 of uncultured Alphaproteobacteria bacterium. Lineage (GTDB taxonomy): Bacteria > Pseudomonadota > Alphaproteobacteria > Caulobacterales > Caulobacteraceae > Acaudatibacter. Next base: position 53,874 of record CAWFQJ010000005.1, read on the forward strand.
AGCACATCCAGACCGTCGGCGACGCGGTGAAGTTCATCGAGGAGCGCCTGGGCGCCTGAGCCCGACGCGTCAGGCCGTCGCGCCGCGTGCATTCGCGGTCGGCGGCTCATGCTATCGCGTCGGAGATCAGTCATGCGTCGCGTCGTCGTCACCGGACTGGGCCTGGTCACCCCCCTGGGCTGGGGCGTCGAGACCACCTGGAACGGACATCCTGGCCGGCAAGTCCGGCGCGCGGACGGATCACCGCCTTCGATCCCACCGACTACGCCTGCCAGGTCGCCTGCGAGGTGCCGCGCGTCGACGGCCGCGGCGGCGGCGGGCCGGACATCGCCGGCTCCTTCGATCCCGACCAGGTGATGACGCCCGAAGGAGCAGCGCCGGGTCGACGACTTCATCCTCTACGCCATGGCCGCCGCCGACGAGGCGGTGAAGGACGCGGGCTGGACGCCGGAGGACGAGGACGAGCGCGAGCGCACCGGCGTGATCATCGGCTCGGGCATCGGCGGCCTGTCGCACCATCGCCGACACCGCGATCGAGCTGCACGAGAAGGGCCCGCGCCGGGTCAGCCCGTTCTTCATCCCCTCGGCGCTGATCAACCTGGCCTCCGGCCAGGTCTCGATCCGCTACGGCTTCAAGGGCCCGAACCACGCGGTGGTCACCGCCTGCGCCACCGGCGCCCACGCCGTCGGCGACGCCTCGCGGCTGATCAAGTACGGCGACGCCGACGTGATGATCGCCGGCGGCGCCGAGGCGGCGATCTGCCAGATCGGCATCGCCGGCTTCATCGCCTGCCGCGCCATGTCGACCAACTTCAACGACACGCCGCAACAGGGCCTCGCGCCCCTACGACAAGGACCGCGACGGCTTCGTCATGGGCGAGGGCGCCGGCGTGCTGGTGCTCGAGGAACTACGAGCACGCCAAGGCGCGCGGCGCGAAGATCTACGCCGAGGTGATCGGCTATGGCCTGGCCGGCGACGCCTACCACATCACCGCCCCGGCCGAGGACGGCGACGGCGGCTTCCGCGCCATGAAGGCGGCGATCGCCCAGGCCGGGCATCGAGCCGGCCGACATCGACTACATCAACGCCCACGGCACCTCGACGCCGCTGGGCGACGAGATCGAACTGGGCGCGGTCGAGCGGCTGCTGGGCAACGCGGCGGGCAAGACCGCCATGTCCTCGACCAAGTCGGCCATCGGCCACCTGCTGGGCGCGGCCGGCGCGGTCGAGGCGGCCTTCACGCGTGCTGGCCCTGCGCGACCAGATCGCCCCGCCGACCATCAATCTCGACAATCCGTCGGTGGAGACCGCCGATCGACCTGGTGCCCAACAAGGCCAAGCCGATGAAGATCGACGTCGCGCTGTCCAACAGCTTCGGCTTCGGCGGCACCAACGCCTCGCGTCGTGTTCAAGAAGGCGCCGTGAGCCGCGCGGCCGCGCAAGCGCGGCCGTCGAGACTCCGCCGGCGCCCGACGCGCCGATCTGCGGTCGCGCTGTCTGCCATCGCCGTCCTGGTGCTGCTGGCGCGGCGCTGGTCGGCGGCTCGCCTACTTCGGCGCCGGGCCCGGCGCCCGCGACGGCGCGGCCTCCACCACGGTGGTGCTGCCCGCCGGCGCCGGCGTCGCCGGGATCGGCGCAGAGCCTGGCGGCGGCCGGCGTGATCCGCTCGCGGCTCCGTGTTCATGGCCGCCGCCAAGGTCACCGGCGCCGCCCACCAGCTGAAGGCCGGCGAATACGCGTTCCCCTCGCGCGCGCTCGCTGGCCACGGTGCTCGACGCGATCCGCGCCGGCAAGGTCGTGCGCCACTGTCGTCACCATCCCCGAGGGCTTGACCTCCAAGGCGGCCGTCGATATCCTCAACGGCGCCGACCGTCCTGACCGGCGACGGCGCCAGCGCCGGCCGAAGGCGCGCTGCTGCCGGAGACCTATCGAGGTCGCGCCGGGGCGAGGACCGCGCCGCGGTGCTGCAACCGGATGATGGACGCCCGCGACAAGCTGCTGGCCGAGCTGTGGGCGCACCGCGCGCCGGGCCTGCCCTATCGATCGCCCGAGCGAGGCGGTGATCCTGGCCTCGATCGTCGAGAAGGAGACCGCCAAGCCCGCGGAGCGGCCGCGGATCGCCGCGGTGTTCGTCAACCGGCTGGAAAAGGGCATGCGGCTGGAGAGCGACCCGACGGTGATCTATGGCCTCACCGGCGGCGCGCCCCTGGGCCGCGGCCTGCGCGTGTCCGAGCTGGCGTCGCAGACGCCCTACAACACCTATGTGATCGCCGGCCTGCCGCCGACGCCGATCGCCAATCCGGGCCGCGCCTCGCTGGAGGCGGCGCTGGATCCGCGCGGCACCGAAGCGACCTCTATTTCGTCGCCGACGGCACGGGCGGCCACGTCTTCGCCGCCACCCTGGAGGAGCACCAGCGCAACGTCGCCCGCTGGCGCGCGATCGAGCAGGCGCAGGGCGGCCACGGGCGCATCATGAGCCTTTCGGGCATGACCGGCTTCGGCCGCGCGCGAAGGCGCGTTGGGCGCCTGGACCTGGGCGGTGGAGGCGCGGTCGGTCAACGGCCGCAACCTCGAGGTGCGGTTCCGCGGACCGCCAGGCTTCGACGGCCTGGAACGGGTGGCTCGGGAGGCGGCGCAGGCGCGGTTCCAGCGCGGCCAGATCAACGTCAACGTCCAGGCCAAACGAGCCCGGGCCAGTGGCGAGGTGCGGATCAACAGCGATCTCGCCGAACGGTATCTGGCCGCGGGCGAGGCCTGGGTCGCGGCCGGGCGCGCCGCGGCGCCGACGGCGGACGGCCTGCTCGGCCTGCCGGGCGTGATCGAGACCCGCGACGCGGACGATGACGAAGAAACGCGCGGCGCCGTGGAGGCGGCCATGGCGGCCGATATCGGCGCGGCGCTCGACGATCTTCGCGCGGCGCGGGGCGAGAAGGCGCCGCGCTGGCCGAGGTGCTCGGCGGGCTTCTGGATCAGATCGAGGCGCTGACGACGCGGGCTGACGCCGAGGCGGCCACGCAGCCGGCCGTAATCCGCGACCGGCTTCGACGCCGCCTGATCGAACTGGCCGGCGAGGCGGCGAGCGAGGAGCGCATCCTGCTGAGGCGGCCGCGGCGGCCACCAAGGCCGACGTGCGCGAGGAACTGGATCGGCTCGGCGGCCACGTCGTCGCCGGCCGCACGCTGCTCGATCAGGCCGCCGCCAGCGGTCGGCGGCTCGACTTCCTGACCCAGGAATTCATGCGCGAGGCCAACACCCTGTGCTCCAAGTCGGCCCTCACCGACCTGACCTCGGTCGGCCTGGAGCTGAAGGCGGCGATCGATCAGTTCCGCGAGCAGGTGCAGAATGTCGAGTGAGGCGACGCGGGCGCGGCGCGGCCTGCTGCTGGTGATCTCCAGCCCGTCGGGCGCGGGCAAGACATCGCTGGCGCGGCGATTGGTGACGAGCCACCCGGCGCTGGCCCTTTCGGTCTCGGCCACCACCCGGCCGCCGCGGCCCGGCGAGGCGGACGGGCGCGAATATCGGTTCCTGGCCCGCGGCGTCTTCGACGAGATGGCGGCGGTGGGCGACTTCCTGGAATGGGCCGAGGTCCATGAACATCGCTATGGCACGCCAAGGACGCCGGTGATGGCCGCGCTCGCCAGAGGCCAGGACGTGCTGTTCGATATCGACTGGCAGGGCGCCGAAAAGATCGCCGCCAGCGCGCCGCAAGACACGGTGCGCGTCTTCATCCTGCCGCCCAACATGGCCGAGCTGGCCGCGCGCCTGCATGCGCGGGCGCAGGACGCCGAGGCGGTCATCGCCAGGCGCCTTGGCCGCGCCAAGGGCGAGATCGAGAAGTGGGGCGACTACGATTACGTGATCGTCAACGACGACTTCGATCGCGCCTACGCCGAACTTGAAGCGGTCTATCGGACCGAACGGATGCGGCCCGCGCGAAATCCGTGGCTCGCGCCTTTCGTGCAGGGCCTGCTGGATCAGAAGATCTAGCCAGGGCCACCGCATTCCACGGCTTCGGCCAGGGCGAGGAACCCGGCCACCGGAATCGTTTCGGCCCTGGCGCTGGGATCGATACCCACCGATCGACAAAGCCTCTCGCCGCCCAGTCCGCGAAGCGCCGATCTGAGCATCTTGCGCCTCTGGCCAAAAGCGGCTTTGGCCACGGCCTGAAGCGCGGCCACCCGCGAATCGGTTGGTCGATCGGCTCTGGGGGTGAGGCGCACGACGGCCGAATCGACTTTTGGCGGCGGGGTGAAGGCGCGAGCCGGCAGGTCCATCACGATCCTGGCCTCGTAAAGCGCCTGGGCGAGCACCCCGAGCCTTCCATACTCGCCGCCGCCGGGCGCGGCGACGATCCGATCGGCGACTTCCTTCTGGAACATCAGGGTCATCGATCGTGGACGAGAAGAGCCGGTCAGCCATTTGACCAGCAAGGGGCTTCCGATGTTGTAGGGGAGGTTGGCGACGATCGAGGCGTTGGGGCCGGTCAGCTCGGACTTCGGCCACCGCCAGGGCGTCGGCCTGGACGATCCGCAGGCGACCCGGCGCGGCCTCGGCGAGAGCCTCGAGCAGGCGTGCGAACCTGGGGTCGGCCTCGACGGCGACGACCCGGGCGTCCGCTTCCAACAGGGCGCGGGTGAGGCCCCCGGGGCCTGGTCCGACTTCGAGGACGCTCTCGCCAGGTTCGAGCTCGGCCAGCCGGACGATTTTGCGGCAGACGTTGAGGTCGAGCAGGAAGTGCTGGCCGAAGCGTTTGTCCGCCTCGATGCCGGCCGCCGCGAGGGCGGCGCCGGGGGCGGGCAGGGCGTCCAGGTTCACGCCGCGCGGCGCCGGGCGATGTCGGCGGCCAGCCGGATCGCGGCGATCAGGCTATCGGGACGGGCCTTGCCGGACCCGGCGATATCGTAGGCGACGCCGTGGTCGGGCGAGGTGCGAACGATCGGCAGGCCGAGGGTGACGTTCACTCCGCCCCAGAAATCCAGCATCTTCACCGGGATCAGGGCCTGGTCGTGATACATGCAGAGCACCGCGTCGTAACGCGTCCGGGCCTCGGCGTGGAACAGGCTGTCGGCGGGATATGGACCGGCGGCCTCGACGCCCAGGGCCTGGAGCGCGCGCACCGCCGGGGCGATGATCGCTTCTTCCTCCCCTCCCAGTGCGCCGTCCTCGCCGGCATGGGGATTAAGGCCGCAGACAGCCAGGCGGGGATGGTCCACGCCGAAATCCCGCGCCAAGGCCCGGGCGGTGACGAGGCCGGCGTTCACGATCGCGCGCTCGCTGAGAAGGCCCGGCACGCGGGAGAGAGGTTCGTGAATGGTGACAAGAGCCACGCGCAGATCAGCGGCCGTCAGCATCATGATCGGACCCCGCGCCGCCGGGGCGGCGGCCGGCGCGATCTGGCCGAGGAACTCGGTGTGGCCGGGGAAGGCGAAGCCGGCGGCATAGAGTGGGGCCTTGGCGATGGGCGCGGTGACGAGGCCGCCGGCTTCACCGCGCAGCGCCAGTCGAGCGGCGGTCTCGATCCAACCGATTGTGGCCTCGGCGGAGTGGGCCGCCGCCGAAATTGGCAGGTCGAGGATCGGGAGCGCTCGGCCGAAAGCTTCAGCGGCCTCGGCGAGCCCAGCGACCGAGCGGATGTCGACATCCGAAGCCGCAGCCGCAAGCACGCCTCGCATCGCCGACGACCATGAAGGCCGGGCCCGCCTGGCGCAGTGCGCGCCACGCCTTGACGACGATTTCGGGGCCGATGCCCGCGGGATCCCCGAGGCTGAGAGCCAGAGGCGCCGGCGCCACGGCCTATTCCTGAACGTGGGTTTCGATCGTGGCGGAGTTGCGCAGGTCGCGGAGCGAGCGCTTGGCGATCATGGAAAGTTCTTCGCCATAGAGGCGATTTTCGATCTGATCGCGCGTCATCTCCTGCGCACCGCCCATATGCCGGGCGCACAGCACGATAAGGTGAACGCCTGCATCGGTTCGGATCGGATCGGAAACCTGGCCGACCTGAAGGGTCTCGGCGGCCGCGCGGAACGCCGGAGCGAGATCCTTGGTCTCGGCCTCGCCCAGATCGCCCGTGACGATGCCGCCACCCATCTTGGAGGCTTGGGCGGCGAGATTGTCGCAGCCGTTGATCTTCGGCCGTAGGGCCGTGAGCTTGGCCTGGGCGGCCGCCACCTGTTCCGGGCTCGCGGTTTTGGGTACGGCGATAGCCGCCTGCTTCAGATCCACCAGCACGGTCGAACCCCCCGCGCGGCTGTCGCGCAGATAGACGATATAGACGCCGTCCTTGACGGGGATGGCGGGGGACAGGGTGCCTGATCGCATCGACGCCAGGGTCGCATCCACCTCCGGCGGCATCTCGCCGCCGGTGATCCAGCCGACGTCGCCGCCATTGGCGGCCGATGGCGAATTGGAAAACTGTCGGGCCACGGCCGCGAACGGGGCGCCGCCTTTGAGTTGCGAGAGCAGTTGATTGGCGCCCTGGATCGCCGCGTCCTCACTGCCGGCGCGGGCCGCGTCGATGAACACTTCACTGATCTGATATTGCGGCTTGCCGGCCTCCGCCTCGAGCCGCTTCTGGAACGCCTTGACCTGGTCGTCGCCGATTATCACCCGCGAACCGTAGCGTCCGCGAATCCAGCCGCGCCAGCTTATCTCGGCGCGGAGCTGGTCGCGGAAGGTGTCGGCGCCGACGCCCTGAGCGGCAAGCTGGGCCAGGAGCTGGTCGGCGCTGGTGTTGTTGTTACGGGCGATATCGGCAAGCTCGTCGTTCACCTCGGCATCTGTGGCGATCAGGCTGAACTTCTGTTGCTTTTCCTGGTTGGCCAACTCCTGCATCTCCAGGCGCTCGTCAACCAGGGAGCGGATCGCTTCGCGCTGAATCTCCGGCATGTTCTGTTCGTTGGGCTGGATGCCGGCGGTGACGATCAGCAGTCGCATGCGCTGGACGATGTCATAGCTGGAAATGATCTGGTCGTTGACGGTGACGACGACGCTCTCGGAAAGTCCTTGAGGCGCGCTGGTCACCGCTGCTGGGGCGGAGGGTTCAAGCACCGAGGGCGCGGCGACTTGAGGCGCGGTGATCTGCGCCATAGCCGCGCTGGCCGTCAGCAGAACCGCCGCGCAGAGGCCCGCGCCGCCAAGGCGCGCGGCGGCCGCGATTTTACCAAGTCTGCGCATATGTATCGGGGGTCCTCATCAATCTCGCGGCCATCCTGCAAGTGACACGAACGGGCGATCGGTTAGTGGCTGTAGCCTGAATTGCCCAGTGTGGCGAGCGATAGGCGAAGGACCACGGATGTCGATGGGCCGAGCGTGCTGTTGAACGTTTCGTTGTGGCGATAGATCACCTCCACCCTCACGCAAGGGTCTTTATAGACCACGCCGAACTCGGTTTGGCGCCAGGTGCCTCCATCGACGATGGCGTACGCGGTGGCGCCCCAGTGCTTGGTGATATCCACCTCCCCATGGACATCGACGCTGTCGATGGGACCTCCGGAAGGTGAGTCGCGTTCATAGAGATAGGCGATATAGCCCGACACTCGGCTGGTGGAAAAATCAGCGCCAGATTCCAGATAGTTGGCGTCGAAGGTGTTCGAATCGAACCGCGCCTTGGTGAACAGGCTCACACCCTTGACCGGCGTCGCTTCGGCCGAGACGACATAGTCGGAAAGCGCTGTCTGCAAGCCGGTGCGCAATGGCACGGGTGGTTGATCCTCGAAGCCAAGAACGCGGCCGACGAGCAGGCTTCCACTCTTGCCATCAGGGAACATCACCGTCGCGCGGCCGCCCACGGTGACGCTCTGGCCGCCCTCGTAGAGATCGTAACCAGGTGACTTGTTGGGCTGGAACAGATTGGTTTCGTCGAACTGCCAGATCTCGCTGTCTTCATTGGGGATCAGCGGATAGAAATGGGTGTTGGGCGAGATCGCGATCTGGCCCATCGGCTCCAGCAGATAGGTGACGCCCGCCGACTGTTTGATCAGCGGATAGCTGACATTGAGCCCGATGGTCCCCCAGCCGCGGCCGAGGATCGCGCTGTATGGATCGGGCGGCGTCAGATTGGCCAGGCTGTAGAGGTCGAAGCGCCCGTTGAGGAACGGCTGAAGGCGCAAACCATCGCTTAGGGTGAAGGTCCGCTCCCAGTCCGACTGTATGGTTCCCCGGCGACTGTCCGGGCCGTTGGCGCCGGGGTCGGCGGGGGTCTCTCCCACCGTCAGCACCGCTGCGCTGCCGGAAATGCGCAGGCGCCCGCCCAGGATGTCCTCATTGGGCTCGTAGTGCCCCTCGATGACCGGCGCCATGATCGGAAATGTGCTCTGCTGATCCGTGGATCTCAGCCCCTGGACCTCCATCGCCGCCACCGAGAGATAGCTGTTCTGGTTTTGCTGGACGACGTAGAGTTGTGAGATTAGGCGACGGTCATCGGCGGCGTAGAGGCCGCTTTCCTTATACACGTCGCCGATCGAGTACTTGTCGAACAGCAGGGTGTCGGACACCTGCTCGGCGGTGAAGCCCCAAAGCCAGGTTGGACTGAGGTTGAAGACGCCGCTTCCCAGGATGTAGCTTCGGGAGGTTGCGTCGCCGAACTGCTGCCCCTGGGAATTGAAGTCCTGAGAATAGGTGTAACCGGCTCTGATATCCAACGACCCGGAATAGAAGCGTTCTCTGTAATCTATATTCAGAAATGGGTTCACCTTGGTGTTGATCTGCGGCGTCACGGTCAGATCGATCGACGGCGAGATGACCTGATAATACGGCTGTTCGTAGCTGAAACCGCGCTTGCTGGAGATGGTCGGGTAGGGAAGCAGAAAGCCCGATTTCTTCTGCACGGTCGGTTCTGGAATTTTTAGGGCCGGAAAGTAGAGCACGCCGACGCCGAGCACCTGGATAACCGCATCCTGGAAGTAAATCGTCTGGCGCTTGTGGTCGTCCACGACCCGGCGAGCGCGGATCGACCAGGTTGGCTGGCCTTTTCCTTTGCCGCCCTTCTCCGCGCAGATCGGGCACGGGGTGAAGATTACCTTGTTCATCACCGTGATGTCGGCGCTCTGGCGATGGGCGCTCGCCGCGGCGATCTTCACGTTCTGGCCCATGCGGGTTGAGTAGCCGAGCGCGATGCCTTGCGAGAAGTCCTTGTCGAGGGTGATGGCGCTGGAAAACTGGGTCGTGCCGTCGGCCTCGATGATGACCACATGACCCCTCGCGGTGACGACACCGGTCTGGGTCTGATAGTCGACCTCATCGGCGCGAAGCACCCGGCCCCTATAGCGGACCTCGACCGCGCCCTCGGCGGTGATGCGGTGGTTAGCGTCATCTTGGACGACGCTGTTGGCCTCCAGATAATAACCGCCGCCTCTCAGGCCATCATCGGCCGGCGGGGCCTTGGGCGTCGCCTTCGGGGGTGAGGCGACGCCGCCGGCGATGGGTTGAGCCACCGCGTTCCCAGCCAGCGTAGCCAGGGCCACTATGCCGGCGGCAAACACTCCCCAAACGCACGCCGGTCCGATTGAACGGGCGGTCACGGCCGGCCGGTCTCGGGGCGGGCCATCTCGCCGCAGCCCATCGCTCAACCGTCCTCGGTGTAGCAAAGCAGGGTTACTCCGGCCAAAAGCGCCAGGATCGGCGGCGCCCAAGCGGCGATAGGGGCGGGCATTACTTCCGAACTCCCTAATGCGCCGCAGAACTGGTTCAAAAAAAAGACCAAGAACCCCAATCCCACGCCAACCGAGGCCAGGCCGGCCAAACCCCCCAGACGCATCAGGCGCAAGGAGAACGCGGCCGCCAGAATCGACATAGCCGAGAACAGCAGCGGCGTCGCCAGAAGCTGCTGGAAGCGCAGCCGATAGCCCACCGAACTGTACCCGGCTAGTTCGGCGGCGCGGATTGTCGCCGGCAGTCGCCAAAAGGCCACGGCGCCGGGCGCCGCGAAACTTTCCATGGCCGTCCGGTGATCGAGCATCGAGGGAATCAGGAGTTGCTCGGAATGTTCCGCGCCAGCGCCTGGGGTGGCTTCGCGCACGTCGCTGAGTCGCCAAAAGCCCGGTTCGAGCCGGGCCTGCGCCGCCTCGATGCGGCGGGCGACTCCGCTGCCGCCGGCGGGGGTCAGTGTCTGGACGAAAAGCGAAACGCCTTTGAGCCGAACAACATCGCCGACGGTGTCGTGGGATCTGCCGTGGATCACGATCTGGCTCCGATCGTCGCCCTGGCGCAGCCAGATATCGCGTCCGGCCTGGCCGCCTAGAATGATGGCCGCCCGCCGTGTCTCGAACCGCGCGTTCATGGCCGCGGCGACCGGGTTGAGGACGGTGATCGTTACGACGCCGATCAGAAAGGCCGCCGCGGCGGTGGGCAGGACAAACCGCCAGGCCGATACACCCGCGGCGCGCATGGCGATCAGTTCGCTGCGCCGGTTGAGGGCGACGAAGGCGCCCAGAACACCTAAGAGGAATACGAACGGCGTCAGCTGCAGCACCACGGCCGGAGACTTCAGGGCGACGAGGCCCAGCAGTTCAAGAAAGGACATCTCCTGCCGACCGCCCAGCGTGCGGGATAATTCCACAAAGTCGATGAGCGCGATCACCGAGCCGATCACGGCGAACGCGATCGCAACGCCTAGTAGTGTGCGGCCAAGAACATAGGCTTGCAGGCGAAAAGGCGCGCCGGTCACGCGGCGGCTTCGGATATCGCGAACCTCGGCCGTACGCGCGCGCCCAAGACGACGGTCATGGCGATCGCCAGGGTCGCGATCGGAACCATGTATTGCACGGCGTTAAGCGCCGGCGCGCCGCCGGCCGCCTCCTGGACGGCGAACCCCAGGATCCGGGAGACCAGGGCCACGGCGGCGACCGCGGCGATTCTCGCGCCATAGCCAAGGCGGCTGAAGGCGCCGCCGATCACCGCGGCCAGCGCCAAGGCCATGAAGGCGAGGTTGTAGAGCGGCGTCGCGATCCGCGAGTGACCCTCGGCGAGCATCTTATCGCGGTTCTCCCGCTCCCACGCGCCGCGCATGTCAGGGAAGAACAGTTCGTGCAAATAGCGGTCCGAAAGTTTGTACTCGACGGGCTTATCCAGGGATATCAATGGCTTCAGATCAAGAACGTATTCGTCGAACGACAGATAGTTCAATGCGCCGGTGGGGGAGAATTCTTGATTGGCGCCTTTGCGCATGACCAGCATAGGCGACCCGCCACGCTTTTCGATCCGGCCCTCCCTGGCGGTGATGGTGTTTTCGCGGCCGCGGCCATTGTCGTGGTCGACGAATAGGTTGTGAATGACGCCATCATCGTCCACCGACTGGGCATAGACGGTCACACCCGGCGCCGGGTGTGAAAAGTGTCCGGGCCGAATCATCGTCGCCACCAGGTCGGCGCGGACGCTTTCGAGGGTTTCGCGGAGGGCGCGGTAGCAAAGCGGCTGGATCCAGAGGGTGAGCACCAGACACAAAAGGCTCACGCCGCCCGCGAGCTGGAAGGCCGGGGCGACGACGCGCCAGCGGCTCATGCCGGTGGAGAAGCAGATCACAATTTCCTGCTCCACATGAAGGCGATTCATCGCCACCACGGCGCTTAGCAGCACCGCCACGGGCATGATCATGGCGATGAGTTGGGGCATGGCCAGAAGGATGATCTTGATGAAGATCAGCGCGCTTTGGCGTTGATCGACAAGGATATCCAGCGCCGACAGGCTCTCGCTCAGGATGGCTAGACCAGAAAGTGCGGCGACTGCCAGGACCGTAGGCCATAGAAGCTGGATGAAGAGATATCGGTCGATCAGGCGCATCAGGCGTCGGCCGGGCTTTCCGAGCATGCAGGCGGCTCAAGGGCGGGCCGAGCCGTAGTAACCATGGGCGACCGGCTGAGACAACCGAAGAGGGTTTGGCGGCGACGTTTGATCCGTACGGCGCTTTACCCGCAGGCCGCGCCCTTCGGCCGAGACAGCCGCTAGATCGGCGGCTTCGACAAGACCGTGGGGCCAAAAATCGGCTCCCAGGCCGCTCGCAGCAACGCATCGGCTTCCGCCATGCCGACATCAAGGCCGAGGTCGGCGAGGCTCGTGACGCCGTGCTCCGATATCCCGCACGGCACGATGCCGGAGAAGTGTGAGAGATCGGGCGCCACATTGAGGCTCACGCCGTGAAAGCTCACCCAGCGACGAAGCTTGACGCCGATGGCGGCGACCTTGTCCTCCCTTGCGGGAGGGCCGGCTCGCTTGACCCACACGCCTACCCGGCCGCAGCGCGTTTCGCCAGTGACGCCAAAGGCGGCCAGGGCGCCGATCAGCCATTGCTCCAGGCCAAGCACATAGGCCTTGGCGTCGCGGCCGCGCTCGCGAAGATCAAGCATGACATAGGCCACCCGCTGGCCGGGACCATGATAGGTGAACTGGCCGCCGCGCCCGGTCTGTGAAAACCGGGAAACGATCGGGAGCGAGCAGATCCTCCGCCTTTGCCGAGACCCCGGCGGTGTAGAGCGGCGGGTGCTCGAGCAGCCAGACGAGCTCTGCGGCCCCGCCCGCGGCGATCGCCTCCGCCCGCGCCTCCATGGCCTCGACGGCCTCGGCGTAGGGGATCAGGCCGTGCGAAATCGCCCAGCCCACCGGGCGACCGTCAGGGCGCAAAAGGGCCGACCCACAGCTTTTAGGCGTTTCGATCATGACTCCGCCAATGTGGGGCGCCGACGAACCATCGCAAAGCGGACGCTTCACAAGGGTGCGCCCATTTGCTACGCCCCGCGCGCTCACCACGGGCGGTCGTGGCGGAATTGGTAGACGCGCAGCGTTGAGGTCGCTGTGGGGCAACCCGTGGAAGTTCGAGTCTTCTCGACCGCACCAGTGACATGGCGCCCACCCTCGCGGGGTGGGCGAGCCCGTGCTAGATCGCGAACATGATCCCCAACCACGGCCCGATGATGGATTTCGGCCTCGGCGAGACCGCCGACGCCATCCGCGAGACCACCGCCCGCTTCGCCGCCGACCGGATCGCGCCGATCGCCGCCGAGATCGACGCGACCAACAGCCTTCCCGCGCCAGCTCTGGCCGCAGATGGGCGAGCTCGGCCTGCACGGCATCACCGTCGAGGAGGAGTTCGGCGGCCTGGGCCTCGGCTACCTCGAGCACGTGGTGGCGATGGAGGAGGTGTCGCCGCGCCTCCGCCTCGGTCGGCCTCAGCTACGGCGCCCACTCCAACCTCTGCGTCAACCAGATCCGCCGCTGGGGCACCGACGAGCAGAAGCGCCGCTACCTGCCCAAGCTGATCAGCGGCGAGCACGTCGGCGCCCTGGCCATGAGCGAGGCGGGCTCCGGCTCCGACGTGATCTCCATGCGCCTGCGCGCCGAGCGCGACGGCGACCGCTATGTGCTGAACGGCGACCAAGTTCTGGATCACCAACGCGCCCGCACGCCGACACCCTGGTGGTCTACGCCAAGACCGAGCCGGAGGCGGCCAGCCGGGGCGTCACCGCCTTCCTGATCGAGAAGGACTTCACGGGCTTCTCCGCGCCCAAGAAGCTCGACAAGATGGGCATGCGCGGCTCCGACACCGGCGAGCTGGTGTTCGAGGACTGCGAGGTGCCGGAAGAGAACGTCATGGGCCCGCAGAACGGCGGCGCCGGCGTGCTGATGAGCGGCCTCGACTATGAGCGCGCCGTGCTGGCCGCCGGGCCGCTCGGGCATCATGCAGGCCTGCCTGGACGTGGTGCTGCCCTACGTCCGCGAGCGCAAGCAGTTCGGCAAGCCGATCGGCACGCTTCCAGCTGATGCAGGGCAAGATCGCCGACATGTACGTCGCGCTGAATTCGGCCCGCGCCTACGTCTACGCCGTGGCCAGGGCCTGCGACGCCGGCCAGACCACCCGCTTCGACGCCGCCGGCGCGATCCTGCTGGCCAGCGAGAACGCCGTGCGAGTGTCGCTGGAGGCGATCCAGGCGCTGGGCGGCGCCGGCTATCTCAAGGACTTTCCGGTGGAGCGCTATCTGCGCGACGCCAAGCTCTACGACATCGGCGCCGGCACCAACGAGATCCGCCGCTTCCTGATCGGCCGGGAGCTGATCGGGGGGTGAGGGCGTTCGCCTTTCTGGCTTTGGTTCTGATGATGGCGCCGGCGGGCGAGGCCTGGGCGCAGGCCGGTTGCCCGGCGGGCGAACACCGCGCCATTACCGCCCAGCTCTTCTTCGGCCGCCTGGAGGCTGGCGGATCGGTAAGCGACGCGGACTGGCGGGCATTCCTCGACGAGGTGGTGACCCCGGCCTTTCCCGACGGTTTTTCCGATTGGGACGCCGACGGCCAGTGGCGAAATTCCAAGGGGGCCATCGTCAAGGAGCCGTCGAAGGTCCTGCTCGTCGTCCTCCCGGGCCGGCCGGACGATCATGACCGGCTGACCAGCGTCGCCGCTGCTTACAAGGCGCGCTTCCGCCAGCAATCGGTTCTGGTGGTCGAGCAGCGAGAGTGCGCGGCCTTCTAAGCCCTCACCGTCCTCTCAGGGACCACGACCGTTTCTGACGTGGATGGGTCCTAAGGTCGACATCGGTAAGTTGAAGGAGCCACCGATGTCCGAGTTCGATGCTATGATGATGGCCGTGTGGTTCGCCAGCCTGGTGATCGCGGGCGCGGCGGGGATGACGGCGCTGCTGCGCCTCGCGCTGACGGCGCTTCTCCTGTTTCGGGTCGCGTCCAATTTGATGGCCGCGCTGAGTTGGGGCCGCGTTCTCCGTCATATAACCGATCGCTTGCCGACTGGCGTAGCGACGAAGCTAGAGTTGAAGCCCTGCGATTGAGTCCGTCCGGCCGGAAAACAAAGGGCCGCCCCATTTGCTGGGACGGCCCTTCCATCGTCGTGACCGCGGCGACGCCGGAGATGAACCGGCTGCTGCGACCTGATCCTTCAGAGCGTCAAGACGCCGTCAGGAGAGAACCTCGATCTTAAGGCTCCAGGTCGCTTGCGACCGCGGTTGGAGACAATGAGACACTGGACCACCTCCTTTCAGCTGTTGAGACAGGATCTCCAATATGGCGGCAAATGGCGCGAGTCGCAAATCGCCTTTGCCTTGACATGCGCAAGGCGCCATGCGCCCTTCCGCGCCTTCCTGATTTCGGCCCTTTTGAGAGACCCCAACGATGCACGCCTATCGCACCCACACCTGCGGCGCCCTTCGGCTCGCGGACCGGGGCGAGAATGTCCGCCTGTCGGGCTGGGTGCATCGCAAGCGCGATCACGGCGGGCTGTTGTTCGTCGATCTGCGCGACCACTACGGCCTGACCCAGTTGGTCATTCATCCCGGTACGCCCGGGTTCGAAGCGCTGGATGGCGCCCGGGCCGAGAGCGTGGTTCGGATCGACGGCGAGGTGGTGGCGCGGGACGCCGACACCATCAACCCATCCCTGCCCACCGGCGAGATCGAAATCCGGGTGCGCGCCGCCGAGGTGCTCTCCCAGGCGGCCGAACTGCCGTTGCCGGTCTTTGGCGAGCCCGAATATCCCGAGGAGATTCGCCTCTCGCACCGTTATCTCGATCTACGTCGCGAGACCTTGCACAAGAACATCGTGCTGCGATCCAAGGTGATCGATTCGATCCGCCGGCGCATGGTCGGCCAAGGCTTCACCGAGTTTCAGACCCCGATCCTGACCGCCTCCAGTCCCGAGGGCGCGCGGGATTTCCTCGTGCCCTCGCGCACCCATCCGGGGAACTTCTACGCTCTTCCTCAGGCGCCGCAGCAGTTCAAACAACTTCTGATGGTGGCCGGCTTCGACCGCTATTTCCAGATCGCGCCGTGTTTTCGCGACGAGGACGCCAGGGCCGACCGGTCGCTGGAATTCTATCAGCTCGACGTGGAGATGAGCTTCGTCACCCAGGAGGACATCTTCGCCGCCATCGAGCCGGTGCTGCATGGCGTGTTCGAGGAGTTCGCCGAGGGCAAGCCGGTGACGTCCTATCCGTTTCCGCGCATCCCTTATCGCGAGGCCATCGCCAAATATGGCTCCGACAAGCCCGATCTGCGCAACCCGTTGGTGATGAGCGATATCTCCGAGCCCTTCCGAGGCGGCGGCTTTGGCGTCTTCGCCCGCATGCTGGAGGCGCCTGGCGCGGCGGTGTGGGCGATTCCGGCCCCTGGCGGCGGCTCGCGCGCCTTCTGCGACCGGATGAACAGCTGGGCGCAGAGCGAAGGCCAGCCGGGTCTGGGTTACATCTTCTGGCGGGATGGCGAGGGCGATGAGAGCGCGGCCGGCCCGATCGCCCGCAATCTCGGAGGGGAACGCACCGAGGCGATCCGCGCGGCCCTGGGCCTTGGCGTGGGCGACGCAGCCTTCTTTATCGGGGGCGATCCCAAGATCTTCTACAAGTTCGCCGGCCAAGCCCGCACCAAGGTGGCGAGCGAGCTTGGGCTTGTGGACGAAAACCGCTTTGACTTCTGCTGGATCGTCGATTTTCCGATGTACGAGATGAACGAGGAGTCCAACCATGTGGATTTCTCGCACAACCCCTTCTCCATGCCCCAGGGCGAGCTGGAGGCGCTGAACAGCCAGGATCCGCTGGAGATTCTGGCCTATCAATACGACATCGTCTGCAACGGCTATGAGCTGTGCTCGGGCGCGGTGAGAAACCATCGCCCCGACGTGATGCTCCGCGCCTTCGAAATCGCCGGCTATAGCGCCGCCACCGTGGAGGAGGATTTCGGCGGCATGCTGAACGCCTTCCGCTATGGCGCGCCGCCGCACGGAGGTCTGGCGCCAGGCATCGATCGCATCGTCATGCTGCTCGCCGGTCAGCAGGCCATTCGCGAAGTGATCGCCTTTCCGCTCAACCAGCAGGGACAGGACCTGATGATGCACGCCCCCTCGGCGGCGCGGCCCGCGCAACTGGAAGAGCTTCACATCCGGCTGCAGCCACCGAAGAAGGGGTAGGGCGCGCCTACCGATGTCCCCGCCCGCAGGTCAGCCGCGGGTCTATGCCCGGCGGCAGGCGGGTACGGGCGTCGCCGCAGGCGTCATCGAGCTGGTGCTGAGTGAGGTTTCGGGCGCTGGAGAGGTCGGCGCCGTTCAGAGAGGCCCCGATCATCTGGGCGTTCTTGAAATCGGCCGCGGGGAAGGTGGCATCGACGAGGACGGCGCCCTCCAGTTTGGCGTTTTCGAACGAGGCCTTGTCAAACCGGCCCGAGGTCAGGGTGGCGCCGGTGAAGTTGACGTTCTTGAAGCTGGCGCCAGACGCCATGACCCGGGAGAGATTGGCGCCTTCCATCTCGGCGCTGTCGAAGGTAGCGTGGGTGAGATTGGCGTTCATGAAATCGGCCCCGTGGGCTTCGAGGCCGGCGAGGCTGGCGCCTGAGAAGTTGGCCAGGAAGAACCGCGCGCCCATCATCGAGGCCCCGCGAATGTCGGCCTTGGCCATGTCCGCGCCGGTGAAGTTGGAGCCCATGAAGCTCGCGCCGCGCAGATCCGATCCGGCCATGGAGGCGCCGGCGAAATCGGCGCCGATGAACTTGGCGCCTACCAGCCGGCGCCCGGCCAGTTCGCAGTTGACGCAGGCCCCGCCGAACGAAACCAGACGCGGCACGTCGGGCCCGCCTTCCAGGGCGAGCGCCCGACCGGCCATGCCAAGCGTCAGGGCGCTGGCGAGGGCGACGGCGGCGGTGATGCGGTTGGCCCAGGCGAGGGCGGTCACGGCGAAGGTCTCCTTGGCGACGACAGGCGTCCGAGACCTGTCACATGTGGCGGCCGGGCCGCCGGCGCCACTTAAATCGCCGTAATGGTCGAGAGGTTAGGCTGGCGGCCTCAGGCTTCGCCATCGCCCGCACGAGGCTGGCGGATGCCGCAGGTCTCGCAGATCAGGGCCTGGCCTTTCCTGACGAGGGCCATGTCGCCGCAGGACGGGCACACCTCGGCGGCTCGCGCGCGGGCCGGCGTCGGCAGATAGACCAGGTTGTCCGGCGCCGCGCCGCGGGAGAACCCTTTGGAGATGAAACGTGAGATCGGTTGGGGCTCGGCCTCGCGCTCCAGCGCTTCGGCCTCGCCGCGACCGAGGCCATCGGCGTTGAGTTCGCCCGGGTCGAGATTGGCGAGGTCGGCTCGGCCGAGATAGGAGACGCCCAGCTCGCGGAAGGCGTAGTCCAGGATCGAGGTCGCCGAGCGGATCGAGTCGTTGCCCGTCACTGGGCCGGCCGGATCGAACCTCGTGAACACGAAGGCGTCGACGAACTCATCGAGCGGCACGCCGTACTGCAGGCCGATGGAGATGGCGATGGCGAAATTATTCATCAGTGAACGGAAGGCCGCGCCTTCCTTGTGCATATCGATGAAGATCTCGCCAAGCTCGCCGTCATCGTATTCGCCGGTGTGCAGATAGACCTTGTGGCCGCCGACGCTGGCCTTCTGGATATAGCCCTTGCGCCGGTCGGGCAGCTTGCGTCGGCTGCGGCCCACCTCGATGATCCGCTCGACGACGCGATCCCTCGGTGGCTCCGGCTGACGAACCTCGGCGGGGGCGGGAAGGGGCAGGTGCAACCGGAAGCCAGCGGGCGGCGGCGCGCGGCGGATGGCCGAGGCCCTCACGCCAGATTCGGCCGCCCGCGCCTGCAGCTTCGCCGCCTCTGCGGGCAGAGCGGTGAAATCGAGCTCAAGGACGGCGACCGGCGGCGCGTCGGTGAAAGCCTGGATTGCGGTGGTCATGGCCAGCCGCGCTTCAAGGGTGGTTTCGTCCCTGCCGAGAAACACCGCCCGCGCCTCGGGCGTCAGGAACGACCCTTCGGCCAACGTTCCGGCGCCAAGCGCGAAGCGTTGGGCAGCCTCGATTTCCTCGGCGCTGAAACCAGCCAAGGCGAGGGTGCTGAAATCAGCGGAGGCCAGGGCTTCCTCGCTGGCGCCCAGCACATCGCTGACGAAGCCCGCGCCGATCACGGCCGAAGCGAACGCCTCATCCAGCCGCGTGGCGCCCATCAGAGCGGCTTCAACGGCGCCAAGCTCCAGGTCCGTGAAGCCTTTGGCGCGCAGGGCCTCGTGGTCGATGGCTGGCGCGCCTTCCAGCGTTCGCCGACCCAATACCTCTTCACGCGCGGCGTCGAGGTCTAAATTCAAGCGCTCGAGGCCGGCCAGGGCGGCGGCCTCTAGAATGGCAAAAACCTCGCCGTCCGCGCTTTCCGCCACCCGCGCCGGCCCGCGCCACGGCTCGGCGCCGAGTGACAAGGCGCCCAGGCGCAGCGCCATTTCCGGATCCTCGACGGCAGCGGTGAGCTGGGAAGATGGCGCGCCGGTGATCTTTTCGATCTCCAAGGCCACGGCGCGCGCGGAGTTGGCGACCAAGGCGCAGAGAGCGCGCGCTTTTTCCCGGCCCTCGTCACTGTCATAGGCGAGGCCCTCGCAAACCAGACGCTCCGCCAAGCCGGCCAGACACAACGCCATCGGCTGGTGGTCTCTGCGCACATAGGCCGCCTCCGGCGCAGCACAGAAGCCCGTGAAGCCTTCGATCGCCAGGGCGGTGACGAGTGTGCGAACGGCCGCCTTCAACTGGTCGTCGCCTCGCAATGCCAGCAGGTTCAGCGCCGCCCGGGGGGCGATCTCGGCGCGCCGCAAGGCTTCGGCGTCCCGCGGTGAGAAAGCCACGGTCAGATTCCCGCAGCGCCAGGCGAGGGCGGCGGCGCGCAAGGCGTCGGCCTCGCCTGAGATCACGGAGGCCCGGTCGGCATGGACGTACACGGACCGGCTCAGCGGTTCGAAAGCCGCCAGATCGTCTCGCCCGAGGCCGATGGCGGCGAAGATATCCTCGTCGCTGGCGCCGGCGGCGCGAGCCTCCTGGGCGGCCCGAGCGAGGGCCTGATTGTCCGCGAGGTTGGCGCAGGCGTCCGCGTCGCCCTCGCAGCGGCGCACCGCGTCGGCAACCGCGTCCAGCCGCTCGGTGATGACCGAAGATCCGGGTGTCAAGAGCTGGATGAAGCCTTGGGACGCGATGTCGGCGGCTTCAGCCTGAGGCGCGCGAGCTGGGTCCGGATGCAGGGGATGAACCCGCGCTCCGAAGGCCAGCGACGACCCCGGCGCGGCGAGGCCTCGCGCCATGATATCGAACAGGGCGGAGCGGAAATTCAGGGCGTCGGCGGGTTTGTCAAACAGGCCCAGCGCATGTCCCCAGGCGGCGAGGCGGTGAGCATGTCGGTCCGGGCCGTCGCAGAGTAAAGGATCGAGCTCGGCGCCTTCCTCCAACCCGGCCGGCGCGGTGGCGATGGGATAATCCGTGGGCAGCTTCTCCGCCCAATCGAGCCAGGCATCGATGCGGGCTGTCGTCCAATGTCGAGGCGCCGCGACCTCGATGAAGGCCCCGGCGCGGTCGATGGCCCGGGTCTCTCTCTCGGGTTCGGCCATCGTCGGCGGGATTTCGAAACGCATGGTCCTGTCGCTCCGACTTCAGTCGACGGCAGGCTAGCGCTCGCCTCGGCCGACCGCAACAGATGTTGTGGTGCGGCCCAATCTATCCACAACATCTAGCGCCAAGGCGGCACGCCCCGCCGGGTGGACGTGGTCGAACCCAGCCCCTATAAACGTGGCGCGCTGGGCCTGGGGCGAGCGCATCAGCGAGGCGCGGTTTGCTCAATCTGCTCAAGGCGATCTTCACCTGGTGGACTGGGGCCACCATCGGCGCCACCCACCAGATCAAGCGCGGAGGCCATTTCGTCGGCGAGGACGAAACCGGCAACAAATACTACGAAACCCGCGACAAGCGCTGGGACTATGACGGCCGCAACCGCCGGTTCGTGATCTACAACGGCTATGCCGACGCCTCCAAGGTCTCGCCCGACTGGCATGGCTGGCTGCATCACACATTCGAAGATCCCCCCACCCGTGCTCCGTTGAAGCGGCGCGCCTGGGAGAAGGATTATCTGCCCAACCTCACCGGCACCTTGTGGGCCTGGCGGCCCAAGGGTTCGCTGGCCAGGGGCGGTGAGCGCTCAAAGGCCACGGGGGACTATCAGCCGTGGATTCCCGACTAGGCCTCGCCCTGGCCGTGGCGCTCGCCGCGTCCTTCGCCGGCTTCGCCTTCGCTCAAGGCGCCGATCAGACGCCCCCGGATGCGCCGGTCTCCGGCGGCCCGCCAGCGACCGTACCGGCCGCGCCTCCTCCGGCCGCCGCCGATCAGACACCCTTGGCTCCACCCAAGGCGGCCCAAGCAGCCCCCGCCAACGAGAGCGATGAAGAGACGCCGGACGAGCCAAGAAAGCCGATCGCGCCTCCGCCCCCGCCGCCGAAGCCCGAACCACCGCCCGGCCCGCCGCCGCCGGCTCGGGGGACGGTCGCCGTCCTGCGTGTGCTCGATAAGATCACCGCCGAGACCTTGCGTTTCGAGGCGCCGGTGGGCCGGCGGGTGCGCTACAAGACCCTCGTCTTCACGGTGAAAGTTTGCGAGACGCGCGGATTGGATGATCCTTTGCCCCGGCCCTCGGCCTATGTGGTGATAACCTCCGAGCCTCCGGTCATGCCGGGTCGGGCGCCACAGGCCAAGCAGGTGTTCAAGGGCTGGATGTTCGCCAACAGCCCCGGCCTCCATCCCTTCCAACATCCGGTCTATGACGCCTGGCTGGTAAGCTGCGGTGTCCCACCTCCCGCGCCAGCGGCTCCGACGCCCTAATCGCTCTCGAACATCGGGTCGCCGGTCGCCACGTGCGCCGTTCCCCGGCCCCCCTTCCGCGGCCGGCGCCACATCACGCCTGGATAGCCCTTGAGGGGCGTGAGCGCCTCGCCCCGCCAGGTCCAGTCGGCGGCTTCGGTCAGGTTCAGATGGTAGCGGGGCTCGCGGCCGGTGCGCCCGGCGAAAAGGGCGCGGGGAATATTGACCATCTTGGGCGCCCGCGCTCTCTCGTTGAAAAGCGGCGTGCCGCATAGCGCGCAGAAATTCCTCGCTGTTCCGGCGGCCTTGTCCTCGAAGCGGCTGATATGTTCCGCTCCCACTAGGATGCGGAACCGGCTGCGCCAGCTTCCCACATAGGTGGCGTAGGCGCAGCCCTGAGCATGACGGGTGGCGGCGGAGTGGTCGTGCCAGGCCCAGACCGCCGGCACGTCGATCTCCAGCGCCACCGCGCCACAAACACAGGCGCCCCGCGAGGTTACCGACGAGGCCTTTTCGGCGCTATCGGCGGCTGCGGCCTTGGGCACGGATTCGCGGGCGGTCGCTTGTTATTGACGCGCCAGGGCCATCTTGAGCGCGTGGGCGTCGTCCTTGATCTGTTCGCCTTCGACCTCGACCGTGACGCTGTGAAGCTTGCCGGTGAACTTGAACGGCGGGGCGTATTTGTCCCAGACGGGCGATCCGGTATCGGCGCCGCAGACGAAGCCGCCGGCGAGGCCGATCGCAAGCGGCATGGTCAGGGGGATGTCGCCCTGACCCACCAACTCGCCGTCGATATAAATCTGGCCGGTCCCGGGCGCGCCCTTGCCGGACCTGATGTCCGGCGCGCCGGTGGTCTCGAACTCGAACCGCAGCGTATGGCTGCCTTCGGGAACCGAGACCGTGGATGCTATGTGGGAGAAGCTCGCGCCGACATAGTTGTAGACGTAGTGAAGCTTGCCGTCCTGCACATAGAAGCAGAACCCGCCCTGGACATCGCCGGCGGAGATCAGCGCGCCTTCCGCGCCTGCAGCCATATCAACCTCGGCGGTCAAGGTATGCGGCCGATTAAGCACACTGGGTCCGGCGTTGGTCGGGATCATCTGGGTGTTTGGATAGTAGGTGGCGCTGTTTGTGGCCTCGGCGATCTTCGGCCGTTCCTCGGCGAGCCGTGCCGTGCCGCGTGAGTCCACCGGCAGCACGTTGTATTTGCCGGCCTCGACATACCAGGTGGCGATCATCTCGATGAGTTTGGGCCGGTTGGCTTCGGCCACATCGTGGTTCTCGGCGACGTCGGCGGCGACGTGGTAAAGCTCCCAGCCGTGGGCGTCGAGTTCGGTGAGCTTGTCCTTGTCGATGGGTTCGCCAAAACCCATGCCGGCCTCGGTGAAGGATTGGCCAGGCCACGGGCACACCGCCCGCCAGCCGTCGTGATAGATCGAGCGATGGCCCATCATCTCGAAATACTGCGTGATGTGATGGCTGGGCGCCGCTCTATCGTCGAAGGCGTGGGCGAAGCTGTGACCCTCGATCGGTGACTGGGTGACGCCCTTCACCGTCTCCGGCGCCTCAAGGCCCAGGGCTTCGAGCACGGTGGGGACCATGTCGATGGCGTGGGCGAATTGGCCGCGCACCTCGCCCTTGGCTTTGATGCCCGCCGGCCAATGGACGATGAAAGGGTCGCTGATGCCGCCGCGATAGGTCTCGCGCTTCCAGCGCCGGAACGGCGTGTTGCCGGCGTGGGTCCAGCCCCAGGCATAATGGTTGAAGGTCGAGGGGCCGCCGAGTTGGTCGATCTTGGCCAGGTTCTCCTCAAGGGAATCGGGCACATTGTTGAAGAACTTGTTTTCGTTCACCGAACCGTTCGGGCCGCCCTCGGCGCTGGCGCCGTTGTCGGAGATGAACATGATCAGGGTGTTCTCGAACTGGCCGATCGATTTGAGGAAGTCGAACAGCCGGCCGTAGTGGTGATCGGTGTGGGTGACGAAGCCGGCGAACACCTCCATCATCCGCGCATAGAGCTTGCGCTCGTCGGTCGAGAGCGATTCCCACACCTGCACGTCCGGGTCGTGGCGCGACAGTTCGGCGTCCTGGGGCACAATCCCCAGTTCCTTCTGCCGCGCGAAGGTCTGTTGCCGATAGGCATCCCAGCCGCCGTCGAACTTGCCCTTGTATTTGTCGGCCCATTCCTTGGGGACATGGTGCGGGGCGTGGGCTGCGCCCGGACAGAAATACAGGAAGAACGGCTTGTCGGGCGCCACCTGCTTGGCGTCCGCGATGAAGCTGATCGCCCGGTCGGTCAGATCCTCGGTAAGGTGATAGCCTTCTTCCGGCGTCTTCTCCGGTTCCACGCTGTGGCTGTCATAGACCAGCTCCGGGTAGTACTGATGGGTGTCGCCGCCCAGGAAGCCGTAGTAGCGCTCGAAGCCACGGCCCAGCGGCCAGCGGTCATAAGGGCCGGCGGCCGACATCTGGTCGGCCGGGGTCAGGTGCCACTTGCCGATGGCGTAGGTGTTGTAACCATGCTGCAGCAGCATCTCCGAAAGCAGGCCGTTCTCGAACGGGATGTTGCCGTTGCCGCCGGGAAAGCCGGTCGATCCCTCGGTAATGCAGCTCATGGCGTTGGAGTGGTGGTTGCGGCCGGTCAAAATGCAGGATCGCGACGGCGAGCAAAGCGCGGTCGTGTGCATGTTGTTGAAGAGCAGGCCGTTCGCCGCCAGGGAGTCGATGTTGGGCGTCTCGATCGGGCTGCCATAGCAGCCCATTTGGCCAAAGCCGGTGTCGTCCTGGACGATGAAGATGACGTTCGGCGCGCCGGCCTGGGCGCGCAGCGGCGCGGGCCAGGCAGGGGATGAAACATCGAATGTGCGGCCGATGACGCCGGAAAAGGCTGTGCCGGGTTTGTATTCCTTGAGCGGCATCTTGGGATTCCTGTCCTGTTCGCTTGAGGGCCCGCGGGCGGGTCCCGTTGTCTCGCCCCTAGCGCGCCGACCCTAGTCCAACACGCATGACGTTTCCAACGACGGTCGCGAATGGCGCGACCGGATTTGGGTCATGTGGTTGAGCAACTCTCACCCGAACACCGCCTCCACCTTCAAGGCGGCCGCGAGCCTGCGCCGATATTCGGCGCGGGGGATCTCGAGGGCGCCGAAGCTGCGCAGGTGGTCGGTGATGAACTGGGTGTCCAGCAGCACGAAGCCGCCGGCGCGCAGGCGCGCGACGAGAGGGACCAGGGCCACCTTGCTGGCGTCGCGCTCGAGCGAGAACATGCTCTCGCCGAAGAAGGCGCCGCCCAGGGCTATGCCATAGAGGCCGCCGACCAGGCGCCCCTCGCGCCAGGCCTCGACGCTGTGGGCCACGCCCGCGGGCGAAGAGCTCGCCACAGAGCGCCTCGATCGGCGCCGTTGATCCAGGTTTCCAGCCGGCCTGGCCGTGGGCGCGGCGCAGGCGGCGACGACCGTCGGCGAAGGCGGTGTCGATGCGCACCTCGAAGCGGTCGGAGCGCACGGTCCGCGCCAGCCGGCGGGAGACGTGGAAGCCGTCCAGCGGGAGGATGCCGCGCTGTGGCGGATCGACCAGGAACAGCCGCTCGTCGTGCGCGCGCGTCGGCCATCGGGAACACGCCGCGGCGATAGCAGTCGATCAGGTCGTCGGTCGGTGAACCCGCGCACGCGCCGCCTCCGCCTGGGCTCAGCCTATTCCTGCGCCTTGATCCAGCGCTCCAGCCAGTGGATGTCGTAGCGGCCCTCGAGGATGTCCGGCTCGTCCAGCAGGTCCTGGAACAGGGGGATGGTGGTCTCGATGCCGCCGACCACCATCTCCGCCAGGCAGCGCCGCAGGCGGGCGACGCATTCGGTGCGGTCGCGGCCATGGACGATCAGCTTGCCGGCCAGGCTGTCGTAGTAGGGCGGGATCGAATAGCCGGCGTAGAGCGCCGAATCGAGCCGCACGCCCAGGCCGCCCGGCGCGTGGAAGTCGGTGACCAGGCCGGGCGAGGGCATGAAGGTGCGCGGGTTCTCGGCGTTGATCCGGCACTCGATGGCGTGGCCCTCGAAGCGTTACCTCCTCCTGGGTGAACGAGAGCGGCAGGCCGGCGGCGATGCGGATCTGCTCGCGCACCAGGTCGATGCCGGTGATCGCCTCGGTGACCGGATGCTCCACCTGCAGGCGGGTGTTCATCTCGATGAAGAAGAACTCGCCGTTCTCGTAGAGGAATTCGATGGTGCCCGACGCCGAGATAGCCGATGGCCTTGATCGCATCGACCACCACCTTGCCGATGGCCGCGCGGGCGGCGGCGTCGATGGCCGGGGAGGGGGCTTCCTCCATCATCTTCTGGTGGCGGCGCTGCAGCGAGCAGTCGCGCTCGCCCAGATGGCAGACGGCGCCGAAGCTGTCGGCGATCACCTGCAGCTCGATGTGCCGGGGCGTGGCGAGATAGCGCTCCATATAGACCGCGTCGTCGCCGAAGGCCGCCTTGGCCTCGCCGCGGGCGGTGGCGTAGGCCTCGGCCACGCTCCTCGCGGGTCGCGGCCACCTTCATGCCCCGCCCGCCGCCGCCGGCGGCGGCCTTGATCAGCACCGGATAGCCGATGGCGTCGGCCGCGGCGATCGCTTCGGCCTCGGCTGTGTGAGCGCGCCGTCCGATCCGGGCACCACCGGAATGCCGGCGGCCTTGACCGCCCGCTTGGCGGCGATCTTGTCGCCCATCACCCGGATGTGCTCGGGCTCGCGGGCCGATGAAGGTATAGCCGTGCGCGGCGACGATCTCGGCGAAGCGGGCGTTCTCGGAGAGGAAGCCGTAGCCGGGATGGATCGCCTGGGCGCCGGTGATCTCGCAGGCGGCGATGATCGAGGGGATGTTGAGATAGCTCTTGGCCGCCGGGGCCGGACCGATGCACACGCTTTCGTCGGCCAGGCGCACGTGCATGGCGCTGGTGTCCGCCTCGGAGTGCACCGCGACGGTGGCGATGCCCATCTCCTTGCACGCGCGGTGGATCCGCAGCGCGATCTCGCCGCGGTTGGCGATGAGGATCTTGTCGAACATGGGGCTCTGATAGCCGATCACGACCAGGGGTTCGCCGAACTCGACCGGCTGGGCGTCGGCGACCAGATATTCCACGATCTTGCCGGCCTTGGGCGCGGTGATCGGGTTCATGGTCTTCATCGCCTCGACGAGCAGCAGGGTCTGGCCGGCGGCGACGCGTGTCGCCGACCCTGGCGAAGGGCGGCGCGCCGGGCTGGGGCTGCAGATAGACCGTGCCGACCATCGGCGAGTTGACGACGTCGCCGGCGTGGGCAGGTTCGCTTGGCGTCGTGGTGGGCGGTAGCGCAGCCGCCGGAGCCGGGGCGGCGGCCGGCGCCGGGGCGAACACGGTGGCCGCGGCCGTCGATGGTCTTCGCGACGCGGATCTTCAGACCATCGCGCTCGACCTCGATCTCCGAGAGACCGGTCTCGTTGAGGATGCCGGCCAGCTCGCGCACCAGATCGGCGTCGAAGGGGGCGGCTGGAGCCTTGGGGTTAGGCATGCGGCGATCGGTCTTCCTGCTTTAAGTATCTCAAACGCGTGACGCCGAGGTCAGATCGCACGCGGCCTCGACCGCCAGTTCATAGCTTGCCGGGCCAAAGCCGCAGATCACGCCGGTGGCGGCCAGGGAGACATAGGTGGTCCGCCGGAACTCCTCGCGCGCGGCCGGGTTGGAGAGATGGCACTCGATGATCGGAATATCGAGAGTCTTCAGCGCGTCCAGCAGGGCGACGGAGGTGTGGCCAAGGCCGGCGGGATTTATCACCACGGCGGCGGCGGCCTCGCGCGCTTCCTGCACCCAGTCGATCAGCTCGCCTTCGTGATTGGTCTGGCGGAAGACGATGGCCGCGCCATGAGGCCGGGCGCGGGCCTCGCAGAGGCCGCGGATATCGTCCAGCGTGGCGTGGCCATAGATGTCGGGCTCGCGGACGCCCAGCAGATTGAGGTTGGGGCCGCTCAGCACATAGATCGGTTTGGACATTCGGCTCCCCGCGCCAACAGGGCGTCTTGTATCGCCAGGCCTCGGGCGTCACAAGCTTGCGCCGTGCGACTGACTGTGAACGGCGAGGAGCGGGACATCGCCGCGGCGAGCGATATCGCCGCGCTGGTCGGCCTCCTGGGCCTCGATACGCGCAAGGTGGCGGTCGAGCGCAACCTGGAGATCGTGCCGCGCTCGTTCTATGGCGAGACGCTCCTGGCCGACGGCGACCGGATCGAGATCGTGCATTTTATCGGAGGCGGCTGAAGCATGGAACGCCCACTCGATGCCCAAGGACACCTGGACGGTCGCCGGCCGCACCTTCCGCTCGCGGCTGATCGTCGGCACCGGCAAGTACAAGGACTATGCGCTGAACGCCGCCGCCGCCGAGGCGGCCGGCGCCGAGATCGTCACCGTGGCCCTGCGGCGGGTGAACCTCTCCGATCCCAGCCAGCCGATGCTGGTCGACTACTGTGAAGCCCGACCGCTTCACCTACCTGCCCAACACCGCCGGCTGCTTCACCGGCGAGGAGGCGGTGCGCACCCTGCGCCTGGCGCGCGAGGCCGGCGGCTGGGACCTGGTCAAGCTGGAGGTGCTGTCCGACACCAGGACCCTCTATCCGGACATGGAGGAGACCCTGCGCGCGCTGAAGCTGCTGGTCGCCGAGGGCTTCGAGGTGATGGTCTATTGCACCGACGATCCGGTCTATGCCCGCAAGCTGGAGGACGGCCGGCGCCGCGGCGATCATGCCGCTGGGCGCCCCGATCGGCTCGGGCCTCGGCATCCAGAACCAGGTCAACATCCGCCTGATCGTCGAGCAGTCCAAGGTGCCGGTGCTGGTCGACGCCGGCGTCGGCACGGCCTCGGACGCGGCGGTGGCCATGGAGCTCGGCTGCGACGCCGTGCTGATGAACACCGCCATCGCCGAGGCCAAGGACCCGATCCGCATGGCCACGGCCATGAAGCACGCGGTGATCGCCGGCCGCGAGGCCTATCTCGCCGGCCGCATGCCAAGACGCTCTACGCCGACCCGTCCTCGCCCCTGGCGGGGTTGATCTAGAGGGGGTGGGGGGATGGAGACCAAGACCGATGAGATCGCCGCCGGCGTCTATCGATTCTCCACCGCCGTGAGCGGGATCGGTCCGGAGCCGTTCACCTTCAACCAGTTCCTGATCGACGCCGACGCGCCGATGATGTTCCACCTGGGCCATCGCGCGCATGTTCGACCACGGTCTCCGAGGCGGTGGCTCGCGTCATCCCGCTCGCCCGCCTGCGCTATCTCGGCTTTGGCCACGTGGAGGCGGACGAGTGCGGCGTCGATGAATGCCTGGCTGGCGGCCGCCCCCCACGCCCAGGTCGTCCACGGCCGCACCGCCTGCCAGGTGTCTCTGGAGGATATCGCCGATCGGCCGCCGCGTCCTCTCGCCGACGGCGAAGTGATCGACCTTGGCGGCAAGCGCATGCGGTGGCTCGACACGCCCCATGTGCCCCACGGCTGGGAGGCCGGACTTTTCTGGGAGGAGACCGGCGCCACGTTGTTCTGCGGTGATATCCTGACCCACGGCGGCGATGGCGCGGCCCTGACCGAGACCGACATCGCCGGCCCGGCCATCGCCATGGAGGATATGTTTCACGCCATGTCCATGGCCCCGGCCACCGGTCCGACTCTGCATCGGCTGGCGGAACTGAAGCCCGCGACCCTCGCCCTCATGCACGGCTCATCGTTTCGTGGCGACGGCGCGGCCGCGTTGATAAGTCTCGCCAGCCATTGTGGATTGGACGCCGCCAGCGCCGCCTGACAGCGGCGCCGATCAAGTTGCATCCTGGTGCGCGAACGTGCATTCAGGCGCACGCTTGGTTGTCTGGTTTGAGTGCGGAGCCCGCCTAGTTCATGCCATCGCCGTTTGCCGACAAGCTCGCCTTCGCGCTTAAGGCCCTGGGCATGAGCCGCGGTCGACTGGCCGCCGAACTGGGGGTCGACAAATCGGTCGTCGGCCGATGGGTGACCGGCGCGGTGAAACCTTCCGCGCACAACCTCACCAGCCTCACCGCCGTCATCGCCTTGCGCTCCCCGGGGTTCACGGTTCTCGACTGGGACCGCGACCTGGATGGCCTGGCCGCGCTGCTGGGTGTCGATCCGCTGCTG
The DNA here is from genome assembly GCA_963817995.1 of uncultured Alphaproteobacteria bacterium. Taxonomy (GTDB): domain Bacteria; phylum Pseudomonadota; class Alphaproteobacteria; order Caulobacterales; family Caulobacteraceae; genus Acaudatibacter. The sequence continues at coordinate 83,597 of CAWFQJ010000005.1, forward strand.
GCGAACGGCGGTCACGCCAAGATCACCGATTGGCTGCCGAGCGCGCTCATGGATCAGGCGCTGAGCACGACCAAGCTGCGAGCCGGCGCCTACGAAGGGTTTTACCGCTCGACCCGGCCTTACGCCCAGAAGCCCGGCCGCTTCATCCACGACCAGGTGATGATCCGCCTCGAGGAAAATGGCCTTTTGCGCTTCGATATGAGCACCGGCGGGGTTCCGGTGGAAGGCCGAGTCATGCTGCTGCACACCCAGCTCTTCTGCATCGGCGCGGAAATGACCAGCGGCTCGCTGGTGTTCGCCATCGTCAATGGCGTCGCCACCGTACAGGCCGGAATGCTCGACGGCCTGCTCCTGTCCTGCGCGCTGGATCCCGGCCGCACGCCCACGGCCTCGGCCGTGGTGTTCGAGCGCATCGGCCAACTTTCCGACGATCCGGACGCCGACTGGGCAAAGTTCTGCGAACTGGCCAGCGGCGATCCCGAGGTCGGCCCGGCGGACTTGCCGGCGTCGCTGTGCGACCATCTGGTGCGGGACATCGGACCGGCGCAACTCGCCGCCGGAGGCGACTGGCTGCTGCGTCTGCCCATCGCGCGGTCGATGTCCCGCGGCCTCGACTGGGGCGTGGAGTAGGGGTTCCCTGGCAAAAGGCGGCGTTTTCGTGCTAGCCAAAAGCCTCGTCGGCGCTTGCGAGGGCGATGTCGCGCCGACCTCCGCACCCTGAGAGGCGAGCATGACCAAGATTCACTGGGCGGCCCAGGCCGCCGGCGATTTCGCTATCGGCGCCAACTGGATTGGGGGCGTTGCGCCTGGTGTCGGCGATGACGCGATCCTCGATGCGCAGGGCGCCAAGGCCTATACGGTTTCGAGCAACGCCAGTGAGACCGTCGCCAGCATCCAGACGGCTGCAACGGCTACTCTGGCGATCGCCAAGGGAACCTTCGAGGCGCTGAGCGGCACGGGTGGCGGCGCCAGTCGTGGCTCGATATCGGTGGCCGGCGGCGCCACCTTTGAAGTGGCCGGCAGCGTCGCCAACACCGGGACGGTGTCGGTCAACGGCGTCAGCAAAGCGGCCTTCCTGACCGTCGCGGCGGCCGGCGCGACTCTGCGCGGCGGCGGCGCGTTGACTATGAGCGGCCTGGCGCGAATTGACGGCGTTTCCGCCTCGGCCAAACTAACCAACCTCAACGATACGATCTCCGGCGTCGGCCTGATCGGCGATGGCGTGCTTACCCTGGCAAACCTGACCGCCGGCGTCATCGACGCCAATGGCGCCACGGCGCTCACGCTCGATACGGCCGGCGAGACGCTGACCAACCGGGGGCTTATCGAGGCCACCGGCGCGGGTGGTCTCACCATCGCGAGCACCACCGTAAACAACGCCGGCGGCGTGATCTCCGCCGACGCCGGCGCGCACGTCAGCCTGCAGAACGCCGACATACAGGGCGGCACGCTCGAAACCTCAGGCTCTGGCGTGATCCGCGCCAATCTCGGCTCGACGATCCTGGATGGAACCGCCTCGGCGCTGGTCAATCAGGGGGTGATCGGAGATCTCCAACGGGGTCGATGTCACACTCGCGGGCGCCATCGACAACAGCGGCACGATAGGCATAGCCGGCGCCAGCGCCGCCACGAGCCTGACCGTCGGCGCCGTAGGCGCGACGCTGAGCGGCGGCGGCCTAGTGAAACTCTCGCCAAACGCCAACAGCATCATCACCGGCGCCGTGCCGACGGCGACGCTTACCAACGCCGACAACACCATCTCCGGCGGTGGCCAGCTGGGCGCGGGGAGCTTGGTTCTGATCAACCAAGCTGCCGGCGTGATCGACGCCAATGGGACAGTCCCGCTGACGATCAATGCGCCTTACCAAAGCTCTGACCCAAGTCTCTCGGTCGTCAATGCCGGCTTGATCGAAAGTACGGGCAGCGGCGGGCTGGTTTTGGAAAACAATGTCTTTGCCAACACCGGCCAGATCAAAATTCTCGGCGCCGGCGGGCTGACGGTCAGCAACGCTAAAGTAGACGATTAAAGGGCGGGACGCTGACCCTGAGCGGAGATCAGCCGCTGACGCTCTACAACGGAGATATTTACGGTGGAGACCTGATCACGCGGGGCGCCGTAAGTGCCGAGAGCGTAAATTGTATCCTTTTCACCTCAACGTTTTCCAATCGCGGCGTGCTCGAGATCGACGGTGTCCAAAAAAACACTCGCCTGTTCGTTCAGAATGATGTCGTCAATTCGGGGACGATTTCAATGCTCGCAACCGGCGGACGAGCCTTGCTGGGTCTTTTAGCTAACACCACGCTCAGCGGAGGCGGTTCCGTACTCATGGGTGACGGAGGTGTCAGCTTAATTGCATCCTATAACGGAAATGTTCTGACAAATGTGAATAATACTATCGCCGGTTCAGGCACGATCGGCGCCGTCAGCGGCGTGCAGCTGAACAACGATCCGGCGGGGATCATCGCCTCGACTGGCTCGATAGGTCTTCAGGTCGGGTTCGATGGCCCATCCGTCAACGCTGGTTTGATTGAGTCCACGGGCGCCGGAGGTTTGAGCCTCGTTGGCTACGACCGCTCCATCCTGACCAACACCGGCAAAATCAGTGTTACCGGCAGCGGTGGACTATCGATCTTTGAAACTACTATTGATGACACCAAGGGCGGCACTCTGGCTTTGGTCCATGGGGAGGCGCTTACACTGAACCTAGCGGCGATTGTGGGAGGGACGCTGACCAACACGGTGGGCGGCGTCGTCACGGTAAAATTCGGGCCCAACGCCATTGAAACCTCGACCTTCACCAACAACGGGCAGGTCAACATCTCGGCCCAAAATGACTTCTCGACCGAGCTGAGCGTTCAGGGAACCCTGGTCAACAGCGGGACCATTTCTTTGCTTGGTGACAGCGCCGCGGACGCGATGGTGACGATCGCCAGCAATACCACCCTGACCGGGGGCGGGTCGGTCCTTATGAGCGACAGCGCACACAATATCATTTATGGCGCCGCATCCACCGACACCCTCACCAACGTCAATGACACCATTTCTGGATCCGGCGATGTCGGCGATGGCAAGATGGGCCTGATCAACAAGGCCGCCGGCGTAATCGACTCCACTGGGTCGGCGGGCATGGTCCTAGACACTGGGGCCAACACAATCGCCAATGCCGGGACGATCGAGGCGACCGGCGCGGGTGGATTGGAGATCAAGAGCGCGCTCAACAACACCGGCCTGATCGAGGCTCTGGGTGGAAACGTCACCGTGGATGCCGCGGTGACGGGCAAGGGCTCGGCTACGGTCGACGGTGCGATTTTGAGTTTCGGTTCCAGCTTTTCGCAGAACGTGACCTTTGGTGCGACAGGCGCGCTCGTTCTGGCCAATTCGGTCGACTATCGCGGAAACATCCGTGGCTTCTCAACGACAGGCGCGACTTCACTCGACCTCAGGGACATCCAGTACGGCGCCGGGATCACCACGGTAATCAAGTTCAACGGCGACGCCGCGGGTGGTATTCTACTGGTTAGCGACGGAACCCATGTCGCCGGGATCGCGCTGGTGGGCGACTATACCAACTCGACCTTTACGGCGTCCTCCGACGGGTTTGGCGGCACGTTGATCGTCGATCCGCCCAGAACCGCCAGCTTTGCCACGGCGATGGCCAGCTTTGGCGCGGCGTCTCCAGGCTCAAGCCAAGCGTCCAACGTCGCGCTGGCGGCGAAGCCGGCGCTTGCCACACCGGCAACCCATTCGGGCTAAGGGGGATCAGACCACCGCCTCATCGGCCAGGCTGCACGGATGGCCTAACGCGCCGGCTTCGATCTGCAAGGTGGCGTGGTGGACCGAGAAGCGTGAGCGGAGTTCGCCACAGACGGTGTGCAGCAGCGCGTCGTCCACCTCGCCGCCAGGCCGCACCAGATGGGCCGTGAGCGCGGTCTCGGTGGTGCTCATGCCCCAGATGTGAAGATCGTGCACTTCGCTCACGCCCGGCAGCGCGCCGAGATAGGCCAGGACGGCGGCGCGGTCGACGCCGGTGGGCACGGCCTGCAGCGCCAGATCGAGGGATTCGCGCAGGAGCGACCAGGTGCCCAGGACGACGATCGCGCCAATGACGAGGCTCACCGCCGGATCGAGCCAGGTCCAGCCGGTGAGGAGTATGACGCCGCCGGCCGCCACCACCCCCGCCGCCACCAGGGCGTCGGAGGCCATATGGGTGAAGGCGGCGCGGATGTTGACGTCACCCTTGCGCCCGGAGGCGAACATCCAGGCGGTGAAGCCATTCACCAGCACGCCGACGGCGGCGACCACCATCACCGTCATCCCGGCCGACGGCTCAGGATGAAAGAGGCGTTGGATCGCCTCCCAGGCGATGCCCCCGGTGATGATGAGCAGCAGCATCGCATTGCTCAGCGCCGCCAGGATCGAGGAGCCACGCAGGCCGTAGGTGTAGCGCGCGGTCGGCGCCTTGCCGCCCATCCATGCCGCCACCCAGGCGACGGCGAGGCTCAGCACATCGCCGAGGTTGTGGCCGGCGTCGGAAAGCAGGGCCAGGGAGTTGGCCAGAACGCCATAGGTCGCCTCGGCCGCCACATAGGCGATGTTGAGGGTGATGCCGATGGCGAAGGCGCGGCCGAAGGACGCCGGCGCATGGCTGTGTCCATGCCCGTGGCCGTGGCCGTGAGCATGGTCATGGTCGTGGGGATGATCGTGGGTATGGGCCATGGCTTCTAAGTCGCCTTCTACTCGCATCTCGCGCGTCGCTCCAAGCCCACCTAAGGCGCCCGAACTCTGATACTGTGGGCCAAACCATCAGAGGATCCGCCGCCATGGCCGCACGAGACTTCCGTCGATCGAGCGTTGGCGCCACGGAGCTGGCCCCTGAAACCCTGATGCTGGGCTTCGGCTTCGACCCGACGCTGTCGGAAGGAGCGGTCAAGACGCCGATCTTTCTCACCTCCACCTTCGCCTACGACACCTGCGAGGACGGCAAAAAGCTCTTCGACCATATGAGCGGCCGAAGCCCGGCGCCCGAGGGCGCCGACGCCGGCTTGATCTACACCCGCTTCAACAACCCCAATCTGCAGATCGTCGAGGAGCGGCTGGCGGTGCTCGAGCGGGCCGACGCCTGCGCCGTCTTCTCCAGCGGCATGGCCGCCATCCTGACCGCACTGCTGGCGGTGGCGGATCCCGGTCATGTGGTGTTGCGCAGCCGGCCGCTCTATGGCGGCACCGAGACCCTCTTCGACACCCTGCTGGCCAAGCTCGGCGTCCGCAGCGTGAGTTTCTACGACGGCGTCGATCCCGGGGTCGGTGCGCACGGCGGTCGAGGAGGCCCTGGCGCTGGGCCCAGTGGCGGCGATCTATGCAGAGACGCCAGCCAACCCGACCAATTCGGTGGTGGATCTGGACCTTATGGCGGCCGTCGCCAGCGAGATCGCGGCGCGCCAGGGTTCCAGGCCGGCGGTGATCGTCGACAACACCTTGCTGGGCCCGCTCTACCAGGCGCCCCTGACGCACGGGGCCGATCTGGTGGTCTATTCCCTGACCAAATACGTCGGTGGCCACAGCGACCTGATCGCCGGCTCCGTGGCCGGCAACGCGGACCTGATGAAGAAGGTCCGCTCGCTTCGCAACCTCATCGGCAACCAACTCGACGTGCACAGCGCCTGGATGCTGACGAGGTCTCTGGAGACGCTGCGCCTTCGCATGGACAAGGCCTTCGAGAACGCCAAGGTCGTGGCCGACTGGCTCCGCGCGCAACCGGCGGTCGAGCGCCTCGCCTATCTGGGTGACGCGCCCGCGGGTTCCCTTGAGGTCGAGGTTATTGGCCGGCAGTGCGGCGCCATGGGCGCGACTTTCTCGTTTGTGGTCAAGGGCGGTCAGGCGGCGGCGTTCAAGGTGTTGGACAGCCTGGAAGTGTTCAAGCTGGCGGTAAGCCTGGGCGGAACGGAGTCCCTAGCCTGTCACCCCGCCAGCACCACCCATTCGGGAGTCTCGGCCAATGAAAGGGCCATGCTGGGGATCGACGAGGGACTCATCCGCCTTTCGATCGGCATTGAGGCGCCCAAGGATCTGATCGCCGATCTGGCGCGAGGTCTGCAAGCGCTCGAGCCTTAATTCACTCAAGCTTCCTTGGTCGCCGGATCAGGGTGGCCGTCGCGAGAGAGCAGCACTGCCAGCCAGCGGGTTCCGTCAAACTCGCCGGAGATCGCCATCACCGTCACGGTCAGTGGCGTAGAAAGCAGTATCCCGGGCACGCCGAGGATGGCGCCCCAGAAGCCAATGGAGATCAAAACCAGCAGCGGATCGATGTTGAGCTCATCGCTCTGCAACTTGGGCATCAGCACATTGTCGATCAGGAAGACGCTGGTCCCCAGGACCGCCATGATCAGAAGCGGCCGACTCAGATCATCGAATTGCGAGAGGGCCAGGAGGCCCGGGAAGATCGCGCCGGCGAAGGCGCCGACGATTGGCACATAGGCGCTCAGGAATACCAGAAAGGCGACGAACAGGGCGTCGTGTATGCCCATCAGCATCATCAGGGCGAACGCCGCCACGGCGATCATCAGGGCCTTGAGGGTCTGCAGGCGCACATAACGCTCCACGGCGTTGCGGACGCTGCTGAGCACCCGGTGGGCGCCCTGTCGGTGACCCTCGGTGTCATAGAGCCGATCGACCTTGTGCGAGAAGGTCGCGCGCGAAGCCAGCAGGAAGCCGAAATAGATGATCACCAGGGCGCCGTAGGAGACCATCCCCCGCGCGGTGGCGAACACCCTGGCCACGAGGCGGCCGGGATCGACGCCGCTGAACATCTGCTCCAGGGTGATCGGCGGCGCTCCGACCATGGTCATCACCCGGAGCAGCACATCGTCCAGCTTGGGCGCCAGAGCGCGGATTTCGCCGGCGAAGGGCGGCGCCTCGACCACGAACAGGCTGACGATCGCGCCGAAGCTGACCAGGATGACGGCGCCGGCGATGCCGCCTCTGGCCCAATCCGGCACGCCCGGCAGCCGACGCTTCATCACCCGCGAAACGGCGTCGATCAGAAGCAGGAGAAAGGTCGCGACCACCAGGGGCGAGAGCACTTCGCGGAAAAACCGGATTATCGTCAGTGCGACGACCACCGCCAGGAACACGGCGGCGTTTCGCAGGGCGCCGAAGCCGGCCGGACCGGCGGGGCGGGGGAGATCAATCGGTTCTATAGGGTCTGGCGTCGCCATGGGCGGCGCATGATGGCCCGAGTCGGGGATGGGTTCGCTCAGGCCGCTATCAGGTGCGCCGGGCGCCTGAGATCCGCCGCCAGCCCATCACCCATCAGGTCGATAAAGTTGTCGGCGTAGAACCGATCGATCGCACCGCGCGCGGTTCCGGTCAGGGCGTCGTCGAAGCGCTTGAGCGGGTTACGGCCACCCTCCACGTGCGGAAAATCCGAGGAAAAGAGACAGACCTCCTCGCCGCTCTCACGGATGATCCAGCCGGTGTCCTCATGGGGATAGGGGGTGACGCGCACCTGACGGCGGACGATATCGCTGGGTTTGGCCGAGAGCTTGTGCAGCCGCTCTTCGTTCTTGAAGAAGGCGGCGTGGGCCGAATCCATGAACCGCATCCAGCTGGGAACCCAGGAAGCCCCCAGTTCGATCGCCCCGAATTTCAGCCGCGGGAACCGGTCCATGACGCCATCGATGATCATCGCCGCCAGGGTCTGTTGGACCGAACCTGGAATGGCCATAAAGCTGACCGAGGTGAAGTTCTCCTCGCCGCCGTGGAAATCCTTCACCCGAGGCATGCCGTTTTCGAAATAGCTGGGGTTAAGCTTTTCCTCGCCGCCCACGTGGAAGAGGATCGGCAGGCCCGCCTCCTGCGCCATCGCCCAGATCGGATCGAAGGCGACGTGGCTCGGCGAATGGCCGGCCGGGCAGCGCGAGGGGATAAGCAGGGCCTTGACGCCCAGATCGATCGCCTCGCGGGCGGCCGCCTCGGCCCGATCGAAATCGGCCAGCGGAACGTAGCCGGTCCCCAGCAGGCGCCTGTCCACCGAACAGAAGTCAGTCATCATCCGGTTGTGCGCCGTGGCCGCAGCGTAGCAGAGATCGAGATCGCCGGTGTCGTCCAGGCCGAAATTGCCGAGGCAAAAGGTGGTGAAGACGAGTTGGCTGGCAAAGCCGAACAGGTCCACCGCCTTGGGCCGATCTTGGCGACGGAAGGCGCCCAGGGCCAGGTAGTTCTTGCGCAGCAGAAGGTTCTCTTCGTCGCCGGCGCGAAATTCCGGATCCTCATGCTTGCGCCGGAACGGCTCGGCCCAACCCTCCGGGCTCTGCTTGTATCTATAGATCGGCAGATCGTGGAAGGCGTCCCGCAGTTTCGGGTCGAACCAGTCGTCCAGACAGCCGTCCAATTCCATCAGGTGGGAATCGGCGTCATGGATGAGGCGATCTTGCGCGTAGGGCATCTGGGTGTCTCCCTCTCCAGCGGATTTCAGCGCCATGCGACTATAAACACAAGGTCCAAAGGCGTGGCCACTCAGCCGGGATCGGCGAAGGCGGGCGCGCGCTTCTGGAGATTGGCCATCACCGCTTCCACCTGGTTGGGGCTGCCGATCAGGGCCAGCTGCTCAACGGTCTCCTGCATCAGGCCACCACCCGGATCGGTGATCACAGCATCATTGAGCAGGCGCTTGGAGGCGCGCACGGCGTGCGGATTCTTCGAGGCGATCTCGTGGGCCACCGCCAGCGCCTCGGCGCGCGGATCGGCGCAGACGCGGGTGGCGAAACCCATGGCCAGCGCCTCTTCGCCGGAAAAGATCCGGCCGGTGTAGGTGAGCTCGCGCACCACGTCCTCGCGCACCAGATGGCGCATGAGCTGGGTGCCGGCCATGTCGGGCACCAGGCCCCATTTGATCTCCAGCACGGCCATGCGGGTGTCGGGGGCGACGAAGCGCATGTCGGCGCCGAGCGCCAGCTGAAAGCCGCCGCCGAAGGCCACGCCATGCACGGCGGCGATCACCGGAACGGGAATATCGCGCCATACCCACACGGCATATTGCGCGCGGTTGGCGATGCCGTGGGTGCGGGCCGTCAGGCCGTCATTACTCGTTGTGCTCGATGCGCGCGGCCCCTCCGCCATGCGCCCGAAATTGCCCATATCGAGCCCGGCGCAAAAGGCGCGGCCTTCGCCCGAAAGAACTACGGCCCTTAGCCCGGGCTCGGTCTTCAGCCTCTCGCCGGTGGCGACCAGGGCCTCGAACATGGCCTCGTCCAGGGCGTTCATCTTGTCGACGCGCACCAGCCGCACATCGGCGACGCCGCCGTCCATGGTCACGGTGATGCGGTCGTTCATGGCGCTGGTTTCTCCCGGATGATTGATCGCCACTATCCCGTCCGGGCGCCGAAATGGCAAACATGAACGGCGTTTGGAGCGCGAAAACCTATGCCCGACACCTTGAAGATAGACGACCTTATGGCCGACGAAATCGAAGCGGCCGTCGCCCTCTGGGAAGCCTGCGGCCTGACCCGGCCGTGGAACGATCCTAGGGCCGACGCCCGGCTGGCGCTTGAAGGTCCGTCCTCGACCATCCTCGCCGGACGAGACGCGCGGGGCCTGACCGCCACCGCCATGGTGGGCGCCGACGGCCACCGCGGCTGGGTCTACTATCTGGCCGTGGCGCCGGATCGCCGCCGTCGTCACCATGGCGAAGCCATGATGCGCGCCGCCGAGGCCTGGGTGGCGGCGCGCGGCATGCCCAAGATCCAGCTCATGGTGCGATCCGACAACGCCGCCACCGTGCGGTTTTACAAGGCGATCGGCTATGCCGAAGACCCCGTCCGCGTGCTCTCGAAGCGGTTCTAGGCCGGTTGGAATCTCGCGGGCGAGAACGTGGGCGCGTCAACGCCGCGCGCGATGAGATCGGACGGAACCTCGCCGCCGAGGGCGAGCGCCGCCCCCAGGCGGGCGGCCGCCGGCGCGGTCTGCATGCCATAGCCGCCCTGGCCGGCGAACCAGAAGAAGCCGGGCGTCGCCGCATCATAGCCGAACACCGGAACCCGGTCGGGGGCGAAGGTGCGAAGGCCGGCCCAGGCCCGGGCGACCCGCCGCACCTCGATCTCGATCGCGCCTTCCACCCGCTCGACGCAAAGGGCGATGTCCAGTTCCTCCGGCGCGGCGTCCAGGGGAGGCGAGGGGGTTTCGTCGGCCGGTGAGGCCAGGATGCGGCCGGCGTCCGGCTTGAAATAGAAACGCTCGTCCACGTCGATGACGTTGGGCCAGCGGTCGATCGCGAGGCCTGGAGGCGGGTCGATCAGGATGGCCGTGCGCCGTTTGGGCGAAAGGCCCAGGGGCGCGGCGCCGGCGAGCGCCGCCACCTGGTCGGCCCAGGCGCCGGCGGCGTTGATCAGGACGTGCGCGCCGATGTCTTCGCCGTCGGCGAGCTTCACGCGCCACTGGCCGCCGGATCGCGCCGCGCCAATCACCTCGGCGCCCAGGCGGAATTCGGCCCCGCGCGCCTTGGCCAGACGAAGAAAGCCGGCGTGCAGGGAGTTGGTGTCGATGTCGCTGGCGTGGGGTTCATAGACGGCGCCCGCCGCCGCCTCCGGCCGGAGCGCCGGAACCATGGTCTTGGCCTCGGCCCCGCCTAGTCGACGCCATTCCGCGCCGGCCGCCGTGATCTCCGCGCCCAGGGTGTCCAATTCCGCCAGACGCTCCTCTGGCGCGATGGTCAGCGCGCCTCGCGGAGCGAGCAGCGGGTAGTCTGCGAAGCCCTCTGGGGGACCGTCGAAGAACGCGCGGCTCGCGGCGGTGAGCGCCCGGATCGGCGCGGCGCCATAGCTCTCGATATACATCGCCGCCGAGCGGCCGGTGGTGTGATAGCCGTGCTGGTCCTCGCGTTCGACCACCAGCACGGCGCCATGGGCCGCCAGCTCATAGGCGATGGAGGCGCCGGCGATGCCCGAGCCACAGACGATGAAATCGAAGTCCGCCATGAAAGATCCAGGTTCGGCGAGGGCGCGCCGGCCCAAAGAGGTTGTTCGTCGGGTCGCTGAGCTAATCGCTTACGGCGGCGCTGGGCCCTTCGAGCTTCTTCTGCGCGGCCTCCGATTCCTGTCGGGCGCGGAAGAAGACGTAGTAGCTAACCGAAAGCGCAGTCACCAGGGCGGCGGTTCCGAACATGATCATGCCGTTCGTCTCTTCCTGGTTGTAGGTGACGATCTCATTGCAAATGGCGATCAGGGCGATCTCGAACACCAGTTCGGGCCGGATCTCCTTGTGCTGGAATCTCAGCTTGAGGAGTTTGAGCAACTCCAGGCCCACCAGGATGATCAGGAACAGGCCGAAGAAGTGGAACAGGGTCTTCGGTGTTATGAGCAGGTAGGGCGGTGCGATCACCGCATCGTAGAGCTCGCTCCCCAGCTCGATCGTGCCCAGGATGACGCCAAGCACCAGCAGCGCCAGCAAGGCGCCGATTATCCACTTCTCAACGAATTCCAGAATTCTCATGCCGCCCCTAGCGCAAAATTGCCGCCTCGACCTCGGCCAGGCGGTCCTTGCCGAAGAACAGTTCCTCGCCAACCAGGAAGCTGGGGCTGCCGAACACCCCCTTGGCGACCGCCTCATTGGTGTTGGCGATCAGCTCGTCCTTCACCGATTGATCCTGGGTGAGGGTCATCAGCGTCTCGGTTGGCAGGCCGGCGGCCTGGAGGCGTTCGGCGATCACCTTGGGATCGTCCATCTTGGCCTCGTGCTCCCACATGGCGGCGAACACGGCCTCCAGATACGGGACAAAAACGTCGAGGCGTTTGGCCGCCACCGCGCCGCGCATGATCCCCAGTGTGTTCACCGGGAAGTGCGGGTTGGATTTGAAGCGCACCAGACCGTGGCGAATGATGAAGCGGCGCATCTCTAGGTTTTCATAGGCCAGCTTGGCGGGGATGGAGGCGTAGGCCTCGGCCGGCGATCGATTACCCGTGGCCTTGAATACGCCGCCCAGCAACACCGGCTTGTAGTCAAAGCGCGCGCCGGTGCGCTTTTCGATGTCGGGGATCACCTTGTGCGCGAGATAGGCGTTGGGGCTGCCGAAATCGAACATGAACTGAGGCGGCGGAGCGGCCATGGGGGTCACCAGGTTTCGGCGAAGGGTCGAAGATCGAGTTCGAAGGTCCACCCATCGCGCGTCTGCTGGTGGAGCGCCCAGTAGGCGGCCGCGATCGAGGCCGGCTCCATCAGCGTATCAGGCGCGAGGCCGTCCAGCGCCTCGGCGCCGCGCGCGGCGGTGATCCGATCGCGGACAAAGGCGGTGTCGACGCCGGCGTCGATGATCAGATGGGCGACGTGGATGTTCTTCGGTCCCAGCTCCCTGGCCATGGACTGGGCCACGGCGCGCAGACCGGCCTTGGCGCTGGCGAAAGCAGCGTAGCCCACCCCGCCGCGCACCGAGGCCGTGGCCCCGGTGAAGAAGATCGATCCGCCGCCGTGCGGCAGCATCCGCCGCGCCGCTTCGCGGCCGGTCAGGAAACCGCCCTGGCAGGCCATTTCCCAAACCTTGCGGAACACGCGGTCGGTGGTTTCCAGGAGCGGGAAGTTCACATTGGCCCCGACGTTGAAGATCGCCACTTCCAAGGGCTGGTCGGCGTCGGCCCAGGCCATGAACTCCGCCACCTGGTCTTCCTGGCGCGCATCAAGCGAGCGGCCCTCGAAGGCCCCGCCGGCCGCTTCGATCTTGGCCTTCAGCGGCCCGAGTTGGTCGCCGTTTCGCCGGCCGCCGAACACGCGATAACCCTCGGCCGCGAAGCGTTCGGCGATCGCCCCGCCGATAAAGTCGCCGGCCCCGATCACCGCGACCGAGGCGTTACGGCGTGGGGCGGCCATCAGACCGAGGCCGCCGGCCGTTCGCGCCGGATCGTCTCGTGATGGCGGATCACTTCGGTGACCAGGAAGCCCAGGAATTTCTCGGCGAAGGCTGGGTCGAGATCGGCGGTTACGGCCAGGGAGCGCAGGCGCGCGATCTGCTGGGCCTCACGCACCGGATCGGCCGGCGGCAGATCCAGCGCGGCTTTCAGCTCGCCGACCTTGCGGGTGCATTTGAAGCGCTCGGCCAGCAGATGCAGCAGGGCGGCATCGATATTGTCGATCGAGTGGCGCAGCTCCGTCAGTTCGGGCGGCGGGGCGACAGAGGCGGGGACGTCATTCATCGCTTCTTCGTTGCGGGTGAACGGCGTCGAGGTCAAGATGGCCGCTCATCGAGTTGGGGGCCTGGCATGAAGCAAGCGCGAGCGCGCCTCTTACGGATAGGCCTCGGTCTCGCGGGCGCCATCGCGCTTTGCCTGCCGGCGACGGTCGCGCTCGCCCAGATCACCACGGTTCCCGCCGGGCCGATCTACGGCGCCAGCGACGCGCGCAACAAGTGCAAGGCCGCGTGTTGGCGCGGTCATATGACCTGGAGCGGAACCTGGCGGGCGGCGCACGGCGGCCCCAATTCCGAATGCGACTGCCTTGGCGGCGCGGCATCGGCGGGCGGCGGCTCATGCAGCGCGCCGGCGATCAAGCAATGCCGCGGCTGCTCGATCTCCTGCGCCCCCGGCCGCGCCGCGAAATGCGTGGCGGGAAGCGTCGGCATCCATACCGGCGCCTACGACACCGTCTGCGGGCAAAAAGCGCGTTGCGAATGTCGCTAAGGCGACGGCTAGGAGGTGAAGTCGGGCGCCTTTAGCGCGTTCACGCATGAAGTGTCGGGCCTGATCGGATTTGCGAAGAACGACGCGATGACGGCCTGGGCGCACGGCGAGTGTGGCGAGACGAAATGTCCGGCGCCGGGGATCGTAATTATCGTGGCGTTGGCCAAGCGCGCGGCCACAGTCCTGGTCCATGCCGGCGATGTCACGGCGTCCCAGCCGCCCGAAATGAGCAGCGTGGGAATTGGGCTGACGACGGGCCGGCGGGAGTCGGGTGAGGCGACAGGAACCTTCCAGACTTCGCGGCAATCGTCGTTAGCGTAGGCCCACCCGCCGACCGCCTGATCGCGGATCGAGGTCGGGAAGCCGGGAAAACCGGCGCGCCCTGCCTCTCTGATCGCCTCATCGGTTCCAGGCGGATTCTGTTCGTGGCAGACCACGCCGAACGCCAAGCCATAGCTGACCGCGGGTGTCTCGGGAATGAATGGGGGTGAGGATCGCGCCCGGTCCAGGGCGATCTCTTCGATCGCCTTCTTATCGCCGTGGCCCAGCCCGGTGATCAGACCAGGCGCCCGGAGCAGGGCCGGTGCGTCGTAGCTTTGGTTTCGCAGCCAATCGATGAGGGCGCCCCCATCGATCACCATCGTCGAATTCCTCACGGGTGGCGGGACCCTCGATGGCGACGGTGAGCGGTCTGGCTTGGAGCGTATTCACCAGATCGGTGAGGGTCGCCATCAGGTGCGGATTGGCGCGGTCGCATAGCGCCTGCGCGGCGCAGGCGTTGAAGAGCGCTTCGAACCCCTCGCGGGTCGCCGCCCAATAGCCGGCCAGCGTGACGTTCACCGGTAGGGTGGAGTCGAGCACGACGCTTCGAATGCCTTCGGGGTGATCGCGCATGAGCGCCTGGGCAAGATCCGTGCCATAGGAGACGCCCACGACGTTCCACCGCGCGTAGCCCAGCGCGTTGCGCAAATCGGCGAAGTCCGCCGCGTTCTCGCTGGTGTTGTAGGTGGCGAGATTCCCGCCGAGCGCCGTCAGGCGTCGATGGCAGGCCTCGGTGGCGGCCAGATGCGCGCGCTTGGTGGCTGCGGAGTAGAAGCGAAAACCCAGAAGTTCATGGGTGAAATTATCGATCGACGGACAGGTGAGCGCCGGCCTGGAAAGATAGGCGCCGCGCTGATTCAGGATCACCACGTCGCGATCCTTGTTGAGCCCGGCGGTGACGAGAAGGTCGGCTTCGTTGATGGCGACGCCGCCCGGGCCGCCGGAGAGATAGACGATCGGATCGGGCGCCGGCCGTTTAGAGAGACTGGGCAGGATCGCGACCGGCAGGCGGATGGTGCGACCGTTTGGCCTCGCGCGATTTTCCGGCACGATGAGGCGACCGCAGCGGGCTGTCGCCAGCGCCTTGACCCCCGGCAGGACGGGGCAGGGCGAGGCTTCGAACCTGGGCTTGCCCGGGCAATCGGCGGGCGTGCCAACGGCGCTTTGCGCAAAGACAGGCCCGGCGAGCCAGGATGTAAGGGACGCCGCCGCGATCAGAGTGGGATGGAGACGGCGACGCGGCGGAGGCATGTTGCTATCCGCCGCGTTACCGGACGAGACCCTCAACCTATTTAAGCGGCGGAGGCAGGTTCACAAAGTTGGCCGGGAAGTTCTGGTTTGGCGGAAGGTCCGGAGACCCTACCGGATCGGTGAATCCTTCCAAGCCTTTGCACCAAGCGCCGTTGGGGTCGTTCGGCACGCAGCTGACCATGCTGTTGCTAGGATTTGCCCGAGTGCCGGAAAATGGCGGCAGGCTGTTGATGATGAATTGATACTTCCGGTTATTTTTGTCGAGCAGAACGATCAAGGTGCCTCCGGTGGTGTGATACCGGACCGCGGGTAGCACCGGGCCACGCGAACCGATGTATCCGGTGGTGCTGAGCATCAGCGGGCAGACGCCATTGGGCTCGATATCCGGGCTGCCAGCCTCGCAATAGCCAAACATGGTGTAAGGTCCGGAAAGGCCCCCGAAGGTGACAACGGCGCCGGGATCGAACGGATTGACATTCGGCAAGTTGGCGGCTCCGCCGACCGCAATGGCAAGGCCTGAGCCGGGGAAAGCCACGAAGCCGACGCCGTCGTCGATGGAAAAGGCGTAGGAGCTCTTTATTCCCAGGAAAGCATTCGGCGGGGTCGAGCCGTGGATCAACTGGACATAGGGGTTGAAGGCGTCCCCTTTCACCACCCCGTCAGCCTTCGTCATATATTGTAATCTAATGTAATCGTGCGAGATTTTGATGACTTTAGCTTCGTCATACCCCGTCGACTGTATGATTTCGTTGGTGATAGGTTTGCCACACTTCGGCGCCGGTTCGTTCGGCTCACCTGCTGGCGTCTCATTGAACGGCACCCAACCGTAAACCTTGGAGAGAAACCAGTTCTCACCATTCGTGCTTGTCAGAGATCTGGGAACGCCCGGGCATTCCCATTCGCTGGAGTAGTTAGCGACATATCTGGAGTAGTTGGCTAGGAATAGAGCATTGACTTCCCGAATTATGCTGCAGACTTCGCCAGTATTCTCCGTGTGGGCGACACAATATTTCCAGTTTGCCTTCATGTTATTGAACGAGAGGCCGGGCGCTGTGACCGTGGTCGGGGGGTTCGCGCCGGAGTAGTTGGCGTAGAGGGTGCCGGTCGAGGGCGCCTTGGTGCTCAGCACCACTGGCGTCTCGGCTGAAGTTCGAAACTTGGGCCAACCTCTGTAGTTGGATGCATAGAATGACTTCAATGTCGCCTGAAATTCGCTCGTCGGTTGGGTGGAACCGACCCAGCCGACAAAGGGGTTGCCGTAGGTCCCCATCGCCACCGGCAGCGCCGCCGAGTCGACATAGGAGATGTTGTAGCCGACGATCTTGGTGTCGATGCCGATCGGCGATTTCGATGTGTCGGTGGCGGCGAGCGTATATTCGGTCAGCTGCGTGGGTTGGTTCGGCAACTCATCAGCTGTGGCCTGATAAACCACCAGGGGTTCGCAGGAATCGCATTCGACAAGTGGGCTGCCCTTCACGGGCCCGGCGAACCCGCTCTCCGCGTTCTCCTTCTTGTCCGCGGCGATATTGGCGGCGATGGTCCCCCTGCTGGTGGTCAGCGAAATGCGCCCGCCCTGCCACCAGTTGATGTATTGATCGTATTCATCACCGCTGGGCGTACCCAGCGGTCCAGGCGCCAATTGGCTCCACAGTGGCAGCGTCACCATAACGGATGCTCCCGGCGCGATGCCCTTGGCCGGGTTAACATAAAGTCGGAAGATATTTTTGTTGGCGAAAGTCCGGGTCTCCAGCTGGGCGGCTGGCACACAGAAGCCCGCCTGCATCCAGAAGCTGGACGGCTGCGTCGCGCCGGTCGAGATGACCGGATAGAGGACCTCCGTTTTGGAATTGTTGGTGATCTTGAAGGTCATCCGCGGCAGCTTGAGATAGCCGTTTGGCGCGACATCGGCCGGGATCGAGCAGCTCGGGGAGTTGCTGACCGTCTGGGCGTGGCCCAGACTCCCATAGCCGAGGGCGGTCACCGCCAACAGCGAGGCGGCGATCGTGGATTTTCTTGGGGCGACCCAAAGTCCGGTCATCATTCATTCTCCATAGACTTAAAATTTACACGCGCCGGAGGCATGCGCCGCCGCCGCACCCTGCAAAGGATAAATCTTCGGAAAATCTACCCCCCTTGCGAAGCTACGACGCGCCGCCCCCCGCATCAATAGCGAAAGTCCGACGTGACAGAATTTCGACGCAAAAAGGCCAGAAGTCGGCTGAGGAGCAATTTAGTTCCATTTTAGTTCCATTGATGTTCCAAAAATCGCGTCTATTGTGTCGCCGAGATGCGCCACATTTCCGGTCTGCAATCTTTGGCAAAGCTAGTCGTGGGGCCAAAGTCAGTCGCGGGGCGGTGGAACGGGCGTTTTTGCGGTATGACGGCCGCACCCTAAAGGAGCCGACCGTCATGCTCACCCGCCTCTCGCCCGTCGCCGACACCTTGGGCCAGCGCCTCAAGGACGCCGGCCAGACCGTCGCGGTGGCGGAGTCCTCGTCCGGCGGTCTGATCAGCGCCGCCCTGCTGGCCGTGCCCGGCGCCTCGGCCTATTTCCTGGGGGGGGCGGTGGTCTACACCGGCAAGGCGCGGATGAGCCTCCTGGGCCTTACGCGCGAGAGCGTGGCGGGGATGCGCTCATCGAGCGAGCCCTACGCCCTGCTGCTCGCGCGAACCGCCCGCGAGAATTTCAACGCGACCTGGGGCCTATCCGAGACCGGCGCCGCCGGACCGACCGGCAACCCGTATGGCGACGCCGCCGGCCACTCATGCCTGGCGGTGAGCGGCCCGGTGGAAATCGCGGTTACCCTGGAGACAGGCGACGTCGACCGCGCCGCCAACATGGAGGCCTTTGCTCATCGTGCGATGGAACTCCTGCTGGCGGCGATGGGGGACTAGCCTACCAGCGCCGGCTACCCCAGCTCCCCTTGTCCACCGCTATGGTGACCTGGCCGTTCTTGCCGACCGGCTGACACACAACACCGCCCACGTCATATGAGCCTCCCGTGCCGGCGCCGGCCCATACCTGGCCATGGGCCGCATGGCTGGTCTTGGGAGCGCCGTTGTCGTCGCTCTGGACGACGTTTCCGCACGGCCCAATCAGGGGCGGCCCGCCATCGTCATGGCTGTCGAGATCGTCGTCGATCCCCAGCGGGGGCTGATCGGCGACCGTGGGCGCCGCGATGCTCGGCGTATGACCGCCCGTGGTGATCGCTTCCTGGGCGCCGGCGAGGCCGGGCGCGAACAGGAGGCAGGCCAGGACAACGGGAAGGGCGCGCATCTCTCTCAAGTCCCTGACCTCTTGCCGACCGCTTCCTGGACAAGGTGCTCCGGCCGCGCGGCGAAATTGCGTCACGTCACAGTCTATCCTATTGCCCGGCCCATGTCCCTCAACTCCTCGCCGCTCGATGAGGCCCGCGCCGCCATCGCGCCGCTCTATCGCCTGAACGAGCCCAAGGCGTTGAAGCGGCTTGCCGAACGGGCTGCTTTGGCGCCGGCCGAGCGCGCGCGGGTCGTCGCCCAGGCGCAGGGCCTTCTGACGGCCTTGCGCGAACCGGGCAGAGCCGGGTGGATCGACCGCTTCCTGCGGGAATACGAGCTTTCCAGCGACGAGGGCGCCGCCTTGCTGGGGCTCGCCGAAGCCTATCTGCGCGTTCCCGATCCGGGCACCGCCGACGCCCTGATCCGCGACAAGCTGGGGCAGGGCGACTGGCGCTCTCACCTGGGCGGCCGACTCGGTGCTGGTCAACGGCGCCACGCTCGGCCTGATCCTCGCCCAGTCGCTCACCGAGGGCTCGAGCGGCGGCGGCGCCCTGCGCGCCTTGATCGCGCGCCTGGGCGAGCCGGCGATCCGCGTGGCCGTCGGCCGGCGCCATGCAGCGCATGGGCGAGGCCTTCGTCCTCGGCCGCGATATCGAAGAGGCGCCTGAAGCGGCGCCGATCGCGGCGCCAACCGCGCCTTCCGCTATTCCTTCGACATGCTGGGCGAGGGCGCCCGCACCGCCGAAGGACGCCGAGGCCTATCTCGAGGCCTATCTGCGAGGCCATCAAGGCGGTGGGCGCGGGGGCCGCCGGCGCCGGCGACGTGTTCGCCCGCGACAGCGTTTCGGTGAAGCTCTCGGCCCTGCATCCGCGCTACGAGCCCTTGCAGGCCGGCCGGGCGGTTCCGGAACTCACCGGCCTGCCTCATCGAGATTGGCGCGCCTGGCCAAGGCCGCCGGCGTCGGCCTGACGGTGGACGCCGAGGAGGCCGAGCGGCTGGAGATGTCGCTCGACATCATCGACGGCGCCGCGCGCGATCCGTCGCTCGGCGGCTGGGACGGGCTGGGCATGGCGGTGCAGGCCTATCAGCGCCGCGCGCCGGCGGTGATCGGCTGGGCCGAGCGCTCTGGCCGGCGCCACCGGGCGGCGGCTGATGGTCCGCCTGGTCAAGGGCGCCTACTGGGACACCGAGATCAAGCGCGGCGCAGGAGCGCGGCCTTGCCGACTATCCGGTGTTCACCCGCAAGATCGGCGACGGACGTCAGCTACATGGCCTGCGCCCGCGCGCTGCTGGCGGCGACGACGGCATCTATCCCCGCCTTCGCCACCCACAACGCCCTGACCGTCGCCACCGTGATGGAATGGGCCGGAGACGCGGCGCGATTTCGAATTCCAGCGCCTGCACGGCATGGGCGATGGGCTCTATGAGGGGCTGATGGCCCGCGAGCGGCGTCGCCGTGCGCGTCTACGCCCCGGTGGGCGGCTATCGCGATCTCCTGGCCTATCTCGTCCGCCGCCTGCTGGAGAACGGGGCCAACACCAGCTTCGTCCATCAGGTGGCCAGCGAGCATGTCAGCGACGCGGAACTGCTGGCCGATCCGGTTGAGGAGGCGAGGGCCACGGGCCTTACGCCGCACCCGGCGATCCTGGCGCCGGCCGATCTCTTCGCACCGGAGCGGCGCAATTCGGCCGGCCTCGATCTATCCGATGGCGCCGTGATGGCCGGGCTGACGAGCGCCATGGCCGAGGCCTGGGCGCGGCCCCATCGCGCCGCGCCGATCATCGGTGGCGTGGAGAAAGGGGGCGCTGGGCGCGAGGTGTTGGATCCGGCGGATCACCGCCGAGTGGCCGGGCATGTGGTCGAGGCGACGCCGGCGGATGTGACCCGCGCGGTCGACATGGCCGTCGCCGCCCAGGGCGCCTGGAACGCGCGGTCCTGGGAGGCCCGCGCGGCGATCTTGGATCGCCTGGCGAACTTGCTCGAGCGCGATCGCGAACCGCTTATGGCGCTGGCGTCGCGGGAGGCCGGCAAGACCCTGGCCGACGCACTGGGCGAAGTGCGCGAGGCCGACGGACTTCTGCCGCTACTATGCCGCCCAGGCGCGCCACCACGCCTCGCCGCTGCGCTTGCCAGGGCCGACGGGCGAGTTGAACGAGCTTTCCCTGGCAGGCCGCGGCGTTTTCGCCTGCGTCAGCCCGTGGAACTTCCCGCTGGCGATTTTCCTCGGCCAGATCACCGCCGCCCTGGCCGCAGGCAACGCCGTGGTCGCCAAGCCGGCGCCGCAGACGCCGCTGATCGCCTCCGCGGCGGTGCGCCTCGCTCTTGAGGCCGGCGTGCCGCCCGAGGTGCTGCACCTCGTCCCCGGCGGCCCTGAGGTGGGCGCGGCCCTGGTGGCCGATCCGCGCGTGGCCGGCGTCGCCTTCACTGGATCCACCGCCAGCGGCCGGCGCATCGCCCGATCGCTGCTGGAGGATGAGACGCGACCGTTGGCCACGCTCATCGCCGAGACCGGCGGCCTCAACGCCATGCTGGTCGATTCCACCGCCCTGCCCGAGCAGGTGGTCGCCGATGTGATCACCTCTGCTTTTCTGAGCGCGGGCCAGCGCTGCTCCGCCCTGCGACTTCTGTGCCTACACGAGGACATCGCCGAGGCGACGTTGGAGATGCTCAAAGGCGCGATGGATGAAATCGTCGTTGGCGATCCGGCCGATCCGGCCACCGACGTCGGGCCGGTGATCGACGCGGCCGCCAGGGATCGGATCGAGGCTCATCTGGCGAGGTGGAAGGATCGGATTATCCACACTAGGCCCGTGCCGTCTGACCTGGGGACGGGGACCTTCGTCGCCCCGACGCTGATCCGGCTCGATCGGGTGGCTGACCTGGATGTCGAAGTGTTCGGACCTGTCCTCCATGTTGTGACCTGGAAGGCCGGGGCGATGAACGAGACGGTCGATGAGGTGATGGCCTCACGCTTTGGCCTCACGCTGGGCGTCCATACCCGGATCGGGGCTGCAGCCGAGGCGGTGCGGGCGCGGGCGAAGGTCGGGAACCTCTACGTCAACCGCTCGATGATCGGCGCGGTGGTCGGGGTGCAACCCTTTGGCGGAGAAGGCCTTTCCGGCACCGGGCCGAAGGCCGGTGGCCCGCATTATCTGCCGCGCTTCTGCGTCGAGCGGACCTGGACGGTGGACACCACCTCGGCCGGCGGGAACGCGACGCTCCTGAGTCTAGAAGAGTGAGCGAGCGCGCCGATGTGATCGTCGTGGGCCTCGGCGCCGCCGGGGCCGCCACCCTCTATCAGGCCGCCAGGCGAGGGGCGTCGGTGATCGGCATCGACCGCCATCACCCGCCGCACGACCAGGGCTCTAGCCACGGCGAGACCCGCATCACCCGCCAGGCCATCGGCGAGGGCGAGGACTATGTGCCGCTGGCCCTGCGCGCCCACGAGCTGTGGCGCGAGATTGAGGCGCAAAGCGGCGAGCGCCTGATGTTGAACTGCGGCGCCCTGCTGATCAGCCCGCTGGATCTGGGCGCCGCCCATCACGGAAAACATCATTTTCTTCAACGCACTATCGCCGCCGCGAAGGCTTTCGGCATTGGCCATGAGGTGCTGAGCGCGGCCGAGGCGCGGGCGCGATTCCCCGAGCTTCGGGTCGGCGAGGACGAGACGGCCTATTTCGAGCCGGGCGCCGGGCTGCTCTATCCGGAGCGGTGCATCGCCGCCCAGTTGGCCCTGGCCGAGCGGCTGGGGGCGCGCCGGCGGCTGGGGGAGGCGGTGACCGACATCGAGCCGATCGCCGGCGGCGTCGCGGTGGTCACCGACAAGGCTCGCTATGAGGCGGCGCGGGTGGTGGTGGCGGCCGGCGCCTGGGCGCCGGGGCTGCTGGGCGGGGTCTACGACGAGCGGCTCATTCTGCATCGCCAGACGCAACATTGGTTCGCGCCGGACGATGCATCGGCGTTCGCACCGGAGTGCTTTCCGGTGTTCATTTGGCTTCATGGCCAAACGCCGGGGGACTGGTTCTATGGATTTCCGATAATTCCCGGCGCGACGGGCGTGAAAATCGCCTCCGAACAGTTCGATGTCGCCACCGCGACGCCGGAGGATCTGGACCGGACCGCGAGCCGCGAGGAGGCCCTGGCGATCCACGCGCGGCATGTCGAGGGACGGATCGGGGGGCTGCCGCCGGCGTGGTTGCGCTCCGAGGCTTGCGTCTACACCACCGCGCCGGAAAGCCGGTTCGTCATTGGCCGAGATCCGGGGCGGGAGGGGGTGATCGTGGTCTCGGCCTGTTCTGGCCACGGCTTCAAGCATTCGGCGGCGATCGGCGAGGCGGTGGCGAGCCTGGCGCTGGGCGAGGCGGCGCCCCCTGTCCTGGCGCCTTTCGATCCGGCAAGGCTGACGGCCATTGCCTAGGCGCGTGGCTTTCCGCCATGGTGGCGGCGAGCCCGAAGGAAACCGACCATGGCCCATCTGACCTACCACATCGTCCGCCACGACGGCGGCTGGGCCTACAAGGCCGACGGGGTGTTCTCGGAGACGTTTCCGTCACACGACGCGGCGCGGCGCGCGGCCGAGCGCGCCGCCGGCGAACAGCGGGTCAGCGGCGACACCGTGGGCATATCCTGGGAGGACGAGGCGGGCGGCTGGCACGATGAGCTCGTCGAGGGAACCGATCGGCCCAGCACCGATGTCGAAGGTTGAGGCCGGCGTCTTTCGCCTGATCAAGCCCGACCTGGAACACCTCGCGGGGTTCGTCGACGCCCTGCGGCGCGGCTGGTCACCGGATAATATCGGCGGGGCTGCCACCGCGCGCCGGATCCTGGCGGCGATCGAGGATGACCCGGCCGCCTACCTCGCCACCGCCGACGATCCCCGCGCCGAGGCCGGCGACGTCACCCTGCCGGACGGAACCAACGTGCGGCGCCTGCCGGGTTTCCACCGATGGATGTGGGATGGCGCGTTCTGCGGCCAGATCGGCCTGCGATGGGCGCCGGAAGGTGGCGGCGAACTGCCGTCCCATGTGCTGGGCCATGTGGGCTATGCCGTCACGGCCTGGAAGCGGGGCAGGGGTTACGCGACCTTGGCTCTGGCGCGGCTTCTTCCCGAGGCGCGCGCCCTGGGCTTGCCCTTCCTCACTCTGACCACCGATCCCGACAATATCCCTTCGCAGAAGGTGATCCTGGCCAATGGCGGGCGGCTTGTGGAGCGTTTCCGCAAGCTGGAGGCCTATGGCGGGGCCGAGGCGCTGAGATGGCGGATCGACCTCTGAGGCTCACGGCGTCTTTGGGCCCAGAAAGGTCACCAGGTGGGCGACTACGGCCAGCAGGAGGCCGAAACTCAGGACCATAAGGAAGCGGTAGGGGATGAGGCGCGGTTCCTTGGTCAGGTCTGGCTGGATCGCGCCGCGCCAGCCGAAGAAGACGCCCAGCGCCAGGAGAACCCCGGCGGCGATTGAGGTGGTGGTCAGGTCCATGGGATGGGCGGTCGTATCCGGGGGGGAATCAAGGCGCCGACGATGTCGCACATCGGAGGGCTCAGTGGGGAGGTTGTTGGCCCTCCGCGCCGGTTGACGGATAAAATGGAAGCGATTACATACATTCTAGCGCTTCGGCCCATTCGAACCGGAAAGATCGCCGCCATGGCCTCCATCGCTCCCCTTCGCGCGCCATCCCGCCCGGCGGACAGGTTTCGTCCGTTCACGGCCTTTAGCCATTTCCGGCGGCTGGTGGCCGACAAGGAGGACACCGCTCAGGTCTTCTACATGGGCGAGTGCCTGACCAGCCGGCGTCACCGGCGCCTTACCGAGGCGTTCTGCCAGAGCCCGAGGGGACAGGCGCTGATGGCCGCCGAGCCGTATCTGCCCGACCTGCTGGACGACCACGACCGGCTGCTGGCCATGCCGGAGGGCAGCGTCGCTCAGGCCTATGTCGCCTTCATGCGCCGCGAAGGGCTCTCCGCCGCCGGCCTGGTGGAGGCCAGCACCGTGCCGGGCGTGGAACGCCATCCCGATCAGATCCAATGGTTCGTCGATCGGCTTCGCGATCTGCACGATCTGGCCCACATCCTCACTGGCTATGGCCGCGACGCGCTGGGCGAACAGTGCGTGCTGGGCTTCACCAGCAACCAGTATGCCGACCGGACCGAGTGGATCATCGCCTGGCTGGGGGCCCTGGAGATGACCACCAGCCTCAAGATCGACGCGCCGGTGTTTCGCGCCGTCAGCGAAGCGCGACGGCACGGCGCCGCCGCGGCGAAGATCTATGAACAGGACGTGGCCGCCCTGCTCGCCGAGCCGCTCGAGACGGCCCGGGCCAGAATGGGCATCGCCCGACCGGTGCAGTACGAGGCCTCGCACCGACGCATGAAGGCCAGGGGCCTGGATCCCTACAACCTGCTCGCCGCGCCGGCCTGACGCGTCGGCCCGTCACTCGCCGATATATTGGCGCAGCAGGCCGACCAGCATCTTCTTCAGTTCCGCCACCACCAGGGCCGCCTCGCGCGGCTTGGCCTGCAAGGCGATGTCCAGCAGGCGATTGGAAGTCTCGATGATGACCAGGCACAGGGCGCCAAGCGCCTCTTCGTCGACATCGACGCCGAACGCCCGCAGGCCCGCGGCCAGGTCCGCCTGCAAAGCGCGATTGGTGCGGTCGTCAACCTCGCGAAGCTCCGGAGAGGCCTGGCTGGCGGCGCGCAGGGCGGCGTAGCCGGGAAGCCGCCTGGCCGCCTCGAAATAGCCGTCGATCGCGCGATCGACATTGGCCCGCAGATCGCCCTCGGAATGATGTCTCAGGTCGCCGATCCAGGTGCGTTCGAGCGCGCCGGCGCGTTCGGCCATGGCCACCAGGATGGACCACTTGTTGGGGAAGTAGCGATAGATCGCCCGGACGGAGACCCCGGCCCTTTGCGCCAGAAGATTGGTGTTGAAGCCATTGACGCCGACCTCTTCCAGCAACTCGGCGCTCACCAGAAGCAGACGCTCCAGGGTCGCCTGGCTTCGCGCCTGCTGGGGACGGGCGCGAGGCGTGAGGTCCGGGCCAGACATGGCAGGCCGTTAGCCCGCGGCGGCGGCGGGCGCAATGATGGCCCCGGGGGTGTCGACGCCCGGCGGGGGCGCCGGGCGACACTCGCGGTCAGATCTGATCCTTCAGAGTGATTGCCACGTCGCGGTCGCCGGCGGGGGAGGCGACCGACAGCTTCACCACCGTGCCGGGCGGATCGTTGCGCAAGCGCATGCGCAGGTCGCTGATCTGCACCGTGTTCGCCGGGGCGCCGTCCACCGCCGTGATCTCGTCGCCGACCTTGAGGCCGGCGGCGCTGGCCGGGCCGCCGGCGGTGAGATCGACGATCTTGAAGCCCTTGGTCGAGGTGTTGATCCAGAAGCCGGCGCGATCGAAGGTGGCCGCATCGGGCGTCGGGGCCGGCAGCGCCTTCAGATACATGATCCGGTTGGCGTAGTCGAAGGTGACCACGAACCGTTTCAGGAGGCCCGAGCCGACATTGCCGGCGTAGCTGGGGTCGGCGAAGGCGCCCTTGGACTGCAAGCCAAAGCCGGCCACGAGATTGTCGATCTTCACCGTGCCCAGGGTCAGGGTCGCGGCGCGGGTGACATATGAGGTCGAGCGGCCGCCCACGCCCCAGCCGTCCACGGCCGAAACGCCCTTGGGATGCTTGGCCATCAGGCCGTTTGCGGCGACGAAGGGCTTGGTGAGCGTCAGCTCCACGCGCGAGCCGGTGTCGATATCGAAGGCGCCGGGGATACCCTCGAAGCTGCCCTTCACCTGCGGGATGGTGTTGTAGAAAGCGAAGGGAACCGGCGTGCCGGCATCCTTGGGATTGAACGTCGCCGGGTCGATAAAGGTGAGCGTCCCCTTGTTGTAGTCGATCTGGGTGACGAAGCGGCGGAACACCTCGAAGCCGATCATGCCCTGCTCGTCGAACCCCTCGACCGGAG
This sequence comes from uncultured Alphaproteobacteria bacterium, assembly GCA_963817995.1. Lineage (GTDB taxonomy): Bacteria > Pseudomonadota > Alphaproteobacteria > Caulobacterales > Caulobacteraceae > Acaudatibacter. The sequence continues at coordinate 110,042 of CAWFQJ010000005.1, forward strand.
CGGCCTCGAAGGGCACCACGGCGATCGTCTGGTCCTTGATCGACAGATCGCCGATCTGGAAGGTCACGCCCTTGGAGAAGCCGACGTCGACCACCCCTTCGCCGGCCCCCCCGCCGGCGGCGGCCCCCTGCGAGGCCACGGCCAGGGCCTTGGCCGTGTCCGGCGTCAGCAGATCCTGGCCGCCGGTATCGAAGATGAAGAGATAGGGCCCTTTGCCGTTGACCTTCACCGGCGCGTAGATGTGGTTGTTGATCAGCTGGAACGGCACGGTGGTGCGGCCGTCCTGGTTGGCGATCCGCGAGTCGGTGTTGGTCCATTTGGGCGCGGCGTAGGCGTCGGCGGCCCGCGCCGGGACGAACTTCGCCTCGGTCAGGGTCTGGGTCTGGCGATACTGTTCGCCCGAGCCATCATCGCTCACCTGCTCGCCGGCGATCAGCGCGCCGTCAAAGGGGCGATAGTCGCTGTAGAAGGTGGTCAGCACGCGGGCGCCCTGGGGCTCGACGGTCCGCGCCAGAAGGTGGGTCTGGGCGTCGAACCAGGCCTCGAAGGCCTTGCCGCCCACGGGCGTGATCGAAAGGACGTCGTAGGTTTTGCCGCCATCGATCTTGGGCGCCAGCAGGACGACCTTGGCGCCGCCGAAGTCCGGCCGCCACCAGAGGTTGGCGTCGCGATAGGCCTCGTTGACGGCGAGCTGGCGCGCATCGCCGCCCCCCTCGGGCGTGACGGCGCCGGACATGTCCTTCATCCAGGCCTCTCGGCCATCGAAGCCGTTGACGCCGCCGACCGGGCCCAACTGCTGGCTATCGACGAAGGCGCCGGTGGTCAGATCGTAGATCGAGCCGGTCACGCCGGTCATGCCCTGGCCGGAATAGGCGTAGGCGACCTCGACCGCGGCCTTGCCGTCCCAGGCCGCGCCGCCGGTGGCGGCCTCGTTGGCCGCGAGGATCGCGGCGGGATCCTGGGCGTGGGCGCCGCCGGCGACGAGGGCGCTGGCGAGCAAGAAGGCGGATAGGCGCATGAAGAACCCCTGAGGTCTCGGCCCGATCGACCGAGCGGGCAGGGTGAGCGATCCCGCGCCGTGACGCCAGTTAAGCCTCGGTAATCTCGCGCTCGCCCATGACAACCAGCCCCGGGCGTTCCTATGTCAAAGCTTTGGCTGGAAGGACCGAGCGATGGCTGCCGGCGGGGCGAGCATTCTGGTCGTGGGCGTCGGCGCCTCGCGAGGCGTCGGCGCGGCGGTGGCGCGACGGTTCGCCCGCGAGGGCTGGCCGGTAGCGATCGCCGGTCGCAACGAAGCGAAACTCGCCGCCACCGCGGCGGAGCTGGAGGCGGCCGGCGCCAGGGTCGTTTCGGTGGTCGGCGACGCCTCCAAGGCCGACGACGCGCGCCGGTTCGTCGAGGCCGGGAAGGCCCTCGGCACCCTGGCGGTGGTGGTGCACAACGCCGGCAGCAACATGCCGGCGCCGTTCCTGAAGGTCACCGAAGAGCGCTTCGAGCAGCATTGGCGTGAGCATGCGCTGGGCGGCTTCCAGACCGCCCAGGCGGCGATCCCCGCCTTGCTGGAGGCCGGCGGCGGCACGCTGATCTTCACCGGCGCCTCGGGCAGCCTGCGCGGCAAGGCCAATTTCGCGCCGTTCGCCGCGGCCAAGGCGGCCTTGCGCGCCCTGGCCCAGAGCCTCGCGCGCGAGTTCGGCCCCCAGGGAATCCACGTCGGCCATGTTGTCATCGACGGCGGCATCGCCGGCGAGCGCCTGATGAGCGCCTTCCCTGAACTCGCCGACCGGCGCGGCCTCGACGGCATGCTCGATATCGACGCGATTGCCGAGGCCTATTGGATGCTGCACCACCAGCACCGCAGCGCCTGGACCCTGGAGCTCGACCTGCGGCCGTGGGCGGAGACGTTTTAGGGGGCCGAGGGTGCAGACATCACGCGGTTTCAATGCACGCTGAATGTGGCCCCTGGATCCCGGACTTCCGCGCCGCGAGAGGGCGGCGCTCCATCCGGGATAACGCAAGTGGTGGTGGTAGGGACCTAATAGGCCCCGAACCGTCTCAGCACGTTGCGGGTGATGGTTTCGACGAAGGGGTCGTGGGCGGCGAGGCCGTGGGCCCATTCGGTGGTGCCGCCGTTGAAGACCTCGCCCTGGCCGCGCCGGAATGAGGCCATCACCGCGTGGCCGCGCAGGATCCGGTCCTCGGCCGCCGCGCCTTCCTCACCGAACACCTCGCGCGCGATGATCGGCAGGTTCTCCGGCGGGATGATCGGGGCGTAGCCGCGGCCGCTCTCCTCGCCGAAGGCGCAGGGGGCGATGGCGATGATCTGCAGATCCTCAGGCACGCCGAGCGTGGCGACTGGGGCCAGACGGCCATCGTCGCCGAACCGGAAGCGGCAGCCGTCGTTCTCATAACCCAGCAGCGGCAAGTCGGCGCCGATCTGGTCGCCATAGAAGAGGTCGGCGCTGGCCAGGGCCCAGTGGGTCTCGTCATAGACGGTGTAGCCGCCGGCGCCGCGGGCCACGCAGAGGCCCAGGCGATGGTAGCCGCCGAAGAGGAAGGTGAGGCCGGTGATCGACGCCTCGGGCCGGGCGAAGGCCTTGTGCGACCAAAGGTGGGTTCCGAGCGACGGCTTGTCGATGGCGGCCGGATCGGCCTCGAAGCCCTTCCATTTGTGGCAGATGAACCGGGCGCCGTCGTTCTCAAAGCGCACCTTCCAGAAGGCGGTGTTGCCGGAAAAGATCGCCAGGTGGCCGCCGCCATCGACAAAGGTTTCGATGGCGTCCCGCTGGGGCGCCGACCAGTATTCGCTGTGGCCGACGAGAGCGACAGCGGCGTATCCCTCCAGAACGCCGGCATCGGTCTCCAGATCGCGGTCGGTGAAATAGTCCAGCGCCACGCTCTCGCCCTCGGCCCAGGCGGCGAAGCGATGCTCCCACTTGTTGAGAAAGCCGGCGGAATTGTCATAGGGCGAAAGCTCGCGCCGGCGCGGCCAGTCGCGATTCCCCGCCCAGGGACGCTCCTCGAACCCCCGCCGCCGGAGGTTCACCAGGCGCGGCACATCCGCCGGCGGGGCGATCAGCATCTGGGGGAAGGGGCGAAGGGTGGAGAGCACGCCGATGGCGTTCGACATCGCCGTTGGGAGATCGGCGCGCCGGCTCATCAGGGCGGTGACGTCGGCGTAGGCGTTGGCCCCGCCCCACCAGTTGTAGGCATGGTAGGTGTTGGTGGCGAGCACGAAGGCGGCCTTGGCGGTGGGCCTGCCCAGCGGCGGCTTGACGACCACGAAATGGTGCGTCGCCTCGCCGGCGCGGTCGGTGAGCTCGATATCGTAGTAGCCGCTGGCCCAGTCGCCGACCTGGATCTCGATCGCCGCCGGCCAGGCGCAGCCGTCGCGGTCGGCGTGGTCGGGGACCGGATGGTCGCCGATATCGAGACCGTCCTTGGTCAGCGCGACGGTTCGCGCCGCCCCGACGCGGGCGATCTCAAGCCGGCACGGGCCGTGGACGGCGCTGGCGTGCAGGGTGAAGCGCTCGCCGGGCCGCACGCTAAGGCGATCGGTGTAACAGGCCAGCATAAGGTGAAGCTCCACGCGACGGGCGCCGCTCCCTGAAGGCGAGGGAAGCTGACGGCTCACGCGCTATCCGATTACGCAACGCGCCGAAATAGGCGAGGGGTGGGGCGAGGCGTTCGGGCCACCCATGGCCGGCGGTTCAGCGAACCGTCTCCTTCTCCTTGGGCGCCGAGACGCGGCGCGTCTTGGTCTCGGCCTTGGGCTTGGGCAGAAGACGAAAGCGTGTCTGGCACCAGGCGTAGTCGACGCCGACATCCAGCAGGGCGTCGGAGCGTCCGCATGGGCAGGCCCATTCCATGACCGCGACGACACGGTAGGTCTCTCCGGCCCGCAGGGGCACCGGCCGGCCCGTGGCATGGTTCGGGGCGGCGTTGACGCAGAGAACCAGATCGCCAGGGCCGACAGCGTCGCTCATGGGGCCATCATAGCATTTCCGCGGACCCGTATGAACACCGTTGACCCCGCTTAGCGGCGGCGGGGATTTGACAGCGGGCCGCTCCGGGGTTTGTCTTCTCTCAACGGACGCGCCGCCATTGGAGAGCCTTCATGGACGCCAAGACCGAGACCCTGATCCCCGCCGATCAGCTGGCCGGCGAAAATCCCATTCGCATGCCCGGCGAGAGCGCCGACTATCGGGCGGCGCGCCAGGCGCTGCTGATCGAGGAGATCGAGCTGCGCCGGCATATCGAGCGGGTGGCGGCCCAGCGTCGGGCGCTGCCGCCGGGGGGCGTGGTCACCCGCGACTATCGGTTCGAGACCGAGGACGGGCCAAGCGATCTGGCCGGCCTGTTTGGCGATAAGGAGACCCTGGTGGTCTACAACTATATGTTCGGCCCCGAGCGGAAGACGCCGTGCCCGATGTGCACCAACTTGCTGGACGCCTGGGACGGCAACGCCGACGACGTCGCCCAGCGGGCCACGCTTGTGGTGGTGGCGCGCTCGCCGCTGGAGCGGCTGATCGCGGTCAAGACGGAACGCCGGTGGAAGAACCTTCGGCTCGCCAGCGCCATCGGCGATGATTTCACGCGGGACTACGGCGGCGCGCCGGACGGCGGACTGGATCCTGGCGGGCCGACGGTGTTCACCCGCGCGGGTGGCCAGATCCGGCACTTCTGGACGCAGGAGATGATGGAGAGCGATCCGGGCCAGGACCCGCGCGGCGCGCCCGACCTCGCGCCCTTGTGGACCATTCTCGACATGACGCCCGAGGGCCGGGGCGCGGATTTCTATCCCTCGCTGGCGTATCCCTGAATGGCCCGGAGGAGCTTGATTCTGACCTTGGGCGCCGCCGCGGCGCTCGCCGGGTCGGCCGCCGCGCTCGAGTGTCCGCGGCCCCAGCCCTTGGCGAAGCCGGGCGTGCTGGCGGAGACGCCGGGGGATATCGCCATACTCTCCACGGCTCTGGCCGCTGGCCACGATCCACAGAAGATCCGCGAGATCGTCGAAGGTCTTCGCCAGGAACATCCAGGCGTCGAGCCGGCCGAGATCATGAACTATCTCATCGCCGCCTATTGCCCGGTCGCGGCCAAGGCGAGCGGCCTCACCGAGGCCCAGCGGCAGACCCTGGTCGACCAGTTCGTCATCGAGGCCCGAAGCGTCGTCTATTGATCAAGGGTGCGTCAAGCCCGTGGAAAAGCGGGTCGCTCAATTGGTGTGATCACTGACGATCTTCCAACCCTGATCCCCTTTATGGAAGACCAGATCGAAGGCGCCTGAGGCCGGCTTGCCGGCGCCGTCGAACACCAGGCGGTAGTCGCCATACACGATCGCGTAGTCGGGCGAGAGAGGCTTGAATTGCAGGTTTCCGGTGGAGAGGGTTCCGGAGCCGCCGGCGCGCTTCGCCCGGCGTTGCGTATACAGACTCTCGATGGCGTCATAGCCCATCACCGGTCCCTGGGCGGTCAGATAGACCGTCGTGGGAGAGCGCTCATAGCTGATGGCCACGAAGCCTTTGATGTCCCCGTGATTCCAGGCCTGGGCGCTGTCGTCCAGAACCTTCTTCATCGCCGCCTCGTCGGCCGTGAGGGCCAGGGCGGGGACGGCGGCGAGTGTGGTCATGCAGAGGGCGAACGCTGCGGTCGTTGCAAAGCGCATGAAGGGGCTCCTGGCTCGGTCCTGGATACGACCTCGGCGGAAAGCTGTTCTCCCACACGGAGAAGAAAGCAACGAGGATTGCCTCCCTCACGCTCCAGCAGAGATGGTAAGACGGGCGATCCCCTTGGAGCATCACCGATGAACCGTCGTGAATTCACCCTGGCTTCGAGCGCCCTGGCGCTGGCCGCTCTGCCGCTCGCCGTCCGCGCCGATCCGGGGCCGGCGCTGGCGGCGGCGATCGATGGGCCGCAGCGGAGCGCCAAGAACAAGGCCCGCGATCCCTATCGGCATCCGGCGCAAAGCCTGGCGTTCTGGGGCCTGGCGCCAGGGATGACGGTGGTGGAGATCGATCCTTCGGGCGGCTACTGGACCGAGATCCTGGCCCCCTATCTCAAGGCCACCGGCGGCCACTACATCGGCGCGGTGGGCGAGGATCCGGCGGCCTTCGCGGCGAAATACGCCGACGCCGCGGTCTGGGGCCAGATCACCGCGACGACCTTCGACGCCACTTCGGGGCCGCTGGCGCCGGCCGGCTCGGCCGACCTGGTGCTGACCGCGCGCAACATTCACGACTGGATGTGGACGCCGGGGCTGGTGGAAAAGGCTCATGGCCGATTTTCGCGGCGTCTTGAAGCCGGGCGGCATACTGGCGGTGGAGGAGCACCGGGCCGATCCCCGGCCGATGGTCGATCAGGCCAAGGACGGCTATGTCTCGACCGCCTGGCTGACCTCGGCGGTGGAGAAGGGCGGGTTCAAGCTCGCCGCCAGCGCCGAGATCAACGCCAACCCCAAGGACACCAAGGACTATCCCTTCGGCGTCTGGACCTTGCCGCCTACCTTACGCAACCATACCAAGACCCAGCCGACGCCGGCGGGCTATGACGCGGCGAAATATGTCGCGATCGGCGAGAGCGACCGGATGACGCTGCGGTTCGTCAAGGTCTGAGGCGCCTACCGCTCGTACCGCCCCGTCTGGAGGATCATCATTGCGCGAGGGCTGCTTTGGGCTGGGTGGCAAGTGGCGCCGCCCGACTGGCCTTGGGCGCGCCTTCAGTAGCGCCGAGCGAACGCATGGGGTAACTTCGCGCTGTGGGTGGGGATGCGAATGCGAACGGTTCTTCTGGTGGTTTTCGCGGGGATTTCGCTGATCGCCTGTGACAGGATCGAGAACACGATCCGCGCATTTCGTGGGGAGCCGCCGAGCCGCAAGGCGGGGTTGTGGCAGCTCACCTTGACCCGTTCTTATTTCCCTCAGCCGGTCGTCTTCCTCGAATGTTTCGACAAACTATCCGATGCCCAACACCCGCTCTTCGTCCAAGATCGGGACCGGCCAGGCGAGTGCGATCGCTGGACGACGGTTCGCCGTCCTGACGGCTTCCATGTGGGCGGGGTACGCTGCAGGCCCGGGAGGTCTGGGTTCGCTGTCTCGGGCGAAAGCGGGTCCAGCTTCACCATGGATGATTGGCGTGTTCTCAGCCGGGCTGAAGGGCAGTTGCCGGCGGGCACACTGCTCACCCGGCATTCCGTGTGGGTCTACAAAGGCGCTTGCCCCAAGAGCATCCGGCCCGGGCAGGAGCAGACGCCGGACGGGAGTGTCTTTCCGATCGGGGCCGAAGTTTTAACAGACCATCCGATCGATCGCCCCTGATTGCCGCCAGAGTCCAATATTCACTCTCTGCAATGAGCGCTTCGAGGGGAATCCGGCCATTGCCGCAGCGCCCCTGACGGGCATGCGGCGAGCCATTCCGGGCTCCGGCGAAATGCCGAGAAGCGGGCCTTCAGAATCTCTGGGACGGGTGGACAGCGCACTCTTAGCCACACCCGCCGTGGCGCCATCAGTCACCTTCCGCTCAGCCAGGATCAATTCGTGTCAAGGCGCACCGTTGGCCGAACCGCTAGAATATCAGGATTGGCGGCTGCCGGATTGATTCGAGCGATTACCCATGAGACCATAGCAATTAAAGGCTCCCCTTGGCGACATCGGCGCTGAAGACGCTCCGGCCACAGACAATGAGGCCAGTGATCCAACCTCCGGAGGAATATCGTGACCGCCGAAAACATGCAGGGCGCCGGCGACACCGACTGGTTCAAGCTCGATCTCACCGCTGGTGACGCCTACACGGTCAAGACCTCCGGCCTCGCCCCGTTGACTTTCTATGACATCGTCCCGCAGGCGGCGGCCGCCGACCTGCCGGTGACGGTAGTAGCGACGGGCCTGCCGAGCGCCAACGGCGAGATCACCTTCACGGCCGACACCACCGGCGCCTATGAATTCTCGGCCGCCGACTACGGCGGCTTCACCGGCGCCTACACCATCAGCGCCGCCAAGGTCGCCAACACTTACACCTTGGCCGACGGTGTCACCCTCGCGGTAGGAAGAACCGACAAGGCCACGATGCAGGCCGCCGGCGACACCGACTGGTTCAAGATCAGCCTGACCGCGGGCAAGACCTACACTTTCAGGACCGCTGGCCTCGATGAAGAGGCGCAGTACGATATCGTGCCGGCGGCCGCGGCGACTGACGTGGCGGTCACCGTGCGGCCGCCCGCTTTGCCGAGCTCGAATGGATGGGTCACCTTCACCGCCGACAAGACCGGCGTTTATGAGTTCTCGGCGACAGATCCGAGCGGACACACCGGCGCCTACACGCTCACCGCGGCCGTGGCCACAAACACCTATGCGCTGGCCGATGGTGTGAAGCTGGCGGTGGGCGGCGTCGACAAGGCGACGATGCAGGCGCCCGGCGACACCGACTGGTTCAAGGTCTCGTTGACCGCCGGCGATACCTATAACTTCAGGATCACACGCCTTGGCGCGGGCGCGCAGTACGACATCGTCCCTGTGGGCCAGGCCATCGACCGACCGGTCACCGTTCAGGCGTCAGGCAGCGACACCGGCGTGGTCACCTTCACCGCCGACGCGACCGGCGTTTATGAGTTCTCGGCGTCAGATCCAAATGGCTATAGGGGCGCCTACGACGTCAGCCCCACCAAGGTCACCAACAACTTCACCTTGGCCAAGCACGCAGAGATGGCCGCGAACGGGTACGCCCAAAAGGCCACGATGCAGGCCGCCGGCGACACCGACTGGTTCAGGATCTACCTGGTGGCGGGCGAGACCTATACATTCAAGACCACGGGCCTGGACGCCCTTGCGCTCTACCAGATCGTCCCATCCGCGCTGGCTGGCGACAGGCCGGTGGATGTCCGCGAGGCGGTATTGCCGAGTTCGGACGGGATGCTCACCTTCACCGCCGACACTAACGGCGCCTATGAGTTCTCCGTCAGCGACGCCAGCGGCCGTACCGGCGCCTACGCCCGTAGCGCCACCAAGGTCGCCAACACTTACACCTTGACCCGGGGCGTGAGGCTCGCGGTGGGGGAAACCGACAAGGCCACGATGCAGGCCGTCGGCGACACCGACTGGTTCAAGATCAACCTGACGGCTGGCAAGACCTACACCTTCACCACCACCGGTCTCGACTCGGCGGCGGTATGTTACGTCGGCCTGGCGTCGCTGGCGGTCGACAGCGCGGTCACCGTCCTGCCCCAGAGCCTGGCGGCCGCCACGGGTACGACGACGTTCACCGCCGATACAACCGGCGCCTATGAAGTCGAGATCAGCGACCCGAGCGGATTCACCGGCGCCTACACGATCAGCGCAAAGGTGGTCGTCAACACCGATACGCTGGCCCGCGCCGTCACCTTGCCCGCGGAAGGCGTCCGAAGTCCGACGGGCGCCGTTCCGTTTGCGCAGGCCATGGCCGGCATCGTCGCCGAGGCGGCGGCGCAGCACGACGCCCATGCCAGCGCTCTCGGTGGATTCGCGACGACCCTGGCCTCGCCAGCCGATGGCCGAACGGCCGGCGGTCATGGGTTGGCGCTGGCCTGAAGTCTTCCTTCCTCATCTCGGTCGAAACAGGCTCGACTCGGGCGCGCCTTGCGGCTCCCGATTACTTCGCAGCGTTGGGGCGGAGGCCTCCCCGGTTCTAATCCGGCAGGGTGGGTTTGCCGCCTCTCAACACCGCGCACCCATGATCCATCAGGTCTTCCCCCGCGCCGCTGTCGCCGGTGGCGGGATCGGCGCGGTCGCTGAGGAGGTAGAAGCCGGGGGCGCCGTCGGCGAACGTGGCGCCGACCACCACCAGGGTCTCCGCGCCCATGTCGGCCCTGGCGCGGGCGCTGGCCTGGTAGAGCAGCTTGAAAGGGTCACGATCGCCAAGCTCGGCGCCTTCCAGCTTGATGGCGCGATAGCGCTGGCCCATCAGGTCGAACCGCAGCCGCGTCCAATGTCGCCGATCTCGTTCTGATGGGCGGCCAGGGCCTGGCGGACATCGGGCGCCACGCAATCGATATGGATATGAAGCTGCTGCTGGCTGCGCGCGATCCGGGAGTTGATGGCCATGGCGATGTCGTCGCGAGGCGACCTGGCGGCCTGCGCGCTTTTCGAAGAAGCGCAGGGCCTCCCAGGCGTATTGCCAATAGTTAGGCGCGCCCGGCGCCTGGAGCCGGGGATCCTCGATGCCGCTCAGCCGGCGGGTGGGGACCAGCAGCACCTGGGTCTTGCCGCCGGGATCGCGGACCACGGCGAAGCCGCGCGCCAGATCGACGTAGGCGCAGGGGGCCGAGGCGCCGATCAGCCGCTTATCGGCCAGACACAGGCCGTGAACCACATGCCAGAGCGCGTTGGGATGGTCGGCCAATTCGCGCGGCGCGGTCGCGCCGCCGGCGAGGAGCAGCACGGCGCCGAGGCTCGCCAGCTTGCCGGCGCCGGCGGTTATCCTGTTGGCGGTCGCGCTCACCGGCGAGGCCATCCGAAAGATTGGCGGCATATTGAAGGCGCGAATGGTGTCTTTGAAGGCGTGATGGGAGTCTGGCCTCGCGGCGCGGATCAGGGTATCGGGCGCCTGTTAGGCGGAGAGGTGAGCCGCCGCTCGCCGATCCGGCCTCCCGAGGAGACAGACACGTGAACCGAAAGACCTTGACCGCCGCGCTGCTGGCGACCGCCGCGCTCGGCGCATCCGCCGCGCTTTCGCCGGCCATCGCCAGCGGCGAGGGTTTCTCCTCGCAAGAGGGCTTCACCGCCAGCGGCGCGCCCGAGTGGCGCTTCGAGGTCGATCCCTATCTTTGGCTGCCCTCCACCAATGTCAACGTTGGCCTGGGCGCTCTGCCCGATAAGAACGTCAGCGTGCCGGTTGGAAACGTTCTTTCCCATTTCACCGGCGGCTTCATGGGTGAAGGCATCGCTCGCTATGGCAATTGGTCGGCCGAGATGAACCTGTTCTGGATCTCGGTCGGCAAGAACAAGGATGTCACCATCCCCGACACCGAGGGCGACACGGTCAATGTGCGCCTGCATTCCGGCGCCTTCGCCATATCGCCCGGCTTCGGCTATCGGCTCGACCATACCGACAAGATCTCTCTCGACGCCCGCGTCGGCTTCACCTATTTCACGGCCAACGCCAGCGCGCATATCCAGGACAGCCCCGAGGCCGGTGTCAGCCGCACCGCCGACTTCGCGCAGCCCTGGATCGGTGAGCGCCTGTCCTATTTCCCCTCTCCCAAGTGGCGGCTGGTCAACACCCTGGCGCTCAGCGGCCTGGGCGTCGATGGCGGACGGATGGGTTGGAACGGTACGATCGCCGCCTCCTATCTGGTCAACAGCTGGTTCGATCTGAGCTTGGGCTACCGCGCCGTTCAGACCTACAACAGCCAACCCGCCGGGCCGATGGGCCAGAATCTCTCCGTGAACATCCTGGACTACGGGCCCGTTCTCTCGGGCGGCTTCAGGTTCTAGGGAGGGTCTCTGAGCCGGTTCTCGCCGGGGCTTCACGCCACTCTTCCGCCAACGCCGCCACGACCGCATCCCATCACCTGCGTCATCCCGGCCAGGGGAACGAAGCCGGTGGGAAGTCGGCGCCACGCGCTCCCCACCCCTCTACCGTCCTGGCCGGTCGTCAGTACCGGCCATCCATTGGGCTCGCGGCCTGCCATGGACGTGCGCGCGCGTCCACCCAACGGAAGCGTGTTGATGGGTAGCCGGGACTGACGCCCGACTATGACGGTTGTCGGGGATGGAGGGGAGTGCGGCGCGGTCGGGAAAGCGCTCCGCCGCGATCGGGATGAGCGATTGGAGGGGCCTCTAAGGCGTCAAGCCGTCTTTTCTGGCTTCCTCGAGGATGGCTGGCCGCAGGGCGGTGGCGGCGGCGATGTCGGTTTTGCCGTCGGCGGCCATGCCCTTTTTGATCTTGGCGACGCCTCGGCCATAGAGCGACCAGGCTTCCTTGGGGTCGATCACCAGGGCGGCGCTGAAGTCGGCGATCGCTTTGTCGAACTGCCCCAGGCGAATGAAGATCAGGCCGCGGGCGTCCAGCACCGAGGATGATTGGCCGCCCATCTTCAGGGCGACGTCGCAATCCTTGAGAGCCAGGTCGAGTTGGACATTCTCCACGCCTCGCGCCAAGCAACGATATCCTAGCGCCCGTGGGCGTTCGCCATCATCCGGTCGGATGGCCAACCATAGATCAAGCTCGCCGATCGCCTCGGCGTAAAGATTGAATCTCAAATATTCTCTGGCCAAGTCGAGCCGGATGGCCGCCTCCTTTGGTACAAGACTTGAGGCTGCTTCCAGGTCGGAGTTGGCGCCGGCTTCGTCGTGATTGGAGCAACGCAATTCGGCGCGCCGCAACAGCGCCGGGGGATTGTTCGGCTCAAGCGCCAGGCTTTGGTCGAAATCGCGCATCGCCGCCGCAGTCTGATGCTCCTCAAGATAAATGAGCCCGCGGGCGTAGTAATAGCGCGGCTCTTTCGGCGCTAGGGCGATGGCTCGGTCGAGATCGGCTAGAGCCTGATCGAAATCGCGCCGTCCGGCAAAGGCGGCCCCGCGCCTGGCAAACCCCTCGGCGTCAACAGGGGCTGCCTTGTCATCCGTTTCGATCGGGGAAGCGTGCGGCGTCTGGTTTTGGCCGGCTTGCGTAAGGGCCACGGCGCCCAGTCTGAATACTGGGCCGCCATTGTAGGTGAAGTAGACCTTATGCTGACCGTTGGCCACATAGATACGGTGGGAGAGAAAGAAGTCCGCGCCGAGGATCATGTCTATGTCGCCGACACCGACCGATCCGATTGTGAGTTTTGTATTCTTGATCTCCTCATCGCCGATCTTGAAGCTGGCGATGGGCGCAAGCCACGTCGAGGCCATCTTCCGGCCAATGCCGAGAATCTTCCCGGATTCAGAAACGCCAGGGCTGGTGGGGGTAATCCCGACGCGAGCCGCCGCCTTGAGGGTCAATGCTGAACCTGGAGAGCCTGTATCGAACAGTACTCGGATCTTGTGATCATCGACGAGCGCAATGCCCGTCGTGACAGGCGTCACTCTTATCGGAGGAGGCCCGCCTGGCGGAGGCTGGATGTCAATGACGGAGAACGGCATCGATCTCGCCCAATAGGCAAGAACCCCATCGCCGCAGCCGTTGGGGCGAATGAGCCGTATGACGCCGTTGGCCAGATCATATTCGACGTCCACAAGGCCCAGCACGTTCTGGCCCAAAGCGCCGATCGCGCCGGTGCCGCCTTCGCTGCCGCCGACGAGGAACTCGACGTGGGGTATATCCCTGTCGGCGAGGGTGAGCTTGTCGACGGTAACCACCCCCATTTCGACCGTGCCGCCTATGCCTTCCGCCGTCAAGCCGCTCGGACGGCGTCGAAGCTTGAGTTGCGCCGCGGCGGCCGGCGAAATTCCGCTGTAGAACGCGCCACTGTCGGCCACGAACTCGACGGCCGTACCGTTGATCTTGGCGCTCACCTGGGGCTGCGTGCCGGCCATCTCGACCGGCAGTTCGGCGATCTTCTCAAGTGTGCAGGCGGCGAAGGTCGGCCGCGCGAAGACACAGAGGGCGGCGATCAGCCAGAAGGCGAGGCGGCCGAAGCGTGGCGTTGAGGCTCGACCCCCTGCAGGCCAGTCGGTCATCGCTGTTCCCCCCTTATCGAGCCGGCGATATTGAAGCCTCTCTCTTTCGGCGGGGCCTGGCAAGGCGGCGATGCCGCCGCGCTCTTGCGCGAGCGTGTTCGGCGGGTAGTGTCGCGGTCTCGAAAGAGGGGCGTCCATGCCATACACACAACCGCGACGGGCCATCGTCATCGGCGCGGGCATGGGCGGACTGGCGGTGGCCGGGGCGCTGGCGCCGTATTTCGCGCACGTCACGGTGCTGGAGCGCGACGCCCTGACCGCCAAGGCCGCGCCCAGGAAGGGGACGCCGCAGTGCCGCCAGCCGCATGCCCTGCTGGTGGGCGGGCTCCAGGCGCTATGCGAGATCTTTCCCGGCTTCGACGATGACCTGGCCAGGGCCGGGGCCGCGCCGGTGCGGCAGAACCTGGACATTCGCCTCGAACAGCCCGGCCGCGACTTCATGCCGAGGCGCGATCTGGGCCTGCCGCTGTCCTATTTCATGACGAGGCCTTTGCTGGAGCTGACCCTGAGGGAGCGGGTCCTGACGGTGGGCAATGTGGAGATCCGGCCGCGGGCGGAAGTTCTGGGCCTTATCGCCGGCGAGGCTGGGGGCGATGTGACCGGCGTGCGCTTCGACGAGGGCGGCGGCGAGAAGGCCCTGGCCGGCGATCTCACTATCGACGCCTCCGGGCGCGGCGCGCCGACCCTGGCGTTCCTCGAGGCCGCCGGCTTCGCGGCGCCCGAGGAAGAGGTGGTGGAGATGGGGCTGGGCTACGCCTCGGTGGTGCTGAGCCGGCCCCGGCGCGAGGACGACTGGCTGGCGGCGATCACCATGCCGGAGGCGCCGGCCGACCGCTACGGCATGTTCCTGATGCCGATCGAGGGCGGCCGCTGGATGGCGACGATCGATTCCATGAACGACGCCGAGCTGCCGGAGGATTGGCCGGCGTTTCTCGCCCGCGCCAAGGCGCTGCGCACGCCGACCCTGCATGAGGCCATCAAGGACTGCGCGCCGCTGAGCGACGTGGCGCGGTTTCGCCGTGGGCGCAGCGTGCTGCGCCATTTCGAGCGCCTGGCCGATTTTCCGGGCGGCCTGATCGCCTTCGGCGACGCGGTGTGCCAGTTCAACCCGATCCATGGCCAGGGGATGAGCGTGGCGGCGCAGCAGGCGGTGGCCCTCAACCGGCTGCTGGCCGAACGGGACGGATCGGCGCGGTCGCTGGAGGGGTTGGCCAAGGCCTTTTTCGATGCGGCGCTGGGGGTGATCGAGACGCCCTGGTCGTGGTCCACCAGCTTTGACTTCCGGTTTCCCGCCACCCTTGGCGAGCGGCCGCCGGGTTTCGCGGCGCGCGCCAGCTTCAACGCCGCCCTGACAGAGCTTGCCGCGCGCGATCCGGCGACGCAGAGGCTGCTGGTGGAGGTGGCCAACTGCATGAAGCCCAACGCCGCCTTCGCCCAGCCGGCCCTGGTGCAGGCGGTGCTGGCGATCATGAACGAAGCCGAAGGAGAGCCGGCATGACCTTTCCGATCACCGAGACCCTGGCCAAAAGCGCGCGGCACGCCAGTTTCTATCTGGCCTGTGGGCCGGAAGAGGGGCCGCCGATTATCTTCATCCATGGCTGGCCTGAGCTTTCCATCAGCTGGCGCCATCAGCTGCCGGCCTTCGCGGCCCTGGGCTTCCGCGCCATCGCGCCGGACATGCGGGGCTATGGCCGCTCCAGCCAATATGCGCGGCACGAGGACTATGCGGTGGAAGCTATCGTCGCCGACATGATCGAGCTGCTGGATCATCTGGGTGAGGAGAGGGCGATCTGGGTGGGGCACGACTGGGGAAGCCCGGTGGTCTGGAGCCTGGCGAGCCATCACCCGGACCGCTGCCTGGGCGTGGCCAATCTGTGCGTGCCCTATATCCCGGCCGGCTTTTCGCCGGACCACCTCATCCCCCTGGTGGATCGCGCGCTTTATCCGGAGGCGGACTATCCGGCCGGCCAATGGGACTATATGCGCTTCTATCAGGAGAGCTTCGAGGCCGCGCGGGCGGGGTTCGAGGCCAATATTCCACGGACAGTCAAGCTGCTGTTCCGGGCCGGAAACCCGGCCGGCGTGGGCCAGCCCGCGCCCACGGCCATGGTGCGCAAGAACGGCGGCTGGTTCGGCGGCGGCGGGGCGCCGGATCTGCCGATGGATACGAGCGTGCTGACCGAGGAGGATTTCCACAAATACGCCGCAGCCCTGGAGCGGACCGGATTCTTCGGCCCCGACTCCTGGTACATGAACGCCGACCGCAACGTCGCCTATGCGGCCGAGGGCCAAGGCGGGTGGCAAGATCGACATGCCGGTGCTCTTCCTGCACGGCGCCTACGACAGTGTGTGCATGACCGTTGGCACGGCGCTGGCCGATCCCATGCGCGGCGCCTGCGCCGACCTCACCGAGGTCACCGTGCCATCCGGCCACTGGATGGCGCAGGAAAAGCCAGCGGCGGTGAACGCGGCGCTGGCCCGGTGGCTGGCGGTGAAGTTTCCGGAGCTATGGACGAGGTAGAGACGCCTTATCTATCGCCCGCTGGCCATCGCGCCCGCACGCCCTATCTATAAAGCTCAGCAAAAGGACGGGAGGATCTCATGGCCAAGACCTTTGGAGCGGAATCGACGACGGACGAGGTGCTGGAGGGCGTGGTCCTTTTTGGCAAGCGGGTGCTGGTGACCGGCGCCTCGGCCGGGCTGGGGGTGGAGACGGCGAGAGCCTTGGCTTCGCACGGCGCGGAGGTGGTGGGCGCGGTGCGCGACCTGGCCAAGGGCGAGCGGGCCACGGCGGCGGTGCGCGAACAGGCGGCCCATGGCGGGAGTTTGGAGCTGGTGGAGCTGGACCTGGCGTCTCTCAAGAGCGTTCGCGCCTGCGCCGACGCCCTGGTGGCCGCCGGCAAGCCGTTCGACCTGGTGATCGCCAACGCTGGGGTCATGGCCTGCCCCAAGAGCCAAACGGCCGACGGTTTCGAGACCCAATTCGGCACCAATCACCTGGGCCACTTCGTGCTGATCAACCGCATCGCCTCGCTGTTCAAGCCGGGATCGCGGCTGGTGAACCTTTCCTCCTCGGGCCACCGGTTCAGCGACGTCGACCTGGAGGATCCCAATTTCGAGCATACGCCGTATACGGAATTTGGCGCCTATGGCCGCTCCAAGACGGCCAATGTGCTGTTCGCCGTGGAGTTCGATGCTCGACACAAGGCGCGCGGCGTGCGCGCCACGGCGGTGCATCCGGGCGGCATCCAGACCGAGCTTGGCCGCTATATGACGCCTGAAATCACCCAGGCGATGATCACGCAGATCAACGCCAGCCAGCCGCCGGGAGCGGGGGAGTTCAAGTGGAAGACCATTCCGCAGGGGGCGGCGACCTCGGTCTGGGCTGGCGTCGTGGCCGACGCCGGCGCGGTGGGCGCCCACTTCTGCGAGGACTGCCATGTGGCGGAGATCATCGACACGCCGGGCTTCCGCGGCGGGGTGCGCAGCTACGCCCTCGATCCGGCCAACGCCAGGGCGCTGTGGGCCAAGAGCGAGGAGATGGTGGGCGAGCGGTTCTGACCCGCTGGCGCCGTTTTAAGGATTCACCACGAAGGACACAAAGGGCACGAAGAGGTCATGCGACGGCGAAGCCGTTATTCATTCCGCGTGCGCTTGAAATTTAAAGCGCCTGCGGCGCGGTCCAACGTTAGGCTTCGTGCTCTTTGTGTCCTTTGTAGTTCATCTTTTACGGCTTCGACGTCGGATTATTCCGCCGGTTCACGCTGAACCTTGCGAGCCCTGGGATTCTCGGCCTTGACCTCGGCCAGCATCTTTTCGACGTGGCTGGAGAAGACGAACTGCGCCTTGCGCTCATTGGCGCGGGAGATGTCCTTGGCCATGGGGCCGGAGGTGCGCACGCCGCGCACGCTCACCGTCAGGGCCTTGAGCGGGTTCTTCATGATGTCGGTGACGGCGCTGGCCTCGAAGCCGGAGTGTACCATGCAGTCGGCGCATTTCTCGTAGTTGCCGACGCCATAGTCGTCCCAGGCGGTGTCTTCCATCAGCTCCTTGAAGGTCTTGGCGTAGCCTTCGCCCAGCAGATAGCAGGGCTTTTGCCAGCCAAAGACGGTGCGGGTGGGATTGCCCCAAGGGGTGCAGTGATAGGCCTGGTTGCCGGCCAGGAAGTCGAGGAACATGGTCGACTGGGTGAAGCTCCAGGCCTTGCCGCCCCGGCCGCGCGCGAGGATGTCGCGGAACAGCTGCTTAGTCTTGGTGCGGTTCAGGAAATGCTCCTGATCGGGGGCCCGTTCGTAGGCGTAGCCTGGCGAGATGGTGACGCCGCTGACGCCGACCTTCTTCATCTCGTCGAGGAAATCGGCCACCCGCTTCGGATCGGCGTCCTGGAAGAGGGTGCAGTTGATCGAGACCTGGAAGCCCTTGGACTTGGCGAGCCGGATCGCGGCCACGGCGGTCTCGAAGACGCCGTCGAGGCAGACGGACTTGTCGTGCATGGCCTTGTCGCCATCGAGATGGATCGACCAGGTGAACATCGGATCGGGCTTGTACTGATCGATCTTCTTGGTCAGCAGCAGGGCGTTGGTGCACAGGATTACGAACTTGCCGCGATCGAGAAAGCCGCGGGCGATCTTGGGCATGTCACGATGCAGCAGGGGCTCGCCGCCGGCGATGGAGACCACCGGCGCGCCGCACTCGTCAATGGCGGCCATGCACTGATCGAAGCTCAGGCGCTGGTTGAGGATCTCGTCGGGATAGTCGATCTTGCCGCAGCCGGCGCAGGCCAGGTTGCACCGGAACAGCGGCTCCAGCATCAGGACCAGCGGATAGCGTTTGGCGCCGCTGAAATGCTTCTTGGCGATATAGGCGCCGATCCGCGCCACGGCCGTCATGGGTATCGCCACGCGGGGCTCCTTGAACTTTTAAGAATGCTTCGAGACCGCTCTATAGACTGAATCTCGGGAGCGGGGAAAATCGTAAAGGCCGGCGCACGGCCTTGGGGCCCTTTTTACCACGAAGGTCACGAAGAGCACGAAGGACACGAAGCGGCGCGGTGGGACTTCTTCAGACCTTTTGGACGAGGCGCCGATGAAAATTGGGCGCTTCGCGCGAAGCGCAATGTCTCTCTTCTTTGTGTTCTTCGTGCTCTTTGTGGTGAAAAAAGCGCTTCGGCGCCAACGCGCGTGGCCCGGCTTTCCCGCTCCGCGAGGGACCTACGTCCTCAATTCGGCCGGAAGGCGGAATTCGATGTTTTCCTCCACGCCTTCCATGGGCTCAACCGTGACCGGGCCGAGACGGCGCAGGGCCTCGATGACTTCGAGGATCAACTCCTCGGGGGCCGAGGCGCCGGCGGTGAGGCCGATGGCTTCCTTGCCTTCCAGCCAGGCCGGATCGAGGGCCGTGGCGTCGTCAATCAGATAGCTGGGGATGCCTTCCTCCAGGCCGATCTCGCACAGGCGGTTGGAGTTTGAGCTGTTCTTGGCCCCGACCACCAGGATCACATCGGCCATGCGGCACATATCGCGCACGGCGGTCTGGCGATGCTGGGTGGCGTAGCAGATATCGGTGGTGTCGGGTCCGACGATATCGGTGAAGCGGGCCTTGAGGGCCTCGATCACCGCGCGGGTGTCATCGACGCTCAGCGTGGTCTGGGTGACATAGGCCAGCGGCAGATCGGCCGGCAGATCGAGCGCCTTCACATCGGCGACGGTGGAGATCAGATGCACCTCCGCGTCGATCTGGCCGATGGTGCCCTCGACCTCCGGGTGGCCGGCGTGGCCGATCAGGATCATGGCCCGGCCGTTGCGCACATAGCGCTTGGCCTGGGTGTGGACCTTAGAGACCAGCGGGCAGGT
The DNA here is from genome assembly GCA_963817995.1 of uncultured Alphaproteobacteria bacterium. Lineage (GTDB taxonomy): Bacteria > Pseudomonadota > Alphaproteobacteria > Caulobacterales > Caulobacteraceae > Acaudatibacter. The sequence goes on from CAWFQJ010000005.1 coordinate 129,522, forward strand.
GGCGTCGAGCACCGGCAGGCCGCGAACGGCGGCGGCCTGGACCACCGAGCGGGCGACGCCGTGGGCGCTGAACACGGCGTGGGCGCCGTCGGGCACCTGGTCGAGCTCCTCGACGAAGATGGCCCCCTTGGCCTTGAGATTATTGACCACATGGCGGTTGTGGACGATCTCGTGACGCACATAGACCGGCGCTTGGTACTTATCGAGCGCCCGCTCGACGATCTCGATCGCCCGACGACACCGGCGCAGAAGCCGCGGGGCTGGGCGAGAATCACGCGCATGGATAAGGGCCTCTCCGCGGACGGGACTTGCGGCTAGCAGCCGACGCGTGCGGATTTAAGGCGCTTTGCCCGCAATTGCGAGAGGGACGGCGTCAGGCGATCGCCGTCGCCGACTTTGCCCGCCGGCGCGCCGCCCAACCCACGCCGCCGACACCGATCAGCATCAGGGCCCAGGCGGCGGGCTCGGGAACGGCGATGTCTGAGATCTCCATCTGATAGGGGCCGTCCGTGTTGGGGAAGACGCCGTTCTGGTTGGCGAAAGATTCGCCAGCGACGCCTGGGCCACTGATATCGGTCGACCAGGACCATTGGGCGACGCCGCCGTCGAAGGATGCGACGCCAATCCAGTAGCGGGTGTCGGCCGTCAGAAGGATGTTGGTGTTGGTGCTGTAGACTTCCGGGCTGCCGCTCAAAAGGCTGTCGGGAATGGCGCCGAGATCCTCCAGGGGGGTGGCGTCGGGAACGCCGTCGTCGTCGGTGAAGAGCGCGACTTCTGTCGTCCCGCCGTTGGCCGTGCCAGCCAAGCTCAGGAGGAGCGAGACGCTGCGCAGATCATAGCCGCTCGCGCCAGTGGAGAACGAATCGTAAAGCGGACCGAAGTCGCCGTCGCCCGCGGCCACGGGATCGGCGCCGCCGGACGTGGCGCCCAGATTATCATAGAGCGCCGCCGCGCGGGCGCCGCCCGCGATCGCCAGAACGAGGGCCAGAGAGGCCGTGAGATATTTGGTGTTCATGTACTGCCCCATTTTACGCTTGGCGCTCGGCGGCCCCTCGCCGAACGGTCAAGTAATGGGGATCATGGCCAGCCGGCCCTGTCAAGATGTCGTGCGTGCCAAATCTAACTTAACAGTATTGAGACCGGCGGCGACGAATAGAAGGTGGTCGGACGAAATCGGCAGGGCGCCCCAAGCGCCGCCGCCCCCCAAATCAGCCGGCGCCGCCAAGCGGCGACCATCCCATCTGGCAGTCGTTCTTGTGGTCCCACTGGCCCATTTCGATAAGGTGGGGCTTGGCGTGTTTGCGCCTCCATTGCTCCCCGGTCAGGTTCATCTCCAGCACCAAGCCGTCGTCCTCGTCATCGGCTTCGGCTTCGCCGGCGGCCGCGGGCCGGAGCGCGTCGATCCTCACCGCCGCCAAGAGCGACATGCGCGCCCCGGCGTAGCCGGCGGGACAGTCCAGCGCCTCGGACCGCTGGGCCAGGCGCATGAGATCGTCCACCACCTCCACCAGATCGACCCCGGCGCCGGGGGCCATGCGCGCCACGAGCGCGTCGACGCGGGCCTTGACGTGGGGTTCACGGGCGAGGCGGCTGGCGCAGGCGCGATTGCCGCGATAGCCGGCCTCCAGCTAGGCCCTATGCCGGGTGAGGCCGCGGGCGAGGGCCTGGGCGTAGCGCTCCTGCCGGATGTTCGGCAATTGGGGCATGGGATTTCATCCGCGATAACAATTGCATATTGCAATACATCGCGGCGAGAGCGTCAAGTCCCACGCCGTCGCCAAAAGCGGCGGAGCCGGCCTAGAACCCGTAGACTAGGGTAAGCTGGGTGGTCGTATCGGTGGAGAGGATGCCCAGCGGCGGATTCTGGTCGTAGGTCACCAGGAAGCCGAGCCTCGCCGACATGGCGCCGACGATCTTGGTGGTGAGGGTGGTGTTGGAGGTGAGCGTCGTGCCGCCGCCGCCGAAGAAGCTGGAGACGTTTTCGCCGAACACGGTGCCCGGAATGATGGTCCAGGCGAAGACGCCGGCGACCCGGGCGACGCCGTCGGTCTGGTCGTAGGCCGGGACATAGGGGAGGGGCGGGGCGGCGGGCACGGCGATATATTGGGTGTAGCGAACGCCGGGCCCCGCCTCGAAGGCGAGGCTGACCTTGGGGCTGTCGATGACCTTGTAGCCCAGGCCGATGGAGCCGGCGATCCGGTCGTCGAAGCCGGAGAAGGTATCGCGCGTCCAGCTGGCGGTGCCAAGGGCGTAGAACCTCGGCGAGAACTTATAGTTGCCCTCGTAGCCGGCGAAGAAGCGCTCCTGCGAGGTGACGCCGTTATCCTGCTCGTAGTTGGCCGACAGGGCGACGGAGTTCTTCCAGTGCAGAGTTTCCTTGGTGAGGCCGAGGCCCAGCGCCAGGGTGGTGCTCTTGGTGTTGCCGTTGGAGGTGGAAAAGCCGATCTGGCCCTCGCCCTTGATGCCCTCGAACATTGTCTCGTGGGACAGCTTGGCGACCCTGTCGGCCTCGGCCTTGGCCGTGAGGGCCGCGACCTGGGCGTCGATCTCCTTGACGCAGTTGGGATTGGTCTTCTTGGCCAGGTCCGCCACGGTCTTGAGGGTGGCCGGATCGCCGGCGGCCGCATCGATCATGGCCGCCACGGCCGGCGGGACCGGGTCGGCATGAGCCAAGGCCGGAAGGAAGGCCGCGCCGGCGATCGCCGCCGCGCCGGCAAGCGTGAGTTTCAGTTTCATCTTAAAGGTCGCCCCACAGCAAAGTCCGTCGCCCTAAGGGACATGGTCCATGGGCGCAATGACGCCGCGCCCCGTTGTGGGTCATTTCGCGTGCGGCAAATTCGCCTTGGGCCTTGGCCCGCCTGCGACTATGGTCCGCGCCGTTTTGGGGCCGGTAGCTCAGCGGTAGAGCACCCGACTTTTAATCGAGTGGTCGTGGGTTCGATCCCCACCCGGCCCACCAAAGCCTGAATCTAAGGCGCGAAGCTCGACCGCGCCTTGACGCCCCAGTGGCCGTTTTCCTTCGTTACCACATAGATGGAATTGAAGCCGCCGATGATCGAGCCATCGGCCCGGTAGCGGGTGAATCGGGTGTCGAAATGGACCTTGTCGGCCCCGGCGTGGATCACCTCACGCCGCTCCCAGGCCGAATGATCCCAATCGGCGAGGGCCCCCCGCGTGAACATCTCCGGCCGGTGATAGTCCGGCTCGATGATCGCCAGGGTATTGGAAGCCAGGCGGACGCTGGGAAAATTGAACGTCGCCTCGAAGGCCTTCACATCGCGGGCGTTGAAGGCGGCCATGAACGCATCAAGGCAGGCCATGGCCGCGGCGATTGGGGCGTCGGCGATCGGGGCGGCGTGATCAGGCATGGGCGCCTCTGCTATTGAGGCCGCCCACACTGATCATCGCCGCCCCGCCGGTCAATCGGCGGCGGTTAGTAGCGGCGCCAATGACCGTGATAATAGTAGCCGCGCCCGCCCGGATAGGCGCGCCAATGGTAGGCGGCGCTCGGGAACCGCCAGCTGTCGCCATAGACCACCACGCCGGCGGTGGCCGGATAGACATATTGATCCCGAACGCGCCAGCACTCGTGATAGCGGTTGCAGACGACATAGGCGTTGGCTGCGGTGGTGGAGGCGGCCAGGGCGCCGGCGGCGACCGCCGCGCCGAGGGCGGCCGTGGCCAGATGTTTCTTCAATTGCGTCATCGTAAATCTCCTTCGCGATAGCGTCCCCATGGGCGCATCAACGGCCAAGGCGAAGGTTCGGTTCCGGTCCGCGACTACTGCTGCTGCTGGTGGTGCTGGTCCATGAGCGCGGCGCTGGAGGCGCGGCGGCGGCGCGGCGGCGATGGCCGGGGCGCCCATGCGCAGGAACTCCGGCTCGGGCGCCTGCGGCGCTGGCCCGGCGCACCGAGACGCCGACCGAAAGCTGGCTCTCGGCCTCGCCCTTGAAGACCCCGCGCGAGGGCGGCACGTCGGCGTAGTCGCGGCCGATGGCGACGGCCACGTGGCGCTCGCCGGCGAGGATGTTGTTGGTCGGATCGAACCCGACCCAGCGCAGGGAGGGCAGGAACACCTCGACCCAGGCGTGGGTGGCGTCGGGGTCGGAGCGGTCGCCGGCCTCGCGGTCGGTGAAGAGATAGCCGGAGACATAGCGCGCCGGCATGCCCCAGGAGCGGCAGATGGCGATCATGATGTGGGCGAAGTCCTGGCAGACGCCGCGGCCATCGGCCAGCGCGTGGTCGATCGGGCTGTCGGCGCCGGTGACGCCGGGCTCATAGTCGAAGGCGTCGTAGAGGGCGCCGGTTCAGAGTCCGAGCACGGCGGTCAGCGGATCGTGCGCGGCGCAGGTCGTCCAGGCCGCGTTCCTTGACGAAGGCGTCCAGCGCCGGCGTGTCGGCACGGCGAAGCCGTGCGGGCTGCAGGAAATCGAAGCACTCGCCGCTGGACGAAGTCGGCCGCTCAGCCGGTCCCATTCGCCGCGGTCGAGCCGCCTCGGGCAGGGCCATGCGGCCGTCGGTCTCGACCGCCGAGCGGGCGACGATGGCCAGCCGCTCGTGCGGCTGGCGGCACGTCGAAGTGGTAGACGGCGTTGCCGAAGGTGTCGGCGTAGGAGAACAGCTGGGCCGGCGGCTCGAGCTCCAGCTCGAAGCTGATCAGCCGCTGGCCGGCGCGATCTTCTGCGGCTGCATCCACAGCTCCATGACGCTCTCGCGCACCGGGCTCGTCGTAGTGGTATTGGGTGACGTGGCGGATTTCGAAGCAGCATCAGGCCGGCAGGCTCTGTTCGAGGGGGTAGGCGACGAAGGTCTCGTAGATGGCCCCGTGGATGCGCGCGCATTCGGCCGACGACGGCGGCCAGCAGGGCGCCGGCGCCGCCTTCCTCCACTTCCTCGATGTCGGCGTAGTCCAGGCGCGCGTTCAGCCGGCCGGCCAGGCGCAGGGGATCGGCCCGGCCGAGCTCGCGGCCGTTGCGAGCAGATGGGCCAGGTGCTCCTCGATGCGGGCGGTGGAGAAGCGGATCGAGCGCGGGAAATTCCTCGTCGAACAGCAGGAATTCCAGGAGGAAGCGCGGCGTTGATGTCGGCGGTGTAGACGCGCAGGTAGGGCTCCAGCGCGCAGGCCATGCGCAGCACGCTGATCATGGCGCGAAGTGGTCGTCCAGCGCCGAGGCCTCGCCGTCGCCGAAGCAGACCTCCAGCAGGCGGGCGATCAGCTGGGCCCGCTCCAGATAGACGCCGAGCAGCAGGAACCGCCAGCCCTCGCCATGGCTCATGGTGGCGTCGGCGGCGCCCTTGAACAGGTGCAGGTCGGCGATGATCTCGTGCAGGAAGGCCGGGCGACGTCTGGTCGAAGGCGCTGCTCGGCGTGCGGCGCCGGTGACCCGCAGATAGAGCAGGTTCAGCCGCTCCCAGGTCTCGGTGGTGATCTGGTCGCGCACCTGGCGGGCGTTCTCGCGGGCGCGGGCGAGGGAGACGACCACCGAGCCGGCGTCGTCGCGGTCGAAGCACCAGGGCCTGGGCCGCGTCGATGGCGTGACTGCGTCGGCGCGGCGGCTCGTCCGGGTCGCCCACCGCGGCCAGGGCGATGCGGGCGGCCTGCACGGCGGCGTCGGTGCGGTCCAGCGTGGCGTTGAGCATGACGTCGCGAGAGCGCGGCACAGGTGCTCGGCCCGCTCGACATAGCGGCCGATCCAGTAGAGGCTGTCGGCGACGCGGGCGAGCATCATGGCGCGCATCCGGCTTCGCCGTCGTCGGCCAGCACCCAGGTGTCCTTCGAGCCGCCGCCCTGGCTGGAATTGACCACCAGCGAGCCGCGCTTGCAGCGCCACGCGGGTGAGGGCGCCGGGCGTCACCACCATCTTCTCGCCGGACAGGATGAAGGGCCGCAGGTCGACGTGGCGCGGCTCGATCTGGCCGTCGACCAGGCAGGGCGCGGTGGAGAGCTGGATGGTCGGCTGGGCGATGTAGTTGGCCGGGATCGGCCTTCAGCGCCTCGGCGAACTCGTCGCGCTCGGCCTGGCGTGGCGTGCGGGCCCGACCAGCATGCCGTAGCCGCCGGACGCGCCCACCGCCTTGACCACCAGCTTGTCGAGATTGGCCAGCACGTGGCTGAGCTGCGCCGGCTCGCGGCAGAGGAAGGTCTCGACATTGGGCAGGATCGCGTCCTCGCCGAGGTAGTAGCGGATGATCTCCGGCACATAGGCGTAGACCGCCTTGTCGTCGGCGACGCCGGTGCCGGGCGCGTTGCAGATCACCACATTGCCGGCGCGATAGGCGTTGAACAGGCCGGCGACGCCCAGGGCCGGAGTCGCGGCGGAAGGTCAGGGGATCGATGAAGTCGTCGTCGACCCGGCGGTAGATCACGTCCACCCGGCGCAGGCCCGCGGTGGTGCGCATGTAGACCAGGTTGTCGTGCACCACGAGGTCGCGGCCCTCGACCAGGGGCACGCCCATCAGCCGCGCCAGATAGGCGTGCTCGTAGTAGGCGGAGTTGTAGACGCCGGGCGTCAGCACCACGACCTGCGGGTTGGGCCGCCAGTCGCCGGCCATGCTCTTCAGCGTGGCCAGCAGCAGGTCGGGATAGCGCTCGACCGGCCGCACGCCGGCGTCGCGGAAGGTGCCCGGGAAGGTGCGCGCGCGAGGCGTCGCGGTTGGCCAGCATGTAGGAGACGCCGGAGGGCACGCGCAGATTGTCCTCCAGCACCGAAGAACTCGCCGTCCTCGCCGCGGATCAGGTCGCTGCCGCAGACGTTCGCGTAGGCGCTGTGCGGCACATAGAGGTGCTGCATCTCGCGCCGGTAGGACGGCGCGCCCAGCACCAGGTCGCGCGGCACGATCGCCGTCGGTGAGGATCTTCTGCTCGCCGTAGATGTCGGCCAGGAACAGGTTCAGCGCCTTGCAGCCGCTGGATCAGGCCCGCCTCGATCTTGGCCCATTCGGCGGCCGGGATGATGCGCGGGAAGAGGTCGGTGGGGATGATCCGCTCGGTGGCGCTGTCGCGCGCCGTAGACGGTGAAGGTGATGCCCTGCAGCAGGAACGAGCGCTCCAGCGTCCGCTGGCGGTCGGCCAGGGCTTGGGCCCCCAGGGCGTCGATATCGCGCTGCAGGAGCTGATAGTGGGGGCGGGTAAAGCCGCCCTTGGCGAACATCTCATCGTGCGCGGCCCCCGGCAGATAGACCGCGTCCGGATTGTTCGCCGGCGCGTCTTTAGGGGTCGGTTGGGCTTTGGACACGCGGCCGCCTGTGCATGGGATCGGAGAGGCCCAATTGCCCACGCCGCATCGCAAATCGCAACCCGTCCCCTCGCCCGGCGTTGGCCAGGCGCGCGATGCTTACGGTTTGGGCGCCGCGCTTTGGGGTGAGTGACACAGGCGGCGGGGCCGACTACACCAGGGTGGGCGCCGCGGCAGGGAATCGACGATTGCGACGATCCGATCTAGCCTTGGCCCTCTGCCTGGCCTGCCTGAGCGGCCTTACGATGACGCCGGGTCTCGCCGCCGCCGAGCCCAAGGCCGTGGTGCAGGGCCAGATGGACGGTGATCTGAAGGCCGAGATCGCCAGGGCGGTGGGGGAGATCAAGACACCGGCGCCCAGCCGCCTCGACGCCCGCCGTCGCGCCCGGGACGCCGCCTCCGCCGCCGTCGCCCTGTTGCGCTCGGAGGGATACTACGAGGGCGATGTCCAGCCGGACGTTTCCGAGGGCGAGCCGCCCAAGGCGGTGATCAACGTCACCACCGGGCCGCGTTTCCTGATCGCCGACCCGACCATCACCTGGACAGGCGATACGCCGCCGCCGCTGATCGTCAGGGCGGCCGCCGACGCGATCCAGCTCAAACCCGGCGCGCCTGGCCGGGCGCCCGACGTGGTGGCTGCCGAGGGCCGAATCGTCGCGGCGCTGCATGCCAGAGGCTACGCCGACGCGGCGACCGAGCCGCGCAAGGTGGTGGTCGACTACGCCGACCACACCGTGCGGCCGGCCTACGCCATCGACGCCGGCGAACTGGTGAGGCTCGGCCAGCCGCGGATCGAAACCAAGGGGCGAACCAATGTCGCCTTCGCCAAATCCCTGGCCACGTGGAAACCCGGGCAGGTCTACGATCCCTTGTTGTTCGCCTCGTTGGAGCGGCGGCTGATCGACACCGGCGTCTATGAATCGGTCACCGTGGCCTTGGCGCCGAAACCGCGGATCGAGAATGGCCTTCGGCCGGTGGTGATCACCCTGGTCGACCGGCCTCCCCGGACCATCGAGCTGGGCGCGGTCTATTCCACCACCCAGGGCGAGCTCGACAATTATCTGACCACCGACAGCCTGGGGTTCTTCGGCGCCTATTCGACCACCGGCGGATCGGGCCTGGATGGCAAGTGGATCCACTACAATGTGTTCGGCCGGGCCGACACGCTCACCCTGACCGGCCAACTCTACAACATCGAACAACTCCTGGACCTGGGCGTCGCCTTTCCCGACTGGAAACGGCCCGATCAGATCCTCAAGCTCGATGTCGGCGGGATCAACCAGCAGACGCCGGCCTATAGCGACACCGGCGGCGGTGTGCGCGTGGAGGTCGAGCGCCACTGGACCAAGACGACCTTCGTCACCGTCGGCGCGGCCGTGGACTACGGCTTCACCACCGAGGAGGAGCCGGGGGCCACGCCCGAGGCGCCGCCCATCAATGAAAAGCTCGATCTCTTCGTCACCACCCTGCTGGCCGGCTACAATCTCGACAAATCCAACGACATCCTCAACCCGACCAAGGGCTGGCGCTTCACCATCCAGGCGGCTCCGACCTGGCTGAACGGCGACAGAAAGGATGTCTATGTGAAGACCCAGGCCCAGACGACCGGCTACCTGCCGCTCGCCAGCGGCGGCCGCACCGTTCTGGCCGGCCGGCTGGAGGTGGGTTCGATCCTGGGCGGCGGGGTGCCGGAAGTGCCGACGCAACAGCGCTTCTTCTCCGGCGGCGGCGGATCGGTGCGCGGATACAGCTATCAAGGCGTGGGGCCAAGGCTCTCGGACAACACCCCCGAGGGCGGCGTCTCCCTGGTGGAGGTTTCCGCCGAGGTGCGCCAGCAGGTGGCCAAGCGCTGGGGCGTCGTGGCCTTTGTCGACGCCGGCTCGGTGGGCCTGACCACGACGCCCGACTTCGCCGGCCTCAAGAACGGAATCGGCGCGGGCGTCGGGGTCCGCTACGACTTCGGCTTCGGTCCGCTGCGCCTGGATGTGGCGACGCCCGTGACCGCCCGTCATGGCGACCCGGCGGTTCAGGTGTACATCAGCATAGGCCAGGCCTTCTGATGAGCGCGCCGGAGGAGACGAGCGCTAAAGCCGCTCCCGCGCCGCGCCGCCGCGCTCGGCTCGGCGGATGGTTGCTGATCACTCTGGCCGGGCTGTCGGCACTGGCCCTCGGCGCGGCGGCCTTTGTGCGCCTCTTTCCCGGAACCGCCGAGGGTCGGACGTTCATTGAGCGGCAGGCCAATGGCATGAAGCTCGGCCGGGTGGGTCATCTCGCCATCGAGGGCCTGGGCGGCGATCCTTGGACGGCTTTCACCCTGCGCCGTCTGACCATCGCCGATCGGCAGGGCGTGTGGCTCGACGTCCGCGACCTTTCCGTGCGCTGGAACGCGGCCGCGCTCCTGGATCGCCGCGCGGAAGTGAACGAGGCGCGGGCGGGATCGGTGAGCGTGAACCGTCGGCCCCTTCTCACGCGCGCCGGCAAGCCCAAGCGGCGGCCGGTGACGATCCAGATCGACGCCGTCGCCACCCGGGTCGAACTGGCCCCGGCGCTGGCCAGCCGGCGCGGCGTCTACGACCTGAGGGGTGATTTCACCCTCGAGCCCTCCAACGCCATGCGCGGCGCCATCGCCGCCGCCAGCGTGTTGCATCCCGGCGATTTTCTGAACGCCCAATTCGACATCGGCCATGCCAGGGCGTTCCATCTCACCGCCGACGCCCGCGAAGCCAAGGGCGGCGCCCTGGCCGGCGCTCTAGGGCTCGCCGCCGACCAGCCGTTTCTGCTGACCGCGCGGGCGAACGGCGCGATTTCGGCCGGCCAGTTCCAGGTGGAGACCCGGGTAGGGACGACGTCGCCCCTGGAGGCCAGCGGCGTCTGGAACAAGGATGGCGGATCGGCGAGTGGCGTTGTGCAACTGGCCGCTTCGCGCCTGCTCGCCCGCTACCAGGCCTGGGTCGGGCCGATGGTGAAGTTCGATATCTCGGGACAAAAGGCGGCCGACGGCTTCTACGATCTTTCGCTCGCGGCCAAGGCGGATAACGCTGTGGTCGATGTGCGCGGCGAGGCCGATCTTGGTCGCAAGACTACCGGGCCTCATGGCCTCGCCATCGACGCCCAGGTGGCGGACGCCTCGCGCGTCGTCTCGGCCCCGAAAATGGGCGCCGCACGCCTCAAAGGCGGCCTGGGCGGCGACGCCACCCATTGGATTCTGACGGGCCTCGCGAGCATCGATCGTGTGAGCGAAGGCCCCTATGGCCTGGCGCGAGTCTCCGGTCCGGTGCGGATCGAATCGGGCAAGGGCCAGTATGCGATCGAGGCCACCGCCAACGGCGCGGGCGGGGCCGGCAAGGGTCTGGTCGCCGCGCTTCTGGGCGCCAATCCGCGCGGCGCGGCGGCGCTGACGGTGTTCTCCGATGGCCGGATCCTGATGCGCCGGCTCGCGGTCGATGGCGCTGGCCTGCAGGCGACAGCGACCGGCGACAAGACCTTGTTGGGGGGCCTCTCGTTCAAGGGGCAGGCGACGCTGAGCAATCTCGCCTTCGCCCACGCCGGCGCCCATGGACGGGTGCTCGGCAGCTGGAGCGCGAGTCAGGGAGCCGCCGGCAAGCCGTGGTCGTTCGGCGTCGATGTCCGCGGCCAAAGCCTGGCGGTGGGGATGAGCGAGGTCGACCGCCTGCTGGGGGCCGCGCCGCGCCTGCGGGCCCAGGCCGACTGGTCGGGCGGCCAGATCGCGGTCAAGTCGGCGACCCTGGACGGCGCGGCCGGTTCGGCGACCGCCGCGGGCCTGATCGGTCCGGCCAGCGCCGTGCGGCTCAAGCTGGGGTGGACGGCGCAAGGGCCTCTGGAACTGGGGCCGCTGGAGATCAATGGCCACGCCGCCGGCTCGGGCGACCTGGCCGGGAACCTTCGAGGCGCCAAGGCTGGACCTGATCGCCGACTTCTCGGCCATCGACCTTCCGAGCCTGCCTTTGCGCGGCGCCCATCTGATCCTGACGATCGCGCGAGGGCCGGGCGGCTCGGACGGTCACGCCGCCCTCACCGCCGACAGCGATTATGGCCCGGCCAAGGCCGCCGGCGCGTTCCGGTTCATTCCTGGCGGATTGGAGCTCTCGGGCCTCGACGTGAAGGCCGGCGGGGCCTCGGCGACCGGCGCCCTGGCGCTGCGCCAAGGCGATCCTTCCAGCGCCGATCTGGCGGTCGCGGTGGGTCCCGGCGCCTTTCTGGCCGAGGGTCATGCCGACGGCCGCCTGAAGATCGTCGCCGCGACCGGCGGCGCCAGCGCCGACCTGTCGCTGGAGGCGGCCGACGCCGTGCCGCGCGGCGGCGGGGTGATGATCAAGACCCTGAAGCTGACCGCGTCCGGTCCTTTGCGCCACCTCGCCTATCGCGCCTCGGCCTTGGGGGCGATGTCCGGCGGTCCATGGCGCCTGCAGGGCGATGGGCTGTTCACCGAGGATGGCGATGGCCGCACCGTGAGCTTCTCCGGGTCAGGCCGGGCGCGGCGCGCCGATCTGCACACCCTGGCCCCGGCCGAGCTTCATTTCGGCAAGCAGGGAGAGAGGCTGAAAGCGGCGCTTTCGGTGGGCGGCGGCCGGGCCGACATCGACTATTCGAACCTCGCCGGCGCGGCCAGCGCCAAGGCGACCCTGGCCAATGTGAGTCTCGGACTTCTTAGCGAGAACCTGATCGGGCGGGCGGATGGCACGGTGGCGCTCGCCGGCCATGGCGATCATCTGGCGGGCGATGTGGAGATGCGCCTGACCGGCGCGGGCGGCCGCGACCTGGCGGGCAGTCCGCCGGTGAATGGCTTCGTCAAGGCCCACCTCACCGGCCCGACGATGACCTTCGACGCCTCGATGGGCAACAGCGCCGGCCTCAAGGCCAGCGCCGACCTGACCCTGCCGATGATCTCCTCGGCCGCGCCGTTCCGCATCGCCATCAACGACAAGGCGCCGATCAAGGGGCGGTTCTCGATGGATGGCGAGCTCAAGCCGATCTGGGATCTGGCCATGGGCGCCTCGCAGAGTCTGGCGGGTCATCTGACCGCATCCGGCACGCTGGCGGGAACCTGGGCTGACCCCAGAGCGGTGGGAACCGCCTCGCTCGACAACGGCAAATTCCAGGACGCCGACAGCGGCCTCAAGCTCGATAATGTAACGCTGAGGGCGACATTGTCCGACAACGCCGTCGACGTGGGCCAGTTCACGGCCACCGACGGCGCCAAGGGCACGGTGAGCGGCGCGGGCCGCGCCAGCTTGGCTCGCGACGGCGCTTCCAGCTTCCGCGTCGATCTGGCGGGGTTCCGGCTGTTGGACAACGACATCGGCAGAGCCACCGCTTCGGGCCGGATCACGGTGAATCGCGCGGCGACCGGCAAGGTGCAGCTTTCCGGCGCCCTCACCATCGACCACGCCCAGATCGCGCCCAATCCGCCGGTGGCCTCGGGCGTGACGCCCATGGATGTAGTGGAACTTCACCGTCCGTTCGATGTCGACGAGCGCTATTCCGCCGCCACCGTGACCCGGGCCGCGCCTCTGGGACTGGATGTGACGATCAAGGCGGCGAACGGAGTCTTTCTGAAGGGCAGGGGGCTCAATCTCGAACTTTCCCTCGACGCTCACGTAGGGGGCACCAACGAGGCCCCGATCCTCAGCGGCGCGGCGCGGGTGGTGCGCGGCGACTATGATTTCGCGGGCCAGCGCTTCCAGCTCGACGATCGCGGCGTGATCTATCTGGGATCGACCGCCGAGACGATCCGGCTAAACCTTACGGCGACCCGCGATGATCCCACCCTCACCGCGGTGATCAAGGTGACCGGAACCGCCGCCAAGCCGGTGATCACGCTCAGTTCATCTCCGGCGTTGCCGCAGGACGAGATCCTCTCCCAGGTGCTGTTCGGCACCTCGGCCGCTCAACTCTCGCCGTTGGAGGCCGCCCAGCTGGCGTCGACCCTGGCGGGCCTATCCGGCGGTGGTGGGTTCGACCTCATCGGCGGCCTGCGCAACTTCGCCCACCTCGACCGGCTGGCGATCGGGGGAAATAACGTCACCGGCACGACCATATCCGGCGGCAAGTATCTGACCGATCGGCTCTATCTCGAAGTGCTCGGTGGCAGTCGGGAGGGCGAGGGCGCCCAGATCGAATGGCGGGTCAAACGCCATCTTTCCCTGGTCGGCAAGGCGACGAACCTCGGCGGTTCGCAATTGGAGGTGCGCTGGCGGAAGGACTACTGAGCCGCCTGCGCCAGAACATGAGCCTGGCTTCCGCGGGTGATCACCGCGTCGGTGGCCAGCACCTCCGCCGGTCCGATATCGGCCGCATTCGCCAGGCGACGATAGAGGGGACCGAAATCCTTCAGAGTCGCGGCGCGCAGGGCGTCCAGGGACGAGACGGCGAAATAGGTCTGCTGGAAATCGTCGATCCGGTAGAGCGTGCGCATCACCCGCTCCAGATCGAAGACGATGCGGTTGGGCGAGGGATCGTCCAGGGCGAACAGGGACTCGGCCCGCGAGGAGACGATGCCGGCGCCATAGATGCGCAGGCCCCTCCGGCGTGGAGATCAGTCCGAACTCCACCGTGTACCAGTAGAGGCGCGCGAGATGGTGCAGCTGGCTCAGGTGCGAGGCGCGCAGACCCCCCTCGCCATAGGCCTGCATATAGTCGGCGAACACCGGGTCGGTCAGCATGGGCACATGGCCGAACACGTCGTGGAACACGTCCGGCGCCTCGAGATAGTCCAGGCTGTCGGCGCCGCGGATGAAGCGGCCGGCGGGAAAGCGGCGATGGGCCAGGTGGTCGAAGAACACGGCGTCCGGGACGAGGCCCGGGACGGCGACGACGCTCCAGCCGGTCAGGCGGCCAAGCTCCTCGTTGAGGCGGGCGAAGTCGGGGATGCCTTGCCGATGAAGGTCGAGCGCGTCCAGGCCACGCAGAAAGGCGTCGCAGGCGCGGCCTTGGAGGAGATCGCGCTGGCGCTCATAGAGGGTGGTCCAGACCCGGTGCTCAGGCGCCGAGTAGGCGCGCCATCCCTGGTCGATCGTCCAGTCCGCCTTGGCGCCGGCGGGCGGCCTTGCCTCGGGCGACGCGGTTTTCATCGCTTCAGTGGGTGACGCGGGGCCTTAGCTGATAGCGCCCCGGCTTGAACTCGTCGAAGATGAGGGCGGTCTGCGGATGGCCCACGGGCTCGTCGCTGTCGTCGGGCAGGAGGTTCTGTTCGGACACATAGGCCACGTGGCTGCCATGATCGTTCTCGGCGAGCAGATGGTAGAACGGCTGATCCTTGTGCGGACGCACCTCGGCCGGGATCGACTGCCACCAGGCGTCGGTATTGGCGAACACCGGATCGACGTCGAAGATCACGCCCCGGAAGGGAAAGACCCGGTGCCTGACCACCTGACCGATGGCGAATTTGGCGAGTCGAACGCTCATGAGCGGAGGTTAGTCCAGACTGGTGAATGGAGGCTGAACCTAATAGGTTCGGCGCTTCTATCAAGTCCCATCGCCTTCCGCGCCCGGACGATCCTTGCTACAGTGACGATGAAACGAGGCGCGGATCGCCGTTCGGGCGAGCCCAGGCCTTTGCAGTATTGGGTACGACCATGGGCGAGACGCTGAGCGCGTCCGCCGACCGCTTCGGCGGCCGGAGGCGGTCGGGCGCGGAGACCGAGGTGTTCGCGGCCCTGGATCTGGGCACCAACAACTGCCGGCTATTGGTGGCGACGCCGGCGGCCGGCGGCTTTCGCATCATCGACGCCTATTCCCGCATCGTGCGTCTGGGGGAAGGCCTTTCCCAGACCGGCCGACTGACCGAGGCCGCCATGGAGCGGGCCTTGGCGGCGCTCAGCGTCTGCGCCCAGAAGATCGGTCGGCGCGGGGCCAAGCGGGTGCGCGCCGTGGCGACCCAGGCTTGCCGCTCGGCCGCCAACGGCGCGCAGTTTATCGACATGGTGACCGAGCGGACTGGCCTTCGCCTCAGTGTGATCAGTCCGCGCGAGGAGGCCAGGCTGGCCGTGGCCGGCTGTCTCAATCTGCTGGATTTCAACGCCCAGGCCGCTCTGGTGCTCGATGTGGGCGGCGGCTCGACCGAGCTTTCCTGGGTCGATCTGACCGCGCCGGGCCTGGATGTGCCGGCCCGGAAACTGGCCCATTGGCGTCTGCCGATCCGGGCGTGGCTGTCGGTGCCGCTCGGGTGTGGTCACCCTGGCCGAGCGTTTTCCACAGGGCGCGGCGGACGAGCGTGGATTTCGCGCCATGGTCGAGCTGGTCAAGGCCGAGATCGCGGCCTTCTCCCGGGCGGAGCCGTTCCGGGAGGTGTTCGCCGCGGGCGGCGCGCATCTGGTCGGGACATCGGGGGCGATCACCAGCCTCGCCGGCCTGCATCTGGGCCTGGAGCGGTATGACCGAAATCGCGTCGACGGACTTTGGATGACCCGGTCGCAGTGCGAGACGGTCGCCGCTCGCCTGTCGGCCATGACCGTGGCCGAACGCGGCGCCCAGCCTTGCATCGGCCCAGATCGCGCCGATCTCGTGCTGGCCGGGGCGGCGATCTTGCAGGCGGTCCAGGAGGTGTGGCCCTGCGAGCGGGTTCGGGTGGCCGATCGCGGCCTTCGCGAAGGCCTGCTCCTTTCACTGATGTCGGACCAACGCCCTAGGCGACGGCGACGGCCGCGCGGCGGTGGACGCGTGGCGGCGCGCGCGTGACCGAGCCCCCGGCGCGCAAGCGCATGGTCCGGCCGCCCACGGGCGGCACGGCGGCCGGCCGCTCCGGCCCCAAGCGCCTGAAGACGGCCAAGGAGCGCACGCCCTCGTCCCAGGCCTGGCTGGAGCGCCAGATCAACGATCCCTTCGTGGTCGAGGCCAAGGCCAAGGGCTATCGCTCGCGCGCGGCGTTCAAGCTCTCGGAGATCGATGATCGCTACAAATTGATCCGGCGCGGCGATCGGGTGATAGATCTTGGGTGCGCGCCGGGCGGCTGGATGCAGATCGCCCTGGAGCGAGGGGCCGGCGCGGTGGCCGGTGTCGATCTCCTGCCGGTCGATCCCCTGGCCGGGGCGACCATTTTGGAGGCCGATTTCACCGACCCGGATTGCGGGGCGCGGCTGATCGAGGCCCTGGGCGGCGTTCCCGATCTCATCCTCTCGGACATGGCCCCCAACACCACCGGCCACCGGCAGACCGACCACCTGCGGATCATCGGCCTGATCGAGGCGGCGGTGGATTTCACCGTGGCCTCGCTTCGCCCTGGCGGGGCCTTTCTCTCCAAGGCCTTTCAGGGCGGCGAAACCAGCGGGCTGCTGGCCACGCTGAAGGCCAATTTCGCCGAAGTGCGTCACGTCAAACCCAAGGCCAGCCGGGCCGAGAGTTCGGAGCTCTATCTTCTGGCGAGGGGATTCAAGGGACGCCGCTGAGCTTCCGCCCGCACCGTTACATATGGCGCGGCGGGCATCCCGGAATAGGCGCTCCGCCGTAAGCTTGAGTTGACGTCATATTTGTGTTGTCCTCCCCATCACAGGGGGATCGACCATGGACGATGGTCGTCGATACTGGGCGTTTCTGAGTTACAGCCACAAGGATCGGCGCGAGGCGCGCTGGCTGCATCGCGCCTTGGAAGACTACGCCGTGCCCAGGCGCCTGGTAGGCCGCCAGACCAGCCAGGGGCCGGCGCCGCGGCGCCTTCGGCCAATCTTTCGCGATCGCGAGGATCTTTCCGCCGACGCCGATCTTCGTCAGCGCGTGGGCGAGGCGCTGGCCCATTCGGCCTATCTGATCGTCATCTGCTCGCCCGCCGCCGCCCGATCCGCCTGGGTCGAGGAAGAGATTGTTCGGTTCAAGGCCCTGCACGGCGAAAGCCGAGTGCTGGCGGTGATCGTGGCCGGCGCGCCGCGCGCGTCGGCGACGCCGGGCCGGGAGGACGAGGAATGCTTCCCGCCCGCCCTGCGCGTCCACATCGGCGATGGCGGGACCCTGACGGCCGAGCGCGCCGATCCGATCGCCGCGGACCTGCGCCCAGGCCAGGATGGGCGGCGGCTCGTTCGGCTCAAGCTTCTGGCGCGGATGTTGGAAGTGGGCCTGGACGAGCTCATCCGGCGAGACACGCAGAGACGGCAACGCCAGCTCGTCGCGCTCTCGGCGGTCTCCGGTGGCGCGGCGCTTGTCATGGGGGGCCTGGCGCTCGCCGCGCTCGCCGCTCGAAACGAAGCCCGCGACCAGCGCGCCCAGGCCGAGGGCCTGGTGGAGTTTATGCTCGGCGACCTTCGAAAGAAGCTCGAGCCGGAGGGCCGCCTGGACATTCTTGGCGCGGTCGGCGATCGGGCGCTCAGCTACTACAGCCGGCAGGCGAGCCATGGCATGGACGCCGACGCCCTCGGTCGCCGCGCGCGGGTGCTCCACCTGCTGGGCGAGATCGACGACACCCGCGGCGACCTCACCTCGGCGCTCAAGCGTTTCCAGGAGGCCGAAGCCACCACGGCCGAACTGCTGGCCCGAGCGCCGCAAAATCCGCAACGCATCTTCGAGCACGCCCAGAGCGTCTATTATGTGGGCGAGATCGCCGATCGGCGGGGGGACGAGGCCGCCGCCCAGGCCCAGTTCGAAACCTACAAGCGGCTCGCCGACGAACTGGTCGCGAACGACCCCAAGAATGACGATTGGCTGGCGGAGGTCGGTTATGCGGATTTGAATCTTGGCACGGTCCTGAGCAAGGAGGGTCGCGCCGCGCCGGCCGCGGCCGCGTTTCTCAACTCACTTGCCGTTTGCCGGACACTTGCGCTCAGGGCACGTGCGGATCGGTATCGTCAAATGGATCTCGCCCAGGCGTACGCGTGGGTTGCCGACGCCGAATTGGCGCTCGGACAGCTTGAGAAAGCCAAGCGCAATCGTCTGGCCGAGCGGAGAAATCTACGACGCCCTGCTCGTCAAGAGTAGCGTGGACAATGGAGCCTTGGCGGCGATCGTGGTCAACGAGGGCAAGGTCGCGGGGATTCTCTCCATTCAGGGTTATCGCAAGCTGGCGGAAAGCGATCTGGCGCTGGCAATCAGCGATGATGACAAGCTTATCGACCTCGATCCCGGAAATCAGAAATATCGCGATGAACGGGTTCAACTTGAGGAAGACTTGGCCCGAAATCTGCTCGATGAGCATAGGCCGGAACAGGCCAAACCAATAGCGTACGCCGCGCTGGCTGAATCTGAAGCGCTCGTTCGAAAGGACCCGACGGTAGAATATTGGAACGGTAATTTGCTAGGCGGAGCACGCGTTCTGCGCATGGAAATAGACGAGGCGCTGGCGACAACGGATCGGCAGCGGCGAGTCGCGCTAGCGCCCGCGGTGGGGGAGGCCGCGCGGCTGGATCGAATGACAGAATCATCCCTTCCCGAACGTGGCGTTGTTGCGGGTGTACGCGGCGGCGTTGGTTCTCGCGGGGGACTTCCAGCTGGAAAGTGGGTCGATCGACCTCGCCAAAGAGGACTGGATGAGCGCCGAGCATACGCTTGTGCTGGCTGGCTATGACAAGCCAGAACAACTCGGCCATCCCGGACAGTTGTTGCTCATTGAAACGCGAAGGCGCTTACGGGGAGTTCCGATGCGTTTAGCAGCGCCTTCATTTTCCAAATCAGAAACCAATCCTATAGTTCGATATATTGGTTGATTATCACCATGAATTTATCATCAGGAGGATAAACAGATGACGATGTTGTTGCAAATTCTAAATTTGGTAGTGTCTCTAACTCTCAGCCTTAACAACTCCGGAGTTGTCACTGGGACTTTCCTTCAGACAAGTCCTAATCCAAATATTGCGAATTATGTTTCTTCAAATGGAAACATAGATTTATCAAATATGCCAAAGGCGATTGATGTTACTATAAATATATCCAATTCTAATGACTGGTCCTATTCTCCTGTGAGTGCAGGTGCTCTCTTAACCGCAGGTCCAACTACTTCTCACCCAGATTGTTCAAACCCTAATCCCCAGCCGTGGGCTAGGAGCATTCAATATCCTTTACAGCCGGACGTTACGAGTAGCTCCATGGATTTTATATATGCAAATTTTAAGAAGATAGATAACATAGTTCAGGCGTGCGGTTACTATGCTCTCGGCGTATCCTACAAAGGAGGAGCCCAACAAATACTGGAACCGAAGATAACAAACGGCGGAGGTAGTGGTAAGTGCAACCCCGACGCAGCGAACGACTGCCCTTGGTGGATCGCTGGGTCACGGAAGCAAGGTAGTTGAGATTGTCGGCCTGTCCCGGAGGCGGAGTTTCTGGCGAAAAAATTGAAAGTCCGCCAGAACCGCGGCGGTGGCCGGACGCCGTAAAGTTCTCGGTCGATCTGCGGATCGTAGCTTAGCGCGCAACTGGTGATTTGCGTTGCGGCGTGCGGCCTATGGGTTGGAGGGGGCATCCCTATGCAAAGATTCTAGGTTATTCGGCCAGCGGCGGCCGTGCGGATTCCCCCCTTCCCACGGCCGCGCCCGCTCGCTATACCCGCCCCGCAAAACGGAGAGTCTCATGGAGATTCGCGAAGGGCTGACCTTCGACGATGTTTTGCTGGAACCCGGTCCGTCGGAGGTGATGCCGACCCAGGTGAACACCGTCACGAAGTTCACGCGCGAGATCGGTCTGAACATCCCCCTGGTGTCCGCCGCCATGGATACGGTCACCGACAGCCGCCTGGCCATCGCCATGGCCCAGGCCGGCGGCCTTGGGCATCCTGCACCGCAATCTCACGGTCGAGGAGCAGGCCGACCAGGTGCGGGAGGTGAAGCGCTACGAGAGCGGGATGGTGATCAATCCGCTCACCATCCATCCCGACACGACGCTGCGGCGAGATCAAGCGAGATCAAGGCGCAGGCGGCATATCTCCGGCTTTCCGGTGGTCGAGCCGCGGCACGCGGCAAGCTGGTGGGCATCCTGACCAACCGCGACATGCGCTTCGAGCGCTCGCGACGATGCGCCGGCCTCGGCGCTGATGACCCGGGAGGGCCTGGTCACGGTGCCGCGAGGGCGTCAGCCAGGACGAGGCGCGCGCGCTGCTGCGCCAGCACAAGATCGAGCGCCTGATCGTCGTCGACGACGACTATCGCGCCGTCGGCCTGATCACCGTCAAGGACATGGAGAAGGCCGAGGCCCACCCCGCACGCCGCCAAGGACTGCCAAGGGCCGGCTGCTGGTCGGCGCGGCCTCCACCGTCGGCGACGCCGGCTTCGAGCGCTCCCTGGCCCTGATCGACGCGGGCGTCGACGTGGTGGTGATCGACACCGCCCACGGCCACTCCAAGCAGGTGCGCCGACGCGGTGCGGCGCCTGGCAAGCGCGAGACCAACCGGGTGCAGATCGTCGCCGGCAATGTCGCCACCTATGACGGCGCCCGGGCGCTGATCGACGCCGGCGCCGACGCGATCAAGGTGGGGATCGGGCCGGGCTCGATCTGCACCACCCGGATCGTCGCCGGCGTGGGCGTGCCGCAACTCACCGCCATCGCCGACGCCGTGCGCGCCGCCGACGGCTCGGGCGTGCCGGTGATCGCCGACGGCGGCATCAAGTATCTCCGGCGACCTGGCCAAGGCCATCGCGCGTGGGCGCCTCCACGCGCCATGATGGGCTCGATGTTCGCCGGCACCGACGAGGCGCCGGGCGAGGTGTTCCTCTACCAGGGCCGCTCCTACAAGTCCTATCGCGGCATGGGATCGCTGGGCGCCATGGCCAGGGGCTCGGCCGACCGCTACTTCCAGAAGGAAGTGGAGGACGCCATGAAGCTGGTGCCCGAGGGGATCGAGGGCCAGACGCCCTACAAGGGCCCGATCAGCCCGGTGATCCACCAGCTGGTCGGCGGCCTGCGCGCGGCCATGGGCTATGTCGGCGCGGCCGACATCGCCAGCTTCCAGGAGCGCGCCCGGTTCATCCGCATCACCGGCGCGGGCCTGCGCGAAAGCCACGTCCACGACGTGATGATCACCCGCGAGGCGCCCAACTACTCCGAGCGCGGTCTAGGCCGCATGCGTGACGGCGGCCGCCTCGCCGCGGCGATCGAGGTGCTGGCCGACATGGAAGAGCGCCACAAGCCGGCGCGCATGGCGCTGAAGGCCTGGGGCGAGAGCGCGCGCTACGCCGGGGCCAAGGACCGCGCCTTCGTCTCCGGCCTGGTGCTCGACGTGCTGCGCCGCCGTCGTCGCTGGCCTGGCGGATGGGCGAGCCGAGCGTCGCGCCGGGCGTCTGGGCGCCCTGCGCTTCGTCTGGGACTGGCCGGTCGAGCGGATCGCGGCGGCGGCGGCCGAGGACGCATGGGCCGGGCGCGCTGAGCGAAGCCGAGCGCGAACGCGCTGGCCGAGCCCATCGCCCTGGACGACGCGCCCGACCCCGGTGCGCGGCGACTATCCCGACTGGCTCGATCCGCACGCTGGCCCGGGTGTTCGGCGAGGGCGGGCGGCGGAGGGCGCGGCGCTGGCGGCGCGCGCGCCGGTCGATCTGCGGGTCAACACCCTGAAGACCGATGTCGGCGCGGGCTTGAAGGCGCTGGCGCCGTTCGACGCCCGACCAGCCAGGCTTCGTCGACACGGCCCTGCGCGTCGACCGCTCCGGCGGCCGCGAGCGCGCCGCGCCGGTCGAGGCGGCGCCGGAGTTCGAGAAGGGCTGGTTCGAGGTCCAGGACCTGGGCTCGCAGATCGCCGCCGCCGTCGCCGGCGAGATCAAGGGCAAGCAGGTGCTGGACTTCTGCGCCGGCGGCGGCGGCAAGACCCTGGCCCTGGCCGCGGCCATGGGCAACACCGGCCAGCTCTACGCCTATGACGCCGACGCCCGGCGCCTGACCGACACGGTGCGCCGCGCCCAGCGCGCCGGGGTGCGCAACCTGCAGGTCCGCTCGCCGATCCACCCCGACGCCCTGGACGGACTGGAGGGGAAGATGGACCTGGTGTTCGTCGACGCGCCCTGCACCGGCTCGGGCATCTGGCGCCGCCACCCCGACGCCAAGTGGCGCCTGACGCCCGAACAGCTCGACCGCCGCATGGCCGAGCAGGACGCGGTGCTGGCCGGCGCCGCGCCCTTTGTGAAGCCGGGCGGGCGGCTGATCTACGTCACCTGCTCGCTGCTTCGCCGAGGAGAACGAGGACCGGGTCGCGGCCTTTCTGGCGGGCGCGCCGGATTTCACCATCGAACCGGCCGCCGGCGTCGCCGATCCATTTCTCACCGGGGAGGGTTTCCTGCGCCTGACGCCCCTGACCGCCAAAACCGACGGCTTCTTCGTCGCGGCGTTGCGGCGGGAGGCGTGACAAGATGACCCCGCGACGATTCTCGCTTATCGAGCGGCCATGACCGAGCCCCGCCACGACCGCGTCCTGATCGTCGATTTCGGCAGCCAGGTGACCCAGCTGATCGCCCGGCGCCTGCGCGAGAGCGGCGTCTATTGCGAGATCCATCCCTTCGACAAGGCCGGCGCGATCCTGGAGAGCTTCGCCCCCAAGGCGGTGATCCTGTCCGGCGGCCCGGCCAGCGCCGGCGAAGCGCAAAGCCCGGCCGCGCCCGACGGCCTCTTCGAGCTGGGCGTGCCGGTGCTGGGCATCTGCTATGGCGAAATGACCCTCGCCGCCCAGCTCGGCGGCCAGGTGGAGGGCGGCCACGACCGCGAATTCGGCCGCGCCGAGATCCGCATCGCCCGGGAATCGCCCCTGCTGGAGGGTCTGGGCGATATCGGCGACACCGAGACGGTGTGGATGAGCCATGGCGACAAGATCACCGCCATCCCTCCCGGCTTCGAGGTGGTGGCCACCTCCGAGGGCTCGCCCTTCGCGGTGATCGCCGACGAGGCCCGGCGGCTCTACGGCGTGCAGTTCCACCCCGAGGTGGCGCACACGCCGCGCGGGGCGATGATCCTGCGCAACTTCACCCATCGCATCGCCGGCCTGACCGGCGACTGGACCATGGCCGCCTTCCGCGCCGAGGCGGTGGCGCGCATCCGCGCGCAGGTGGGCACGGGCAGGGTGATCTGCGGCCTCTCCGGCGGCGTCGATTCCTCGGTGGCGGCGGTGCTGATCCACGAGGCGATCGGCGATCAGCTCACCTGCGTCTTCGTCGACACCGGCCTCTTGCGCCTCAACGAGGCGGACCAGGTGGTGAGCCTGTTCCGCGACCACTACAACATCCCGCTGATCCACGTGGACGCGGGCGAGGAGTTCCTGGGCGCCCTGGCCGGGGTCTCCGACCCGGAGGCCAAGCGCAAGATCATCGGCGCCAAGTTCATCGACATCTTCGACCGCGAGGCCGGCCGCATCGAGGGCGCGACCTTCCTCGCCCAGGGCACGCTCTATCCCGACGTGATCGAGAGCGTCTCGGCCACCGGCGGCCCCTCGGTGGTGATCAAGAGCCACCACAATGTCGGCGGCCTGCCCGAGACCATGAAGCTCAAGCTGGTCGAACCCCTGCGCGAACTCTTCAAGGACGAGGTGCGGGCCCTGGGCGTCGAGCTCGGCCTGCCGCCCGCCTTCGTCGGCCGCCATCCCTTTCCCGGGCCGGGCCTGGCCATCCGCATTCCCGGCGAGATCACGCCGGAGAAGGTCGCCACCCTGCAGCAGGCCGACGCCATCTTCCTGGACGAGATCCGCAAGGCCGGCCTCTATGACGCCATCTGGCAGGCCTTCGCCGTGCTCCTGCCGGTGAAGACCGTGGGGGTGATGGGCGATGCGCGCACCTATGAAAACGTCCTGGCCCTGCGCGCCGTCACCTCCACCGACGGCATGACCGCCGACTTCTTCGAATTCCCCTGGGATGTGCTGACCCGCGCGGCCACCCGGATCGTCAATGAGGTGAGGGGGGTGAACCGGGTGGTCTATGACGTGACCAGCAAGCCGCCGGGGACGATCGAGTGGGAGTGACTCCGGTCCCTTGATCTGAAGTGTATCAACATCCGAGATGAGATATGACGCTTCCCATTATCGTCGCCGTCGTCACGACTTTGCTGGTTCTGGGCGTCGGCGGATGGGTGACGAATGTCGGCCCCTGGTACGAGACTATTCGAAAACCAAGCTGGAATCCGCCAAATTGGGTCTTCGCCCCGGCATGGACTGTCATACTTAGCCTTGCCGCCTGGTCGGAAGTCTTGGCTTGGATGAACGCGTCCACCGGCGCGGAAAAAGAGCGGGTGATCGGTCTTTTTGCGGCAAACATCGTTTGCCACATGCTTTGGAGCCCGCTTTTTTTCAATCTCCGGCGGCCCGATTGGGCCTTGTTCGAGATTCCGTTCTTATGGGCGTCTATCGTCGCTTTGATGCTGGGGTTGGGCCCTTTTTCGCCCCTGTCCGCGTGGCTCCTGCTGCCGTATCTGCTTTGGGTCGCCTTCGCCGCATTCCTCAATCTGACGATCGTGCGAATGAACCCGCCATTCCATGGGCGATCGTAGACCGAGGTCGGATAGGCGGAGTCGCAATCGGTTGACGACCGCAAATCCCGCACGCGGCGCCTTTCGGCCGGCGCAGCCTCAGAAGACGGCGTGGTCGCCGCGCTCCGGAGTCTCGTCGCCGGCCAGGACCGCGCGGTAGTAGTCGAACAGGGTCTGGGTTCCGGTCGAGGGCGTCGCGGCCGCGTCGTATCGGCCCGTCTCCGGATCCAGCACCAGCATCGATTGGGTGGCGTAGTAGCGGCCGATCCGGGCCAGTTCGGCCTTTTCGGCCAGCGACGGCGCGATGTGGCCGAGGGCTCCGAGAGCCCCTGCAATGACATCGAGGAGGGCCACGGGGGCGGACTGAAACCTGGGCGGGCGGCCCAGCATCGCGAACAGGGCCTCGCCCTGCTGGCGCGGTGTGATCGCCTCGCCCGGGCCGCCGATCGGCAGGACGCGGTTCCATCGGCCTTCTTCCACCAGGCAGCCAGCAATGTAGTCAGCCAGATCGTCGGCGCCGATGGGCTTGCAGGCGGTCAGGGCGCCATCGCCAAAGATCAGAAAGGGCCGGCCCCGGCGCACTCGCTCGATCTGGCCCGACAACGACTTGAAGAAGGCGGTCGGCCGCACGATGGAATAGCGCAGGCCGGATTGGATCAGCGCCGCCTCGAAGGCCAGCTTCGCCTGCTGAAAGGCCAGCAGCGGCCTTTGCACGCAAATGGCCGACAGCAGCACGAAGTGGCCGACGCCGGTCCGCTGGGCCGCGTCCAGCACATTGAGGTGGGCGCGATGGTCGATGGCCCAGGCGTCCTTCGGCGCGCCGGTGCGCGAGGCCATGCACGAGACCACGGCGTCGAACCGCTCGCCGGCAAATCCGTTGCGGGCCAGCGATCCCGCGTCGGTGGGGTCCACCACCCTGACCGTAGCGCCATCGAAAAGCTTGGCGCCGCCCGCGGGCGTGAGCGATCCGCCGGCGCCCACGCGGGGCCGGATGAAACAGACCACCTCATATCCCCGCCGCAGGCATGCGGCGACGGTCGCGCGGCCGATTGTGCCGGTGGCCCCAAGGACACAGACGCGTAGGCGCGCCTCGGCGCCGGCGCCCCCGGCGGCGGCGTGTCATCGTCCGTCACACGGTCCTCATCGACGCGGTCCAGCCGCGGTGGAATTTGGGATCGGCGAGCGGGCCGATGGCGCGACGCCCCGGGCCAGGCATTAGTGCAGCTTGACGCTCGGCGTCGGCCCGCGAGATAGCGCGCCCACCAAGGTCCGCCAGATCACCGTCGGACCGCCGTGGAGGGCGGCCTCATGCATCTTGTACAGCGAGCGATAGACAAAACGGGCGAAGAGCCCATCGATGAACATGCCCCGCCCGGCCACGAAGCCCATAAGATTGCCGACCGTACTGTATCGGCCCAGCGACACCAGGGAGCCGAAGTCCTTGTACTGATAGGGCGTCAATGATTCCCCCGCCAAACGCCGGTTGATCTGGATGACCATGTGGTCGGCCATCTGATGAGCGGCCTGGGCGCGCGGCGGCACCGGCGTCGCCTCTCCGGGCCTGGGGCAGGCGGCGCAGTCGCCGATGGCGAAGATATCGGGGTCGCGCGTGGTTTGCAGGGTCTGTTCGACGACCAGCTGATTGATCGCGTTGGTTTCCAGGCCGTCGAGGTCCTTGAGAAAATCGGGCGCCTTGACCCCGGCCGACCACACCACCAGTTCGGAGGGGATGAAGCCGCCGTCGGCCAGCACCACGCCATCGGCGCGCAACGCCGAAACCCGGGCGCCGACGCGCACCTCCACGCCGAGCTTCGTGAGCAGATCCCGCGTGGCGTTGGAAATCCGTTCGGGCAAGGCGGGCAGGATTCGGTCCGCGGCCTCGATCAGCACTATGTGTATGTCCTTGGCCGGATCGATGCGGTCCATTCCATAGGCGACCACGGCCCGTACGGTGCGATGCAGTTCGGCGGCGAGCTCCGTGCCCGTGGCCCCGGCCCCGATGATCGCCACGTGCAGCTGGCCGGGACGCACGGGCCCGGGCTGGCTGTTCGCGCGCAGGCAGGCGTTGACGATCCGGCGGTTCAGGCGGCTGGCCTGCTCCGGCGTCTCCAGGGGGATGGCGTAGGTCGCCGCCCCCGGCGTTCCGAAGTCATTGGTGATGCTGCCGACCGCCATGATCAGCGTGTCGTAGTCCATATCCCGGGCCGGCGTGATCTCGCGGCCGTCCTCGTCGTACATGGCGGCGAGCTTCAAGCGCTTGTTGGCGCGGTCAAGACCGACCACCTCGGCGTAGGCGTAGTCGAAATGGCGCCATTGGGCCTGCGCCAGATAGTTCAATTCGTGCTGGGAACGCCGCAGGCTGCCGGCGGCGACGGAGTGAAGAAGCGGCTTCCAAAGATGGGTGCGCGCGCGATCCACCAGCGTGACCCGCGCCTTGCCCGCCTTGCCCAAGGTCATGCCAAGTTTGGTGACCAGTTCGAGGCCGGCCGCGCCGCCGCCCGCGACAACGATGTGATGCAGGCCCGCCCCCTTTGTCGCCATGCCTCTTGTCCCTCCGCGGCAAAACTATCGAAGAGCGGTGTTCGCTGTCACCTCTTATCGCGACACGGGCGGACGGCTGTCATTCATTTGGCCGCCGTGATGTTGGGCCGTCGCCCGAGCTCGGAGGGTTCGCAGGAACGCCAAGTCAACCAGCCCATCCCTTGGCCTCGCGCCGTGCAGCGAACGGGCGGGCTTATCGGGTTCGCCCAGATCCGAGAGCACGGCGCTGGCCCCGGTGAAGTCGTCATTGGCGGTGTAGTCGCTCACGGTGATGATGGTCGGCAATCGCGCGCCCAGGCTCGCCTGGAGTCCGACATTCGAATCCTCGATGGCGACGCACTCGCCCGCGTCGAGCCCCAGGCGTTCGAGCGCCCAGAGATAGATATCGGGCGAGGGTTTTTTGCGATCAACCGCCTCGCCGGCGGCAATAAAGCTGATCATGGCCGACAAGCCGGGGGTTTGGCTCAGAAGCGCTTCAACGCCGGCCTTGGATGAGGTGGTCGCGATCGCCACCACGACCCCGGCCGCATGGGCCTCCCGAACGAGCCGCAGTAGGCCCGGCCGCAGCGGAATCGTCGGCGCCATGCTCGCGAAGAACCGGACTTTCGCGCGATATACTTCCGAGATCAGGGTGGCCGCGGCTTCGTCATCGAACACCTCTGACCGGTAGTGTTTGAGATAGTGAAGCAGGCGTTCCCTGCCGCCAGCAATGGCGAGAAGCTCGCCGTACAGCGTCTCGGTCCATTCCCAATCCAGCCCTAACTCGGCGAACGCGCGATTGTACGCGGGCCTATGGCCCCAGCGCTCCGTCTCGGCGATGGTGCCGTCGAAATCCAGAAAAATGCCACGCAGCGGGTCAAGCATACTGGACGCCTCTTTAACCGTTCGGCCAGATATCTTGGTTGTCGTAACCAATGTTCCCCGCCGATCAAACCCCGCCCTATTGTCGCGGACGAATGGCTCGAACCGAATGAGCGGGATCGAGCGGGCGGCCTGCCCTGGTCAATGGGGTGTTACACCCGTGAAGGGAGTCCTGGCGGACCGGCGGTCAGGGTTCGATCGGGATCATCACTTCGTTGCGCCGCATGAACCAAAGGGTCCAAGGCGGGTCGTACTGGGCGAGGCAAGCGGGACCGGCGCGGCGCAAATGTCGCTGCTGCATCCACGCCGATAGCGTGGCCGTTTTCGCCGTGACGTCGTCCGGCTCGGCCAGACCGGAAAATCGGATGACGGCGAACCGGGTGGCCGGCGTCACGCGCAGGCGAACCCTGGCGTCGTTTGGTTGAGGAAGGGTGTTTAGCGAAAAGCTGCTCGGCATGGTGAATCGCACAACCCATTCCCCAGCCATCTGCGTTTGGACGACCGGGGCGGTCATGGCGATCTTCTCGCTGGCCGGTTGCTGGGCCACCGGCGCCGTCATGGCGATGCTTTGCTTGCGCTTGTTGCCACCGAAGATATAGCCCGCGAGCAGGCGAAAACCCTTGCTGGCCGCCGCCTTCTGCCCGCCGGTCACGGTGACCTCGGCGACGACCAGCGCCGGATAGTCCCGGATTTCGAACGCACCGTCCTGAAGGACGGTCCGGAAGGCGGGTTCCTCGACGGCCAAGGCTGGACCTCCAAGCACGGTCAGGGTCAGGATAGCGCCAAGAACAATGCGTTTGAGGATCATGCCGGCACTTTGGGTTGGACGGGGCTCGGGCGCCTCGTCTTGGTTCTCGGAGACCGTGAGACTTCTTGGTGTTTGCGGCAGCCTGATCAATAGCCTTGATCTCTGACGGCGTCGGCAAGGGAGAGCCCATGAGCGCACACGCCGCCAGGAGGCGCTTCGACGATCGTCGGTAAGGGCCCGATCGCGCAACAAACCGGGCGAGCGCTTCGCCGAACAAAATGACTCGCAACCTATCGCCAAGCTGGAACCAAGGATGGCCGAGAGCTTTCACCCCTCCAAACTCCGGAGGACAGACATGTCAGTTACCGAAAAGCTCGACGCCATCGCCCTGCTCAAAGCCGATCACCGCAAGGTTGAAGGCCTCTTCGCCCAGTTCGAAGCCGCCACGGGCGATGGCAAGAAACAGGCTCTGGCCATGCAGATCTGCATGGAGCTCACCGTCCATGCCAAGATCGAGGAAGATGTTTTCTACCCAGCCTGCGAAGGCAAGGTGGACGAGGATCTGCTGAAGGAAGCCCATGTCGAGCACGACGGGGCCAAGGTTCTGATCGCCGAGATCGAGGCCGGGGATCCCGGCGACGAATTCTACGACGCCAAGGTCAAGGTGCTGTCGGAGGAGATCGAGCACCACGTCGAAGAGGAGGAAAAGCGGGTGGACGGCATGTTCGCCCAGGCGCGCAAGGCCGGCCTCGATATGGAGGCGCTGGGCGAGCGCATGGCCGCCGAAAAGGCCGAACTCATCCGGACCTACAAGGCTGGCGGCCTGCCCAAGCCCGTCGCGTCGACTCTGGCGGCGACTTCCCTGGCCGGCTGAGCGGGGCCTGGGCCTCGGTGCGGCCGCCGTGACATACCAGAGTCGTCCAGCCTGAGCGGCGGCTATGCGCGGTGGGATTTTCGTGTCCACCCGAGGTGGCGGGCGTCTTGGCCCGTGGGGCGATGCAAAGCTCACGGAATGCGCTTGTAGGTGAAGCTCTGCCCGTCTTGATGCAGCACGAACGAGGTCGGCGATCCGCCGTCTGGCGGGAGGCTGAAGTCGAACTGGACGTCGGCGACCTTGGCGAAGAAGCGGTCTGGGGCCTCGGGGTACACGATCAGTTGGCCCGCCCCAATGGTGACGAGCAGGCCCGTGGCGGCGTGGGCGAGGCTTATCCGATCGCCGGGCGCATATTCGTAAGTGCCGGCCAAGCGGTCGAATGCGGCGGCGGGGAGTTGGATTTCGTGGTGGATAGCGGGGATCTTCAAGCTCACTGGTTGAGTCGGATCAAGGATTCGACGCGCAATGTCGTCGAGACCCTCACCGCTGGCGGCGTCGGCCAGGGCCACTACGGCGATGTGGCGCTCGGGATCGAAGCCCATGAAGGTGCGCGAGCCGTCGCCGCTGCCATTGCTCCAATAGTACGTAACGGCGCCGGTCTTCGCACGTCGCCAGCTCAGCGCCATGCGGGTGGCCGGATCGTCGCCGGGCCGGTCGATGGTGAGCATGAGGCGCGCGGCCTTGGCCAGATCGTCCGGCGCGCCCTGGCCGTCGCGGGCGAAGAGGGCAAGGAATTTCAGGAGGTCGTTGGCGGTGGAGCGCAGGCCGCCGGCCGGATCGAGGGCGCCGTCGTCGGTCGGGCCGACCGGCTTGAGGTCGGCGTCGTGCCCTTGGGCGCGGCGGCGCTGGGCGGCTGGATCGTCGCCGAGGTGCGTATCCTTGAGGCCCAGCGGCCCGGTGATCCGAGTGCGCAAGAGGTCGGCGTAGCTCGTGCGCGCCCGCAGCGCGAGGCCCTGGCCCAGCAGCGACACGCCGAGGTTGGAATATTCGAATTGCGAACCAGGGCGCCGGGTCAGGCGATAATCGGGCAGGCCGGCGTAGAGCGCCTGCAGGCTGTAGCCGGCGTATTTGTTGGGCGCATCGGGCGCGGCGTTGAGGTTGTTGGGCCGAAGCGGGAGGTCGGCGGTGTGGGTGGCCAGATCCGTCAGGGTGATCGCGTGGCCCTCGAATGCGGGAACCTTCACGCCCGCCGGCACATAGTCCGATAACGGATCGTCCAGCCTCGCCTCGCCGCGCACGACGGCGTCGGCCAGCATCAGGCCGGTGAATATCTTGGTCAGGGAGGCGATCTCGAAGAGGGTGTCGCCGCCGGCCTTGCGCGCGCCCGCGCCGGCGGGTCCATAGGCGATGATGCTGGCGCCACTCGGCCGCAGGACGCCCACAACCGCGGAGGTGGCGCGGTGCTGTTCATCCGCGCGGAAGCGGATCAGGCGAGCGATATCGGCGTCGCTGAGCTGAGCGGGGAGGGTGTCGCCGGGCGCTGTCGGTTCGGCGTGTGCCGCGGCCGCCGCCCCGAGCGCCAGCAATCCGGCCAACAAAGCGACCCCTCTCATCCCCGCCTCCGACATGGCCAATGGTCCAAGGAGAAGATGCGAACCCGCGCCTCTCGGCAAGTCAAGCATGGCGCTGGGCCTCAAGCGTCACGCCGCTACGCTTCGGTTGGCCGCATTTCCAACCAGACGATGGTCAGCGATCCCTGTGAAGCACGCCGGTCGCGATTGGAGTGAAGCTGGTCGCGCCGGGCGCGGTCATGCCGAAGGTCACGGATAAGGTGTCGGGAGCGGTGAGGGCATAGGTCAGTCGGAACACCGGCGCGCCCGGCTGTCTCGCGCTGGAGAACGAGATCGATTTGCCCGGCGCGACGTCCGCCTGAGTGTAGTGGATGATGTGGGTTCCGTCGGAGTAGTCGGCCCGCAGCGTTCCCGCCTCGGGGTAGATCATCATGATCTGATCGAAACCGCCGCTGGGCCTGCCAGCCTTGTCGAAGAGGTTGGTCCGATCCCGCCGAAGCAGGACGGCGCCGTTGGCCTCGACGGTGATGCGCGAAACCCCTGTCGACGTCCCGCCAGTATCGGCCACCACGCCCTTTTCCCCCGACCAATCGCCGATCAGGAACGACACGGCGGCAAGCGCCGGCTTAAAGGTCGGGGTCGCGGTCTGGGCGTGAGCGGCGCCGGCGGACCCGGCTAAGGCGATGGCGAGCGCCAAGCGTTTCGAAACGTTACGGTTATTGGTCATAGGCGCCTATGGTTTCACTGGCGTGGCAGATCGTCGGAGAGATGAATCCACGACAGCATCTCATCGGCGTGAAAATGGGTGCTTGGCGCCAGGGTTTCCGGGTGGTCGAGTAGCGCCACGTAGAAATGCCTCTCGTTGGGAAATCGCTCCGATTGATAGAACATCGGCGACCCGCATTTCCCGCAAAAGCCGCGCGTGTTTCCGGGGCTGCTTTCATAGCTGACCGTGGTGTCTCCCAGAAACTTCCAGCGACCGTTCTCCTGCCCGACCCAGGTCGTGAACGGTGAGGCCGTCGCCCGGCGGCAGCTCTCGCAATGGCAATGGCCGACCCAATTGGGCGCGCCGGTGAGCTCGAATACGCAGGCGCCGCAAAGGCATCGACCTCGGATCGTGGATGGGACATCGCCGCTCATGATTGGACCATCTGCTTGAGCATCCCTTTCAACGCCGCCCGCGCCTCCACGCCCAACCGGTCAAGATAGGGCTCAAACGCCTCGGCCACGCGCGTCATACCCTGGCGCACGATCGCCCGCCCCGAGGCGGTCAGATGCAATCGATGCTTTCTCATATCCGCCGGGTCGATCTCGCGGCGCAGATGGTCCGCGGCTTCCAGCCGCTTCACATAGAGGGTGACGGTGGCCTTGGGCATGTTCAGGGCCAGGGCGAGTTCGGCCGGATAGGGGTGGGCGTCGATCTCGGCCAGGACGAACAGAGCCTTGGTCTCGACGCCGAGCGCCTCGATGGCGGGCGAAGCGGCGGCGATCGCCGACATCAGCAGGCGGTAGTTCAGGGCCCAGATCTCGCCAGCGTCGATTTTCGCCATGGCCCCTTGCGGCCCCGCGCGGCCGTCCCAAATTAGTACAGAACTGAACTATCGAGAAGTCGCACCAAAGTCACGAAGGGGTCATCCATGGCGCTCGATCATTACATCACTCTCGGCCGCTCCGGCCTGCGCGTCAGCCCGTTCTGCCTGGGCGCCATGACCTTCGGCGAGGACCTGGGCTGGGGATCCTCGGTCGAGGAATCGCAACAGATCATCGACCGCTATATCGAGCTCGGCGGCAATTTCATCGACACCGCCAACTTCTACACCAAGAGCCATTCGGAAAAGATCATCGGCGATCACATCGGGCGCGACAAGGCGCGCCGCGACCGGCTGGTGATCGCCACCAAGTTCAGCGGCAATCTCTATCCCGGCGATCCCAACGGCGGCGGCTCCAGCCGCAAGGCCATCGTGGGCGCGGCCGAGAATTCGCTGCGTCGTCTGCAGACGGACTATATCGATCTCTACTGGCTGCACATGTGGGACCAGAACACGCCGATCGATGAGACCATGGCGGCGCTCGACGATCTCGTGCGCGCCGGCAAGGTGCGCTACATCGGCGTCTCCGACACGCCGGCCTGGAAGATCGCCCAGGCCAACACCCTGGCCCAGTTTCGCGGGCTGGTCGGCCTTCGTGGGCCTGCAGATCGAATATTCGCTCCTCGAACGCAGCGTCGAGCAGGAACTGATCCCCCTGGCGCTGGAATTCGGCCTCGGCGTCACGCCGTGGTCGCCGCTGAAGAGCGGCGCCCTCAGCGGCAAATACACCCGCGCCAACGCCGGCGTGGTGAAGGGCGATCGCGGCCTGTTTCTCGAGGGTTCGCTCAACGAGAAGACCTACGCCCTGATCGACCAGCTCGAGATCATCGCCAAGGCGCACGACACCTCGGTGGCCGCCGTCTCGCTGGCCTGGGTGCTGGCCAAGCCCGGCGTCACCTCGCCGATCATCGGCGCGCGGCGCCTGGCTCAGCTGGAGGACAACATCAAGGCGCTGGATATCAAGCTGACGCGCCGAAGAGATCGCCACGCTCGACGGCCTGACCCAGCCCAGGCTTGGCTTCCCGCAAAGCATGCTGCCGATGGCGCCGGCGATCCTCAATGGCGGCGTGAGCGTCAACGGCGTCTCCGCCCCGCCATCCGGCTTCGTGATGCAGCCGGGAGATAAGCCGTATTGAGGGGAATCGGAGGGGTCCGCCGCCGCCGACCGATCGCCGCTCCGAATGCAGGCGCGATCCACTCTAGGGAAGACGCTGGTTCAAGGTCGCCAGACGCTTTATCCGTCTAGGCCATGCCAAGCCTGACCGCGACGGTGTTTCAATCCCTGCTGGGCGCGCTCTCGTCGCGGCGGAAGGTGATGGGCGAGGCGCAACTTCTGGCGGCCGCCCGGCCGGCGGACGATGCGGAGCCCTCGCGAATGGGAAGGGCGGTGATCTTCGAGGCGCGGGAGGTCGAGGGGCGGCGGGTGTTCACCGTGCGGCCTCGCGAGCGGCCGGCGCGCCGGCACATCCTCTATCTGCACGGCGGCGGCTATGTGAACGGCCCGGCCTTCCTGCACTGGTGGTTCATCGAGCGGCTGGCCAAGACGTTTGACGCCAGCTGCACCGTGCCGCGTTATCCGCTGGCGCCAGCCTCTCAATGTGACGCCTCCATCGCTTTCGTCGCCGCGATCTATCGCGATCTGGTCGCCGAGGTCGGGGCCGAAAACCTGGTGGTGATGGGGGATTCAGCCGGCGGTGGGCTTGCCCTTGCACTGCTGCAGAATACGGGGGTGCGGCCGGCCGGCCTGCTGCTCAACGCGCCATGGCTGGACGCCGGGGTTTCCGATCCCTCGCAGCCGGAGATCGAGCAGGGCGACTGGTTGCTCAACCGCTTAGTTCTGCGCACCTGGGGGCGGTGGTGGGCCGGATCGCGAAGCCTCAGCGATCCGGTCGTCAGCCCCTTGTTCGGCGATCTCTCGATCCTGCCGCCCACGCTCGTCTTCGGCGGTTCGCGCGATATCCTGGTGGCCGATGGGCGACGGCTCGCCAAGGCCGCGCCCGACAAGGTCGAGTACATCGAGGAAGCCGGCCTGATGCATGTCTATCCGCTGCTGCCGTTCTTTCCGGAGACACGGCGGGCGTGGGGGAGGATCCGCGCGTTCATGGACGCCGTCGGCTAGCGGGCGGCGCCCTCATCGCGGTGCGCTCTATACCGCGACGTTGTCGATCAGGCGGGTGGTTCCCAGGCGCGCCGCCGCCAGCACCCGGGCGGGGGCGGTGAGCGGGCCGGGATGGGGCCGGGAAAGGTCGCCGGCCAGGCGCACGTCGAAATAGTCCACGGCGTCGAAGCCGGCCGCCCCCAACGCGCGGCGGCCCTCGGCCTCGGCCAGGCCCATGGCCTCGCCGCCCGCGACCGCCGAGGCCGCCGCGCGCAGCGCCCGATTGAGGGCCGGCGCGATCGCCCGCTGCGCCGGCGTCAGATAAGCGTTGCGGGACGAGAGGGCGAGGCCGTCTTCGGCGCGGATCGTGGGGGCGCCAACAATCTCCACCGGCAGATCGAGATCGGCGGCGAGGCGGCGTATCACCGCCAGTTGCTGGAAATCCTTTTCGCCGAAGACGGCCACATCCGGCGCGCACTGGATCAGCAGCTTGGCCACCACCGTCGCCACCCCGGCGAAGTGATGCGGCCGCACCGTCCCCTCCATCGGCGCCGAAACGCCCGACACCGTGACCGTGGTGGCGAAACCGGCCGGATAGATCGCCTCGACGCCGGGGGCGTAGACGTTGTCGCATCCGGCCCCGGCCAAAAGCTCCAGATCGCGTGCCTCGTCGCGGGGATAGGCTTCGAGGTCCTCGCCTGGGCCGAACTGGGTGGGATTGACGAAGAGGCTCGCCACCACCCGCGACGCCCGGGTCCTGGCCAGCCGGATCAGCGACATGTGGCCGTCGTGCAGCGCGCCCATGGTCGGGACGAGAGCGATCCTGTCTCCGCCGGCCCGCGCCGTCGACAGGCGTTCGCGCAAGGCCAGGGGAGTGCGGTCGATGGTGGGAGGGGTCATGCGGGCGCCATGGTCGGGCCGGCTTATGGCCGACCCGCCGTCGGCGGTCCAGCGGACTTGCGCCTCGCGCGCGCTTGGCTCAATCAATCGGTCAAGGACGCCCTGGCGACAGGGCGGCGATTCGAGGGGCTGATTGCAGTTGGCGAACGGACGCATCATTGTCGTGGGCAATGAAAAGGGCGGGGCGGGCAAGTCCACCGTGGCCGTCCACCTGGCCGTCGCCCTGCTGCATGAAGGGGCGCGCGTCGCGGTCATCGATCTCGACATCCGACAGCAATCCACCGGGCACTTTTTCGCCAACCGGATCGCCTGGTCGGCGGCCCAGAAGGCCGATCTGCCTCAGCCTTTCGCGCTCTCTCCGGTCACCGAAGCCAGGGATCTGCCCGAGGTTCTGGCCGCCTGCGCCGGGGCCGCCGACTTCGTGGTCGTCGATACGCCCGGGGCCGACACCGATCTTTCCAGGGCCGCCCACCAGGGCGCCGACCTGATCGTCACGCCGATGAACGACAGCTTCATCGATTTCGACGTCCTGGGGGTCGTCGATCCGGTGAGCCTCGATGTGCTGCGGCCCAGCGTCTACGCCGAGACGGTCTGGGATGCGCGAAAAGGCCGGGCCATTCAGCGCGGTCGGCCGATCGACTGGGTGGTGCTGCAGAACCGCCTGGCTTCCGTGGAGATGCGCAATCGCCGCCGGGTGGACGAGCGCCTGGCCACCCTGGCCCGCCGGATCGGCTTTCGCGCCATCGCCGGCCTGCGCGACCGGGTGATCTATCGCGAGCTATACCCCTTCGGCCTGACCATCAGCGATCTTTCCCGGGAGGTGAGACCCGTCCAGGTGTCGTTGGCTCATGTCTCGGCGCGGCAGGAGTTGCGCCTTCTCCTGCAGGAACTGGAGCTGGTCACCGAAGCCGTGACCGAGGCGGCGGAGTAGGGCGGAGCGACCATGATCGTTCTCGCCGCGGGCTTGATCATCGCGGTCCTGGTCTGGGTCGGGCGCGGCGCGGGCGCGTTCCGGCGGGAGATCAGGATCGGCTCGGCCCTGCTGGCGGCTCT
The DNA here is from genome assembly GCA_963817995.1 of uncultured Alphaproteobacteria bacterium. Classification (GTDB taxonomy): domain Bacteria; phylum Pseudomonadota; class Alphaproteobacteria; order Caulobacterales; family Caulobacteraceae; genus Acaudatibacter. Next base: position 166,299 of record CAWFQJ010000005.1, read on the forward strand.
CGCCGCCGTGGGCGCGGTCGTCGCCGGTCTCCGCGGCGGATGGCTGGAGGCGCTGGGCCTGGTGGCCGTGGCGGCCTGGCTTGGCCGGGAGGCGAGCCTCCGGCCGGCCGCGCCGCGCGCCGCCGCCGAGGCCATGAGTCTCAGCCAGGCGCGCTCGATCCTCGGTGTCGCGCCCGGCGCCACGCCGGCTGACATCAAGGCCGCCTATCGCCGGCTGATCGCCCGCGCCCACCCCGACGTGGGCGGCTCGAGCGGCCTCGCCGCCCAACTGAACGCCGCCCGCGACCGGCTGCTGGGTTCGGCCTAAACTCTTGGGATCGGTGGCAGGAGAACCGCGATGTCCGAGGAAGCCGAGCTGCGCGCCGAGCTTGTCCGCCAATACCGCCGCGCCAGCGGCCTGGGGCTCAACGAACTGGCCTCCGGCAATCTGAGTTGTCGATGGGGCGAGGGCATGTTGATCTCGCCCACCGGCGCCAGCGCCGAGACGATCACGGAAGAGACCGTGGTCTATGTGGCGCCGGACGGGACCTGGAGCGGCGATCAGGCGCCTTCGTCGGAATGGCGGATGCACGCGGCGATCTATCGCGCCTATCCCCGCACCGGCGCGGTGGTGCACACCCACTCCGACAACTGCGTCGCCTGCTCCTGCCGCAATGCGCCCCTGCCGGGCTTCCACTATCTGGTGGGCGTGTTCGGCGGCGACGATGTGCCGTGCGTTCCCTATTCGACCTTCGGCGGTCTCAAGCTGGCCGAGGACGCCGCCGCGGCGCTCAGCGCCCGCACAGCCTGCCTGCTGGCCAACCACGGCATGATCTGCCGGGCCAAGACCCTCGATCTTGGCGTCAACCTGGCGCATCGGCTGGAGATCCTGTGCCGCCAGTACGTCCTGGCCTGTCAGGTGGGCGAGCCCGCCTTGCTGACCGAGGAGGACTGGATCGACTTCCACGCCCGCATCCGGAATTCAAGCTATGCCGCGAAGGGCTAAGCCTCCGAGGGCGACGTCAGCGGATCGGTTCGTGCCGCTCCATCGCCGTCCGGGTTTCCTCGAAGCTCCGCAATGCGCCCAGGGTGCCGACGCCTTCGGCCACCAGGCCCGCGGTCATGCCGGCGAACCGGCACGCTTCCAACGGCGCCCAGTCGCGATCCAACGCCGCGATGAAGCCGGCGCAGAAGGCGTCGCCGCAGCTGGTCGTATCGATGGGCCGGACCTTGAAGGCCGGAACCTGGTGATGCTCATCGCCCAGGGCGATGATCGCGCCGTCACGGCCGTTCTTGACTATGCACGCCTTGGCCCCGAGATCGACGAACGAAGCGGCGGCGGCTGGCAGATCCTCAAGGCCGCTCAGGAACACCGCCTCGGCGGCGCTGGGCATGAAGTAATCCACAAACGGCAGGAGGCGGCGGATCTCCTCGCCCGTGCGCGACCTCGGGCCGATCAGGTCGCAGGTGACGATGGCGCCGGCCGCCTTGGCTTGGCTGAGCAGTTCGGCCCCCGGTCCGCCATCGGTGGTCGCGCCGCCCACCGCCGCATAATGGACGAAGCGGCTGGCGCGCGCGGCCTGGGTCACCGCCTCGCCGATCGGCGGCGCGGTCCCCGACGCCCGGCGCGTGGAAGGCCGACCGCCGACCATCGGTTTCGACGGCCAGAAGGGTGCTGGAGGAGCGTTGCCCCGCTCGGATCGCCACGAGGCTCGTATCGACGCCGGCCCTTTCGAGGCCAAGCCGGATGAAGTCGCCGATCATGTCGTCGCCGACGGAGCCAGCCAGTTTCACCTTCACGCCGAGCGTGGCGGCGATCAGGGCCGCGCCGCCAGCCGTCCCCGCCGGCGCGCAGGCCATGGCCTCGATCAGGACCGCGCGCTCGGTGTGGGTGAGGGCGTCGATGGGCCAGGCGTTGATGTCGAGCGTCGTCAGCCCGATCGCCAGCAGTCCGGTGTTCATCGGCTTTCGGGTAGCCCCGGCCCTGACAAGATGGCGTCTGGCGGCTAGGCCGGTCCGCCTATCGCGCAGGGCACGCCGCGGGTCTTGACCTCGGCGCAGGCGTCTTTCGCCCCTTGTTGGGTGAAGCCCGAGAAACGGGCGCTCCAGGCGCGGCCGCCGCCCTCGACCGTGCCTTGGGCGTCATCGAACGTCCTGGCGAAGTGGCGGGAGACGGTCTCGACCTGGCTCCTGGCCTCTTTGCGATTGCCGAACTCGCCCACCTGCACCCAATAGTTGCGTGTGGCGGGCGGCGAGGCGGCCGGGATCATGGCGCTGGCCATGGAGTTGGAGACCGTCAGGCTGGCGGGGCGGACATTGGTGCGCGTCAGCACCACGCCGATCGGATCGGCGTCGCCTTCGCCCTCGTTGGGCAGGGGCCGGCCGCCGACGCGGAAGCTGGCGCCGGGGCTGTCGAACAGGTTCTGTGTCACCTCGATCCGCTCGCCCCGGGCGCGGCGATCCATGATGTCGAAGCCGGTGAGCAGGAGGCTCTCCACATTGGCGTTGCGCACGGCGCTGGAAGAGCTGCCCATCACCACGGCGATCAGGCGGTTGCCGTTGCGCATGGCCGAGGCGTCGAGATTAAAGCCGGCGGCGTTGGTGAAGCCGGTCTTCAGCCCATCCACGCCCGGCATCTTGCCGAGCAGGTGGTTGGTGTTGACCATCGTCTTGCCGCGATAGGTGAACTGCTCCTGGCTGAAGAAGCTGTAGTATTGCGGGAAGTCGCGCAGGATCGCCCGGGTCAGGATGGCGATGTCGTGGGCCGAGGAGATCTGTCGCGTATCGGGCAGGCCGTTGGCGTTGACATACTGGCTGTTGACCATGCCGAGCTGATGGGCCTTGGCCGTCATCATTTCGGCGAAGTGCGACTCGGTGCCGCCGATCTTTTCGGAGATCGCCACCGCCATGTCATTGGCCGAGTGGACGGCCATGGCGTGCATGGCGTCCTCCACCGTGATCGTCTCGCCGGCGCGAAGGCCGAGCTTGGTCGCCGGCTGGGAGGCGGCCAGGGGCGAGACGACGATCAGATCATTCAGATGCAACCGGCCCGAAGCCAGGGCCTCGAAGGCGAGATAAAAGGTCATCACCTTGGTGACCGAGGCCGGATAGCGCGGGCTGTCGGCGCGCTCGTTATAGAGGACCTCGCCGTTACGGGCGTCCATGACGATGGCGGTATATTTCGGCTCCGAGGTCGACACCTGAAGATAGGGTTGGGCCAGGGCGAGGGTCGGGGCCCCGACCACCGAAAGGCCCAGCGCAAGCGCGGCGAAGTTTCGGGCGAAACGGGAGAAGGGCTCGGTCAAGGGCTAGGCTCCGGAGACGTTGATCAGGCGCGGCGGAATCGCGGATGGCCGACTGACGCTGTGTAACATGCGTTCATCATCGTTTCGGCAAGGTAAACAATTGTTGACCAAAACGGAAGGCGAGGGCCGGATCGCGGAAATGTGAAAAATGGTGCAGTGCACAAAAACTCGTTGACTCTCGCAGTGCAGCATGGGACAGAGCCAGTGCGTGCGCTGGCCGTTTTGCGTTCGCCGCACCGATCCAATTGCCATGCGAGCCCTCGATGCCCCGCACACCCAAAGGAGCCATTTCCATGCCCACCCCCGCCGAGACCGCCAAGTCCACGGTCGAGCAATTCACCACCGCCGGCAACAAGGCCTTCAAGGACACCGTTGAAAAGTCCATGAGCGCCCTGGCCGAGATGAACGTTCATTCCAAGAAGAACCTCGAAGCCGTCGTCGCTTCGGTCACCGCCGCCACCAAGGGCGCCGAGACCCTGGGCGCCCACGCCATGGCCTTCTCCAAGAAGGCGATGGAAGACCACGTCTCCGCCGCCAAGACCCTGGCCTCGGCCAAGAGCGTGCAGGAAGTGGTCGAGCTTCAGACCTCTTTCGCCAAGACCGCGTTCGAGACCTACATCGCCGAGATGAACAAGATGGCCGAGACGGTCGCCGCCTCGATGAAGGAATCGATGTCGCCGATCAACGAGCGCGTCACCGCCATGGTCGAACGCGTTCAATCCTCTCACTAACGCCTAGCTTCGCCGTTCGCGGCGGAGCTGAAATATCGAAGGCCCGGGTCGAAAGATCCGGGCCTTTTGCTTTGCCGGGCCGCCGCGACTTGCTAACAGTGGCCGCCATGCCGAGCCCCGCCGAGCGCCTCGCCGCCTTGAACATCACCCTGCCGGCGCCCGTGGCGCCGGTGGCCAACTATGTGCCGTTCGTGCGCGTCGGCGCCCTGGTGCATGTGTCCGGCCAGGTTTCGACGGACGCCGGCGGCGGCATCCGCGGGATCGTCGGCGAGGACGTGGATCTGATAACCGGGGTCGCCGCCGCGCGCCTTTGCGCCATCAATCTGCTCGCCCAGATCAACGCCGCCTGCGACGGGGATCTTGGCCGCGTGAAGCGGGTGGTGAAGCTCGGCGGCTTCGTCCAGGCCGGACCGGGTTTCTTCGACATCCCCAAGGTGATCAACGGCGCCTCCGACCTGATGGTGGAGGTGTTCGGCGACGCCGGCCGCCACGCGCGCTCGGCGGTGGGGGTCTATCGCCTGCCGCTCAATTTCGCCGTCGAGGTCGACGCGGTGTTCGAAGCCCCATGAAGGCCCAATTCGGAGAGGCGTGGGAGCGCCTGTTCGCGCCGCCCATCGCCCATCGCGGGCTCTGGTCGCCGGACGGCTGTCCGGAAAATTCCCTGGCCGCCTTCCAGGCCGCCTGCCACGCCGGCTATTCCATCGAGCTCGATGTCCAGCTCAGCGCCGACGGCGAGGCGATGGTGTTTCATGACGGCGGCCTGAAGCGCATGACCGGCCGCGAGGGCCGCCTCGCCGACCACACCGCCGCCGAGCTTGGCGCCATGCGTCTGGACGCCAGCGAGGAATGCATCCCGACGCTGGCCGACACCCTGGCGCTGGTCGGCCACAAGGCCATGGTCCATATCGAGATCAAGTCGCCCTATGGCGACGTCGGCCCGCTGGAGCGGCGCGTCCACGAGGTGCTGATCGACCACAACGGGCCCACCTGCGTCATCGGCTTCAACCCCTATTCCCACGCCTGGTTCGCCGACCACCATCCCCAGATCCTGCGCGGCCTGGACAGCTACAGCTATCGCGACGGCGAGGCCCGGCATCTCGCGCCGGAGCTGCGCAAATCCTACGCCAGGCTCGATCACGTCGCCATCGCCCGGCCCCACTTCCTGGCGCTGAGCGTCGACATGCTGCCCAACGCCAAGGCCAGCGCCCTGCGCAAGGAGGGCATGCCGATCATCGCCTGGACCGTCCGCGATCCGGCGCAATGGGACGCCCTCAAACCGCACTGCGACAACCTGATCTTCGAGGGCTACGCCGCGTGAGCGCCCTTAAGGGCGAGGTCGAGGTTCATCGTCGGATATCCGAAATCGAGCGCGGCGCCTGGGACCTCTGCGCCGGCCAGGGCCGCGCCGACCACAATCCCTTCGTCGCCTATGATTTCCTGGCCATCCTCGAGGAGTCCGGCTGCGCGGTGGAGCGCACCGGCTGGGCGCCGCAGCATCTGGCCGTGCGCGACGCGTCGGGCGCATCTGGCCGCGGTCATGCCGCTCTATCTGAAGTCGCACAGCCAGGGCGAATACATCTTCGATCACGCCTGGGCCGACGCCTATGAGCGCGCCGGCGGCCGCTACTATCCCAAGCTGGTCGGCGCCTCGCCGTTCTCGCCGGTGACCGGGCCAAGGCTCCTGGTGCGCGAGGACATCGATCTGGACCAGGGCCGCTCGGTGTTGATCCAGAGCGCGCTTGCCCTTTGCCAGCGGTTCGGGACCTCGAACCTCGGCGTCAATTTCGCCACCGAGGCGGAATGGCGGTTCATGGGCGAGCATGGCCTGCTGCTGCGGCAGAACCAGCAGTACCACTGGTTCAACCAGGGCTATGCCACGTTCGACGATTTCCTGGGCGTGCTTTCCTCCGGCCGACGCAAGACCATCCGGCGCGAGCGGCGCGACGCCAACGCCGGGCTCGATATCGTCGCCCTTACCGGCGACGAGCTGACCGAGGATCACTGGGACGCCTTCTTCGCCTTCTACATGGATACCGGCGCGCGCAAATGGGGCCGGCCCTACCTCAACCGCCGGTTCTTTTCCCTGCTGGGCGAGCGCATGGCCGACAAGGTGCTGCTGGTGATGGCCGCGCGCGACGGCCGCTGGATCGCCGGCGCCCTCAATCTCATCGGCGGCGACTGCCTCTATGGCCGCAACTGGGGGTGCCTCGAGGACGTGCCCTTCCTGCACTTCGAGCTCTGCTACTACCAGGCCATCGACTTCGCCATCGAGCGGGGCCTGGCGCGGGTCGAGGCGGGCGCCCAGGGCCAGCACAAGATCGCCCGGGGCTATCTGCCGAGCCCGGTCTTTTCGGCCCACTTCATCGCCGATCCGGCGCTGAGGGGGCCGGTGGCCAGATTCCTCGACGAGGAACGCCGCGCCGTCCAGGGCGAGATGGACTGGCTGGCCGAGGAATATTCGCCGTTCCGACAGGCCGCGTCATGAGTGAAGTTTCCGAGCCCTGGCCGCCGGAGGTCACCTTACGCGGTCGCCACGCGCACCTTGTGATCGCCTCGCCCGCCCACGCGCCCGCTCTGGCCGAAGCGGCCAGGGACGGCGAGCTTTGGAAGCTGTGGTACACCTTCGTTCCGTCCCCGGACGATATGGCCGCCGATATCGAAACCCGTCTGGCGCGGCGCGCCGCCGGCGAGTGCCTGCCCTTCACCGTGATCGAGGCGGTCAGCGGCGAGCCGGTGGGCATGACCACCTATATGAATATCGACGCGGCCAACCGCCGGCTGGAGATCGGCGGCACCTGGTATCGCCGCCGGGTCCAGCGCAGCGCCATCAACACCGAATGCAAGCGGATGCTGCTGGCCCACGCCTTCGAGACCCTGGGTTGTATCGCCGTCGAGTTCCGCACCCATTTCTTCAACGGCCAAAGCCGCCGCGCCATCGAACGCCTGGGCGCCAAGCTCGATGGCATCCTGCGCAACCATAGCCATGGCAAGGACGGCAATCTGCGCGACACCTGCGTCTATTCGATCATCGCTGGCGAGTGGCCGACCGTGCGGGCCAATCTGGACTGGCGGCTGGAAGGAGGGCGGGAGGGCTGAGCGTCAGGAGCCGGCCGGATTTCCCCCCGGCTTGCGCGCCGCCGCGCTCACTTCCTCGATCGCCTGGGCGATGGCGTCGGGGCGGTCGAACATCATCATGTGCGAGGTTCCGGCCACCAGCTGCGCGCTGCCGCGAAGAGAGAGCGAGGCGATCTGGCGGTGCAGGCTCCCCCAGACCGCGTCCAGCGCCTCTCGCGCCCTGGGCGAGGCCGAGGCGTAGTCGCCATCGGCGGTGAGCACGATCAGGGGCATGTCGCCCAATGACGCTCGCCCGGCGTCCACCTCATCGGAGGTGGCGGTGAACAGCGTATCCAGCTCCGAGAGCTGGGCCTCATAGGTTGAGGCCGCCGCCGCCTGGGCCTTTTCCACCGTGCTCGCGTTTACTCTCGCCTTGCAGGCGGCCAGGGCCGGATCGAGGGAGGGCAGGGCGTCCGCCTTGGCCGCCGCCAGGCATTTGGCCGCCCGCGCCTTCATCCCGGCCAGCGGATCGCCGTGGCCGCCGAACACCGCCTCGAACCGCTCGTCCTGATGCGGCACGGAAGGGTCGACCAGCACCATGCCGACCACATCATGCGGCCGGGCGTCGGCGAACAATCTCACATAGAGCCCGCCGGCCGAATGGCCGACCATCACGAACGGACCCATAATCTTGGCCGCGTCCAGCGCTTGGCCGAGGTCGCGCGTCACCGCCGCCCCGTCGCGCGGCATGGGCCCCGGGTCGCTGAAGCCATAGCCGGCGCGGTCGTAGGAACAGACGCGCTGATGGCGCGCCACCAGGGGCTGGACCTTGTACCAGACGGTCGAGCCGGCCGCCCAACCACCCTCCAGCAACACCGTCGGCGTCCCGGCGCCCGTGCAGCGGAAATTGATGCGGCGCCCATCGGCCAGGCGCACAAGCCGACCGGGTCTGCCGGGATCGAGCGGGTCATCCGCCGCGCTGCCTCCCGCGTGACAGGCGCTGACGCCCGCCACGGCCGCGCCGGCGAGGATCCCGATCGCCGCCCGAACGGCGAGGCTGCGTGGGCCCGCCGTCTTTTAGGCCTCGGCCATCGCCAGGCCGGCGCCGTCCAGGGTCTTGCCGCGTCCGGACAGCAGCCACAGATAGGCCGGCACGCTGGCTTCGATGAAGCGATAGCGCCGGCCGTATTCGTCCTCCGCCGCCTGGATCAGCATCCCTTCCTCGGCCAGGGTGTCCACCAGCCGGGTGTTGAGCGTCTTTTCCTCGGCGTCGTGCGAGACCGCGGCGATGTCGGTCAGGGTGAAGCGTCCGCCGGTGGCCTGGGCCGCCGCCGCCAGGGTGCCCAGCGCCTCCAGCCCGCCGTGGGTCACCGCGTCGCGGATCTGCAGTTGCGAGCGGCGCGATATCCGCCCGCGCAGTTCCTCCAGCGCCTCGTCGGCCGCCGCCGAGACATCCGCCTCGCTGACCACCGAGCGCTGATCGTCCAGCGCCTTGAGCCCGGCGTGGTGGCTGATCAGGCTGGCCAGATACGGAAAGCCCACCGATAGCGAGACCACCATCCGCGAGGCGGCGTCATCGAAGGTGACGCCGCTCAGCGCCTCGCCCTTGCTGACCATCTGCAACACTTCCGGCGCGGTCATCTTGGGAAGCTGCAGCGCCAGCACATTGCGCTGGATCGAGGGGATGTGCTCCAGCAGTTCGGTGAGGTTGGCCGCCACCCCGGCGATCACCAGCTGCGCCCGGGCGGCGCGGTCGGAGAGGTCCTTCATCAGCTCGCCGATGGCGTGGCGGAAGTCCTTGGATTCACAGCGGTCGAATTCGTCCAGCACGATCAGCACCCGCGTGCCGGTGACCCGGCCCAGCATGTCGCCGGCCAGCCGCGTGGAGACCGGCGTCGGCGGCAACAGATCGGCCATGGTCGCGCCCCGCTCGGTGTCGGCGTGGGTGGGGCCGTGGCTGGCGTCGAACAGCAGCGGGATCTGGGCGGCCACCGCCCGGAAGGTCTCGTCGAAATTCGAGCGCTCGCCGCACGAGATCGAGATCACCAGATAGCGCGCGTCCCTGGCCGCCTGGCTCAGCACATTGAGCACCGAGGTCTTGCCGATGCCGCGCTCGCCATGCACCACGGCGTGCACCCTCTGCTGCTCGATCGCCCGGATCAGCGTGCGCAGGGCCTCGACGCGGCCGGCGAACATCCGCCGGTCGTTGATCGGCTGCGAGGGGGTGAAGGCGTTGCGCAGCTTGATGCGCAGCGAGGCGAACCGGTCGTTGACCCTGGGGTCGAGCTGATCGCCGGCGGTGGATTGAAAGCGCGGCAGCAGGTCGTCATAGGCCAGGCGCGGCTTGGGCCCGAAGGTATCCGGCCGTTGGGCGGCGCCCAGGTCCAGGACCATGGGCGCCGCGTCCGCGCGCCTGGCGGTTCGCCGGCCCGATCGTGGCCTCAGGTTGTCAAACCAGCTCATCCCGTCCTCTCAAGCCCACCGCCCGCGCCCACTCCTACAATATCGAGGGCGCGGCGCGACCAGAAATAATTCCGCTTATCTCTCAAGGCTCGCCAATATAGACCTAGGGCGCACGTATAGCCCCCCAAAGGATGAATGGGCGTCTGTTGGATGTCGGCCGCGTCAGGGAGTTTGGCTGAAGGGCTTCAGCACATAAAGCACATAACCCACCACGCCGACGATCAGGGCCCAGGCCAGGGCGATCTGCACCGGACCCGAGGCGTTGTTGCCCACATAGTTGGCGACGGCGCAGCCGATCGCCGGCGGGGCGTATTGATACATGTGATCGCGTGGCTCCTGCGCCACCGAGCGTTGCAGGAACAGCACCACCAGCCCGGCGAAGATCGCCATGGTGACCAGGTCATAGATCGTCTTCACGTCGATCCTTCCTCGTGCGCAAAGCGCGATCTCTATCCCCCGGACGAACGATTTTACCCGCGACGGATCGCCGCGCGCAAGGCTTGGCCTGCGCCTATGGCGTGGTTGCGCCGCGGCGATGCGTCGCGGCCACAGGCGCGTCTTGCTTCTCCGCCGGGAGGGTAGGACAAACGGTCATGACCAAAGGCTCTGTCCTCGTCACCGGCGGCGCCGGCTATATCGGCGCGCACACCCTGCGGGCCCTGGACCGCGCCGGCTGGCGGCCGGTGGCGTTCGATGATCTGAGCCTCGGTTTCGCCGAGGCGGCCAAGGGCTTCGAGCTGATCGTGGGCGATGTGCGCGATGGCGCCGCCCTCTCCCGCGCCATGGAGGCCCACGGCGTCGTCGCCGTGATCCACCTGGCCGGCCTGATCGAGGTGGCGCGCTCGGTGAGCCGGCCCGATCTCTTCTGGGATAGCAATGTCGCCGGAACCGCCACCCTGCTGGCTGCCATGCGCGCCCACGCCGTGCCCCGCCTGGTGTTTTCCTCCAGCGCCGCCGTCTACGGCCACGTCGACGTCGCCGCGGGCGAAAAGCCCCTCACCGAGGATCTGCCCAAGAACCCGGCCAGCCCCTATGGCGACACCAAGCTGGCCGGCGAGCGGATGATCGCCGCCCATTGCGCCGCCTTCGGCCTTACCGCCATCGCCCTGCGCTATTTCAACGCCGCCGGCGCCGATCCCTCGGGAGAACTGGGCGAGGCCCACGATCCGGAGACCCACCTGATCCCGCTCGCCATCGACGCCGCCCTGGGCAAGCGAGGCCCGCTCACCGTCTTCGGAACCGATTTTCCCACCCCCGACGGAACCTGCGTGCGCGACTATATCCATGTGAGCGACCTGGCCGCCGCTCACGTCGCCGCCCTGGAGGCGCCCATGGCGGCCGGCGCCTTCGAGCCGCTCAATGTCGGGACGGGCAGCGGGCTGGTCGGTGCTGGAGGTGATCGCCGCGGTGGAGCGCGCCCTCGGCCGCCCCGTGCCCCGCGCCCTCGGCCCCCGCCGCGCCGGCGATCCGCCCAGCCTGGTCGCCGATCCGGCTCGGGCGCATGGAACGGCTCGACTGGCGGCCGACGATCCTCCGATCTCGACGAGATCGTCGCCAGCGCGGTGCGGTGGCATCGGGCGCCGCGTTACCGGGAATCCAGCTTAGAGCCTTGAAATCTCGCATCCCTGCGGCATCGAACGGCCGATCCTCACGGCGAATTGGAGTTTGCGGCGCCTCGAGCCTGGGCTAGGTCTGAGGCCGAGGGGGCGCCGGAATGGCCCGACAGATCGCCGCGATCCAATATATCCGCGCCGGCTCGGCCGTCGCCATCGTCATTTTTCACGCCGGTATCCACTATGGCCTGATCCTGCCGATCGGGGTGGGCCGGATCGCCGCCTTCTTCATCATGAGCGGCTTTGTCTTTGGCCTGATCACCGACGGCCGTCCTGGCCGGCCCGGCCAGTTCCTGTCACGGCGCGTGGCGCGTCTGGCGCCGCTCTATTGGCTGGTCACCCTGATCGTCTATGCCCATGAGGCCGCCGGCCTCTCGCCCCATCCCACGGCCAGCCTTCGCCATCTGATCGCCTCCCTGCTCTTCATCCCCGATGACAATGTCGCCGGCCAGGTGTTTCCCGTCCTCGTGCCGGGATGGACGCTCACCTATGAGATGTTCTTCTGCCTGACCTACACGGCGATCCTCTGTCTGAACCCGCGCCGCCGCATCTGGGCGGCCACGGCCCTCTATGGCGGCTTGGCCTTGGCCGGTATCGTTTTTCGGCCCACCGACGCCATCCTGTTCGCCTATACCAACAAGATCGTGCTGGAGTTCCTCGCCGGCCTTTGGCTGGCCTGGCTATGGCCCCGGGTCAGCCTGCCGCGCCCGGTCGCGCTTGGCATATTGCTGATCGGCTTGGCGTTCAGCGCGGCCTTCTCGCCGGCCAGCGAGGCGGGATACACCGCCCTGGCGGCCGCCGTCCCCGCGCTCATGATCGTCGCCGGCGCTCTGGGTCTGGAGAAGCCTGACGGCGCCCCGATCGCCTGGCTGACCCGCGTGGGTGACGCCTCCTACTCGATCTATCTGTGGCACATTCCCGTGCTGGGCGCCTGCGCCGCGGGGCTGCATGCCTTGCACATCACCGCCCTGCCGATCCTGATCGCGGGTGGAACGGCGGCGTCGGTGATCGCCGGCCTTGTGCTCTATCCGCTGATAGAGCGGCCCATGACCAACTATCTGTTTGCCCGGCTCGACCGGATGTGGACGGCCAGGGCCGCGCTGGCGGCGGCCTAGAGTCCGCATCAAATCCTGGGGAAGGCTCGATTGGCAACCTCGATCCTCGGCGTGGGACGCTATCGCGGCCGATATTGCCCTGCGCACGGCGCGCCTGGCACTGATCTTGCGTGACATTCCGGTTCTACCCTTCGACCATCGGCGCCGCCTCGATCTTGGTGACCAACAACCTGGCTGATTTCAAGGATGTGCCCGATGTCCAGATTGAGACCTGGGCGCCGATGGCGCGGGACTGATTTTCTTCCATCCATCGGCGGGTGGGGTAGATTACCGCCAGTGTCTAAAGATTGGCATTGCTGGGGCTAAAACATGCTTATCGATCGAACAACTCAATCCCCGACGAAGGCGGCTCGGGCAGAAGATCTCGAAATGGTTCTGTGTATTGCTGAAGATAGAAAATCCTGCGAGCCTGGCCTTCGGGTCTTACTTGCAAGTTTAAATGTCTTTTGTCGCGGAGTTGATGTATGGTTATATATTAGAAATTCTTCAATGTGGTTAAATAGTTGGGTGGAAGAATTTACCAATATATCAATACGTCAGTATCCTTTCGACGCCGAAGGGTGGAATGTTAAACCCGCAATGCTTCTTGAGGCTCTCGATGCAGGGTACAAAGAAGTTGTTTGGATTGATTCAGATATTGTTATCACTAGTGATTTCCGAATTTCCCTCAGAAATATTCCAACTTCCAAACTCGTAGTTACAGAGAACGCGCGCTGGGGAAAGCACAGCGATGGCGATGCCGAACGCACTCGAGCCTGGGGGTATTCTGTTGGGAGGACGTTGCCTTTCTCAATCAATACATGCCTGACGCGGGTATCGGCGCCTCATCGAGAAATTCTTGTGACATGGCGGGAAATCACACATTCCGAGCGTTTTCTCGAAGCGCAGAGAATGCCCATCATGGAGAGACCGACCCACATGACTGGCTGTCAAGACGCTTTTCAAGCGCTCCTTTGCTCGGCCGAATTCAAAGATATTGATTTGGAAATACTATTGATTGGAGTTGGGATCACACAAGCGTTTGGATTGAAAGGCTTCACAACTAAAGAAAGGATATTGGCGATATTTCGAGGGATGCCGCCGATGATCCATGCTCAGCAATTCAAACCTTGGCTAATAAAGAGAAAGAGGTGTTTTGGGGAATGGACTGATGGCGTGGTTGAATTTCATTTACAATGATACTTCACCTTATTCTTTGTTTGCAGATAAATATACTGATATAATTGCTCAAGATAGAGACTGGCTGCGCCCGAGAACGCGTATTGGGAGGTTCCTTCGGGTGATAGGTTTTGGATCGGCTCCATTGACCGGGTTGCCCCTGGCGATGGCCTTTGATGTTGTGTTTGGTTTGGCGGCGATGAGAAAGTCCGTGATGAAGTTTTTGAAGCGCGGACAGGCT
>CAWFQJ010000006.1:0-12411 GCA_963817995.1 uncultured Alphaproteobacteria bacterium
CAAGGTCCAAGTGCGCGCCGGACGGGTCTATATCGACGGCAAGCTGTTGGCCGAAAAGGCCGTCAAGCCGATCACCACCACCGATCGCGGCAGGCCCGAGGAGGCGACCCTGCGGCAGGAGACCGATCCCGAGGGCCGCACCTATCTCACCCAGGTGCATGGCGGCGACGAGCCGGCCGACAACACCGGCGTCTATGTCGTGCCGCCCCATTGCTATTTCATGATGGGCGACAACCGGAACAATTCGGCCGACAGCCGCTTCGATCCGGGCCTGCCGCCGGAAGATCCCAAGCTCGGCGGATGCGGCTGGGACAGCCGCCTCGACGCGGCCCTCGGCTATGAGACCGGGGTCGGCTTCGTTCCCGAGGAGAACCTGGTCGGCAAGGCCCAGATCGTCATGCTCTCGTGGAAACAGGGGGCTTCGATCTTCAAGCCCTGGACGTGGCTCAACCTGCGCTATGACCGGTTCCTGCGCTGGATTCATTGACCCATGAATAGGCGGGCCGAGGCGGTCGAGGCCCTGCGCCGGCGCCTGGGCCACGAATTCGCCGATCCGGCCCTGCTCGAGCGGGCGCTCACCCATCCCAGCGCCGGCGACGGCGCCCGCGAGGTGGAGCACTACCAGGTGCTGGAGTTTCTCGGCGATCGGGTGCTGGGTCTGCTCGCCGCCGAGGCCCTCCTCGCCGCCGGCCCGCATTGGCGCGAGGGCGACCTCAGCCGCCGTCAGGTCTCTCTGGTCAGCGGCCCCAGCTGCGCCAAGGTGGCGCGGAGCCTGGGTCTCGGCGCCGCCCTGCGCCTGGCCGGCTCCAGCAGCCGCCAGGGCGAGCGCGAGAACGATCGGATCCTCGGCGACGCCATGGAGGCGGTGGTCGCCGCGATCTATCTCGACGGCGGTCTGGAGGCGGCGCGGTCGGTGTTCAACAGCGCCTGGAAGGATCTGCTGAGCGCCGCGGTGACCGACCATGCCGTCGACGGCAAGACCGCCCTCAACGAATGGGCCATGGCCAGGGGCCTGCCCGCGCCGACCTACGCCATGGTCTCGAGAGCCGGCGTCCAGCACGCCCCGGTCTTCACCGTGTCGGTGACGATCGAGGGCCATCCTCCCGCCACCGCCGAGGGCTCGACCCTGCGCGCGGCCGAAAAGGACGCCGCCGCCGCCTTCCTGGCCGGCCTGGAGGATGCGCCATGACCCGGGCCGGCTTCGTCGCCATCATCGGCGCCCCCAATGCGGGCAAATCGACCCTGGTCAACCGCCTCGTGGGGTCCAAGGTCTCGATCGTTACGCAAAAAGTTCAGACCACCCGCTTTCCGGTGCGCGGCGTCGCCCTCGAGGGCGAGACCCAGATGGTGCTGGTCGACACCCCGGGCATCTTCCAGCCGCGCCGCCGACTCGACCGGGCCATGGTCCGGTCCGCCTGGGGCGGGGCCAAGGACGCCGACGCCGTGGTCCATCTCGTCGATGCCGAGGCCGAAACCCTGGCCGCCGATGGCCAGGGCCGGGCGGCCGATCGCAAGGCGGCGCAGGACACGGCCTCGATCATCGCCTCCCTGCGCAAGGACGGGGCCAAGGCCATCCTGGCGCTCAACAAGATCGATCAGGTCCGCAAGGAGCGCCTGCTTGGCCTGGCTTCGGCCCTGTTCGACGCGGAGGTGTTCACCGAGGCCTTTATGATCTCGGCGCAGGGCGGCGCCGGCGTGGCTGACCTCAAGCAGGCCCTGGCCTCCCGCATGCCCGAGGGTCCGTGGTTCTATCCCGCCGATCAGAGCGCCGATATTCCGGCCCGGCTGCTGGCCGCCGAAATCACCCGCGAAAAGATCTATCTGCGGGTGCACGAGGAGCTTCCCTACGCCGCCAGCGTCGAGACCACCGCCTTCGAAGAGCGGGCCGACGGCTCGGCCCGAATCGAACAGACCATCTATGTCGAGCGCGACGGCCAGCGCGGCATCCTGCTCGGCAAGGGCGGCGAGACGCTCAAATGGATCGGCAAGGCCTCCCGCGAGGAACTTTCCAAGATCCTCGACCGGCCGATCCATCTCTTCCTGCACGTGAAGGTGAAAGCCGGCTGGGCCGAGGATCGCGGCCTCTTTCAGGATCTGGGGCTGGACTTCGACGTTTGAAGCTCGCCTTTGGACCGTCGGGGTCCCCACTTCACCCCTGTCTCACCCCCCAAACCGTCATAGCCGGGCGTCAGTCCCGGCTAACCATGAACGCGCTTCCGTGGGGTTGACGTGCGCGCGCACGTCCATGGCAGGCAGCGAGCCCAATGGATGGCCGGTACTGACGACCGGCCAGGACGGTAGCGGGGGAAAGCCTCCCCTGGCCAAGGCTCAGATTTGCCTTCCCCACCTCGGCGGCATCTCCGGCCAGCGTCCGACGCCGCCGCCCTCCACCAGCATGCCGGTAAGCGTCCGGTCGGCCATGCGCGCGCGCCAGGTCAGAAGCGCCTGGGCCTGCGCCAATATCGCCGCCGGATCGGCGATCCGGGTGCGCCAGGTGGGGTCCGCGGCGAGGTCGAAACACAGCGAGGAGCCGTCCCCGAAGTGGACGTAGGCGGCGTTTTCGCAGCGTCTCACCGCCAGGTTGTGCCGCTCCAGCCGCCGATCCCACGGCCACGGCGAGGGCCCATCGGCGATAAAGCCGCCGCGCCAGTCGAACTCCCAATGGGCGGCTTCGCGCCACCAGGGCGGCTGTTCACCCTGAAGGAACGGCGTCAGGGGGAGGCCATCGCACTGGGCGGGGACTTCGATCTCCATGGCCTCGCAAAGGGTCGGAAAGATATCGATATTTTCGGTGAACCGATCGATAACGCCGCCATGCGTCTCGGGTCGCCGCGGATCGCGGACGACGCCCAGGACATGATAGCTCTCTTCGAAGAAACCGCCCTTCTGGATCAGGCCATGGTCGCCCAGTTGCTCGCCATGATCGGCGGTGACGACGATCAAGGTCTCGTCCCACTGGCCAGCGGCCTCCAGCGCCGCCCAGATGCGGCCAAGCTGATGATCCGCCTCGCTGACCATGCCGAAGTACTGGGCCTGCAGCGCGCGCAGCGCTTCGCCGGCGGGAGGCGCGCTCAAGGCGGGGATCTTCAACAGCCGCTCGTGGAGGGGGTGGAGCTCCGGCGCGGGCGTGATCGCGCCCGGCATGTCCTCGGCGCGGTAGAGCCTGGAGAACGCACCGGCGGCGCCATAGGGCGGATGGGGCCGAAGCTGACTGACGTGGGCGAACCAGGGCGCCTCGCGCTCCCGCATCCAGGCGATGAACCGATCGGCGACGAACGTCGAAAGGCTGTGTTCGCTCGGCCGGTCGGGCTCGGTTTCGAGCGCCTTTTGGGAGTCGTCAGGGACGTCGTGGCCAAGCCCTCGCAGCCAATCGAGCCAAGGGCTGAGATCGTGAGAGGGTAGGTGAACGCCGAGCTCGAATCCCGGGAGGATTTCCTCATAGCTCTGCAGCCTTGGGTCGGAGGGCCCCGTCGTGTCTCGAGGGTCGATGGCTTGGTCGGTGTAGCCGAACAGGGTCGGCGCATAGCCGGCGCGCCGGCCGGCCTTGGCGATATTGTCGAAGCGCCCATCGAGCGGCGCGCCGTTGCCGACCACCCGGTGATTGAGCTGGTACATGCCGGTGTAGAGGCTCGCCCGGCCAGGGCCGCACGGCGCGCACTGGCTGTAGTGCCGCGCCAGCCGCACGCCCGCCTTGGCCAATCGATCCAGGTGAGGCGTGCGGACGATCGGATGGCCGGCCGCCGAGAGGCAGTCGCCGCGGAACTGATCGAGGGTGATCAGGAGAATGTTCACGGCGCGCCGGCCTTTGGCTTGAGTGGGTGAAGGGCGTATCCGAGGCGCATGCTAGACCACCACGCCCGCCCTTTCAGCCCTCTTGCGCCTCCGCTCGCCTAGGCCGGCGTCATGGAGTTCGAAGACGAAGGCTTTGTGCTGTCCGCTCGCCCTCACGGCGAGGCTGGGGCCATCGTCGAGGTGCTGACCGCCAGTCGTGGCCTTTGGGCCGCCCATGTGGCCGGCGGCGGCTCGCGCCGGATGAAGCCGATCCTGCAGCCCGGCGGCAGGGTGGTCTTCACCTATCGCGCGCGCATGGCCGACCAGCTTGGCGGCGCCAGCCTCGAGCCGGTGGGTGAGGGGCCCTCGGCGCTGTTCGACGATTCCCTGGCCCTGGCCGGCCTGTCGGCGGCCGCGGCCGTCACCGCCGGCGCCCTGCCGGAACGCGAGCCGCATCCGGGCGCCTTTCTGGCGCTCGAGGCCCTGATCCACGCCCTTGGCGACGGCGACATCTGGCCGGCGGTGTTTGTCCGCTTCGAGGCCGGGCTCCTGGCCGAGCTGGGTTTCGGTCTCGATCTCTCCAAATGCGCGGTGACTGGGGGGGCGGACGATCTGGTCTGGGTCAGCCCGCGCACCGGCCGCGCCGTCAGCGCCGCCGCCGGCGAGCCCTACAAGGATCGGCTCCTGGCTCTGCCGCCCTTCCTGCTCTCCGCCCAGGGCCGCCTTCGGCCCGGCGACATCGGCGCCGGCCTGGCCCTCAGCGGCCACTTCCTGGCCAGCTTCGTCTTCGCCCCGCTCAACCGCCCCCTGCCGCCCGCGCGCCTGCGCCTGATCGATCGCCTGACCGAGGCGGGGAGGCTGTAGCGCCGCTCTCCCTGGACTTGGCCCCCTGACTCAGCATCAAACCGGCTCATGAACGAACGCGTCCCGCCGCCGCCCGAGCCGCCCCAGGATGGCGGCCGCATCATCGACGAGCCCCTGACCGAGGCGCTGTCGCGGCGGTATCTGGCCTATGCGCTCTCGACCATCACCCAGCGGGCGCTGCCGGATGTGCGCGATGGTCTGAAGCCGGTCCATCGCCGCCTGCTCTACGCCATGAGCCTGTTGCGGCTGGATCCCCAGTCCTCGGCCAAGAAATCGGCGCGGGTGGTGGGCGATGTGATCGGCAAATACCACCCGCACGGCGACGTCGCCGTCTACGACGCCCTGGTGCGCCTGGCCCAGGACTTCGCCCAGCGCTACCGCCTGATCGATGGCCAGGGGAACTTCGGCAACATCGACGGCGATAACGCCGCGGCCATGCGCTACACAGAGTGCCGCCTCACCGAGGCCGCTCAGCTGCTGCTGGACGGGATCGACGAGGACGCGGTCGATTTTCGCTCGACCTACGATGGCGAGGAGCATGAGCCGGTGGTGCTGCCGGCCGGCTTTCCCAATCTGCTGGCCAATGGCTCCTCGGGCATCGCCGTGGGCATGGCGACCTCCATCCCGCCGCACAACGCCGCCGAGCTGATCGACGCCTGCCTGATGATCCTGGATCGCCCCGAGGCGACGACCGCCCAGTTGATGGAGCATGTCCAGGGTCCCGACTTTCCCACCGGCGGGATCATCGTCGAGCCGCGCGCGGCCATGCTGGAGACCTATGAGACCGGCCGCGGCGGCGTGCGGCTGCGCGCGCGCTGGACCCGGGAGGACGCCGGCCGCGGGCTGTGGCGGATCGTGGTCACCGAGATCCCCTATCAGGTGAAGAAGGCCGATCTGGTCGAGCAGCTCGCCGGCCTGATCGAAACCAAGAAGGCGCCCCTGCTGGGCGATGTCCGCGACGAGTCGGCCGAGGATGTCCGCCTGGTGCTCGAGCCCCGCGCCCGCACCGTCGAGCCCGAGGTGCTGATGGAGAGCCTCTTCAAGCTCTCCGACCTGGAGACCCGCTTTCCGGTCAATATGAACGTGCTCGATGCGCTGGGCGCGCCGCAGGTGATGGGGATCGAAGGCCTGCCTCGTCGCCTTCCTCAATCATCGCCGCGAAGTGCTGGCGCGCCGGGCGCGCTTCCGGCTGGCCAAGATCGAGCAGCGGCTGCACATCCTCGACGGCCTGCTGATCGTCTTTCTCAACCTCGACGAGGTGATCCGCATCGTCCGCTTCGAGGACGAACCGAAGGCGCGCCTGATCGAGACCTTCGCGCTCACCGATATCCAGGCCGAGGCGATCCTCAACACCCGCCTTCGCCAGTTGGCGAGGCTGGAGGAGATGGAGCTGCGCCGCGAACACGCCGGCCTGGCCGAGGAGCGCGACGGCATCGTGCGGCTGCTGGCCTCGGAAAAGGAGCAGTGGAAGCTGGTC
This sequence comes from uncultured Alphaproteobacteria bacterium, assembly GCA_963817995.1. GTDB lineage: Bacteria > Pseudomonadota > Alphaproteobacteria > Caulobacterales > Caulobacteraceae > Acaudatibacter. Next base: position 6,113 of record CAWFQJ010000006.1, read on the forward strand.
GGGGTCGGTCTGCGCGGGGTGCGCAAGGTTCTGGGCCCGGACACCGCCGTGGGCGCGCGCCGCTCGACCTTCGAAAACGCGCCGACCATCGACGCCGCCAGCGCCGTGGAGGCCTTCACGCCGCGCGAGCCGATCACCGTCATCCTCTCCGAGCGGGGCTGGATCCGGGCGGCGCGGGGGCGCATCGAGGATCCCTCCACCCTGACCTTCAAGGAAGGCGACAAGCTCGGCTTCCTGGTTCCGGCCGAGACCACCGACAAGCTGCTGCTGTTCACCACCGACGGCCGGTTCTTCACCCTGGCCTGCGACAAGCTTCCCTCCGGCCGGGGCCAGGGCGAACCCCTGCGGCTGATGGTCGATCTGGAGGACCGGGTGGGGATCGTCGCGGTCTTCACCCACAAGGCCGGCGCGCGCCGCCTGCTGGCCTCCACGGCCGGCTATGGCTTCATCATGCCCGAGGACGAGGCGGTGGCGTTCCGCAAGGCGGGCAAGCAGGTGCTGAACGTGGATGGCGGCGAGGCGCTGATCTGCCTGCCGATCGGCGGCGATCATCTCGCGGTGATAGGCGATAACGGCAAGATACTGATATTCCAAGCTTCAGAGCTTCCGGAGATGGCGCGCGGCAAGGGCGTCAAGCTGCAGAGCTACAGGGAAGGGGGACTGCGTGATGCGACGCTGTTCGCCGCCGAGGAAGGCCTCGCCTGGACCGACACCGCCGGCCGCAACCGCGCCTTGCCGGAATGGCGCGAGTGGCTGGGCCGCCGCGCCGGCGCCGGACGCTTGGCGCCCAAGGGCTTCCCGGCCAGCAAGCGGTTTCGGCCAAGGTAGGGCTTGCCCGGGACGCAACGAGAATGCCCACGGACGGTCAATCGGGATTAGCGGCTTGGCGTAGCTATGTCGGCAGGACCGTCTGGCGGTCGCAGGATCGACGCCATGAAAACCCCGCTGCGGATTCCGAGTGGCATGACCCGATTGCTGGTCGCCGCGGCCGTCCTCGCCTTTCCCAGCCTCGCCCAGGCCGAAGAGGGTGGGTCCGGCCATTATTTCCCCGGATCGATGGCGTCGTTCATCGACGCGGTGCCGCCCAGTCCAACCTTCATCGTTCGCCTGAACGTACTGGACTATGGCGGCTCTGCCAGTCTGACCCGGCCGATTCCGATCGCCGGGCTGACCACCCTGGGCGCCCACGCCGATTCATCCGGCCTGGGTTTGACGATGCTCTGGCGTCCGCCGATCGATCTGGGGCCGCGGTGGAGCTACGCCATGAGCGCCACGATCCCGTACGTCTTTCTGGACGTGAACGCGAATGTCGCCACCACCTTGCCGAACCGGATGCCGGTTGGCGTGGCCCGATCGAGCACGACCGACGCGCTGGGCGACATCGTGTTGATGCCGGTGATGGTCAACTACAACGCCAGCCGCGACTTCAATTTGAACTTCCGCCTCGCCGCCTATGCGCCGACCGGGAATTACGAGGTCGGACGCCTCTCCAACACCGGCAAGAATTTCTGGACGGTCGAGCCGATCCTTGGATTGATGTATTTCGGACAGAAGAACGGTCGCGAACTCTCGGTGTTCACCGGCTTCGATTTCAACAGCCAAAACGACGCGACCCAGTATAAGACCGGAACCGAGTTCCATATCGATGGCACCCTGGCCCAGCACTTTCCGGCTCTGGGCGGCCTGTTCGGCCTAGGCGCCAGCGCCTATGACTATCAGCAGATCACCGGCGACAGCGGCGCGGGAGCGACCTCGGCGCGTTTGAAGGCAGTTCTATCGGCGTTGGGCCGTGGCCTCATGTCGGCAAGGTGGCCGGCCTCAACACCGTCTGGGAGCTCAAGTGGCTCGACGAAGTGCAGACCCACGATCGAACTCCAGGGGAGCACTCTGTGGTTCAAGGTTCTGGCCAAGTTCTGAAGCAATACAGGAAGGCCGGCAATGACCGGCGCCAATTGGGCGAGGAGTAGGCGATGGCGATCAAGGAATACCGGCCCGGGACAGCGTTTACCGGGGTCATCGGGCGCACCGCCGATGTGTCCGAGCCGGCGTGGCCGGCGCCGAACCGCGCCGCCGAGGGCGCGCAGAACGTCGTCTTCATCGTTATCGACGACATGGGCTTTGGCCATCTGGGCTGTTACGGCAGCCCGATCGCCACGCCCAACATCGACGCCCTGGCGGCTGATGGCCTGCGCTTCTCCAACATGCACACCACGGCGCTGTGTTCGCCGTCGCGCTCGTGCATCCTGACCGGCCGCAATCACCACTCAAACCATCTGGCCTGCCTCACCAACGGCTCGACCGGCTATCCGGGATCGGACGGCTACATTCCGTTCGAGAACGGCTTCCTCTCCGAGATCCTGCTGCAAAGGGGCTACAACACCTATTGCGTGGGCAAGTGGCACCTGGCGCCGAGGAGACCATGACCGCCGCCGGGCCATACGATCGCTGGCCGCTGGGCCGCGGGTTCGAGCGCTATTACGGCTTCCTCGGCGGCGACACCCACCAGTATTACCCAGAACTGGTCCGGGACAATTCCCAGACCGAGCCGGAAAAGACCCCCGAGGAAGGCTATCACCTGACGCCCGACCTGGTGGAAAAGGCCAAGGCGATGATCGCCGACGCCAAGCAGGTGGCGCCGGCCAAGCCGTTCTTTCTCTATTTCGCCCCCGGGGCCATGCACTCGCCTCACCATGTGCCGGCGGCCTGGGCCGACAAGTACAAGGGCCGGTTCGACGCCGGCTGGGACGCCTATCGCCAGGCGGTGTTCGAAAAGCAGAAGGCGCTGGGCGTCATCCCGGCCAACGCCACGCTCTCGCGGCACGACCCCGATGTGCAGGATTGGGAGACGCTAGGGGCCGACGAGCGGCGCCTCTATGCGCGGATGATGGAGGTGTTCGCTGGCTTCCTCGAGCACACCGATCACTACATCGGCGAGCTGATTTCCTTCCTCAAGGACATGGGTGAATACGACAACACCCTGATCATGCTCATCTCCGACAACGGCTCGAGCGCCGAGGGCGGACCGCACGGCTCGCTGAACGAATGCAAGTTCTTCAACAATATCCCCGACACCATCGAGCAGAACCTGGCGGCGATCGATGAGATCGGCGGCCCCAAGCATTTCAACCATTTTCCCTGGGGCTGGACCTATGCCGGCAACACGCCGTTCCGCCGCTGGAAGCGGGAAACCTATCGCGGCGGGATCAGCGATCCGTTCATCATAGCCTGGCCCAAGGGGATCAAGGCCAAGGGGGAAATCCGTCACCAGTTCGCCCACATCATCGACATGGTTCCCACCGTCCTCGACGCCCTGGGCCTTGAGGCGCCGGCCGCCATTCGCGGCGTGACCCAGTCGCCGCTGGAAGGGGTCAGCCTCGCCCACACTTTCGATCGATGCCGAGGCCGCCAGCCGGCGCAAGACCCAGTACTTCGAGATGATGGGCCACCGCTCGCTCTATCACGACGGCTGGCGCGCGGTCTGTCCGTGGCCGGGCGCCTCCTTCGTCGAATCCGGCCGCGCGTTCGGCACGCCGATCACCTACGACATGCTGACCGAGCTCGATGAGAAGGGCTGGGAACTCTACGACCTCACGGCCGACTTCGCCGAGACGACCGATCTCGCCGCCAAGGAGCCCGGCCGGCTCACCGCCATGATCGGCATGTGGTACGCCGAGGCCGGCAAGTACAATGTCCTGCCGATCGACAGCCGGGGCCTGCAGCGCGTTCGCGAGGAGCGTCCCCAGATCGCCGCCAACCGCGACCGCTATGTCCTCTATCCCGGCACCCAATCGGTCCCCGCCGGGGCCGCGGCCAAGATCCTCAACCGGCCTTATTCGATCACCGCCGAGGTGGATATCCCCAAGGCCGGCGCGGAGGGCGTCTTGCTCAGCATGGGCGGCAATGACGGCGGTATCTCGTTCTACGTCCAGGGCGGTAAGCTGTGCTTCGTCCACAACTACGTCGCGGTGGAAATCTTCCACGTGAAGTCCAGGTCCGACATTCCGGTCGGCCGGCATTTCCTCAGCATGGAGTTCGCCCCCACCGGCGAGCCCGACTTCGCCAAGGGACGGGGACGCCGGGCGTGGTCAAGCTGCTGGTGGACGGCCAGGAGGTCGGACGCGGCGACCTGCCGGTGACCACGCCCAATCGCCTGGCCCAGGGCGGCGCCATGCTGGTCGGGGCCGACACCGGCGCGGCGGTGACGCCGGACTATGATCCGCCGTTCCGGTTCACCGGCGAGATCCGCCGGGTGATTGTCGATGTGGGCGGCGACCTCGTGGAAGACCACGCGGCCGAGATGCGCGTCGCCCTGGCGAAACAGTAGAAAAAGACAGGGTGCATTGCCCATGCTTGGGCAATCGACGACGCACCACCGGCTTAGCTTGGCTGGAAACCGACCCAAGACGTCGCGGATCGACCGCGCGCGAGTACTTAAGGGGAGAGGCACGATGAGGCTGAATGGATGGGCAAGGCGCGCCTTGGTGGGCGCGAGCCTTGCAGCCCTCACGGCGAGCGCCTCGTTGGCGGCGACGACCGCCCCGGCGAGCGCAGCGCCGGCCGCGAGCGCCCAAGGCCAAGGCCAAGGCTCACAAAACGGCCATCGCCGTTCCAGGGGTGGTGGAACCCGGCTCGGTGCAGGCCCTCAACAAGATGAGCGCCTATCTGCGCACCATCCCTAATTTTCAGGTCAAGATGACCACTGAGCGGGACGACGTAGATGAATACGGCCAGCTCCTGACCTTCGACGGCGCGACCACCTATAAGGTCAAGTCACCCGACGCCTTTGCGATCGAGGTGACGGACGCCGACAAGACCCGCCAGTACGTTTACGACGGCAAGACAGTGGTCGTCTTCGATCCCAAGACCGGCTTTTACGCCAGCTTCAAGGCGGCGCCCACCATCCGCCAGACCCTCGATCTGGCGGCCGATCGGTACGGCATCTCCGTGCCGCTCGATGACCTTTTCCACTGGGATCAAGGGAACGATCAGGTCAACGCCCTCACCTCGGGGCACTTTGTAGGCAAGGCCAATATCAATGGCCAGGAAGCCGATCACTACGCCTATCGCCAGGCGGGGGTGGATTGGCAGATCTGGATCGCCACGGGCGACAAGCCCGTCCCGCTGAGGGTTGTGATCACCGCCAGCGACGATCCGGCCCGGCCTCAGTTCGAAGCCAATCTTTCCTGGGACACCTCGGCGCAAGTGGCGGCGGACACCTTCACGTTCACCCCGCCGGCCAACGCCAGGCTGATCCCGATCCAATCAGACGCCCGCTGAGGAGGCCCGGCATGAACTCATAACGCCAAGACACTCGCCCTGGTCGCCACGTTCCTGGCCGGCGCCGCGCTCTGTATCGCGCCGCAGGCCGACGCCCGAGGAGGCGGGGGTGGCGGCGGCTCGCGTGGCGGCGGTGGGGGCGGAGGGGGCGGACGTAGCGCTCCGACCAGCATCAACCGCTCCGGCGGAGCCTCGTCGAACCGCAATACCAACGTTGACCGGAACACCAACGTCAATCGGAATACCAACGTCAACCGCAACACCAACGTCAATGTGAACGGCGGCTATCACAACGGCGGGTATTATGGCGGCGGCTATCATCCGGTGGCTACCGGCGTCGCCATCGGGGCCACGGCGGCCGTCACCTCGGCGGTAGTGGGATCGATGATCAACACCCTGCCGCCCAGCTGTTCGCCCTACAACGCCTATTACCGCTGCGGAAACGTCTATTATCAGCCGCAGTATCAGGGCAGCACGGTTACCTATGTGGTGGTCAACGCCCCGTAGCCGGGCGCGTCAGGCCTCCGCCGGCCCGTCCACCATGGCGCGCAACCGACCCGCGGAGCGCACTGTAATGGCGCGATAGCCAAGATCGATCAGGCGCCGATCCTCTAGCCGGCGCAGGATGGCGCCGGCAGCGTTGCGCGACAGATGGGCCATGGCGGCGAGCTCGGCCTGGGACACCTCGGCGCTCAGGTCTTCGGCCAGCGCCGATTCTTCATAGCGGGCGCCGGAGAGTTGAAGCAGCACGGCGATGCAGCGTCGTTCATGATCACGGATCAACAGGTCGGCCGCGGCGCCGATGGAGATCTGCATGTTCTCCACCGCCAACGCGCCGATATGACGCCACCATTCCGGCCGATTGGATGTCATCCGCTGGATGGCGGTCAGCGGCAGGTGGGCGAAGACGCAATCGGTGCGCGCGGCGACGGTTATGCGTCGCGATACGCCCGTCAGGGCCGGACCGGCCCCGAACCAGAACCCGGGCTGGCCGACATGGACGATATAAGGGTGTTGCTATT
>CAWFQJ010000007.1:0-5331 GCA_963817995.1 uncultured Alphaproteobacteria bacterium
GTCCGGACAGGGCGGTCAGTCGCCGGGCATGCCGATCAGCCGCTTGATATAGTCGGTGTGGCCGTCCCTGGGGCAGTTTGAAGACGACGACGTCGCCGCGCGTCGGCGAGCGGAAGAACAGGCGGCCCTTGAACAGCGGCGGGCTGAACAGGATCGAGTGATGGCTGTAGCCGTAGGACCATTTGGAGACGATGATGTAGTCGCCTTCGTAAAGGTTCGGCTCCTCGGAGGCGGACGGGATCGTATAGGGCTGAAAGAGAAGGGTGCGGATCACCAGGGCGATCAGCAGCGCCCAGAAGATGGTCTTGATCATCTCCCAGGTTTCGCTCACGGCGCCGCTCCTCTTGTCACGCGTGGGGGAACGGGCGGTGTAGGTCTTCGACATGGCAGGCTCTTGCAAAGGTGACGCGCCGGCGCGTGCTAGACGCTCGATAGGCCAGGAGCAAGCGGCGCGCCCGTTAAACCGCCGTCATGCGCCCGAGCCTCGATGATCACGAAGGCCTGGGCGTAGGGGTGATCGTCGGTGAGCGAGAGATGGATGAAGCCGGCGTGGCCGGGCGGCAGGAGCTGCGCCAGGCGCGCCCCGGCCCCGCCGGTCAGGGCCATGGTCGGCTGGCCCGAGCGCAGGTTGACCACCCCCATGTCCCTCCAGAACACGCCCCGCCGCATGCCGGTGCCCAGAGCCTTGGCGCAGGCCTCCTTGGCGGCGAAGCGCTTGGCGTAGCTGGCGGCGCGATCGGGCTTGCGCTCCGACCGCTCCCGCTCGACCTCGGTGAAGATGCGCTCGACGAACCGCGCGCCGAACCGCTCCAGGGTGTTCTCGATCCGGCGGATGTCGGTGAGGTCGGAGCCGATCCCGACGATCACGCCGCCGCCTCGCGAGGGCGGGGGCACGGAAACCTCGGCGCGAAATTCGAAAGGACATTCAGGAGGCGAGTCATTCGAAGAAGAACTTACCCGTGGCGGCCGGATAACCCAACCTTGGCGCGAGGAGCCGAGGCGACTCGCTCGCGGGGCCAGGCGATGAGCGCTTCCACGCGTTGGACGGCCGCCTCGATACCTGGATGGCCCGCGACCTCCTCGGCGAAGGCGCGGGACCTGGCCTTGAGCGCCGGATCGGCCAGGAGGCGGGCGATGGCGGCGGCGATCTCTTCGGCCGACGACGCCGGATCGAGGGTTTCGCCAAGGCCCAGGGCCGCCACCTTGGCGGCGTTGGCGGGCTGGTCGGCGCCGGGGGGAAGGCAGAGCATGGGGACGCCGAACCTCAAGGCCGCCATCACCGAACCATGGCCGGCATGGGTGACCATGAGATCGGCCTCGCCCAGCACCGCCTCATGCGGCACGGAGCGCTCCACGGCGGTATTGGCGCCGGCGGCAAGCTCGTCCGGCGCGATGCCGCGGCCGGTGGTGACCAGGGCCTCGATCTCCAGCGCGCCAACAGCGTCGCAGATACGCTGAAGCAGATTGAGCTGGGCGCCTTCGGCGCCCTGGAGGCCGGTGCTCAGGCTGGCGACGACGAACGGTCGGCCGGGCAGCCGACGCTTCCAGACGCGGCTGGTGGCCGGGCGCGGCGGGCCGACGAAGACGAGGTTGGCCGGGAAGGCCGCGTCGACATCGAAGGCCCCATAGCTGAGGCCAAGCGCCAGATCGGCGCCATCGATCGGGCCCTTCAAGACCCCGCCGCCGAATTGAATGAGGAAGCTGTAAAGCGCGTGAACCAGGGCGACGGTTCGCAGTCCCTCGCTCTTGGCCGCCGCCAGGGCGCCGGGCAGCATGCAGTCCACCAGGGCGGCGGCGGGATCGACCCGCCTGGCGACCGCGATGAAATCATCCCGCGCGGCCTGGTTGAACGCCAGGAACGCCGGCACCGGATCGGCGCCCAGGAAGCTCGGCTGGCCCTGATCCCATTGCCGCGCGGTCTCGTAGCGGGCGAAAACGGCGCCGGCCGCCTCGATCTGCGGTCTCTGGACGTCGTGGGCCAGGACATGGATTTCGTGGCCCCGGCGCGCGAAGGCTTCGACCAGGGCCAGGAGCGGCGGCAGATTGCCGGCCCCGTCCCAGGTGGCGAACAGCAGGGGCCTTGGCGAAGCGCCAGCCGCCATTTGCGTCAAGGCCCTCGCGAAGGCGCCGCGCCGTCGTTCACCAGTTCACGATGCGCCGCCGCCTCGCCGCGAACCTCGCGCGCCTGATCCATCAGGGCCCGCATGCGGCGGATGGCGGGGTCCAGGCCGGTGAAGATCGCCTCGCCGATCAGGAAGTGGCCGATGTTGAGCTCGACCACCTCCGGGATCGCGGCGACCGGGCCCACGGTCTCGTAGTCGATGCCGTGGCCGGCGTGGACCTCCAGGCCCAGGGCGTGCGGCCATGGCCGCGCCTTCGCGCAGCGTCTGCGAGCAGGGCCTCGGCCGCGGCCGGACGCTCGCGCACCGCCTGGCAATAGGCGCCGGTGTGCAGCTCGACCACCTGGGCGCCGACGCCATGCGGCCGCCTCGATCTGGCCGGGTCGGCGCTCGATGAAGCAGGGAGACGCGGATCCCGGCCTCCTTCAGGGCGCCGACCACCGGGGCGATCGCGGTTGTGGCCGCCGGCGACGTCGAGGCCGCCCTCGGTGGTCACCTCCTCGCGCCGCTCGGGCACCAGGCAGGCGGCGTGCGGCCGATGGGCCAGCGCGATGGCCTGCATCTCCCGCGTCACCGCCATCTCGAAGTTGAGCGGCCGGCCGCGCCGGCGGGTGAGCGCGGCCAGGGCGTCGATGTCGGCGTCGGAGATATGGCGGCGGTCCTCGCGCAGGTGGGCGGTGATGCCGTCGGCGCCGGCCTGCATGGCCATTTCCGCCGCCCGCGCCGGATCGGGATAGCTCTCGCCCCGGGCGTTGCGGATGGTGGCGACGTGATCGATGTTCACGCCCAGGCGCAGGCGGGTCATGGGCGGAGCCTTTGGCGACAGATGGGAGGACGCCTCGTCATGGCCGCTAGATAGCGCCATCGGCGTTCGGGCGAAACTGGCCAAGCTCGATACGCCGCGCGGAACCCAAAGATAGGGCCAGCGGTTGATTGGGATCGGGAGGCGTCTCCTCAAGCGTAAGGAATTTCCCATGACCATCGATATTCGCGACAAGGCCGCCGTCGAACGGCGTCTTTGGGATGACCTCGAGAAGGGGCGCTTCGGCATGCTGGGGGTCGATGGCCCGTCGGGCCGCCACTTCGCGCCGATGACCGCGTTCGTGGAGCGGGAATCCGGCAAGGTGTGGTTTTTCACCAGCAATGAAACCGAACTGGCCAAGGCGGCCCAGGCGGGCGCGGCCGCCATCTTCATCGTCATGGCCAAGGATCAGGAACTGCAGGCCTGCATAGGCGGGCAATTGACCGCCAGCGTCGATGATCTTCATCGCGACAAATACTGGAGCCCGATGGTCGCCGCCTGGTTTCCCAAGGGCAAGGCCGACCCCACGCTCACCCTGCTCTGCCTCACCTGCAAGGACGCCGATGTCTGGCTCTCCGAGCAGGGCCCGGTGAAATTCGGCTTCGAGATCGCCAAGGCCAACCTTACCGGGGCCACGCCCGATGTCGGCGCGCACGCCTCCTTGACCTTCAACTGAAACGCGGGCGACAAGGTTCGGCAGGGCCGCGCCGCGCCGTCGGCGTGGGACATAATTCCACGCCCCCGGCATGTTAGGTTCAGCCCAAGGACGGAACCTGATGAAGTGCGTGAAGTCGGCGGCGGATCGTTATCCCGGGTGAATGAGCGCCCCACAATCCTTGAGCGCGCCTTCGCCTTGGCCCGGTCCGGCTCCTATCCAGGGGTGAGCGCGGTGAAGCAGCAGCTTCGTCTCGAGGGGTTCTCCACGGCTCAACAAGAGATCGTGGGCCCGACCCTCATCCGGCAATTGCGCCGGTTGTGCCAAGCCGCCTGCGACCCCACGCCCCTGTAGCGGCCAGCCAAGCGCGGCGCGATCAGACAGCCACCCTTTCGCGTGGCCGCCGCCAGTCGAAGCGCTTGGCGAGATCGTTGCGGATGGTGGTGGCGGCGACGCCGGCCTCGCCCATGGCGTGGCTGATCTGGTCCAGGCCCATGACAACGTCGCCGGCCGCGTAGAGGCCGGGCACACTCGTTCGCTGGTGGGCGTCGACCGCGATGCAGCCCGCCTCGCCCGCGCGGGCCCCCAGCCCGATCGCCAGGTCGGCATGCGCCTTCGATCCCATGGCCGGATAGACCGAGGCGAAGCTCAGGCGCCCGGCCCCGCACGACAGGCTCAATCCGTCCGGTTCCAGGGCGAAATCGCGGGCTGGGCCGTCGACGACCGCGACGCCCAATTCGGCGAGGCGAGCCCGCTCGCCGGCGTCCAGCGCGTGGGCGCCGTCAGGGGCGATCAAGGTGACGTCGGCGGTGTAGGATCGCAGGAACGTCGCCTCCTTGACCCCGTGCGCGCCGGTTCCCACCACGCCAACCTTTCGATCCATGACCTCGAAACCATCGCAGACCGGGCAGTAGCGCAGGCGTCCGGAGCCAACGGCGGCGTCATGCAGGGACTTGGCCATGGGCGGGCGCAGATTGGTGACGCCGGTGGCCAAGAGGATGGAGCGCGCCGCGATCGGCCCGTCGCTGGTGATGGCCACGAAATCCTCCCCGGCGGTTTGCAGCGCCGTCACCGTTCCGTGGTCGATGCGGGCGCCGAACTCCAGCGCCTGTTCGCGCATCCGGGCAATCAGCTCGGCGCCCGGGATCCCGCCCGGATAGCCGGCATGGTTGCGGGTGCGGGGGATCATCGCCGCCCTGCCCTCGCCGGCGTCCATGACCCTGACGCTGGCCAGGAAGCGGGCCAGGTAGATCGCCGCGGTGAGGCCAGCCGGGCCGCCGCCGACGATCAGGCAATCGACGGCGGGACCCTTGGGGAGCGGGGTCATCGCGCGCCGGCGCCCGCGCCGTGACCGGCGAGGATCCCGAAAAGCGCAGCTTCATGATCAGGATGATGGCGGCCAGACCGAGGCACACCGCATTGGCGCCCACCAAGGGCCAGCTCTTCAGGGTCACGCCATAGGCGATCCACAGGGCGAAGCCGGTGACGGTGACCACATACATGCGCAGGGATACCGAGGAGGCGTCCCGCTCCCGGGCGATCTTGATCACCTGGGGCAGGAAACTGGTCATGGAACAGAGCGCCGCGCCAAATCCCAGGGCGTTGGTCAGGAGAGGTTGCACGTCGAAGTCCTTCCAAGGTGCGCCATGGCCGCGCTGGAAGAAAAGTCCGAGGGCGCCGCGACGGTTCCCGCGGCGAGCGGCCGCGAGGGCCGTTTTTCGGACCGCAAGCGTCGCTGGGATCAATTCATCGTG
>CAWFQJ010000008.1:0-141996 GCA_963817995.1 uncultured Alphaproteobacteria bacterium
CAGGCGCTCATGAAAGCCCGCGCCAGCACCGGCCCCGATCTCCGCCTCCAAGGCCCGCACCCGGGCGCGGAAATCCTCGGCCGGCGCCGGCAGCCATTCCAGATCGATCAACATGGCGATCTCACCGCAACGCGAATTCAAGCCAACTTGGCGTCGATGGCCCTTACCAGATCGCCGACATTCATCAGCCCCTCGATCTCGGAATTCTTGAACTTGATCTTGAATTTGCGCTCAAGCGCCACAATCAGGCGAACGTGGCTAAGACTGTCCCACCCATCGACATCCTTAGCCGTCGTCGACGGCGTGATGGAAAGATCATCTCTGTCAAAGACATCCTCCATGATCTGGCGGACCGTTTCGAGCGTGTCAGTCTCGGACATCGTTGCGTATCACCTTGGCCATAAATGGGGGGAGTTGACGGGGCGGCGCGGGCCGGCGTCATATAAAGTTCTCGCGCAATTGCGAACGTTTTCTTGGGCCGGCTTATCGCTGATCGAGGTGGGCGATTCCAGCCAATTGTCTGATCCGGACCGTAGAGTTCTTGGGCAACTCCCGATCTCGTGTTTAACAAGGCGATGAACCGAGCCTTGGATCTCGAGGACGACAGGAGTGTGGCCCACGAGGCTCAATCCGCGGCCCCGGCCCCGGCCCCGCCCAAGGTAAGCGTGGTGGTGCCCCATTATCATGATCTGGCGCGCTCGACCTCTGCCTCACCGCGTTGGCCGCCCAGACCTACCCCAGAGACGGTTTCGAGATCATCGTCGCCGATAATGCTTCGCCCGAAGGCGAGGCGGCGATCGCCGCGCTGATCGCCGGACGGGCCGAACTCACCATCGTCGCCGAACGCGGCGCCGGCGCGGCCCGCAACGGCGGGGCGGCGAAGGCGAGGGGCGAGATCTTGGCCTTCACCGATTGCGACTGCGTGCCCGAGCCAAGGTGGCTGGAAGCGGGCGTCGCCGCCCTGCCGGCGCCGACTTCGTCGGTGGCCGCATGAAAGTGCTGATACAGGACCCGCGCGCGCCCACCGCCGTGGAGGCCTTTCGAGACCATTTTCGCCTTCGACAATGAAGCCTATGTGCGGCGCAAGGGCTTCACCGTCACGGCCAATCTGTTCTGTCCAAAAGCGGTCTTTGATCGGGTGGGCGGATTCGCCTCGGCGGCGTTTCGGAGGATGTGGATTGGTGCCATCGCGCCCGGACGGCCGGCTATCGTATCGGCTATGCGCCGCAGAGCATCGTCGGCCATCCAGCGCGCCGGACGTGGGTGGAGCTGGTGGTGAAGTGGAGGCGATTGGACGTTGAGAGTTTTGGCCTGATGGCCCGGCGGAAGTGGGGTCGGCTCCGATGGCTTTTGCGGTCTCTCCTTTTTCCGCTCTCAGCGATAGCCCACACGCCGAGGGCGATGTTCGCCGGCGATGTTGCCGGCGCCCGTCATCGCCTCGGCGCGATCGGCGTGCTCTATCGGCTGCGCCTTTGGCGGCTGGCGGATTCCATCCGCCTGCTCCGGGCCAACCACTAATTAGCCTTCGATATGGAAAAGCAGGCCTTGCATATCGCCATCGCCATAGTTGGGTTTCGAAACCCCTCCGACGTCGTCGCCTGCCTTCACGCCTTGGAGGTTTCTACTCACACCGATTTCGAGGTGGTTATCTGTGAGAATGGCGGCCCCGAGGCCTACGCGGCTCTAAGGGCGGTGGCGCCCGATCGCCTCGCCGAAGGCCAGATTGTCACAATCCTCCTGGCGGCGGGCAATCTTGGCTTCGCTGGCGGCGTCAATATCTGCCTCGCACAGGTTCCGGACGCTGACGCATGGTGGGTGCTCAATCCGGATACGGAACCGGAAGCGCAAGCTTTGGCGGCCATGGTTGACAGGCTCGACCGTGGCGACTGCGACGCCGTCGGTTGTTTGCTCTACCGGCCGGATGGTCGTGTGCAATCCTACGGCGGGCGTTGGCGACCGTGGCTGGCGAGGGCCGAATCCATCGGTATCGGCCGGCCTGTGAGCGAGCCTGTGGACGTGGCCGCTGTCGAGCGGTCTCAGAACTATCTCAACGGCGCCTCTATGCTGATCGGGCGGCGCTTCCTCAGTTTGGTGGGGCCGATGCGCGAGGATTATTTTCTCTATTGCGAGGAGGTGGAGTGGTGTTTGCGTGGTGCTCGGCGCGGCATGCGCCTTGGGTTTGCTTCTACGGCGAGAGTGCTCCATCACCAGGGAACAACCACGGGAGCCGGCGCGGTTTCGAGGCGGCGCCCTCGGATGCCGGTCTATCTAGACGAGCGTAACAAGATGCTCGTCACGCGGGACTGTTTCCGCGCCCGCCTCCCATTTGCTGCAGTCACCTCCCTGATCCTTCTCCTGATGCGATACGCGTCAAGGGGGGCTTGGCGGCAGCTCATCTACGGTTGGGAGGGTTGGCGCGCGGGCCTGCTGAACAAGCGCGGGAATCCGGAAATCGGAAGGGTTTGATAGCGGCCGGGTTTGTCGCGCAAATTTCCGCCCACCAATTCTCGAATTTTGGCTCGGCTCACAAGAGCCGATATCATCCCCAGTATCATGAACGCCAAGGCATGATTATCTTGCTGACTATAGACCGATTTAATAACCAGAAAAACGACGATCGATATTGTCGCTGGAATTAAGAATGATCTGTCTTCATCCTTTGTTTTATCTTCCAGTGCCGATTTTGCCCCGTAAACTGCGCCCGAAACAAACATCCCATAATACAGCACGAACCCAATTATACCGTAGTCCAGAGCAATAGAAAGATAATACGTATCTATCGTCAGAACCCCGCTCGGAAGACGAAAGCCTAAAGATTCCGGCCGCCCTATTCATTCCACTGCCAAACGGGTGTTTTAAAATAAGCGGAATTCCCGCTTTGTACTGGTCAGCCCTTGCTGTGGTGCTTCCGATTGTTTCTCCGCCGCCCCACACCACTCGGCGCAGGCGGCCGATCACGATGGTAGCCGTCAGCACCAGCGCGCCCATCGCCGGGTAGGCAAATAGGATTGCGCTTGCCAACATGCCACGCTTCGAATGCCTCCAATTCAGAATTGCCCAATATAAAGTATATAGCATAATCGAGATTATAAATCCAATCATTCCCGAGCGGCCGCCGCTAAGATAAATAATATATAGAACAAATATAACTGAAATACCTGCTGTTATTCTCAATAAGGTTGAGAAATCACGAACACAAAAGTGAATTATGAAGGGTACTGTCAGGGACATATATTCAGATAGCGCCAGTGGTGAGGTAAACGTGCTCTGGACTTTATATTCAGTAGTGTAAGCCCTTGTGTAACCATGCATAACGGCATCGACGGTCGGGTCTTCGATTTTTAGAAAATTTGGGATATGGTCGGCCCATGGAACATGGTGCAATTTAAATTCGATGAGAGCTGAGAGGCCTAAAATGATGGATATTACCCAAAGATAGATCGCCCATTTTTTTGCGCGGCTGGGAATAGAAAATATGTAAGCACTTATAAAGAACATTGTGGTCCAATTTATTTGTGCAGTAAATACCGAATCTAACGAATGAAGTAGGTATTGTGAAAAGGCTAGTGTATATATTTGCACTAAAACAAATAGTAGGAGACATCTCCAGATAAACGGGGTGCCCACCACGGTGCCCCAAAGTCGGGCCCGAAAACCAGCCGACACTGAGAGGCAGATGAAAAACAGCAGCGCCAATGGTACGCCCGTGAGACGAGCCATGGTGATCCAAGGGAGCCCCGGCAAAGCTAGCGCTAGATAGTTTGGCCACATGATCAGGGCCACGAGGAAGGTGAAGTAGAAAGTTTCAAGCGTCCTGGTCGGCGCTTTGTTCAGATCGGGGAGCGCCCAGACCACAAGCGCGGCAAGGAATGCCAAGGGCACAGCGAACGCCAGCAACAGGAACGGAGCCAGAAAGGCGAATGCGAGCCCGTAAAACAGGCAGAAAGCGACGACCAAACCAATCACCCACCGCCGTTGGGCGCGGCGAAGTCGCGAATCGGGATCGCCGGCATAGGGTTTGAGGATCAGGGGCGCAGGGCTTTGTCTGATCGTATCACTGGTTGAGCTCATACTTCACGCCGCATGTTGGAAAGCTGATAAGTCCGCGCAAAGGTCATATGCGTTCAGCGCGCGGCAAAAGCGATTGCAGGGAACGCCGTCCCAGCGCAAGCGACTCGGCAATTGCCTCAAACTCACGGCGAGCCAACCATAAAGCCGCCAGCACTGAGGCGAGCATAAGGGCGCCCTCGGCCAAGGCAGCGTGGGTCTTGATAGCGATATTCCAGCCAATGATCACGCCTGAAAAGAGCACATAGATGAGAAGCCGATCAAATCCGTGCAGTGGAGGTTGGTCGGTGTTTCGATTTAACAAGGCCAGCGCCGTGGCGATCGCGATTGCCTCGCCCACGATGAATCCAATCAATAGCCCGACCAGTCCGCCAATCAGCCACAAACCTAGTAACGCGCCGGGATAGGCCAGCGCCCTTGGCAAATTGCTGTATAGGACCGTGCCTGTGCGCCCCATGCTGAGAGCGATGGTGGTTGGCCAGTTGATCAGGAAACGGGTTGTCTGGAGAATGCCGATTAGCCCGACGACAAGCGCCGGTTCGGTGAATTCGGGCCCCGTACAAAATCGTCACCATCGGTGGACCGACGATCGCAAAACCTACCGCCATGGCGATCGCCAGCAAGATGGTTTGGCCGCCCAGGATGTCAGCGACATGATGGCGTTGCGCCTCGTCATCGCGGGCCGCGGCGACGGCCGGAACATACATGGCATGGACATATTGCATCACCATGCCGGCCGGGTTGGAAATCAAAAGCAGCACGGCTGAATAGTGCCCGAGGGCCGAGATTCCCAACAGGCGAGCGACTAACACTCGGTCACCTTGCATGCCTATGAACAGCATCAATCCGGTGAGCATCAGAGGCGCCGCGTAGCGCAACAGGCGCGGGCCATATACGCGGTCGTAGCTGATCGCGTAGCGCCGTTTGGCGAGGAGATGGGACAGCAGGACCAGGACTATGGTCCGGGTTATGAGGCCGTACAGAACAGCCGTGAAGTCGCGCGTTAGCCACGCGGCCACCACGGTTGCGACCATACTCGCGGTCTCGGACGCAATCCGACAAATGGCCTCGCTACGAAAATCGAATTCTCTCTGCGCGCGGCGATTGTCGAGATGGTAGAAGCCCAGAATGGCTGGGGAAATGGCGAGAATTGCGAGCGGGCCTGCGAGTTGCGGCGCCTTGTAGAAGGCGGCGGCCGGGATGGCAAAAATAAACAGGAGGCCAGCGACCAGAAAACCTCGGCCGACATAAACCAGCTGGACAACGGCCTGGAGCTTAGGTGTATCGCCATCGCGATCCTGAATCAGAAAGCGATCGGCGCCGGTATCTGAGATGAGATCAAAAAATCCCAACGTCACGACAAGAGTTGCGGCGAGCCCCAGCTGCTCAGGACCTAGAATGCGCGCCAAGATCACATAGCGAAGCATGGCGGCGAATTGGGAAAGTCCGGCGGCGACGAGATAGGCGCTCGCCCCTCGGCGGCGGTGCGGCGGCCGCGATGCTGGCCCAGAAGCCGGCATTGAATTTGAGGTCCGGGGTCTATCGGCAGCGTCATTGGTTCCGTGGATACGTTGGCAGGCCGCGAGAACCTTCCAGGATTGGGCGAGGTGAATGTGAGGGGCACGGGTCGCAGTCCTCAAAATCCCGCGAGCCCCGAACTCGGATTCTCGTATTACACCTCGTTTGGCACGCGCACCCGTTTGTTCCTTTTTCTGGGGTGAGAATCTCTTACACCGCTGCAGCCCACCCGCGCCGCATATGGTGCAACGTTATCGATCAGATCGACCAGTCGCCCGATCTCGTTTGGCGCCGAGGTTGCGGCTGCACTCGGCAACGCGGCCAGCTTTCGCCTTCTGGCTTGGATGCAGGTCAATCATTATCGAATCGGATGGTGATATCGTGCGCGAGGCGCTCATAAATTTGCTCGGCTCGGCGTTTCCAGGAATGTTGGCGCCGCACAATGTCCTGTGCCCTCGCTGACGCTAGCCAACCCGCTGAATTGTCCCTGTCCTCATCCAATCGATCGGCCAGATCCACGCCATCGGGAGCAACCTGACAAATCGCCTCGATCGGCAACAAGGTCTCGTACTCGCCGCTGCCGGGAAGGACGCCCAAAAGGCGGCAGCCGGCGGACAGGCCCTCCAGATACCGCATCACCAACGGACTAAAACCCCCCGTACGAACCGGGTTATCGAGGTCGGGCGGGGTTACCACGAAATATTTCGAGCGACCAACGATCTCGCCAAGTTCGGCCGGACTAAGAAGCTCGCCCTGACGGTGTTCGTAGTGGAGGCCACGCTGTTCACAGTACTTCAGCAACGCTTGGTGAATTGGATCGTGCCGGCGTCCCATCCAAAACGCAAATATAGGGCGACTTTGATCGACCGGGGCCTGGAAAACATCCGTATCGACCCCGAAGGGAAGCCATTCGAACTTGCCGCTTGGGAACATCCGCTGAAGCTCGGCCTGCCCTTCACGAAAGGCGACAAAGCAAGGATCAAGTGCCTGAGCCGTGGCCAGAAGTCCGATCCTTCCGAGTGCGGGCCGCCATGCATCGATGACGAAGGCGGACCGCCTCAGCCTGAACTTCATGACGCTGGCGATATGAACCGGAATTTCTGGTCTTGCGCTGCCTTGCATCCAAAAGATTGTGTCAGCCTTCCGGATGGCGGCTCTCGCTTCATTCCATTCGTGCAGCGCTGTAAGGCTGATCCGAGGCGGGCTTACGATTTCGGCCCCATGGGCCTCCGCGAGTTCGGTGAACAGCGGCGGCGCCAAAGTCGTCCAATTGATGTAAGGACTGAGGCGATCGTTGGATAGCAGAGCGAGCTTCATGCTGATTCCGGTCACACCCCGCACACCTGGAACTGCGCTTCGCGCCGCCTCGCCTCCTTAGGGCCTAACCCCCCAACTCTCCAAGAGGGCGCCGGCGAAATTGTTGAAAACGACGCCGGGCGACGTGGAAAAAGTCCAATCTTTAAGTCTGATGTGATCGGTCACGCGGCCCGGCGTGCCAATTGGCGCCGGCTATTTGCAGGCCGTCGTCTGATTGTGATCCTGGGTTATGTTGGCATCTCCCCCCTGCTCATGAAGGCTCCGGCGAAGTTATGTTTGAGGACTAGGCCATCGATGTTTCCGGTGACGACCCGCGCAGTCATGACCACCGCTCCGCTAGGCGCGCAAAGGCTTGTCAGCGTGTTGCCGCTAATCTCCACATTTCGTGCATCACTAACGGCGATCGCGTTCCACATCGAACCCAAGGACGTGTTGTCGCTAATCACTACGTTCAAATAGGGAATCTTTAATTCGTTACCTAGAAATATAAATTAAGTCGCCGTGCCGGAACCACGCTCATAACGATTATTCCTGATTACAATGTCGTGAGTGGGTGTCGTAGTATTAGAGGTCCAAAACTGAATGCAGTCTGGGTGGTCCAGATCTTTTAGATCAGGGTGATTAGAATGACAGTAATTCGATTCGATAGTCACAAAACTTGAGCCGCCGCCCCGGATCGCATCATCCCAAAGATTGTGGAAATTGTTCCGCGCCACAACTAAGTGCGTATCGTTTATGTGCGCGAATGCATTGTGCAGGTAAGAGAACTCAGAATCCGTTATGCTAACATTATCGCTTGCGCGAAAAAGTATTCCACTTGGTGTATCAGATAGAGTTCCTCTTGGAGAGCCGTGAACATTAAAATGATCGAAGTGAATTTCTCTGGATTGGTTAACTTGAATTGGTATTGTGTTGGCTGCACTTTCATTTTTGTCATATACGCCGTTTAGTGAGAATTCTATATTCTTTATTGTGATATTTTTGCTGTTGCTTATTTTCAAATCTGTGATGGTTGATTTCAAATTGGATGTCGATCCAACTATTATTAGGGGGCCAGAAAAGTTGACTATTTGGATGCCGCTATATATTGCTCCTGGCCGCAACGTAATAGTATCTCCAGCCTTGGCAGATTTGAGCGCGGCCATGAGCTGGGTGCCTTCAGGCGATGGCTCTGCATGGGCGATCGCGTAGCTCAGACCGAGGAGCAGGAAGGGCAAGAATTTCACGTCGCCCCCTTTAGAGCAAGATGGTGTTTCCGTCTCGGTTAAATGGAGGTGGGAAAGGTGCATTTGGATAATGGCGAACCTTCGTGTCCGCGGTGCTAGGCGATCATCGCGATTGCGGCAAAGCCTTGGAGGTGGGAGGGCTCGATGGGGCGGCATCTATCGAACCTGTTGGTAAATGGATGGCGCAGCGACCGGCCAATAATAGGATTACCCCTTTGTCAGGCCATCAGTGCGAGGGGCGTCGCGATTCGTGGAGTACTTTCCCAACACGTGGCACTCAGCCTTAATTGTCCACGGAGACTATTTGCTGTAATCTTATGCAAGCGTTGCTTTTAGCCTTTCATCGTACACGGCAATCAGATTGCCCATTCGGAAATGTTCGTCTGTGTGTTCATAAGGCTTGAAGTGGACGTGATTAGGAAATAGACGTCCGATCTGATAGTTTCCAACCTCGAGAAGTTGATAGACATCTCTGAGCGTTGATCTGGCCGGCAGGTAGGTGTCGCCGTATTCAATCTGGATCATCAACGGGCGACGGGTGCTCGCTAGCATGGCCTTTGCCCCGCGCAACACAGCAACCTCATGGCCTTCGACGTCGATCTTGAGGATGGTCGGCGGGGGTATCGTCAACGCCATTTGATCGCAGGTGGTGCACTGGCAAATGAACTCTGAAGTCCCCGCCTGAAACAAAGGGCTTTCCACTCGAGGTGCGATGGAGTTGGTTGAGTCATGCGCCTCGTTCAGGTGAACTGTTCGGTCGCCTGGTTGGTCTGACATGCCCAGGGCGTGAACCGTGATGGCGGAATCTCTGGCGACCAGATGCGTGAGTCGTTCCGCGATCTGTGGCATGACCTCGAAACTGTGAATGGTCGCGGCCGGGAAAATCTGTCGCGCCGCGAGCGCCCACTCGCCAAGATGGGCGCCAACGTCCCAGATAACGGGGGATGTATCTTCCAGATAACCGGCGGCCTTTCGCAGGGCGAACTGTTCACCATTCTTGGCGAATACGAAGAAATCCTCATTGTGGTAGGCCCGCAGATATTTCTCGCACGCCGAGGCTGCCAGCGCGAACGTTCGCGACCGCCTGTGCTCTCGAATGAATTGCCTCAGAGCAGCTGCAATCATTTGATTCTCCTGGGCGAATGACGGACCGTGGCTACGGTACCCTCCCAGTTGACCAATCCGCTTAGTACCTTGCGCAACGCGAAACGCAAATGGGCAGGTCCGCCCGGGGGGCGCATGAGGCTCGTGACACAGACCGCTGTATCACGGCGTTGCCGTCGGGCAGGTTGGCCCTGCTTGGTTGGGGGATCACTGGCGGGGCGGCGGCGGCCGTGGGCGGCTAAGCCTCCTCGGCGATGGCCCGGCTCACCACACCGCCAGCGAGGTGCTCACATAGTTCCACACCGCGCCGAATAGGGCGCCGGCGATGCTGGCCAGCCAGCCTATTTTCAGCACGTGAAAGATCAGGTCGCCCACGGCCACATTGGCGATCAGGCCCACCCCGCAGAGCGCGCAGAACCTTAAGTAGCCGGTCAGCAGGCGCAGGCCCTTCAGCCGGCGATCGCGATAGGTGATCTGGTTGTTGATCAGGAAGTTGGAGGTCATGGCCACCAAGCCGGCCACCGTCTGGGCGATGGCGAACGAGAGCCCCAGCCGATGGCCTAGCCACCACACCGCGAGATTCACCACCAGGCCGCTGGCCCCGACGATGAAGAAGAGCAGCGCCCTGGGCGATATCAGATTGCCCGAAACCCTGGCCAGCACCAGGCCCAGATATTCCATCACCACCAGGCCGCCCATCTTGCTCTCGCCGCTCTGGCGCTGAGCGAAGCTGTAGGGCAGCTCGACGATCCGCAGCGGCGCCGGCTGGGAGGCGATGATGTCGAACAGGATCTTGAAGCCCTGGGTCGAGAGGCGGCCGGCCACCGCCTCCACCTTCTCGCGGCGGATCATGAAAAAGCCGCTCACCGGGTCGCTGACCTTGGCCTTGAGCGCCAGGCCGGCCAGCCATGTCGCCAGCCGGCTTCCCGCCTGGCGCGTCCGCGAGAGCCCCGCCTCGGCGCTGCCGGTTTCCACATAGCGGCTGCCGATGGCCAGATCCGCCCCGCCATCGCGAAGGGCGGCCAGCATCTTCGGCAGCAGGGTCTCGTCATGCTGCAGATCGGCGTCGATCACCGCCACGAAGGGCGCGGCGCTGGCCATCACCCCTTCGATCACCGCCCCGGCCAGGCCGCGCCGGCCGATCCGCCGCAGGCACACCACCCGCGAATCGAGCGCCGCCAGGGCCTTCGCCGCCTCCGCCGTGCCGTCGGGGGAGTTGTCGTCGACGATGATCAGCTGCCACTCGATCCCCTCCAGCGCCCGGCGCACGCGCTCCACCAGGGGCGCCATATTGGCCGCCTCGTTGAACGCCGGCGCCACCACCGTCAGCTCATAGGCGGGAGGATGGGGCGAGGAGGGGAGGATGATTTGTTCGGCGAATGGCATCAGCCAAGCCTCTATACGGCCAAGCCCCACGGCTCCAGAGGCGAGGCCGCCCGCGCTCTCCTGGTTTGCCGGATCTCGCATCCCAACCCACCGTCATCACCGGGCGTCATCCCGGTGATGGAGCGGCGCCCCTCGTGCGGCGTCCGGAAGTCCGTGGACCCAGGGGCCACATTCATCGTGCGTTGAGGACCGCGCGGTCCGCATCGCCCACAACCTGCGCCATCCCGGCGGCGGCCTCCTCCCCACCTGCGCATCCCGGCCGCAGGCTTGCCCTCTTGCAGGCCGGAGAGCCGGGACCCAGGGGCCACATTCAGCGAGCGTTTCAGCCGCGCGATGATCCGACCGCCGACGCCCGGTCCCCTAGGTCCTTAGGTTTCCGTTGCGCTTCGCTCCACTGCACCCGGGATGACGCAAGTGGGTGGGAGTTCGCGTCGATGGCGAATGTCTCCGTGTTCTCCGTGAGCTCCGTGGTTTGGAATCCGACTTTGAATTCACCACGGAGTTCGCTGAGGACACGGAGTTTAGATGACGCCGGTGTTTCTCACGCGGCCATGCTCCGCAACACCGCCCGCAGCGCCACCCGCCAATGCCGCGCCGGCGCGCCCAGGATGGCGTAGGTCTCGCGGCAGTCGAGCACGCTGAACGCGGGCCTGCGCCGCCGGGGTCGGATAGTCGGCGGTGGCGATGGGGATCACCGGCGGGGCGGCGGCGAGCACGCCGGCGGCCACGGCCTCCTCGGCGATGGCCACCGCGAAATCATACCAGGAGGCGGCGCCGGCGCCGGCGTAGTGCAGCACGCCCGCCGCATCGCTCGCCGCCAGAGCCCACAGGGCGGCGGCCAGGTCCGGCGTCGCCGTGGGGCAGCCGATCTGGTCGGCCACCACCCGCACCTGCGGCCGCTCGGCCATCAGCCGCAGCATGGTGCGCGGGAAGTTGGCCCCGCTCGCGCCATAGACCCAGGCCGTGCGCACGATCAGGGCGCCCGGCGCCGCCTCGCGCACCGCCGCTTCGCCGGCCAGCTTGGAGGCGCCATAGACCCCCAGCGGCGCGGTGGGATCGCTCGGCCGATAAGGCCGCCCCGATCGGCCGTCGAACACGAAATCGGTGGAGACGTGGATCAGCCGCGCGCCGATCGCGCGCGCCGCCTCGGCGATATGGCGCGGGCCATCGCGATTGGCGGCGAAGGCGGCGTCCGGCTCGCTCTCGGCCCGGTCCACCGCGGTGTAGGCGGCGGCGTTGAGGATCAGGTCGGGCGCGAGCGCGCTCACGGCGTTGGCCACCGCCGCCTCGTCGGCGATATCGAGTTCGGCGCGGGAAAGGGCGGTGACGGCCCATCCGGCCGGCGCCGCCTCGGCCAGCGCGCCGGCCAATTGGCCGCCGGCCCCGGTTATCAAGGCCTTCATGGAAAGCGCACGGCGTCGGCCAGCAGCGGCGCCGCCGCGTCCTTGGCCGAGACGGTGGGCGTCTGGCCCGGCGCCAGCGGCCAATCGATGGCCAGGGCCGGATCGTCCCAGCGCACCGCCCGCTCATCGGCCGGGGCATAGAGCGCCGTGCATTTGTAGACGAAGTCCACCGTGTCGGTGAGGGTCAGGAAGCCATGCGCCATGCCCGGCGGCGCCCACAGCATGCGGTGGTTGGTCTCGCTGAGCTCGGCGCCAAACCATTGGCCGAAGGTCGGCGAACTGGCCCGCATATCCACCACCACGTCGAACACGGCGCCGGCTGTCACCCGCACCAGCTTTCCTTGCGGATTGGGCAGTTGATAGTGCAGGCCGCGCAGCACGCCGCGGGCGGAGCGGCTGTGGTTATCCTGCACGAAGGCGGCGGCGATCCCGGCCTCGGCGAACGCGTCCTCCCGCCAGGTCTCCATGAAGAAGCCGCGCGCGTCGCCGAACACCTTCGGCTCGATCAGCATCACGCCGTCGATGGGGGTGGGCAGGAAATTCATTCGACACGCCCTATCAGAAACCGCGCCGGTCGCGTCAGCGCCCCTCGGCCAGCGCGTCCTTGAGATAGGCGATCAACTCGGTCGGCTCGCTGGTGGCGACCACCGGCGGACGGGCGCGGACGGCGGCGATGGCGCCGGCCAGATCGTCGTCGGACTACGGCGACCGCGATCAGGCCGCGCTCGGCAAAGGCGCGGGTGATCTCGCCCTGGTGATCGTCATAGTGGTCGCCGTCCTCGAAGCGGCGCGGCATGGCCACCACCCGGCAGCCTTCCCGGAGCGCGGTGATCAGCGAGCCGGTCCCGCCGTGGCAGACGACGATATCGGCGTCGCGCAGGATGGGGCGCATCGTTTGAACGGCAGGGTCTCGTGAGTTTCGAGGCCAGGGGGCCGGACGCCGCCGACGCCGGTCTGGACGATGATCTCCTCGGGGATCGCGCCCTCGGTCTTCAGCCGCGCGACGGCCTGGACGAACCGGTCGAAGGGCAGGGTGGCGCCGACGGTGACGAACAGCAGCGGCTTCTTCGGCGGCGGCGAAGTGTCGAGCACCCGCATCGGATCGAACACCCGCGCGTCCGGCCATGCCTCGGCCAGACCGGCTGACTGCACCACCTTGTCGTGGGCCAAGGGTCGCGGCGAAGTGAGCGAACCTCGAGAGGCCTTCGAACCTGGCGAAGGACTCGATCAGGATCACCCGCGCCCCGAGCAGCCGCGCCCACAGAACGGCGAAATAGACCGATCCCGCTCCGGTCGTGATGACCCAGCTTGGCCGCTCGGCAAGGATGATGGCGGCCGATTGGAAGAAGTTGCGGACGCCCGCGGCGATCATCCGCAGCGGCGATCCCAGCCGGCCTTGGCCCAGGGCGAAGTGGCTGACGAACCGCACCCGCGCCCGGCCGGCCAGATCGCGAGTGAAACCGCTGTCCTCGGTGACGAAGAAAACGTCATGGCCTTCCACGGCCGGTTCGAGGTCGACAAGCTGGCGCACGTGGCCGCCGCCGGAGCCGGCCAGGCACACACGCGCCTTGCCGCCCGCGCGTGGGCCCCCGCCCCCTGATGCGCTCGATAATCCCGTCACCGCCTTCTCACGCTCACAAAAACAAGACACAAAGGGGGCGGACGACGACCGGTTCCGCCTGAATGATACAATCGTGGGGATGCGCGAAGTCGACGGTCTCGATTCGCATCTATCTCTTGGCAGGATAAAGACTTAGCGCCTTGGCTGTCCATCCGATCATTCTCTGCGGCGGGCCCGGCGCGCGCCTGTGGCCGGTGTCGACGCCGGAGCGGCCCAAGCCCTTCATCGCCTTGTTGGGCGAGCGCTCCCTGTTCCAGGCCACCGTCGAGCGGGTGTCGCGCATTTCTGGCGCCGGGCGCTCTCTGGTCGTCACCGGCGCGGCTCATGTCGAGGAAGGCCGGCGTCAACTCGCGGTGATCGGCGCGCAGGCGCATTTCCTGATCGAACCGTGTGGCCGCGACTCCGGTCCGGCCCTGATCGCCGCGACGCTTTGGGCGGCGCGCGCCGATCCCGAAGCGGTCGTTCTGGTGGTGGCCGCCGATCATCACATTCCCGACGACGACGCCTTCGCCGCCAGCGTGACCGCGGCCGCCGCCGCGGCGGCCGGCGGGGCCATCGTCACCTTCGGCGTGCGCCCGACCTTCGCCGCCACGGCCTACGGCTATATCCGCGCGGGCGACCCGCTGCCAGGCGCCGGGGACGCGCGCCGGGTCGACGCCTTCGTCGAGAAGCCCGACGCCGTGAAAGCCGCCGCCCTGGTCTTGGCCGGCGCCTTGTGGAACAGCGGCAACTTCCTCTTCCGCGCCGACGTCATGCTGGCCGAGGCGGCCGCTTATGCGCCGGAGGTGCTGGCGAGTGTCCGACAGGCGCTCGCGGACGGCGTCCATGCCGGCGACGCTTTCGAATTGGGGGCGGCCTTCGCCCAGGCCCCTCGCGTTTCGATCGACATCGCGGTCATGGAGAAGACCGATCGGGCGGCGGTCCTCCCCATCGACTACGACTGGTCTGATGTCGGGTCATGGCCGGCGATCTGGGCCCTGTCGGCGCATGACGCCGCGGGCAACAGCGCCAGCGGCGCCGCGGTCGCCGCCGAGAGCGAGGATTGCCTCGTCCGCGCGGGGCCGGGCATGGAGGTGATCGCCCTGGGCCTGAAGTCGGTCGCGGTGATCGCCGAGGATGGCAAGGTCCTGGTCAGCGATATGGCCAGGTCGGCCGACCTCAAGGCGGCCTTGCAGCAATTGCAGAATACGGCGCGCGGCGCGCCGGTCGCAAAGGCGGGCGAGGTCGCCGGCCGCCTGAGCCGGTGGCTGCGGCAAAGCGCTCTGCCGATCTGGTGGTCCTTCGGCGCCGACCATGTCGGCGGCGGGTTTCACGAGAGCGTTGGAGCGGGATCTGACTCCGCACCCTGGCGGACCGGCGCACGCGCGTCCAGGCCCGCCAGGTTCAGGTCTACGCCGCCGCCGGCCTCGCGGGCTGGCCGGGGCCGTGGCGCGATGCGGTTGATCACGGCCTCATCGATCTCTTCACCCATCGCGCGCGGCCCGATGGATTGTACTGCGGCCTCACCGATCCGCATGGGTCGCCGCTGGATGGCGTCGGCCCGCTCTACGACCAGGCCTTCGTCCTTCTGGCCCTGGCGACGGCCGCCCGCGCCTGGCCGGAAAGAGCCGATGATTTGCGCGCCCGAGGCGTGGCCCTCGGCGCCGCGGTCCGGCAAGCCTTCGCCCACGACGACGGCGGCTTTCGCGCCTCGGTGTCGGAGGCCGTGTTCGTGGCCGATCCCATCATGCACCTTTTCGAAGCCTCCCTCGCCTGGATCGAGGCCGACGACAGCCCGTTCTGGAACACCCTCGCCGATGAACTGGCGGATCTCTTCCTCACCCGGATGTACGAACCCGGGCATGGCCGCATCCGCGAAGCCTTCGACGCTGACTGGCGCCCGGCGCCCGGCCCCGAGGGGCGTATCCTCATGCCGGGCCATCACTATGAGTGGGCCTGGCTGATCGAGCGTTGGGCCCTGCGCCGCGGCCACGACGACGCCCGCGCCGTGGCCCGCGCCCTTTACGCCTCGGCCGAGCGGGGCGTGGACCGGGCGAGCGGGCTTGTGGTGGACGCCTTGCGCGAGGACTTCACGATCGATCGCGGAAGCGCGCGGCTCTGGCCCCAGACCGAGCGGGTCAAGGCGGCGCTGCTGCTGGCGCCGTCGAACGCCGAACAGGCCGCGCCTTACATCGCCTCGGCCGGGCAGGCGGCGCGGGCGTTGGAACGCTACCTCGATCCGGCGACGCCGGGCCTGTGGACCGACACGCCGATCGTCGGCGGCGCGCCCGATCCCGCGCCGGCCCTGGCCAGTTCCTTCTATCATATCGCCGGCGCCATCCTCGCCCTGGAGGGCGCTCGAAGCCGGCTCGCCGCCGCCTGATCGGCGCCCGCTCGGTTTTCATTCGCGCGGCCCTGGTCTAAGCCTCCCGGCCGGCGAAATAGAGAGCGAGAGATTCCCCGCATGACCGAGATCGTCGACATCATCGCCCGCGAAATCCTCGACAGCCGCGGCAACCCGACCGTCGAGGTGGACGTGACGCTGGAGGACGGCGCCTTCGGCCGCGCCGCCGTGCCGTCGGGCGCCTCGACCGGCGCGCACGAGGCGGTGGAGAAGCGCGACGGCGACAAGACCGCTATGGCGGCAAGGGCGTGCTGCAGGCGCCGTCGACGCGGTCAACGGCGAGATCTTCGACGCCCTGTCCGGCGTCGACGCCGAGGACCAGCGCCGGCTCGACACCGCTGCTGATCGAGCTGGACGGCACGCCGAACAAGAGCCGGCTGGGCGCCAACGCCATCCTCGGCGTCAGCCTGGCCACGGCCAAGGCCGCGGCGCAGTCGCGCCGGCCTGCCGCTCTACAAATACGTCGGCGGCGTCTCGGCGCGCGGTGCTGCCGGTGCCGATGATGAACATCATCAACGGCGGCGCCCACGCCGACAATCCGATCGACATCCAGGAATTCATGATCCTGCCGACCGGCGCGCCGACCTTCGCCGAGGCGCTGCGCATGGGCGCGGAGATCTTCCACGCGCTGAAGAAGGCGCTGAAGGACGCCGGCCACAACACCAACGTCGGCGACGAGGGCGGCTTCGCCCCCAACCTCGCCAGCGCCGAGGAGGCGCTGGCCTTCATCGTCAAGGCCGGCGAGAGCGGCCGGCTACAAGCGCCGGCGAGGACTTCCAGCTCGGCCTCGACGCCGCCGCCAGCGAGTTCTTCAAGGACGGCCGCTATGAGCTGGCGGGCGAGGGCAAGACGCCTCGACCAGGCCGGCATGGTCGACTATCTGGCCGGCCTGGTCGCCCGCTTCCCGATCGTCTCCATCGAGGACGGCTGCGCCGAGGACGACCTCGAAGGCTGGAAGCTGCTGACCGAGACGCTGGGCGGCCAAGATCCAGCTGGTCGGCGACGACCTCTTCGTCACCAATCCCGAGCGCCTGGCCATGGGCATCGAGAAGGGCCTGGCCAACTCCATCCTGATCAAGGTCAACCAGATCGGCACCCTGTCCGAGACCCTGGACGCCGTCGATATGGCCCACCGCGCCGCCTACACCGCGGTGATGAGCCACCGCTCGGGCGAGACCGAGGACACCACCATCGCCGACCTCGCCGTCGCCACCAACTGCGGCCAGATCAAGACCGGCTCGCTGGCCCGCTCCGACCGCCTGGCCAAGTACAACCAGCTGCTGCGCATCGAGGAAGCAACTCGGCGACCAGGCCGTCTACGCCGGCGCGAAGTGCGATCAAGCGGCTGGGATAGCCCCTGAACCGCCAGCAGCGCGGAGCGCCGTTTTACCTTCTGAGGAAGAACGAAGTTATCCGCAGATTTCGCAGATTTGCGCAGACGAGAAAAGGCGTGGATCGGGGCCTCCCTCGATCTGCGTTCATCTGCGCCATCTGCGGATTTCTCTTTGGACGACTTGGGCTTACACCAGTGCCGGCGAGGAGGCCGGCGGCCTGGGGCCCCGCCCCATTAGCCTTGCGTTAAGGCCCTCGGCCGATACCCTCGTCTCTCCGCCCAGGGGTTGAGTCGCCTAAATGTTTCCGCGCCTGCAGACCTATTTGCCGACCGCCGTCCTGGCGTTCCTGATCTTCTATTTCGGCTTCCACGCCCTGACCGGCGACGCGGCCTGTTGCTGGCCCAGCAGCGGCGCGAGGCCCTGGCGGCCAAGCAGGCCGAGCTCGCGCAGCTGCAAGCGCAGCGCCTGGATCTGGAGGCCCGCGCCCGTCTGCTGCGCGACCGGAGCCTTTCGGCCGACTTGCTGGAAGAGAGGGCGCACGCCCTCCTAGGCTTCGCCGATCCCAGGGACTATGTGATCCGCACGACCCCCGCACACGGCTGACGCTCCGGCGCCGCCGCGTCGGCGGCCGGACGTTGGGATGCGAGGGATCGGGAACATGGCGCGGCGCACCGCCCCAGCGACCAAGAAGACCAAGGCCGCGGCGGCCGAGCCTGCCGCCGCCGGAGCTGCTGGCCTTCTATCGCGACATGCTGCTGATCCGCCGCTTCGAGGAGCGCGCCGGCCAGCTCTACGGCATGGGCCTGATCGGCGGCTTCTGCCACCTCTACATCGGCCAGGAAGCCATCGCCGTCGGCATGCAGTCGATCAAGCAGCCGGGCGACCAGGTCATCACCGGCTATCGCGACCACGGCCACATGCTGGCCGCCGGCATGGATCCCAAGATCGGTCATGGCCGAGCTGACCGGCCGCGCGCGCCGGCGCCTCCAAGGGCAAGGGCGGCTCGATGCACATGTTCTCGGCCGAGGACGACTTCTACGGCGGCCACGGCATCGTCGGCGCCCAGGTCAGCCTCGGCACCGGCCTGGCGCTCGCCAACCGCTATCGCGACGACGGCAAGGTGGCCTTCGTCTATTTCGGCGACGGCGCGGCCAACCAGGGCCAGGTCTACGAGAGCTTCAACATGGCCGAGCTCTGGAGCCTGCCGGTGGTCTATGTGATCGAGAACAACCAGTACGCCATGGGCACCAGCGTCGAGCGCTCCTCGTCCGAGACCCACCTCTATCAAGCGCGGCGCCAGCTTCAACATCCCCGGCGAGGAGGTCGACGGCATGGACGTCGCTGCCGTGCGCGAGGCCGGCCTCAAGGCCGCCGAGCACGCCCGCTCCGGCAAGGGGCCGTTCATCCTGGAGATGAAGACCTATCGCTACCGCGGCCACTCCATGAGCGATCCGGGCAAGTACCGCACCCGCGAGGAGGTCGACGAGGTGCGCAAGACCCGCGACCCGATCGACCACCTGCGCGAGAAGCTGGAGGCCGACGGCCTCGCCGACGAGGCGGCGCTGAAGGCCATCGACGCCGAGGTCAAGGCGATCGTCGCCGACGCCGCCGAGTTCGCCCGCACCGCGCCCGAGCCCGATCCGGCCGAGCTCTACACCGACGTCTATCGTGGAGAGCCGCCGCGTGACCGACGTCCTGATGCCGGCCCTGTCGCCGACCATGGAGGAGGGCACGCTCGCCAAGTGGCACGTGAAGGTCGGCGACACGGTCAGCTCCGGCGACGTGATCGCCGAGATCGAGACCGACAAGGCGACCATGGAGGTCGAGGCGGTCGACGAGGGCGTGGTCGAGGCGCTGCTGGTGCCGGAAGGGACCGAGGACGTGAAGGTCAACACGCCGATCGCCCGGCTGAGCGGCGGCGAGCCCGCCGCCGCCGGCCGCCGGCCGACCGCCAACGGCGGAGCCGGAAGCCACGCGCGCCGCGCAAGCGCCTCCGCCTCCGCCCCTGGGGCGAGGCGGCGACCCCGACGCCAACGTGCGAGGGCGGCCGATCGCCGCGCCCGTCGACCCTCGAACGAGATCCCCGCCGGCGCCAAGCTGATCAAGACCACGCGTCCGCGACGCCCTGCGCGACGCCATGGCCGAGGAGATGCGCCGCGATCCGGACGTCTTCCTGATGGGCGAGGAGGTCGCCCAGTACCAGGGCGCCTACAAGGTCAGCCGCGACCTGCTGCAGGAGTTCGGCGACCGGCGGGTGATCGACACCCCGATCACCGAGCACGGCTTCGCCGGCCTCGGCGTCGGCGCGGCCATGGCCGGGCCTGAAGCCGATCGTCGAGTTCATGACCTTCAACTTCGCCATGCAGGCCATCGACCAGATCATCAATTCGGCGGCCAAGACGCTCTACATGTCCGGCGGCCAGATCCGCTGCTCGATCGTGTTCCGCGGCCCCAACGGCGCGGCCGCCCGCGTCGCCGCCCAGCACAGCCAGGACTATTCGAGCTGGTACGGCCATGTGCCCGGCCTGAAGGTCGTCGCCCCCTACGACGCCGCCGACGCCAAGGGCCTGCTCAAGGCCGCCATCCGCGATCCCAACCCGGTGGTCTTCCTCGAACACGAGATGCTCTACGGCCACGAGTTCGACGTGCCCGAGGTCGACGACTGGCTCGTGCCGATCGGCAAGGCCAAGGTCCGCCGCGAGGGCGACGGACGTCACCCTCGCCGCCCACTCGCGCATGGTCGGCTTCGCGCTGGAGGCGGCCGAGGAGCTGGCCAAGGAGGGCATCGAGGCCGAGGTGATCGACCTGCGCACCCTGCGCCCGCTCGACCACGAGACCGTCGTCGACAGCGTGAAGAAGACCAACCGCCTGGTCACGGTGCGAGGAAGGCTGGGGCCCCTATGGGCGTCGGCGCCGAGGTCGCCGCGCGGGTGGTGGAGCACGCCTTCGACTATCTCGACGCCCCGCCGGCCCGGGTCTGCCAGGAGGACGTGCCGCTGCCCTACGCCGCCAACCTGGAAGCCCTGTCGCTGCCGTCGGTCGACAAGATCGTCGCAGGCGGCCAAGGCGGTCTGCTACCGATGAGCGAGGCGGCGTTCACCTGGCGCGCCGGCGGCTGCCACTGCGGCGCCGTGCGCTTCGAGGCCGCGCTTGCCGACGCATGTCGAGGCGCAGGCCTGCAACTGCTCGATCTGCGCCAAGACCGGCTTCATCCACATCATCGTGCCGGAGAGCCGCTTCCGCCTGCTGCAGGGCGCCGAGCGCCCTGACCGAGCTACAGCTTCAACACCGGCATCGCCCGCCACCTGTTCTGCGCCGTCTGCGGGGTCAAGAGCTTCTACCGCCCGCGCTCCAATCCCGACGGCTGGTCGGTCAACGCCCGCTGCCTGGACGACGCGACGCCCTCGACATCGACGATCGACCGCGTTCGACGGCCGCGACTGGGAGCCCACGGCGCCGAGCTGGCCCATCTCTCCAAGGAGGCCGTCATGACCGACATCCTGATGCCGGCCCTCTCGCCCACCATGGAGGAGGGCACGCTCGCCAAGTGGCAGGTGAAGGTCGGCGACACCGTCAAGCTCCGGCGACGTGATCGCCGAGATCGAGACCGACAAGGCGACCATGGAGGTCGAGGCCGTCGACGAGGGCGTGGTCGAGGCCATCCTGGTCCCGGAAGGGACCGAGGGCGTGAAGGTCAACACCCCGATCGCCCGGCTGAAGGGCGAGCGGCGAAGCGCCGCGCCACCGCCGCGCCTCGGCCGACGCCGCCGAAGCCGGAAGCCAGAGAACCCGCGCCGGCAAGGCCGCGCTCCGCCGCCGCAGGCGCGGAAGCCCGCGCAAGCGCCTGAAGCCGGTGCCGCCCCGACCGCCGACGCCGGATGGCGACGCGCATCTTCGCCTCGCCGCTGGCCCGCCGCCTGGCCGAGCAGAACGGCGTCGACCTCGCCGACGGTGAAGGGCTCCGGCCCGCACGGCCGCATCATCCGCCGCGACGTCGAGGGCGCTGAAGCCGGCGCGCCGGCGCCACGCCGCGCCGCCGCCGCGCCGGCCGCAGGCGCCGCGCCAGGTCCAGTCGCCTGGAGCAGATGGGCATCGCCGCCCGGCTCCTACGACCTCGTCCCGCTCGACGGCATGCGCAAGACCATCGCCCGGCGGATGACCGACAGCTTCCGCGACGTGCCGCACTTCCCGCTGACCATCGATCTGGAGATCGACGCGCCTGCTGGCCGCGCGCGCGAAGATCAACGCCATGCTCGAAAGCCGACGGCGTCAAGGTCAGCGTCAACGACATGGTGATCAAGGCCGCCGCCATGGCCCTGAAGCGCGTGCCGGACGCCAACGCCAGCTACACGCCCGAAGGCATCGCCATGCACCACCACGCCGACATCGCCATGGCCGTGGCCATCGACGGCGGCCTGATCACCCCGATCATCCGCGCCGCCGAGACCAAGGGCCTGGCCCAGATCGCCACGGAGATGAAGGACCTGGCCGAGCGGGCCCGCACCAGGAAGCTGAAGCCCGAGGAATTCCAGGGCGGCACCTTCTCGATCTCCAACCTCGGCATGTTCGGCATCAAGTCCTTCGCCTCGATCATCAACGAGCCGCAGGGCGCCATCCTGTCGGTCGGCGCCGGCGAGAAGCGGCCGGTGGTGCGGGGCGACCAGCTCGCCGTCGCCACGGTGATGACCGTCACCCTGACCTGCGATCACCGGGTGGTCGACGGCGCGATCGGCGCGCGCTGGCTGGAGGCCTTCAAGGCGATGATCGAAGATCCGATCACGATGCTCGTCTGAGCGATTGGGGTACAATCGATGAGTGTCTACGACTTCACCGCCCAGACCCTGGACGGCCAGCCCGCGCCGCTGTCGGACTATCGCGGCCAGGTGCTGCTGATCGTCAACACCGCCAGCAAGTGCGGCTTCACGCCCGCAGTACGCGGGGCTGGAGGCGCTACATGCGCAAATACCAGGACCAGGGCCTCGATGTCCTCGGCTTTCCCTGCAACCAGTTCGGCGCGCAGGAGCCGGGCGACGCCGCGGAGATCGCCAACTTCTGCTCGCTGACCTACGACGTCAACTTCCCGATGATGGCCAAGATCGACGTCAACGGCCCCGCCGCCCACCCGCTCTACGCCTGGCTGAAGGACGAGAAGAAGGGCCTGCTCGGCACGCGAGGCGATCAAGTGGA
The DNA here is from genome assembly GCA_963817995.1 of uncultured Alphaproteobacteria bacterium. GTDB lineage: Bacteria > Pseudomonadota > Alphaproteobacteria > Caulobacterales > Caulobacteraceae > Acaudatibacter. Next base: position 22,548 of record CAWFQJ010000008.1, read on the forward strand.
ACTTCACCAAGTTCCTGATCGACCGGACGGGCGAGGTCGTCGGCCCGCTTCGCCCCGACCACCGAGCCCAAGGCCCTGGAAAGCGCCATCGAGGCGCTGCTCTGATGGCCGACGCCTTCGACCTGATCGTCATCGGCGCGGGCCCCGGCGGCTATGTCGCCGCCATCCGCGCCAGCCAGCTCGGCCTGAAGACCGCCATCGTCGAGCGCGAGCTCCTGGGCGGCATCTGCCTCAACTGGGGCTGCATCCCCACCAAGGCGCTGCTGAAGTCCGGCGAGGTCTACGAGCAGCTCGGCCACCTGGGCGACTACGGCCTGTCGGTCGAAGGCCGCGCCTACGACTTCGACCAAGGTGATCGAGCGCTCGCGCGGGGTGGCCAAGCAGCTCATCGTCCGGCGTCGCCTTCCTGATGAAGAAGCACAAGATCGAGGTGGTCGAGGGCGACGGCCAGGCTGGAGAAGGGCGAGCCGGCGCCCAAGGTCGTGGTGGCGCTGAAGGCCGGCGGCGCGCGCACGCTGCAGGCCAAGTCGGTGATCCTGGCCACCGGCGCCCGCGCCCGGACCATCCCGGCCGTCGGCCTGGAGCCGGACGGCGAGCGGATCTGGACCTATCGCGAGGCCATGGTCCCGAAGGCCTGCCCGAAGTCCCTGCTGGTGGTCGGCTCGGGCGCCATCGGCATCGAGTTCGCCAGCTTCTACCGCGCCCTGGGCGCCGAGGTGACGGTGATCGAGGCCCTGCCGCGCATCCTGCCGGTGGAGGACGAGGAGGTCTCCGCCGCCGCCCAGAAGGCGTTCGAGAAGCGCGGCATGAAGTTCCGCGTCGGCGCCAAGGTGACCAAGCTGGCCAAGACCAAGGCCGGCGTCGCCGTCGACCTCGAGGCCGGCGGCAAGGCCGAGACCCTGGAGGCCGACGTCGCCATCGTCGCGGTCGGCATCGACGGCAATGTCGAGGACCTCGGCCTGGAGGCGCTGGGCGTGAAGATCGACCGCGGCCACGTGGTCATCGACAGCCACGGCGCCACCAACGTGCCGGGCCTCTACGCCATCGGCGACGTCGCCGGCCCGCCCTGGCTGGCGCACAAGGCCAGCCACGAGGGCGTCCACTGCGTCGAGCACATCGCCGGCCTCGACGCCGCCCAACCTCGACCGCGCCGATCCCCGGCTGCACCTACTCCACGCCGCAGATCGCCTCGGTCGGCCTGACCGAGGCCCAGGCCAAGGACAAGGGCCGTCGAGGTCAAGGTCGGCCGCTTCCCGTTCCGCGTGAACGGCAAGGCCATCGCCGCGGGCGAGACCGAGGGCTTCGTCAAGACCGTGTTCGACGCCAAGACCGGCGCGCTGATCGGCGCCCACATGATCGGCGGCGAGGTCACCGAGATGATCCAGGGCTTCGCCCTCGCCATGACCCTGGAGGCCACCGAGGCCGAACTGATGGCCACCGTCTTCCCGCACCCGACCATGAGCGAGGCCATGCACGAGGCCGCGCTCGACGCCTACGGCCGCGTCCTGCACATCTGAAGCCTAGAGGGAGACGCCTTCATGGGATCGGTCGCCATCGCCTGCTACAAGCCACGCGCCGGCCACGAGGCGGCGCTGATAGAACTCGTAAAAGGCCACTTGCCGCCGTTGCGCGCGCTCGGCCTCATCACCGACCGCGAACCGATCGTGGTCCGCTGCGCCGATGGGACGATCATCGAGATCTTCGAATGGGTCTCGAAGGAGGCCATCGCCGCCGCGCACACCGATCCCGTCGTTCAGGACTTGTGGAAGGCGTTCGAAGCGGCCTGCTGGTACGAGACCCCGGCCAACATCCCCGAATTCCAGAATATGTTCTCCCACTTCGAGCCGGTCTGAAGTCGGCCTCCGGTCAGGATTGAACGCCTTCGGCCTCGACGATCCGCTGGATGGCTACATAGTCGGTCTTGCCCGAGCCCAGCACTGGGATCTCGGCGGCTCTCACGATCCGGCGAGGGATGGCGAGGTCGGTCGCGCCGGTGATGTGGGCCTGCTCAAGCAGCTTGGTCACTTCGGCGTCTTGGCGATCGGTGACGAGTATCAGACGCTCGCCCTTCTTGGCGTCCGGCAGCGAAATCACCGCATGGCGCGACTCCGGCCATACGGCGGACGCCAGATCTTCCGCGGCGGTGAGCGAAACCATTTCGCCGCCGATCTTGGCGAAGCGCTTCACCCGGCCAAGGATGGTGATCCAGCCGTCGTCGGTCATTTCCACCACATCGCCGGTGTCATGCCAGCCATCGGGTGGTGGCTCCAACTTGCCCTGCGCGTCGAGGTAGCCGGTCATGATGTTGGGGCCGCGCACGAACAGGCGCCCGCCTCGGGCGATCCCCTCGACCGACTCGATGCGGGTCTGGATGCCCGGGCAGCAAGCCGCCGACCGTGCCGTGGCGATTGTCGTTGGGTTTGTTCACCGCGATCACTGGCGAGGCTTCCGTCGCTCCATAGCCTTCCAGCAAAGGCACCGATCCGAATCGCTCCGCGATCAGATGGTGGGTCTCCTCCCGCACCCGCTCGGCGCCGCAGACGACGAACTTCAGTCCCGATAGATCGCCGGTCTCGGCCGCGCGGGCGTACTGGTTCACGAAGGTGTCGGTGGCCAGGAGAATGCTGGCTTTGCTGTCCCGGATCAGAGCCGGGATCAGCTTCACGTGCAAAGGGCTCGGATATTGGAAGGCCTTCATGCCGGTGAGGATCGGCAGCAGCACCCCGCCGGTCAGGCCGAAACAGTGGAAGATCGGGCAGGGGATTGAACATCACCCAGTCCGGGTCGAGTTCGATGTGGGCCGCCACCTGGGCGACATTGGCCAGCAGATTGGCCTGGCTCAGCACCACTCCGCGCGGTGCGCCGAAACTGCCCGAGGTGAACAGGATCACGGCCGGCATCGGCTCGGGTTCACCTTGGCCTTGGCCTGGCGGGCGAACAGCGAGGCGCCAAGCGCCAACACCCGATCGGCGGCCGCCGATCGTGCGGCGCACATCCTCCAGATAGATGATCTCGCAGCGGTCCTCCAAGGCGTCGATCAGGTCGTGCAGCTTGCCTTGTTCGATGAAGCGATGAGAGGTCAGCACCCGCTCAACGCCGGCGAGCTTCACCGCCGCGCGCAGATTGCGCAGGCCGGCGGTGAAATTGAGCATGGCCGGCATCCGGCCAAAGGCGTGCAGGCCGAAGAAGGTCACCACCGCCGCCGAGCTTGAGGGCAGCAGCAGGCCGACCCGCTCTCCACGCGTTGTCTTGCCGGCTATCTTTCGTCCCAGGGCGAAGCTGGCGCGGATGAGGTCGGTGTAGGAGAGCGGGGTGCGCTCCTGATCCTCCAATATGGGCCGCCTCGCGCCATATTCCCTGGCCGCATCCAACAGGGCGTCAAAAACGGTGCGCTGGGCCTTCCGGGCGTCAAAAACGCGCTCCATGGACGGCGATTCCTCCTTGACGCCCTTCACATGAGTTGGGATCGGGCTTGCGGCGAGGCTATAGGCGCCATCGCGGCTTGAAAAGCGCTGGACCGTCAGGACGGCTTGATCGCAAGGCCGGAAGAGACGATCTAAGCCTTATGGCCACCGTCATCGAACGGCTTCAGCCGCGCGCCGCGCGGCACCCGGAAAAGCAGTCCCGGCCGGAAACGCCGCTGCTGCGCAAACCGCCGTGGCTGCGCGTTCGCGCGCCTGGCTCTCCTGGCTACAACGAGACCCGCGCCATCGTTCGTAAGCACGGTCTGGTGACGGTTTGCGAGGAGGCCGCCTGCCCCAATATCGGCGAGTGCTGGAGCCAGTCCCACGCCACGATGATGATCATGGGCGGGGTGTGCACCCGAGCTTGCGCCTTCTGCAATGTGGCCACTGGCCGCCCTGAGGCCCTCGATCCCACCGAACCCGCTCGCGTCGCCACGGCGGTGGCGGCCATGGGGCTCAAGCACGTGGTCATCACTTCGGTGGATCGCGACGACCTCGCCGACGGCGGCGCCGCGCACTTCGCCGCTACCATCGCGGCCATCCGCGTCGCCGCGCCAGCCACCACGGTGGAGATTCTCACGCCGGATTTCCTGCGCAAGCCGGTCGCCGTGGCCGAACAGGTGATCGACGCCAAGCCCGATGTGTTCAACCACAACCTTGAGACGGTGCCTCGGCTCTACCTCTCCATTCGGCCGGGCGCGCGCTACTACCATTCTCTGCGCCTGCTTGAACGGGTTAAGGAACGCGCGCCCGAGCTCTTCACCAAGTCCGGCCTGATGGTCGGCCTCGGCGAGACCAAAGAGGAGGTGATGCAGGTGATGGACGACATGCGCTCGGCTGGTGTCGATTTCATCACCATCGGCCAATATCTGCAGCCGACACGGAAGCATGCGCCGATCGACCGGTTCGTCGAGCCGGAGGAATTCGCCGCTCTTGAGACGATCGCCAGAGCCAAGGGATTTCTGATGGTTTCGGCCAGCCCGCTGACACGCTCATCCCATCATGCGGGCGCCGACTTCGCCCGCCTCAAGGCCGCTCGCCTGGCCCAGGAGCCCGCTTGCGCCACGGCCTGACCCGCGTTCTTCCCTACCGGCCAGATCAGCTGTTCGATCTTGTCGGCGATGTGGAGCGCTATCCCGACTTCATCAAATGGCTCACGGCCATGCAGGTTTCGAACCGCCGGGAAGTGGCGGCCGGCGTGACGGATGTAGACGCCGAAGCCAAGGTGAAGTTCTCGATCATCAACGAGCGGTTCGCCACGCGGGTGCGGCTTGATCGGCCGAACCTGGCGATCGATGTCTCCCTTCTCTCAGGCCCATTTCGCCACCTGGAAAACCACTGGCGTTTCAGGCGTCATCCGAGGGGCGCCGAACTCGCGTTCGAGATCGATTTCGAACTTGGATCGCGCCTGCTGCAAGGCTTGCTCGGGGCCAATCTCGACAAGGCGGTCAAGTCGCTGGTGGCGTCCTTTGAGCGGCGCGCCAAAGCGCTCTATGGATAAACGCATGGCATCTTCGGCATCACACTGGCTCCTCAAAACCGAGCCCACGAAATATTCGTTCGACGACCTGATCCGCGATGGCAAGACCGTCTGGGACGGGGTGCGCAACAATCAGGCGGCGCTCTATTTGAAGGCCATGCAGGTCGGCGACACCGCCTTCATCTATCATTCCCAGATCGGGCTGGCGGTCGTCGGATTGGCCAAGATCATCCGCACCGCTTTCCTCGATCCCAGCGACCCGCAGGGCCGCTTTGTCGCCGTCGAGATCGCCCCGGTGCGCGCCCTGGCTCGGCCGGTCACGCTGGCGGAGATGCAGGCCAATCCGAAACTCGCCGGCATGGCCATGTTCCGCCAATTCAGGCTGTCGGTCTCGCCGGTGACAACGGACGAATGGTCGACCATCCTGGCGATGGCCGGCGACAATGACGCCTGAAGAGACCGGCTACCTCAGCCGATCCCTCAACATCTCCAGCGCCGTCTGCACCGACGCCATCTGGATATCCCAGCGGTCGTCGAGTTCGAACATCTCCATGCGGTGATGCACCGATTGGTTGGCCCGGGCGGTGGCGAAATGGACGGTGCCCACCGGCTTCATCGGCGTGCCGCCGCCCGGGCCGGCGACGCCGGTGATCGAGACCGAGACATGGGCGTGGGAATGTTCGACCGCGCCCTCGGCCATCATCCTGGCGATGGGCTCCGAAACAGCGCCCAGATCGGCGATCAGGTCCCCCGAAACGCCCAACATCTCCTGCTTGGCCCGGTTGGTGTAGGCGACGAAACCGCGTTCAAAAACGTCCGAGGCGCCGGGGATCGAACAGATCGCCGCGGCCACAAGGCCGCCGGTGCAGCTCTCGGCGGTGACGATGCGCAGGGATCGCTCCCGCGCGTCGTCTATCACCAGGCGGGCCAAGGTCTCGATTTCGAGGGAAAACATGCTCGCCGCTCCGCCAATGATTCCCGCAATCTAGAGCGGTGTCTCCACCGCCGCCACGGCCTGGGCGGCGAGGCCTTCTTCGCGCCCGGTGAAGCCCATGGCTTCGGTGGTGGTGGCCTTCACGCTGACGCGATCCAGGGGAAGGCCCAGGATCTCGGCGACCCGTGTGCGCATGGCTTCGCGGTGAGGTTTGATCTTCGGCCGCTCGCAGATGAGAGTCACATCGACATTGATCACCCGGCCGCCGCGCGCGGCCACCAGGGCCATGGCGTGGGCCAGGAAGGCGGAGGAGGCGGCGCCCTTCCATTGCGGATCGCTGGGCGGAAAGTGATCGCCGATATCGCCTTCGCCGATGGCGCCCAGCAGGGCGTCGGTCAGGGCGTGCAGGCCGGCGTCGGCGTCGGAGTGGCCGATCAGAGCGCGGTCGTGGGCGATCTTCACGCCGCATAGCCAGACACCGTCGCCCGGCCCGAAACGATGGGCGTCGAAGCCCTGGCCGATCCGCGTTACGCGCGCGCCGCCCGCCAGCCGTTCGGCCATGGCGAAGTCCTCCGGATAGGTGAGCTTCATCAGCATCGGATCGCCGTCGACCAGAGCGACGGTGCCGCCGGCCCGCTCCACGATCTGGGCGTCGTCTGTGGGTGTCTCATCGGCCGGCCAGGCGGCGAAGGCGCTGAGGAGCGGCGCGAAATTGAAGGCCTGGGGCGTCTGGGCGCGCCATGAGCCCTGTCGCGATCGACCGTGACCGGCGCGGCGCCGGTCTCCCCAGTTCGCTTGAGGGTATCGACGGCGGGAAGGGCGGGGATGGCGCCCTCGGACTTGGCCAGCGCGGCGAGGAGCTTGCCAATATGATCTGAGGTCAGAAACGGCCGTGCCGCGTCGTGAATGAGAACGGCGTCGGGCGGCGGAGGAGGATAGCGCCTTCAGTCCCGCCAAGGTGGAATCGACACGGGCGGCCCCGCCGAATGTGAGGCGCCAGCCTTCCAGGCCGGCGAAGGCGGTGCGCGCGGTAGCCTCGTCGTCCGGACCGATCACCACCACAACTTCGCGAGCGCCGGCGCTGAGCATGGCCTCCAGCGACCAGCGGCAGAGCGGTTTGCCCGCGAGGAGCCGCCACTGCTTGGCCCCGCCAGGGCCCGCCCGAACCCCGGCGCCGGCGGCCACGATCACTCCACAAAAATCCATGCGCCTCATTAGACCGGACCGCCCCGTTGTCCAGGCTTTACCGCGCTGCACAATCTGCCTAAAAAGCGGGCTAGATGAGTGATTGTAAATTAAGCAAAGCCTTAAAAATCGGTGGGGTAGAGGTCCCGGGCCGGGTGTGGATCGCGCCCATGACCGGGGTTTCCGACCTGCCGTTCCGCCGTGTCGCCTCTCGCCTGGGCGCCGCCTACGTCGCCACCGAGATGGTCGCCTGCGCTCAATTCGCCGAGGTCGCGGCCGGACGTGGTGCGCCGCGCGGCCATGGGCGAGGGCCTGCCGCTGATGGTGGTGCAGCTGGTGGGCCGCGAGCCGGAATGGATCGGGGCCGGCGCGCGCCTCGCCGCCGCGGCGGGGGCTCAGATCATCGATCTCAACTTCGGCTGTCCGGCGAAGGAGGTCACCGGCGCACTCTCCGGTTCGGCGCTGATGCGCGATCTCGATCTCGCCCGCCGGCTGATCGCGGCGGCGGTCGATGCGGTCGACATTCCGGTGACCGTCAAGATGCGGCTTGGCTGGGACGACGCCACCCGCAACGCTCCCGAATTGGCCGAGGCGGCGCAGCGCGCCGGCGCATCGGCCGTGACCGTCCATGGGCGCACCCGCCAGCAGTTCTATCGGGGCCAGGCCGATTGGGCCGCGGTGAGAGCCGTCAAGGCGGCGGTCTCGATCCCGGTGATCGTCAATGGCGATATCGTCGATGCTGGATCCGCCCGGAACGCGCTTGAGCTTTCAGGCGCCGACGGCGTGATGATCGGCCGCGGCGCGACCGGACGGCCCTGGATCGCCACTGAGATTGAGGCCGCGCTCGGTGGCCGCCCGTGGTCGAAGCCGGAAGGCGAGACCTTGCTGGCAATCGTCATGGAGCATCTTGAGGCGAGCCTGAGTTTTTACGGTGAGCGTCTGGGGTTGCGGATCTTCCGCAAGCATCTGGCGGCCTACGTCGACGCCGCGCCCGGCCCGATGACCGAAGCGGAGCGCCGCGCGGCGCGGAGCTGGCTGTGCCGCCTGGACGATCCGCGGGGAATCCAGTCCGGTCTCCAGCGGATTTGGGCGGCGCCGAGCCCAAAGGCTGGCCGCGTGACCAGTTCCCGCGCGTTGACCCGCCGCATGGATATCTCCGAATCCTTCAAGTCCAGCGCCTTCGAGCTAGGCCCCGAGCCGGCGCTGGTGCTGGATGGCGACGGCGCCATGGTGGCCGTCAACGAGGCCGCCGAGGCGCTGTTCGGCCAGGGCCTGGCGCTGCTCAGCCGCGGCCGGTTCCGAACGGCCCTGCCGCCGGGATCGCCGCTCGTCGCCTTGATCGATCGCTGCGCGGCCGAATCCGGCGTGGTCCGCGAGCGGGCCTTGCAGGTGAATCTCTTCGGCCATCCGCCCTTCGAGGCCGACGGAGCGGCGGCCCCGCTGGGCGACGGCGCCGTGCTGCTTACCCTTCGGGTCCGGGCGGCGTCCCTGGCGGCGGAACGGGCGGCGGATGTGGCCGGGCTGCGGTCGGTGGTCGGCCTTGGCCGCATGCTGGCCCACGAGATCAAGAACCCTCTGGCCGGCATCCGCGGCGCGGCCCAGCTGCTGAAGTCGGGCCTGAAGGCCGCCGATATTCCCCTGGCCCAGCTGATCGTCGACGAGACCGACCGGATCCGCCGGCTGGTCGACCGGATGGAGGCGTTCTCCGACGATGTCGAACCGGTCCGCTCGCCGGTGAACATCCACCAGGTGCTCGACCGCGTCCGAGCCTTGGCCGCCAACGGCGTGGCCGACGGCCTTTCCATTCGAGAGAACTACGACCCGTCCCTGCCGCCGGCGTTGGGCGAGGAGGACCAGCTGATCCAGATCTTCCTCAACCTGGTGAAGAACGCCGCCGAGGCGGCGCACGCCCGCGGCGACGGGCGCGGCGAGATCGCCATCATCCACCGCCTATCGCCATGGCGTGCGGGTCAAGAGCGGCGGCGACAAGGTGATCCACGGCGCGCCGCTGGAGGTGCGGGTGCAGGACAACGGCCCAGGCGTGCCGCCGCACCTGCGCGACCACCTGTTCGAGCCGTTCGTCACCAGCAAGGCCCATGGCGCCGGCCTGGGCCTGGCGCTGGTGGCCAAGCTGGTCGCCGTCCATGGCGGCCTGATCGACTTCGAGACCGAAGCCGGGCGCACCGTCTTTCGCGTGCTGCTGCCAGTGGCCTCGGCCAAGGATTTACAGGGGAAATCCATCGCATGAACACCGCCGCCCACAAGATCCTGATCGCCGACGACGACGCCTCGATCCGTCTGGTGCTCAGCCAGGCGTTCTCCCGGCTCGGCTATCAGGTGCGCGCCACGGGCAACGCCGCCACCCTGCTGAAATGGGTGACCGATGGCGAGGGCGACCTGGTGATCACCGATGTGGTGATGCCCGACGAGAACGTCTTCGACGTCCTGCCGCGGATCCGGAAGCTGCGGCCCAAGCTGCCGATCATCGTCATGAGCGCCCAGAACACACTGCTCACCGCGGTCAACGCCGCCGAGATCGGGGCGTTCGACTATATTCCCAAGCCCTTCGACCTGGACGACATGACGGCCACCGCCAAGCGCGCTCTGGCCAGACCCGCGGATGGCGAGGCGGCCAAGGCCCAGGCCCGGGCCGTGCGCGACGAGCGCCTGCCGCTGATCGGCCGCTCCGCCCCCATGCAGGAGGTCTATCGCACCATCGCCCGCCTGGTCGGCGCCGAGCTGACCGTGCTGATCCTGGGCGAATCCGGCTCGGGCAAGGACCTGGTGGCGCGGGCACTGCACGATCTCGGCCGTCGCCGCGACGGCAAGTTCGTGTCGGTCAACCTGGCCGCCGTGCCGCGCGAGCGGGTGGATAGCGAGCTGTTCGGCCAAGGGGAGGGGAGCGCCGGCAAGCTGGTCGAGGCCGACGGCGGCACCCTGTTCCTGGACGAGATCGGCGACATGCCGCTGGACGCCCAGACCCGCCTGCTGCGGGTGTTCGACGGCGCCGATCCCGCGATCAATCCCAAGACCGGCCGCAAGCCGGACGTGCGGGTGATCGCCGCCACCAACCGCGACCTGCGCGCTCTGATCCGCCAGGGCCTGTTCCGCGAGGACCTGTACTTCCGCCTCAACGTGGCCCCGATCCGCCTGCCGCCGCTGCGCGATCGCACCGAGGACATTCCCGACCTCGCCCGCGCCTTCCTGCTGCGCGCCAACCGCGAGGGCCTGCCGGCCAAGACCATCGACCAGGACGCCCTGGACCGGCTGAAGGCCCATGCCTGGCCCGGCAATGTCCGCGAGCTGGAAAACCTGATCCGCCGGATCTGCGCCCTCTATGCCGAAGAGACCATCACCGCGCGGATCGTCGAGCGCGAGCTGGCCGAACAGGCCGCGCCGCTCAGCGCCGACGGGCCGATCACCCTGGCGACCCTGATCGAGCGGCACTTGGCGTCCTATTTCGCCAGCCAGCCCGACGGCATGCCGCCTCCCGGCCTCTACGATCGCGTCCTCGCCGATGTGGAGCGCCCGCTGATCCAGCTCACCCTGGCGGCCACCCGCGGCAATCAGGTGCGGGCGGCCGAGGTGCTGGGCCTCAACCGCAACACCCTGCGCAAGAGGATCAACGACCTGGGCATCGAGGCCGCGCGGGGACGGCGATAGCGTCACTTGTCCTGCCCAGCGAAGAGGCGGCGAAGGTCGACGCAGACCGCACTGACGCTCGCGCGCCACAAGGCTGTTGAATTTTCACCACAGTCCGCTCTAGACTCGGCCCATGCCGCGTGAAGTGAGTGCGATCATAACGGCGCGAGCGCCCAGCCTCGGGTTTCTCGCTTCGCCGACCGTGATGGGCGGATGCTACGCGGCCGCCGCGATCCTTACGGCGGCGGCTATCGCGCTCGGCTCGTCGCCGGGCCTGACCGGCCCCTTGGGCCCGGCCAGCCCCGTGGTGCTTGCGCTGCTGGGCTTCGACCTGCTGATGATCCCGGCGCCAGCGAGCCTGCTGGCCTGGCGCCTGTGGCTCCTGCTCGGCGCCCAGGGCGCCGACGCCGGCGCGCGCCTGCACCTGCGCTTCGTCGCTCTGTTCGCCCTGGCCGCCGTGGCGCCGGCGGTGATCGTGGCGCTGTTCTTCGGCGTCCTGGTCACCCGCGGCGTCGACAGCTGGTTCAGCGCCCGGGTCCAGACCGTGGTGGAGAACTCGGCCACCGTGGCCCGATCCTACGTCGAGGAGCAGAAGGACTATATCGGCGGCCACATGGCGGTGATGGCGCGCGACCTCGACCAGGCCGCGCCGACGCCTTTCCGACACCCCGGTGGCGTTTTCCCACTTCCTGGAGGACCTCGCCGCCGACAACGGGTTTTCCGGCCGCCTATCTGATCGATCGCGAGGGCCGGGTGCTGGCCCGGGCCGAGCCGGCCGGCGACGCCGCCCTTCCTGGTGCCTCCGCCTTCGACCTTCAAGGCGGCCGACGATGGCGACGTCTCGGTCGGCGCTTTCGAATCGGCCGATCTGTTCCGCGCGCTCTACCGGCTGCCGGCTACCCCGACGCCTATCTCTATGTGGTCCGGCCGGTGGACCGCGGCATCTTCCGCCACCTGCGGCAGACCGAGGCCTCGCTGGCCGCCTATCGCGAGGCCAAGCCGAGCCGGGCCCGCATCCAGGCCGTCTTCGCCTTGACCTATCTCGAGACCGCGCTGCTGGTGCTGGTGGGCGCGGTGTGGCTCGGCATGGCGGCGGCCAGCAGCATCGCCGCGCCGGTGGCGCGGCTGGTGCAGGCCGCCGGCCGGGTCGCCGGCGGCGACCTGACGCGCGCGGGTCGACGACCGACAACGATCCTGAGGAGATCGCCGTCTTGTCCCGCGCCTTCAACCGCATGACCCGCGATCTTCAGGCGCAGCAGGAGGCGCTGCGCGCCGCCCATGTGGACGCCGAGTCGCGCCGCCAGTTCATCGAGACGGTGCTGCGGGCGTCAGCGCCGGGGTGATCGGCCTGGACGCCGAGCGGCCGCATCTCGGCCGTCAACCGCCAGGCGCGTGCGGCTGCTGGGCCTGCGACGATCAGGACGTGCCGGGGCCGTCCGCTGGCGCGAGGTCGCGCCGGAGCTCGCCGCGCGTGGCCGGCCGAGGCCGCCGAGCGCGCCGGCGAGGCCGAGGAGGAGGTCGACGTGGTGCGCGGCGGCGAGACGCGGCGGCTGCGGGTGCGCGCCAGCCGGCAGCGCCGACGGCCTGGTGCTGACCTTCGACGACATCACCCGCCTGGTCGCCGCCCAGCGCAACGCCGCCTGGCGCGACGTGGCCCGGCGCATCGCCCACGAGATCAAGAACCCGCTGACCCCGATCCAGCTGTCGGCCGAGCGCCTGCGCCGCAAGTACCGCAAGCGAGATCACCGGCGACCTGGAGACCTTCGACCGCTGCACCGACACCATCATCCGCCAGGTCGGCGACATCGGCCGGATGGTCGACGAGTTCTCCGCCTTCGCCCGCATGCCCGCGCCGAAGTTCGCCGAGCACGACGCCGCCGAGCTGCTGCGCCAGGCGGTGTTCGCCCAGCGGGTCGCCAATCCGGAGATCGCGGTCGAGCTCGGCGAGCCGCGCCGAGGCCGTCCTGCTCAGCTGCGACGGCCGGATGGTCGGCCAGGCGCTGACCAACGTGCTGAAGAACGCCGGCGAGGCGGTCGCCGCGCGCCGCGCCGCCGACGCCCGGCCTCGAGGGCCGCATCCGCGCGCGCCTGATCGTTCGACGACGGGCACGTGGCCTTCGAGGTCGAGGACAACGGCGTCGGCCTGCCGCGCCAAGGACCGCGACCGGCTGACCGAGCCCTATGTGACCACCCGCGAGAAGGGCACCGGCCTCGGCCTCGCCATCGTCAAGCGGATCCTGGAGGACCACGGCGGCGAACTGCTGCTCGACCGACGCCGCCGAGCCTGCCGGGCGCGCGGGTCGTCCTGTCGTTCCCCATCTCGGCCTCGGCCGAGGCCGCCGCCGACCGCGTCTCAAGACGGCAAGAGGACGCAAGCATGACCGGCTGACATTCTGGTGGTCGACGACGAGGCCGACATCCGCGAACTGGTGGCCGGCATCCTGGAGGACGAAGGCTATGCGGTGCGCACCGCCGCCGATTCCGAAGCCGCCCTGGCGCGCCATCCGCGCGCGCAAGCCCGTCGCTGCTGGTGCTGGACATCTGGATGCAGGGCGGCGGCCTGGACGGGCTGGAGCTGCTCGACCTGGTCAAGGGCCTCGACCCCGACCTGCCGGTGGTCATGATCTCCGGCCACGGCAACATCGAAACCGCGGTCAGCGCCATCAAGCGCGGCGCCTACGACTTCCTGGAAAAGCCGTTCAAGTCCGACCGGCTGCTGCTGGTGGTCGAGCGCGCGCTGGAGGCCGCCGACGCTGCGGCGCGAGAACCGCCGGCTGCGCACCCAGGCGATCGCGCCGGACGGCCTCGTCGGCGCGCTCGGCCGCCGCCCAGCAGCTGCGCCAGATGATCGCCAAGGTCGCCCCGGCCAACAGCCGGGTGCTGATCTCCGGTCCGCCCGGGTCGGGCAAGGAGACTGGCGGCGCGGCTGATCCACGCCGCCAGCCCTCGGGCGCGAGGGCGAGTTCGTCGCCATCAGCGCCGCCGGCATGACGCCCGAGCGCATGGACCTGGAGCTGTTCGGCGAGGAAGGCGAGGGCGGCCGGCCGCGCAAGATCGGCGTGTTCGAACGCGCCCACGGCGGCACCCTCTACCTCGACGAGGTGGCCGACATGCCGCGCGAGAGCCAGGGCCGCATCCTGCGGGTGCTGGTCGAGCAGCGCTTCCGCCGCGTCGGCGGCGACACCGACGTGCAGGTCGACGTGCGGGTGGTCTCCTCCACCTCCCGCGACCTGCGCGAGGAGATCGCCGCCGGCCGGTTCCGCGAGGACCTGTTCCACCGCCTGAACGTGGTGCCGCTGCGCGTGCCGGGCCTGTCCGAGCGGCGCGAGGACATCCCCGAGCTGGTCGACTACTTCATCGACCGGATCAGCGAGGCGCACGGGCCTGCCCCGGCGCCGCCTCGGCCGACGACGCCATCGCCACCCTGCAGGTGCACGCCTGGCCGGGCAACGTGCGCCAGCTGCGCAACAACGTCGAGCGCATGCTGATCCTGGCCGCCGGCGATCCCGCCGAGCCGATCACCGCCGACATGCTGCCGGCCGAGGCCATGCGCCGCGCCGGCCGACCGGCGGCCTCGGGCGCCGAGCGGATCATCGCCCTGCCGCTGCGCGAGGCGCGCGAGGTGTTCGAGCGGGAATATCTCAACGCCCAGATCATGCGCTTCGGCGGCAATATCTCGCGCACCGCCGCCTTCATCGGCATGGAGCGCTCGGCCCTGCACCGCAAGCTGAAGTCGCTGGGCTTCGGCGGCGCGCGGGCGCTGGAAGAGGAGGACGGCTGATGGCGCGTGTCGCCTATGTCAACGGCCGCTTCGTCCCGCACGGCGAGGCGGCGTGTCCATATCGAGGATCGCGGCTATCCAGTTCGCCGACGGCGTCTACGAGGTCTGGGCGGTGTTCGGCGGCAAGCTGGCCGACGCCGAGGGCCATTTCGACGCGCCTGGAGCGCAGCCTGGGCGAGCTTCGCATCGCCCAGCCGATGAGCCGCGCCGGCGCTGACAGCTGGTGCTGCGCGAGGCCGTGCGCCGCAACCGGGTCCGCGAGGGCATGGTCTATCTGCAGGTCACCCGCGGCGTCGCCCCGCGCGACCACGCCTTCCCCGACCCGCCGGTCCCGCCCAGCCTGGTGATCACCGCCAAGCGCGGTCGACCGCGCGGCCACCGAGGCCACGCGCCGAGCGAGGGCGTCGCCGTGATCACCACGCCGGAGAACCGCTGGGGCCGCTGCGACATCAAGACCGTCGGCCTGCTGCCCAACGTGCTGGCCAAGCAGGCGGCGCGGGAGGCCGGCGCCGTCGAGGCCTGGTTCGTCGACGACCTGGGCTTCGTCACCGAGGGCGCGTCCACCAACGCCTGGATCGTCGACGCGGACGGCGCGCTGCGCACCCGCGACACCAGGCCAACATCCTGCGCGGCGTCACCCGCACGACCCTGCTGGACGTGGCGCGCGAGGCCGGCCTGAAGGTCGAGGAGCGGCCGTTCACCGCTGGCCGAGGCGCAGGAGGCGCGCGAAGCCTTCATCACCGGCGCCGGCATCGCTGGTCCTGCCCGTCGTCAGCGATCGACGGCACAGCCGGTCGGCGACGGCGAGCCCGGCCCGGTGGCGAAACGGCTGCGGCGCCTCTATATCGAGCAGGCGAGGCGCAACGCGCCGTCTGAGCGTGACGGCTGCGCTGTCGAACTCATGTGTGTGGCTGAACTTTCGTGTGTGGGCGCGCTCGGCTGCCACGAACGACAAAAAGGGGCGACGATCGCCATGTCGACCGAGAAGAAACAGAACCTGCAGGACACCTTCCTCAACAGCGTCCGCAAGTCCAAGACCCCGCTCACCATCTTCCTGGTCAATGGCGTCAAGCTGCAGGGCGTGGTGAGCTGGTTCGACAATTTCTGCGTGCTGCTGCGCCGCGATGGCCAGTCGCCAGCTGGTCTACAAGCACGCCATCTCCACCATCATGCCCGCGCAGCCGGTCCAGCTCTACGAGCCGGCGCCGACGAAGACGACGATTGAAGCCATCAAGATCCATCGACCGACGAGCGCCGGTCCAGAGCGGCGCTGGTCATCCATCCGGTCCAGGCGGCGCGACGACCTGCGCGGGCGCCGGCGGCGCGGCTGGAAGAGGCCGTCGGCCTGGCCGAGGCGCTCGATCTGGAGGTGCGCGAGACGCCTGATCGCGCCGCTGCGCGCCGCCGACGCCCGCGACCCTGTTCGGCAAGGGCAAGGTCGCCGAGATCGGCGAGCGCTGTCGCAGGCGCGCGAGATCGACGTGGTGGTGGTCGACGACGCCCTGACGCCGGTGCAGCAGCGCAACCTGGAGAAGGCCTGGCAGGTCAAGGTGATCGACCGCACCGGCCTGATCCTGGAGATCTTCGCCCGCCGCGCCCGCACCCGCGAGGGCAGGCTGCAGGTCGAGCTGGCGCGGCTGGCCTATGAGCGCTCGCGCCTGGTGCGCACCTGGACCCACCTGGAGCGCCAGCGCGGCGGCTTCGGCGTCATGGGCGGCCCCGGCGAAACCCAGATCGAGACCGACCGCCGCCTGCTGGCCGACAAGATCGTCAAGCTGAAGAAGGAGCTGGAGGAGGTGCGCCGCACCCGCGCCCTGCAGCGCGCGCGCCCGCAAGCGCGTGCCGTACCCGACCATCGCGCTGGTCGGCTACACCAACGCCGGCAAGTCGACCCTGTTCAACCGCCTGACCGACGTCCGAGGTGCGTGGCCAAGGACATGCTGTTCGCCACCCTCGACCCGACCCTGCGGCAGCTGAAGCTGCCCGGCGGGCGGCCGGCGATCCTGTCCGACACCGTGGGCTTCATCTCCGACCTGCCGCACGAACTGGTCGAGGCCTTCCGCGCCACGCTGGAAGAGGTGCGAGGAGGCCGACGTCATCCTGCACGTGCGCGACATCGCCAGCGCCGACACCGAGGCCCAGGCCGCCGACGTGCGCAAGGTGCTGGACGAGCTGGGCGCTCGGCGCCGACGCCGGCCAGCGCGTGATCGAGGTCTGGAACAAGATCGACCTGCTGTCCGCCGATGCGCGCGAGGAGATCAAGGCCCGGGCCACGCGCGCCGGGGCGGTGGCCCTTTCATCGATCGATGGCGAAGGCTTCGACGATCTCTCCGCCCGCCTCGTCGCCCGGGTGGATGACGCGCCCGAGGTGAAGTTTCGCTTGGCCCCCTCGGATGGCGAGGCGGTGGCTTGGCTCTATCGCCACGGCCGGGTCACAGGCCGCGAGGAGACCGAAGAGGCGACGATGATCTCCGCACGGCTGGATACCCAGGCCCTGGGGAGGTTCGAGCGCATGCGGCCCATGGCGCATGAGGCGCCGCCCGCCGGTCAGCCGTGACTGAATTTCCTACCGCCCGGCGAACTGCGCCGGCCGCTTCTGCAGGAACGCTGACACTCCCTCGATAAAGTCGTCGGTCTTGCCGGCGATGGATTGGGTCTGGCGCTCGTTGGTGAGTTGGGCCGACCATTCGGCGTCGAGGCTTTGCCACATGAGTTTGCGGATGAGGCCGAGCGCCTTGGGGCCATCGGCCATCTCGCGGGCGAGCTTGGTGGCTTCGGCGATCAGATCGGCATCCGGAACGACGCGATTGACCAGACCCCAATCCAGGGCCTTGGCGGCGGGAATGCGCTCACCCAGCATGGTCATCTCCATGGCTCGCGCCCGGCCGATCAGGCGCGGCAGCAGATAGGTCGAGCCGCCGTCGGGCACCAGGCCGATACGGCGGAAGGCTTGCAGGAAATAGGCGCTCTCGGCGGCGACCACGAGATCGCCCATCAAGGCCAGGGAGCAACCGACCCCGGCCGCCGCGCCATTGACCGCCGTAACGATCGGCATCGGAAAGTCGCGCATCAGGGTGACGAAGGGGTTGTAGTGCGACTCCAGGGCCGAGCCGGCGTCGGGCCGGCCATCGGCCTCGGCCGGGCGGCTGGCCGCGCCGCCGCCGGAGAGATTGGCGCCCGAGCAGAAGCCACGGCCCTCACCGGTGAGGATCACCGCGCGCGCGCCGTCCTCGCCCTCGGCGACGCGGGCGAAGGCGTCGGCCAGTTCGATGATGGTGTCGACGCCGGCGGCGTTCATGGTCGCCGGATCGGCCAGGGTGATTGTGGCGATGCGATCGGCGACGCTAAGCTTGACCTTCTTGTAGTCCACGATGTCCTCCACGGGTTCTTTCGGCTACTAAGGCGAGGGGACGCTGCGGAACGCCAGGAAAATTTAGCGTCCCGACGGACAGGAAGGGAAGGCGACATGGCCCTAGACACGATTGCCGAGGCGACGACGGCCCAGGATATGAACGCGCTGCTGGCGCGCCAGAAGGCCGCGCACCTGCGCGACGGCGCGCCGACCGCCGAGCAGCGAATCGAGCGCCTCGACCGCTGCATCGGCCTGCTGGTCGACTATCGGACCGAGATCGAGACGGCGCTCAACGACGACTTCGGCGCCCGCGCGCCGGAAGCCACCGCCTTCACCGATGTCGGCTCCTCGATCGGCCCGCTCAAGCACGCCAAGGCCAACCTCAAGGCCTGGATGAAGCCGGAGAAGCGCAAGACCACCCCGGCGATCCTCGGCCTGTTCGGCGCCAAGGCGGAGGTGCGCTTCCAGCCCAAGGGCGTGGTCGGCGTCATCAGCCCGTGGAACTTCCCGGTGAACCTGACCTTCGCGCCGCTGGCCGGCGTGCTGGCGGCGGGCAACCGGGCGATGATCAAGCCGTCGGAATACACGCCGGCGACCTCGGCGCTGATGGCGCGGATGTTCGGCGCGGTGTTCTCGCCCGAGGAGATCGCGGTGGTCACCGGCGGGCCGGACGTCGGCCAGGCCTTCGCCGGCCTCGCCTTCGACCACCTGATCTTCACCGGCGCGACCTCGATCGCCCGCCACGTGATGCGGGCGGCGGCCGAGAACCTGACGCCGCTGACGCTGGAGCTGGGCGGCAAGAGCCCGGTGATCATCGGCCGCTCGGCCGACATGACGACCGCCGCGGCGCGGATCATGAACGGCAAGACCCTGAACGCCGGCCAGATCTGCCTGGCGCCCGACTATGTGCTGGCCCCGGCGGACGAGCTGGAGGCGTTCGTCGGCGAGGCCCAAGGCGCGGTCAGCGGCCATGTTCCCGACCATCAAGGACAATCCCGACTACACCGCCATCATCGCCCAGCGGCACTACGACCGCATCAAGGGCTATGTCGACGAGGCGCGAGCCGCGGGCGCCAGGGTGGTCGAGATCAAGCCGGACGGCGAGGATTTCACCCAGCAGGAGCACCGCAAGATCGCCCCGACCCTGATCATCGATCCGACCGACGACATGAAGGTGATGCAGGAGGAGATCTTCGGGCCGGTGCTGCCGGTGAAGAGCTACAAATCGGTCGACGAGGCCATCGCCTACGTCAACGCCCACGACCGGCCGCTCGGCCTCTACTATTTCGGCGACGACGCGGCCGAGCGCGAGAAGGTGCTGACCGACACCACCTCCGGCGGGGTGACCGTCAACGACGTGATCTTCCACGTCGCCCAGGAGGACCTGCCCTTCGGCGGCGTCGGCCCTTCAGGCATGGGCAGCTATCACGGCAACGACGGCTTCCGCGAGTTCAGCCACGCCAAGGCGATCTACACCCAGCTCAAGAACGATCTGCCGCAACTGAAGGCGCTGCGTCCGCCCTATGGGCCGGCGATCCGCAAGTTCCTGGCCGGCGCGATCACGCGATAGGCGATTCCCGCCTCCCGGAAAGGAGGAAACCTACTCCTCGGCCGAGGCCCGTATGGGAACGGGGCGGGCGAGAAAAGCCGGCAGATCGGCGCCGAAACCGACGACGCGGACGTCGTCGTCATCGCGGGGCGGGACCGGCTGGACGCCTCGCTGGCTCGCCTGTGCCGGGCGGGATTGGACGGGGGCGGGGGCCGGATTGCGCGGCTGGCGTTCGCGCCGGCGTTCAGGGCGGGCCTCGGGCTGGGCGGCGGTTTGCGGCGTCGGCTCGGGGGTTGGTTCAGGGGAAGGCGGCGCCGCCATGGTTGGAACCAGCGGCTCCATCGAGACGACCGAGGTTTCCGAAGCCGGACGCCCACGCGAGCGGTCGCGGCCGCCGCGACCGCTATCCGAGCGTTCCGGCCGCCGGCTGGTCTTGCTCCTAGGTTCAGCCTTCACTTGGCTCCAGTCGACGTCGAGCGTGACTTCCTCCGGCGTCTTGCCGATCAGCTTGAGCACCTTGTCGAGCGAGCGGCCATCGGCCGGGGTGATGATCATGAAGGTCTGGCCGGTCTTGCCGGCGCGGCCGGTGCGGCCGATGCGGTGCACATAGTCGTCGGCGTGGTGCGGCACGTCGTAGTTGAAGACGTGGCTGACGTCGGGGATGTCGAGGCCGCGGGCGGCGACGTCGGAGGCCACCAGCAGCTTCAGCGTCGCCCTTGCGGAACGCCTCCAGGGTGCGCGTGCGCATGCTCTGGTCGAGGTCGCCGTGGATCGGCGAGGCGTCGAAGCCGTGCTTCTTCAAGCGACTTGGCGACGATATCGACTTCGGTCTTGCGGTTGCAGAAGACGATGCCGTTCTTCACGTCCGGCGCGCTCGATCAGGGCGCGCAGCGCCAGCGCGCTTGGCCTGGCCGGATCGGTGGTGGGGATGCGCACCAGATGCTGGGTGATGTTCTCGGCGGTGGTCGCCGGCCGGGAGGCCTCGATCGCGCACCGGGTCGTTGAGGAACTGCTTGGTCAGCCGGGTGATCTCCGGCGGCATGGTGGCCGAGAAGAACAGGGTCTGCTTCTTGGCCGGCGTCAGCTTGAAGATGCGCTCGAGGTCGGGGATGAAGCCCATGTCGAGCATGCGGTCGGCTTCGTCGACCACCATGATCTGCACGCCGGTCAGCAGCAGCTTGCCGCGCTCGAAGTGGTCGAGCAGGCGGCCGGGCGTGGCGATCAGCACGTCGACGCCGCGGTCGAGCTTCATCTCCTGGTCGCCGAAGGAGACGCCGCCGATCAGCAGCGCCCAGGTCAGCTTCTGGCCCTTGGCGTACTTGTCGAACGCCATGGCGACCTGGTCGGCCAGTTCGCGGGTCGGCGCGATCACCAGGGAGCGCGGCATGCGCGCCTTGGAGCGGCCGGCGGCCAGCCGGTCGATCATCGGCAGGGTGAAGGCGGCGGTCTTGCCGGTGCCGGTCTGGGCGATGCCCAGGACGTCGCGGCCGGCCAGGGCGACGGGAATGGCCTGGGCCTGGATGGGGGTGGCGGCGGTATAGCCGGTGTCGGCCACCGCCTGGAGGGTCGGAGCGCTCAGCCCCAGTTCGGAAAAGTCTGTCATGCCTTGAAGTGCGGCGAGCGCGGGATCATCCGGCGCGAAAGATACGCGCGCGACGCCGGGGCTCGGGCGAGGCGGAACATAGGGGCTGTGAAGGTTAAGTCAATGCGCCGAAGAAGACTTTAAGCTGATGGCCCCGATCAGGTCGCTGAAATCTTGATCGCGCCGCCGATACGTCCCGGCGCCGTCTCGCTCATCAAGGTCATTGCCGCCAGGCCGATCGCTACCGCCGCGCCCAGATACCAGGCGGGGGCGAGGGGATCGCCCGTCATCCGGATCAGCCAGGTGACAATGAATTGGGTGGTTCCTCCGAAGGTGGAGATGGCCAGGGCGTAGATCGTCGCCAGGGCGCCGGAGCGGACACGCCTTGGCAGGGACTCGGTCACGCTGACCAGGACCGAGCTGCTGGAGATATTGCCGGGTATCGCGAGGATGGCCGTGGCGCCCAGGAGCGCCCAGCCGGTGCGATAGTGGGCGATGGCCCAGAAACAAGGAAAGACCGCCACCAGCAGGAAAGCCCAGGGAATCATCATCACTGGCCGGCGCCCGAAACGGTCGCAAAGCCAACCGCCCAGGGTATCGAACACCACTCCGCACAAGCCCACCGTAACCGTCGCGCCGAACGCCAAGTTTGACGCCATGCCGAGAGTGACCGTCGCATAGGTCGTCATATAGCTCATGACATAGGCCGCGATGGCGCCGGCCCCCAGCATGACGAGCGCCAGTATGGCGATCTTGAGATAGGGCCGAAATCCAGCCGGCCCCAGATCCACGTCCAGTTCGACGCCATCGTGCAGGGTTTCGGCCAGGCGGGTGCGCATGATCAGGCCGAACGGAACCACGGCCGCGCCGACCAGGAAGGCGATCCGCCAGCCCCAGCTATCCAATTGGCCGGGGTTGAGAAGATTGGAAAGGGCGAGGCCCATCAGGCCTGCGGTCAGAATCGCGGCATCCTGGGTGGCGTACTGAAGGGAGACATAGAAGCCGCGCCGGTTGAGCGGCGAGGCCTCGATCAGATAGGCGGTGCTGGGGCCGACCTCGCCACCCAGCGCGAAACCCTTGCCAAACGGAAAGCGATAGCGAGGATCGGCGCGGCGATGCCGATCTGGGCGTAGGAAGGCGTAAGCGCCAAGCCGATGATGGCGGCGCCCATCAAGGCAAAGGAGACCATCATGGCTGGCTTGCGGCCGACCCGATCGCCCATGGCGCCGATGACCATGGCGCCAAGCGGCCTTGTCAGGAATCCGGCCCCGAACGTCGCCAGCGAAGCCAGCAGGCTCGATGTCGGGTCGTGTGACGGAAAGAAGGTTCGCCCGATCTGAGTGGCGAAGAAGGCGTAGGTCAGGAAGTCATAGAACTGCAGGGCGTTGCCGACGACCACTGCGGCCACTTGGCCGGCCGGAAGGCCTTTGCTCGCCACACCAATCGTTTCGTTCCGCTCGGCTTCCGGCATGTTCGCCCTTCTGAGCTAGGAGTCGTTGTTGGAAGTGGCCGCGACGCCGGTCAAGCCTTGTTGGGGCTCGCGCCGGAAGTCGCCGCTCGGCGCCGTTGCGGCGCCCAGATCGGGTTCAAGCTTGACAATTTTGTCTGGCGCCCTGAGCTTCCAGTTAAACCGCCAATCGCGGTGGTCTGGGGGAAATCATGACCGAGACGATACGTCGGGTTGCGCGCGTGACCGTGTGCGCTGCTCTAGGTGGATGGGTGGCGGCCTGCGCCACGGTGACCCGCGGCACGCATGAAGCGTGGACAGTGCAAACCGTACCGCCGGGGGCGGCGGTCAAGACCACCACGGGCATGGCTTGCGACGCAACGCCCTGCACCTTTCGAATGGAGCGCAAAAACTCTTTCAGCGTCATCATAACCAAGCCCGGCTACAAGACTTATCAGGGCCAAGTGGTGAGCGCGGTCGCGGGCGCCGGCGGCGCGGCGTTTGCCGGTAACGTTCTGGTTGGCGGACTGATCGGCGCCGGGGTGGATGCCTCCGATGGCGCGATGGACAATCTCAAACCTGATCCGATGGTCGTGACCTTGGAGCCGGCCGATCCGGCGCTTCCTGCGGCGACCGCAACCTTAGCTCCAGCAACCTCGGCTGCGGTTTCAACGACGCCCACGGCGTCGGAAGCGCCAGAAACATCGACCGCGACGAGTTCTGCGGTGACCAAATCATCCGCGCCGCCTCCGCCTCAGTCGGGGGCCAAACCGGCCGCGCCGTCCAGTTAAACGTCCACGTCCGCCGCGGCGAATTCGGCGTTTTCCTGGATGAAGCGGAACCGGAGCTCGGGTTTGCGGCCCATCAGGGTCTCCACCAGGGATTCGACGACCTCCTCGGCCCGAGGCAGGCTGACCCGCGCCAGGGTCCGGGTCTTGGGGTCCATGGTGGTTTCCTTGAGCTGGGCGGGCATCATTTCGCCCAGGCCCTTGAAGCGGCCGATCTCCGGCTTCTTGCCCTTGAACGTCGGTGGCCAGCAGTTCGTCCCTGTGGGCGTCGTCGCGCGCGTAGGCGCTCTTGCCGCCATGACTGAGCCGATAGAGCGGCGGCAGGGCGAGATAGAGCTTTCCGTTCCGGATCAGGTCCGGTGTCATCCGATAGAAGAAGGTGATGAGCAGGGAGGCGATGTGGGCGCCGTCGACGTCGGCGTCGGTCATGATGATCACCCGCTCGTAGCGCAGATCCTCTTCCCGGTAGCGCGCGCCGCTCAGCACCCCCAGGGCGAGCATCAGATCGGAAAGCTCCTTGTTGCCGCCGGTCTTGTCGGCCGTGGCCGAGGCGACGTTGAGGATCTTGCCGCGCAGGGGGAGGATCGCCTGGCTCCGGCGGTCGCGGGCCTGTTTGGCCGAGCCGCCGGCGCTGTCGCCCTCGACGATGAAAATCTCCGTCCCGTCGGTCGCCTGGCCGGAGCAGTCGGCGAGCTTGCCGGGCAGGCGAAGCTTGCGGGTGGCCGAGGCCCTGGCGACTTCCTTGTCCTTGCGCCGTTTGAGGCGCTCCTCGGCCCGGTCGGCGACGAAGGTCAACAGCGCGCTGGCCGATTTGGGCTGGGCGGTCAGCCAATGGTCGAAGGGATCGCGAAGCGCGCTTTCCACCAGGCGCTGGGCGTCGGTCGAGGATAGACGCTCCTTGGTCTGGCCTTGGAACTCGGGGTTTCTGACAAAGACGCTGATCAAAGCCCCGGCCTGGGCGATGACGTCGTCGGCGGTGATCACCAAGCCCCGCTTGTCGTTGGTGAGCTCGGCCCAGGCCTTGAGGCCACGGGTCAGCACGGCGCGCAGGCCCGCCTCGTGTGTGCCGCCCTCCGGCGTCGGCACGGTGTTGCAATAGGAGCGCATGAAACCGTCGGCCTCGCCGAAGCCGGCCGGCGTCCAAGCCACCGCCCATTCCACGGCGCCGGCCTCCCCCTGGCGCTCGATGCGGCCGGCGAAGGGTTCCGGGGTCACCGTCTCCAACCCCTGAGTGTTCTCGGCCAGGAAGTCGGCCAGGCCGCCGGGGAAGTGGAAAGTGGCCTCGGCCGGCGTCTGGTCGGAGAGGCGTTCGGTCGCGCAGCGCCAGCGGATCTCGACGCCGCGGAAGAGATAGGCCTTGGATCTGGCCATCCGGTAGAGCCGCGCGGGGCGAAAGGCCACGTCCTCGCCGAAGATCACCGGATCGGGGGCGAAGGTGATCGAGGTGCCGTGTTTGCGCGTCGGCGCCATGCGCTCCAGCGCGGAGGTCGGCCGGCCGCGCGAGAAGGTCTGGCGCCACTCGAAGCCATCCTTCCAGGCGGTGATCTCCACGCGTTCGGAGAGGGCGTTGACCACCGAAACGCCAACGCCGTGCAGGCCGCCGGAGGTCTCATAGGCCTTGCCGGAGAACTTCCCGCCGGAATGCAGGACCGTCATGATCACTTCCAGGGCCGATTTGCCGGGGAACTTCGGGTGGGGGTCCACCGGCATGCCGCGGCCATCATCCTTGACGGTGAGGGCGCCTTCGGCGTCGAGGCTGACCTCGATGATCTTGGCGTGGCCGGCCACCGCCTCGTCCATGGCGTTGTCCAGCACCTCGGCGAAGAGGTGATGCAGGGCGCGTTCGTCGACGCCGCCGATGTACATGCCCGGGCGCTTGCGCACCGGCTCCAGGCCTTCGAGGACCTCGATATCCTTGGCCGAATAGCCGGAAGCGGGGTGCGCCGGCGCCAGGGCGTCATCGTCGAACAAAAGGACTTGGGCGGCCTTGGCCATGGCCACTGTTTAGCAGCGATTCGGCGCCCGCGGGTTAGAACCCGGCAGACGCCATTGCCGACCCGCCGGCCGACTCCGAGTCCGCCGCCAGAGATAGTGAGAGATGGCAAGATCGCCTGGCCGAGATTCAGCTACGCATCGTCTGGGAGGAGATCCTCAAGCGTTGGGATCGGATCGAACTGGACGGCGAACCCCAGCGGGTCCTTTCCAACTTCGTCAAAGGCCATGAAAAGCTGCCGGTGAGGATCCCGGCCTAGCCACAGCCGGGCTACTGGACACAAAAAACCAGGCGGCCCATTCGTGGAGCGCCGGGCGCCGAGTTGAGCGACGAGGCGGGCCTCGGTGGCCCGCCTCGCGGCCTATGCTAGCACTTGTAATACATGTCGAATTCGACCGGGTGGGGGTGGAGTTGCAGGCGCATGACCTCCTCCATCTTCAGCTCGATGTAGGCGTCGATGAAGTCGTCGTCCAAGACGCCGCCCTTCTTGAGGAAGCCGCGGTCCTTGTCCAGGGCGTCCAGCGCTTCACGCAGCGAGCCGCACACCTCCGGCACCTTCTTCTGTTCGCGCGGCGGCAGGTCGTAGAGGTTCTTGTCTGGCGGGCCGCCCGGATCGATGCTTGTTCTCGATGCCGTCGAGGCCGGCCATCAGCAGGGCGGTGAAGGCCAGGTAGGGGTTGCCCATGGGGTCGGGGAACCGCACTTCGATGCGCTTGCCCTTGGGGCTGTCGGTATGCGGGATGCGGATCGAGGCCGAACGGTTGCGGGCCGAATAGGCCAGCTTCACCGGCGCTTCGTAGCCGGGCACCAGGCGCTTGTAGGAGTTGGTGGTCGAGTTGGTGAAGGCGTTGATCGCCTTGGCGTGCTTGATGATGCCGCCGATGTACCAGAGGCACATGTCCGACAGGCCGGCGTACTTGTCGCCGGCGAACAGCGGCTTGCCGTCGTTCCAGATCGACTGGTGGACGTGCATGCCCGAGCCGTTGTCGCCGAACATCGGCTTGGCCATGAAGGTGGCGGTCTTGCCGTAGGCGGCGGCGACGTTGTGGACCACGTACTTATAGAGCTGCAGGCGGTCGGCCATGGTGATCAGGTCGGAGAACTTCAGGCCCAGTTCGTGCTGGGCGGGCGCCACCTCGTGGTGGTGCTTTTCCGGCTTCATGCCGAGCTCGCCCATCACCGCCAGCATCTCGCCGCGCAGGTCCTGGGCGCGAGTCGACCGGGTTGACCGGGAAGTAGCCGCCCTTGGGGCCCGGGCGGTGGCCCATGTTGCCTTCCGGATAGTCCTTGCCGGTGTTGACCGGCAGTTCGATGGAGTCGAAGGAGTAGCCGGTGTCGTGCGGCGCGGTGGACCAGCGCACGTCGTCGAAGATGAAGAACTCGGCTTCCGGGCCGAAGAACACGGTGTCGCCGACGCCGGCCGACTTGCACGTAGTTCAGCGCCTTCTTGGCGATCGAGCGCGGGTCGCGGTTGTAGGGCTCGTTGGTGTCGGGGTTCAGCACGTCGCAGAACAGGCACAGCGTCGTCTGCTGGTAGAACGGGTCGATATAGGCGCGTCTCCAGGTCGGGCCGCAGCTTCATGTCGGATTCGTTGATCGCCTTCCAGCCGGCGATCGACGAGCCGTCGAACATGGTGCCGTCGGTCAGGAAGTCGTCGTCGACCAGGTCGATGTCGAAGGTGACGTGCTGCATCTTGCCGCGCATGTCGGTGAAGCGGACGTCGACGTATTTGACTTCCTTTTCCTTGATCTGGTCCAGGATGTCCTTGGGTGTCGTCATGTTGGTAAAGTCCCCGTTTGAGCGTCGAAAGAAACTGTCTGTGGTCTCGGACGTCTAGATCGCCGCGGCGCCGGTCTCGCCGGTGCGGATGCGCACGACGTCGATGATGTCGGAGACGAAGATCTTGCCGTCGCCGATGCGGCCCGTGCGCGCCGCGGTCATGATGGCTTCCAGCGCGCTGGCGAGCTGGTCGTCGCCGACCACCACCTCGATCTTGATCTTGGGCAGGAAGTCGACGACGTATTCCGCGCCGCGGTAGAGTTCGGTCTGGCCCTTCTGGCGGCCGTAGCCCTTGGCTTCGAGCACGGTCATGCCCTGGACGCCGAGCTCCTGCAGCGCTTCCTTCACTTCGTCGAGCTTGAACGGCTTGATGATGGCTTCGATCTTCTTCATTCACCCTAACCGGCCAGCCAAGCATCTCGTTGGCTGTGTCCGAACATGGGCCACCGTACAGACGCAAGCGTCGGTCCTTCGGGGCGAGGGCCAATCCGCCGGGGCTTGGGCCGGCGCCTAAAGATTAGGCGCTCTTGTCCAGTTTACGATCAGGCCTCGCATCCCACCCGCCCAAAAGCGCTTGCGGTCGGCGTTGACGACCTTAGGATCAAATCGTCATAAGCAAAGCGCGCGAACCGCGCCTCGATTTGGGTTAACTATGGCGCTTATCTATCTTATAAGACACGGAAAACCCTCTTCGACCTGGGGAGGGGACGACGCCGATCCGGGCCTTGACGCCGCGGGCGAGGCGCAGGCGGTCGAGGTCGCCCGCGCGCTGATGAGCCGGCCCGCGTCGGAGCGTCCCAAGCGTGTGGTCAGCTCGCCCCTCCGGCGCTGTCTTGAGACGGCGAAACCGCTGGCCGAGGCGTTAGGCGTCGATATCGAAGTCGACCCGACCGTCGGCGAAATCCCGACCCCCAAGGCGCTGAGCGACGCGGAGCGCCCAGGGTGGCTGCGCGAGGCGTTCACCGGCCGCTGGCGGGATATTCAAGGCGATCTCGATTACGATGTCTGGCGCAAGGCGGTGTGCGCCGCCGTGGCCGCCCGGCCCGCGACGGCGGTGTTCAGCCACTTCGTGGCCATCAACGCCGTCCTTTCGGTCCTCGCCGGCGAGGATCAGGTGATCGGGTTTCGACCGGACCATACCTCGATCAGCACCTTCGATCTTGGCGACGACGGCCTCACCCTAGTGGAACGAGGCCGCGAAGCCTCCACGGCGGTGCTTTGAGCCAACCCGCGATCATGCCGGCCCGCCAGATCCTGACGGTGGCGGAGATGTCCGCCGCCGATCGGGCCGCCGAGGCCGCCGGCGCCTCTGCGGTCGAGCTCATGGAACGGGCGGGCGCCGCCGTGGCCGAGGCGATCGCCGCGCGCTTCCCGTCCGGGGAAACGGTGGTGCTCGCCGGGCCTGGAAACAATGGTGGCGACGGCTATGTCGCCGCGCGCCTGCTGAAGGCGCGTGGATGGCCGGTTCGCGTGGCCGCCCTGGCCCCGCCCAAGACCCAGGACGCCATAGCCGTCGCCCGGCGTTGGGAAGGCGGGGTCGATCCGCTGCCCGACAAGGCTATGAACGGCGCGCTGGTGGTCGACGCTCTCTTTGGCGCGGGACTTGACCGGCCCCTGAAGGGGGAGCCGGCGCGGCTCGCCAGGGCGCTCGAGGGCGTCGCCGACCGCGTCATCGCGGTGGATGTGCCCAGTGGGCTCGCCGGCGATACGGGCCAGCCCCTGGCCGGGATCAGCTTCAAAGCTGGCCTGACCGTCACCTTCCATCGCCGAAAGCCCGCCCACGTGCTGGAGCCGGGCAGAGCGCTCTGCGGCGAGGTGGTGGTGGCCGATATCGGCCTTGGCGAAACCCTTACGCATCTGTTCGAAAACACGCCGGAGCTTTGGCTGGGGCGATTTCCCTGGCCGGGGCTCTCCGCCCATAAGCATAGCCGCGGTCGACTGATCGTGGTCAGCGGCGAAGCCTGGAGCACGGGCGCGGCGCGTCTGGCGGCGCGAAGCGGCCTGCGGGTGGGCGCTGGGCTGGTGACCCTGCTGTCTCCCGCCGACGCGCTGATGATCAACGCCGCGCATCTGGAGGCGGTGATGCTGCGTCCCTTCGAGACCGAGCTGGAGCTGGAGGCGGCGGCCTCCGAGGTGGAGGCGGCGGTGATCGGACCGGCCGCGGGCGTCAGCGAGGCGACGCTCTCCAATGTTCTCGCCCTGGCCCGCACCGGCGCGGCCCTGGTTCTGGACGCCGACGCCCTCACCGTCTTCCGCGACGATCCGGCCGAACTCTTCTCCATTCTCGATCGCGACGATGTGCTCACCCCTCATCCGGGCGAATTCGAGCGGATATTTCCGGGTCTCCTCGCTCGCTCGCCCGAGCGCATCACTGCAGCGCGCGCCGCGGCGGCCAAGGCCCAGGCGGTGGTGCTGCTCAAGGGCCCCGATACGGTGATCGCCGCCCCGGACGGCCGCGCCGCGGTCAATATGAACGGCACGCCGTGGCTGGCCACCGCCGGCTCGGGCGATGTTCTTGCCGGCTTGATCGGCGGCCTGATGGCCCAGGGGATGGAAAGCTTCGACGCCGCCTGCGCCGGGGCCTGGATCCACGCCGCCTGCGCGGCCGAGTTCGGACCTGGGCTGATCAGCGAGGATTTGCCGGACTTGGCGCCCAATGTATTGAAGCAATTGAGGGCGCGAGTCGCGTGAACGCCCAGAACGCCTACGGCCAGAGTTCCCTACGGAAACCGACAATGAACACCGCTCCCAGGGTCGCTTTCGCGGCCATTTTCGCCCTTGCCTCGATCGCGCTCGCCGCGCCAAGCGCGGATGCGGCCGGCGCCGCGCCGCCGCCCGCTCCCGCTCCGGTCCAGGCGCCCGCGCCGGCGGCCGCTCCGGCGCACCACAGTCATCACGAGGCGGCCGCGCCCGCCACCCACCATTCCTCGCACGCGTCTCACGCCGCCAAGGCGGAACCGGCCTCCACACCAGCGGCAACGAAACACAGCGCGCATAGGCAGGCCTCGAAGGCGGAAAAGACCTCCTCGCATGCCGCTAGCCACCACCACACCACCGAGGCCAAGAGCGAAAGCCATCACGCCCACGGATCGAAAAGCCACGCCGCCAAGTCGAACCCGACGAAATCGAGCAAAGCCAAGACGAGCACCGCCAAATCGACCAAGGGCAAGTCGACCAAAACCAAGTCCGGCAAGGGCGCCGCGGCCTCGACAGAAACCAAGACAACCTCGCACAACCATCACCACCACGGCGAAGCGACCCACTCCACCAACCACCACCATCACGGTGCCGGCAGCGCTCTCTCAAGCCACGGCGGTGAAGAGGGTTCTTCCTCCGGCCACCGTCACGCGCAGCTTTGTCAAGAAGTGATGGAGCACGGAAAATGGACCGAGCAGTGCCGCTAGGGGCTGACGGGTCCGCGCGCGCCGCTCCGGTCTCCCGATAGCGGATCTGGTTTGGCGCCATGTGCGGCATAGCCGGCCTGCTCGGGCCACCGGCCCAGGGCGGCGAGGCGCTCGTGCGCGACATGCTTCATGTCCTGCGCCATCGAGGCCCGGACGACGAGGGCGTGTGGGGAGGCGAGGGCGCCTGGCTTGGCCATCGGCGCCTTTCGATCATCGACACCTCGGCGGCCGGTCATCAGCCCATGGTTTCGGCCTGCGGCCGCTACGTCATTTCCCTCAACGGCGAGATTTATAATTATCTCGCCCTGCGCGAAGACGTCGACGCCGCGACGACCATTGCCTGGAAAGGCCACTCGGATACCGAGGTTCTCATCGAGGCGATCGCCCGCTTTGGCGTCGAAGGGGCGGTGCGGCGTGCGACGGGCATGTTCGCCTTCGCCGTTTGGGATCGGCAAGAGCGCGTGGCTTGGCTAGCGCGGGACCGATTTGGCGAAAAGCCGCTCTATTGGGCAAGCCACCAAGGCGGTCTCGCCTTCGCTTCCGAGCTGACGGCGCTGGAGAGGGCGCCGGCCCTCCGCGGCGATCTCGATCCCGCCGCGCTATCTCTCTTCTTCCGCTACGGATATGTGCCGGCGCCCTATTGCATCTACCACGCGGTGCGCAAGCTGGAGCCGGGCTGCCTGCTTAGGTGGAAAGAGGGCGAGACGCCGACGATACGCCATTCTGGCGTCTGGGCGATCTGGTGGAGGCTGGACAGGCCGATCGGCTGACCGATCCTGAACGGGCGGTTGACGAGCTCGATCGGCGGCTGCGCGCGGCCGTTGAAGGTCAGATGGTATCCGACGTGCCCCTCGGCGCGTTTTTGTCGGGCGGGATCGATTCCTCTCTGGTGGTGGCGATCATGCAGGCCGTCGCGCCGCGGCCGGTGCGCACCTTCACCCTCGGCTTCGATTCGCCCGAGTTCAACGAGGCCGAACACGCCCTGGCCGTGGCACGTCACCTCGGAACCGATCACACCGAGCATTATGTCACCACCGCCGACGCCCAGGCGATCGTGCCCTCTTTGGGGGCGATTTATGACGAGCCCTTCGCCGACGCTTCGCAGATCCCGACCTGGCTGATCAGCCGGATCGCCCGCGAGCAAGTGACGGTGTGCCTGACCGGCGACGGCGGCGACGAGATGTTTGGCGGTTATGTTCGCTATCCGGGCGTGCCGCGCCTGTGGAACGCCATGAAGGGCCTGCCGGCGCGAAGCCTCGCCGCCTCGGCGCTGGAATCTCTGCCGCTGGGCTTCATAGACGGCGCCTTGGGATTCCTCGGGCCCCTGGCTCGGCAATACACCTCGCGCGGCGCGCTTGGCTCCAGCGTGCGGCGCGCGGCCGGCTGGCTGCGCGCGAAGGGCCGCGACGAGCTCTTCGAGATGACCATGAGCGCCTGGTCGAGCCCGGAAACCTTGCTGCTCGACCCGGGACCTGCGTCGGGCTCTTGGCGTCCTCCGACGCCCAGGTTCGATGACGATCTCGAAGCGATGATGTGGCGCGACAGCGTCGACTATCTGCCTGGCGACATTCTCTGCAAGGTCGACCGCGCCGCCATGGCGCATGGGCTCGAAACCCGCGTGCCCTTCCTAGATCCCGCCATCGCCGCCTTCGCTTGGCGCGCGCCGGCCTCGATGAAGATCCGTGCCGGCCAGACCAAGTGGCTTCTGCGCCAGGTCCTGAACCGCTATGTGCCCTCGGCGCTCATCGATCGGCCCAAGATGGGCTTTTCGGTCCCTTTGCACGCCTGGCTTACCGGCGATCTGCGCGATTGGGCCATGAGCCTGATCGATCCGGCTGTGATCCGCGGCCAGGGGGTGCTCGACCCCGAGGCCGTCGCCGCCGTCTGGCGCGCCTTCCTGGCCGGCGACAGCGGCCTCAGCCATCGCGTCTGGACCGTTCTGATGTTCCAGGCCTGGCAGGCCGAACGCGGCCGATAAGCGAAGCCATACGCGGCTTGGCGAGGAACCACGGGCGACCAGGAGAGTTTTGCAGGTATGAAACAAATACCTTTGCACCGAACGGCGGCGCTAATGGCGACCGCCGCCGCCAGCATCCTTGCGCTCGCCGCCTGTAACAAGGCGCCCGCGCCGACGCCGCAAAATACGGCCACGGCGGAGGCTCAAAACACCAGCGATATGTCCGGCGCGCCGGAAGCCGCCCCTGGCGACAACTCGGGATCATACGCCGCCGGGCCGCCGCCTGCCGCCGCGCCCGCTTTGCCCTTGGATCGGTCGCCCCCCGCCCGTCCGGCTCCTGCGGCGGACGCCCTGCCACCCGCCCCTCCAGCCCCGGTTGAAGCGCCGTCGCCGCCGGTTCAGCAATATCGATATGTCGACCAGGCCGCCGCCGTGAGCAACGCCCTGGCCAATGTTCCCCCGAACTATGCGATCGACTATCAGGGCGCCAAGCCCTGGGTGTGGCGCGCCCCCAACGGCGCCTACCGCGTCGTCGAAACCATTCCGGGCGGTCAGCGAACCTATTTCTACGCGCCGGGCGCCAGGGCGCCCTATCTGGTTCGCGACCCGCAATACACCTACGCCTTCGACGGCGGCCGCTTGGCGGTGGTCTATGGCCCGGCCGGCCAAGCTCTGCCGGCTGCGGTGGCGGCGCGTCAGGCCGCGATCGCCGGTCGCTATTTTCAACGCGCCCAGTGGTTGCATGACGCGGCCATGAACAGTCGCAAGGAAGCAGCCTCGGCCGCCGATTGGCGGGCGCATCAAGCGGCCATGGCCGCCCAGCAGGCCGCCTGGGATCGGGATCGCCGCCAGAACGCCGACTGGCGGACCTGGGAGGCCCAGCATGGCGGTCCGCCCGCGCACAACGGTCCGCCGCCGCCGAAGGGGCCCGGCTGGGCGCCTCCGGGTCCTCGGCCGTCTCCCGGCCAGGGCCCAGGTTCGGCGACGCCAGGCCCGGCGCGCCAGCAGGCCAGGGATGCGCAGCGTTTAAGCCAGGCCCAGATTCGGGTCGATGATGCGCGCAAGGCATTGGCCGAGGCGCAGGTGCGCAGCGCCAACATGCCGCCCGCTCAGCGCGCCCGCATCCTTCACGCCGCCCAGGTCAGGGTCGACCAGGCGGTCGGAGCGCAGTCGCGGATTGAGGCCGCGGTCGCCAAGCCGCGCTAACCCCCACGAGATTTGCGCCTCCCACGTCCGACGCCGTATCTAGGGTCGGCTCGCGGGAGGGGCGCCCATGCGCGTGATGATAACCGGGACGGCGGGATTCATAGGGTTCCACGTGGCCCGGCGCTTGCTCGCCGAAGGTCATGAGGTGATCGGCGTCGATGGCATGACCCCTTACTATGATGTGCGCCTGAAGGAGGCGCGCACGGCCATTCTCGCTGATCATCCAGGGTTCTCGGGCCACACCTTCATGCTGGAAGACGCCGCGGCGCTCGTGGAGCTTGCCGAGGGCTCCCAACCCGGGATGATCGTCCATCTCGCGGCCCAGGCCGGCGTCCGTTACAGCCTGGAAAATCCCCGCGCCTATATCGAATCGAATTTGGTTGGGACTTTCAACGTAATGGAAGCGGCGCGGCGCATCGGCGTAGGCCACCTTCTTGTGGCCTCGACGAGCTCCGTCTATGGCGCCAACGAAGCGATCCCGTTCAGGGAGACCGAGCGCGTCGCCCACCCCATGTCTCTCTACGCGGCCACCAAGGAATCGGCCGAGCAGATGACGCATGCCTACAGCCACCTCTGGGATATTCCGACCACGGCCTTTCGCTTCTTCACGGTCTACGGACCCTGGGGGCGGCCCGATATGGCCCTCTTCAAGTTCGTCGCCGCGATCCTTGAGGATCGTCCCATCGACGTCTTCAACAGCGGTGACCTGGAGCGTGACTTCACCTTCATCGATGATCTGATCGAGGCCATGGTTCGGCTGATGGATTCGCCGCCGCGGCGCGGCGCCCCCGTCGCCGGCGATTCCCTCAGCCCGGTCGCACCCTGGCGCGTGGTCAATATCGGCGGTGGCGCGCCGGTGGCTCTGATGGACTTCATCGGCGAGATTGAACGGCGCCTGGGCCGCAAGGCGCGGCTCAATATGATGCCCATGCAGGCCGGCGACGTTCCCCGCACCTTCGCCGACTCGGCCCTGCTGGAGACCTTGACCGGATATCGACCCTCAACGCCGGTGTCGGAGGGCGTGGATGCGTTCTGTGATTGGTACGAGAGCTACTATGCGGTGAGCGGGGCGGAGAAAGCCGATCAGTAGAGCGGCGCTCGCCGTCGCAAGCTCTCCAAGAGCGCCCGCCCCCATCTCAACGTGGGGGCGCCGGCTCTCGCCGGCCCCGCGCGCAGGGCTTCAAGATAGGCCACCACATCTTCCGCCTGGCACGGGAGGCCGCTCAGGGGGTGCAGATAGGTGGGATAGAGGATGAGGGCGGCGGCGGTCAGGCCGTCCAGATCGAGCTGGCGCGTGCGGCGTGGAAAATCCAGGGCGTCGTGGGTCAGGCCCCAGCCGGCGTAGAAGGGGCGCCCGAAGGTCCAGACCGCCTTGCCGCGCAGCAAAGCCTCGAAGCCGGCGAGGGAGGTCATGGTCGCCACGCCATCCGAGGCGGCCAGACAGGCGTTGATGTCCATCTGGCTCGCCATAGCGTCGGCGAGTCCGGCGAGGGCCGCTTCCGGCACGGCGCCCATGCGATGTCCGGCTTCCACATCGGGGTGCGGCTTGTAGACGATGAAGGCGTCCGGGTTCGCATCGCGCGCGGCGCGCAGGAGGCCGAGGTTGGTGCGGACGCCTTCGCACCCCTTCAGGATAGACTTGTCATCCTCCACCTGGCCTGGAACCAGAAGCTTGAAACGATCTTTCGGCCAATTTAGCGGCGGCGCGGCGCGCCACAGATTGTATTTGCTCAGACCCGCCTCCACGAGCCGTTCGCGCAGGCAGGCGGCGCGCACCAGAAGCGTCTGGCCGAAATCACCATTCTGGCAAATCGTCTCGAGCCTCGAAGGGGCGCCGGCGTCGTAATAGATTCCCAGATCGTCGATCACGAGCGAAACGGGCAGGCGGAAGTCCGAGCCGAGCCCCCGCGAGCGCATGAAGCCATCCTCCATCCGGATTACCGGCGTCGTCGCGTCGCTCAGTCTCGCCGTCGCGGCCGGTGTCTCCCGACCGGCCCAGAGCGCCACCCGACCGCCGCTCTTCCTTGCGACGGCGAGCGCCGAGGCGGCGCCGAGGTGAAACGTAGTCTTGCCCCTGGGCGAGGAGAAGGCCGCCCGAGCGGTTCCACGCTTCCATGGCGCAAAACCGAAGCAAGCCGTCACGCCGGCGTTGCGGTCGGCATGATCGCGCAGAGCGATCAGACGCTCGATCGTCTCTTCGGCCGTGGCCGAGGCGCCGGTCACCGGGTCACAATAGCGGGCGTAGAGCAGATAGGCGGCCGCGAAAATAGCTTCCGTATCGTGGCGGCGGATCCGGCGCTCGCAGGCCATCTCGTCTCGCGTGGCGCCCCAGCCGGCGTAGAACGGCATGCCGAAGCAGCGCACAGGCAGGCGGCGCATCAGCGCCTCGAAGCCGGTCAGACTGCTGACGGTATAGACGGCGTCCACCCGCGCCAGGATGTCGGCGGCGCGCCAGTCGCCATCCAGCAATCGCAAATCGCCGAGGGCGGAGGCCGGCAGGCATCCGTTCTTCAGGCCCGCGGCGACCGCCGGATGGCGGCGCACGATGATTTCCGCGCCCGGCTCATCGCGACGGGCCGCCTCCAACATGGTCAGGAATGTCGATGGGTCCGCCAGACCGCCGGCGATCGCCGCGTCCCCGGCCGTCTGATCCACCACCAGCACTCGGCGCCGGGTCGAGCGGGGCAGGGCGTCGGCCGGCATCGGCGCGCCGGTGTTGGTCTTGGAGAGGCCGGCCTCGACGATCCGCGCAATGGCGGCCCGGGCTCGGGCGCGGACGATGGCGCTATCCCAACCATTCTCGTTCAGCAGGGTTTCGAGGCGAGAAGGGCGGCGGGCGTCGAAATAGAGGCCGATATCATCCACGATCACGCTCATCGGCGGCGCGCCGGATTCCCCCAGCCCCACGGAGCGCAGAAACCCGTCTTCCATGGCCAGATATGGCCAGCCGCGCGCGGCGGCGAGGTCCCGGGCGGCTTTTGAGGTGGGTTTGAACCCCCATCCGACCACGCTGTCGATATCGGGGGGGGGCCGACTGGAACGCACGATCCGTCCGCACTCGGGAAGGAACACCTCCAGGTCACGGATCGCCGCCACCCCGCGCCCGGGCGCGAGGGTCGCCGCATAGACCCGCGCCGCGGTCACCGCTCGTGAAGCGCTTCGTTGGTCTTTCGCGCCAGGGGCGAAAGCAGATAGTCGATGATCGTCCGCCGGCCCGTACGCACCTCCGCGGTGACGGCCATGCCTGGCAGCAGCGGTTCAACCCGGCCGTCGACGACCATGGTCGAACGATCCAGGCTGATCCTGGCGATATAGGTGGGTGATCCCGCTTGCGGCGGCGCGGCGGAAGGGGCCGCACCGTCATCGGCTTGACGATCGGCCTGGGTGACGGCGTCGCGACTGACATCGATGACCTTGCCGTGGATCAGGCCATAACGGGTGAAATTGAAAGTCTCGACCTTTACCGCGACCTCCTGGCCTGGATGTACAAAGCCGACATCGCGATTGGGCAATTGCGCCTCGACAATCAGGTTCTGGATGTCAGGCACCACGATCATCAGTCGTTGGGCCGGAACCACCACGCCGCCCACCGTATGCACCGCCAGCTCCTCCACCACGCCATCGATCGGCGAGCGCATGTCGGTTTGGGTGGATTTCTGCTGAGCCTTCACTAGGTCCTGGGTCAGCTGATTTTCCTTCTCCTCGGCCTTGGCGAGGTCGGCCAGGACGCCGGCGGCGAACTCCGAGGCCGCCTGAGCTTTTTGCCGGGCGAGGGAGGCGCCGGCCGCCTTGGCCTGGTCTCCCCGCGCGGCGTTGACCACCAGATCGCGCTTGGCTTCGCTGAGCTGCTGCTGGGCGTCGAGATAGGCGAAGCTGGTGCCGTAGCCCATGTCGTGCAGCTTCTGGTGAAGCCGTTCCTTCTCGGCAAGCAGGGGCATGCTGGCGTTGAGCTTGGCGATGGTGGCGGCGACCTCGGCCTCTTCAGCCTTCTTCTCGCTGATCTGCTCATCGAGGCTAGACACCTTGGCCGCCTGCTGGTCGATCTGGGCGCGCAAGGCGGCGCGGGCTTGTTCGACATCGTCGGGATTGGCGCCAGCCGGCGCGATCAGTTCTCCGGCCGCCCCGCCGGTCTCGGCCGTGCGCTTGAGCGCCTCGAGCCTGGCCACCTCCAGTTGGGTCTGGCCAAGGTCCCGGGCTAGACGATCGCGGTCCGCGCTAGTCGCGGTCGGATCCAGCTCGATCAGAAGCTGGCCTGCGCGGACGTGGTCGCCGTCCTGCACGTGGATCGCCCGCACAATTCCAGGATCGAGCGGTTGGATCAGCTTTATCTTGCCGCTGGGCAGCAACCGGCCCGGCGCGGTGGCCAGCACATCCACTTGCCCAAGAAAGGCCCAGGCGACGGCGATAATGAAGAACACGCCGATGACGATGGCCATCGCCCGGCCCGCGGGGGATGGGGGGGTTTCCAACACCTCCAGGGCGGCCGGCAGGAATTCCCGTTCGTCGAGACGGTCGAATTGCGAAACGCCGCGGCGCAGCATGCCGGTGAAGGCGGTGGATATGCCCATCAGGCTCATGCGCCGCGATCCATGGTCACGCCCGTGAGCCCGCCCATCACCGCGCTTGCCGGTTTTGGCGGCGGGGCCGCGCCGCCGGATTGCAGGCGCCAGAGCTCGGCGTAGCGACCGCCCGCCCGAAGCAGGCTCTCGTGCGTTCCGTCCTCGATAAGCTGGCCCTGCTCGACGGTGACGATGCGATCGGCGTCTCTCAAGGTCGAGAGCCGGTGCGCGATCAGCACCACGGTGCGGCCCTGGGTGATGCGCCGCATATTGGCCTGGATCGCCGCTTCGCTCTCGTAGTCGAGCGCCGAGGTCGCCTCGTCGAAGATCAGGATGCGCGGATTGCCCACCAGGGCGCGGGCGATGGCGATCCGCTGCCGCTGGCCGCCGGAGAGCGAGGCGCCGCGCTCGCCGATCACCGTGCCGTAGCCCTCCGGCAGGCCGAGGATGAACTCGTGAGCGCCGGCCAGCTCGGCGGCGGCGATCACCCGCTCCATGCTCATGCCGGGGTCCGCCAGGGCGATGTTCTCGCGCACATTGCGGTTGAAGAGCACGTTTTCCTGCAGCACCACGCCGATCTGGCGGCGCAGCCAGGCCGGATCGACCAGGGAGAGGTCGACCCCGTCGATCATCACCCGGCCGGTTTCGGGCACGTAGAGCCGCTGGATCAGCTTGGCCAGCGTGCTCTTGCCCGAGCCGGAGGAGCCGACGATGCCGATCACCTGGCCCGCCGCGATCTCCAGCGACACGTCGCGCAACACCGGCTGGCCGTCGACACGATAGCGGAAGGTTATGGCGTCCAGCTTCACCGCGCCTTTGATCGGCGGCAGGCTGGCCTGGCCGCTCATGCCCGGCTCCGGCGTGGTGTTGAGGATGTCGCCCAGCCGGTCGATCGAAATCCGCACCTGCTGGAAATCCTGCCAGAGCTGGGCCAGGCGCAGCACCGGGGCCGAGAGCTGCGAGGCGATCATGTTGAAGGCGACCAACTCGCCGACCGTCAGCTTGTTGGCGATGACCAGCTGGGCGCCGAAGAAGAGGATCAGCACCGTCGTGACCTTGTTGATCAAGGTGGTGGTCTGGGTGGCGATGTTGCCCACGCCGATGACCTGGAAAGCCGACGACACATAGGCCGCGATCTGCTCTTCCCAGCGCCGCTGCATCACCGGCTCCAGCGCCATCGACTTGACGGTCTCGACGCCGGAGACGGTCTCCACCAGGAACGCCTGGTTCTCGGCGCCGCGCTTGAACCGCTCGTTGAGCCGTTCGCGGAAGATCGGGGTCAGACCCAGGCTCAAGCCGACGTAGAGGGGCAGCGCGCCGGCGACGATCAGGGTCAGCAGCGGGCTGTAGATGAACAGCACCACCAGGAAGATGATGGCGAAGAACAGGTCGAGCGCCAGCGTGATCGCCGAGGAGGTCAGGAACTGGCGGATCGTGTCCAGCTCGCGCACCCGCGCGACGGTGTCGCCCACCCGGCGGGCCTGGAAATAGGCCATCGGCAGGGCGAACAGGTGCCGGAAGAGCCGCGCGCCCAGCTCGACATCGATGCGGTTGGAGGTGTGGGCGAACAGATAGGTTCGGAGCCCGCCCAGCACGACCTCGAAAATCGACAGAACGCCCAGGCCCAGCGCCAGCACCTCCAGGGTCGAAAGGCCCCGGTGGACGAACACCTTGTCGATGATCACCTGGAAGAAAAGCGGCGTCAGCAGTCCGAACACCTGCAGGAAGAACGAGCCGATCAGCACGTCCGTCAGCGGCGCGCGATATTTCTTCACCGCATCGACGAACCAGGCGACGCCAAAACGTGTGTAGGGATCGTTGAGCGTGGCGCGACGCGCCAGCAGAATGAGCCGGCCCGACCAGCGCTCGGCGAACGCCTCGCGGCTGAGAATTTCCGGTTGAGCCGCCAGCGGGTCCTGGACCAGCACCTTGCCATCGGCGGCCTTGCCCACCACCAGCCAGCCGCCCGATTTGAGGGCCGCCAGAGCCGGGAGCGGCGTGTTCTCCAGCCGCTCGATAGTGCTGGAGATCGCTCGGGCCTTGACCGGGAACCGCTTGGCGGCGCGAAGCATTTCGGCCTCGTCCAGGGCGGGGCGTCCACTCTGATGCAGAATCTCGGCCGCATCGGCCGGCAGACCCAAGAGTTGCAGGATGAAGGCGAAGGCGCTGGCGCCCGGATCGGCCGGAATGAGGGCCAGATCGGGCGCGCTCGTCGCGCCAGTGTTCACCGTCCCCGCCTTGCCGCCGTCGTCCATCCATCCCCTCTCAAGGACTGTGCCGCGTGTTCAACTACCCTCAAATTGGCCCGCGGCGAAGCCCAAAGGCGCGCCTTTGGCCGGCGCCGTGTTTTGCGGCGCCGAACGCCCGTCCGCCGACTGTCATGAGAATTTCGCAGGTGCGGCAATATGTACAGCTTGACAGGCGCCCGTTGAAAACGCCATCTTTTTACCAGGAGGGCGCGAATTTGGCCTCGCTTCACAAGCGAAAGGTCGAATATCTGGGCAGGGGATTGAACCTTGACCTTTGGACCGGTTTGGAAACAAACCCGACCGCGCGCTGTTCAGCCGTTGTATTTACGGCCTG
This sequence comes from uncultured Alphaproteobacteria bacterium, assembly GCA_963817995.1. Taxonomy (GTDB): domain Bacteria; phylum Pseudomonadota; class Alphaproteobacteria; order Caulobacterales; family Caulobacteraceae; genus Acaudatibacter. The sequence goes on from CAWFQJ010000008.1 coordinate 63,234, forward strand.
TTCAACAATTCTTTCGTAACGGCGTTTTGGTTTTGCCGGTCAAAGATTTTGTTGGCTTGAACTCGTCTAGGTGTGATTGACATGACCGTGCATGAATCTGTGATCTGCCCGGACGATCTTGGCGAGCTCTTGGCCCTCAATCCCAATTCCGAATTGATCAGCGGCGCGCGCAGGATGGGCGCTTGTCGTTTCAAAAGGCCCATGGATGTCGTCGGCGCGGGCCTCGGTCTTGTGGTCTTGTCACCGATGCTCGTACTCATCGCCCTCCTAATCCGCATGGGTAGCGCCGGGTCGCCGATCTTTGGTCAGCGCCGCACGGGCGAAGGCGGACGCACCTTCGTCATCTATAAGTTTCGCACCATGCGCGTTCTCGAAGATGGCCCCACCATCGTCCAGGCGGCCAGGGACGATGGTCGCATAACCAGCTTCGGCCGTTTTCTTAGGCGCACGAGCCTCGATGAGCTGCCGCAACTGATCAACATCCTAAAGGGGGATATGTCGCTGGTGGGTCCTCGGCCTCACGCGGTCGCTCACGACGAATATTACGGCCTCGCCATCCCCGGCTATAACGAGCGTTTTCTCGCCCGGCCGGGCCTTACCGGCCTAGCCCAGGTGTCAGGCTTTCGCGGCCGCACCGAAGAGCTTCGCGACATGGCCGCGCGCGTGAACAAGGATCTGGAATATATCCGCACCTGGTCGATCGGCCTGGATATGCGGATCCTTCTGAAGACCGTCCTGATCTTCGCCTTCCACCCAGCCGCCTACTGACGATTTGGGCGCGGCGCCCTAGCCGCTCTCCAGCAATTCTCGCGCTCGCGCGAACACCGCCTCGAACATGCTGGGCGTCAGGCGACCGGTGTTGGTGTTCAGTCGCGAGCAATGATAGCTGTTGATCAGCTTGTAAGCGCCCGCCGTCGTCTCCGCGCCGTGGCCGGAGTGGCCGGCCGACCCCGCCAGCCCCAGCGCTTTCATTACATTGCGCCGCGCCACATCCCCCAGACTGATGATAACCCGCAGGCGGGGCAGCGCCGCGATGCGCGCGGTAAGGAACGGCCGGCAGGTGGCCTCCTCGGTCGGCAAGGGCTTGTTCCCGGGCGGCGCGCAACGCACCGCGTTGGTGATCATGCAGTCGATCAGTCGGAGGCCGTCGTCCGGACGCGCGTCATAACGCCCCTCGGCGAAACCGAAACGGATCAGGGTCTCGTAGAGCAGCACGCCGGCGAAATCGCCGGTAAAGGGCCGGCCGGTGCGATTGGCCCCTTGGCGCCCTGGCGCCAGGCCCACCACCAGCAGCCGCGCCGCCGGATCGCCAAAGGAGGGCGCCGGCCCGTTGAACCAGTCGGGATGCGCGGCCCGGTTCTCGGCGCGGTAAAGGGCGAGGCGCGGGCAAAGCGGACATTCATACGGCGGTTCGGTCACTTCGGCTGCGGCCTTCACGCGTGTGTCGGCCCGATGGCTTCGCCGTCGCCGTCGCTATAGTGCGGCCACGCCAACTGGTGGCTTGAAACAAAGTTCAAGAGAAGCTCCTTGAAAACCGCGGTCGCAATCGAACGCCCCGAAGACGCCGTGGTGGTGGCGCTCGGGTCGAATATGCCCGGAAATTTCCCGAGTGTCCGGTCGTTGCTTGAGGAGGCTTTGGCGCGCTTCGATCCGCTTGACCTCAATGTACTCGCCCGTTCGCGCTGGTGGCGCTCGGCGGCGTGGCCCGACGCGGCTAGCCCGAGCTATCTCAACGGTGTTGTGATCGTTGAAACCGGCCTTGGTCCCGCTGAGGTCCTTTCTGTGCTTTTGCGGATCGAGCGGGACTTCGGCCGCCGGCGCGGCCAGGCCAACGCGCCGCGCACCCTGGATCTCGATCTGATCGCTCATGGCCGCCTCGTCATTGACGGTCCTGGCTTGACGCTTCCCCATCCGCGCGCGGCCGAGCGCCTGTTCGTCATGGGGCCGCTGGCTGAAATCCTGCCCGCCTGGGCCCACCCGGCAGTCGGCGAGACAGCCGCGTCCCTGGCGCGCCAGGCCACGGTCGGGCGAGACGCCGCGCCGCTAACCGCCAACCAGGGTGTTGAATAGCCGCTTGATCAGCTCATCCATCGGATAGGAAAGCAGCCACAGCGGCGCCATGGGCGCCAGGGCGGCCACGCCCAGGCCCACAAGCATGTCCTTGTTCCAGGGCACAAGGTTGAGGCCGCGCACGACCCCCATGGAGTTGGAAAGATCAGCCAGGGATTGGATATCGCCGGTGCCGAGCAGCACTTCGTCTGCCGGCGCCTTGGCGTGCACCCACTTGCTGTCGAAGTCGCTCACATATCGCGAGCCCATGGTCATATAGCTCGCGAGCCCCTCCTGCTTGCAGTTCCACAGCTTGAGGAGAAACAGGAACAGCGGCGCGACGAATAGCAGGGTCTCCAGCGCCAGAACCAAGGCGATCATCGGATAGGCGGTCGACAGCGACCCGGCCCCCACCCAGATGGCCTCGGCCAGGGTCGCCGACTGGACCGCCGAAAGCGCGGCGGCCAAGGGTATGAACTGGGTCTGCACCACCGCCAGATAGCCGAGCCCGGCGACGCCGTCGGGGTGCGTGGGCGCCAGATAGAGCTTCATTCTCGCTATCCGCCACAGCAGCCGCCACCAGACAAAAAGTCGGAACATCCAGCGAAAGAGTAGAAACCGGTACACGGTCATGGCCACGAACCAGTACCAGCCGCCGGCCAGGGTGGCCGCGCCGAGCTCCGTCTCCACGCCCATCGTCGAGCGTAGCCGCGTCAGATCGGCGGTGGGCGTAATCAGCAGGATGCCCACGGCGAGCAGCAGGCATATGGCGTCCGGCCAGATCGACCGCACGGCGCGGGTGCTCTGGCCGATCGCCCGCTCCAGATCCGGCGTCGCCGCTTCCGGCGCCACGCCTGATCGCACCAGCATGGCGACGAAGGCCCGCACTCTCGGATCGAGCCACGCCTCGCACAGGAAGAAGAGCGGAATCGCCGCCAGCAGGCGCACGTGCGCGCCCACCATTTCCGGCGCCAGCAAGCGCTGCTCCTCCCTGTGGGTCAGGGCGAGGATGGCCAGCACCAGCCAAAGGACCGCCCCGATCGCCATCCCGAGGGGAAAGCTGTTGCTTTGGCCACGCACGAGACCCAGCCGACGGCCCCATTGATGGAGGGGACCGCCGAGCAGCGAGAAATCCTCGAATCGACTCTCGTTATTCATCGTATTGGCCACGCGGCCGCCCCCAACTTCGGTTCCCGCGTGACGATTTCATTATTATCCTCCGCGTGTAAGTCCCGACGAGCCCGTATTGGGTCACCTCTAGGTCATTTTGCCGCCTCGCCGATGTATCGATAGGCTGCTTCGTCCTGAAGGGAGATTCCTCGCGATGTCCGCCACCGACGACGCCCCGCTGCCGCCCAGCCTGCCGCCTGATTTGGGGGAAATGCGAACGGTGATGGCGGCGGATCGCACGCTGATGGCCTGGATCCGCACGTCGCTGTCGATGCTCAGCTTCGGTTTCACCATCTACAAGGTTCTTCAGGGCCTTCAGGAAGCCGGCAAGGCGCTCCATCCCAATGCGCCGCAGAAGGCGGGGATGTTTCTCACCGGCATGGGCGTGCTCGCCATGGTGCTGGGCACGGTTCAATACCGGATGACCATGAAGGACTTGAACAAGCTGGATAAATTCTGGACCGGCCGACCGGCGCTGATCATGGCGATGATCCTCTCGGTGCTGGGTGTCTTCCTGTTCTTCAGCATCCTTACAAAGCTGCTTTGACGAGCTTCGCCTTCAACGGGGTCGCTCTTGAGACCACGGCGGCGATCCTTCTATTCATGGCCGTCTTCATATTCGGCGATCGGGTCCAGCCCCTTCACATCTTCGTTCGCGACCGGCGCGCAGTGATCTCCTTCGCCGCCGGTGTTTCGGCCGCCTATGTCTTCGTGCACGTCATGCCGGAGGTCGCCGAGGCGCGGGACACTTTCGTCCACTCCACCAACCTTCGCCTGCAATACGAAGGCAAGGAAATCTATCTCGTCGCGTTGTTGGGCTTCCTGGTCTTCTATGGCTTGGGATGGCTGCGGGGCCGGGTGAAGGAGGCGTCCTACGCCCAAGAACGGCTGGATTTTCGCCTGCACATCGGCGGCTACGCCGCCTACGTCTGGCTTGTTTCGTATCTTCTGGTCGACAATCTCGAGGAGACGCCGGCGTCGACGGCCTTCTACGCCGTGGCCATGACCCTGCACTTCCTGACCGTCGACAATGCGCTTCGCGAAGAACACCGCGAGGTTTATCGCCGTGGGGGCCGGTTTCTTCTTGCCGGCATGTGCGCTCTCGGCTGGTTGATCGGCTCGGTTGTCGATCTGCCGCATGACCTGCTGGCCTTGATGATGGCCTTTCTCTCCGGCGCGGTGATCATGAACAGCACCATCATGGAGCTGCCGAGCAACGCCGATGGCCGCTTCATCCCGTTCATGGCCGGCGGCCTGCTATACGCATTGTTACTGCTGCCCCTCGCGTAAACTTCCAAGGGCACTCTCGCCCGAGCGATCCGAGAAGGGTGGGGTTGCTCCCGACCCAGGGAATACCTGGTCAAAGCTTGCTCTAGGACCGCGCCCAAGCCGCCTTCAACACCGCCTCAACCCCCGCATCCACATCCTCCACCCCGCCGATCTTGACCCGGCTTTTCAGCCGCTCCGACCACGACTCCGACGTCGGCGGGGCCAGCCTTGGATCGACGTCGGGCGCTACCGCCAACCCCAGCATCGCCGCGCCACCCTTCATGGGCCGCAGCGCGGCGAACTGGACCTTGCGCGACCAGGCCGTATAGCCCTTGCGCGCCGTCTGTATCGCGTCCGGCAGGGCCAGGGCCGCGGTGTTCACCCGCTCGAAGATCGCCCGCGAGGCCGGATCGACCCATAGGGCGTCGACTAGGCCTTCCGGTTCGCTCCATGACATGGTCGAACCGAAGGCCTCGGAGATCACCTGGGAGGCCCGGTTCTGCAGCAGACCGTGGGTGTCCTTGAACCATTTGAGCCGCGCGCGATGGCCGGTCTCGGGGCAGGTTTTGGCGATCTCCACCCACTGGGCCATGGTCTTGCCCGTGTCGCGCTCCAGGCTGGCGCGTACGGAAGCGAACCACTTGGCTTGTCGCTGCGTGAGGTTTGGCTCGGTCATGGTTCCCAGGCGCCGGACTTGTTAGGAGGGGGCTCTTACCAACCGCGCGAGTTTAAGGCCCATGAGTCTCGACGGCCAATATGATGAGGCAAACATTTTCGCCCGCATCGTGCGCGGCGAAGTTCCGGCGGCCAAGGTGTTCGAAAACGACGACACCCTGGCCTTCATGGACGCCTTCCCCCAGGCGCGTGGCCATACCCTGGTGATCCACAAGCGCGCCCGCGCCCGCAACATCCTCGATATCGTCCCGGGCGATCTTCAAGCGGTCATGGCCACCGTCCAGCGCGTCACCCGCGCCGTCAACGCCGCCCTCACGCCGGACGGAATCATAGTCACCCAGTTCAACGGCGCGCCGGCGGGCCAGACCATCTTTCATCTCCACTTCCACATCATTCCCCGCTGGCAGGGCGTGGAGCTCGCCCGTCATGCCGCGGCGATGGGGGATATGGCCGAGTTGAAAGTGCTTGCGGCGGAGATCGGGGCGAGGGTGGCGTGACAAGGGTGGCGTCAGAGCGCCACCCTCCAAATCACACCAGCGCCGGTTCTTCCGGTCCGGCCTCGTCCACCGCTTCGTCGTCGATGGTCTCGGCCGCCGGCGGCGGCGCGGTCTTATCGTCGAAGGCGAAGGTGAGCTTGCCATCCTGGAGGCCGACCTTGACGTGGCCGCCCTTGGCCAGGCGTCCGAACAGGATGTCGTCCGCCAGCGGCCGCTTGATCTGCTCCTGGATCACCCGTCCGAGAGGCCTGGCGCCATAGAGCTCGTCGAAGCCGTTCTTGGCCAGCCAGTCGACCGCCTCCTCGGAGGTCTCGATGGTGACGTGGCGGTCGGCCAGCTGGGCTTCTAGCTGCAGGATGAACTTCTGCACCACCAGGCGGATCACTTCCGGCGTCAGCGGCTTGAACGTCACGATGGCGTCGAGCCGATTGCGGAATTCCGGCGTGAACAGCTTCTTGATCGCTTCCTCGTCCTGGCCCTCCATCTTTCCGCGGCCAAAGCCGATGGAATTGCGCTGGGCGTCCGAGGCGCCGGCGTTGGTGGTCATGATCAGGATGACATTCCTGAAATCCACCTTCTTGCCATTGGCGTCGGTCAGCACCCCGTGGTCCATGACCTGCAGGAGAATGTTGAACACATCCTGGTGCGCCTTCTCGATCTCGTCGAGGAGGACGACGGCGTGGGGATGCTGATCCACCGCGTCGGTCAAGAGGCCGCCCTGGTCGAAGCCGACATAGCCGGGAGGCGCGCCGATCAGGCGGCTCACGGTATGGCGCTCCATGTATTCGCTCATGTCGAAGCGCAGCAGTTCGATGCCCAGGGTCTGGGAGAGCTGGCGCGCCGTCTCGGTCTTGCCGGTGCCGGTGGGGCCAGAGAACAGATAGCAGCCGATCGGCTTGTTGGCGTCCCGCAGGCCGGCCCTGGCCATCTTCATGGCCGAGGAGAGCTGCTGGATCGCCTCGGGCTGGCCGAAGACCGCGCCGGTGAGATCGGTTTCGAGCTGCTTGAGCGCTTCGGTGTCCGATTTGGAGACCGACTTTGGCGGGATACGGGCGATCTTGGCCACCACGGCCTCGACCTCCTTGAGCCCGATCACCTTCTTGCGCCGGCTTTCGGGGAGCAGCATTTGCGAGGCGCCCGCCTCATCGATCACGTCAATGGCCTTGTCGGGCAGCTTGCGGTCGGTGATGTACTTGGCCGAAAGCTCCACCGCCGCCTTGAGCGCTTCGGCGGTATATTTCAGCTTGTGGAATTCCTCATAATAGGTCTTCAGGCCTTTGAGGATCTTGATCGTGTCTTCCAGCGACGGTTCGTTGACGTCGATCTTCTGGAACCGGCGAACCAGGGCGCGGTCCTTTTCGAAGTGCTGGCGGAACTCCTTGTAGGTGGTCGAGCCCATGCACCGAAGCGTGCCGGAGGCCAGGGCCGGCTTGAGCAGGTTCGAAGCGTCCATGGCCCCGCCGCTGGTGGCGCCGGCGCCGATCACCGTATGGATTTCGTCGATGAAGAGGATCGCGTTGTCGTGGTTCTCCAGTTCCTTGATGACCTGCTTGACGCGCTCTTCGAAGTCGCCGCGATAGCGGGTGCCGGCCAGCAGCGAGCCCATATCCAGGCTGAAGATAGTCGCCTCGGCCAGGACGTCCGGCACCTGATGGCTGACGATCTTTCGCGCCAGGCCCTCGGCGATGGCGGTCTTGCCTACGCCCGGGTCGCCGACCAGCAGCGGATTGTTCTTGGTGCGGCGGCACAGAGATCTGAATGCAGCGCTCGACCTCGTTGGTGCGGCCGATCAGGGGATCGACCTTACCCTGGCGGGCTTTCTCGTTGAGGTTGATGCAATAGGCCTCCAGGGCCTCGCCGCCGGTCTTCACCGCCGGCTTTTCGTCCTCGTCGCCCGCGCCCTTGGCCGGCCGCACTTCCGAGGCGCCGGCCTTCTTGGCGATGCCGTGGGCGATGAAATTGACCGCGTCATAGCGGGTCATCTCCTGCTGCTGCAGGAAGTAGGCCGCGTGGCTCTCGCGCTCGGAGAACACGGCCACAAGCACATTGGCGCCGGTAACGTCGTCGCGTCCGGACGACTGGACGTGGATCACCGCCCGCTGGATCACCCGCTGGAAACCCGCGGTCGGCTTGGCGTCTTCGCCGTCGTCCACCACAAGGGATTTCAGCTCGGTGTCGACGTACTGGGTGAGGCTCTTTTTGAGGTCAGCCAGATTGACGTCGCAGGCGCGCATCACCGCGGCGGCGTCGGTGTCGTCGATCAGCGACAGGAGCAGATGCTCCAGGGTCGCATATTCGTGTTTTCGCTGGGTCGCATAGGCGACGGCGCGGTGCAGGGATTCTTCGAGGTTGCGTGAGAACGAAGGCAAATGGGACCTCTCAATCCTTTTCCATGGTGCACTGGAGCGGGTGCTGGTGGCGCCGGGCCGCTTCAATCACCTGAGCGACCTTTGTCTCCGCGACTTCGTAGGTAAACACTCCACACACGCCGACACCGTTCTGGTGAACATGCAACATGATTCGCACGGCGCTTTCACGCGACTTGTTGAAGAATCGTTCCAGCACATAGGTGACGAATTCCATCGGCGTGTAGTCATCGTTCAAGATCAACACGCGATACATCGACGGCTTCTGGGTCTTGGTCTTCGTCTGGGTGACGACGGCCGTACCCGTTCCGATGGTCTGTCCACCTTGCTGTTTATCCGCCACGACGGCTCTCCAACGCCGGAGGTGTCTGGCCTCCGGGGCCATTAGATATGGAATCATCGCCCCATTGGAAGGGCCATTCAAGGCCCGGCGCTCATTCGCCCCCACCTTTGCGCTTTCCACGAGGCTCGCGTCGCAGGCCTCGGGCGTTAACCACCGCTCCTGGGCCAAAACGCGCTCTTAGCCTGTCCAGCACCTCCTCGCCGATTCTGGCCCTGACTTCGCCTTCATCGAAGAGGTCTGACGCCGGCGCGGCGCTGTCCACAAGATTCGATAGGCCGACGCCGATCAGCCGGTAGGCGCGCCCTGCTGCCTCCGACTTGAGCAACTCCCTGGCCACGGCGAACAGCACCTTGGCGGTCTGGGTCGGCGCCGGGAGTGTCTTGCGCCGGGTGATGATTCGAAAGTCGGCCCCGCGCAGCTTCAGCGTGACCACCTTGCCGGCGATTTTCTCGGCCCGCACGCCACGCGACACCCGCTCGCAGAGCGGCCAGAGACGATCTTCCAGGTCGACGATTTCGGTCAGGTCTTCCTCGAAGGTGGTTTCGGCGCTGTGGCTCTTGCGCTCCTGATCGGGATCGACGGCCCGAGCGTCCTCGCCGCGCGACAATCGGGCGATCCGTGCGCCATTCTCGCCGAATCGCCGCGCCATCATTGCCGGGTCGGCCTTTTGAAGGTCACCCACGGTGCTCAGATCTGCCGCCTCCAGGCGTCTGGCGAACACGGATCCGACGCCCGGCAGGATCGACACCGGGCGAGGGGCGAGCACCTCCGCCGCCTCCGCTTCGCCGATCACCGCGAAGCCGCGGGGCTTATCCAGCTCCGAGGCGATCTTGGCGAGGAACCGGTTGGGCGCTAGGCCGATCGAGACGGTGATGCCGACCTCCCGTTCGATCTCGCCCTGAAGCCGGGCCAGGGTCAATGCCGGCGGCGCGCCGTGCAGGCGCTCGGTGCCGGAAAGATCGAGCCACGCCTCGTCCAGCGACAGGGTTTGGACCAGCGGCGTCGCGGCCCGCAGCTTTTCGAAGATCCGCCGGCTTTCGGCGCGATATTTGGTGAAATCGGGCCGGATGACGATCGCCTGGGGGCAGAGCTTCAGCGCCTTGAACATCGGCATGGCTGACCGCACGCCCGAGAGCCTGGCCACATAGCAGGCCGTGGTCACCACGCCGCGCTTGGCCCCGCCGACGATCACCGGCAGGTCGCGCAACTCCGGTCGATCGCGTTTTTCCACCGAGGCGTAAAAGGCGTCGCAGTCCAGATGGCCGATGGCGAGGCTCGTCAGCTCCGCATGCACCACCACACGCGGCGAGGCGCAGCGGCTGCAACGCCGGACCGTCGATGCCTCCAGCGTCAGGCAGTCGCGGCAAAGGCTCGGCAAGGCTAGACCCGCACACGCAGCGCCGCGCCGATCGCCGGGCCGAGGCTCGGCCAATCGTCAAGACGAACATGCCGCTCCGGCGCGCTCGGCGCGAACGGGCGTAGCCGCTCGTCGGCCACCAGTTGGAAACGTCTCACCGCCGGCGCGCGCTCGGCCACCGACTCCAGATTGGGCAGCAGGTCATCCACGAAGGCCGTGGGTCCGCGTGTCCGCCCCGCCAGGGCCGCCACCGCCGGGCCCTTGAGGCCGGCGTTGATGATCAGCGGATAGGGAAAGCCGCGGCTCTCCAGCCACCGGGCGCGGGGCTCGCGGCCATGCGCCGGCGCGTTGGTGAGGACCACGATCGTGGCCTCTCTCGCCAGGTCGGCCAGCGCCTCCCGCGCGCCCGGCGCCGCGTCGATATGTTCCACATCGGTGGCGAAGAAGCTGTCGAACAGCTCGCGGCCGCGGTCCAGATCGACGCAGTCGTCGCCGCCCGCGTGAAAGATATTCTGGAAGAGGGCGAACTTGGTGATCCGCATCTCATAGCCGTGGCCGCCGACGAAGCGCTCGAACCCTTGCATGAACATGGCCAGCACCTCGTCGACGTCGACGACGAGCAGGGGCGCGGTCTCATCGATCGCGACCAGGGCGATTTCGGGCGGCAGAGCGGGGTCGATCGGCACGGGGCGTCTTTCGCGAGCTAACCCGAGCTTAAGGATATTGGTGTGAGTGACGAAGCGGAAACATGTCTCCGGCGAGTCGCGACCGCCGGGACGGAGCTTTTTGGATCTCGGTCTCCATGGTCAAGACGATCCTCATCGTCGAGGACAATGAGCTGAACATGAAGCTCTTTCATGATCTGCTCGCCGCACAGGGCTATGCGATCCTCCAGACCGGCGAGGGCCTGGAGGCGCTCGAGTTGGCGCGTCGCCATGTCCCCGATCTGGTGCTGATGGATATCCAGCTCCCTGCCATTTCCGGCCTGGAAGTCACACGATGGCTCAAGGAAGAGCCGGCCCTGGCCCACATTCCGGTGGTGGCCATCACCGCCTTCGCCATGCGTGGCGACGAGGCGAGGATCCTGGAAGGCGGCTGCGAAGCCTATATCGCCAAGCCGATCTCGGTGTCGCATTTCCTGGCGACGATCCGGGGCCTGCTGGAATAGAGCGCTAAATCAAAAACGCCCGCCAATCAAGGCGGGCGCTCGATACAAGGGCTGGCCTAAGCCCTTATTTGATCTTGCCTTCCTTGAACTCGACGTGCTTGCGCACGATCGGGTCGTATTTCTTCACCACCATCTTTTCGGTCATGGTGCGGGCGTTCTTCTTGGTGACATAGAAGAAGCCGGTATCCGCCGAGGAGTTCAGGCGAATCTTGATGGATGCCGGCTTAGCCATGGTCTCGTCGATCCTTGAGGACCCGGCGCGAAGCCGGTCGAATTTAAGAAGGCGCGGACAATACGAATCGCCGACCCAAAGTCAACGGCGCGTTATGTCGGCGTCAAAGATGAACAAGCTGCTGGCGGCCGCGCGCGAAGCGCAGAGACGGTGCGGGCCGACTGGGATCGGCGAGGCGTAGCGGGATCTCCTTGAGAACGAAACGCGTGACGCTGGGCAGGTCGAGGGCCAACGCCTCGTCCAGCTCGACCCAGGCGATCTCGTCGAGTTCGCCGCAATCGGCCTGGCGCTCCAGGCTCAGCAGGCGCTCGGCCTCGGCCATGAAGAAGCGGGCGTCGAAGCGCTTGGGCGAGACCGGCGGCGTGACCGCCCGGGCGACGAAGTCGAGGGCCGCGAGGTCGGGCAGGGCGCCTTGGGCCAGGAATTCGCGCCAGGGCCCGGCGGCGATGCGCGCCGGCGCGGGTCTCGCCAGCAAGAGGCCCGCCTCTTCGAAGGTCTCGCGCACCGCCGTCAGGGCGAGCGCGCGGGCGCGGGCAGGGGAGGTGGTCTTTTCCAGGCGGGCGGCGACTTCGGGCCGAAGATCGCTCGCGTAGGGCGCGCGGAAATCGGCGCGGTCGATGCGGCCGCCTGGAAAAACCCATTTGTCGGGCATGAAGTCGTGACCGCCGATGGCGTCGGCCCATCAGCACCCGGGGTTTGGCGCGATCCCGCCGGATCAGGATCAGGGTGGCGGCGTCGCGCGGGCGCACGACCCGGGCGCCGCCGGTTGATGGCGCCGGCGCGGGCCCCAGATCGTCAAACGCGTGTTCGGTCATGTAAGACCTTAGGCCGCGCGTGGCTGGCGAGGAAAGTCTTCCCCAGCGTCACGGGAAAGGCTTATGCAATCGCCGGAGGCCGCGTTGACAATCGGCTCGGTTCCTTTAGCAAGACAACTCTTGCGATCCATTCTCAAAAACCCCCGAGACTGACCTGAGCGTGACCTCCGCCAACGCCACCGGACAATGGTTCGACCGCGCACGCGCGGCGCGCTTCGTCGCGGTGTTCGGGCCCGGGATCGTGGTCATGCTGGCCGACACCGACGTCGGCAGCATCATCACCGCCGGCCAGAGCGGCGTGCAGTGGGGCTATCGCCTGCTGCTGCTGCAGGTTCTGCTCATCCCCATCCTCTTCATGGTGCAGGAGCTCACCGTGCGGCTCGGCATCTTCACCGGGCGCGGCCACGGCGAACTGATCAAGCGAGACCTTCGGCCGAGCCTGGGCGTGGGTGTCGGTGGCAGGGCTGGCGATCGCCACCTGCGGCGCCTTGCTGACCGAGCTCTCCGGCGTCGCCGGCGTCGGCGAGCTTTATGGCTTGCCGCGTTACATCACCTTGCCCCTGGCCGCCGGCGCCCTGCTCTTGATCGTGATGACCGGCTCCTATCGCCGGGTCGAGCGAGCGGCCATCGCCGTGGGTCTGTTCGAATTCGCCTTCTTCGGCGTCGCCTGGGTCGCCCATCCGGACCTGGCGACCATGGCCGCCCAGTCGGTGCGAATTCCCTTCGCCGACAAGGACTACATGTATCTCGTCGCCGCCAATATCGGCGCGGTGATCATGCCGTGGATGGTCTTCTACCAGCAGTCGGCGGTGGCCGATAAGAAGCTGCGTCCCGAGCATCTGACGGCCGCCCGCTGGGACACCGCCGTCGGCGCTATCGTCACCCAGCTCGTGATGGCCGCGGTGCTGGTGGCGGCCGCCGCGACCATCGCCGCCCATCACGGCGAAGGCCTCTCTCAGCACGGTGGGGGACCTCAGCGCGGCGCTCACGCCCTATCTGGGCGTCGGCGTCGGCAAACTGGTGTTCGGCCTGGGCATCGTCGGCGCCGGCATGGTGGCGGCGATCGTCTGCTCCCTGGCCCTGGCCTGGGGCCTGGGCGAGGTCACCGGCTATAAGCATTCGCTGGAGCACCATCCGTTCGAGGCGCGCTGGTTCTACGCCGTCTACGCCATCTCGGTGATCGGCGCGGCCCTGGCCGTGGGCGTGGCCCCCAATCTGGTGTCGCTCAACGTCGGCGTCCAGGTGATGAACGCCCTGCTGCTGCCCGTCGTCCTGGGCTTCCTCATCGCCCTGGCGGTGAAGGCGTTGCCGGAAGAGCGCCGGCTGAAGGGCTGGTATTTCTGGTTGGTGCTCGCCGTCTCCTCGGTGACCTGCCTACTGGGTGTCTTTGGCGGGCTTTCCGGCGCCGGCCTATTTTGACCGGCGGCCGCGATAGGATCCGCCGCGACCGCCGCCGGGACGGGTTCCTCGGCCGCGGACGCCCAGCCTCGGCCGCGGCGCCGTTGGGGTCGGCGCGGCTCGGGCTCGCTGAGCATCTCGAACAGCAGGCCGCCGGTGATCGGCGTCGCCTCCCGCAGCCGCACCTCGACCGTCGCGCCCAGCCGCCAGCGCGCGCCGGTGCGCTCGCCGACCAGGGCGTGAGCCTTGTCGTCGTGGATGAAGTATTCGTCGCCCAGGGTCGAGACCGGCACCAGGCCGTCGGCGCCGGTCTCCGCCAGCCGCACGAACAGGCCGAAGCGGGTGACGCCGGTGATCCGGCCCTCGAACTCGCGCCCACCCGGTCGGCCAGGAAGGCGGCGACATAGCGGTCGGTGGCGTCGCGCTCGGCGGCCATGGCGCGGCGCTCGGCCAGGGTGATGTGCTCGGCGGTGTCCTTCAGCCGCGCGATGTCGTCGTCGGTCAGGCCGTCGTCGCCCAGCCCCAGCGCGCGGATCAGCGCCCGGTGCACGATCAGGTCGGCGTAGCGGCGGATCGGCGAGGTGAAGTGGGCGTAGCGGTCGAGGTTCAGGCCGAAGTGGCCGATGTTGTCGGTGCGAATAGATCGCCTGCATCTGGGTGCGCAGCACCACCTCGTTGACGATCTCGGCGTGCGGCCCGCCGCGGGTCTGGTCCAGCAGGTGGTTGAAGCGGTCGGTGCGCGGCCGCCTCGCCCTTGGTCCAGGGGATGCCGAGCGTCGCCAGGAAGTCGGCCAGGGCCTGCAGCTTCTCCTGCGCTGGGCGCGTCGTGGACGCGGTAGATCAGCGGCGAGCGGCGCTGCTCCAGGGTCTCGGCGGCGCAGACGTTGGCCTGGATCATCATCTCCTCGATCAGCTTGTGCGCTTCGAGCGAGGCGCGCGGCGTGATCGAGGCGACCTCGCCGTCGGCGCCGAGGATGATCCGGCGCTCGGCGCGACTCGATGTCCAGCGGCGAGCGCGCGTCGCGGCCCTTCTTCAGGCACCGCATAGGCGGCCCAGAGCGGGCGTCAGCACCGGCTCCATGAGCGGCGCCGGTCGTCGTCGTCCGGCCGGCCGTCGATGGCCGCCTGCGCCTGCTCGTAGGAGAGCTTGGCGGCCGAGCGCATCAGGCCGCGCACGAACCGGTGGCTGCGCTTGCGGCCCTCGGCGTCGAACACCATGCGCACGGCCAGGCAGGCGCGGTCCTCGCCCTCGCGCAGGGAGCACAGGCCGGCGGACAGCCGCTCGGGCAGCATCGGCTCGACCCGGTCGGGGAAGTAGACGCTGTTGCCCTTCTCCCGCGCCGTCGCGGTCGAGCGCCGAGCCCGGCCGCACATAGGCGGCGACGTCGGCGATGGCGACCCAGACGATCCAGCCGCCCGGGTTCTTCGGGATCGTCGTCCGGCTCGGCGAAGACCGCGTCGTCGTGGTCGCGGGCGTCGGCCGGATCGATGGTGATCAGCGGCAGGTCGCGCAGGTCGGTGCGGCCGGCCAGCGTCGGCGGCTCGGCGGCCTCGGCCTCCGCCTCGGCCTCCGGCGGAGAAGCCGGTGGGGATGCCGTGGGCGTGGATGGCGATCAGGGAGGCGGCGCGCGGATCGTCCTCGCGGCCGACCACCTCCAGCAGCTTGCCGCGCTTGGGGCCGTAGCGGCGCTCGGCGGCGCCGCCGACCTGGGCCAGCACCAGGTCGCCGTCGCGCAGGTCGCGCGCCTCGGGACCGGCGAGCAGCAGGCTCTCCTTGGAGCGCCGGTCCACCGGCTCGACGCGGATCTCGCGGCGGGCCTTGCGCACCACGCCCAGGATCCGGTGGGCGCTCTGGCCCAGCCGCTTGATCAGCCGGGCCTCGAGCTCGCCGTTCTCCAGCGTCTCGAAGCGCACCAGCAGCCGGTCGCCCAGGCCCGGCGCGCCGGCCGCCGCTTCGCCGCGGCCCGGCGCGAGCCGGATCGAGGGCGCGTCGTCGCCGGCCTTGGCCAGCCGCACGAACAGGTCGCCGTCGGCGTCGCGCTCGACCACATCGACGACGCCCACCGGCGGCGGCTCGTCGGCACGGCTCGTGCGTTTTGGAGAGCGGGGCGTCGGCGGGCGTCGGCCCCGGTGAGGCTTGGCCATCCGCCCTAGACGCCGATCACGCCGTCTTCTTCGCCGGCGCCTTGGCCTTGGCCTTGGCCGGCGCCTTCTTGCGCTTGGCCGCCGTCTTGGCGGGGGCCTTCGCGGTCGTCGCCTTACGACCGCCGCGCTTGGGCTTTGACGGCGCGCCTTCGCGGGCCGTGATCAAGGCGACCGCCTCGTCGAGGGTCAGGGTCGCGGGGTCGGCCCCCCTGGGGACATTGGCGTTGGTCGCTTCGTGCTTGACGTAAGGGCCATAGCGGCCGGCCAGCAGCTCACCGGCTCGCCGGTGACCGGGTGGGCGCCCAGCTCCTTCAGGCCGCGGCCTCGGCGCCGCCTCGCGCGCCACGGCCGCCGCCGGCGCGCTTCTCCGCCAGCACGGCGACGGCGCGGTTGAGGCCGACCTCGAACACCTCGTCGGCGCTCGGCGAGGTTGGCGTAGGTCCCGTCGTGCTGGACGTAGGGGCCATAGCGGCCGATGCCGGCCAGGATCATGCCGCCGTCTTCCGGGTGCGGCCCGACCTCGCGCGGCAGGCGCAGCAGGCGCAGGGCCTTGTCCAGGTCGATCGCGGCCGGCGGCCAGCCCTTGGGCAGGCTGGCGCGCTTGGGCTTCTCGCCGCCGCCTCCTCGACATAGGGGCCGAAGCGGCCGGCCTTCAGCCAGATCGGCGTGGCCGGTGGCCGGATCGACGCCCAGTTCGCGGTCGCCGCTCGCCGCCGCGTCCTCGCCTCCCGCTGCGGCGATCGGCCGGGTGTAGCGGCATTCCGGATAGTTGGAGCAGCCGATGAAGGCGCCGAAGCGGCCGGTCTTCAGCGACAGCCGCCCGGTGCCGCAGGTCGGGCAGACGCGCGGGTCGGTGCCGTCGCCCTTGTCGGGGAAGATGTGCGGGCCGAGCGCCTCGTTGAGCGCGTCCAGCACCTGGGTGATGCGCAGCTCGCCGATCTCGCCGACGGCGGCGTGGAAGTCGGTCCAGAACTCGCGCAGCAGCGCCTTCCAGTCGAGCTCGCCGGCCGAGACCAGGTCGAGCTTCTCCTCCAGGGCGGCGGTGAAGTCGTACTCGACGTAGCGGTGGAAGAACTGCTCCAGGAAGGCGGTGACCAGCCGGCCCTTGTCCTCCGGGACGAAGCGGTTCTTGTCCATCCGCACATAGTCGCGGTCGCGCAGCACGGTCAGGATCGAGGCGTAGGTCGAGGGCCGGCCGATGCCCAGCTCCTCCATCTTCTTGACCAGGCTGGCTTCGGAATAGCGCGGCGGCGGCTCGGTGAAGTGCTGGTCGGCGCGGGCGGCGAGCACCTTGGCCGTCGGCGCCCTTCGCGAACCACGCGGCAGGCGGCCGCCGTCCTCGTCCGCTTCGTCGTCGCGGCCTTCCTCGTAGACCGCCAGATAGCCGTCGAACAGCACCACCTGGCCGGTGGCGCGCAGGCCGGTCTGGCCGTCGGCGCTCTCCAGGTCGATGGTGGTGCGCTCGATCCGCGCCGCTTCCATCTGCGAGGCGATCATCCGCTTCCAGATCAGCTCGTAGAGCCGGCCGAGGTCGCCCTCCAGGCGCAGGCGAGCCGGGGTTGCGGGCCAGGCTGGTGGGCCGGATCGCCTCGTGCGCCTCCTGGGCGTTCTTGGCCTTGGTCTTGTAGATGCGCGGCGCTCTCGGGAACGTAGTCCGCGCCGTAGCGGCCGGCGATCACCTCGCGGGCCTCGTCCAGGGCCTCGGGCGCCGACTGCACGCCGTCGGTCCGCATATAGGTGATCAGGCCGACGGTCTCGCCGCCGATATCGACGCCCTCGTAGAGCTTCTGCGCCGCCTGCATGGTGCGCTGGGCCGAGAAGCCGAGCTTGCGCGAGGCCTCCTGCTGCAGGGTCGAGGTGGTGAAGGGCGGCGGCGGGCGTGCGCCGGGCCGGCTTCTTCTCCACCGCCGTGACCGTGAAGGCGCCGGCCTCCACCGCGGCCTTGGCGGCCTGGGCGCGAGGCCTCGTCGCCCAGGTCGAACTTGGTGAGCCGCTTGCCCTCGTGCTTGACCAGCCGGGCCAGGAAGGGATCGGCGCCGGCCGAGACGTCGGCCTCGACGGTCCAGTATTCCTGGGTCCTGAAGTCCTCGATCTCGATCTCGCGGTCGACGACCAGGCGCAGGGCCACCGACTGCACCCGGCCGGCCGAGCGGGAGCCCGGCAGCTTGCGCCACAGCACCGGCGAGAGGGTGAAGCCCACCAGATAGTCCAGCGCGCGGCGGGCGAGGTAGGCGTCCACCAGCTCCATGTCGATGTCGCGCGGGATGCTTCATCGCCTCGGTGACGGCGCGACTTGGTGATGGCGTTGAACACCACCCGCTCGACCGTCGGCGCCCTTGATCGCCTTCGCCTGGTTCAGGACCTCCAGCACGTGCCAGCTGATGGCCTCGCCCTCGCGGTCGGGGTCGGTGGCCAGGATCAGGCGGTCGGCGCCCTTGAGCGCGTCGGCGATGTCCGAGAGGCGCTTGGCGCGACTTGGCGTCGACTTCCCAGCTCATGGCGAAGTCTTCGTCGGGCTGCACCGAGCCGTCCTTGGACGGCAGGTCGCGCACGTGGCCGTACGAGGCCAGCACCTTGTAGTCCGGCCCAGGTACTTGTTGATGGTCTTGGCCTTGGCCGGGCTTTCGACGACGACGACGTTCATGCGGGATAAGGGCGCCAGGCTTGCGGATGAGGGTCGCCAGGGATCGGCGACGCGGGGGAAAGTGGGGGCGAGCCCCCTCTTCTGTCAACGCAGGCCGGCAAATGAGCGCCGAAGCCTGGCTTGTCAAACCCTGACCGCGAAACCGCCAGGGAGCAGTTCGGCGCGGCCGGCGAGGGCGAGTTCCATCAGCGCCGCGGCCGTCAGAGAAGCTGGCGCTCCGGCGGCTCTCGCCAGTTCGTCGATGGCCGTGGGCGTATGGGAAAGCAGGCTCTCCAGCGCCGTGATCAGCGGTTCGGTGTCGCCGTCACCTTCGCCGGCGTCATAAGAAGGAGGTTCAGGCTCCGACACGCTTGGCTGATCGTCCAGGACGCGCAGCACATCGTCCGCCTCCTCGACCAGCCACGCGCCCTGGCGGATCAGGTCGTTGGTCCCTCGCGCCCGAGGATCGAGTGGCGATCCGGGCACGGCGAAGACGTCGCGGCCCTGCTCGCCGGCCAGGCGCGCGGTGATCAGCGAGCCGGACTTCACCTCCGCCTCGACCACCACGACGCCCAGCGAAAGGCCGGAGATCAAGCCGGTTGCGGCGCGGGAAGTCCGGCGCCCGGGCCTCATAGCCAATAGGGCGTTCGGAAACGAGGCAGCCCTTGGCCTTGATCGCCTGGTAGAGCTCGGCGTTCTGTGGCGGCCAGACGCTGTCGACGCCGCCGGCGAGGACGGCGATGGTCCCGGTCGCCAAGGCGCCCTGGTGCGCCGCCGCGTCGATGCCGCGGGCCAGGCCCGACACCACCACATAGCCGCCCTCGCCAAGGCCGGCGGCCAGGGTTCGAGCCATGCGCTGGCCGGCGGATGACGCCTCGCGGGCGCCGACCATGCCCACCGCCCGCCGCGCAAGCAGAGCCTCGTCGCCCAGCACCCAGAGGATCGGCGGCGGCGGATCGAGCACGCCCAGCAGGCGCGGGAACGCCGGATCGCGCGGGGTGAGCAGCCGCGCGCCCAGCGCCGCGCCGGCCTCCAGTTCGCGTTGCGCCTCGGCCACGGAGGGGACGCGGGGCGGCGTCGAACGCCCGCCGCGCCGGGCGAGATCGGGCAGGGCCGCCAGGGCGCGGCTTGCCGAGCCGTATCGGCCCACCAGATGGGTGAAGGTCACCGGGCCGACGGATTCGGCGCGCGCCAGGCGCAGCCAGTCAATCCGTTCTCCCTCGTCGATCGGCTCGGCGCTCAAGGCGGCGACTCGGCCTTTGCGCCTCCGATCGTCGACTCCTCGCCGGCCAGCAGGCGGCGGATATTGTCCTTGTGCTTGATGAAGATCAGCGCCGCCATTGCGATCAGGAGCCACAGACGCGGCAGATAGGCGTGAGGATATATCAAGACGAGGCAGATCGGAGCGATCACCGTCGCCGTCAAGGAGGCCAGGGACGAGTATCGAAAGATCACCGCCATCACCAACCACATCAGGCCCGCGGCGATCGCCACCGGCCACGCCACGGCCAGGAGAACGCCGCAGGCCGTCGCGATCCCCTTGCCGCCACGAAAGCCCAGCCAGATCGGGAACAAGTGTCCTAGAAACGCGCCGCCGCCGGCGATGACGCCCGCCGTGGGCGAGATGAACCAGGTCGCCAGCAGCACCGCCAGCGCCCCCTTGCCGGCATCGCCCACGAGGGTGATCGCGGCCAGATCCCACCGCCCGGTGCGCAGCACATTGGTCGCCCCGATACTGCCCGAACCGATCTTGCGAAGGTCTCCGGCGCGCCCCAGCCGCGTGGCGATCACGCCAAAGGGAATCGAGCCCAGCAGATAGCCGCCCGCCAGGCAGGCGATCAGGACCAGGGGTGAAGGCGCGATCGGGGTCATCCCTCAGGCCTCGTGCACGATGCGGCCGTCCACCAGGGTCATCAGCACGTGGCCTTGCAGCCGGCGGCCGTCGAAGGCCGAATTCTTGGATTTGGAGATCAGTTCGGCGGCGTCGATCAGGCGCGGCGCGTCGATGTCGCACAGCACCAGGTCCGCCGGCGCGCCGACGGTGAGGCGCCCAGCCTCCAAGCCAATGGCCTCGGCGGGCCCAAGGGTCACGGCGTGGATCAGCCGGGCCAGGGGTACGCGGCCTTCGTGGTGAAGGGTCAGCAGGGCCGGCAGCAGGGTCTCCAGCCCGACGGCGCCCGGCGCCGCTTCGTCGAACGGCAGGCGCTTGTCCTCGGCCGGCGCCGGGGCGTGAGCCGAGACGACGATGTCCACCAGGCCCGAGGCCAGGGCCTCGATCAGCGCCAGCCGGTCGTCCTCGCCGCGCAGGGGCGGGACCAGCTTGCAGAAGGTGCGGTAGTCGCCGATGTCCAGTTCGTTGAACGATAGATGGTTGATCGAGGCGGTGGCGATTACCGGCAGGCCCTTGGCCTTGGCGCGCGCCAGACTCTCCAGCGCGCCGCGCCGCGCTGATCTGGTCCACCAGCAAGCGTCGCGCCGGTGAGCTCCACCAGGGCCAGGTCGCGCTCCAGCATGATCGTCTCGGCCGGCCGACCGGCTCGGAGGCCAGGCCCATGCGGCCGGCGAACTCGCCCTCGTTGGCGACCGCGCCGTCGGCTAGCCACGGATCGGCGGGGCGGTGGGCGACCAGCATGCCCAGGCTCCCGGCGTAGGCCAGCAGGCGGCGCATGACCCGGGAGTCGGCGATCGGCCGGTCGACGTCGGTGACATAGACGCAGCCCGCCTCGCGCATCAGGCCGATCTCGGCCATGCGCCTTGCCGCCCAGTCCCTTGGTCGCCGCGCCGGCGGGATAGACGTGCACCAGCTCGATGTCGCGCGCCCGGCGCAGGATGAAATCGACCACCGAGGGATCGTCGATCACCGGGTCGGTGTCGGGCTGGACGACGATGGAGGTGACCCCGCCGGCCGCCGCGGCGCGGGCCGCCGATTTCAGCGTCTCCTTGGGCTCGGCCCCGGGCTCGCCGGTCTTGACCCGCAGGTCGACCAGGCCAGGGCAGAGCATGGCGCCGCGCGCCGTCGATCAACCTCGAACGTCGCTGCGCAGAGCGCCAGGCGCCGTCGCCGTGGTTCACCTCGGCGATCACGCCGTCGGCCACGACCAGGGCAGCCGGGCCCGTCATAGCCGCTCGCCGGATCGACCAGGCGGGCGTCGGTGAAGGCGATGGGCTGCGCGGCTCATCGGTTGTCCAGCCGGGCGGCCAGGGAGGCCAGCACCGCCATGCGCACGGCCACGCCCATCTCCACCTGGTCCTGGATCAGGCTGACGCCCAGGTCGTCGGCGACGTCGGAATCGATCTCCACGCCGCGGTTCATCGGCCCCGGATGCATCACCCGCACGCCCGGCGCGGCCAGCGCCAGCTTCTCGCGGTCCAGGCCGCAGAAGCGGAAATACTCGCGGGTCGAGGGCACCAGGGCGCCCTGCATCCGCTCCAGCTGCAGGCGCAGCATCATCACCACGTCGGCCCCGGCGATGCCCGTCGCGCATGTCGTGGAACACCTCGACGCCCCAGCGGTCGACGTCGGTCGGCATCAGGGTCGGCGGCCCGACCAGCCGCACCTGGGCGCCCAGCATGGTCAGCAGGGCGACGTTGGAGCGCGCCACGCGGCTGTGCAGCACGTCGCCGCAGATCGCCACCGTCAGGCCCGCCGATCCGGCCGAAGGCGCGGCGCATGGACAGGGCGTCCAGCAGGGCCTGGGTCGGGATGCTCGTGCTGGCCGTCGCCGGCGTTGATCACGCTGCAGCTGACCTTCTGCGAGAGCAGGGAGGCCGCGCCGGACGAGGCGTGGCGCACCACCAGCAGGTCCGGCTGCATGGCGTTCAGGGTCACCGCCGTGTCGATCAGGGTCTCGCCCTTGGACGATCGAGGAGGAGCGCGGGCTCATGTTGACCACGTCGGCGCCCAGCCGCTTGCCGGCCAGCTCGAACGAGCTCTGGGTGCGGGTCGAGGCCTCGAAGAAGAGGTTCATCAGGGTCCGACCCTTGAGCAGGTCGAGCTTCTTGGCCTTCTGGCGGTTGAGGGCGACGAAGCCGTCGGCCAGATCGAGCAGGTCGCGCCACCTGAACCGGATCAGATCGTCGACCGACAGGAAATGGCGGCGCGGGAAGGGAAAGGTCCGGTGCGCGGACCTCTTCGAGGCCGGGCGCGAGCAGCAGTCATTAAAGCGTTGTTGTAGGGTTCGCGGCCGCGGCGCGCAACCGGTCCAGCGCCCCCTGCAGGATCCACGCCGCCGCCATCTTGTCGACCACCTGGCTCCGGCGCGCCCGGCTGGCGTCGCCCTCGTCAATCAGCACCCGATTGACCGCGGCGGTGGACAGCCGTTCGTCCCAGAAGGCGATGGGAAGCTCGCGCAGGCGAAGCAGGTTGCGGGTGAAGGCCCGCACCGACTGGCAGCGCGGCCCCTCCGTGCCGTCCATATTCACCGGCAGGCCGATCACCAGTCCCTCCGCGCCGCGATCCGCCATCAAGGCGAAGAGCGCCTCGGCGTCCCTGGTGAACTGGGTCTTGCGGATGAGCTGGAGCGGGGAGGCGATGGTCAGAGACCTGTCCGACGCCGCCACGCCGATGGTTTTCTCCCCCAGATCGAGGCCGAACACCGGCGCGCCGGTCGGCCGGGCGGCGGGAAGCTCGAGGAGGTCAAGAACAGCCATGGGGGGCTGTCGCGCCGCGCGGGGCGCCTGTCAAATCGGGGAGGCGTGGTTGATAGTTAACAGACTAGCTTGTAGTCTGGTCTGTGGAGGCGGCTCATGACCGAGATCGGCGCGTTCGAAGCCAAGAACCAGTTCTCCCAGCTACTCGACCGCGCGCGGCGAGGCGAGGAGTTCACCATCACCCATCGCGGTGTCGCCATCGCGAGGCTCGGCCCGGTTTCGTCGGGTCTCGATGCGACTGACACGCGGCGGGCGTTCGCCCGGTTGAGGCGTCACGCCGGCGAGCATCTGGGTCCGCCGATCTCCACCGAAGAAATTCTTGATTGGACGGCGGTCGGTCGACGCTGACCGATGGCCCTGGTTCTGGACGCCTCCTACACCCTCGCCATCGCTTTGCAGGAGGGCGAACTGCCTGGCGCCGAGGCCGTCGAGGCGTGGATGGCGACCCAAGGCGCCGTGGTCCCGCCGCTATGGAGATTCGAGGTCGCTAATGGGCTGCTTATCGCCGCGCGGCGCAGGCGGATTGCATCCTCGCAACCCGCGCGGATACTGGCCGATCTCGACGCGCTGCCGATCGCCATTGACGAGGCGGCCACCGCGCGGGCCTGGACGGCCACCCTGGCGCTCGCCGAACGACATGGCCTCACAGTATATGACGCCGCCTATCTCGAGCTTGCTCTGCGGTTGGGCGCCACACTCGCCTCGCGCGACGTCGAACTGAACACCGCCGCGCGCGCTGAAGCGGTCGAGATCATCAGTTTGATTGGGCTGGGGTCTTCCGCCTGGTCGGTCGACGCCGCCTGGACCACCGCCGCCCGCGTGGACAACCGGGCCGGCGACGGGTAACGGCTCATCGCCCATTCCAAGGAGCCCCGATGGCCATCGACGCCGCGACCGTGCGCAAGGTCGCCAGGCTCGCCCGCATCCGCGAGCCGGAGGACCGGCTGGAGCCGCTGGCCGGCGAGCTGAACGGCATCATGCAACTGGATCGAGCAGCTGGACGAGGTCGACACCGACGGCGTCGAGCCGATGACCTCGGCGGTCGCCATGACGCTGCCGATGCGCGAGGACGTGGTCACCGAAGGCGGCGACGCCGGCCGCGATGCTGGCCAATGCGCCCAAGTCCGACGACGGCTTCTTCGTCGTGCCCAAGGTGGTGGAATGATGAGCGACCTGACCGGCCTGACCCTGAAGGCCGCCCTCGACGGCCTGAAGTCCAAGCGCCTTCTCCTCGGTCGAGCTGACCACGCGCGCATCATCGACGCCGATCGAGGCCGCGCGGGCGCTGAACGCCTATGTGCTGGAGACGCCGGACAAGGCGCTGGACGATGGCCGCGGCCGTCCGACGCGCGGCTGGCGCGCGGGCGAGGCCGGTCCGCTGGAAGGCGCGCCGCTGGGCATCAAGGACCTGTTCTGCACCGAGGGCGTGCGCACCACCGCCGGCTCGCAGCATCCTCGGCGACTTCAACCCGACCTACGAATCCACCGTCACCGCCAATCTGTGGCGCGACGGGGCGGTGATGCTGGGCAAGCTGAACATGGACGAGTTCGCCATGGGCTCGTCCAACGAGACCAGCGCCTTCGGGCCGGTGGTCAATCCCTGGCGCTCGCGCGGCTCCAACCGGCCGCTGACGCCCGGCGGCTCGTCCGGCGGCTCGGCGGCGGCGGTGGCGGCCGACCTGTGCCTGGGCGCCACGGCGACCGACACCGGCGGCTCGATCCGCCAGCCGGCCGCCTTCACCGGCACGGTCGGCATCAAGCCGACCTACGGCCGCTGCTCGCGCTGGGGCGTGGTCGCCTTCGCCTCGTCGCTCGACCAGGCCGGGCCGATCGCCAAGACGGTCGAGGACGCGGCGATCCTGCTGACGCTCGATGAGCGGCCACGACCCGAAGGACTCCACCAGCCTGCCGGTGGACGTGCCCGATTTCCCGAGCTTCGTCGGCAAGTCGGTGAAGGGCCTGCGCATCGGCGTGCCCAAGGAATACCGCGTCGACGGCATGCCGGCCGAGATCGACGACGCTGTGGGACCAAGGGCGTCGCCTGGCTGAAGGACGCCGGCTGCGAGATCGTCGAGGTCTCGCTGCCGCACACCAAATACGCCCTGCCGGCCTACTACATCATCGCCCCGGCCGAGGCCTCGTCGAACCTCGCCCGCTACGACGGCATGCGCTACGGCCTGCGCGTCGACGGCGCGAGCCTGACCGACGTCTATGAGACGACCCGCGCCGAGGGCTTCGGCGAGGAGGTCAAGCGCCGCATCCTGATCGGCACCTATGTGCTCTCGGCCGGCTACTACGACGCCTACTATCTGAAGGCGCTGAAGGTGCGCCGCCGCATCGCCGACGACTTCGACCAGGCCTTCGAGAAGGTCGACGCCCTGCTGACGCCCACCGCGCCCTCGGCGGCCTTCGCCTGGGCGACAACGCCGGCCGATCCGGTGGCCATGTACCTGAACGACATCTTCACCGTGACGGTGAACCTGGCCGGCCTGCCGGGCGATCAGCGTGCCCGGCCGGCCTCGACGCCCAGGGCCTGCCGCTCGGCCTGCAGCTGATCGGCCGCGCCGCTGGACGAGGGGACGCTGTTCTCGCTCGCCGGCGCGCTGGAGAAGGCGGCGGACTTCCGGGCCAAGCCGGAGACGGTGGTGGTAGGCGGCGCCTCGCCTTCGCAGGCTCGCGGGCGATGGCTCGCGATCGGTAACCCGCTCGAGCCGCGCGAGGCGCGTGGACGTTCGCAACGGCCGTCGGCGGTGGCCTGGATCGTCCGCCAGCTTGGCGTCGCGTCCAGATCGGCCTGACGGGCAACTTGGGACGATCGCTTGCGCAGGCGTCGATCGCCCTTGATCTGGTCCGAGGCCGTCATAGGTCGAGCAGCGGTTGGGCAGGTCCTTGGCCAGCACCGGCCTTGGCGGCCGGGGTTGGCGAGCAGGTCGCCGATCGGTGGTCGCAGTCGACCGAGGGCGTGGCCGGCCTGGCGGCCGGGCGATGTCGCGTCCGCGGCGGCGGCCTGGGCCATGGCGGCCGGAGCGCCGGCGAGGCCGATGCGCGAGGCCGGCGACGGCCGGCGATCGAAGATCGTGCGCATGAAACATCCTTGACGCGCGTATAATTGCGCAGAGGCACCGGCTTTCGGTCGAACAAGCCCGCCGAGGTGACATTTCGTCGCCTTCGCATTCCAACGCCATCGCCCCATCTTCCGCGCGGCAGTGTAAGAGCGGCCATGACCGAGACCAATTCCAAACTGATCGAGGGCCGCACCGGCCCGTGGGAAATCGTCCTGGGCCTGGAGGTCCACGCCCAGGTCGCCTCCAAGGCCAAGCTGTTCTCCGGCGCGGCCGTGGGCTTCGGCGCCGGGCCCAACGAGCAGGTCAGCCTGGTCGACGCGGCCATGCCCGGCATGCTGCCGGTGATCAACCGCCACTGCGTCGAGCAGGCGGTGCGCACCGGCCTGGGCCTGAAGGCCAAGATCAATCTGTGGTCGCGCTTCGACCGCAAGAACTACTTCTATCCCGACCTGCCGCAGGGCTATCAGATCAGCCAGTACAAGGACCCGATCGTCGGCGAGGGCGAGACTCGAGGTCGAGCGCGACGACGGCTCGACCTTCACCGTGCGGCATCGAGCGGCTGCACCTGGAGCAGGACGCCGGCAAGTCGATCCACGACATGGATCCGGACGCCACCTATGTCGACCTCAACCGCGCCGGCACGGCGCTGATGGAGATCGTCTCCTATCCCGACATGCGCTCGCCGGAAGAGGCGGCCGCCTATGTGAAGAAGCTGCGCACCATCCTGCGCTATCTGGGCACCTGCGACGGCGACATGGAGAAGGGCAATCTGCGCGCCGACGTCAACGTCTCGGTGCGCCGGCCCGGCGATCCGCTCGGCACCCGCTGCGAGATCAAGAACGTCAACTCCTACCGCTACATCCAGCAGGCGATCGAATACGAGGCGCGCCGGCAGATCGAGATCCTCGAGGACGGCGGCACGATCGCGCCAGGAGACCCGCCTGTTCGATCCCGGCAAGGGCGAGACGCGCTCGATGCGCTCCAAGGAGGAGGCGCACGACTACCGCTATTTCCCCGATCCCGACCTGCTGCCGCTGGAGCTGGACCCGGCCTGGGTCGAGGCGATCGAGGCCGCGCCTGCCGGAACTGCCGGACGCCAAGCGCGCGCGGCTGCAGGCGCAGTATGGCCTGTCGGCCTATGACGCCGGGGTGCTGGTCATCGAGCGCGCGCGGGCCGACTATCTTCGAGCGGGCGGCGGCCGGGCCGCGACGCCAAGCTGGTGGCCAACTGGATCACCAACGAACTGCTGGCCCGCCTTGCCGCGCGACGGGCTGGAGATCGACCGACAGCCCGATCCCGCCGGAGGATATCGCCGGCCTGGTCAAGCTGATCGAGGACGGCGTGATCTCCTCCAAGATCGCCAAGGAGGTGTTCGACCACATGTGGGCCGGGGAGGGGACGCCGGCCGAGATCGTCGAGGCGCGCGGCCTGACGCAGGTCAGCGACACCGGCGCGCTGGAGGCGATGATCGACGAGCTGATCGCCGCCAACCCCGGCCAGGCCGACGCCGTGAAGGCCAAGCCCCAGGCGATCGGCTGGTTCGTCGGCCAGGTGATGCGCGAGACCGGCGGCAAGGCCAACCCGGCCGCCGTCAACGAGATCCTGCGCGCCAAGCTCGGCGTGGAGTGAGCGTGACGCCCGCGCGACACCGGCGTTAATCGAAGGTTCACCACGAATCGCTAAGGCTGGCGACACCACCATCAGGGAAGGTGTCGCCTATGCTCAGCGAAGCCACTCTCGAAACGCCCCGCCGCCTGCCGCCGCCCAGTTCGCATCCCAGCGGCGACGAGCTCTTCCAGCTCGGCCTGAGATATTCCACCGGCCAGGATGGCGCGCCGCTGGACTATGTGTGCGCCCACACCCTCTTCAACCTCGCCGCCCTGCGCGGCTCCATCGAGGCCAAGATCTACCGCAAGGAGCTCAGCGCCGAGATGGATCCGGCCGATATCGCCGACGCCCAGCGCGCCGCGCGCGAGTGGCTGGCCGGGGCCTAGCCAAAGCCGGCGGCCTTGCGCTCGCCGCGCGCATTGCCAGCCCCCGGCGAACAGGCTATCGGACCGCTCCTTGCGGGTGACGTGGCCGAGTGGCTGAAGGCGGCGGTTTGCTAAACCGTTGTACGGTGTAAAGCCGTACCGAGGGTTCGAATCCCTCCGTCACCGCCAATTCGTCGTCACATTCTATCCCAGCGCGGCCAATGCGGCTTCTGGCGCGCGATCCAGCACTCGGAGAAGCGCCTTGGCCGGGCCGGCGGGCGCGCGTTTGCCTTGTTCCCAGTTGCGCACGGTGTCGACCGGCACACCGATGCGGCCAGCGAAGGCGGCCTGGGTGAGGCCCGTGCGTTTGCGCACGCGTCGCGCATAGGCCGCGCCGTCTCGGCTGGCCTCCCTCTCATCGTCAGCGCTTTGTCGCGCGATGTCGGCTTCGGTAGTCCGATCCACCCGTTCGGCATCGAACCGGGCCACGAGGCGCTGGCCTTTCACGGTGAGGGCGCCGTCAGCGCTTAGCTTGGCTCGAGTCATAACGGCGAATCTCCCTGCGGTTGCCCTTGCGGGCCGATATGAGACGGAGTTGAGAGGCGCGAGGCGTATAGACCACAGCGAACACGCGTCCATCGATGCGGCCCAGCACTTGAAATCGGGCCTCGCCGTAGTCGAAACGCTCGTCGATCTCGACCACGCGGTCCGCGTCAAGGAAAACGCGGATGGCATAGGCGAAATCGAAACCCCGTTCTTCAAACAGGCGTCGCTCTTGGCCGACTTCGTGAAAGACAGCATAGAGGATTGAGGGGGGAGCCGCCGTCTACTTAACCACCGGCGTCAGCATCGTCCGGAAGCTCACATCGCTGTGGCTGACGATATAGAGGAAGTCGGCCCAGGCGGCGACGTTCTGTGCCAGTTGGGCCGGGTCGATCTTGTCGAGGGTGTCCTCGCTGGAATGGTGCCAGTCGAAATAGCGGCTGGCGTCCTGGTGGAAGTCGACCAGAGGAACGCCGGCCTCGACGAGGCCGCCGATATCTTCGCCGCCGAAGCGGGGCGGATCGGGATTGATGTAGATCTTCAGCGCCGCGAGGCTGGCGGCCAGGATCTTCATCTCCGGCAGGGCCGTGGCGCCCTTGGGGAGCTGGACGCTCCAGACATTGTCGGCCCCGGTGTCGATCTCGCTGATAACGACCATGTTGGGCGCCTCGGCGAGGTGGGCCTTGGTGAGGGCGGCGTCGGTGAAATCCATCTCCTCGGCGCCGAACATCACCACCCGCAGGGTGCGCTGGGGAAGATGCGGCGCGGCGCCGGCCAGGCGGGCGGCGGCCACGGCGATGGCAATGCCGGCCCCATCGTCGATCGAGCCGGTTCCCGGATCCCAGCTATCGAGGTGGCCGCCGATCATGATGATCTGATCGGGATGGGTCGTCCCGGGGATCTCGCCCATCACCGTCCAGCCGGTCGCCGGATGGGTGGAGGAGGCCAGCTTGAGGCGAATGCGGATCGGCGCGCCGCTGTCGGCCAGCCGGTCCAGCCATTGCGCATCGATCACCGAAAGGGCGGCGGCGGGAATTTGCGGCGCATCCTTCTGGTAGTTCAGGGCCCCGGTGTGCGGCTCGCGGCTGACGCCGGTGGCCAGGGAGCGGACCAGATAGGCCAGGGCGCCGCGCTTGGCCGCTTCGCTCGGCCCCGACCGGCGCCAGGGGTTGGCGACGCCGTAGCCCCAGCCTTCCTGGGTGCGGGTCATCGGCTGGGTCACCACGGCGATCTTGCCGGCCAGCGATCCGATCGGCCCGGCCAGGAGGTCGGCATAGGTGTGGAAGAGGGCGACCTCGCCCTCGATCCCGTCCGCCGGGGTCGGAACCGACCCGCCGAGGCCGACGATGGCCAGGGTGGCGGGAAAGGGCGCGGTCACTTGCGCCGACTCCGGCCCTCGCGCCCAGGCGGTGATCGGGAAGGGTTCCACATGGACGTTGGCGAAACCCAGCGCCTTAAGCTTGGCGACGCCCCAGTCGCGGGCGCGGGCGGCGGCCTCGGACCCGGCCAGCCTCGGCCCCACCTCGGTGGAGAGGGATTTGACGACCTCGTAGCCCGTTGTGTCGGCCAAGGCCTGGTCGCGCACGGCGTCGGCGCCGGCGCGCAGGGGATCGGCGGCCAGAGCCGGCCCGGCGATGGCGGCGCCGAGCGCGGCCATACAGGCGAGGGTCTGAAGTTTCATTGCGGTGACGGTTCGTCCTTTGGCGCGTCCTCGGAGGGCGGCGGCGGTTCGGACTGGGCCTTGGCGGCCGCCTCGGCCGCCATCCGGTTCTCCTCCTCCTCGCCCTTCTTGATCTCCTCCTGGCGCGCCTCGTCGGCCTTTTTCGCCTCTTCCTCGGCCTGCGCCTTGGCCGCGGCCTCGGCCGCCATACGGTTTTCTTCCTCTTCGCCCTTGCGGATCTCTTCCTGCCTGGCTTCGTCGGCCTTGCGGGCCTCTTCCGCCTGAGCCTTGGCCTGGGCCTCGGCGGCCATGCGGTTTTCTTCTTCCTCGCCGCGCCGGATTTCCTCCTGCTTCTTGGCCTCTTCCTCGGCCTGCGCCTGGGCCTTCAGGGCCTGGCGGTTCTCCTCGGCCTCGCCCTCGGCGCGCGCCTGAGCGGCGGCGGCTTCGGCCGCGGCCTTGTCCGCCGCCTGCTGCTGGGCCTGGAGCTTGCGCTGATAGTCGGCCTTCTGCTGGTCCAGCTGTCGCTGATAGGCCGCCTGCTGGGCCGCGGCGCGATCGGCGGCGGCCTGGTCATAGGCCGGCCGGGGCGGGGGAGGGGGCGGCAGATAATAGTGGTTCACCGTGGTGTGGGTCTCGGTGTGATAGACCAGGGTCGCCGGATAGGGCGGCCCGCCCACCGTCATCACCGTCGGCGTCCCCAGATAGAAGACGTTGTAGGCCCGGATCGGGATCTCCCGGCCGCCATAGCTGATGTCGCACTTGCCGTCATAGATCTTGCCCGGGTGCAGTCCGCCGCGGAACAGCGCCTGGCACAGATAGAGCGGGCCGCCGTTCTCGAAGCCGGCGATGAACGCCCCGGCGAGACCCGGCCGCGGCGGCGCCCACTGGCCGCCCTGGCCGACCAGGATGTCGTAGTCGTGGAGATAGATCTCCTGGCCGCCATAGCTGATGTTGCAATTGCCCTTGACCATCTTGCCCGGATAGACGCCGCCCAGATAGGGCGCGCGGCAGATCAGCAGCGGCGTGCCGTCCTCCTGGCCGCCCACATAGGCGCCGCCCGGAATGATCGCTCCCGGTGGCGCTGCGCACCCACTGAAAGCCGGTCTGGGCGGCGGCCGGCGCGGCGCCGGCGAGCAAGGCGCAAAGCGCCATCCACAAGGTCGGTTTCGTCCGAATTGCCATCGATCACCCCTGTCTAAGGCGTTGAACCTATGAAGGATGTATCGGCTGGCCCCGCGCGCGGCAATGGGTGCGTCCTTGGACCGCCGGCGTCCTCGCCGGCACGGGCGCAAGCCCGCGTCTTTTTCATCGGAAGACTGCGCTTCGCGCTGCCGGCGAGGACGCCGGCGGTCCAAATGGATTTCCAATGCACGCGCTACTCGCGTGCGGCCCAGCAAGGCTCCCGCGGCTGTCGGCGGAGAATCTCCCCAGCATCGCCTCGGGCTGCGGGCGGCATTGGCGCGGAGCCGAACAGATCGATAGGATGGCGCGGGTATCGATTTATGGAAAATTCAAAGACGGGACTGAGCGTCCTCAAGGCCGCGTCGTCCTTCCCGGTAGGCATCGCCCGAAGGAAGAACCCGATGACGCGCATATTCTTCGTCGGCCAGAAGCCGGAAACGGTCGACTTCTCCGACCCCGCCCTGCCGCCCGGCTTCGACGCCGAAAAGATCAACGCCGGTATCGCCGTGGCCGTGGCGAAGATCGAGGAACGCGGTTGGCAAGGCGAAACCTGCATGATCACGCCCGACGCCGCCGGATACGCCATGCTCGAAAACGCCCTCAAGGGCGGCGCCTATGACTGTGTGGTGATCGGCGGCGGCCTGAGGCTCCCGCCCAAGAGCCTGGCGCTGTTCGAGACCGTGGTGAATATCGTCCACAGGGCCGCGCCCAACGCCGCCATCGCCTTCAACACCCGCCCCGAAGACACCGCCGACGCCGCCGCCCGCCACATCAAGGCGGGGTGAGAGGCCACGGACGATCTTCCCAAGATCAAACACACAATGCGGATTTGAACCGCCCCCATATAACGGGCTTCTGTCGCGACATTGGCCGCGTAGCCAAGAAGTCTGCGACGTAAGAACCGCCGTTGTCGGGTTGGGAAGGTTCACTGTCGCATGCTTGGCGCGTAAGCCCCGGCTATCTACCTGGGGCACTGATCGCGAATAAACCCCTCCGCCATGTTCATGGCCTTTGTCGTGTGGGGTCGAGCACCCTGCTCGAGCAAGGCCTTGGCCGTCGAGGAAAGCGACCTCGCGTCGGAGCAGGCCTCCTGCGGTTCCCGTCCAGGATCGCGAGCTCATGTGGTGAGCTGGCACAACCTCGTAGCAGTCGTCACTTCTCGCGTAGGTCCATATCGGAGAGGGAGGTGAGTGCCGGGATGTCTTCCGTTGAGCGGTTTGGTGGCGCTGTTGAAGTCCACAGTCGTGCGCGCGTGCACACTGTCAAATCGCATATCGACTGCGATGTCGCTGCGTGGGCCAACTCACGAATAGTCGTTCCGGTGCTCGGTTGGGTCAGGTGAACGTACGGCGTTAAAGGGCTTTCTCACGTCATCGCGGCGACCGGCAGCAAGCAAAGAGGTCGCCAGTGCAGATGCTAACACCCGCGTCACGAGGTTCATGCCGAGGCACGGACTGCACTGCGAACTTGTTGCCAACGCCCGCTTCGTCATCAAAAGCAGTCATGGGCGAATTGCAGCGTTGCTGCCCGGGGCCAGCCCCATACTTCCTCGGTCTCCCACCTCATGTAGCCTCGGGAGGGTTTCCTCTCGTTGGCGTGGTAGAGGGGTTCGAGTCTAATTCACCCTTCTCTCGCGCCCCGCCCAGTAGGGCTCCCGCAGCTCCCGCCGCAGGATCTTGCCCGAGGCGTTGCGGGGCAGGGCGTCGATGAAGTCGATGGTCTTGGGGGCCTTGAAGGCGGCGATGCGGGTGCGGGCGAAGGCGATGATGCTTTCGGGATCGGCCTTGGCGCCGGGCTTGAGCGCGACGACGGCCTTGACCGCTTCGCCCCATTTCTCGTCCGGCACGCCGATCACCGCCACCTCGGCGACGTCCGGGTGGCCATAGACGGCGCTCTCCACCTCGGCCGGATAGATGTTCTCGGCGCCGGAGATGATCATGTCCTTCACCCGGTCGTGGATGAAGAGATAGCCGTCCTCGTCCATGTAGCCGGCGTCGCCGGTGCGCAGCCAGCCCTCGGCGTCGATGGTCGCCGCCGTCGCCTCATCGAGCCGCCAATAGCCGGCCATGTTGCCGGTGGAGCGGGTGGCGACCTCGCCGACCTCGCCGACAGGCAGGCTGACGCCGGCCGCGTCGATGATCTTGAGCTCGACGCCCGGCATGGGCAGGCCCGCCGCCCGCATGCGGGCGTTGCCGGCCGGGTCGTGATCCTCCGGCGGCAGATAGACGATGGTGCCGTTGGTCTCGGTCATGCCGTACTGCTGGCAAAAGCCGCAGCCGAACACCTCCATGCACTCGCGCAGCAGGTCGAGCGGAATGGGCGAGGCGCCATAGAGGATGAACTTCAGGCGGCTGTAGTCCACCTCCCGGGCCCTCGGCTGGCGCACCACGATCTGCAGGGCGGCGGGCACCATGAACATCTTGGAGATCTTGTCGCCCTCGATGAAGTCCAGCACCTTGAAGGGATCGAACTCCCGCGCGATCACGCCCTTGGCGCCGTTGTAGAGCCCGACGATGCCCCAGCCGGTGCCGCCGATATGGGCCACCGGCATGGCCACCAGGCTGACGTCGGTCGGGCCCCACTCGTTCCAGTCCATCTTCGCCTCGGCGGCGCGGCGGCGGCCGAGCAGCATGTTGTCGTGGGTCAGCATGGCCCCCTTGGGCCGGCCGGTGGTGCCGGAGGTGTAGAGCTGTACGGCCACGTCCGAAGGCGCGATGGCGATCAGCGGGTCGGTGTCGGAGGCGGCGTCGCGCCAGGCTTCGTAGGTCGGGTGGGCATGGCTCGCCGGCCTCCATGGCCACGATGGCCGGCGGCGTGGCGATCAGCTTGACCGCCTCGGCGGCGGCGCCGATCACTTCGGGGCCGACGAACAGGAGCGGGGCCCCGGAGTCCTCGACGATGTAGGCCGCTTCCGGCGGCGCCAGGCGCCAGCCGATCGGCGTCATCACCGCGCCGATCTTGGCCGCGCCGAACAGCAGCTCGAAATAGTGGTCGCTGTTCTTGCCGAGGTAGTTGATCCGCTGGCCCTTCTTCACCCCGGCGGCGATCAGGGCGTTGGCGACCTGGCTGGTATGGCGGTCGAACTCAGCAAACGTGCTCTCCCGGCCCTCGAAGGTCAGGGCGATGGCGTCCGGCCGCACGCGGGCCTGATAGCGGGGGATGTCGCCGATCGTGGGAATCTGGCTGAAATCCACGCCCTCGGCGCGGCCGAGCGTTTCGGTGACGAGGTCCATGCGTATCCTTGCCCTAAAGTCCAAGCACCAGTCGGGCCATGATGTCCCGCTGGATTTCGTTTGAGCCACCATAGATCGAGCCGGCCCGGTTGTTGAGATAGCGGGCCATGGCGATCAGGCTGTGATCGGGTCCGACAGGCGTTTCGTTCGTCTCCGGATCGCGCGCCGCCGGCTGATGCACGCCCGGCATAGGCGCCGGCGATGTCGATGGCCAGTTCGTCGATATGCTGCATCGCCTCGGTGCCCTGGGTCTTGAGCATGGAGGAGAAGGGGCCGGGGTTCTTGCCCGAGGCCAGGGCGCCCAGCACCCGCTGCTCGGTGGCCTCGATGGCCTGGACCGCGATCTCGGCCCCGGCCAGCCTGGCGCGCAGGAAGGGATCGTCGATCAGGGCGCCGTCGAGATCGGAGGCCTCACCCTCCGCCATCGCCCGCAGGCGGCCGAGCGAGACCAGCAGGCCCGGCGACGATCCGCCGCCGCGCTCGAACTCCAGCAGATACTTGGCCACCGTCCAGCCGGCGTTCTCTTCGCCCAGGCGATTGGCCTTGGGCACGCGGACGTCCTCGAAGAACACCTGGTTGACCTCATGCTCGCCGGCCAGGGTAATGATCGGGCGGACGGTGATCCCCGGCGTCTTCATTTCCAGCAGCACGAACGTGATGCCGGCCTGGGGCTTGCCTTCGAAGTTGGTGCGCACCAGGGCGAACATGCGGTTGGCGAAATGGGCGTGGGTGGTCCAGATCTTCGAGCCGTTCAGCACATAGTCGTCGCCATCGCTGTCGGCGCGCAGCTGGAGCGAGGCGAGGTCGGAGCCGGCGCCGGGCTCGGAATAGCCCTGGCACCAGTAGTCTTCGCCGGCCAGGATGCGGGGCAGGTAGAAGGCTTTCTGTTCGTCCGTGCCGTAGCGCATGATGCAGGGCCCGACCATGCGCAGGCCCATGGGCGAGAGGCTGGGCGCGCCGGCCCTGGCCAGTTCGGCGGAAAAGATATGCCGGCGCACCTCGCTCCAGCCCGGGCCGCCGTATTCCTTCGGCCAGCTCGGCGCCGCCCAGCCCTTGGCGTTGAGGATCTTCTGCCAGGGCAGGCTGTATTTGGGATCGACGAACACGCTGGTGACCGCCCGCCCGGCGGCGCTGAGCTCCGGCGTCAGCTTTTCGGCCAGGAAGGCGCGGACCTCGTCGCGGAAGGCCAGGTCGTCGGCGCTGAAATCGAGGTCCATCGAAACTCCGTCTGAAACTGATCGGCGCGTATCAGGCCGCCTGGCTGGCCTGACGCAATCTTTGCATCCGTTCCTGATAGTGGGCGACCTTCTCGGCCAGGCGCGCCTCGCCGGCCGCGCTCGCCGCGCCGCGCAGCGCCAGGGCGTAGCCGAAGCCCGCCGCCGGCAGCAGCTCCTCCGGTTCGAGTGTCCCCAGAACCCAGCTCAGCATCACCCCGGCGAAGGCCATGTCGAGGGCCTGGCGCAGCAGGTCGCGGTCGACGCCGGGGGCGAGATCGCCTTCCTCGCCCATGGCGTTCAGCAGCGCCAGCCAGAAGGCGCTCGCGCTCCGGCGTCGCCAGATCGATCAGAGCCTCCTTGCCGCTCATATCGAACACGCCGGTCCACAGGGTGCGATAGAACGAAGGATCCTCGACATAGTAGTCGAGGGATATGGCCAGGGCCTGGAACAGCCGATCGGTGGCGCCCACGCCCTTCAGCCGCGCGAAGCGCTCGTGGAATTCGCGGATATCCTCCAGCACGGCCACGACGATGGCGCGCTTGGAGCCGAAGAGATTGTAGGGCGTGGAAAGGCTGACCTCCGCCCGCGCGGCGATGGCGCGCATGGAAAGGCCGATATCGCCGGTCTCGCGAATCAGGTCGCGGGCCGCCGATACGATCCGACGCCGCCGCTCGGCCTTCGCTTCCTCGCGCCTGCTCATGGCGAAAGAGGAAATCAGAACTTGTTTCGAAAATCTATTGAAATCGCCGGCGCCATGGCCGACCCTTAGGGCCAAGCCGGCTGGGTTCTTGGATCCGGCTGAACAACGAAGGGGGACACCATGCCGCGGTTTGAGATCGTCGACACGGGCAAAGCCAAGATCCGCGCCTCGATCGAGGGGGAGGGGCCTCTGGCCCTGATGGTCCACGGCTTTCCCGAGAGCTGGTACTCCTGGCGCCACCAGATCGGCCCGATCGCCGCGGCCGGCTTCACCGCCTGCGCCATCGATGTGCGCGGCTATAACGGCTCGACGCGGTTCCCCGAAGTCGTCGACTATTCCATGGAGGCCATCGTCGACGATGTGGCCGGCGTGGCGCGGGCGCTGTCGCCCGGTGCGCCGGCGGTGCTGATCGGCCACGATTGGGGGGCGCCGATCGTCTACAACTCCGCCCTGATCCATCCCGAGCTGTTCAGCGCCGTGGCGGCCCTGTCGGTGATCTACACCGGGGTTCCGGCGCGCAGCTTCGATGATTTCATCAAGGAGACGTTCGACGACAAGAACCTCTTCTTCTACCAGTCGTATTTCCGCGAGGTCGGCCGGGCCGAGGCGGTGTTCGACGCCGATCCGCGCGACTTCCTGCGCCGTTTCTATCATCTGGCTTCGGGCGAGATGGACCTTTCCACCTATCCGATGAACAAGGACGCCAGTTCCGCCCTGCTGGACGGACTTCCGGCGGCGGAGACGCTGCCGGCCTGGCTGACCAGCGCCGACCTCGACTACTACGTCGGCGAGTTCGAGAAGTCCGGCTTCTTCGGCCCGCTCAGCCGCTACCGGAATCACACCCGCGACTTCAACTATCTCCAGCAATTCAAGGGCCGCACGCTCGCCCAGCCGGCCTTCTTCATCGCCGGCGAGCGCGACGGGGCCTACAACGGATTCGGCGCCTCGAGCGATCCGATCGCCACCATGCGCGGCTTCGTCCCCAATCTTGAGGGCGCCCACGTCCTGCCGGGCTGCGGCCACTGGACCCAGCAGGAGCGGCCGGCCGAGGTCAACGCCCTGCTGATCCCCTGGCTTGAGAGCCTCAAGGGCCGGGCCGTCTGACCCTCAAACGCGCGATTTCAAGGAGCCTGCCATGACCGCCAGCCGCGGCCGCAAGTCCATCTTCATCACCGGGGCCGCCTCGGGCATGGGCTACCAGACCGCCCTGCTGTTCGCCGGCAAGGGCTGGTTCGTCGGCGGCTATGACGTCAACGACGACGGCCTCGAGGCGCTGCAGGGACGCTCTGGGCGCGGACAATTGCGTGGTGCCGCGGCTCGACGTCACCGATCGCGAGGACTATCGCGCCGCCCTGGCCGCCTTCGCCGAAGCCACCGACGGCAAGCTCGACATCCTGTTCAACAACGCCGGCATCGGCGGCGGCGGCCTGTTCGCCGACCTGCCGTTCGAGACGGTGATGGCCGTGGTCAACACCAATTTCATCGGCGTGCTGATCGGCATCCACGAGGGGGTGAAATATCTGCGCCAGACTCCGGGCTCGATGTGCTTCACCACCTCCTCGTCCTCGGCCACCTTCGGCATCCCCGGCATCGCCACCTATTCGGCCACCAAGCACGCGGTGAAGGGCCTGACCGAAGCCCTGTCGATCGAGTTCAAGGGGCTGGGCGATCAAGGTGGCCGACGTCCTGCCGGGCCTGATCGACACGCCGATCCTCGGCCCCGGCACGGCGGCCGGGGCGCCCAAGGAGGGCACTGTTCCGCGCCATTCCCGCCCATCGAGGTCGCCAAGATCGTCTGGGAGGCCTACGGGTCGGACAAGCTCCACTGGTACGTGCCGCCAGAGATCTTCGAGATGGACAAGGCCGCCACCCTGAGCCCTGAGCACATGCGCGACAGCTTTCTCGACGGCACCTGGCAATCCCACCTCAACGCCCAGGCCGACGCCGCGGGGGTGTATCCGAAGTAGGGGGCGAGGCCTTTCTGAGCCATCACCCCCCAAAACGTCATGGCCGGGCGTAAGTCCCGGCTACCCATACGCGCGCTTCCGCGGGGTGGACGTGCGCGCGCACGTCCATGCAAGCCGCGAGCCCAATGGATGGCCGGTACTAACGACCGGCCAGGACGGTAGCGGTTTGGTTGGTCCGAGTCCTACGCCGCCAGCTTCTCGCCCGCCGCCTCTTCCCGCCGCCGTTCGGCCAGGATCAGCACGTCGGCCTCGGCGGAAAGTTCCAGCGCCCGCATCATCTCGTCGCGCTCCGGGCCGGCCTTGGGCGGATAGGCGGCGGCGTTCTTCGTCTTGCCGCGCGCCCAATAGCGCAGGATCTTCACCACATTGCCCGGCTTGCGCAGCCAGGCGTCGGGATGTTCGAGCATGTGGAAGCCGCGCATGGTCTCGCGCAGGATGTCGGTGTCGAGCCGCACCGCCGGGGTGATGCCGTCCTCGATGAAGCTGCGCAGGATGCGTGAGCGCAGGGACGGGCGGTAACCGGGAGTCAGCGCCTGTTCGGCCCGGCGGATGGAGCCGCGATCCTGCCGGCGCATGGCCAGATAGTAGGGCCGGAGCTCCTTGCGCATCCGCTTGGCGTAGGCCAGCGCCCGCGCCGCCGGATCGGCGGATTCGTCCAGAATGTCGCGCAGCATATAGCCCTCGACCGCGGCGAAGGAGCAGCCGCGGCCATAGAGGGGATTGGTGCGCACCAGGGTGTCGCCGACGGCGAAGAAGCCGAGCGCGGCCGGCGCTTGCCGTCGCTGGCGCAGGTCGCGCCAGCGGCTGAGCAGGTCGCCCATGCCGAACACCTTGCTGACCGGCTCGGCCCGCTCGTCATTGGCCCAGACCTTCAGGCCCGGCAGGTTGTCGATCATCGCTGTCGCAGATCTCCGGCCGCACGATCGCCTTGCGCAGCTCGTATTCGATCTCCGGCGTGCACATGGTGATCGAGAAGCAGCCGTTGTCGGCCGGGAAGACGCCGAACTTCAGGTAGCCGAGATCGCCGCCCGAGGGCGGGTTGCCTTCGCGTGCCGGCTCGCTCTGGCCGGGCTTCAGCCGATAGTGGCGGGTGAAATAGAGGATGCCGGCGGTCTCGCCCTCTTCCTGGATCGGCGCGCCTTCCTCGATGAGCTGCTCGATGGCCGAGCCGTTCTTGCCGCCGGCGTCGACCACCACGTCGGCGGTCAGTTCGAACGGCGCCGGTCTCGTCCTCGCCGGCGACGCCCGTCACCGTGATCAGGCCATTGGCGTCCTTCCGGGTGAGCAGATGGCGCACCATGGCGCCCGGAGCGGATGGTGACATTGGGCAGGCGCTCCACATAGCGGCGGATCACCAGCTCCAGGGTCGTGCGCCGGCTGGTGAGCAGGGTGAAGTCGGCGTCGGCCGGCTTGGGCTTGTAGGTCGCCCGCTGCGGCGGGGTGAGCATGCCGTCGAAGCCCAGTTCGCGCACGCCGAAGGCCAGCAGGTCTTCGCGAAGCTGCGGGTGGTCGGTCTTGATGATCTTGCCCAGGCGCGCCAGGAAGGCATGGCTCTGGCGCAGATGGCCCACGCCCCGGCGGTTCCAGTCGCGAAAGGCCTCGTCGGCGTCGCCCGATGGCGGCGCGCCGTCGCGCTCCAGCAAGGTCACCGCGCGGCCGGTCGGCCCCAGCGCCAGGGCCGCGCACAGGCCGGCGATGCCGGCGCCGATGACCAAGATCCGCTCGCTCATGTCCACTCCGTCCGATGACGCGAGATTTTCATAGCGTGTTCTAAAATTCTTGGCTACAGCCTGGAAAACGGCGCTCGCAGCCGCGCCAGGTGAAAGGGTGGAACATGGAAAGCAGCAACGCCGCCGAGGCCGAATTTCCGATGCGCAACGGCATCTTCATGGCCCCGTTCCATCCGCTGGATCGCGACCCCACCGAGGCCCTGCATCGCGACCTCGAGCTGATCGAGGTGCTCGATCGGCTCGGCTATGACGAGGCCTGGATCGGCGAGCACCATTCGGCCGGCTTCGAGATCATCTCCAGCCCCGAACTCTTCATCGCCGCCGCGGCCGAGCGCACCAAGCGCATCAAGCTCGGCACCGGCGTGGTCTCGCTGCCCTATCACAACCCCCTGATGGCGGCGAACCGCATCATCCAGCTCGATCACCAGACGCGCGGCCGCGTGATGTTCGGCGTCGGGCCGGGCCTGCTGCCGTCGGACGCCATGATGCTGGGCATCGATCCGACGACCCAGCGCGACCGGATGATGGAAGGCCTCACCGTGATCCTGCGCCTCTTCAAGGGCGAGGTCGTGACCGAGAAGACCGACTGGTACAATCTGGTCAACGCCCGCGCTCACCTGCTGCCCTACACCAAGCCCTATCCGGAGGTGGTGGTGGCCAGCGCCGTCAGCCCGTCCGGCGGCCGCGCGGCGGGCAAATACGACCTCGGCATGCTGTGCGTCGCCGCGACCAACTCCGGCGGCTTCGATGCGCTGGGCACCAACTGGAAGATCGCCTGCGAGATCGCCAGGGAGCACGGCCGCGAGATGGACCGCGCGCCGCCTGCGCCTCGTCGGCCCGGTGCACATCGCCGAGACGCGCGAGCAGGCCAGGGCCAATGTCGCCTGGGGCCTCGCCAAATGGAACGCCTATTTCGCCAGCATCAATCCCCTGGCGCCGCGTGGCGGCGAGGACGGCAAGGACGTCGTCGACCAGATGATCGAGAGCGGCCAGGCGGTGATCGGCACGCCCGACGACGCCATCGCCCAGGTGAGGCGCCTGCAGGCCCAGCAGGGCAAGTTCGGCGCCTTCCTGCAACTGGCCCACAACTGGGCGACCTGGGACAACACCGTCAAATCCTATCAGCTCTGGGCCGAGCACGTGGCCCCGGTGTTCAAGAACGCCAACGTCAGCCGCCAGGCCTCGTTCGACTACACCACCGGTCGGGCCGAGGAGTTCATGGGCAAGGCCATGCAGGCCGCCGGCGCCATGATCCAGAAGCATGCCGACGAACAGGCGGCCAAGGTCAAGGCGGGGTAGGGGGCTTTTCCGGCGACGCGGCCGCCGGCAAGCCGATCAGGCGGCCGCGAGCGTCCGACGACGGGCGGCTCGCATCGCCGCGCCGAGGCCGGCGAAGCCCGCCAGCATCAGCGCCCAGGCGGCCGGCTCCGGCGCCTCGATACCGACCGTGAAGCCGTACCAGTTCTCATAGGTCGGGTTCGTCCAGGTGATGGAGGTGAATGTGCCGGTGAACTGCACCACGCCATTGCCTTCCGTGCCGAAGACGTCGTTGCCGGAAACCGTGATCGCGCCCCCGCCATATTCGGCCGAGGGACCGCCGGCTTCGAAGGTCGGCGTTTGGCTGAAGTTGAAAGATGCCGGATCGCCGCCTTGGCCGAGGCTCCAGATCGCGATCACGGGATTGAGCACGGCGTGCGAGAAGGTGATGGTGTCAGTGGCGCCCGTCGCCCCGAAAAGCTGGATGATGCCGCCAGATTGAAGCGGGGCGTTCGAAACCGTGCCGCCGGTATAGGAGCTAGCCGGAGTCCAGCTCGGATAGTTGGCCTGGAGGCTTTGCACCTCGCCTGTATATGTGACGCTCACGGCACCGGCGGTTCCGCTCACCGTGCCGGCGGTGGGGCTGTTCGTGGCGCTCGTCCAACTCGTCCAATCGATCGTATTGGCCTGGCTCTGGGATGCGCAAGCGGCGAGCGCAACGGCGGCCGACAGCAACAATTTCCGGTTCATTGTAAGGCTTCTCGCGTCGATTGTGATTTCTGGGGATCGCTTAACGCGCACTGGGCAGACCAAATCTGCACACAATTTAGCCAGATTGTGACCAAGACGCAATCGAATTCGCCTCGGGCCCCAATTATCCGCTACTTGAGCGGACCGACGATCGAAGCCCGCTGTGAGAGTTCGATCCAGTTGCCGTCCGGGTCGCGGATCATGGAGATGCGGGCGGTGTCGCCCAAGGTGACCGGGGCCATGCCCTCGCGGGCGCCCAGAGCCAGGGCGCGGGCGTGGTCTTCGTCGACCTTGAAGATCTGCAGGGTGATATAGCGCCAGCCCTTGCCGGCGATTTGGGCGTCGCCCGGCGCATCGGCTGAGGGTTCCGCCAGGATCAGGCTCTCGCCGGCTCGGAACGCCGCCCCGTGCGCCCAGGGCTCTTCTTCAAAGCCCAGCACATCGACATAAAAACGGCGGTGCGCCGCCAGATCGCGCACGGCGATGCGCACGCCGATCTGCGTCACCCCGTCCTCGCCTGGCGGCGCCAGGCGCACGAGATTGCCGTCCGGGTCGGCCAGACGCCGCGCGTCCTCGAGGCCGGGCCTGGCGACGATCAGCTCGCGATAGCCGGCCGGTCGGCTGGCGGGCAGGGGCGCGGCGTGATGGTTGATCTTGATCACCGATCCGGCCGCGTCATGGCGATACTGATCCTGGCCGCGCCGGATCGGCAGCTTGTGGTCGAAGGCCAGCCCCGCCTCGCCCTGCCAGAACCTCAGCATCGGCTCGAGCAGGTTGGTGGAAAGGCCGATATCGATCCTGGGCTTGGCCAGCTTCATCAAAACAAACTTC
Organism: uncultured Alphaproteobacteria bacterium; assembly: GCA_963817995.1. Classification (GTDB taxonomy): domain Bacteria; phylum Pseudomonadota; class Alphaproteobacteria; order Caulobacterales; family Caulobacteraceae; genus Acaudatibacter. The sequence continues at coordinate 106,101 of CAWFQJ010000008.1, forward strand.
CCTTCGGCCGCGCCGGGCTGCATGAACGCGCAAAGGCCCGAAACGCGGCCTTGCGAGGGAGCGCGACGATGAAGGCGGCAGTCTATTACGAAAACGGCGAACCGAGTGTCCTGAAATATGAGACGGTTCCGGATCCGGCCTGCTTTCCCAAGGGGGTGGTGATCCGCGTCGAGGCGGTCAGCATCGAAGGCGGCGACACCCTTAACCGCTGGCGCGGCGCCCTGGCCAGCAAGCCGCACATCGTCGGCTATCAGGCCGCCGGGGAAATCGTCGAGGTCGGCGCCGAGGTGGAGCACCTGCGCGTCGGCCAGAAGGTCGCCACGGTCAACGCCTTCGGCTCGCACGCCGAACTTCGCTCGGTGCCGGCGCGCAACGCCTGGCCCCTGCCGGAGGGTTTTGATCCGAGGCTCGCCTCGGTGATCCCGGTCACCTTCGGCACCGCCGATGACTGCCTGTTCGAATTCGGCCATCTGAAGGCCGGCGAGACGGTGCTGGTCCAGGCCGGGGCCAGCGGCGTCGGCGTCGCCGCCATCCAGCTCGCCAAGCGCGCCGGCGCCACCGTGCTGGCCACCGCCTCCAGCGATGCCCGCCTGGCGCGGCTGAACGATCACGGCCTCGATTACGGCATCAACTACGTGAAGGACGACGTCGTGGAATCCGTCATGCGCCTGACCGACAACAAGGGCGTCAACCTGGTGGTCGATTCCGTCGGCGGCACAGACCCTGCAGGGCAGCATCCTCTCGCTCGCCTATCGCGGCCGGGTCTCGATGGTGGGAGCGGCCGGACGCGAGGCGATGAACGTGGACGTCTCCACTCTCATGGGCGGCAACCGCTCGCTCTCCGGCGTCTTCCTCGGCGCCGAGATCACCACCGACCGCGTGCACGACAATATCCAGCGCCTGATCGACGAGGCCGCTCGCGGCGAACTGAAGGTGCTGATCGACAAGACCTTCCCCCTTTCTAAGGCGGCCGAGGCCCACGCCTATATCGAGAGCCGCCAGGCGGTGGGGAGGGTGCTGCTGATCCCCTAGGCGGGCGGACACCCGCGCGGAGGGCGAGGCCGCAACGCGTCGAAGGTCTTGACGACCCGGAACAAAACAGAAACACTTCCGATGTTGAATCGGCTGGACGCCGACAGCATGCCGCCACGCCAGCCAATCAGAGGGCCAGTATGCGCCGTTGTTGCAACCCTGGCGCGCCGTCGGCGTTGAAACCTCCGATCTGGCGGGCCGGCTCATTCGTCACTACCTACCCAGAACTGAACCTTTCCAGCGGGAGGCTTGGCCATGGCGCCATCGGATGACGCGCCGGCCGTGGAAACGGTCGAGGCGCCCGCCAAGGTTTCGCGTCCGCCGCTGATCGAGCGCTATCGCAAGGTGCGCGCCGGCAGCCTCGATCTCGTGGCGCCGCTGTCTCCCGAGGATCAGATCGCCCAGTCCATGGCCGACGCCAGTCCGGTCAAGTGGCACCTGGCCCATATCACCTGGTTCTTCGAGACCTTCGTTCTGACGCCGAATCTGGCCGGCTATGAACTGTTCGATCCGCGCTTCGGCTATCTCTTCAATTCCTACTACGAGGCGGTGGGCGCGCGGCACCCCCGGCCCGCGCGCGGTCTGCTGACCCGGCCTTCGGCGGCCGAGGTCCTGGCCTATCGCGCCCACGTCGACGCCGCCATGGAGCGGCTGCTGGCCGGGGCGATCGAGCCCAATGTGCGCGATCTGGTGATCCTGGGCCTCGCCCACGAGGAGCAGCATCAGGAGCTGATCCTGATGGACGTTCTCAACCTCTTCGCCGCCTCGCCGGTCCATCCGGCCTATGCGCCCGACGGGCCAGTTCCCGAATCTTCCGATCTCACCCCCGAATGGGTGTCTTTCGCCGGCGGCCTGGTGGAGATCGGCGCCGATGGCGGTGAGTTCTCCTTCGACAACGAATTTCCGCGCCATCAGGTGTTGCTGCAACCCTATCGGCTGGCCAACCGGCTGGTCACCAACGGCGAGTGGCTGCAGTTCATGGCCGACGGCGGCTACCGGCGCCCGGAATTCTGGCTCTCGGACGGCTGGGCGCGGGTCCAGGCCGAGGGCTGGGAGGCGCCGCTCTATTGGGAGTGCGATGGCGAGGTGTGGCGCACCCGCACCTTGCGCGGACGCCAGGCCGGTGGATCCCGAGGCCCCGGCGGTTCACCTCAGCTTCTACGAGGCCGCCGCCTTCGCCGCCTGGGCCGGCAAGCGTCTGCCCACCGAGGCAGAGTGGGAGCACGCCGCCGCCTCGGCCGCCGATGGCCTGGCGCAGATCGATGGCGCCGCCTGGCAATGGACGGCCAGCGCCTATTCGCCCCATCCCGGTTTCGTCGCCGCGGCCGGGGCGGTGGGCGAATACAACGCCAAGTTCATGGTCGGCCAGATGGTGCTCAAGGGCGGCGCCTGCGTCACGCCCGCCGGCCACAGCCGGCCCACCTACCGCAACTTCTTCTATCCCCATCAGCGCTGGATGTTCGCCGGCGTGCGCCTGGCCGAGGACGCGCCGCCGCCGAATTCGGATGACGCCTTCCGCGAGGACGTGATCGCCGGACTTTCCGCGCCCCGCAAACGCCTGCCGTCCAAGTGGTTCTATGACGCGCGCGGCTCGGATCTGTTCGAGGCGATCTGCGACTTGCCGGAATACTATCCCACCCGCCAGGAAGACGCCCTGCTGGAGCGGATCGCGCCGGAGATCGCCGCGCGTATTCCCGCCGGGCGCGAGGTTGGTGGAACTCGGCAGCGGGGCCAGCGTCAAGACCCGCCGGCTTCTGTCGGCCGCGCCGCAGATCGGCGGCTATATGCCGATCGATATCAGCCAGAGCGCTCTGGAGGCCGCCACGGCGGCGATCGCCCGCGACTATCCGCACCTGGCGGTGACGCCGGTGCTGGGCGACTTCACCCTGGCCTCGGGCCTGCCGGAAGGCGTGGAACGCTATCCCCGCGTGGGATTTTTCCCCGGATCGACCATCGGCAACTTCGCGCCGGACGCCGCCATCGCCCTGATGAGCCGGGTGCGCCGCGCGCTCGGAACCGACAGCCTCTTCATCGTCGGCGTGGATCTGGCCAAGGACGCCGAGACCCTTGAGGCGGCCTATGACGACAAGGCGGGCGTCACCGCCGCCTTCAACCTCAACATTCTGGAGCGCATCAACCGCGAGTTGGGCGGCGATTTCGATCTCGCCAACTTCGCCCATCGCGCCGTATGGAATCGCTTGGAAGGGCGGGTCGAGATGCATCTGGAGGTTCTGAAAAGCCACCAAGCCAAGGGCGCCGGCCGCCGCTTTGACTTCACCGCCGGCGAAACCATCCACACCGAAAACTCATACAAGCCGACGCCGGAATACTTCACCGCCCTGGCGGCGCGGGCGGGCTGGCGGGTCGAGACGCGTTGGACGAGCGCCGCGCCGCAATTCGCGGTCTTCCTGTTGACGGCGGTCGCATAACGCTCAGGGACAAAAGCGGCTTGCCGTCGACAATCGGCTGCGATCCGCTGAAGTGTCTTCCATCCTTCGGGACTCCCCTCCCGAAGGTGAAGAACGGTCGGTCAGCCTCAGCTGGGCTCTTTGGCCCGCCGGCCGCCCCCACGCGACGCCGCTCCGCCCTTGCGGCCGGCATTGGCGGCCAGGTCGCGGTTCTGGGCGAAGCTGCGTTTTTCACTGGGAACACTGGCCCCGCCGCGCCTAGCGATTTCGCGCCGGCGCTCCGGATCCATGGCCGCGAAACCACGCCGGCTGGGCTTTCGGGGGCCGTCCTCTAACTTATCCATCACGGAACTCCTTATGCACCATGGGTTTAACTCTAGCGTCTCCTGCTGCCTAACGGCTGAGTTACGCTCAGGTTGCCGAAACCTTCGCCGCGGCCATGCCCAGGGGCAGGGTTACGCGCGCGCGAAGGCCGCCGCCGGCGCGCGAGGCGAGGGAAACATCACCGCCGTGGCCTCGGGCGATGGCCCGCACCACCGCCAAACCCAGGCCAATTCCGCCCGTGTCACGATTGCGTGAGGTCTCCAGCCGGTGGAAGGGTTCGAACGCCCGCTCCACCTGATCTGGGGCGATGCCGGGGCCGTTGTCGTCGATCTCGACCACGGCCATGCCGGCCTCGACAAACACCCGCCCTCGCGCTCGCGAACCGAACTTCAGGGCGTTGTCCACCAGATTGGTGATCAGCCGCCGCAGCGCCACCGGATCGCCGTCCACCACCACGCGGTCGCAGGTCTCCGTGGCGCAGTCGGCCCCGGTTTCGGCGGCGTCGTCCAGCACGGTTTCCACCAGGGAGGCGATCTCCAGGCTCACCCGCTCCCGCGGGCTGGAGGCGTCGCGGACAAAGGCCAGGGTGGCCGAAACCATGGCGTCCATCTGGTCGATGTCGGCGGCCAGCTTGGCCCGCAGCTCCTCAGGCGCCCCTTCGATGCGGAAGCGCAGGCGGGTGAGGGGCGTGCGCAGGTCGTGAGCGATGGCGCCGATCATGCTGGTGCGCACATCCACATAGCGGCGCAGGCGCTCCTGCATCTGGTTGAAGGCCTGGCCGGCGGCGGCCACCTCGGCCGAGCCGCGAATATCGAGCGGCGGCGCGCTGGGGTCCCGGCCCAGGCGCTCGGCGCCCGCCGCCAGGGCGGCCATGGGCGCGGCCATGCGCCTGGCGAACCACCAGGCCAGGGGCGAAACCGCCAGGGCGGCGATCGCCAGCACCAGCAGCAGCCTTTGCTGCCAGGGGTCGATGCCGAACGCGCTCTTGGGCTGGATCACCAGCCAATGGCCGTCGGCCTGATGAACCCCCAGCTGGAAACCGCCAAAGAGAAGCGGCGTATCGCGATCGCCCACCGGCGCTCCCGAACCTCTCGGCTGGGCGCCCAGGGCCACGATCCGGGTGCCCGGTTGGGAGATCACCACCTCGCTTGGGGCCACGTTCAGGGCCTGGGCCAGGGCGTCGCGGAATTGCAGCCGGCGGTGGCCCACGGTGACGGCGGCGGGCGGCTTGTCGGCGAGGCGAGCGGCCAGGGCCCGACCTTCCCGCGTCTGAGCCTGCGCCTTGTTATGAACCGCCTGGGCCACGTCGGCGACGGTGTAGATCTCCGGCGGCGGCGGCGGCAGGTTGACCATCACCGCGATGGTCGCGAGCTGGGCCGCCAGCAGGGTGGCGATGACCAGCCCCAGGGCCTGCAGGAACAGCGGCGTCGGTGGCGCGCGCATCACGGAATTCGCGTCACCTTGGGCATGAAGATGATAGCCCTCGTTGCGCACGGTGCGGATCAGCTCGTCGCCGTCGCCGCCGTCGTCGAGCTTGCGGCGCAGCCGGCTGATCTGCACGTCGATCGCGCGGTCGAAGGCGTCGGACTGCGGCCCGCGGGCGAATTCGAGCAGCTGGTCGCGGGTCAGCACCCGCTGCGGCCGCTCGACGAAGGCGCGCAGCAGCGAGAACTCGCCGCTGGAGAGGTTCACCACCACCCCCTGCGGCGAGCGCAGCTCGCGGCGCACCAGGTCGAGCCGCCAGCCGGCGAATTCGCAGCGGCGCCTGGAGGCTCTCTTCGGCGCCGCGCGGCTCGCCGCCGGCGGCGCAGCACGGCGCGCACCCGGGCCAGCAGCTCGCGGGGATTGCAGGGCTTGGGCAGATAGTCGTCGGCGCCGAGCTCCAGGCCGACGATGCGGTCGGTCTCCTCGCCCATGGCGCTGAGCATGATGATCGCCGGACCGTCCGGCCGCGCCAGGCGGCGGCAGATGGCCAGGCCGTCCTCGCCCGGCAGCATGACGTCCAGCACGACCAGGTCGACGGGGCCGCGCGCGCCAGGGCCTGCTCCATCGCCTTGGCGTCGGCGGCGGTCTCGACGCTATAGCCGTGGCGGACAGGAATTCGGAGACCACGATCGCGGATGCCGGGGTCGTCGTCGACCACCAGAATGTGTTCGTTTCGCCTCCTGGGCGGCGTCGAGGGTCATAAGCTCTTCCATGGCGGCCCACACTGGGCCGGGGCGGTCGCCGCCGAATGTCGCGGCTGAAACATCGTTGCAACCCCTCAGGACGGCGCGTCGGCCAGCGCCTCGTCGGAGACAAGGGATTGGCCGCGGCGTTCCGCGCCGAAGGTGGAGATCTGGTCGTGGCCGGGCACGAAGGTCACGTCGTCGCCCAGCGGCCAGAGCTTCTGGGTGATCGAGGCGATCAGGTCCTGGAAATTGCCCTTGGGAAAGTCGGTGCGGCCGATCGAGCCCGCGAACAGCACGTCGCCCACCTGGGCGAACCGCGCCGTCGCGATGGAAGAAGATCACGTGGCCGGGCGTGTGGCCGGGGCAGTGGTAGACCTCGAACTCGGTCTCGCCGAGGCGTGACGCGATCGCCGTCCTCCAGCCAGCGGTCGGGCGTGAAGCGTCCTGGCCCCGGCCATGCCCCAGCGCGCGGCCGCTGTCGCCGATGCGGTCGATCCAGAACTGGTCGTCGCGGTGCGGCCCCTCGATCGGAACGCCGGTCGCCGCCTTCAGCGCCGGCCGTGCCGCCGGCGTGGTCGAGTGGCCGTGGGTGATCCAGATCTTCTCCAGGGTCAGGCCCTGGTCTTCGAGCGCCTCGAGCAGGCGCTCGGGACCTCGCCGCCGGGATCGATCACCGCCGCCTTGCGGGTCTTGGTGCACCAGACGATGGTGCAGTTCTGCTGCAGCGGCGTCACCGGCGCGACCATGGCCTGGATCGGGGGCTGGGGCTTCTGACGGGTCCATCGCTCATCCTCGTTAGCGGCGCCTCTAGAATAGGCGCGCCCGGTCAATTCGCAAACGCCGGGAGAGGTCTGGACAGCGCCGGCGAGCGCCGTCATTGCTCCAGAGCGGTCAAATCGATAGCGTCCGTCTGACTCGGCGAACCGGCTGGGCGGCGGGGATTGAGGAAAGCCTGATGGCGAGTGTTGCGCGCGGTGGCCTGGGCCTGGGACGGATTTTTCAGCGCAAATCCGGTCGGCCAGATCCAGCGCCGAATCGACCCACGGCGAACTGAAGCGCACCCTGGGCGCGCTGAACCTGGTCCTGCTGGGCATCGGCTGCATCATCGGCACCGGGATCTTCGTGCTCACCGGCCGGGCCGCGGCGCAGTTGGCCGGCCCGGGGATCATGATCTCCTTCGTCATCACCGGCGTTCTCTGCGCCTTCGTGGCGCTCTGCTACGCCGAGCTGGCCTCGGCCCTGCCGGTTTCCGGCTCGGCCTATTCCTACACCTACGCCTCCATGGGCGAGGTCGTGGCCTGGATCATGGGGCTGCTGCTGCTGCTGGAATACGGCCTGGCGGCCTCCACCGTGGCGGTGGGCTGGTCGGGCTATTTCGTCAGCCTGCTGCAGGACATGCACATCGCCATACCCGCCGGCGCTGACCGCCGCGCCCGGGTGTGCTGGTCAAGGATGCTGCGGGCGTGGTGATCGCCACCGGGGTGATCAATCTGCCGGCCGATCATCATCATCGGCGCGGTGACCACCTTGCTGGTGGTCGGGGTGTCGGAGTCGGCGACCGTCAACAACATCATCGTGTCCATCAAGCTGACGGTGGTGATCGCCTTCATCGTCATCGGCTCTCGCTACGTGCATCCCGCGCTTTGGTCTCCGCTGATCCCGGCGCAGATTCCCGCCCCGCCGCCCGGGACGCCGATGGACATGGGCCACCAGATCGGCCGGGCGCTGTGGGACGTCGTCACCGGCGCAAGAGCCATTCGCGCTATGGCCTCGGCGGGGTGATCCACGGCGCGGCGGTGATCTTCTTCGCCTATCTCGGCTTCGAGGCGGTCTCGACCGCCGGCGCCGAGTCGCAAGCAACCCGGCCAAGGACATGCCGATCGGCATCCTCGGCGCCCTGGTCATCTGCACCGTCCTCTACATCGCCACCTCGGCGGTGCTGGTGGGGATCGTGCCCTACGCCGTCGCTCGACAACCCCGCGCCCATCGCCATGGCGGTCAACCAGATCGGCCTGCCCTGGTTCGCCGTCCTGGTGAAGATCGGCGCCATCGCCGGCCTCTCCAGCGTGATGCTGGTGCTGCTCTATGGCCAGACGCGGATCTTCTACACCATGTCGCGCGACGGCCTGCTGCCGCCGCTCGCTGGCCGCGGTGCACAAGCGTTCAAGACGCCCTGGATCAACACCATCATCGTCGGCTGTCGCCGCCGGCGCCGCGGCCGGCTTCATGTCGCTCGACGCGCTGTCGCGACCTGACCAACGTCGGCTCGCTGGCCGCCTTCGCCATCGTCTGCGTGCACGGTGATCTACCTGCGCATCACCCACCCGGACATGGCGCGCCCGTTCACGACGCCGCTCTATCCCGATCACGCCGATCCTGGGCGCGATCATGTGCCTCTTCCTGCTGATGAGCCTGATGGCGGTGGCGATCGACCCGCAACTTCTTCCTGATCTATCTGGCCGGTCGGGATCGTGATCTATTTCGTCTACGGCATGTGGCACTCGAAGCTGCGGCAAGGGCGTCGTGGTCGACGGCCACGAAGCCGGCGCCGCATGGAGCTGCCCCAGCGACTGGCGGCGTGACATGAGGGACCGGCGGGTCCCTCGGCTGCCGATCGATGAGGCCCTGCCGGCGCTGAAGGCGGCGCTGGCGGCGCACGACGCAGCGCCGTGCTGGTCGCGCCGCCCGGCGCCGGCAAGACCACCGTGACGCCGCTGGCGCTGCTGGACGAGCCCTGGGCGGCCGGCGGCAAGCTGATCGTGCTGGAGCCGCGCCGCCTGGCCGCCCGCGCCGCCGCCGCAGCGGATGGCCGCGACCCTGGGCGAGGCGGTCGGCGAGACGGTCGGCTACCGCGTGCGGCTGGAGTCACGAAGGTCTCGCGCCGCACCCGGATCGAGGTGGTCACCGAGGGCGTCTTCACCCGCATGATCCTGGACGATCCGGCGCTGGAGGGCGTCGCCGCGGTGCTGTTCGACGAGTTCCACGAGCGCAGCCTCGACGCCGACCTGGGCCTCGCCTTCGCCCGCGACAGCCAGATCGCTGCTGCGCGAGGACCTGCGCCTGCTGGTGATGTCGGCGACCCTCGATCGGCGCCGCGGTGGCGGCGCTGCTGGGCGACGCGCCGGTGATCGAAAGCCAGGGCCGGATGTTCCCGGTGGAGACCCGCTACCTCGGCCGCGATCCGGCCGCCTGCGGCTGGAGGACCAGGTCGGTCCGCGCCGTGCTCCCGCGCCCTGGCCGAGGAGACCGGCGGCCTGCTGGTCTTCCTGCCGGGCCAGGGCGAGATCCGCGCGGACGGCCGAGCGGTTGCGCGAGCGTCTCGCGCGACCCGCCGGTCGACATCGCCCCGCTCTACGGCGCGCTCGAACCCGCCGACGCAGGACCGGGCCATCGCGCCCGCGCCGCCGGGCCGGCGCAAGGTGGTGCTGGCCACCTCCATCGCCGAGACCAGCCTGACCATCGAGGGCGTTCGGCGTGGTGATCGACGCCGGCCTGGCCCGCGTTCCGCGCTTCGATCCGGCCAGCGGCCTGACGCGGCTGGCGACCGTGCGCGTCTCCCGCGCCGCCGCCGACCAGCGGCGGGGCCGCGCCGGCCGCACCGGCCCGGCGTCTGCTACCGCCTGTGGGACGAGGCCGAGACCCGCGCCCTGATCCCCTTCGACCGGCCGGAGATCCTGGAGGCCGACCTGTCGCGGCTGGCGCTGGACCTCGCGCGCTGGGGCGCTCGCGACGCCGAGGCCCTGGCCTTCCTCGATCCGCCGCCGCCGGGCGCCCTGGCGAGGGCGCGATCCGCTGCTCGAGCGGCTGGGCGCGCTGGATGACACGGGCGCGCTCACCGCCCACGGCGCGGCCATGGCCGCCTGCCTCTGCCGCCGCGGCTGGCGCACATGGTCATCGCCGCCTCGGCGCATGGCCGGGCGCGTCGCGCGGCCCAGATCGCCGTGCTGATCACCGAGCGCGGCCTGGGCGGCGCGAGCCCCGACCTCTCGCACCGGCTGGATCGTTTCGCCGCCGACCGATCGCCGCGAGCGCGAAGCGCCGCCGCCCTTGCCGGGCGCTGGCGGATCAGGCCGGCGTCGCCGCCATGGCCTCGCCGCTCGACGACGGCTTGCTGCTGGCGCTCGCCTTTCCCGAGCGGATCGCCAAGGCGCGGGACGGGGCAGGGGAATTCCAGCTCGCCGGCGGCCGGGGCGTGCGCCTCGATCCCGCCGAGGCCCTGGCGCGGGAGCCATGGCTGGCGGTGGCCGAACTGGGCGGCGGCGCGGCGCGCGACCGCATCCTGCTGGCGGCGCGCCTCGACATCGACGCCTACCGGCGGATGTCTCCGGACGCCTTGCGGCGCGAGGAGCGTCTGGAGAGCGGTCCTGGCGGTCGCCTGAGGGCCAAGGCGACTCTATGGCTCGGCGCCCTGGCGGTCGAGGAGCGCCTGATCGCCGATCCCGATCCGGCCCTGATCCAGGCGGCCCTGCGCGATGAGGTTCGTCGCGGAGGGTTGGGCGTTCTGCCCTGGGGCGACGGGGCCACAGCCTTGCGCGCCCGCGTCCGGTTCCTGCGCGCCGGCGATGAAACCTGGCCCGACCTGTCCGACGAAGCGCTCGCGGTGGGGCTCGACGACTGGCTGGCGCCGCTGCTCGCCGGCAAATCGAGCCTCGCCCAAATCAGCGACGCGGCGCTCGAAACCACCTTGCGCGACATGATCGGCTGGTCCTTGGCGGCGCGTCTGGATGCTGAGGCGCCGGCGCGATGGGTGGCGCCCACCGGGACTAGCGTGGCGATCGACTATGGCGAGAGCGGGCCGCGCGTGGAGGTGCGGGTTCAGGAGCTGTTCGGTCTGGATCGTCACCCGACGATCGGGCGAGGCGTTCCGCTAGCGCTCCCTCTGCTTTCGCCGGCGCGGCGGCCGATCCAGGTCACCACCGATCTGCCGGGCTTCTGGCGCGGCTCGTGGGCCGAGGTGCGCAAGGACATGCGCGGCCGCTATCCCAAGCACCCGTGGCCGGAGGACCCGCTCGCCGCCCCGCCGACCACCCGGGCCAAGCCGAGGGCGTAACGCCGCCCCCTTTTGGATCGCCGGCGTCCTCGCCGGCAGCGCGAAGCGCAGTCTTCCTTCCGGGCGAAAGACGCGGGCTTGCGCCCGTGCCGGCGAGGACGCCGGCGGTCCAGGATGTCCGTTTAGGCGGCGAGGAAGGCCATCTTCTCCACCGGCTCCAGCACCGGCAGCCGGTCCTTGAGCGTCTTGAACGAAGCCTCGGCCGCGTCGAGCGCTAGGGCGATATCGCCGGCCGTCATCGCCGCGCACAGGAACATGTTGTGCCAGGGGTGCACATAGACGCCCCGCTCCAGCATCTCGCTGGACCAGCAGAAGCCTTTGCGCATGTCCGGATCGTCGTCGAACAGGAAGAGCGGCATGGTCACCGGGCCGGTCTGGCGGAAGCCGAAGCCCTGCGCCGCGGCCCGCTCGGCGAGGCCGTCGCGCAGCGCCTCGCCCAGGCCTTCGATGTGCTCCAGGTAGTCGCTCTCACGGATGCGCTTCAGGGTCGCCAGGGCCGCGGCCATGGGCGCGGCCGGCGAACCAGAACGAGCCGGTGACGAAGATCGCGGCCGCCGCCTTGCGCGCCGTGTTCGAGCCCAGCAGGGCCGAGATCGGATGGCCGTTGGCGAAGCACTTGCCCCAGCTCGACAGGTCCGGCTGCGACGCCGACGCTCGACCAGCTGCAGTCGCGGGCGATGCGGAAGCCGGCGCGCACGTCGTCCACCACCAGCAGGGCGCCGGTCTGGTCGCAAAGCTCGCGGGCGCGGCGGGCATAGGCGGGGTCGGGCACGGCCTGGTCGATGAAGGCGTCGTGCTTGAACGGCGCGGCGAAGATGGCCGCCAGGTCGTCGCCGGCCTGGGCCACCGCCGCCTCCAGGCTGGCGACGTCGTTGTAGTCGCAGAGGATCTGGTGGGCCCTGTCCTCGGGCGATGACCCGGCCGGACGCGGCGCGCACCAGGGCACGGCGCCGTGATAGGCGCCCTTGGCCAGGATCACGGTCTTGCGCCGGGTGTGGGCCCGGGCGACCATCAGGGCCATCGGGGTGGCGTCGGTGCCGTTCTTGCAGAACATCGCCCAGTCGGCGTGGCTGACCATGGCGGTCATCGTCTCGGCCAGCTCGACGATCAGAGCGGTGGGGCCGGTCAGGGCGTCGCCCCGGCGCCATCTGGTCGATGAAGGCGCCGTCGATCGCCTCGTCGCCATAGCCGAACAGGTTCGGGCCATAGGCGCACATGAAGTCGAGCAGCTCGTGGCCGTCGACGTCCCACAGCCGCGCGCCCTTCGCCCGGGCGAAGAACTGCGGATAGTCGTCGGGCAGCAGGCGCACCGACTGGTGGCCATACATGCCGCCGGGGATCACCGCCTCCGCGCGCTCGCGCAGATCCCGATCAACGCTATTGGCCCTGGCCATCACTGTCTCCACGAATGAGTTGAACGCGCCTTCCTAGCACAAGGGGACCCTAGCTCGTCACCGCATAGATCATGATCCCGGTGGCCACCGGCAGGTTCAGGCTGTCGGCGCGGCCGCGCATGGGGATCTTCACCGTGACGTCGCAGGCGGCGGCCAGGTCCGGCGGCAGGCCCGGCCTGCTCGTTGCCCATCAGGATCAGGGTCGGCGCGGCGATAGTCGGCGGCGCGGTAGTCGACCGTGGCGGTGAGCAGGGTGCCGACCACCGAGCCCGGCCAGGCCTCGCGCCAGGCGAGGAACTCCGTCGACGCTGGCCTTGGCGATCGGCACGGCGAAGATCGAGCCCATGGTCGCGCGCACCGCCTCCACCGAATAGGGATCGCAGCAGTCGCCGACCAGGATCACCCCGCCGCAGCCGGCCGCGTCGGCGGTGCGGACGATGGTCCCGAGGTTGCCGGGATCGCGCACCGCCTGCAGCGCCACCCAGCAGGCGCGCTGGCCGGATCGATGTCGGCGAGCGGCGTGAAGACCTGGTCGAACACGCCGAGCACGGTCTGGGGGTTGTCGCGCCGGGAGATCTTGTCGAGGATCGTCGCGGCTGACCTCGATCACCTCGCCGCCGGCCGCGCGGCCGCGGCGACCGCGCCGCAGCAGCGGATGGTCGGCGCGCCTCGGCGCCGTACAGCAGGATGCGCGGCGTGCGGCCGAGCTCGACGGCCTCGGTGACGATCTTCAGCCCCTCGGCCAGGAACAGGCCGCTCTCCTCGCGCTCCTTGCGCAGGTGCAGCGCCCGCACCGCCTTCACCGTCGGGTTGGTCAGCGAGGTGATCACGCGCGGCCGTTCACGCCGCGCTCCAGCGGGCGAAGAAGGACAGGCCGACCCCGCGCGCGCCGCCTTCCTCCATCAGGGCCAGTTCGCCCCAGTCGATCACGCCCGCCGCGCCCTTCGAGCGATCCGGCGAGGAGGCCGGCCAGCGCCAGGCCCGAGATGCGCTCGGCATAGGCGTTGAGCAGCAGGAAGGCGGCGTCGTCGGAGAGCAGGGCGGCGCAGCCGGCGATCAGTTCGGGCAGGTCCTCGAGCAGCCGCCAGACCTCGCCGGCCGGCCCGCGGCCGTATTTCGGCGGATCGAGGATGATCCCGTCGTAGCGCGAGCCGCGGCGCACCTCGCGCGGCACCCATTTGCGCGCGTCCTCGCAGATCCAGCGGATCGGGCGCGTCGGCAAGGCCGGAGAGCGCGGCGTTCTCCCGCGCCCAGCCGACCGCCTTCTTGGAGGCGTCCACATGGGTGACGCTCGCGCCGCGCGCGGCCGCCACCAGGCTGGCGACGCCGGTATAGCCGAACAGATTCAGCATCTTCAGGCCAGGTCTTGAACTGCGAGATGGCAGTGTCCAGCCAGTCCCAGTTGGCCGCCTGCTCGGGAAAGAACGCCAGGTGGCGGAACGCGGTGAAGCGGGCGCTGAAAGCGCACGCCGCGCCAGGCCAGGGGCCAGGTCTCGGCTAGGGGCCGGGCGAACCGCCAGCGGCCGGCTTCGTCCTCGTCGGTGGGGTCGAACACCGCGTCCGCGGCGGCCCACGCCGCCGCGTCGAGCTCGGGCGCCCACAGGCACTGCGGCTCCGGCCGCACGACGCGCACCTGGCCGTAGCGCTCGAGCTTGCGCCCGTCGCCGCTGTCGATCAGGCCGTAGTCGTCCCAGGCTGTCGTGCGCATAGCCAGGGGGTCGGTCGCGATCGCCGGCGCGTAGGAAGCCCTCATGATGGCGTAAAAGCGGTCATTTCCCCGTGCTTAAGCGTCCAGCCTGGGCGCCGTCCAGCCGCGCGGCGTCCTGGAACGGCGCAATAACCTTGCGGCAGGCAGGCGATTCCCCTTTAGTGGGCGAACGAACCAAGCAAGAGGCACGTCAAGTGACCGAGATTCTCAACGAACCGCAAAAGTCGGCCCGCAAGGCCAAGGGCGACGGCCACCTGCGCCGCGCCGAGATTCTCAGCGCCGCCGAGCGCATCTTCGTCGCCGACGGCTATGAGGGCGCCACGATCCGCAAGATCGCCGATGAGGTGGGCGTCTCCTCCACCGCCCTCTACATGCACTTCCGCGACAAGGACCAGATCCTGCTGGAGATCTGCCGGGGCGTCGTCGAAGAGCTGCTGGCCATGAAAACCCAGATCGCCGCCATGCCGGTCGATGCGGTCACCCGGGTGCGGATGATGCTGGAGGCCTATATGCGCTTCGCCCTGGAGCATCCCAACGCCTATCGGCTGGTGTTCTGTTCCTCGCCCATGGTCGATTCCATCAAGCGCCAGGACGAGACCAACCGGATCGGGGCCCAGTGCCTGGATCGCTTCGAATCGGTGATCCGCGAGATCGCCGCCGAGGGCCGCCTGCGGGTCGGCGATCCGAAGACCGCCCATCAGGTTCTCTGGGCCGCCTGCCACGGCATGGTCACCCTGATGATCGCCAAGCCCGACTTCGCCTGGGCGCCGCCGGAGGAGCTCTTGGGCGTGATGCTCGACAGCCTCCTGCACGGCCTGATCGCCGACTAAAGGCGCGCGGGCGCTCCGTTCAGGAGTTCGGAACGGGGGTAAGCGGCGTCGCGGTGGGCGCCAGCGGCGATGGGCCGGCATGATAGCCATACGCGCCACGCTTGAGGTCCTTGTCCAGCGTCAAGGGCGCGGTCCCGCCGTTCAGCCGGGCGCGATAGACGCTCGTCGCTTCCAGCACCCGCATCACATAGTCGCGGGTCTCGGAGAACGGGATGCATTCGATGAAGTCCACCGGATCGGCGTTGGAGCCGCGCGGATCGCCGCATATCGCGGCCCACTGGTTCGGCCGCCCGGGCCCGGCGTTATAGGCCGCCGCCGCCATCACATAGGAGCCGCTGAACTGGTCGATCAGCTGGCCGAGATAGGCCGAGCCGAGGCGCATGTTGTAGTCGGCGTCCTCCAGCTCATCGGCCGAATAACTCGTCCCCATCTTGCGGGCCACCAGGGCCGCGGTGGCCGGCATCAGCTGCATCATGCCGCGCGCGCCCGATCCCGAACGGGCCATCGGATCGAAGCCGCTCTCCTGGCGGGTGATGCCCAGCACGAGGGCCGGCTCCGGCCCGCCATAGGCGGGCGGTGTGGAGTGCAGCGGATAGCCGCGCTCGGGCAGGATGAAGCCGCGCCGCGCCGCATTGCGCACCACGCGCATGGAGGCTTCCTGATCGCCCACCGATCGGGCGAGGTCCACCAGCATGGCGTCGTCGGCGGCGCTGGAGAAACCGTCGGCCAGATCGGCGACGAACGCCTTGAAGGTGTCCTTGGCGCCGATGGCCGCGAGCATCCGCGTGGCGCGGATCACGTCCCGCGCCTCGAAGGCCGCCCGGTCGGCCGAGGTGATGGTCGGATCGCGGCCGATGGCGATGATGCTCACGCCCGAGCGCAGGGCGCCGAGCTGGCCATAGAAGGTGGTCGGATAGCGCGCCGCCTGGGCGTAGAACAGCTGGGCCGCCAGGCCGTCGTCCTCGGCGTCGGCCGCCCGGCCGCGCCAATAGAGCGCCCGGCTCTGGGTGATCGGGGCCGAGCCGATGGTGAGGATCTGGGCGAAATGCCGGTCGGCCCGCGCCGGATCGTGCATCTTGGTTAGAGCGATCCAGCCGGCCATGAACTGGGCCTCTGAGGCCGGTGGCCCACTGGTGAGGCCGGAGTTGGCCGCCGCGGCATAGGCGCCGGCGGTGTCGCCCTGGCTCAGCGCCTGCACCACCGCCGCGCCGTGGCGCCAGTTGCGAACGGCGTCGTTCTTATAGGCCAGGGCCGACTGCGCCGCCTGATCGGCGCCGGTGATCGCCCCGCCGAACGCCGCCAGAGCCTGGGACTGGGTGATCGGATCGATGGTCACCGTGCGCCAGGCCTTGGAGATCACCAGATTGGCCGCATCGCTCTGGCCGGTGGCCCGGAGGGCCGTGGCCAGGGCCAGGGCCCCGCGGCCCGTCAGGGGATCGGCGCCGCCGAACCAGGCGATGACGGCGGCCGGGCTCAGGCCCGACTGATCGATCAAGCCCTCGGCGGCCATCTGCCGCCGCGAAGGCCTGGGCCAGTCGGCGAGATCGCGCCGCGCCGCGTCGGCCTCCTGGAAGGTCACCGTCGTCGGCGCCAATCGACCAGGGCCCAGAGCGCGATCTTGCGGGCGATCGGATCGTAGAGCTGGCCCATGGCCGAGCGGATGCGGGCGCCATCGCCGCGCTTGGCCGCCTCGAGCGCTTGGTTCAGGCCCTGGGAGTCGTAGACCGAGCTCCCCGCGGAATAGGATCCCAACGGCACGCCCTGGGGCGGATAGAGCCCCGGCGGCGGCGCGCTTTGGGCCACGGCCAGGCTGGCGGCCGCAAGTCCGGCCATGGTCACCACGCTCGTTCGGCGAAGCCGCAAGGCCAACGCAACTCTCCAAGAAGTTCGGGGCGATGAGGGGACGATGTGTCGTTTGATTCGCGCCGGGCCTGCGCATATTGTTCGCACCCACCCAATGGCCGCAACACCTCGCGGCCGGATCACGGCATTTTGCATCCCATGTCAGCCATCGCCTTCAGGGGCGTCTTTACCGCCCTGGTCACGCCCTTTCGCGACGGCGCGGTCGACGAGGCCGCCTTCGTCGCCCTGGTCGAGCGCCAGATCGCCGGCGGCGTCCACGGCCTGGTGCCGGTCGGCACCACCGGCGAGACCGCGACCCTCAGCCACGACGAGCACCGCCGGGTGGTCGAGCTGTGCGTCGAGACCGCCGCCGGCCGCGTGCCGGTGATCGCCGGCGCCGGCTCCAACTCCACCGCCGAGGCCATCGAACTGGCCGCGCCACGCCAAGGCGGTCGGCGCCGACGCGGCGCCTGGTGGTCACGCCCTACTACAACCGCCCGAGCCAGGAGGGCCTCTACGCCCACTACGCGGCGATCGACGACGGCGGTCGACCTGCCGGTGCTGGTCTACAACGTGCCCTCGCGCACCGGCGTCGACATCTCCAACGAGACCCTGGCGCGGCTGGCCAAGCTGCCCAACATCGTCGGGATCAAGGACGCCACCGGCGACCTGCGCGCGCGCCAGCCTGCAGCGGCTGACCTGCGCGGCGAGGACTGGGTCATGCTGTCGGGCGACGATCCCACCGCGCTGGGCTACATGGCCCACGGCGGCCACGGCTGCATCTCGGTCACCTCCAACGTGGCGCCGGGGCCTGCGCCGCCTTCTACGACGCCTGCCTGGCCGGCGACTGGACCGCCGCCCTGGCGCTGCAGGACCGGCTGATCCGGCTGCACAAGGCGCTGTTCCTCGACGCCTCGCCGTCGCCGACCAAGTTCGCCCTGGCCCATCTGGGCCTGTGCAGCGAGGACGTGCCGCCTGCCGATCGCGCCCTGCGCCGAAGGCCGTGAAGGCCGACGATCCTGGCGCGCCATGCGCGACGCCGGCGTCGACTGATGGCCGCACGCCGCCAGCGCAAAAGCTGATCGCCGAGAACCGCCGCGCGCGCTTCGACTATTTCCTGGAGGAGACCTTCGAGGCCGGGCTCGTCGCTGACCGGCACCGAGGTGAAGGCCCTGCGCCAGGGCCGCGCCAACATCGCCGAGTCCTACGCCTCGGCCGAGGGCCGCGAGCATCGCGCTGATCAACGCCTACATCCCCGAATACGGCCCGGCCAACCGCTTCAACCACGAGCCGCGCCGGCCGCGCAAGCTGCTGCTGCACCGCAAGCAGATCGACAAGCTGATCGGCGCGGTCCAGCGCGACGGCCGCACCATCGTGCCCGACCCGGCTCTACTTCAACGACAAGGGCCTGGCCAAGCTCGAGCTGGCCCTGGCCAAGGGCAAGAAGGCCCACGACAAGCGCGCAGACCGAAGCCGACCGCGACTGGAAGCGCGACAGGGCCGGCTGATGCGCGACAAGGGCTGAACATCCTTCTTGCCTTGCGGGAGAAGGATGTTTCTCGCGTCTGAAACGCCGCCCAATTCTCAGTTCGGCTGATCGATCACCACGTATTGGACGGAGCTGCCCACGTACTGCGGCTGGTACCAGACGCTGCCGCACCGATAGTAGGCGTTCACGGTCACGCAGCTGGAGGGCAGGCTGGCGATGGTCGCCCCCACCACCGCGCCCGCGACGATGCCCGCCGCGAAACCGCCGGCGCCATAGTATCCGGCGCCATAGTAACGGCCGCCATAGTAGCCGCCGCCATAATACCCGGCGCCTCGATAGCCGCCGTTGATGTTGTAGTTGCGGTTCACGTTGACATTGGTGTTGCGGTTATAGTTGCCGTTGAAGTTACCGTTGTGATTACCGTTGCCGTTGAAGTTACCGTTGTGATTTCCGTTACCGTTGAAGTTGCCATTCCCGTTGCCGGGGCGGTTTCCATTGCCATTGCCGGGCCGGTTGTTCGCGCCGCCGCCGCCAGGACGATTGCCGGCGCTTCCGCCGCCTCCGGGCCGATTGCCGCCGCCGTTGAAGCCTCCGCCCCCGCCGGGACGCCCACCGCCGCCGCCGCCTCCGGGCCGGTTGACGCTCGTCGGCGCGCCTCGGCCGCCGCCGCTGAAGCCGCCGCCGCCCCGGCCGCCGCCACCACCACCACCGCGGCCACCGCCTCCGCCGCCGCCTCGACCGCCGCCGCCACCACCACCGCGCGCATCGGCCGGGGTGGGGATCGAGGTCAGGGTCATGGCCGTCGCGCCGGCAAGCAGCGCCGCGGTCAGGGCCAATGTCGTCATCTTATGGGTCATGTCGCTGGCTCCCTTATTGACCGCTGGACTTGATCTGAATTTCCTTCGCGTTCGCCGGAGGCGTAAACGTGAAGGTGTCGGCGGCGAAGGTGGGCGCGGTGTCCCAGGTCAGGGTGGATTCGAACTGAGGCCTCGCCGGATCGTCGCTGGCCACGATGATCACCCGCAGCGGCAGGGGCTTATCCCCCTTGGCGATCCAGATCTGCCAGTCCACGCCCGGCTGGCGGAACGAATATTGATCCGCGTCCTGACCATTCACCTTGGAAGAGCCGACATAATGCGCGGAGGTGAGGGCGCTGAGGTTGTCATTGCCCTGGCCCCATTGGAAGAGGTCGTAGAGGGGAATGTCGATGCCGTATTTCGACGCCGCCAGATCGAGGGTCTGGCCAATCGTCGGCGCGGCGTCGAACTTGGCGTAGAAACCGGTCACCGGGTCGTACTGCGTTACGGTCTTGCCGTCATAGATATACGAGCGCGTCGTCGAGCCCTGGGTGGCGTCCAGTGTCAGATTGTTGGGCGTCTTGACCTTGTAGGTCACCTCGCCGTCGAAGGTCAGAAGCTGGCCAAAATCGTCCACCTCGTCCCGTTCGGTCTCGGTCTTGACCACGAAGGTGGGAACGGTGCGCAGATAGTTGCTCATCCGCGTCAGGGCGGCGGTGGCGGCCGGCTCGACGAAGCTCGCCTGGGCCGGATAGGCCTTCTTGTGCTTCTTCCTGGGCGCCGCCGCCTTGGCGACCGGCGTCGCCGAAGCCGCCGCGGGGGCCGGCGCCGGAGTGGTGGCCGCCAGCGTCGCCCCGGCCGCCAAGGCCGCCGCGCCAACGCCCAGGCAGGCGCTCTGGGCCCATCGCCTAACGTTCATCTCGTCTCTCCCTGGATTCCTCGGAAATAGACTTTGCCGCCCAAAGGTATCGAAAGTCCATCCGGCGCGCGCGGCGTGGCGGCCCGGAACGGGTCACCGGGGCGCTCAGATAAAGCGCAGCTGAAACTGGCGGGCGTCGTCGGCGCGCCGGAAGAACAGTCGGGTCACCGAAATCCGCGGCGTGAAAATCCCAGTCCTGGCCGCGCGGCCCCACCTTGCGGATCAGCCATTGATAGGCCGGCGGATTGAGGCTGACGCCGGTGACGAAGGGCGAGAGGCCGATCTTCTGCGGCGCGATCACCGTGGCCGGCTCGCCGGCCAGGCCCCAGATCGCCCGAAGATCGGCGCTGATCGTCCGCCAGTCGCCCTCGAGGCTGGTGCGGTCGGCCTCGCCATAGGGCCGGCGCGCATGGATCGCGCCACCGGCCGCCAGTTCGGCCAACAGGGAATCAGCGGCGGCCCGCACGCGCCGAAAGGCCTCGCTCGAGCCCCCCAGGTCAGGATGGGCCCGTTTGGCCGCCACGCGATAGGCGGCGTGGATCTCGTCGGCGTCGGCCCCGCGTCTCAGGCCCAGGATCGCCCGGGGATCGTCGTTCAGTATCATGGACGGCTCCAGGCTCGATGCCGCCGAAGGCTGGGCGAGGGGAGGGGCCTCGTCAACCGGGTGGCGGCGGGATGACGCAGGTGGGCGGGGCGCACGCTCAACATAGAGGTGGCGCTCTGGCGCCCACCGATGAACCTTGACGCTGTCTTTGACCTCGGAGACGGGATGGAATCGGCGAAGAGGGCTCGATGGCGTCCAGGTTTGAAACCACAGATGTCGGCGTGAATGGCGAGGTCTCGTTCTGGCACGCCGATATGGGCGGCCTGCCCGCCTCTCGGAGCGCTCTGGCCGGCGACGCCGACGCCGAGGTCTGCATTGTCGGCGCCGGCTACAGCGGGCTTTGGACGGCCTATTATCTGCTCAAGGCCGACCCCCGCCTTCGCGTGGTGGTTCTGGAACAGGCCTTCGCCGGCTTCGGCGCCTCGGGCCGCAACGGCGGCTGGCTGTCGGGCGATTTCGCCGGCCCGCGCGAGCGCTACCTCGCCACCGGCACGCGGGCTGGGGTGATCGAGATGCAGCGGGCCATGATCGGCGCGGTCGACGAAGTGATCGCCGTGGCCGCCGCCGAGGGTGTCGACGCCGACATCCGTCGCACCGATATCCTGACCGTGGCCCGTACGAGCGCGCAGATATCGCGCCTGACCGAACGCTATCGCCAGGACCTGGCCGGGGAGACGCCGCCCGGCCGGCAGAGCCTGATCGACGCCGAAGCCCTGCGCGCCCGCATCGCCATCCCGGGCGGCCTCGGCGCCCTCGTCACCCACGGCGCCGCCAGGGTGCAGCCGGCCAAGCTGGTCCGCGGCCTGGCGGCGGCGGTCGAGCGGCGGGGCGGCGTCATCCATGAGCGCACGGCCGTCCGCGAAATCCGCAAGGGCGAGGCGCTCACCGACGCCGGAACGGTCAGGGCGCCCATCATCGTGCGCGCCACCGAGGGCTTCACCGCCGGGTTCCCCGAACTCAAGCGTCTGTGGCTCCCGCTCAACAGCGCCATGATCGTAACCGAGCCTCTCAGCGACGCAATGTGGGCGAAGATCGGCTGGAGCGGCCGCGAGCTCCTGGGCGACGCCTCGCACGTCTATAGCTACGCCCAGCGCACCCGCGAGGGCCGCATCGCCATCGGCGGCCGCGGCGTTCCCTATCGCTTCGGCTCGAGGACCGACCGGTTCGGCGAGACCCAGCCGCAAACCATCGCGCGGCTGCGCGCCGTGCTCGGCGCCCTGCTGCCGCAAACGAAGGGGCTGAGGATCGACCACGCCTGGTGCGGCGTCCTCGCCGTGCCGCGCGACTGGTGCGCCAGCGTCGGCCTCGATCGCGCCTCCGGCCTCGCCTGGGCCGGCGGTTATGTGGGCGACGGCGTCTCCACCGCCAACCTCGCCGGTCGGACCCTGGCCGATCTGATCCAGGGCCGCGACACCGCGCTCACCCGCCTGCCGTGGGTGGGTCGCACGGCCCGTTCCTGGGAGCCCGAGCCCCTTCGGTGGCTGGCCGTGCACGGCATGTACCGCCTCTACCGGTGGGCCGATCGGCGGGAAGCCGCGGCGGGCCGAGGGACCTCGGCCCTGGCCAAGCTCGCCGATCGGCTGACCGGCCGCTAGGACGTTCAGCGTGGCGACCAATCGCCATCGTCCATTGCCGACCGCCTTCGCCCTGCCGAGCAGCTTCCCCTTGCCCCCCGCGCGTTTGCGCCCATAGGGTTCCGTCGTTGAACAGGGGCCGGATCGAGCGCGCGTGTCAGACATCTTCATCTCCTACGCCCGCTCGACGGCGACCGAGGCTCAGGCGGTGGCGGAGGGCCTGCGGGCGCTAGGCTATGGCGTCTGGCGCGACGACGAACTCCCCGCCCACCGCGCCTACGGCGAGGTGATCGAGGAGCGTCTGCGGTCTGCCAAGGCTGTCGTCGTGATCTGGTCGGCCGAGGCGGTGAAGTCGCAATGGGTGCGATCCGAAGCCGATCGGGCGCGCCTCGACGACAAGCTGGTGCAACTGAGCCTCGACGGCGCCGCCTTGCCCATGCCCTTCGACCAGATCCAGTGCGCCGACCTGACCGGCTGGAGCGGCGACGCCGACGCGCCCGGCTGGAGGAAGGTCGTGGCCAGCGTGGCCGACCTGGCCGGCGCCCGCCGATCTGCGGTGGAATCCCCGGCCGCCGCGACGCGCAAGCTCTCGATCTGCGTCCTGCCGTTCGCCAATATGAGCGGCGATCCCGAACAGGAGTATTTCTGCGACGGGATCAGCGAAGACATCATCACCGACCTTTCCAAGGTCTCGGCCCTGTTCGTCATCTCCCGCAACAGCAGCTTCCGGTTCAAGGGCCAGCATGTCGACCTGCCCAAGGTCGCCCGGGAGCTGGAGGTCAGCCATGTGCTGGAGGGCAGCGTGCGCAAGGCCGGCGCCCGGGTGCGCATCACCGCCCAGCTGATCGACGGCGAGACCGGCGGCCATGTCTGGGCCGAACGCTGGGATCGCGACCTCACCGACATCTTCGCCCTGCAGGACGAGATCAGCGAGGCCATCGTTTCGGCCCTGAAGCTCAAGCTCCTGCCGGAGGAGATCAAGGCCATCGAGCGGCGGGGCACCAACAGCGTCGAGGCCTACAACCTCGTGCTCATGGCGCGGCGGTACTATTCCAGCGGCAATCACGGCAATATCCGCATGCCCGAAGCCATCATCGGTCTGTGCCGCGCCGCCATCGACATCGACCCCGGCTATGCCGAGGCCTGGGCCCTGCTGGCCAACGCCCAGGGCGTTTTGCACTATCTGCACACCGTGCCGGGCGACGACGGGGCCGCGGCCGCGAAACAGGCTCTCGCCCTGGATCCGAACCTCGCCGAGGCCCACGCCGTGGTGGCCCAGAGACTGGTCGCGGCGGGCGAGGTGGAGGCGGGCCGGGCGGAGCTGGCCATCGCCCTGCGGCTCGATCCGCAGTCGCATACCGTCAATCGCATCGCCGCCTACACCAGCTTTCGCGACGGCCGCTGGTCCGACGCGATCGGCTATTTCGAAAAGGCCGCCGCCCTCGCCGACGGCGACTTCGCCGCGCCCGGCATGCTGATTACCTGCTACCATGCCACCGGCGACCTGGAGCGATGGCGCGCGTCGGCGCTGATGTGTCTCGCCCGCGCCGAAATCGCCGTCCAGGCGGACCCCGCCAACGGTTCGGCCCTCTGTTTTGGGGCATGCGCCCTGGCGGCCCTGGGCGAGGCGGAAAAGACCCGCGACTGGATCCGCCGCGCTTTGGTGATCGATCCGGATAACCGGATGATGCGCTACAACCTCGGCTGCGCCCTCAGCCGCGATCTGAACGATGTGGACGGCGCGCTCGAGCTGATCCGCCCGCACCTGGAAAACGGCTCGCCGGTCATGTTGCAGCACGTAAAGATCGACCCCGACCTCGACCCCCTGCGCGACGATCCCCGCTTCCAGGCCATGATCGCCGCCGCCGAGGCGCGCCTGGCGGCGGCGGGGCGGGATGAAGGGGCCGAACGGCGCTAACGTCAGGATATACCGCACATGACCTCCGACCTTGCCGCGCGCAACAGGGCCCTGGGCCTGGCGATCAATCGAGAAATCTGGAACGAGCGCCGCATCGACAAGGTCGCCGACTACTACGCCGAGGACATCGTCTCGGACTATTCGCCCTATGTCGTCCGCCGGGGTCTGGATGAAATGCGCGCCGCCATCGCCGGCATTCCGGGGACCTTTGAAGGCTTCCGCGAGGACCTCAAGACCGTCATCGCCGACGAGGAGCGGGTGGTCCTCCACTTCACCATTCGTGGCCGCCAGACCGGGCCCTGGGGCGCCATCCCGCCCAGCGGCCGCGAGGTCGAATATGATGAGATCGTCATCATGACGATCCGCGACGGCAAGGTGGTCCACCAGACCGGCGTGGCCGACAATCTTCGCGGCCTGCGCCAGGTCGGCGCGATCCGATCGCCTTAGGCGCCGGCGGCGCCATAGCCGCTCTACGGCTTTGAATTCCAGACCCAGCCACCAAACGAAAACGCCGCCAGCCTCTCGACCGACGACGTTCGCTCTTAGAGTGCTCTGGTAAATCAGGCGGCGACGGCGCTCGAAAGTTTGCGGCGCGTACGCATCGCGGCGCCCAAGGCGCCGAAGCCCACCAGCATGAGCGCCCGAGCGGCGGGCTCCGGAACGGCCGTGATCGTAAGCGTGCCGCCGCCAACAAGCTGATATTACTCGGTGCCGACGTTATTGACGAACTGCGTAAAGCTCAGCTTGTCACCGACCAGCGTGTAGAACTGGCCCGTTGTGACGACATACAAGGGACTCGAGCCGCCTTCGTTTTTGATCGACTCGCCATCGGCGTAAAAGTCGGGCCAATCGCGCCGCAACAAGATTCGACTTCATGTGGGAGCGCAAAGGCATCTCCAGCTTCGTAACCGAGAATGCGTCGGGTTTCAGGGTTCTGACGGAGCGGGGTAGCCGGCCGCGGTCCTTCCGAAGATCGGCATAACGTCGATTGTCACGGTCGGCCTCTGGCCCGAGAGCGAACACTGCCGCGCGCGTCGCCGCCGACTGTCCGGCGTCGATCAAGCCGACTGCCCCCGATTTAGCCTAAGACGCCCGCGCCGCCCTCGCGGCGTTGCATAAACCGGCCCAAACCGCTATCTGGGAAGGTCATCCCCTTCCTTTGCGAGAGTTCATGGCCCGCGTCACCGTCGAAGATTGCGTCGAGAAGGTTCCCAACCGCTTCAGCCTCGTGCTGCTGGCGGCGCACCGCGCCCGCGCCATCTCGGCCGGCGCGCCGATCCTGGTCGATCGCGACAACGACAAGAACCCCGTCGTGGCCCTGCGCGAGATCGCCGACGACGTGGTCGACGCCGAGGAGCTGCGCGAGACCCTGATCGCCACCCTGCAGCGCGTCGACGAGCGTTCCGAAGCCGAGGAAGAGGCCGAGACCCTGGCCCTGCTGGCCGATCCGCAGCACATGCAGATGAGCGAGCAGGAGCTGGTCCGCGCCCTGCAGAGCGACCGCGACGGCGGGCAGGAGGAGCGCTACTGAGCCCCGAGGGCGCAGAACACGCTCTCCGCCAAGACGGCGCCGACCGCCGCCGTCCCCGTCGACCGCCCGCGACGCCCGACGCCCGTCCGACGCCGATCGCCAGCTCCGCCACGGACGAGCCAAGGCCCGAGCCGCGCAAGTTCCTGCGCCAGTACGAGCTGATCGACCGGGTCAAGAGCCTACGACCCGACCGCCGACGAGGCGCTGCTGAACCGCGCCTATGTCTACGCCATGCGCATGCACGGCTCGCAGAAGCGCGCCTCGGGCGACCCCTATTTCGCCCACCCGATCGAGGTGGCCGGCATCCTCACCGACTACCGGCTGGACACCGCCACCATCGTCACCGCCCTGCTGCACGACGTGATCGAGGACACCGCCGGTCACCCGCGACGAGATCGACCGAGCTGTTCGGCGACGAGATCGGCGAGCTGGTCGAGGGCGTCACCAAGCTCTCGCGGCTGGAGCTCACCGCCGAGCACAAGCGCCAGGCGGAGAACCTGCGCAAGTTCATCCTGGCCATCTCCAAGGACGTGCGCGTGCTGCTGGTCAAGCTGGCCGACCGGCTGCACAACATGCGCACGCTGCAGTTTCATCAAGAGCGCGGCCAAGCGCGAGCGCATCGCCCGCGAGACCCTGGACATCTACGCGCCCCTGGCCCGCTCCATCGGCTGCCACCGCATCTGCATCCGAGCTGGAGGAGCTGGCCTTCGCGCACCTCAACCCGGTGGCCCGCGACGCCATCGTCCGCCGGCTGGAGACCCTGCGCGCCGAGCCAGGGCGCGGCGGTGGCGCATGGTCAGCCGGCGAGATCGTCGGCGAAGCTGGAGGAGGCCGGCATCCCCGCCCGGGTCTATCGGCCGCGAGAAGCATCCCTATTCGATCTGGCGCAAGCTGCAGCGCAAGTCGATCGGCTTCTCCCAGCTCTCCGACATCTACGCCTTCCGCGTGATCGTCGACACCGAGGACGACTGCTACCGCGCGCTGGGCGTCATCCACCGCGCCTGGCCCATGCGTGCCCGGAGCGGTTCAAGGACTTCATCTCCACGCCCAAGCGCAACAACTACCGCTCGCTGCACACCACCGTGGTCGGGCCCGCGCGGCATGCGCATCGAGATGCAGATCCGCACCGAGGCCATGGACCGGGTGGCCGAGGAGGGCGTCGCCGCCCACTGGCGCTACAAGGACAAGACCTACGGCTTCGACCCCGAGGCCGCCGAGGCGGCCGGCGGCGCGCGATCCGCTGGCCAACCTGCGCCAGCTGGTCCAGGTGCTGGAGCACGGCGGCGACGCCGAGGAGCTGGTCGAGCACGCCAAGCTGGAGATGTTCCTCGACCAGGTGTTCGTCTTCACGCCCAAGGGCCGGCTGATCAGCCTGCCGCAGCGGGGCCATGCCGCTGGACTTCGCCTACGCCGTGCACACCGACGTCGGCGACACCTGCGTCGGCGTGAAGATCAACGGCGAGCTGCGGCCGCTGCGCACCGCCGCTGCAGCAACGGCGACGTGGTCGAGGTGGTCCGCGGGCCCAAGCCGATGTGCCGCCCGACTGGCGCTCGCTGACCGTCACCGGCCGCGCCCGCTCGGCCATCCGCCGCCACATCCGCCAGACCGAGAAGGAGGAGTTCATCCGCCTGGGCCGCGCCTCGGTGGAGCAGACCTTCGAGCGCGCCGGCAAGACGCTGGCCGACGTCTCGCTGCGCCCGGCGCTGGACCGCTTCGCCGCCGCCACCGAGGACGAGCTGTTCGACGCCGTCGGCCGCGGCCGCGTCTCGCCCACCCAGGTGCTGGAGGCGGTGTTCCCCGGCCTGAAGGAGACCGAGAAGGCCGCCGCCACCGCCCGCCGGCGGATCGAGGACGGGCGAGGGCGCGCGCTTCTACGTGCGCGGCGGCGGCCTGACGCCGGGCGTCTCCCTGCACTTCGCGCCGTGCTGCAACCCCGTGCCCGGCGACCGCATCGTCGGCATCGTCCGGCCCGACGGCGTGGCCTCGATGGTCCACACCATCGACTGCGCCGCGCCTGGCCGAGTTCGAGGACCAGCGAGGAGCTGTGGCGCGACCTGCAATGGACGCCGGAGGCCGAGCGCAACACCGTCTCCGATGCCCGCCTGCACGCCACCATCCGCAATGCGCCGGGCGTGCTGGGCCAGGCCTGCACCATCATCGGCGAGGCCGGCGGCAACATCGTCGGCCTGCAGCATGCACCACCGCCAGTCGCGACTTCTTCGACGTCGACTTCGACATCGAGGTCCAGGACGCCCGCCACCTGACCCACATCGCCGCCGCCCTGCGCGCCTGCCCGCGCGTGGAGACGGTGGAGCGGGCCCAAGGGTAGGGGAATTCTTCCTCCCTCTCGCGAGGGGAGGGAGGATCGCGCCGCAACCCCGCGCGCGCATAGAGTTGTTACACGGCCGTGCGATTGTGGCAGGCTGAATGACGCCGGGGCGGGGTGGGCCGGACCCGGGTGCGCGCCGAACAATGGGAGAGCCGCTCATGTCTAGCGTAAACTGGAATGTCGATGCCGACGGCGATTGGTCGACCGCCGCCGACTGGAGCGCCAAGGCGGTCCCGACCAGCAACAGCGACGTGACGATCAACACCACCGATCTCCACACCGTCACCATCAGCGGCGGGGCCAATGCGGTCCATTCGCTCACGGTGGACAATGACCACTTCGTGATGTCCGGCGGTTCGCTCGAAGTGCTGACCACGGCCAGCTTCGCCGATGGCTTCACCCAGACCGGCGGAGCCCTGCTGGCCGGGGCCGTCGCCATCACCGGGCCGGGCGTGCTCACCGGGGGCTCGGCCGAGGGGAGCACCGCCTTCACCATCAGCGGCAATATCGCCCTGGCCAACTACACTTTGGGCGGGTCGGCGAGCGTCGCCAACAAGGCCACCCTCAACCAGACCGGCCAGATCACCCTGGGCGATAACACCGGCGCCGGCGCCGGCATCCAGAACGCCACGACCGGCCACTATCTGATCGCCGGCGATTTCGGGGTCACCGAAGGCGCCGCCAGCGCCACCATCGTCAACCAGGGTCTGCTGGAGAAATCGTTCGGCGCGGGCGTGAGCGCGATCGGCGGCGAATGTCACCAGCACCGGCACCATCACCGTGCTGAGCGGCCAATTGCAGTTCGACGGCCCGGTCAACACCCTCTCGGGGCGCATAACCGGGGCTGGCCAGATTTCGTTCGGCGCCGGCGTGACGACGCTGGGCAAGGCCACGGTTTCGGTCGGTTCCATGGGTATCTATGGATCGGCCACCCTCGACCTGACGGCCGCGCTCACCCTCACGGGCTCGCTCTACGAATTCGAGCAACGGGACCGACACCCTCAACCTCGGCGCCAATACGCTTGACGCTCGGCGGGGCCAGCAGTGAGATCTATGGAGCGAACGGCGCGGCCGATGTGACCGGAACCGGGACGCTCGCCAACACCGGCGCCTTGAGCTTTTCCAATTCGGTCATCGGCGGCGCCGTCAAGCTGACCAACACCGGCACACTCTACCAGGCGGGCAATGTCACCTTCGGCGACGGCTCGGGGGCGACCCCGGCGATCTCCAATGCGGCCACCGGCCTGTACGACATCGACACCGCCACTACCCTTGGCGAAAACGGCACGACCGTCACCTTCGCCAACGCCGGAACGATCGAGCAGACCGTTGGCGGAGTCAGTCACATCGGCGTGGCGGTCCAGAACACGGGCACATTGGACGCGCTCCAGGGCACGATCGAGATCGATAACAGCCTTCTCAACAGCGGCGCCATCGCCGGGGCCGGCGCCTTGAGCGTCGTCGGGACGGTGACGCTGAACGCCGGCACGGCGCTCACCGTAGCCCAGGTCGGCCTCTATGGCGCCGGCGTCATCAACCTTGGAACCTCGCTCGCCTTCGGCGGGGTGTTCAGCGACTCCAGCAATGGGACCGACGCTCTGCATCTGGGCGCCAACACCCTGACGCTCAGCGGCGGCGCCGACACCATCTTCGGCGCCAATGGCTCGGCGGTGGTGGACGGCTCGGGCACGCTGGCCAATTCCGGGCAACTCACCCTGGGCGACGCCATCATCGGCGGCACGGTCCAGCTC
This sequence comes from uncultured Alphaproteobacteria bacterium, assembly GCA_963817995.1. GTDB lineage: Bacteria > Pseudomonadota > Alphaproteobacteria > Caulobacterales > Caulobacteraceae > Acaudatibacter. The sequence goes on from CAWFQJ010000008.1 coordinate 135,773, forward strand.
TCCAACACCGGGACGATTTTGCAGACCGCCAACGTCACTTTTGGCGATGGCTCGGGCGCGACGCCATCCATCGTCAACGCGAGCAAGGCGGTGTTCGATCTCACCAACGGTGAGACCATCGGCGAGAACAGCGCGGCGGTCACATTGGCCAACGCCGGCCTTCTGGAAGAGACGGGTGCCGGCGCCGTGGCCCACCTGGGCGTCATCGTGCAGAACACCGGCACGCTCACCGCCACCAGCGGCGCGCTCGAAGTCGACAACAGCCTGGTCAACAGCGGCGCCATCACCGGCGCCGGGGCCCTGAATGTCGTTGGGACGGCGACGCTGAACACCGGGACGACGCTCGGCGTGGCGCAAATCGGCCTCTATGGCGTCGGCGTCCTCAATTTCGGAACCTCGCTGACCTACGCCGGCGTGTTCAACGACTCCAGCAACGGAACCGACTATCTGAACCTGGGCGCCAATACCCTGAAGCTGAACAACGCCGCCGACGTGATCTTCGGACGACAATGGTTCGGCGGTGGTGGATGGCTCGGCGAGCCTGTTCAACCTCGGAACGCTCACCATCGGTGACGCGGTGATCGGCGGCGCGCTCACGGTCTATAACGCCAATGTCGTCAACCAGACCGCGGTCGTCACCATCGGCGACGGCTCGGGCCAGGTCGGCTCCATCGTCAACCAGGCCGGCAAGACCTACAATCTCTCCGGCGCGGTCGCGATCAACAACGGCGCCGCTTCCGCCTCCAACTTCCGCAATTCGGGCGCCTTCGATGTCGTCGCCGGCCTGGGCGTGGCCACGATCGCCACCACCTTCGACAATCTCACCAGCGGCGATATCGACGTCACAACCGGCGCGCTCCAGGACAATGGCGCTCTGGTGAACACCGGCACGATCGCCGGCGCCCGCCTGATCATCGAGGGTCAGGCGAACGTTCAACACCGGCTCGAAACTCACCGTGGGCGAGATCGACCTCTATGGCGCCGCCGGCCTGACCCTGGGCGCCTCGCTCGCCTACGCCGGCGACTTCGACGACGCCACCAACGGCAGCACGACCCTCAATCTCGGCGCCAACACCTTCACCCTGACCGGCGAGGACACCTTTCAGGGCAACTATGGAGACGCCATCGTCACTGGAACCGGAACGTTGGCGCTTACCGGCGATGTTCAATGGGCGGCGGCGGCGGCCTGATCGTCGGCGGCAAGGTGACGCTTAACGACACCGGGACCGTCACGGCCACCGGCGGCCTGCAGGTGGGGGACAGCAGCGCCAAGGCGGCCACAGCGGTGATCGGCAAGGGCGGCGTCTGGAATCTCACATCCGATTCCGCGGGCGTCGGCCGCGGCGCCTCGGCCGCTTCGAAAATGATCAACAACGGCCTGTTCGAAAAGACCGCGGGAACGGGCACGAGCGTTGTCTCCGTCGACTTCGTCAACAACGGCACGATCACCGTCACCAGCGGCACGATCGAGTTCCTGGTCGGCGATCTGACCGGCTCGGGGACCATCAACGGGGTGATCACCCACAACTCCAGCGGCGACACCTTCGTGAGCGCTTTGGGCGCGACGCCGGGGGTGCAACGGCTGGTTCAGGCGGCCGCCTCTCTCGGTTCAGCCCCGGCGATCTCAAGCGCCCCGGCGCTGCGGCAAGAGGCGCCGCATCTTCCCCTCGCCGTTGGACACGGCTGACCGACGCCGAGGGCATTCCTCCCGTTTGCATGGGGAGGGGTAGGGCGGCGCCTGCCAGAGTGGTCGCCATATCCGAATGACAGCGACCGCTAGGTCGCGCATGGTCGCGTGATGTCAATTTCCGATATTTCGACCCTTGTCGCCCACTTTGGATATCCGGCGACGTTCATCGCCATTCTCCTGGCCAGCGCCGGGATTCCGATTCCCGCCGGTGAGCTTCTGATCGCCGCCGCCGTCTACGCCGCCCACACGCATCGACTGAACATCGCGCTCCTGGTCGTCATCGGCTCTCTTGGAGCGGTCCTCGGCGGGCTGGTCGGTTATGGGATCGGCCGATCGATCGCGTCCGCCACCCTCAAGCGGTTTGGCGGTCTGGTCGGCCTTGGCCCCGCGAGACTGAGGCTTGGCCAGTACCTGTTCCTGATTCACGGCGGCAAGATCGTCTTCTTCCTGCGCTTTATCGCCCTGGTGGGGCCGTTCGGCGGCGTCCTGGCCGGAACCAACCGAATGAGCCTCGCGCGCTTTCTGGTCTTCAACCTGCTGGGCGGCGTCGCCTGGACACTTGCCTTTGGCTTGGGCGGGTATCTGTTCGGCGCCTTCTTCAGCGCCGTGGGGCGTCCGGTGGGGATCGCTGCGGTGGTCTTGGCCATTGGCCTGGTGATTTGGCTTATGCGCTATATCCACCGGCGGGAAGCGATCCTCCAGGCCAAGGCGGATGCGATGATCCCCGCCTAGAGGCGCGCGGATCCCCGGCGGCCGCTAGGCCAGTACCTTGTCGATCATGGCGGCGAACCGGGTCATGATCTGGCCAAGAAAATCTCGCGTACCGGCATTGGCGATGGTTCCGTCTTCGGCGAACAGGCCGGCGGCGTGGCCGATATAGGCCTCCGGCTGCTGCAGCGTCGGCATGTCGAGAAACACCAGCGACTGGCGCAGATGATGGTTGGCCCCGAACCCGCCCATGGCCCCGGGCGAGACGCTGACCACCGCCGCCGGCTTGCCGCTCCACGCGCTCTTGCCATAGGGGCGCGAGCCGACATCGAGCGCATTCTTGAGCACGCCGGGGACCGAGCGATTGTATTCGGGGGTGACGAACAGCGCCGCGTCCAGGGGCGCCACGGCCTGGCGAAAGGTCGTCCACGGCGCCGGCGGCGCGCCCTCGTCGTCCAGGTCCTGGTCGTATAGCGGCAGGTCGCGGATCTCCACGAATTGCGGCTTCAGCGTGGCCGGCGCCAGATCGGCCAGGGCGACGGCGATCCGCCGGGTGAACGACGCCTTACGCAGGCTGCCGACAATCACCGCGACGGTCCTGGGAGCGGTCATGGAAAGTCCCTTTGTCCGCGCGACGGCGCCGCGCCTTGGCCGCATAGACGCATGAAAACGGCGCGGCGGTCCATCTCAGGCCAAGACAATGGGCCGCCGGCTGGTGTAGTCAGCCCGACCATGACCAACGAAGACGTGCTCGAGGAATTCCGCGCCGCCGGCGCTCTGCGCGAGGGGCATTTCATCCTCTCCTCGGGCCTGCACAGCGGCGTCTTCCTGCAGAAGAACCTGGTGTTCATGCACCCCGATCGCTGCGAGCGGCTGTGCAAGGCGTTGGCTGCCTTGATAGAGGCGCGGGTGGGCACGGTCGATGTGGTGGTCTCGCCGGCGGTCGGCGGCATCATTCCGGGCTACGAGACCGCCCGCCAACTCGGCGTGCCCTCGATCTATGTCGAGCGCGAGGGCGGGGTGCTGAAATTCCGCCGCGCCTTCAGCGTCGCGCCGGGCGCCCGCGTGGCCATGGTCGAGGACATCGTCTCCACCGGCCTTTCCTCGCGCGAATGCGTCGAGGCGATCCAGGCGGCCGGGGGCGAGGTGGTCTGCGCCGCCTGCATCGTCGACCGCTCCGGCGGCCGCGCCGATGTCGGCGTGCCCGATGGTCGCCCTGGCCACCCTGGACGTTCCGGCCTGGCCCGCCGACCAGCTGCCGCCCGAACTGGCCGCCATCCCTCCCGAGGATCCCGGCAGCCGACGGCTGGGGAAGTAAGGCCAGGCGTCAGCGGCTCACAGCGGTGGCCGGACCAGCGGTTCGCGGGTCCACACGCGACCCTTGGCGGCGGCCTCCAGCCAGGCCGGCACCGTGGCCGGCGTGAGGGCGATCATCCCGCTGTCGGTCCCGGTCTCGCCGTCGGAAAGGCCCGCCTTGGCCATCAGCGCGCCGGCGCCTGGGGTGTGGCCGATGACCTTCAGGTGGCCATAGGCGTCGCGCAGGAAGTTCACGGCCGCGGCCTCGCCGGCCAGAGCCGGGCCGGCCGCCACTGAGGCGAGGATGGCCACGGCGTCGAACAGCACCGAGGGGCCGCCGTCGATCTTGTGATCGGCCGGGGCATGATCGCCGGCCGCCGTCGTCACGCCGCCCACCGTCGGCGCGATCAGTTCGAGCTTGGCGCCGGCGCCCTGGGCGGCCTTCCTCAGCGCCGCCAGCAGCTTGCCGTCGCAGCCGTCGGTGACCAGGCAGCCGACCTTGCGACCCTTGAGGGTCGGAGCCGCCTTGGCCAGCATGCTGAGCATGGGCGAGGGGGCCATGGCCTTGGCCCGCGCCGGCGTTTGCGCCGGCGCGATCTTGCCGGTGCAAGCCGAGCCCGGCCGCCACCCGCTGGGCCAGGGTCTCGTCGATGTTGATCAGGCGCGACAGCACCGCTTCGCGCACCCGCGGCGTGAGGCATTTGCTGAGCTCGAACACCAGGGCGGAGACGATATGGTTCTGCTCCGGCTCGGTCTGGCTGGCGAAGAACAGCCGCGCCTGGGTGTAGTGATCGGCGAAGCTTTCGGGCCGCACGCGCAGCTGCTCGCCGGCTTCCGGCGCCGGGAAGGTGCGATAGCCGCGCCTCGGCGGTCTCGCGCGCGACGTCCGGGCCCAGGCTCGAGGGCTCGTAGTTCACCTGGCCCTTGGGCACGCCCATCTGCATATGGCCGTCGCGCTGCAGATTGTGGAACGGGCATTTGGGCTGGTTGATCGGGAATCTGGTGGAAGTTCGGGCCGCCCAGCCGCTTGAGCTGGGTGTCGAGATAGGAGAACAGCCGGCCCTGCAGCAGCGGATCGTTGGTGAAATCGATGCCCGGCACGACATTGGCCGTGCAGAAGGCGACCTGCTCGGTCTCGGCGAAGAAGTTGTCGGGGTTGCGGTCCAGCACCATGCGGCCGACCACGCGCAGCGGGAATGAGCTCCTCCGGGATCAGCTTGGTGGCGTCGAGCACGTCGAAGTCGAAGCCGTCGGCCTGTTCCTGGGTGAAGGTCTGCAGGCAGAACTCCCACTCGGGGAAATCGCCGGCTTCGATGGCCTCCCACAGGTCGCGGCGATGGAAGTCGGGATCGGCGCCGTTGATCTTCACGCGCCTCGTCCCAGACCACCGACTGCGCTGCCGAGCTTCGGCCGCCAGTGGAACTTGACGAAGGTCGAGTCGCCGGCGGCGTTGACCAGCCGGAAGGTGTGGACGCCGAACCCTTCCATCATCCGCAGGCTGCGCGGGATGGCGCGGTCGGACATGATCCACATGATCATGTGCATGCTTTCGGGCGTCAGCGAGATGAAGTCCCAGAAGGTGTCGTGGGCGGTCTGCGCCTGGGGAAATTCGCGGTCGGGGTCCTGCTTGGCGGCGTGGATCAGGTCGGGGAACTTGATCGCGTCCTGGATGAAGAACACCGGGATGTTGTTGCCGACCAGATCGAAATTGCCCTGCTGCGGTGTAGAACTTGACCGCGAAGCCGCGCACGTCGCGCGGCCAGGTCGGCCGAGCCCTTGTTGCCGGCCACGGTGGAGAAGCGGGTGAACACCGGGATCCGCTCGCCGGGCCGCTGCAGGAAATCGGCGCTGGTGACGTCCGACGCCGAACTCCAGGCATTCGAAGAAGCCGTGCGCGGCCGAGCCGCGGGCATGGACCACCCGCTCGGGGATGCGCTCGTGGTCGAAGTGCATGATCTTTTCGCGCAGGATGAAGTCCTGCAGCAGCACCGGCCCGCGCGCGCCGGCCTTCAGCGAATTCTGGTTGTCGCCGATCGGCGACGCCCTGGTTGGTGGTCAGGACGGCGGCGGGGCCGTCCGCCTGCTGATGCAGCTCGCCGCCGTCGCCGATGTGAGCGGCCGCGCCGCGAGCTGGGGTCTTGGTCTTGGCCATGAGGGTTCCTTCGACGGCGCGCGCCGCGTGAATGTCTTCGGAGGTTGGACTATCGGTGATCGGCCGCGTAACGGGCCGCCCCGGACTGGGACGGCCCGATCGCTTGGCGTTCGCCCGTTACTTGTGGGCGGCGCTCTTGCCGTGAGCGGTGGTCGAGGCCTCGTGCGCCTTGGTGGAATGGGCATGGGCCTCGGCGGCGTGTTTGGCCCCGGCGGCATGGTCGCCCTTATCGTGGTGCTCGGCCGCCGTGCGATGGGATTTGGCCGCCTGATCGTGATGACCGGCGGCTTCGGTATGAGAGGTCTTGGGCATGAACTGTCCTTCTACTGTCGCTCCCCGCAGGCCAAAACCCGGACGGCGACGTGGGGTTGCCGCGCG
>CAWFQJ010000009.1:0-929653 GCA_963817995.1 uncultured Alphaproteobacteria bacterium
GATATCGTCATCAAGCGGAACGGCCTGTGGTTCCACGAGGGCACGCCGATCGGCCGCGAGGCCCTGGTGCGCCTGTTCTCGACCGTCCTGCGCAAGGATCCCGACGGCTTCCACCTGGTCACGCCGGTGGAGAAGCTGGGGATCGTCGTCGAGGACGCGCCGTTCATCGCCATCCGGCGGTGGAGACCGGGCGGCGACGGCCCTGCGCTTCTCACCAACGTCGGCGACGTGGTCGACGCCGGGCCGGACAACCCCATCCGGGTCGAAATGGCGCGGAGAGCGGCGAGCCGCGTCCCTATGTCCACGTGCGGCGCGGCCTCGAGGCCCTGATCGCCCGGCCGGTGTTCTACGAACTGGTCGAGATGGCCGAGGAACGCGCCTTTCCTGACGGGCCGATCGATGGCCGTCAGTCGAACGGCGCTGGTTCCCGGTCGGCCCGCCCGGGGCGAGCGCCGCGTGACCGCGCCGCCTCGGACGCCGAGTTGAGGGGCTGGGTCAGCCACCACCTCGATCCTCTGGACTCTGCGCCCGGCGGCGCCCGTGCGCTCCGATTTCGACCTCGATCCGACCCATGCGCCCCCCTCCGAACCGCCTGGTCCCGGCGGCGGTCCTCGTCGCGCCTGGTCGAGCAGACGCAGGGCCCGACCGTCATCCTCACCCGCCGATCCGACACCCTGAGGCGTCACACCGGGCAGGTCGCCCTGCCTGGCGGTCGCTGCGATCCGGGCGAGACGGCCTGGCAGACGGCCCTGCGCGAGGCGGAGGAGGAGATCGGCCTCCGCCGGACCACGTGAGCTGGCCGGGCTTTCCACGCCCTATCGGACGGGCACCGGCTATTGCGTGACCCCGGTGGTCGGGCTTCGTCGCCGCCGGGCTTCACCCTGGCGCCCAATCCGGACGAGGTGGCCGAAATCTTCGAGACCCCGTTCGGCTTCCTGATGGATCCCGCCAACCACGAGGCGCGAAGGCGAACACGCCCGCCGGCGACGTCCGCCGCTTCTACGCCATGACCTGGGAGGACCGTCTGATCTGGGGCGCGACCGCGGGCATGCTCCGCGCCCTCTACGACCGGCTCTACGGGGCGGCGGTTGGCCTGAAGGTCCGATGACCGCGAGACTGCCTCGTCAGCCGTGGATGACCCATCCGGCGACGCGCGGTCATGGACGCCCTGGCGGCGCGCGGGCGGCGCGGAGTGCGCGCGCTTCGTCGGCGGCTGCGTGCGCAACGCCCTGATCGGCCGGCCGGTCGCCGACATCGACATCGCCACCCCCCTGACGCCCGATCAGGTGATCCGGCGCTCTGAGGACGGCGGGCCTGCGCGCCATCCCCACCGGCGTCGACACGGCACCGTGACGGCGGTCGCCGAGCGGCAGGCCGTTCGAGATCACCACCCTGCGGCGAGACGTGGAGACCGACGGGCGCCGCGCCGTGGTCGCCTTCACCACCGACTGGGCGCGAGGACGCGCTGCGCCGCGATTTTCGCCTCAACGCCCTCTATGCCGACCGCGAAGGGCGCCTGTTCGATCCCACCGGCGGCGGCCTGGCCGACGCCGCGGCCGGCGCGATCGTGTTCGTCGGCGAGGCCGAGGCGCGGATCGCCGAGGACGCCCTGCGCATCCTGCGCTTCTTCCGCTTCCTCGCCTGGTATGGCCGAGGCGACCCCGACGCCGAGGCGCTGGCCGCCTGCGCGCTCTGAGCGCGCCAGGTGGCCGGGCTGTCGGCCGAACGGGTGGCGAAGGAACTGCTGACGCTCCTGGCCGCCGATGATCCGCGGGCCGCCATGGCCTGATGGCCCAGAGCGGCGTGCTCTCGGAGATGTTGCCGGAGGCCGTGGGCCTGAGGCGGTTCGAGCGCCTGGTCGCCATCGAGACCGAACAGCTCTTCACCAACGACCCCTTGCTGCGCTTCGCCGCCCTGCTGCCCGACGATCCGGACGGCTGGGGCCGTCCTGGCCGACGCCTGCGGCTCTCGAACGCCCAGCGCGACCGTCTGGCCGCCGCCGTCGACCCCGATCCACCGCTCAATTCCTGGATGAGCCCCAAGCAGGTGCGCCAGGGCGTCTGGCGTCTGGGCGCGGAGGCCTTCTGCGACCGGGTGATGCTGGCCTGGGCCGCCTCGGACCGGCCCGCCGCCACGATTCAGTGGCGCGCCCTGCTGCCCATGGCCCGAAGCTGGCCGCGCCCCGTGCTGCCGCTCAGCGGCGAGGATGTGGTCGCCGCCGGCGTGCCGCGCGGACCGCTGGTGGGCGAGGTCCTGCGCGAGGTCGAGGCGTGGTGGATCGACAACGACTTCCTCGCCGACCGTCTCTCGGTCATCGAAGCCCTCAAGGCCATCGCCCAGGGCATGGCTTATTAAGCACTCTCTTCCCCCTCTGGGGGAAGTCCCGGCGAAGCCGGGGAAGGGGGCTCCAGCTTGACGCAGGCCTCAGCCAGGCTGGAGCCCCCTCCACCCCTTCGGGGTCCCCCTCCCCCAGAGGGGGAGGAGAAAATCCTCTCACCTCACGGCCACTTCACCACTGGCGGCATGGAGGAGAGGATCGACTCGATGTTGCCGCCGGTCTTGAGGCCGAACATGGTGCCGCGGTCGTAGAGCAGGTTGAACTCCACATAGCGGCCGCGGCGGATGAGCTGCTCCTCGCGGTCGGCCTCGGTCCAGGGCTCGGCCATGCGATGGCGGGCGATCTTCGGATAGATGTCCAGCAGGGCGAGGCCCACGTCGCGGGTGAAGGCGAAGTCGCGCTCCCAGTCGCCGGAATCGTGATGGTCATAGAAGATGCCGCCCACGCCGCGCGGCTCGTTCCGATGCGGCAGGAAGAAATAGCGCTCGCATTCGGCCTTGTAGGTTTCATACCAATCGGCGTGGTGGGCGTCGCAGGCGCGCTTGAGCGCGGCGTGGAAAGCCATCGCGTCCGGCGCATCCTCCTGTCTCTGCTCTTCCAGCAGAGGTGTCAGATCGGCGCCGCCGCCGAACCAGCCGGCGGTGGTGGCGATATAGCGGGTGTTCATATGCACCGCCGGCACGCGCGGGCTGGCCATGTGGGCGATGAGGCTGATCCCGGTCGCCACGAACCTGGGGTCATCAGCGGCGCCGGGCATGGTCGCGGCCATTTCCGGCGGGAAGGTCCCGTGCACCTCGGAGATGTGCAGCCCGCATTTTTCGAAGAATCGGCCGCGCAGGAAACCCATGACGCCGCCGCCGCCGGCTTCGCGGACCCAGGGCTTGAGCTCGAAACGGCCGGGCGGGCCGTCGTAGAGGGCTTCGGGCGCCTCGTCTTCCAGTTCCTCGAATGCGGCCACCAGGCGGTCGCGCAGTTCGTCGAACCACAATCGTGCGCGGCCGGCGCGATCTCTGGCGAGGGGGTCGGGAAGATCCATGGCGGGTCTTTTACGTGGCCGCCCCCGCCCGTGTCACCCCAGACCTCGACCATTCAAACAGCTGTTCGAGAGCCTTGCGTCCATCCGGCCTAGCGTCGATGATGAAAAAAACGCGCGAGGAGACCGACCATGGCGTGGGATTTCGAAACCGACCCCGAATTCCAAAAGAAGCTCGATTGGATCGAGACCTTCATGACCGACGAGGTCGAACCGATCTCCCACCTCGGCATGGCTATCCACGGCCCCGCCGGCCGCGAGAAGTTCATCAAGCCGCTGCAGCAGAAGGTGCGCGACCAGGGCCTGTGGGCCTGCCACCTCGGCCCCGAGCTTGGCGGCCAGGGTTATGGCCAGCTCAAGCTGGCCCTGATGAACGAGAAGCTGGGCCGCAACCACCTTGCCCCCACCGTCTTCGGCTGCCAGGCGCCTGACACCGGCAACGCCGAGATTATCGCCCACTACGGCACGCCCGAGCAGAAGGAAAAGTGGCTAAAACCCCTCCTTAACGGCGAGATACGCTCGGCCTTCTCCATGAGCGAGCCGACCGGCGGCTCCGACCCGCTGACCTTCAAGACCCGCGCCGAACTGGTGGGGGATGAGTGGGTGATCAATGGCGAGAAGTGGTTCTCCAGTAATTCCCGCTGGGCCAAGATCCTGGTGGTCTATGCGGTGACCGATCCGGAGGCCAAGAACCCCTATCGTCGCACCTCGATCTTCCTGGTGCCCACCGACACCCCCGGCGTCGAGACCATCCGCAACATCGGCGTGGGCGCCGGCGAGGGCGAAGGCGGACACGGCTATATCCGCTATACGAACGTCCGCGTGCCGAAGGACGCTCTGCTCGGCGAGCGCGGCGGCGCCTTCGTCATCGCCCAGACCCGGCTTGGCGGCGGCCGGGTTCACCACGCCATGCGCACCGTCGGCGCCTGTCAGCACGCTTTCGATCTGATGTGCCAGCGGGCCGTCTCGCGCCAGACCCGCGACGGGCGGCTGGCCGACATGCCGGTGGTGCAGGAACAGATCGCCGACGCCTGGATTCAGCTGCAGCAGTTTCGCCTGCTGGTCCTGCGCACCGCGTGGCTGATCGACAAGCACAAGGACTACAAGCTGGTGCGCAAGGACATCGCCGCCATCAAGGTGGCCATGCCCAAGGTCTATCACGACATCGCCGCCACCGCCCTGCACCTGCACGGCGCGCTCGGCGTCTCCAACGAGATGCCGTTCATGGGCATGGTCACCGGCGCCTTCGTCATGGGCATCGCCGACGGCCCGACCGAGGTGCACAAGGCGACGGTGGCCAAGCAGGTGCTGCGGGACTATGCGCCGGACAACGACCTCTTCCCCGCCTATCACATCCCCAAGCTGCGCGAGGCGGCCCGCGACAAATACGCCGCCGAGCTCGATGAGGTGAAGGCTCAGTACAAGGCGATGAAGGGCGAGCCGGTCTCGGCGTGACCGGCGCCGCCAATTCTCCCACGGTCGGTCCTCTGATCGTCGGCGTCGGCGGAACGGTCCGTCCGGGCTCGACCAGCGAAACCGCGCTCATGAAGGCAATCGAAGCGGCGGCGGCGGCGGGCGCGCGCACCGAGGCTTTCGGCGGCGCCTTTCTGGCCAGTCTGCCGATCTACAATCCCCACGACGAAGTGCCGCACGCCGAACGGGACCGGTTTATCGACGCCGTACGCCGCGCCGATGGGATCATCATCACCTCGCCCGGATATCACGGATCGATCAGCGGCCTGGTGAAGAATGCGCTGGATAGTCTCGAGCCCTTGAGCGCCGATCCACGCCCCTATTTCCATGGCCGCGCGGTGGGCTGCATCGTCGCCGCGAGCGGCGCCCAGGCCGGCGGATCGACCCTGGCCGCTCTGCGCTCGATCGTCCACGCCCTGCGAGGCTGGCCAACCCCGCTTGGCGCCACCCTCAACGCCGGCGGCCTGTTCGACGATGCCGGCGCCTTCCGCGACCCCCGCGACGCCTGGCAGGTGGAGACCGTGGCCCAGCAGGTGGTGAGCTTCGCCAAGGCGTTTGGGGGTTAGCCGGTAAGTGTGACTGACCGGGCCTTGCGCCCCCTCCGTCACTCGCCTACGGCGAGCGCCACCTCCCCCGTGAAGAGGCACAGGGGAGGAGAGTCTTTCCCTCTCCTCCCCCGCCTCTATGCGGGGGAGGTGGCGCGCGATGCCCTCTCGCATCGCGTGACGGAGGGGGCGCAAAGCCGCGCCAACGAACGCCGGTTCCAAAAATGCTTCCCGCAGCCTCGTCGGGATCAGGCCGAGGTGTACCCGCCTTGCGCCCCCTCCGTCACTCGCCTGCGGCGAGCGCCACCTCCCCCGTGAAGAGGCACGGGGGAGGAGAGTCTTTCCTTCTCCTCCCCCGCCTCTATGCGGGGGAGGTGGCGCGCGATGCCCTCTCGCATCGCGTGACGGAGGGGGCGCAAAGCCACGCCAATGCTCGCCCGGCGCCTATGCTTTTTCTACCCCGCCATACGCTCCAGCGTCTCCTCGGCCGGATCCATGGCGGGGGCGGTGACGCCGCCATCCGGGGCTTCGCCGCCGGGCGCGTCGCGGAGCATGCGCGAGCGGCGCCAGCCGCCATAGCGATAGTAAAGGGTGGTCAGGATCGCCGAGGTGATGGTGGCGAGGGGAAAGCTCCACCAGATGGCGTCGGCGCCGAAGCGTGGCGTCATCACGGCGGCGAAGGGGATGCGCACCCCGATCATCGAGACGATCATGATCCCCAACGGCCACCACACCGCGCCGGTCGACCGGACGACGCCGGAGAGGGAGAAAGTGACCGAAAACAGGATGAAACCCCAGAGCACGGTGGTGTTGATGTGCTGCGCCAGCGGGAATGGCCGGCGAGTGGCTGGGAAGGAGGATCCCCAGCACCTGATCGTTGAAGACATAGAGAAGGAGCGCCACGGCGCCGGTGATCAGCAGGCCCGAGATCACCCCTGACCTGGCGACCTTGGTCACCCGATCCCAGTGCCCGGCCCCCACGTTCTGGGCCGCCATGGATGATACCGAAGCGCCGATGGCCATGGTCGGCATCTGCAGATAGCCCCAGATGATCGCCGAGGTGGAGTAGGCGGCCGAGGTCAGGGCGCCGAACCGGTTGACGAAGCTGATCATCACCACCGCCGTGCCCGACATCACCAGCATCTGCACGCCCATGGGAAAGCCCCGGGTGACCAGGGATTTGAGGATGTCGAGATCGGGTTTCAGCAGGCGCAAGCTCGCTCGGGCGCAGGGCCAGATACGCTCCGCTTGCGATAGAGGTGGACGATCAGGAAGAGCAGGGAGACGCTCTGGCCGATCAGGGTCGAGGTGGCCGATCCGGCGATGCCCAGCTTCGGAAACGGGCCGATGCCGCGGATCAGCAGGGGGTTCAAGGTCACGTCGATGACGATGGCCAGGGCCAGGAACCAGAACGGCGTCGTCGAATCGCCCGCGCCACGCTGGGCCATCTGCATGAACATGAAGAAGTACATGAAGGGCACGGAGGCGAAGATGATCCGCAGATAGATGATGGCGTCGGCCCGCGCCTCCATCGGCGTGCGCATCAGATCGAGGATGACCGGCGAAAGCAGGCCGCCGAGGACAGCGACCGCCAGGGAGAGGGCGACGAAGAAGGTGGTCGCCGTGCCCATGACTTTCTTGACGAGCGCCATATCGCGGCCGCCGAAGGCCTGGGCGATCAGGATATTGCCGGCCATGCCGACGCCGAAGATCGAGCCCAGCATCAGCATCATGACGATATTGGCGTTGCCCAGGGCCGTGATCGCCGTTTCGCCCAGGGTGTGGCTGACCCAGATCTGGTTGACCGTGCCGTTGAGCGATTGCAGGGCGTTGCCGCCCAGCAGGGGCAGGGAGAAGATCAGCAGGGTGCGGGTGATCGGACCTTTGGTGAGATCGCGCCGGCCGCGCGGGCCAGCCGGCGGTCCGGCCCTCGCCGGAATCGCCGACCCATCGGATGTCTTGGCGTCCATGGCCCTATTGTAGCACGCCCCCGACCGCGCACTTCAATGGCGCCGGATCAGACCGCTGCAAAGCGAAGGGGCGCGGCGATCGCTCGCCGCGCCCCCCGAACGCCCCGGAATTGTTTGCGTCTAGAACTTGTAGTGCACCTCGAAGCCGTAGGTGCGCGGCGGGGTGAGATCGTAGGAGTTGGTCACGATTGGACTTGTGTACCCGACGGCGGCGGCGGCATTTTGCGGATAGCCGCCCGTCGCCGCGTCGTAGCCCAGGGAATTGAACACATTCTTCATGAACAGGATCACTTCATACCTGTCGTGATTGCCGCTCCATACCGCCCGCAGATCCACTTGATCCCAGGAAGGCGCCACATAGTAGGGCTGGTTAAAGAGCGAAGAGGTTGAAGTATCCTTCCAGATGAAGGTGCCGGAAAGGGTCAGGTTGCCCGGATCGAACACGAAGGTGTAGTTGGCGTTAAAGGCGATCTTGTTTTCCGGCGCCTGGGGAAGCTGGTTGCCATTGACCGCCTGATAGTAGGCGCCGCTGGAGGTTTGGTTACCGACCGGCCGTGCCCCCGGGAAGGAGGCGGTCGGATCGAGCGCATCGAGATAACACGCCCCGGCCTGACCACCCGCTTCGATCGTGGCGACGTTGGCCGCCGTACACGTCGTATTGATGTCGGTGTAGTTGAAGCCGTAGGTCAGATTGAAGACCAAGTGATCGATCGGCGTCCAGATGGCGTTGAACTCAATCCCGGCCGAGGTGGCGGTGGGAATGTTGAAGAACTGGGTAAGGTTGAGACCGCCGACCGGCGCATCGAGCGGCACCTGATCGTTCTGGTAATTGTAGTAGAAGGCGTCGCCGTCGAAGGTGAAGGTGTGGCCGAACGTCTTCTTCAAGCCGACTTCGAAGTCGTTGATATATTCGGGCGCCGCGTAGGGGCTGGCGCTCATCACCCCGGCGTTCAGACCGAAGGCCTTATAGCCGCGGTTGTAACGGGCATAGACCAGGGTGTCGCGGTCCGGAGTCCATTCAATGCCCGCGGTGCCGGTGACGGCGTCGGAGTTGCCGCCCAGGCACCGGGTGCGATCGCCGGCGTATGGGCCGGTGGTGGCGAAGGTGGCGGCGCAGGTCACGCCTTGAACGAGCGACCCGTTTGCCTTGACGCCGGAGCTGGTGAGGGCGCCGGTGAGATCGAACGCCGGCAGCAACGAACCCAAGTTTTCCGCGTTGGCGCCCAAACCGTCCGGCAACGTGCAGTACGGGCCGTTGGCGCCGTTACAGACAGGCAGGCCTCCGGTACCGGAAAGGATACCGATCCCCGGACTCAAATCATAGAAGCCGACATACCGAGTCTCTTCCGTTCCCGATTTGGTGTCGTAGGTGAAACGCAAACCGCCGGTCAGCTTGATTTGAGAGTTTATTTTGTAATCGATTTGGCCATAACCGGCGTAGCTCTGAATATCGTCCTGATAGTTAGTATAATAGTAGTAATGGCCCGGGTTGGCGATGGAAGTCCCATAGAGGCCGACCGGGTTGACCAACTGAGATTGCTGCTGCGCCTGAACCGTAATTGGGTTGTTGTTTGTCTGTTTGAATTGATAGAGGCCGGCGATCCACTGCAGCGGGACCATCTGTAGTGGAGGAGAAAGTCAGCTCGTTGCTCCACCAGGCGGTGTGCGTGGCGTAGACGAAGTTCTGCGACTGGATACACCGTCAGGGGACTGCAAGGTGTGCCGAATTCAGCGTTAGCGAACGCGCACTGCGAGAGCCCCGAGGCGAGCGGGACTTGATACTGGGTGATCGGCGAGTTGTCGTTGCCGAACAGGGCGGTGTTGAGCTGGTAGTTGTACTGGCTGTATCCGCCGACGTACTTCACGTCGAAGCCGTCGAAGTGGTGAACGCCATGCAGCGTCGCCGAGAAGGCGCCGTTAACATTGATGTTGGTCGGGATGTTGTGGGCGAAGTCCCGGATATTGTTGATCGTCGGGTTATCCGTACCGACCTGGCCGACGACCGAGCCCGGCACCGCGCCGCCGCCGTAGGGGAAGTTCGGGTTGTAGAAAATATTGCCCGTCGTGACCAAGGCGGTGCCGTATGAACCGGTCGTAGGCGTGCCGAGCAGGCCACCCGGCCCGCCGCGATCATGGAAGAAGTTGATATTGTTGAAATCGAACCAGATGTTGTTGGCATCGTCCTTGTACTGGAGCTGGAAGTCCTCGTACGGGTCATGGGTGACACCGCCCTCGGACGGCATGCCGGGCGAGACGTTCTGCAGCCAGCCCTGGGTCTGGTTGATGTCGTAGGCGCTCAGGCGAAAGCTCAGTTTGTCGGTGATCGGGCCGGTGACCGTGCCCTCGAACTTGGTGTAGCCGTAGTTGCCGACCACGGCCCGCACTTCGCCGGAAAGCTCGTTGGTGTCGGGCTTCTTGGAGATGGTGTTGATCAGGCCGCCGACGGCATTGCGGCCATAGAGGGTGCCCTGCGGGCCGAGCAGCACTTCGACCTGGTCGATGAGCATGTCGTCACGGCCGACCAGGAAGGTCGAGTTGGAATAGAAGTCATCGTAGTAGATCGCGACCGCCGAGTCGGAGAGGTAAATATTGTTGTTGCGCGAGATGCCGCGCATCGTCGGCCGGTCGGTCTGGCTGGAATAGGTCAGGCCGGGCGTGAAATTGGTGATGTCCTGGACGGTGCTGATGCCGATCAGGTTGCGCTGTTTGGAGGTGAAAGCGGTGACCGCCTCCGGCACGTTCTGAAGGTTGGCTTCCCGCCGTTCGGCGGTGACAACCACCTCGCCGATGGTGGTGGACGGCTGAGCGGCGGCTGTCGCGGCGGCGGCTGTCGCGGCGAACGCGCCTCCGGCCGAAAACGACAGAGCCCCGAAGGCGCACGTCACCAGAAGCGCGGATTTCCTCATGTTTCTCTCCCCTGCCCGGCCTTTTTGGCCGAATCTGTGATCCCGTTATTCGTGTTCGACGCCCGCAGGCGCCGCCCGAATTGGCCAATGACTGAGGCATGAGAGGGCGGGCGTCAACAGGCCTAGCCCGATTGACGGCAAAGAATTTCAAAACTGTGACCCTTGCGCCGCAAGGCGGGGCCGTTTTTGCCGCGCCCATAAGGCGCGGCGATCGCTCGCCGCGCCTTGGCAGGGACCGTATCTAGGCGGCGCCTAGAACTTGTAATGGATCTCGAAACCGTAGGTCCGCGGAGGCGTGAGATCGTAGGAGCTGACCACGGTGTTGCCTCCGCCAACCGGCATATCGGTGTTGTAGCCGTCGACGGCGGCGTCGTAGCCGAGGGAGTTGAAGACATTCTTCATGAAGAGGATGACTTCATACTTGTCGTGGTTGCCGCTCCACACCGCCCGCAAATCCACCTGGTTCCAGGACGGCGCCAAATAATAGGAACGGTAGAATATCTCAGCGACCGAGCTGTCCTTCCAGATGAAGGTGCCCGACAGGGTCAGATTGCCGGGGTCGAACACGAAAGTGTAGTTGGCGTTGAAGGCGACCTTGTTGAGCGGCGCCTGAGGCAACCGGTCGCCGCTCACCGCTTGGTAGAAGGCGCCAGTCGACGTCATCGGTCCCACCGGCCGGGCGCCGGGTTGGGTCGCTCCGGTGTCGAGCGCGTCGATGTAGCAGGCGCCGGGATTGCCGGTTCCCGCCTCGATCTTTTCGACGTCCGCCACGGTGCAGCCCGTCTTGATCGAGGTGTAGTTGAACCCGTAGGTCA
The DNA here is from genome assembly GCA_963817995.1 of uncultured Alphaproteobacteria bacterium. GTDB lineage: Bacteria > Pseudomonadota > Alphaproteobacteria > Caulobacterales > Caulobacteraceae > Acaudatibacter. The sequence goes on from CAWFQJ010000009.1 coordinate 11,081, forward strand.
GGCTCAGGTTGAGGTGATCGATCGGCCGCCAATTGGCGTTGAACTCCACCCCGTCCGAGATCGCCTTGGGTACGTTGAAGAACTGGGTGAGGTTCAGACCGCCGGTGGGCGCATCAAGCGGCACCTGATCGTTCTCATAGTCATAATAGAAGGCGTCGGCGTCGATGGTGAAGGTATGACCTATGGTTTTCTTCACGCCGACCTCGAAGTCATTGATGGTTTCCGGCGCGGCGTAGGGAGTGGCGCTGAGCACGCCAGCATTGAGGCCGAAGGCCTTGTAGCCGCGGTTGTAACGCGCGTAGGCCAGGGTATCGCGATCGGGCGTCCATTCCACCCCCGCGGTGCCGGTGACGGCGTCGGAATTGCCACCCAGGCAACGGATGCGATCGCCGGCGTATACGCCAGTGGTCGCGTAGTAGGCGGCGCAGGTCACGCCCTGGACGAGTTGACCGTTCGACTTAACGCCGGAGTTGGTGAGGGCGCCGGTGATGTCGAGCGCGGGCATCAGGGAACCCATGTTGCCCGGATTGAAACCAGCGCCAGGCGGTAAGGTGCAGGTCGGCCCCTGGGCCCCGGTGCAAATAGGCAAGCCTTCTGTTCCGGGCGTGCCGTAGACAAGACCGTCTCCGGGGCTGAAATTATCGAACGCAATGAAGCGGCCCTCTTCCGTCGCCGACTTAGTATCATAAGTAAATCGTAGGCCGCCCGTAAGCTTGAATTGGGAGTTTATCTTGTAATCAATCTGACCATAACCCGCGTAGCTCTGAATATCGTCTTGATAGTTGGCATAATAATAGTAATGCCCGGGGTTGGGTAAACCTGTTCCTTCTAACGCCACCGGATTGACCAGCTGGTCTTGCTGCATGGCCTGAACGGTCTGCGGATTGTTGTTGGTCTGCTTGAATTGGTACAGGCCGGCGATCCACTGCAAGGGGCCATCAGTGGTGGAGGAGAACGTCAATTCGTTGCTCCACCACGCGGTGTGGGTCGCGTAGACAAAGTTCTGTGCGGGATTCACCGTAAGCGCTCCGCAGGGTACGCCCTCGAAGTTCGCTACGGCGCATTGCGTGAACCCTGAGTCCACAGGCACCTGATACTGGGTGATCGGCGAGTTGTCATTGCCGAACAAGGCGGTATTGAGCTGATAGTCGTACTGGCTGTAGCCGCCGACATATTTGACGTCGAAGCCGTCGAAGTGGTGTACGCCATGCAACGTGGCGGTGAAGGCGTTATTCACATTGACGTTGGTCGGGATGTTGTGGGCGAAGTCCCGGATGTTGTTGATCGTCGGGTTGTTGGTTCCGATTTGGCCGACGACCGAGCCGGGCACCGCGCCGCCACCATAGGGGAAGTTCGGGTTGAAGAAGATCTGGCCGCCCGTTGTCAGGGCCGTGTCATATGAACCGACGGTCGGCGTGCCGAGCAGGCTGCCCGGGACCGCCGCGGTCATTCTTGAAATTGATATTGTTGAAGTCGAACCAGATGTTGTTGGCGTCGTCCTTGTACTGGAGCTGGAAGTCCTCGTACGGGTCATGGGTGACACCGCCCTCGGAGGGCATGCCCGGAACGACGTTCTGCAGCCAGCCCTGGGTCTGGTTGATGTCGTAGGCGCTCAAGCGGAAGCTCAGCTTGTCGGTGATCGGGCCGGTGACCGTGCCCTCGAACTTGGTGTAGCCGTAGTTGCCGACCACGGCCCGCACTTCGCCGGAAAGCTCGTTGGTGTCGGGCTTCTTGGAGATGGTGTTGATCAGGCCGCCGACGGCGTTGCGGCCATAAAGGGTGCCTTGCGGGCCCAGCAGCACCTCGACCTGGTCGATGAGCATATCATCGCGGCCGACCAGGAAGGTCGAGTTGGAATAGAAGTCGTCGTAGTAGATCGCGACGGCCGAGTCGGTGGTGTAGATATTGTTGTCGCGCGCCACGCCGCGGATAGCGGGCCGATCGGTCTGGCTGGAATAGGTCAGGCCGGGGGTGAAATTGGTGATGTCCTGGACGGTGCTGATGCCCATCAGGTTGCGCTGCTTAGCGGTGAAGGCGGTGACCGCCTCGGGCACAGTCTGCAGGCTGGCTTCGCGACGCTCGGCGGTGACCACGACCTCGCCGATGGTGGTCGAGGGCTGAGCCGCGGCGCTGGCGGCGGCGGCCGTGGCGGCGAAAGCGCCGCCGGTCGAAAGCGCCAGGGCGCCGAAAGCGCAGGTGGCCAAAAGCGTGGATTTCTTCATGGACGTTACCCCCTGCCGGCGCGTGCGCCGGCGCTCCTCTAATGATTCGTACGTGGCGACCGACCGAGGGCGAGCCACCAGATTGCGGGCTGACTGCAGCCTTGCGGCCGGCGGGTCAACGTATGTTACTGGCGAGGCGTCGATGATTTTTTGGACTGTGACATTCCCGCCGCAATCGGCCGAAGCCGATCTTCCTCCCACATCTGGAAGCCTTACAGCGTAAGGGATAGACGGGACGACCGCTTGCCGGCGGGGGTTGCGTCACCAAGTTCGCAAAGTGTTACGAAACGGAAATATATTGACGTCGTGTCATTAGTTCGCGGCATTCATCGACCGCTTCGGCGGCCCGGTCGGCGAGGCCGTGTGGCGAATTCTTCGACTGGCGAAGATCGCGGAGCGTCCGACTCGCCGAGGGTCCGCCATGGGCGCGGCCCCGAAAAATCCCAGTGTCGGCTCGTCAGTATGACGCTACGCGACCGTCCGACTATTGCAGATTCCCTTATGGCGCAAGGGATTCGGGAGTCCGAACCGCCTTGGCCGCGCATTCCCTTGGGGCGCCAGCCGGGTCGGCGGTCGTCGTCCCAACGGGCAAAGGAGAAAGAGGCGGGGCGATCGAAGTGGACAATATAGCCATCCGATGGCTATATTCTTTTCATGTCAGCGCACAGCGTGGCCGAGGCGCGCAATCATCTCTCCGATCTGATCGACCGGGCCATGAAGGGCGAGCCGGTGGTGATCACACGCCACGGCACGCCGGTTGTCGAGATCAAGGCCGTGGGCCACCAGGGGCGGCCGATGACCAAGGCCGACGTCGATTGGTTGATGGAAAACATCGCGGAGCCAAGCGTTCCGGACGACGATCCGGTCAGCATCGTGGAGCGGATGAGGGACGACGACGCTGCCCGTCTACTTTGACGCCAGCCTCATCGTCCCGCTGTTTATCCGCGACGCCTTAACCGAGCGAGCTTTGGCTTATCTGGAAGCGAGCCGAGCCTCCCCGATCGTAAGTGATTTCGCGGCGGCCGAGGTCGCATCGGCGATCAGCCTGAAGAAGCGCATGGGACGTGTTGACGACAATCGCGCACGTCAGGCGTTGGCCCGGTTCGATGCCTGGCGCGCCAATGTGGCCTCGTCGAGCGATCTTACCCATTCTTCTGCCACGCGCCTTGGCGTCGAACTGGCGACTTTCGACACCCAAATGGCGCGGAGCGCCGAAGCGCTCGGGATCGCGCTCGCGGCTCTTTAGGCTCGGCGCGCGCGCCCATTGACGCGCGACCCCGCCCTGAGGCCTATACAAGCGTTTGAAAATCAGGCCCGGATCAGCCGGGCCGCCAAGACTCCAGGCCTTTGGACGAGGAAACCCCATGACCGCCATCAACGCCGTGACCGACTATGCCCTGGAAGGCGACGTCGGCGTCATCACCCTCAATTCGCCGCCGGTGAACGCCCTGTCCGCCGCGGTGCGCGACGGCCTGGCCGGGGGCATGGCGGCGGCGATCGCCGATCCGGGCGCCAAGGCGATCGTGCTGATCTGCGAGGGCCGCACCTTCATCGCCGGCGCCGACATCACCGAGTTCGGCGGCGCGCAGAAGGGCGCCAGCCTGTTCGACGTGCAGGACGCGATGGAGGGCTCGCCCAAGCCGGTGGTCGCCGCCATCCACGGCACGGCGCTCGGCGGCGGCCTGGAGGTGGCTCTGGCCTGCCACTACCGCGTCGCCGTGCCCTCGGCCCGCTGCGGCCTGCCGGAAGTGGACCTGGGCCTGCTGCCCGGGCGCCGGCGGCACCCAGCGCCTGCCGCGCATCGTCGGCGCCGGAAAAGGCGCTGGAGATGGTCACCTCCGGCCAGCACGTGCCGGCCAAGGCAGTGCCTGGCCATGGGCCTGGTCGACGAGATCGTCGAGGAGGGCAAGCTGCGCGAGGGCGCCATCGCCTTCGCCCACAAGGTCGTCGCCGAGGGCCGGCCGCTGAAGAAGGTGCGCGACATCAACGACAAGGTCGAGGCCGCCGCGCGGCCATCCGGAGATCTTCGCCGATTTCCGCAAGGCCAACGCGCGCAAGTTCCGCGGCTTCCTCGCGCCCGAATACAACATCCGCTGCATCGAGGCGGCGGTGAACCAGCCCTTCGAGGAAGGGCTGAAGACCGAACGCAAGCTGTTCATGCGAGCTGATGACCGGCCCGCAGATCGGCGGCCCAGCGCTACGCCTTCTTCGCCGAACGCCAGGCCAACAAGATCCCCGACGTGCCGGACGACACCCCGCTGATCCCGGTCAACAAGGTCGGCATCATCGGCGCCGGCACCATGGGCGGCGGCATCGCCATGAACTTCGCCAACGCCGGCATCCCGGTGACCATCGTCGAGGTGAAGCAGGAAGCGCTGGACCGCGGCCTCGGCGTGATCCGCAAGAATTACGAGCGCACCGCCGCGCGCGGCGGCATCACCGCCGAGGATGTCGGAGCGCCGCATGGGCCTGATCACCGGCTCGCTCGACATGAACGCTCTCGCCGACTGCGACCTGGTGATCGAGGCGGTGTTCGAGCGCATGGACATCAAGAAGGACATCTTCACCAAGCTCGACGCCATCTGCAAGCCGGGCGCGATCCTGGCCACCAACACCTCGGCCCTCAACATCGACGAGATCGCCTCGGTGACCAAGCGGCCGGAGGCGGTGATCGGCCTGCACTTCTTCTCGCCGGCCAATGTGATGAAGCTGCTGGAGATCGTCCGCGCCGACCACACCTCCAAGGAGCGTGATCGCCACCTCGATGAAGCTGGCCAAGAAGATCGGCAAGATCGCCGTCCTGGTCGGCGTCTGCCCCGGCTTCGTCGGCAACCGCATGCTGGCGCCAGCGCCAGCGCGAGGCCCAGAAGCTGATGATGGAAGGCGCCATGCCCTGGGACATCGACCGGGTGCTCTACGACTTCGGCTTCCCCATGGGCCCGTTCGCCATGAGCGACCTGGCCGGCCTCGACATCGGCTGGGTGAAGGAGAACTCCAAGGGCGAGACCATCCGCGACGTGCTCTGCGAAATGGACCGCCGCGGCCAGAAGACCGGCGCCGGCTACTACGACTACGACGAGAACCGCAACGCCAAGCCCTCGCCGGTGACCGAGAAGATCATCAAGGACTTCGTCGCCAAGTCCGGGCGTCAATCCGCGCCACATCTCCGACGAGGAGATCCTCGAACGCTGCATCTATCCGATGATCAACGAGGGCGCGAAGATCCTCGAGGAGGGCAAGGCGATCCGCGCCTCCGACATCGATGTGGTCTGGGAGAACGGCTACGGCTGGCCGGTCTATCGCGGCGGCCCGATGTTCTACGGCGACCAGGTCGGCCTCGACAAGGTGCTGGCCAAGATGAAGGAATTCCAGGGCCAGATGGGCGACGAGTTCAAGCCCTCGGCGCTGCTGGAAAAGCTGGTGGCCGAGGGCAAGTCCTTCCAGAAGATGTAAGCTCCGGAAAGCGCCGGGCGCGCCTACCAGAGCCGCGAAACGCCGAAAGTGTCGAAGACCGTCTCGTTGGAAACGAGGGTCAGGGATTCCGCGCGCGCCTGGGCGATGAGAAGCCGATCGAACGGGTCGCGGTTTGGGCTCTCAAGAAGACCCGCCGCCCGCGCGTGCCCGACGCTGACGGACAGAGGAAGAAATCCATATTCGCCGATCAAGGCCTCGAAGTCGCGCACAAGGGCGCCGACGCCGGGAAGCTTGCCGATTCGGAACTTGGTGGTGATCTCGATCGCCGAAACCGCGCTGACGTGCACTTCCGATCGGGCGTCGTCGATCCGGTGACGGACGGCGAGCGGCAGCCGCATACTTCCTTCGAAAAGCCAGATCAGCGCGTGGGTGTCGAGAAGCAGCCTCAATCGGCGCCATCCTCCCAGGCCGCCAGTTCTTCACTCGGCAAGGGGTCGAAGAAGGCGTCCGAAAAGGTGATCTTCCCGGCGAGCGCGCCGAAGGCGGATTTTCGGGGCGCGGGCTCAAGGGGCGTCAACCGCACGGCCGGCTTCGCGCCGCGGGCGATCACGACTTCCTCGCCCGCGAGCGCCTGGGCGATCAGGCGCGAAAGCTGAGTCTTGGCCTGGTGAACCGTGAATATCATCGTGATTAGCTAACTCATTGGCTAAGTTAGAGCAAGAGGCGGCGCTTTGGGCGGGGGGTTTGACGCCGCCGCCCGGGCCGCTAAGCTTGGCGCCAGGCAAGGGAGGCGTTCCATGAAGCGCGGAGTCTCGGCCGCCATTCTGGCGGGGTGTGTGGGTCTTTCCCTGGGGGCCACGCCAGCCGCCGCCCAATATGGCATGGACAAGGGCTCGGACCAGAAGGGCGGCACGCCCGATCTTCCGCGCTGCGCCCAGCCGCTCGGCCGCGCCGCCATCCAGGAGCCGCAGAACCGCTGGTGGGAGGGTCTGGGCCTTTCCAATCCCGAGGCGCTGTTGAAGCTGTTCGCCTTGAGATCCGGTTGCCTGCGCATCGTCGACCGCAATGGCGGCCTGGCCATGCACAATGAGGAAAGCGCCCTCAATTCGTCGGGAGATCTGCAGCGCGGCTCCAATGTGGGTCGAGGCCAGGTGGCGGCGGCGGACTATTTCATCATTCCCGACATCGCCAATTCCAACAAGCACGCCAGCGGCGGGAATATCGGCGGCGCGTTCGGCAGCTTCCTTCCCGGCGGCTTCGGCGCCTTGGCCGGCGGCATCAGCGTCAAGAAATCCGAGGCCCACACCCTGATCACCCTGGAGGATGCGCGCACCACCGAGCAACTCTATGTCGCCGAGGGCAACGCCGCCAAATCCGATGTCTCGTTCGGCGGCGGAGGCGGCGGCTGGGGGGGTGGGGCGGCTATGGCGCCCTGGCCGGCAGCGGCTATACCGACACCGATATCGGCAAGGTGATCAGTGCGGCCTATTTCAACGCCTTCGTCGATCTCATCCATTATATGCAGAGCCAGACGCCCGGTCAGACGGCGGCCAACGCTCCGATCGCCTCGCAGCGGACCACGGGGCCGGTGCAGGTGCATAAGCTGCCCTCCAGCGCCGCGCCGGTGGTCTACAGCCTCCAGGCCGGCGCCTCGGTCTATCCCACCGGCCAGCGCAACGGCGTGTGGATGGAGATCGACGACGAAAACGGCAACCGCGGCTGGGTCCCTTCCACCCAGACCACGTCACGCTGACACTTTCACCGAAAGTCCCGGCTGCTGACCAGCTTGGGCGGTGGGGCCACGCGTAGGGCCGGCCCGCCTTCTTCCTTCATCTGGGCGAGCCTGCCGGTAAGGTCGGTGAAGCGCGCGGCCACCACATGGATGACCTCGCCGGCGCGTTGCAGCTTTCCGTGGACCACCAGAAAGCGCGCGCTCATCACCGTGCGGCGGTTGGCGACGAAGACATCCTGCCAGACCACGGCGTTGGCGACGCCGGTCTCGTCCTCCAGGGTCATGAACACCACGCCCTTGGCCGTACCCGGCCGCTGACGGACCAGCACCAGGCCGCCGACGATCACCCGGCGCCCGTCCTTCATATCCTTCAGCGTCGACGCCGGCGCCGCACCCAAGTCGGTCAGCAGGGGGCGGAAGAAGGCGCAGGGGTGCGCCTTCAGGGAAAGGCCGGCGGTGCGGTAGTCCTCGGCGACGTGGGTCGGCAACCTCATGGCCGGCAACGCCGCCGGCCCTTCCGCCGGCGCGCCCATGAGGGCCAGCAACGGCGCCTCGATCTCGGCCTTCGCCTCCGGGGCCATGCCCTTGACAGCCCACAGGCCCTGCCGCCGGTCCATGCCCAAAGAGCGCAGGGCGTCGGCTTCGGCCAGGAGCTCCAGGCTTTGCCGGGAAAGGCCCGCCCGCGCGGCGATCTCGCCAAGGCTTCGCGCGCCGGCCTTCCGCGCCCCCACCAGCCGCTCCGCCTCCGCTTCCCGAAATCCCCTTATCTGCCGCAAGCCAAGGCGGACGGGGCGCAACAAAACACCGTGCGGTTCCTCCCGTGCTTCCAGTGTGCAATCCCAGTCGCTGTGGATAATATCGGGTGGGCGCACCTCGACGCCGTGCTCGCGCGCATCGCGCACCAATTGCGCCGGCTGATAGAAGCCCATGGGCTGGCTGTTGAGCAGAGCCATGCAGAAGGCGTCGGGATGGTGGCGCTTGATCCAGGCCGAGACATAGACCAGCTTGGCGAAGCTCACCGCGTGGCTCTCGGGGAAGCCGTAAGAGCCAAAGCCCTTGATCTGATTGAAGCAGCGAAGGGCGAAGCCGGGGTCGTAGCCGCGCCTGACCATGCCGCCGACGAACTTCTCCTCATAGACGCCGATGTCGCCCAGATTGCGGAAGGTGGCCATGGAGCGGCGCAGGCCATTGGCCTCCTCGGGCGTGAACTTGGCCGCCTCCATGGCCAGGCGCATGGCTTGTTCCTGGAAGAGCGGCACGCCCAGGGTCTTGCCGAGCACCGCTTTCAGCTCATCGGCCGAACCATGCTCCGGCGAGGGGGCGGGAAAATCCACCGCCTCGATCCCTTCGCGCCGGCGAAGGTAGGGATGAACCATGTCGCCCTGGATCGGGACCTGGCCGCACGATCGCCACCTCGATCACCAGGTCGTAGAACTTCACTGGCTTCAGCCTCGGCAGCATCGACATCTGGGCCCGGCTCTCGACCTGGAAGACGCCCACCGAATCGGCGTGCGAGAGCATCTCGTAGACCTCAGGATCCTCCTTCGGGATGTCGGCCATGTCGGCGATGCCGAGCGCATCCATGGCCTTCTTGATGGCCGTGAGCATGCCCAGCGCCAGGACGTCGACCTTCATCAGGCCGAGCGCATCGATGTCGTCCTTGTCCCACTCGATGAAGGTGCGGTCCTTCATGGCGGCGTTGCCGATGGGAACGGTCTCGTCGAGCCGCCGCTTGGTCAGCACGAAGCCGCCGACATGCTGGGAAAGGTGGCGGGGAAAACCGAGCAGCTCGGTGGCCAGGGCCACGGCGCGGGCGATCGCGCGGACTTTCAGGGTCGAGCCCCGCCTGGCGGACATGAGTCCTCGGGCAGCTCGTCGCCCCAGCTTCCCCAGACCGTGCCGGCCAGGGCGGCGGTGACATCCTCGGTGAGGCCCAGCGCCTTGCCGACATCGCGGATGGCGCTGCGCGGGCGGTAGTGGATCACCGTGGCGCAGATGGCGGCGCGGTCGCGGCCGTAGCGCCGGTAGACATACTGCATGACCTCTTCGCGCCGCTCGTGCTCGAAATCGACGTCGATATCGGGCGGCTCGTCGCGCTCGCGGGAGATGAAGCGGGCGAACAGGAGGTCGTGATCGGGCTGGGTGCAGTCCACGGCGGTGACGCCCAGGCAGAAGCAGACCACCGAATTGGCCGCCGACCCGCGTCCCTGGCAGAGGATGCCCTGATCCCTCGCCCAGCGGACGATATCGTGAACGGTGAGGAAATAGTTGGCGTAGTTCAGCTCTTCGATGAGGGCCAGTTCCTCATCCAGGGCCTTCCTGACCTTCTCCGGAACGCCGTCCGGGTAGCGCCAGGCCGCGCCCGCCCAGGCCAGGTCGGTCAGGTGCTCGATGGCGGTCTTGCCCGGAGGCACCGGCTCGTCGGGATATTCGTATTTCAGCTGGCCAAGGTCGAAATCGATGGCTTCGACGATCCGCTCGGTCTGGGCGATGGCGTCCGGCCAGGGCGCGAACAGCCGCGCCATTTCGGCGGGCGTTTTGAGATGGCGCTCGGCGTTGGCCTCCAGGCGCAGGCCGGCCTCGGTGATCGTGCATTTCTCGCGGATGCAGGTCAGGACGTCCTGCAGGGGGCGTCGTTCGGGGCCGTGATAGAGGACGTCGTTGGTGGCGACCATCGGCGCTCCGGCGCGCCGCGCCAGGGTATCCAGCTGATGAAGCCGCTTCAGGTCGCGCGCGCCGTAGGGCCGCGACGCGGCCAGCCACGCGCGGCCGCGAAATGCTTCCGCCAAGCGCGCCAGATCAGCCTCGAAAGCCTCGTCCAGCCGAGCCGGCGGAACGACGAGGATGAGCTGGCCCTCGCCATGGGCCGTGAGGTCGGCGAAGTGCAGGTGGCACTCGCCCTTGATCCCGCGCCTCTGGCCCACCGTCAGCAGGCGGGTCAAGCGGCCCCAGGCGTCGCGGTCGGTGGGATAGCAAAGGACGCTGGGCGTCCCGTCGGCGAAGTCCAGCCGCGCGCCGGTCAGCACCCTTTGGCCGATCTCCCGGCCCTTGGCCCAGGCGCGCACCACTCCGGCCAGGGTGTTGCGGTCGGCGACGCCCAAGGCCGCCAGCCCCAGAGCCTTGGCCGTCACCACCAGATCGCCCGGCGAGGAGGCGCCGCGCAGAAAGCCGTAGTTGGTGGTGACCTGAAGCTCGGCGTAGATCATCCGAACAGTCCGTGGAGCCACCACCTCGCCGGGGCGCCAGGTTGGTGCGGGCCGGCGCGGAACAGCCAGAAGCGGCCGCCCGCCTCGTCCTCGACGCGGTAGTAGTCGCGGATCCTGGCAGGGTCGGCGGCCGCCGCGAAATCGCCACGCCACCATTCGCTGGCCAACCGCTCAGGCCCCTCGGCCCGGCGCACGCGATGGGCGCCGCCTCGCCAGTGGAAGATCGCGGGCGGATCGTCGGGCACGCGGGCCATGACTTCCACCGGCTCTGGGCGCCGAAAGAGGCGCAGGGGCCGCGGGCGATCAGGGTCCCAGCCCTCGCCATTGAGCGGCGACAAGGCCGGGCGCCGCGTGGTCGCGCGTCGCGGGTCGTGGCTGGGAAAGGGCGCGGCGCGCCAGACCGCTTTCTCACCCAGGCGGTTGGTCAGCCGATCGATCAGGGGCGCCAAGTTCGCCTCGAGATCGGCCGCGGCGTCGGGGTCCAAAGCGCCTTGGCGCTCGGCTATTGGGGCCACGCCTTCGGCCATGAGGGTGACAATCTCGACGCCGAACCCCGGATCGACCTTCTCCAGATGCGGCGCGAACAGGCGGGCGATACGCGCCGCCTCGCGGCCGGGGAGGGAAAGGCCGATGGTCAGGCGCTGAACGACGCCGTCGAGACGATGGAAGGCGAGCTCGAACCGCCGCGCGCCCTGGCCTTCCGCCTCCAGTCGCCGGCAGAGGAGGGCGGCGATGTCAGCGCTAACACGGGCGAAATCTTCCGGCGCGCTGATCGGTTCGGCGAAGGCCAGGCGGGCGAACCAAGGGTTGGGGGGGCGGCGAAAGGTAAGCGCCTCCCCCGCTTGGCCCAGGGCCTGGTCCAGACGCAACGCCACCCGCGGGCCGAACCGACGGGTGAGGCTGGCGCGTGGCAGAGCGCCAAGAGCCCCAATGGTGGCGAGGCCCAGCCGGGCGATCTGGGCGGCCACGCTCGGCTCCAGCCGAAGGGCCGTGACCGGCAGGGAGGCCAGCCAGCGAGCGTCCTCTTCCGGCGGAACGATGATCGCCGCCTCGCGGCCAAAGCGCGCCAGGGCCCAGGCCGCGCCGGGAGCGCCGGCGACGGCGGTCCGGATCGGAACGCCGCTGGCCGCCAGGCGGGTGACCAGGTCGTCGATCATCGCTTCTTCGCCGCCCCACAGATGGGCGACGCCGGTGATGTCCAGAAAGAGGCCGTCCGGCGGATCCGCCGCCACCGCCGGCGAGAACCTGGCGCACCACTCGGTAAGGGCGCCGAGCGCGGCCAGATCGACGGCGGGCTCGGCCTCGGCCGTGATCAGTTCGGGGGCCAGGGCGGCGGCATCCGTCGCCTTCTGACCGACGAACAGGCCCAGCGCCGCCGCGCCCTCGCTGACGGCGGTCAGTCGGCGCACGCCCCGCTCGGTGGCGACCAGGGCGAAGACGTCAGCCGGCGAGGCGCCAGGATGGCGTCGCTTCCAGCTGGCGATCGCCCAGCAGGGCGACCACGCGCAGGCGATCCTCCTCATCGACCTTCTCCATGATCCAGGCGCCGGGTCGGCCGCCCCGGCAACGTTCCAGCTCGACTCGCCAGCGCGGCGCGCCGAGGCCCGGCTCTCCGGCCGCGGGTTCGCTGGGGGCCGGGGCGATCTTCCATCGGGTGGCCGCCGTCGATCCGGAAGCGGCGTTCCGCCCCTGGCCGCCGAAGGGCCGCCGGCGAAGGATGAAGCCCGCCGCCCCGTGCCGCTCGCAGGCCAGCTGAAGCCGACGGCCGGCGACCAGGTCCGCCCCCTCCGTCTCGGCGATGGCGGCGGCGACGCCCACGCTGCCCAAGGCGTCCTCAAGCACGCCCAGGGCCTCGGCCTCGTCCCGGACGCAGACCTGGATCAGGGCCTGGGCCGGAAATCCGATCCCGGCGAGGCCCGGCGCGTGAAGATCATCCCGCCGCATCACCCACACCACGGCCCCCCGCGCCGCCAGGGGCGCGGCCAGGGCGGCCACGAAGGCGCCGGACGCGGCGGCGGTCTCGATCTCCAGTCCGTCCCCGACCACCTCGTGCCAGCGGCCGAGCGGCAGGCCGCCGCCGGGAAGGACGTCATCGATCCTGGCGTCGCCGAACGGAAGCGCTGAGCGGGCGGGCGCGCCGCCGGCCAGGGTGGCGTTCACCTGCGCCCGCGCCGCCAGAAGACGCGCCTGCGAGGACATTCACGATGGACTCCATTTGTTCTCTTTTTGTTCTAGTCTGGAGTCTTGTAGAGTCAAGCGGAAGTGATTCGTCAGGCCCGCCCGACGATCAGCTTAAGCGAGCCATCGAACCAAGGCTGGGTTCGCAGCGCGCCATGCCGCGCATCCCACGCCCCGCTCGCCAGATCCCGTTCGAGATCGGCGACGAAGCGCGCGACCGCCGCCGGCTCGACAAAGCTCCAGGCCGAGCAGGCCCGCCGCGCGCCGGGATCGAGCAGACTCTCAGGCCGCCCATAATAGGCTTCCCCGAATCCGTCGCTGCAATCGAAGGGAATGGGAACCGAAATCGTTTCGCCGCCGCCTAACGCGCGGACCGCCCTCTCGATGGGCGGATATCGCCGCGCCTCCACCGCGATCGCCTCCGGCGCGTAGTCGACCAGCCAGAAGCGATCGAGTTCTCCCGGATCGCCGGTGAGAATGACCACCGGCCCCCGCGTGACCCGCCGCACCTCCGCCAGACCCTTCTCCAGATCAGGCCATTGATGGATGGTGAAGATCGCCATGGCGGCGTCGAACTGTTTGTCTTCGAAGGGCAGCGCCTCCGCCGTTGCGTCGATGGCGGCGGGAAGGTGCGGCGGTCGCTGAGCGCGCATCGAGGCTGATGGCTCGACAGCCGTCACTTGCCGATCGAGCGGCTCATACGAGCCTGCACCGGCCCCGACATTGAGCACCGACCGCGCTTCACCCAACGCCTTCCAGATGAACCGCGCGATCCGCTCGTCGGGCTGGCGATACCGCGCATAGTCGGTCCCGATCCGCCCGTAGTCGGCGTCGCCCGCGCCGCCGTCGTCATGCCTCGGCATTTGAGCCCCGCTTTGTTTTGGACCTTCGGCATTCCTCCCTATGGTGGATCACGCGTCCAGACCGCGCCAAAGGGAGCCTATGTCCTTCACCAATGTCCTGATCGCCAACCGTGGCGAAATCGCGATCCGCATCGCCCGGGCGGCCGGCGAACTGGGCTTGGCCACGACCGGCATCTTCGCCGCCGACGACGCCGCCTCCCTGCACGTCAAGGCCGCCGACCGCGCGGTTGCGCTGGGGGGTTCGGGCGCCCGCGCCTATCTCGATATCGAAGGCATCGTCGAGGCCGCCCGCGGCGCCGGCTGCGACGCCATCCATCCAGGCTATGGCTTCCTCTCCGAAAGCGCCGCCTTCGCCCGGGCCTGCCATGGCGCGGGGATTGTCTTCATCGGCCCCTCGCCCGAGGCTCTGGACGCCTTCGGCGACAAGGCCCGCGCCCGCGCCATCGCCGCCAAGGCCGGAGCGCCGGTGATCCCCGGAACCGCCGGTCCGGCGACGCTGGACGAGGTGCGAGCGTTTTTCGCCAGCCTGCCGCCCGGCGCGGCGATGATGATCAAGGCGGTGGCCGGCGGCGGTGGGCGCGGCATGCGCCTCGTCAGGGAGGCCAGCGAGATCGACGCCGCCTTCGCCGCCGCCGGCCGCGAGGCCCTGGCCGCCTTCGGACAGGAAGGCCTCTACGCCGAACGGCTGATGGAGCACGCCCGTCACATCGAGGTGCAGGTGGCCGGCGACCGCACCGGCGTGCTGGCCATCGGCGAGCGCGATTGCTCACTCCAGCGTCGCCACCAGAAGATTCTCGAGATCGCCCCGGCCCCGAACCTTTCCGAAGCCATGCGCCAGCGCCTGTTCGAGGCGGCGGCCGACATCGCGGCGGCCGTGCGCTACCGCACCCTGGCCACCATCGAGTTCCTCCTCGACCCGCAAAGCGAGGAATTCTTCTTCATCGAGGCCAACGCCCGCCTGCAGGTCGAGCACACCATCACCGAGGAAGTCGCCGGCGTCGATCTGGTCCAGACCCAGATCCGCCTGGCGGCCGGCGAGACCCTGGCCGCGATCGGCCTCGCCGGCACGCCGCCGCCGCGCGGTTGGGCGATCCAGGCCCGGGTCAATCTGGAGACCCTGACCGCCGACGGCGACGCTCAGCCGAGCGGCGGCCTCCTCACGGCTTACGAGCCTCCCTCCGGTCCTGGCGTTCGCGTCGACGGCTACGGCTACGCCGGCTATCGCACCAGTCCCGAGCTACGACTCCCTTCTGGCCAAGGTGATCGGCGAAGCGCCGAACTTCGCCTCTGGCCGCGGCCCGAACCGCACGCGCCCTCGCGGAGTTCCGCATCGAGGGCGCCGAGACCAACGCGGCTTTGCTGCGGGCGCTTCTGGCGCGGCCCGAGGTGCTGGCCGGCGAGGCGACCACCCGCTTCATCGACGACAACGCCGGCGCGCTGATCGCTTCGGCCGAGATGCTGACAACGCGAACCTTCGCGCGCGCCCGCCGAGCGTCCGGCGGAAACCCCCGCACCAGCGCCGGCCTCGCGCACATCGAAGGGGCCGAGCCTGTCACAGCCTCTCTCCAGGCGACGGTGGGGGCGATCGAGGTGACGCAGGGCGACCTTGTGCGGCCCGGCCAGACCGTGGCCATTCTCGAGGCGATGAAGATGGAGCATGTGGTCGTCGCCGAGATCGGCGGCCGGGTGGCGCGGGTCGTCGCGGCCAAGGGCGAGGTGGTGGCCAAGGGTCAGGCGATCGTTTTCATCATCCCCGAAGAGGTCGACGGCGCCATCGAGGACGATGAGGTCGATGTCGATCTGGACCACATCCGCCCCGACCTCGCCGAGGTGAACGAGCGCTGGCGCATCACCCAGGATGAGGCGCGGCCCGAGGCGGTGGCGCGGCGGCGGAGCCGCAACCAGCGCACGGCGCGGGAAAATATCGACGATCTGGTCGACCCGGGCACCTTCCTGGAATACGGCGCCTTCGCCCTGGCCGCCCAGCGCCGCCGGCGCTCGAACGAGGAACTCCTCAAGATGAGCCCGGCGGACGGCCTCATCTGCGGCGTCGGCGGCGTCAACGGCGCGCTCTTCGCCCCCGAGCAGGCCCGTTGCGCGGCGCTGGCCTACGACTTCACCGTCCTGGCCGGCACCCAGGGCCACATGAACCACATGAAAACCGACCGCCTGCTGGAGATCGTCGAGAAGGAAGAGCTGCCCGTGGTGTGGTTCGCCGAGGGCGGCGGCGGGCGGCCGGGAGACACCGACGGCATCGGCGCCTCGGGTCTGGCCACCCCCAGCTTCAAGGCCTTCGCCCAGCTCGCCGGCATCGTGCCCAAGATCGCGGTGGTTTCCGGCCGCTGCTTCGCCGGCAACGCCTCCTTCGCCGGGGTCAGCGAGATCCTGATCTGCACCAAGGGGGCCAATATCGGCATGGGCGGGCCGGCGATGATCGAGGGCGGGGGCCTGGGCGTCTTCACCCCCGAGGAGATCGGGCCGATGGACGTCCAGACCGCCAACGGCGTCGTCGACATCCTGGCCGAGGACGAGGCGGACGCCACGCGGATCGCCAAACAGGCGCTCTCATATTTCCAAGGCGCCGTGGCCGAATGGACGGCGGCCGATCAGCGCCATCTGCGCCGGGCGATTCCGGAAAATCGCCTCCGGGTCTATGACGTGCGCGCCGCCATCGAGACCCTTGTCGATGAGGGCTCGTTCCTGGAGCTGCGGCCGGCCTTCGCGCCAGGCCTGATCACCGGCCTGA
Organism: uncultured Alphaproteobacteria bacterium; assembly: GCA_963817995.1. GTDB lineage: Bacteria > Pseudomonadota > Alphaproteobacteria > Caulobacterales > Caulobacteraceae > Acaudatibacter. The sequence continues at coordinate 27,442 of CAWFQJ010000009.1, forward strand.
TCCGCATCGAGGGCCGCCCCATGGCCCTGATCGCCAACGATCCTCGTCACCTGGGCGGCGCGGTGGATTGCGACGGCGCCGACAAGGGCTCGCGCCTCTTCCAACTGGCCGACGCCTTCGATCTGCCAGTGCTCTCCCTGATCGACACCCCCGGATTCATGGTGGGCCCCGACAGCGAGGCCGCCGCCGCCGTGCGCAAGACCTCGCGGCTCTTCATCAACGCCGCCCGGCTGGGAACGCCAATGTTCGCGGTGGTGCTGCGCAAGGCCTACGGCCTGGGGGCTCAGGCCATGGCCGGCGGCTCGACCCAGGCGGCGACGTTTTGCGCCGCCTGGCCCACCGGCGAGTTCGGCGGCATGGGCCTGGAGGGCTCGGTGCGCCTGGGCTATCGCCGCGAGCTGGAGGCGGAGACCGATCCGGCCGCTAAGCAGGCCCTGTTCGATAAGCTGCTGGGCAGCCTCTACGCCCGCGGCAAGGCGATCAATGTCGCCGCCTCCCTGGAGATCGACGCGGTGATCGATCCGGCCGACACTCGCCGCTGGATCGTCCAGGGCCTCAAGACCTGCCAGACAAGACACAGCCCCCGACGCCGGTTCGTGGACGGGTGGTGAGGGAACCGAGGGCGCGCGGATCAATCTTGATGAGCGGACCCTATCGTCGTATATACGTGTGATCACAATGGGAGCGGCCCGGATGCCGATAGCCAAGAGTCGCACTTTTCGCAGCGGTAACAGCCAAGCTGTTCGCCTGCCCCGCGATGTGGCCTTCGCCGACGATATGGCCTTGACGCTTGTCCGGTCGGGGGACGTGCTGACCATCTATCCCACCAAGCCGCCCCTTTCCGAGATGATCGGGAAGCTCAGATCGTTGCCGCGCCCCGACACGGTGGAAGTCCGGGATGTCGAACCCATCCCTGAACGAAAGCGCCTCTAGAGCCTGATCGCTCCGCACGGAACAGATGTGGAGCGTGAATCAGGCTCTACACTCTTAATCTAGAGCAGGATTCAGACTTGGTATGATTCATCCTCAAGTCATCCTGCTTTAGGTGTGGCGTATCTTCTCGACACCAACGTCGCCATCGACCTGAGGGATGGCGTCGAGGCGACCATGGAAAAGATCGAGGCGCTTCCAGGGGGCGTTCTGCTTTCCATCGTCACGCGGATCGAATTGGAGGGAGGCGTCGTTCGCGAACCGAGCCAGGCCGAGCGCCGGCGCCAGCGCCTGGACGCCTTGCTCGCGGGTGTCGCCATTCTGGCCTTCGACGAGACCTGCGCCGACGCCTACCGCTCAATCGTCGAAGCGGCCGGCTATTCCCGCCGCAAGCTCCTCGATCGAATGATCGCCGCCCAGGCCCTGGTTCACCGGGCCGTCCTCGTCACGCGGAACGCCCAGGACTTTCGCGACATCCCGGGGCTCGAACTCCTGGAGTGGTGAAGCGGCCCTCACCTTCTCGCTCGCCGATGGGCCCTTCTCAAAACCGCAGCGCCCGCGCCTCCTTCACGTGCGGCAGGGCGCGGATGCGGGCGATGAGCGCGTCGTCGGGCGCCTGGTCGACGCCGACCAGGGCGATGGCGTCGTCGCCGGCGGCGACGCGGCCGAGGTTGAAGGTGGCGATGTTGACGCCGGCCTCGCCCAGCAGCGCGCCCAGCGCGCCGATGAAGCCCGGCTTGTCGAGGTTGTTGACGTAGAGCATGGCCGGCGCGAACGGCGGCGTCGAGCTCCATGCCCTTGACCTCGACGATGCGCGGCGCGCCGGCCGACCACCGTGCCGGCGAAGGCGCGCGCGGCCCATCTCGGTGGTGACGGTGATGCGCATCAGGCTGTCGTAGACCGGCGACAGTCTCCTGGCGGATCTCGGAGACGGTGATGCCGCGCTCCTTGGCCACCGCGGGGGCGGAGACCATGTTGATCTCCGCCAGCATCGGCCGCAGCACGCCGGCCAGGGCGGCGGCGGTCAGCGGCTTGACGTTCAGCGTCGGCGACGTCGCCCTCGATAGGCGATGTCGACGCCCTTGAGGCCGACGTCGACCATCTGGCCGGCGAAGGCGCCGAGCTTCTCGGCCAGGGCCACGAAGGGCTTCAGCTTGGGCGCCTCGTCGGCGGTGACCGAGGGGCTGTTGAGGGCGTTGGTCACCGCGCCGGTGAGCAGATAGTCGCTCATCTGCTCGGCCACCTGCAGGGCGACGTTCTCCTGCGCCTCGCTGGTGGAGGCGCCCAGGTGCGGGGTGGCGACGAAGTTGGGCGCGCCGAACAGCACGTTCTCCTTGGCCGGCTCCTCGACGAAGACGTCGAAGGCCGCGCCGCCGACCTGGCCGCTCTCCAGCGCCGCGCGCAGGGCCGCCTCGTCCACCAGGCCGCCGCGGGCGCAGTTGATGATCAGCACGCCCTTCTTGGTCTTGGCCAGGGCCTCGGCCGAGAGGATGTTGCGGGTCTTGTCGGTGAGCGGGGTGTGCAGGGTGATGAAGTCGGCGCGGGCCAGCAGGTCGTCCAGCTCGACCTTCTCGACGCCGATCTCCACCGCCCGCTCGGGCGACAGGAAGGGGTCGTAGGCGATCACCTTCATCTTCAGGCCGTTGGCGCGGTCGGCGACGATCGAGCCGATGTTGCCGGCGCCGATCAGGCCCAGGGTCTTGGCGTAGAGCTCGACGCCCATGAAGCGGTTCTTCTCCCACTTGCCGGCCTGGGTGGAGGCGTCGGCGGCGGGCAGCTGGCGGGCCAGGGCGAACATCATGGCGATGGCGTGCTCGGCGGTGGTGATCGAGTTGCCGAACGGGGTGTTCATCACCACGATGCCGGCGGCGGTGGCGGCGGGGATGTCGACGTTGTCGACGCCGATGCCGGCGCGGCCGATCACCTTCAGCCGCTTGGCGGCGGCGATGCACGTCCTTGTCGGCCTTGGTGGCCGAGCGGACGGCCAGGCCGTCATAGTCGCCGATGATCGGCGATCAGCTCGTCCTTGGAAAGGCCGATCTTGACGTCGGCCTCGACGCCGCGCTGGCTGAAGATGTCGACGGCGGCGGGGGAGAGGCTGTCGGCGATGAGGACGCGGGGCATGGTGAATTCCTTATTTGGAGATGTTGCTTCGCTGGAGCCCCCTCCCCCTTCGGGGTGCCGCGCCGCCAGAGGGTGAGGAGAGCGTTCGATTCTCGTCCCGGCTGGTGGGGAGCACCGGCGTCGCCGGCGCTGCCGCCGTCGAGGGAGGGAGGCGATCAGGCGGCGAGCAGTTCGGCGCGAGACGGTGGCGAAGGCCCAGTCGAGCCAGGGCGTCAGGGCGTCGAGGTCGTCGGTCTCCACCGTGGCGCCGCACCAGATGCGCAGGCCGGGCGGGGCGTCGCGATAGCCGCCGATGTCGAGGGCCACGCCTTCCTTTTCCAGCAGGGCGGCCAGCTTCTTGGCGAAGTCGGCCTGGGCGTCGGCGGGCAGGCGCGGTGACCGCGGGATCGACCACCTTCAGGCAGACCGAGGTGTTGGAGCGGATGGCCGGGTCCTCGGCCAGGAAGTCGACCCAGGCGGTCTTGGCGACCCAGGCGTCCAGCACGCCAGGTTGGCGTCGGCGCGGCGCTGCAGCTCGGCGCAGGCCGCCGATCGAGGCGGCCCACTTCAGGGCGTCGAGATAGTCCTCCACGCACAGCATCGAGGGCGTGTTGATGGTCGCGCCTTCGAAGATCTCGGCGTTGAGCTTGCCGCCCTTGGTCATGCGGAAGAGCTTGGGCATCGGCCAGGCCGGCGTGTAGCTCTCCAGCCGCTCGACCGCGCGGGGCGACAGGATCAGCACGCCGTGCGCCGCCTCGCCGCCCAGCGCCTTCTGCCAGGAGAAGGTGACCACATCGAGCTTGGCCCAGTCGAGGTCCTGGGCGAAGCAGGCGCTGGTGGCGTCGCAGATGGTGATGCCGGCGCGGTCGGCGGCGATGAAGTCGCCGTTGGGCACGCGCACGCCCGAGGTGGTGCCGTTCCAGGTGAACACCAGGTCGGCGTCGGCGCGCACCTTGGTCAGGTCCGGCAGTTCGCCGTAGGGCGCGTCGAGCACCTCGGCGTCGAGCTTCAGCTGCTTGACCACGTCGGTCACCCAGTCCTTGCCGAAGCTTTCGAAGGCCAGGAGCTGCACCGGCCGCGGGCCCAGCATCGACCACATGGCCATCTCCACCGCGCCGGTGTCGGAGCCGGGAACGATGCCGATCAGGTAGTCGGCGGGAACCTCCAGCACCTGCGCGGGTGCGGTCGATGGCCGCCTTGCAGGCGCGCCTTGCCGAGCTTGGAGCGGTGCGAGCGCCCGAGGACGCGCGTTCTGCAGGTTTTCGGGGGTCCAGCCGGGGCGCTTGGCGCAGGGGCCGGAGGAAAATTCGGGCCGCGCCGGGCGCATGGCCGGCTTGGCGAGGGTGTTCATAGCGATGTCTCCCATCCTTGCAGATGGACTGCGCCCCGTTGGGAGGGCGTGGCCCGTCGCGCAAAGGCCTTCATTCGGCCGCCGGAGGCAAGAGAATTTTTCTTCAAGGCCGCGTGGAAAATATCGGCGCTTACGGCGTGAGCATCACCTTCCCCACGTGTTGGCCGCCCTCCAGCCATCCGTGGGCGGCGGCGGCCTCGGTGAGCGGGAAGACCCGGTCGATGACGGGCTTTAGCGCGCCCCTCGGCGATCCATGGCCAGACGACCCGCTCGACTTCCGCGGCGATGCGGGCCTTTTCGTCCGCCGATCTGGGCCGCAGGGTCGAGCCGGTGATGACCAGGCGCTTTTGCATGATCTTCAGGATCGGCCAGTTCCACGGTTCCGCCCGCCAGGGCGGCGATGTGAACGAGGCGTCCGCCGGTTTTCAGAGCCTCGATATTCTTGGGGAAGTAAGGCCCGGCGACCATGTCGAGGATGACGTCGACGCCGCCGTCGGCCTTGGCGACGGCCTCGAAGTCTTCCACCGATGCATCCACGGCGATGTCGGCGCCCAGGGCCAGCGCCTGCGCGGCCTTCTCCTTGCCCCGAGCGGTGGCGATCACCCGGGCGCCGGCCGCCTTGGCCATCTGGATGGCGGCGACGCCGATGCCGGAGGTCGCGCCGTGGATCATGGCGGTCTCGCCGGCCTTGAGCCCGCCGTGCTCGAAGACATTGGCGTAGACGGTGAACACCGTCTCGGGCAGGGCGGCCGCTTCGATGAAGCTCAGACCCGCGGGAATCGGCAGGGCGTGGCGCGCGTCGCACGCGGCGAATTCCGCATAGCCGCCGCCGCCCAGAAGGGCGCAGACCCGGTCGCCCGCCTTCCAGCGCCCCGCCGGGTGCACGACATCGCCGGCGACCTCCAATCCCAGCGTGGAGGGCGCGCCGGGCGGGGGCGGATAGAAGCCCAGGCGCTGGATGATGTCCGGCCGGTTCACGCCGGCGGCCCTGACCGCGATGAGGATCTGGCCGTCGGCCGGATCGGGCCTGGGGATATGGACCGCCTCGAGAGCTTCGGCCGGCCCTTTGCCGCCGTCGACGGCGATGGCGGTCATGGTCGGCTGGGTCATGGTGAGGCCTCGATCTTGCGCGACGCGCCGCGCGGGCTCAGATAGCGCTTGGCGAAGGGCGGGCAAAGGGAGGCCTTCCATGACCGACGAGCCGGCCGAGGCGCGCCGCCAGCGCGGCCAGAGCCTGATCGATCTGGCGCGTGAGGATCTGGACCTGTTGGGCGTCGAAGAGTTGAGCGAGCGGATCGAGGTTCTGGAGATCGAGATCGCCCGCGCCCGCGCCCAGATCGAAAAGAAGCAGGCCACCCGCGCGGCGGCCGACGCCCTCTTCAAGCGCCAGACCTGACGGCCGCGCTTTGACCCAATTCGACCTGACCACCCCTCGCGGGCGGCTGAAAACCACGCTCGACCATCTGTGGAACGACCACGCCTATCTGCGGCTGGCTTTTTCCAACGCGCACTGGATTTCCGACGAGCTGGTGCGCACCAACCAGCCCTGGCCCTTCCAGCTCAAGGCCTGGGCCGATCGCGGCGTCAAGACGGTGATCAATCTGCGCGGCGGCTTCAAAACCAGCTTCCGGGCGATGGAGGTGGACGCCTGCGCGCGATACGGCCTGGAGCTGGTCGATTTCGTCGTCGCCTCGCGCGATGTCCCGACGCCGGAGAAGATTCTGGGCGCCAAGCGCCTCTTCGATACGGTCACCTATCCGGCGCTCATGCATTGCAAATCCGGCGCCGACCGGGCCGGGCTTATGGCCGTGCTCTACAAGCACTTCCGTCAGGGCCAGAGCATCCGCCAGGCGATCGGCCAGCTATCGCCGCGCTATCTGCACGTTCGCGCGGGGCTGACGGGCGTTCTCGACTACATCTTCGAGAGGTATCTCACCGAGGGTGAGCCCGCGGGCCTGACGTTCGAGCAGTGGGTCCAGAGCCCCGCCTATGATCCGGTCAAGATCAAGGCCGACTTCAAGGCCGGGTGGTGGGGAACCCTGCTGACGGAAAAACTGATCAGGCGGGAATAGGCGCCCTGGCGACGTAGACCACATGGCGGCGCAGGGGGTGGTCCGCCGCTATGGCCGGATGATCGAAATCGCGCGCCGCGTCGCGCGCCATGCCAAGACGCCCCATCACCGCTTGCGATCGCAGGTTCGTTTCGGCCGTGAAGGCTATGATCTCGGTCAGGCCCAGCTTTTCGAAACCATGGGCGAGCAGCGCCCGCGCAGCCTCGGTCGCATAGCCATGGCCCCATGCCGCGCGCGCCAACCGCCAGCCGATTTCTGTGGCCGGCGCGGGCGGCAAGGTCGCGTTGACAGGTAGCAGCTCGACGGCGCCGAGGAAGGCGGCGTCAGCCTTGCGTTCCACGGTCCAGAAGCCATCGCCAACCTGGGCGAACTGGGCCTCAAACCTGCCGACAACGGCCAGAGCTTTGGCCTCGGTAAGGTCTGCGCCCAGCCAATAGCCAACTTCAGGATCGATGAGCATGGCCACATAGGCCGCCCGATCGGCGGCGCGCCAACGGCGCAGGATCAGGCGCTCGGTCTCGATCACGTCGGACGCGGGGCGGTCAGGGCGCCGTAGAGGTCCGGCCGGCGGTCGCGGAAGAAGCCCCAGGCGGCGCGGTGGGTGGCCAGGAAATCGAGGTCGAAGCTCGGCGACGATGCACGCCCTCGTCGTCGCGGCCCGAGGTCGGCGACCAGGTCGCCGCGATGGTCGGCGATGAAGCTGGAGCCATAGAAGCGTCTGGCCGCCGCCGGGATAGTCCGCCCAAGGCTCGAAGCCGGTGCGGTTGGCGCCCACCACCGGGATGACGTTGGAGACCGCATGGCCCTGCATGGCGCGCCGCCACGGGAGCGGCGGTGTCGAGGCGTGGGGTCGTGCGGCTCCGAGCCGATGGCGGTGGGATAGAGCAGCGACCTCGGCGCCCATCAGCGCCATGGCGCGGGCGGCCTCCGGGATACCACTGGTCCCAGCAGATGCCGACGCCGATCCGGCCGAAGCGGGTGTCCCAGACCCTGAAAGCCGGTGTCGCCGGGGCGGAAATAGTACTTCTCCTGATAGCCCGGCCCGTCGGGGATGTGGCTCTTGCGGTAGACGCCGAGCAGCGATGCCGTCGGCGTCGACCATCACCAGGCTGTTGAAATAGTGCGGCCCCTCGCGCTCGAAGATCGAGATCGGGATCACCACGCCCAGCTCGGCGGCCAGGGGCGCCAGGGCGGTGACGCAGGGATGCTCGCGCCAGGGATGGGCGGTGGCGAACCAGCGCTCCTCCTGGCGTGACGCAGAAATACGGGCCCTGGAACAGCTCCGACGGCAGGATCACCTGGGCGCCGGCCGCCGCGGCCTCGCGGATCAGCGCCGCCGGTCGCGGGCGATATTGGCGTCCAGGTCCTCGCCGATAGGACGTCTGGATCGCCGCCGAGGTGAAGGCTGCGGGCCATCAGGCCGGCTCCTGCTGGGTGATGCAGTGGAACGAGCCGCCGCCGGTGAGCAGCGCTCGCGACGGCAGGCCGATCACCGCGCGGTCGGGGAACAGGCGTTCGCAGCGCCTCGACGCGCAAGCCGCCGGCGCGGCTCGTCGTAGGTCGGCACGATCACCGCGCCATTGGCGATGAGGAAGTTCATGTGCGAGGCCGGCGCGACCGCGCCGTTCGTCGTCCATCGATCCGGCCGGGCGAGGGGATGCGCACCACCTGCAGGCGGCGCGCCCGTCGGCGTCGGTGCATGCCGGCCAGCGGCGCGGCGGCGGCGTCGTAGACGTCCGCGTTGGGGTCGTCGCGGCCGAAGGCGACCGGGCAGGCCACCACGCCCGGGCGCGACGAAGCGGGCCAGGTTGTCGACATGGCCGTCGGTGTGGTCGTTCAGCAGGCCCTCGCCCAGCCAGAGCACCTTGCGCGCGCCGAGCGCCTCGGCGAGGGCCGCCTCGGCGTCCGCCTCGGCGCCAGCCGGGGTTGCGGTTGGGGTTGAGCAGGCACTGGCGGGTGGTGAGCACCGTGCCGGCGCCGTCGTGATCCAGCGCGCCGCCCTTCGAGCACGAAGTCGATGGCGGGTCAGCGGCGCGCCGGCCGCGGCGGCGATCTGGTCGGCCACCGCTGTCGTCGCCGTCCAGCTCGTACTTGCCGCCCCAGCCGTTGAAGCGGAAGCCGGCCGCCTGGCCCGCCGCGGTGAAGATCGGGCCGGTGTCGCGCAGCCAGATGTCGCCGAAGGTCGCCGGGCACGATCTCCACGCCGGCGACGTCCGAGCAGAAGGCCGCGCGCCGCCTCGGCCGCCGCCTCGCCACAGGTCAGCAGCCGCACCCGTTCCCCGCCAGGCCCGGCCAGCGCGCGGGCCAGGGCCGCCACCTCGGCCTGGGCCGGCGCCAGATCGTCCTCCCAAAGCTCGGCGTGGCTGGGGAAGCCCAGCCACATCGCGCGGTGCGGCGCCCATTCGGCGGGGACAGGATTTGCCATGGCTTCCCATAGGCCAGGCGGCCGGTGCAAGGAAGCCGAGGGTAGGCTTAGCGGAGAGCGATATGATCCTGATCGGCCAGTACGACAGCCCGTTCGTGCGGCGCGTGGCCATCGCGCTGACGATCTATCAGATCGCCTTCGAGCATCGACCGTGGTCGGTTTTCGGCGACGCCGACAAGCTGGCCGCCTTCAACCCGCTTCGCCGGGTCCCCACCCTGGTGCTGGACGACGGTGAGGTGCTGATCGAGAGCGGCGCCATTCTGGATGCGCTCGACGAGACGGTGGGCGAGACACGGGCTCTTATGCCGGCTCGCGGGCCGGCGCGTCGGCGTGCGCTCAAGGTCTGCGCCCTGGCCGGCGGCCTGGCCGACAAGGCGGTGAGCCTCGTCTATGAGCGCCTACTCCACGAGACGACCTCACCGGTTTGGATCGAGCGTTGCCGAAGCCAGATCGCCGCCGTGTTGGACGTGCTGGAGGCCGACCGCCTCGCGAATCCTGGCCCCTGGTGGCTGGGCCCGGACTTCACCCACGCCGATATCATGGCCGCCTGCGCCTTGCGCTTCACCGGCGAAGCCCACCCGGAGGTGGTGGATCTGAGCGGCTGGCCGCGCCTGGCGGCCCACTCCGCCGCCTGCGAGGCGCTGCCGGCGTTTCAGAGTGTCCAGCAGCCTTTCGTCGTCACGCCGCCCGCGGCTTAGCGCCTAAAGGCGGACCTCGAAGGCCGCCTCTGTCTTCGCCCTGATCTCATCCACGGTCACGCCCGGCGCCAGTTGGATCAGGGTGACGCCGCCGGCCTTGCGATCGATGTCGAAGACGCCGAGGTCGGTGATCAGGAGATCGACCACCTTCACGCCGGTCAGAGGCAGGGTGCACCGCTTGAGGAGCTTCGGCGCGCCGGATTTTTCCGTGTGGTCCATCACCACCACCACCCGGCGCACGCCGGCCACCAGGTCCATGGCCCCGCCCATGCCCTTGACCATCTTTCCCGGCACCATCCAGTTGGCGAGATCCCCGTCCTCCGAGACCTGCATGCCACCCAGGATGGAAAGGGCGATATGGCCGCCGCGGATCATGGCGAAGCTGTCGGCGCTGGAAAAATACGATGAGCCCTCGAGCTCGGTGATGGTCTGTTTGCCGGCGTTGATCAGATCGGCGTCGGCCTCGCCCTCATAGGGAAACGGGCCCATGCCGAGCATGCCGTTTTCGCTCTGCAGGGTCACCGAAACGCCGGCGGGAATGTGATTGGCGACAAGGGTCGGAATGCCGATCCCGAGGTTCACATAGAATCCGTCCCGGAGCTCCGCCGCCGCGCGGGCGGCCATATCGTCGCGCGTCCAGGCCATCAGGCGGCTCCCGCCACGGTGGCCGCTTCGCGGGGTCTGGTCGTCACGCGTTCGATCCGCTTTTCGAACAACGCGCCCTGAAAAATGCGGTCGACATAGATGCCCGGCGTGTGGATGGCGTCCTTGTCGAGGCTCCCCACCGGAACCAGCTCCTCGACCTCCGCCAGGGTGACCTTGCCGGCGGTGGCCATCATCGGATTGAAGTTTCGCGCCGTCTTTCGATAGATCAGGTTGCCTTCGGCGTCGCCTTTCCAGGCCTTGATGATCGAAAGATCGGCGGTGAGGCCCATCTCCATCACATGGATTTCGCCATCGAAGGCCCGCAGCTCCTTGCCCTCGGCCACCGGCGTGCCGACCCCGGTCTTGGTGAAGAAGGCCGGAATGCCGGCCCCCCCGGCGCGAATGCGCTCGGCCAAGGTGCCCTGGGGGTTGAATTCGAGCTCCAGATCGCCAGCCAGGTAGAGCTGCTCGAAGAGCTTGTTCTCACCGACGTAGGAGCTGACCATCTTCCTGATCTGGCCGCCTTCCAGCAGCAGCCCCAGGCCAAAGCCATCGACGCCGCAGTTGTTGGAGATGACGGTAAGGTTGCGGGTCCCGGCCGCCTTGATGCCGGCGATCAGGTTTTCCGGGATTCCGCACAGGCCGAAACCGCCGGACATGATGGTCATGCCATCGAACAGGACGCCGGCCAGGGCCGCCGCCGCGTCATCACGAACTTTCGAAGCCACCGGCCTTCTTTCGCATTGCACAAGGGCGCCAGGAGCCAAGCCATAGGCCCTAAGGCGGATTGATTTCAACCACGACGCACGTGATGTCTGCGGCGATGATCGAAGCCATCCGCCCCGTATCATTCGCGCATGACAACGAGATGGCGTTCGCCCAGGCTCGCTGGGCGCCAGCTTCGAGCATCACGGGTTTGCGGTGCTCGAACGCCATGGCCTGGACGAGGCCTTGATCGCCGCCGCTGCGGCGGACGCCAAGGCGTTTTTCGCCCTGCCTGAAGCCGTCAAACGCCGCTACCGCGACCCCGGCGGCGCCGGCCAGCGCGGCTATACGCCCTTCGGCATCGAGACCGCCAAGGACGCCCCACACGCCGACCTGAAGGAATTCTGGCATGTCGGACGAGAGGCGCCGGGATTGTCGGGCCTGGCGCCGAACCTTTGGCCCGAGGAAATTCCCGCCTTTCGCGCTCACATGCTGGGGCTCTACGCCGCGCTGGAAGGCGTGGGCGCCCGGCTCCTGAGCGCTGTCGCCCTGCACCTAGGTCTTGGGGCCCACGCCCTCGAAGACCCTGTCGCCGGCGGCGACAGCGTGCTGCGCCTGCTGCACTATCCTCCGGCGACCTTCGAGGGCCCGGCCCTGCGCGCCGGGGCCCATGAGGATATCAACGCCATCACCCTTCTCCTGGGCGCCGAGGAGGGCGGGCTGGAGATTCTGGATCGCGACGGCCGCTGGCTGGCGATCAATCCTCCGGCCGGCGCCCTGGTGGTCAATATCGGCGACATGCTGGCCAGACTCACCAACGATGTCCTGCCGTCGACCACCCACCGGGTGGTCAATCCGCCGCCGGAGCGACGGGGCGTGGCGCGCTATTCGACGCCGTTTTTTCTTCATTTCCGGCCGGACTTCCTGATCGAGACCCTGCCGGCTTGCGTGAGCGGCGATCGCCCCGACCGCTACCCCGAGCCGATCACGGCCGGCGCCTTCCTGCAAAGGCGCCTGCGGGAAATCAAACTGGCCTAAGGCGCGGTGAAGCCCTAGCAGCTAAGGCGATCTCGTCAGGAGAAGTCATGGACGGTCTTTCGGCCAGCGCGCCCAGCCGGCGCGACATCGCCCTTCCGGGCCGAGGGGATGGCGCCATGGCCAGCCTGGACTTCGGGCCCACGGATCGAGCCTATGACCTCATCTTCCTCCACGCAAATGGGTTCAACGCCCAGACCTATCGGCGCATCCTCGCGCCCCTGGCCAAGCGGTCTCGCATCCTGGCGATCGATCAGCGGGGACACGGCGCCACCACCCTGCCGGCGGTGGTCGAGGGGCGCACTAACTGGCTCGATTTTCGCGATGATCTGCTGGCGTTGCTGGAGGTGCTGGACGCGCGGGATATCGTCCTGGCCGGGCACTCCATGGGCGGCACGGCTTCTCTCCTGGCCACGGCCGAGGCGCCCTCGCGGGTCCGCCGTCTGGCGCTGCTCGATCCGGTGATCATTCCGCGCGCCATGGGGAGCGGCGTTTCCGGGTCCGCCACCGCCAACTCGCCCCTGATCCAGGGCGCCCTTAAACGCCGCGCGACCTTCCCTAGCCGCGAGGCGGCCCTGGAAGCCTACAAGGGCCGAGGCGCCTTCGCCACTTGGCCGGAGGACATGTTGGCCGACTATGTCGCCGGCGGCTTTGTCGATTCGGCCGATGGCGGCGTGCGCCTGGCCTGTGAGCCGGCTTGGGAGGCTTCGAGCTTCGCCTCCCACGCCCACGATCCCTGGGACGCCTTCGCGCGCACCGTCTGCCCGATCGAGATTCTGCGCGCCGAGACCGGCTCTACCTGCCGGGTGGATAACGCCATCGAAGCGCTCACGGCGGATGGGCGGATCACCATCGAGACCATCCCCGGAACCACGCACTTCCTGCCCATGGAGCGGCCGGAGCTGGCGACCGCCGTGCTGGCTCGAGCCTTGGGGCGTTAGAGCCCAAGTCCTGGGGTGACGTGGGTGGCCAGGCGAGTCTTGGCCTCATCGCTGATCGGGATGATCTTGCGGGCGTCGAGGTCCAAAGCGATGGCCACCGCCTCGCTGGTCACCCAGGGTTCGCCGCTGGCCGGATCGAGAATCCAGTGAACCAGCCTCTGGGCGCGGTCGTCGAAACCGGCCAGGCCCGACCTTACCGCGAAGCGATCGCCGGCCCTTGGCCAGGCGTGATAGGCGAGGCGATATTCCAGCACCGCGCCGCCGACGCGCTCGGGGCGCTCCGCGCCGGCCGCGCGTCCGCCGAAAGCCGCCGCCAGGCTCGGCACGCCATCCGACACCCGGCCGATGAAGAGTTCGGGGCGGACGCGCCCGAACACATCGCAATCCTGAGCGCCGAAAGCGCCGCCGCTGAGCGCGATCAGGCCCAGCGCGTCGGCGCGAGCCAAGGCTGCATCCCCAGCGGAGGGCCCCAAGCCCAGGCTGCGCGGCGCGGCGCGATCGGGAATTTCCGTCTTCAGCCCGTCGGCCAGGCCTCGGGTGCGATCGGACCAGGGGAAGGGGCGGCCGTCGCGGGCGGTGGCGTGGGCGATCACGGTCTGGAAGCTGGCGGCGAGCTCGCCGGTGCCGGCGTGGAGGAGCAGCTGGAGCACCCTCGCTTCGCTCTCGCCGATGTCGATCAGGCCCGCGGTCATATGGAGCGGCGCGCCGGCGCGGGCCTCGCGCAGGAAGCGGATGTGGTGGTCTCTGACGATCAGGGTGGCGTCGGCATTGGCGCGAAAGGCGCCTTCCAGCCCGATGGCGGCGGCGAATCCGACCAGGCCTTCCATGGCGCGGGCGACGTAGAAGCGCACATTCATGTGCCCCATCTCGTCGCATTCCCAGGTGTTGACGCCGCCGCGCCACACCTCAAGACCGCCAAATTTGTTCACGCCAGCCGCCTCTCCGCCCAGGGCGCCACCGCTCTCACACATCGGCGCCCTGGTCTAGCTGGCCCAGGCCGTATCAGATGTAGCGGCGCAGCGACCTAGCCAGCTCCGACGGACTCGATTTCTTCTTGGCCTGCGCCGGCTGATAGGCGAGGCGCGCGTGCTCGATGCAATAGGGACCTTCGTCCGAGGAGCGCCGGCCGCAGAAGGTGAAATCGGCGGTCGCCGGATCGCCGATCGGCCATTTGCACATGTGAGCGCCAAGCGTGAGCACCGTCGCCGTGCCGGGCTGCTCCACATAGGCCGGCGGCCTGGGCGCCGGGACAGGGTGGGCATGCATCTCGGGGGGGCGGCGATGAACGGTAGGGCTCGACATGATCGGCCGCGCCGGCCTTGGCGCCTTGAATGTGGTGCGCGCCGGCTGCGAGGGCGTCGCGCGGCCCGACAGGCCCAGACGATGCACCTTGCCGATCACCGCGTTGCGCGTGACCCCGCCCAGCTGTTTGGCGATCTGACTGGCGGAAAGGCCCTCCAGCCAAAGCTTCCTCAGAAGTTCAACTCGCTCGTCGGTCCAACCCATTGAGAACTCTCCAACCCCGATTTGATCGGCCGATCGCGGCCCAGCGACAGCCTAGATGTTGTGTCTCCCAGCCCAACCGCCATCGGTCAGCCACAAGATATCGTAGACCTCTCCTTCTCAGACACAATAGGCGCCACAATTCCATCCACAGGATCAACATATTGATTCACACGTCGTGCCTGCCTTGCGCGCGCGCCGGCCCGGGCGCACATGGGGCCCATGAGAGACATGCCCGCCGCCGACGTGATCCCGCCGCTTCCGCGCGACTATCACGGGGTCAATTGGGAGGGCTTGCGCACCCTCTATGTGCGCGAGGTGCGCCGGTTCTGGAAGGTCGGCACCCAGACCCTGATGGCCCCGGTGGTCACCGCGCTGCTCTATATGCTGGTGTTCGTGGTCGCGGTGCGGGGCGCGGCGCCGCCGATCGAGGGCGTGGTGTTCGCCACCTTCGTCGCGCCGGGCCTGATCATGATGCAGATCCTCAGCAACGCCTTCTCCAATTCATCCTCGAGCCTGCTGCAGGCCAAGATGAACGGGCTGATCGGCGATTTCATCACCCCGCCGCTGTCGCCCGCCGAGCAGGTGGCCGGCTTCGCGCTGGGCGCGGCGACGCGCGGCGTGGCCGTGGGCGCGGTGACGGCCCTGGCGGTCCTGCCGTTCGCCCACCTTGCGATCGCTCCACCTGTGGGCGGTGGTCTATTTCGGCCTCGGCGCCTCGCTGATCATGGGCATGCTGGGCCTGATGGCGGCCATCTGGTCGGTGAAGTTCGACCACATCGCCGCGGTGGGCAATTTCGTGATCATGCCCATGACCTTCCTGTCGGGCACCTTCTACCTGGTCTCGCGGCTGCCCGAGCCGTTCCGCACCGCTTCGCAGTACAATCCGTTCTTCTATCTGATCACCGGCTTCCGCTACGGCTTCATCGGCCAGGCCGACGGCTCGCTGATCATTGGCGTCGCGGTAACCGCGGCCCTGACCGTGGCGCTGGGCCTGGTCTGCCTGTGGATGTTCGCCACCGGCTATCGCATGAAGACGTGAGGGCGCCGAGCGTCGTTGACATCATCGCCGCTTGACGCGAAAACGCCGCGCTTCCCGTCCCCGCGCGGTAAGCGTCGGGGACGCATGGCTTTTGCAGGAAGCTAGTCATGGCCTCGCCCAGCCCGACCGTCCCCGAAGATCACCTCTTGGCCGTCTACAGCCGCGCGCCGCTGGCGTTCGAGCGCGGCGTGGGCGCGCGCCTCTACACCGCCGAGGGCGAAGCCTATCTCGATTGCCTGGCGGGGATCGCCACCACCGGCCTTGGCCACGCCCACCCCAAGCTCGTCCAGGCGCTGAAGGATCAGGCCGAAAAGCTCTGGCACGTCTCCAACATCTTCCGGATTCCCGGCCAGGAGGCCCTGGCGGCGCGGCTGTGCGCCGCCACCTTCGCCGATGTCGTCTTCTTCACCAATTCGGGCACCGAGGCGGTGGAATGCGCGCTGAAGATGGCGCGCAAATATCACTGGGCCAGACGGCGACGCCGAGCGGATCGACATCATCGGCTTCCAGGGCGCCTTCCACGGCCGCAGCTATGCGGCGGTGTTCGCGGCCGGCAATCCCACCTACGTCGAGGGCTTCGGCCCCGCCCTGCCCGGCTACGTGCAGCCTGCCGTTCGGCGACATGGAGGCGCTGGAGGCGGCGTTGGGGCCGACCACCGCCGCGGTGATCATCGAGCCGGTGCAGGGCGAGGGCGGCGCGCGCGCCCTGCCGGAGGCCGATCTCACGCGCCTGCGCGCGCTCTGCGACGAGCACGGCGTGCTGCTGATCTATGACGAGATCCAGTGCGGTCTTGGCCGCACCGGCAAGCTGTTCGCCCACGAGTGGGCCAAGGACGCCACGCCCGACATCATGTGCGTGGCCAAGGCGCTGGGCGACGGCTTTCCGGTCGGCGCCTGCCTCGCCACCGCCGAGGCGGCCAGCGGCATGAGGCGTCGGCGCGCACGGCTCCACCTATGGCGGCAATCCCCTGGCGATGGCGGTGGGCCTGGCGGCGTTCGAGGAACTGAGCCGCGCAGAGACCCTGGAGAACGTGCGCAGGATCGCCGGCTATTTCGGCCAGCAGCTGGCCGGGCCTCAAGGATCGCTTTCCCGATGTCATCGCCGACGTCCGCGGCAAGGGCCTCCTCATCGGGCTAAAGCTCGTCACCAACAATCGCGAGTTCATGACCCAGGCCAGGGACGAGCATCTGCTGATCGCCGGCGGCGGCGACAACTGCGTGCGCCTTCTGCCCTCGCTCCTGCTCACCCAGGAAGAAGCCAGCGAAGCGGTGCAAAAACTGGAGCGCGTCTGCGAGGCGGTCCGGCGGAAGCTGGCGGCGTGACCGCGCCCAGGCACTTCCTCGATCTCTGGCGGATGGACGCGGCCAGCCTGCGCTCCATTCTCGAGGACGCCAAGTCTCCGCAAGGCCCGGCGCGCGGGGCTGGGCCAGGCCGAGGTGGACGGCGACGCGCCCGGCCGCCGGCCGAACCCTGGCGATGATCTTCCAGAAGAATTCGACGCGGACGCGGTTCTCCTTCGACGCGGCCATCCGCCAGCTTGGCGGCGCCAGCATCATCGCCACGGCCACCGACATGCAGCTCGGCCGCGGCGAGACCATCGAGGACACCGCCCGGGTGCTCTCGCGCATGGTCGATGCGGTGATGATCCGCGCCATCAGCCATGCCGACATCGAGGCCTTCGCCCGGGCGGCCACCGTGCCGGTGATCAACGGCCTCACCGACAAGAGCCACCCGTGCCAGATCCTGGCCGATCTGATGACCTTCGAGGAGCATCGCGGCCCGATCGCCGGCAAGACCATCGCCTGGGTGGGCGACGGCAACAATGTCTGCGCCAGCTTCATCCACGCCGCCGCCAAGTTCGGCTTCAAGCTGATCATCGCCGGCCCGCGCGAATATCCGCCCGATCCGGCCGATCTGGCCAAGGCGGCGCAGGCGGGCGGCCAGGTGATCGTCACCGACGACATGTTCGCCGCCGCCAAGGGGCGCCGACTGCGTGGTCGCCGATGGCTGGGTCTCAATGGGCGATGCGGACTACCAGGAGCGGGTGGCGGCGTTCGAGCCCTACCGGGTGGACGCGGCGCTGATGGCCCTGGCGGCGCCGGACGCGGTCTTCCTCCATTGCCTGCCCGCTCACCGGGGCGAGGAGGTGACCGACGAGGTGATCGACGGGCCGCAATCCCTCGTCTGGGACGAGGCGGAAAATCGAATCCACGCCCAGAAGTCGATTCTCGCCTGGTGCTTCGGCGCGGTGGGGTGAAATCCGGGCGCCCATTCCCATATTCGCCCGATCATGTCCTCTTTCTCCGCCCCCGCTTCGCCGGCGCCCTCGGCCCCGCTCGACGATCTCGTCGCGCCCTTCCAGATCGAGAACCAGCCCGTCCGCGGGCGCATCGCGCGCCTGGGCGCGTCGATCGATGAAATCCTTACCCGCCACGACTATCCCGAGCCGGTGGCCAATCTCCTCGGAGAAGCTTGCGCGCTGGCGGCGCTGGTGGGCGCCAGCCTGAAGTTCGAGGGGCGCCTGATCATCCAGGCCCAGGGCGATGGGCCGGTCGCCTATGTGGTGGCCGACTACGACACCAGCGGCGCCCTGCGCGGCTATTGCCGGTTCGACGCCGAACGCGTGGCCAAGGCTTCCACCGGCTTCGTCCGGCCCGGCGCCGGGGCCCTGCTGGGCAAGGGCGCCTTCGTCATGACCATCGACCAGGGCCCGGACATGGACCGCTATCAGGGCGTCACCCCGATCGAGGGCGAGACCCTGGCCCTATGCGCCGAGACCTATTTCGCCCAGTCCGAGCAGACCCCCACTCGGGTGCGCCTGGCCGTCGGCCGGGCCGACACCGGCGAGGGCGCCCACTGGCGGGCCGGCGGCCTCCTGATCCAGAACATCGCCGAGGACGACGCGCGCGGTTCCACCGCCGAGGCGTGGACCACGGCCCAGGCCCTGTTCGAGACCGTGGGCGAGGACGAGCTGATCGACCCGAGCCTCTCGCACCAGACCCTGCTGTGGCGCCTGTTCCACGAGGACGGCGTGCGCGTCTTCGACCCCAAGCCGCTGACCGGTTTCTGCCGCTGTTCGCGCGAGCGGATCGTGTCTGTTCTGCGGAGCTTTCCCGCCGAAGAGCGCGCCGGGATGGTCGAGGCCGACGGCGTCATCCGCGTCACCTGCGAATATTGCTCGCGGGTCTACGACTTCGAGCCGGAGTTTGTCGGATAGAACTCTTCAACGTCCCCTGAGCCGCAGCATGGCGACGTCGCCGTCGAAGCTGACCAGACGCCAGACGCCGTCTTCCTCGGCGAAGGTGATCAGGCACGGACCGCCATGTCCCTGGGTGGCGCAGACCCGGTCTCCAGCGATCGGCTTCAGCACGGCCGCCAGGGTCAGGGTGCTTGGGATGGGCGTCCCTGGCTTGTAGCCATAATAGTCGGCCACGGCGCGGAAAACCTCGGGCTGGATGAAGAGGCGCGAGGCCAGGTGGGCGGCCGTTCCCGAGAAGAGCACGCCAAGACTTCTTCACGCCGTCGGCCAGGTTGGAGTTTTTGGCCTCCGCCACCAGCATGGACTGGATCTGAGCCTCAAGCGCCCGGCGATCGACATGGGCGTCGAAGGCGGCGTGATCGCCATCGCGGATGGCGACCAGCAGGGCGCGGACATCATTGGCGGCGGAGAGGCGCTCGGTGGTGGCGCAGGCGGCCAGACCGGAAAGAGCGAGCAAGATGGCGAACGCGCGCAGGGGTTTCATCATGGAAGAAGGCGTCACGCGCCGGTTCGCTCCTTGAAGAAGGCGATAACACGGTCTTCGGCCTTCTTGCTCGGGCCGTCCGGATCGTTCTCATTGAGGTGGATGGTGAGCACCGAGTGCGGCGCCATGGGAACGCCGGGCATGGCGTCCTTGGGATCGAGCTCCACCGCCTCGAAGCGGTCGCCGAATTCCTTCTTCAGGGTGTCGAACCTCGCGTCGGCGACGAAGGGATCGCCAAAGAAGCGCAGGCCGAGGAGCGAAAGGTCTTCATCCTCGAGCCTTTGCTTGACGCAAGCGATCTCGGCGCGGCGAGACGCCAATGGCCGCCGCCCGTCGCGCCGAGCCGGCGCCGATCGGCAAGGAGGGCTGGGAGAGCACCGGCGCCACCACGGCCGGCTCGGTCATCATCGCCAGGGCGAAATTGCCGGTGAAACACATGCCAACGGCGCCCACGCCCTTGCCGCCGCATTCGGCGTGGGCCTTGGCGGCCAGGGCGCGCAGCCAGTCGACGATAGGGCTCGACCTGTCGGTGGCCCAGGCGTTGAACTCGCGGCTGATGCAGACGCCCTTGAACATCGAGCGAAGGCCGTAGCCCGCGGTCACGGGCCGCCCGGCGTCGCCGAACAGGCTCGGGCAAAAGACGGTCATGCCGGCGGCCGCCACCCGGTCGGCGAAACGGATCACCAGGGGATGCAGGCCGGGCATCTCATGAATGATGATCACCGCCGGGCCCGAGCCGCGTCGATACACCGGCCTTGTCCAGCGCCCGGCCGGATCGGTGAAGTCGAAGCGGGTGTAGTCTTTCAGCGTGTCTTCATAAGCCATGATCACCCTCCGGCGTTTCAGCCGCCGCCGGCGCGCGCCGCGCTTCGCCTCCAGCCCTTGCCGAAGACGAGATAAATCGGCAGAGGCGCGAAGGCCACCACGGTCGACCAGAAGCCGGCGATCGGGTCATCCCACACCACCACCGCGATAAGGGTCGCGTTCACCAGGGCCGCGCCGATGGCGATCCACGGAAACAGCGGCATGCGCCAGGGTCTCGGCAAGTCAGGCTCGGCGATGCGTAGGCGGATGGCGCCCAGGCAGATGATGAGGATTCCGGCGAGGCTCCAAGGCGCATAGATTCTGACCAGGCTCTCGTAGCTGCCGGTAGCGGCGAAGGCCATGGTGGCGGCGACCAGCACTAGCATGCTGCGCCTGGGCGTTCCGCCCTTGGCCACGGCTCCGAGAAATCCGGGCAGATCACCGTCGCGCGCCATGCGGAAGGTCACCCGCGAGCCGGTCATGATCTGCAGGTTGGCGATCGCGGCCAGCGAGAAAAGGCCCATGGCCGTGATCACCGTATCGCCCACGGCGCCCATGGAGATCTTGGCCGCGTCCCCGACCGCCAGGGCGGAACCGGCGATGGCGGCGGGCGTAAGAACGTGAAGCACGGCGGCGTTGACCAGGACATAGAGCACCGTGACGGCGGCGATGCCCCAGAATGTGGCGCGTACGACGTTGCGGTCCGGACGGTGGACCTCCTCGGAGAAATAGATCGCCGCGTCCCATCCAGCGTAGGTCTGATAGATCACCCGGATCGCCATGACGACCGCGCCGATCGCGCCCACCGCGGCCATGTGGTTCGGGACAGCCACGGCGGCGGCGCGGGGCGAGGCGAAAAGCACGATGACCAGCAACAGAAATGCGCCGCCCTTGATGGCGCTGCCCAGACTCTGCGAGGCGCCGCTTACCCGGGTCCCCGCCCAGTTGATCGCTCCCACCACCGCGATCAGTCCGCACGCCAGGACGCTGTTGGAAACACCGGCCGCGATGCCGAGGCGATGGACATATTCGCCGAACACCACCGCGATAAAGGCGTTGGACGCGGCGTATTGCAGCCATACGACCCAGCCGGTGAGGAAACCGGTCGTCGGCCCGAACGCGCGTTCGGCGATCGAATAGGCGCCGCCGGCGCGAGGCACCGAGGCGCCGGCCTCCACCAGAGGCATGGCCGAGAGCATGGCGACGACGCCGCCCACCGCCCACGCCAGCAAGATAAGGGCGGGGCTGGTCAGGCCTTGGGCGACCACGCCTGGCGCGCGCATGATGCCCGAGCCCACCATGCCGCCGACCACCACCGCCAGGCCGAAGACAAGGCCCAGGACCCGCAGGAGACTGGGCGGCGCGTGGCCGGCCTGTTCGTCGCTCATGGATGGCCCCCGCACGCAAGCCATCCTCGCGGCCTCCGAAGGCGCGCGCAAGCGCCATTCATTGACCCAAAGGGGCAAACGTGAATTACTAGCGGTGTCGATCAACGGCCAGGAAGGAGGGTTTGCAAAATGACTGTGATTTGCCGCCGAACCCTCCGTCGCGCCCGCCGTTAGATGACACGTCACTTCGGTCGGCGACTTGTGGTCATGCCGATCGAAGGATCAATTCATTGCTAGAAACCTATGGCTGGAGCGATGCGCTCCAGAGCGATTTCGCGCCGCACGCCGCCGAAGGCCTGGTGGCCGGACGCGTCATTGTCCAACAACGCGGCCTCTACGGCCTCGTCACCGCCGCCGGGGAGGCCCGTGCGGAAATATCCGGTCGACTTGCCAGAGACGCCGAGGCGGGCGGCTATCCCGCCGTGGGCGACTGGGTGGCGGCCGATCCGCCTCTTGGCGGGATGGCGATCATCCACCATGTCCTGCCGCGACGCACCGCCTTCGTGCGCAAGGCCTCCGGCAGGGAGGGCCGGCCCCAGGTGGTGGCGGCCAATGTCGACACCGCCTTTCTGACCGCCTCGCTCAACGCCGATCTCAATCCCCGCCGGCTGGAGCGATATCTGGCCAGCGCCTGGCAGAGCGGGGCGGCGCCGGTTGTCGTCCTGACCAAGGCCGATCTCTGCCCGGACGTCGAGGCGGCGGTGGCCGGCGTCGAGGCCATCGCCCTCGGGGCGCCGGTCCACCCCCTGTCCTCCCTAACGGGCGAGGGGCTGGAGTCCCTGCGTGCTTATCTGGCCCCGGGGAAGACCGTCGTGATGGTCGGAAGCTCAGGGGCCGGCAAGTCGACCCTGGCCAATGTGTTGCTGGGCGCCGAACGCATGGCCACCGGCGCCATCCGCGAAGACGATGCGCGGGGTCGCCACACCACCTCGCATCGCGAGTTGATCCTGCTACCCGGCGGGGGCCTGCTGCTCGATACGCCCGGCATGCGCGAGCTGGCTTTATGGGACAGCGATGAGGGCGTGGCTGCAACCTTCGAGGATGTCGAGGCCCTGGCGGAGGCCTGCAAATTCCGCGACTGCGGCCACACCAACGAACCCGGTTGCGCTGTCCAAGCAGCTCTTCGGGACGGCGAACTCGACGAAGTCTCGCTGGCGCAGCTTTCAGAAGCTCAGCCGCGAACTCGCCCATCTGGAGAGCCGCGAGGATCCGGCGTTGCGCGCCGCCGAGCGCCGCAAGTGGGTCAACATCGCCAAGGCCAATCGGGCGCGGGACAAGATGCGAGGGCGGACCTGAGGACTCCCTGAAGAGTCCGCTTGACCTCTTCGACGGTGAAGCACTCGATGAAGTCGCCGGCCTTGATGTCCTGGAAGCCGTGCGAAGGCCATGCCGCATTCCTGGCCGGACGATGACTTCGTTGACCTCGTCCTTGAAGCGCTTGAGCGTCTGCAGGGTGCCCAGCTCCAGCACCACCACGTCCTCGCGGATGATCCGGACCCGGGCGCCCTTGCGCACCACGCCCTCGGTGACCCGGCAGCCGGCGACCTTGCCGACCTTGGAGATGTCGAACACCTGCAGCACCTCGGCGTTGCCGAGGAAGGTTTCGCGCTGGATCGGCGCCAGCATGCCCGAGAGCACGCCTTTGATGTCGTCGAGCAGGTCGTAGATGATCGCGTAGTAGCGGATCTCCACGCCTTCGCGCTCGGCCAGGTCGCGGGCCTGTTTCGAGGCGCGGACGTTGAAGCCGAGGATCGGCGCGCCGGCGCCCTTGGCCAGCATGCACGTCGCTCTCGTTGATGCGCGCCGGCGCCGGAGAGGATGATCCGCGCGCGCACCTCGTCGGTGCCGAGCTTGTCCAGCGAGCCGACGATGGCTTCGGCCGAGCCCTGCACGTCGGCCTTGATGACCAGCGGCAGCTCGGAGACCTTCTTGTCGGCAGCTTGGCCATCATGTCGGCCAGCGAGCCGCCGGCGCCGACCGGGCGCGAGCGATGCGCTCGCGCTTCAGGCGGATGCGGTATTCGGTGAGCTCGCGGGCGCGGGCCTCGTTCTCGACCACGGCGAAGGGCTCGCCGGGATCGGGCGCGCCGTCGAGGCCGAGGATCTCCACCGGCACCGACGGGCCGGCCTCGGTCACCTGTTCGTCGCGCTCGTTGATCAGGGCGCGCACGCGGCCCCAGGCTGGCGCCGGCCACGACGATGTCGCCGCGCTTCAGGGTGCCGCGCTTGACCAGCACGGTGGCCACGGCGCCGCGGCCGCGGTCGAGCTTGGCTTCGATCACCACGCCCTCGGCGGTGCGGTCGGGGTTGGCCTTGCAGGTCCATGACCTCGGCCTGCAGCAGGATGGCCTCGATCAGGTCGTCGAGGCCGGTCTTCTGCAGTGGCGGAGACCTCGATCGCCTGGGTGTCGCCGCCCAGGCTTTCGACCACGATCTCGTGCTGCAGCAGCTCGTTGATCACCCGGGTCGGATCGGCGTCGGGCTTGTCGATCTTGTTGATGGCCACGATGATCGGCGCGCCGGCCGCCTTGGCGTGCTGGATGGCCTCGATGGTCTGCGGCATCACGCCGTCGTCGGCCGCCACCACCAGCACCACGATGTCGGTGACGTTGGCGCCGCGGGCGCGCATGGCGCTGAGAAGGCCGCGTGGCCGGGGGTGTCGAGGAAGGTGACCCGCTCGCCGTCGGCCAGGCGCACCTGATAGGCGCCGATGTGCTGGGTGATGCCGCCGTGTTCGCCGCCGGCCACGTCGGTGGAGCGCAGGGCGTCGAGCAGGCTGGTCTTGCCGTGGTCGACGTGGCCCATGACGGCCACCACCGGCGGGCGGGGCAGCAGGTGATCGTCCACGTCCTCGTCGGCCGAGGAAGCCGTCTTCGACGTCGCTTTCCGACACGCGGCGCACGGTGTGGCCGAATTCGGTGGCCACCAGTTCGGCGGTGTCGGTGTCGATCACGTCGTTGATCTTCAGCATCAGGCCCTGACGCATCAGGAACTTGATGATCTCGACGCCGCGGATGGCCATCCGGTTGGCCAGTTCCTGCACGGTGATGACGTCGGGGATGACCACTTCGCGGGCGGCCTTGGCCTGCTTCCTGGCCGCCGCCCTTGCGCTTTTCGCGTTCGCGTTCGCGGGCCCGGCGGACCGAGGCCAGGGAGCGCATGCGTTCGACGGCGTCCTCGTCGTCCCCGGCCACGGCCTGGATGGTCAGGCGGCCTTCGCGGCGCTTGGGCTCGCCCTTGGTGCGCGAGACGGCCTTGCCGGCGCGCCGGCCTTGCGCTGCGGCGGCTCTCCTCGTCGTCGAAATCCGGACGGCGGTCGAGATTGAGGCTGCCGGGCGCGGGGCCTGGCGGGTGGCGCGCTGGATCTCCGGCGTCGGCCGGCGCCGCGGCGGGCCGGCCGGCGCCCGGCGCGCGCGGGCCGCCGGGACGGGCGCCGTCGCGCGGCGGCCGGACGCGGGCCAGCGCCGAATAGCGGACGGTCTCGCCCGGGCGGCTGCGGACGTTCGCGAACGGGCGCGGCCGATTCGATCGCCGCGCGGGTCTGCCGCTGAAGCCGGCGTCCGGGCGCGCGGCGCGCTGGTTATAGGCGACGCCGGAAGGTCGATCGGGTCGATAGGTGGTGGTGGTCGGGCGTTCGTCGCGACGTTCGCGCCCAGGCTCGTAGGTGCGCGTCTGGCCCGGCGCCGGAGCCCGTGAAGGCTCCGCCGGGCGCGGACCGAGCGCGGCGCGCGCTTGCTCAAGCGTTCTTGGCGGCGACGGACGCGTGGCTTCAACGGGGGCCGGTTGGGCGGGCGCGACGGGCTCGGCGGCCGCCGGCGCCGTGGCTTCGACCGGCGCTGGAACCTCGGCCTGTTCGGCGACAGGCTCCTGGGCTGGCGCTGGCGGCCGGCGTCGGCGAAGGTTCCCGTTGGCTCTTCGCTTCGGCGGCGCGGGCGGCGCGTTCGGCCGCCTGCTGTTCCTGACCCGGCGCGCCTCTTCAATGACCCGCTGGCGGGCTCGGCGTTCGTCCTCCGAGAGACCTCCGGTCGACGCCGCCGGCGCCGCCGTGGCGGCTGGGGATCGAGGCGGCGGGGCGCGGGGCGGGCGCCGTGGCGCCGCGCACGTCGAAGGCCGCGCGGCGTTCGGCCGGCGTCGGCGCGCTGGCGATCGGCGCGTCGACGCGGCGCCGCTTGGTCTCGACCACCACGGTCTTGGACCGGCCATGGCTGAAGCTCTGCTTCACCGTGCCGGCGCTCACCGCGCCGCCCGTGCGCGGCTTCAGCGTCAGCGGCGCGCGCCCACCGGGGCCGGGGATTGTCGTCCGTTATCGTTCTCGTCCGTCATGCGCTCGCTTGACTACTCATCCACCGGACGCCGGAAGCGGCCGGACCATCGATTCAGAAAATACCGAGCGGGCCGGCGCGCGAACGCCGTCGCTCGCCTCGCGGCCGTCTCGCGTCTCAAGGCTCCTCGCGCCAACTCTCAGGAAAGAGCGGGCGGAAGCCCGACAGCCGCTCGACATCGGCTGTCCAGCGCTCGGCGCCTCGCCCCGCAAGGAAGGCGGTGTGTATCACATTCTCCCCGCCCAAGGCCAAACCCAATTCGTCGGAGCTGAACAAGGCCGAGCAGACGGGGCGGCGGTGGCGCTCTTGCGCACGGCGGCCAGCAGCTTGCGGCGGCCGTCCGCGGCGCCGTCGGCCGCCTCGATCAGCCAGGCCGCCTTGCCGGCGGCGATCGCGCGCCAGCACCTTCTCGAAGCCCGAGGTAAGATCGCCGGCCTTGCGCGCAAGGCCCAGGCCCGACAAGAAGCCGCGCGCGTCAGCAGCGCTCGACCTGGTCGGCGAGGTCGGCCGGCGCCGAGAGCTTGGCCTTGGCCGCGCGGGAGAACAGGCCCTTCTTGCGCCGCCGGTCTCGACCGAGGCGCGGTCGGCCGCGACCCACAGGCCGCGGCCGGGCAGCTTGCGCGCCAGGTCGGGGACGACCGCGCCGTCCGGCCCGGCGACGAAGCGGATCAGGCGCGCCTCGTCCATCACCTCGCCGGAGACGATGTCCCGGCGCTCGCGAGAGGCCTCGGCGAGGGTGGCCGCCACGGGTGTCGGTTCAGCCGGCGTGATGTGCGCCCTGATCGCCAAAGACGGTCGAGCCTCGTCGACAGGCGCTTCCTCGGCGGCGAACTCTTCCTCGACCTCCGGCTCCGGCTCGATCCAGCCGGCGGCGACGCGGGCGCGCATGATCAGGGCTTCGGCGTCTTCGGGCGACAGGTTGAAGCTCTCGAGGATGCCCGGCTTCGCGGACCCGCTCGCCGTCCTTGGTCTCGTAGCCAGCCGCGCAGGTCGTCGGGGACGAGGCCGGCCAGGTCCTCGACCGTCTTCACGTCGCCCTCGCCGAGGGCGACGGCCATCGGCAGGGTCACGCCCTCGATCTCCAGCAGGCCGTCCTCGACGCCCAGCTCGCGGCGCTTGGCGTCGTATTCGGCCGCTTCCTTGTCGAGGTAGTCGCGGGCGCGGGCCTGGATTTCCTCGGCGGTGTCCTCGTCGAAGCCCTCGATGGCGGCGATCTCGCTCGGCTCGACATAGGCGACGTCCTCCACGGTGGCGAAGCCTTCGGTGACCAGCAGCTGGGCGATGACCTCGTCGACGTCCAGGGCTTCCTGGAACAGCGGCGGTGCGCTCGGCGAACTCGCGCTGGCGGCGCTCGCTCTCCTGGCTCTCGGTCATGATGTCGATCTGCCAGCCGGTCAGCTGGCTGGCGAGGCGGACGTTCTGGCCGCGGCGGCCGATGGCCAGCGACAGCTGCTCGTCGGGCACCACCACTTCGACGCGCTCGTCCTCCTCGTCCATCACCACCTTGGTGACTTCGGCCGGGGCCAGGGCGTTGACGAGGAAGGTCGCCTCGTCCGGCGCTCCACTGGATGATGTCGATCTTCTCGCCCTGCAGCTCGGCCACCACCGCCTGCACGCGCGAGCCGCGCATGCCGACGCAGGCGCCGACCGGGTCGATGGAGCTGTCGTTGGAGACCACCGCCATCTTGGCGCGGCTGCCCGGATCGCGGGCCACGGCGCGGATCTCGATGACGCCGTCGTAGACCTCCGGCACTTCCTGGGCGAACAGCTTGGCCATGAAGCCGCCGTGGGCGCGGCTGAGCATGATCTGCGGGCCCTTGGTCTCGCGGCGCACGTCGTAGATGTAGGCTGCGGATCCGGTCGCCGACCTGGAAGTTCTCGCGCGGGATCGACTGGTCGCGGCGCATGATGCCTTCGCCGCGGCCCAGGTCGACGATGACGTTGCCGTATTCGACCCGCTTGACGACGCCGTTGACGATCTCGCCGACGCGGTCCTTGAACTCCTCGTACTGGCGCTCGCGCTCGGCCTCGCGGACCTTGCCGGTGACCACCTGGCGGGCCATCTGGGTCTGCACCCGGCCGAACTCGAAGGGCGGCAGGATCTCCGTCGTAGGTCTTGCCGACCACGGCGTCCTTGTCGTCGCGCAGGGCGTCGGCGAGGCGCTTCTGGGCGTACTCATTGGCCGTCCTCGCCTTCGCGACGATCGCGTCGTCGTCGACCACGGTGACGACGCGGCGTGATGGTGGTCTCGCCGGTCTTGGGGTCGATGTGGACGCGGATGTCGTGCTCGGCGCCGTAGCGGGTGCGGGCGGCCTTCTGGATCGCCTCCTCGATCGCCTCGATGACGATCTCCTTCTCGATCGACTTCTCGCGCGCGACCGCGTCGGCGATCTGCAGCAGTTCGAGCCGGTTGGCGGAAATGCCGGTCACGGTCATGGGGTGTTGTCCTCGTGGTCAGTCGTTTGATGGGTTTCGGTGAGCAGGCGCGCGGCCCTGGCGTCGGCGCCGCGCTTCATCAGGTCGTCGTCGAGCACCAGCTTGGCCTCGACGATCCAGGCGAAGGGCATCAGGGCGGTCTCGTCCTCGCCTTCGAGGTTGATGGCGACGTGGTCGCCCTCGATCCCGGCCAGCTCGCCCTTGAACCGCTTGCGGCCCTCGGCCAGGCGGTCGAGTTCGATGCGCGCCTCGAAAGCCTTCGTAGGTCTCGAAATCCTTCAGCCGGGTCAGCGGCCGGTCGATGCCGGGGCTGGAGACCTCCAGCAGATATTCGCCGCTGATCGGGTCGGCGGCGTCCATGCACCTCGGAGATCGCGCGCGCCAGGCGCGCGCAGTCCTCGACCAGCATGGTCCCGTCCGTCGCGCTCGGCCATGATCTGCAGGCGGCGCGCGCCGATCGCCGCCCATCAGCCGCAGGCGCACGATCTCATAGCCCGCCGCCTCGGCGACGGGGTCGAGCAGGTCCAGCAGTCTCGGATCCTCGGCGGTCTTGCCGCGCACGAACATCCTTCCTCGGAGGCAAAAAAAAAGCGGCAGGCCTTTTCAGGGGCCGCCGCTCGTAAACGCCATCCAGCGCTAACGGACGATAGTTGGGTCCATATAGCCCTCTGACGGGGCGTTGTTAAGTCCTTATGCGAGCCACACCATCATCCGTGTTTCGGCGGCCTCGGCGCGCGCCGTCGAGTGACGCCGCTCGATCACGCCGGTGTAGAGAAATCCGGCCTTGGTCAGCACCTGGCCCGAAGCGTCGTTATCGGCGAAATGACCGGAGGCGATGGCTCGCTTGCGCCAGTGGGTCCGAACCCAGTCAAGCGCGGCGTTCACCGCCTCGGTCATCAGGCCCCGGCCCCAATAGGGCCGCCCGAGCCAATAGCCCAGCTCCGGATAGCCTCCGCCCGTGTGATGAAAGCCCAAGGCGCCGATGAACCCCTCTTCGGGTAGGTCCAGGGCCATCACGATTTCCCGCGCCGGGTCGGCGTGTCGCTTGAGAGCGATGAAGTCCTCGGCCATATCGCGCGCATAGGGGTGGGGGATGGCGGTGGTCATCCGCGCCACGCCAAGGTCATTGATCAGGAGTGTCATGGCCGCCGCGTCGGCGTCTCGCAAAGGGCGCAGCCGCAGGCGAGCGGTCCGAAGATCCGGTGGCTCGTAGGTGGCGCTCATGATCCGTGCCTTTCGGCCAAAGAAAAAGCGGGAGAATCCGGCATCCGGACGCCCCCGCTCACCTTGGCTGTTCCGGATCGCTTTTAGTGTGGCGATCCGGAGGTATTTTTCGGATCGTCTAGTCGGCGGCGGCGTCCGCCGGGGTGACCACGTTTACGTAGGTGCGGTCATTGCGCTTGGTGATGAACTTCACCGCGCCGGCGGCCTTGGCGAAAAGGGTATGGTCCTTGCCCATGCCGACGTTCTGACCCGGCCAGAACTTGGTGCCGCGCTGGCGCACGAGGATGTTGCCGGCGAGCACGGCTTCGCCGCCGAACTTCTTCACGCCGAGGCGCTGGCCGGCTGAATCGCGCCCGTTGCGCGAGGAGCCGCCTGATTTCTTGTGGGCCATGGTTCTAGTCTCTCAACAAACGGGGGTTGGCTCAGCCTTCGCCGTCTTTGGGCGCGGCGGCGGCCTTCTTGGCCTTGGCCGGCGCTGGCTTGGCGGCGGTGGTCTTTTTGGCGGCGGCTTTCTTTTCGACGGCCGGTTCGGCGGTTTCGGCCTTGGCGGCCGGCTTCGCGGCGGCCTTGGGCGCCGCCTTGGCCTTGGCCGGAGCGGCGGTTTCAGCCTTCGGGGCCGCCTTGGCCGCGCGCTCGGCGCTCTTGGCCTCGGCGATCTCCATGCCGCGGGCCAGGTTGCGGGCGCGGGCGTTGAGCACCGCCAGCGGGGTCAGGTCGACTTCGCCGTCCCAGGACGCGGTCTTGCCGTCGCCGGCGATGCCGGTGACCCGCAGCACCGATTCGAACTGGCGGTGGCCGCGCGTGCGGCGATAGCCCTGGCGGCGGATCTTCTTGAAGACCTTGATCTTCTCGCCCTTGCGGGTCTCGACCAGGGTCGCGCTGACCGAGGCGCCTTCGATCACCGGCGCGCCGACGGTGACCGCCTCGCCTTCGCCGATCATCAGCACCTGGTCGAAGGCCAGCTTCGCGCCGGGCTCGCCGTCGAGCTTTTCGACCACGAGCAAATCGCCGGCCTGGACCCGGTACTGTTTGCCGCCGGTCTTGATCACAGCGTACATCGCTTGGCGCCTTTAAGACTGAATTAGAGAGTGGATATCGCAATAACGAATGCGCCCGCGAGCGGACCCACGGGCGAGGGAGGCGACATATACCGGCGGCGAAGCCCAAGTCAACGCGCTCGAGCCGGCGTTGATGGCCTGGAAAAGAAGCGAGACGACGGCGTCGCCGCCGCCTCCTCGGCGCCGTCAAGGCGCGATGCGCACGGCTCTGGCGGTTCCGGGCACTTCGGCGAGTTTATTGCCGTTGACATCATAGACGGTCGTATCATCCACGGCGGTGTAGCTGTTCGCGATAGACGGTCGCCGTCTCGGTTTCGGTGAAATAGCCCGAGAGTACGCCGCTCGTGTAGAGCCAGCCATAGTGAAGCCTCTCCACGTGAGTGCTGTCGACGGCCTTCCAGGAGCCGACACAGACATTGCCCCCTTCTATCGGGAGATTGATGTTCTCCCACTCGGTGTAGTCGCTATGCCATTGAATGAAGGCTTGGCCGAACGGCTTGCCGCCTTGCTTATAGGTGACAAGCCACGTGCCCACGATGCTCTGGGCGGCGTTGGGTCCGGGCGCGCCCGGTGGCGTGACGGCGGCCGGCTCGTGGAGCTGCGTCGTCAGAAAGCCGGGAATTTCGTGGAAAGACCCGGCGGTCGGTTTTCCATTAAAGGCGCAACCGGCCTGTGCGGCGTTCGCGCCAACCGTCAAGGCGGCCGCCGCGACCGCAAGCGTCAATGCATGTTTCATGTCCAGCCCTCTGCTTTCTGCGAGCGCGGCCCATGCGCGCGCTTTTGCCTTGTGCGGGGCTGACGATGCGGTGAAGGTTCTGCTCTGGGGAAAGGGCCGGGAGCCGATCCTTTGACGATCAATTTCCGATCGGGGCCATCTGGCGGCGGATGACGGGGCGAGGATCTTTCGCCGCTCGCCACCGGCCTCTTCGCCCGGCGGTTGCAGCTTGACCCGGATCGCTTCGCTTGGACACGCGCCGGTCGGCGACCTAGATTAAGGGCCATGACCCAGACCCCCGTCACCGTCCTCACCGGCTATCTCGGCGCCGGCAAGACCACCCTGCTCAACCGCATCCTCTCCGAGGACCACGGCAAGCGCTACGCCGTGATCGTCAACGAGTTCGGCGAGATCGGCATCGACAACGACCTGGTCGTCGGCGCCGACGAAGAAGTGTTCGAGATGAACAACGGCTGCGTCTGCTGCACGGTGCGCGGCGACCTGATCCGCGTGGTGCAGGGCCTGATGAAGCGCCAGGCCACGGCGCCAAGGCTTCGACGCCATCATCGTCGAGACCACGGGCCTGGCCGATCCCGGCCCGGTGGCCCAGACCTTCTTCGTCGACGACGACGTCAAGGCCAAGACCCAGCTCGACAGCGTCACCACCGTGGTCGACGCCAAGCACATCCTGCTGCGCCTGGCCGACAGCCGCGAGGCGCGCGAGCAGATCGCCTTCGCCGACCAGATCGTGCTCAACAAGACCGACCTCGTCGACGCCGGCGAGCTGGCGCATGATCGAGGCGCGCGTCTGCGCCGGCTCAACCCGCTGGCCGCCGATCCACCGCGCCGAGCGCTCCAACGTGCCGCTGGACGCGATCCTCGGCCGCGGCGGCTTCGACCTGGAGCGCATCGTCGAGCTGGAGCCGGAGTTCCTGAACCCGGCCCACGGCGAGGCCGGCCACGTGCACGACGAGCACTGCGAGCACGATCACGATCATCACGATCACGACCACCACGGCCACGATCACGAGCACGACCATCGTCCACGACGACGACATCAAGGGCGTATCGCTGCGCCTCGACCGGCCGCTCGAACGCCGACAAGGTCACCCGCTGGCTGAACGAACTGCTGCCGCGCAAGGCCCGGACATCCTGCGCGCCAAGGGCATCCTCGACGTCGACGGGCGAGGATCGACGCCTGGTGTTCCAGGCCGTGCACATGATCCTGGAAGGCGACTTGCAGCGCGCCTGGACGCCGGCCGAGACGCGCGACAGCCGCATGGTGTTCATCGGCCGCAACCTGGACGAAGGCGGCGCTGCGGGCCGGGTTCGAGGCCTGCGCCGCCTGATGGCGTCGATATGACCGGGCTGCTGAAGACCACCCATGATGGGGGCGTGGCGACGGTGCGTTTCGCCAACCCGCCGCGCGGCTATCTCAACGCGGCCCAAACGGGGGAGCTGGGAGCAGCCGTCGAGGCATTGGCGGCCGATCCTTCGGTCCGGGTCGTCGTCTTCGCCGGCGATGTGCCAGGCGTCTTCATCCGCCACTATGACGTCGGCGAGATCCTCGCCGCCGCCGAACAGGTGCGCGCTTCGGGCGCCGATGACCAAGCCCTCATGGCCGCCGCCGCCGGCGGCAACGCCGTCACCCGGGTGTTCGACGCCCTCGACGCCCTCGCCAAGCCGACCATCGCGGCCATCAACGGCTACTGCCAGGGTGGCGGCTTCGAGCTGGCGCTATGCTGCGACATCAGGATCACCGAACTCGGCGATTTCCGCATCGGCCTGCCCGAGGTCAATATCGGCATATTTCCCGGCGCCGGCGGCACGGAGCGCCTGCCCAGGCTGATCGGCGAGGCCCGGGCGCTGGAACTCATCCTGCGAGGCCGCACCGTCGGCCCGGAGGAGGCGTTGCGACTGGGCATGGTCCACGAACTGGCGCCGGAGGGGGCCGTGGTCCGGGCCACCGCCATCGCCTTGGAGTTGGCGGCCAAGCCGCCTCGCGCCCTGGCCGACGCCAAGTCCCTCATCAAGAACCGCGCCGACGCGCCTCTCGGCGCCGCCCTCACCCGCTCGCGCGGCCTCTTCACCACCCTGATCAAGAACGATCCCGACGCCGAGGCCCTGATGCGCGCCTTCCTGGCCGGCGGCGAGGACATCAACCGAGGCTGAAGGGCCCTTAACGCCACCTTCATCCCGGCCCGGGATGCTTGGGGGGTCATCTCTGGGGCGAGCGCATGGACCTTTCACCCGACCGCATCATCGTCGGCGACTGCATCGAGGCCATGGCGCGCCCTGCCGGAACGGTCGGTCGACCTGGTGTTCGCCGATCCGCCCTACAACCTGCAGCTCGGCGGCGATCTGCTGCGGCCGGACAATTCCAAGGTCGACGCGGTCGACGACCATTGGGACCAGTTCGACTCCTTCGCCGCCTACGACGCCTTCACCACGCGCCTGGCTGACCGCCTGCCGCCGGGTGCTCAAGGACGACGGCGCGCTGTGGGTGATCGGCAGCTATCACAACATCTTCCGCGTCGGCCGGCGCGGTGCAGGATCTGGGCTTCTGGATCCTCAACGATATGGTCTGGCGCAAGTCCAACCCCATGCCCAACTTCAAGGGCACCCGCTTCACCAACGCCCACGAGACCCTGATCTGGGCGGCCAAGTCGCGCGGCGCGCGGCGCTACACCTTCAACTACGACGCCATGAAGATGGCCAATGACGAGCTGCAGATGCGCTCCGACTGGACCTTGCCGCTGTGCCACCGGCGAGGAGCGGGTGAAGGGCGCGGACGGCGCCAAGGCCCATCCCACCCAGAAACCCGAAGCCCTGCTGCACCGGGTGATCCTGTCTCGTCCACGCGGCCGGGCGATGTGATCCTCGATCCGTTCTTCGGCGTGGGCACCACCGGCGCGGTGGCCCGACGTCTCGGGCGGCGGTTCATCGGCATCGAGCGGGAAGCCACCTACGCCGCCGCCGCCGAGAGCCGCATCGCCGCGGTGGTTCCCGCCTCGGCGGCCGACCTGGAAGTCATGGGCTCCAAGAAGTCGGAGCCCCGCGTCCCCTTCGGCCAGCTCGTCGAGGCCGGGCTGCTGCAGTCCGGGCGATACCGTCTGGTGCCCCAAGGGCGAGCGCTCGGCGCGGGTGCGCGCCGATGGCAGCTTGGCCGTGGGCGATCTGATCGGTTCGATCCACAAGATGGGAGCGATCGTCCAGTCGCAACCGGCGTGCAACGGCTGGACCTACTGGCACATCCGCACGGACGCCGGCCTGGCGCCGATCGATGTGCTGAGGGCCAAGGTGCGCGCGGAGATGCCGTCCAACGCCTGACGATGCTTTAGCGGGCCGCGACCGCTTTGCGGAAGACCGACGGCATTTCGGCGGCCGCCTCGGCCAAGGGCTTCCAGGCGAACGCCGGGCTCCGATCCTTAACTCGCGCCTCATAGACCGTGAGCGAGAGCGAGAAGTGGGTGAACACGTGGTCCACGGCGGCGGCCTGCCGCCAGGCGCCCGGCGCGGGCGCCTGAGCCAGCGCCTCGTCGCGGGTCCAGGGTTTGTCACGCCATTCCGTGGTCGGCAGGCCGAGCATCCCGCCTAGGAGACCCTTGGCCGGACGCCGCGCCACGGCGACGCAGCCTTCGTGGATCAGCCGATAGGCGACGCCGTGACGATGGGGCCGCGCCGCCTTGGCCGCCCGATGCGGATAGCCGGCCGGATCGCCCCGCGCGAAGGCCTGGCAAAAGGCTTTGACCGGACAAAGCGCGCAAGCTGGCGTGGCCGGGCGGCAGATGGTGGCGCCCAGATCCATCAGGGCCTGAGCCCAGTCGCCGGGCCTGGGCGCGGCGACGAGGGTCGCGGCCAGGGCGGCGAGCTCCGGCTTGGCGGCCGGCAAGGGCGTCTCCACCGCGAACAGACGGGACATGACCCGCTCGACATTGCCGTCGACCACATTGGCGGGCCGATCGAAGGCGATGGCGGCCACGGCGGCGGCGGTGTAGGCGCCCAGACCGGGGAGGGCGCGGAGCGACTTTTCGTCGTCGGGAAACCGGCCGCCATGGATTTCAACCACCGCCCGCGCGCAGGCCAACAGATTGCGCGCCCTGGCGTAGTAGCCAAGCCCGGCCCAGGCGGCCATGACGTCTTCGTCGGCGGCGGCGGCGAGGTCGCGCACCGACGGCCAGCGCAGGGCGAAGTCTTGAAAATAGGGCGTGGCGTGGGCGACGGTGGTCTGCTGCAGCATGATTTCCGAGAGCCAGACCCGATAGGGATCGGATCGCTCGCCAGGCGCGGCGCGCCAAGGAAGGGCGCGGCGATGAACATCGTACCAAGCGAGCAATTGGCTGCGGAAACGGGCGACGTCGTCCATGGAAGGGGTTATGACATGGCCATGGCTCGCCCGCTCCCCTCGGACTCAGGAAGCGCTGCGGATTCTCGCCGCGCGGCGCACCCGGCCACCGCCGCGTCCGCCGCCGCCGGCCGGCCGCGCCCTGACCAAGACTCTCAAGACCCTCGACGCCAAGTTCGGCCATGGCGTGAACGGATTGAAGGCGCGCTGGAGCGAGATCGTCGGCAAAACCCTCGCCCGCCGAACCGAACCTAGCAAGCTGATCAAGGCGCGCGAGGGCGGAGCGGCGTTTGAGATCCGCGTCGCGGGGCCTTCGGCCACTCTGGTTCAACATCAGGCTGGCGACATCCTGGCCAGGGTCAATCTGTTTCTGGGCGCCGGGGCGGTGTCGAGGTTGCGGATCGTCCAAGGGCCGCTGCAGGGAATGCCCGAACGCGGCGTGGGGGGAATGAACAAGCGCCGTCCCAAACCGCCCCTGGACGCGGCCGAGGAGCAGGCCCTGGAAGCCAGTCTCGACGATTTTCCGGAAGGGTCTCTGAAGACCGCCCTGATCCGTCTGGGGCGCGAGGTGATGCGCGCTGAGCGAGGTTGAGCTTGCCAGCCGGCCCCGCCCCGCGCCACAAGGCCCGCGCCTTGGACGCGCGATGGGAATCGCGCTCTATTTCTTTGACACCCTGATCGGGATGCACGCCATGCGAACGCTCACCACTTTTCTGGCCGGTATGGCCGCCGTTCTTGCTCTGTCGGCCTGCAATAAGAGCGCCGGTGGCGGCGCGGCCACCGACGACGACATGTCCATGGGCAGCCCCACGGCCAAGGTCACCATGATCGAATACGCCTCGGTGGCTTGCCCGCACTGCGGGGATTTCAACAACACGGTCTTCCCGCTCTTCAAAGCGAAGTACATCGACACCGGGAAGGTCCGGTACATCGCCCGCGAGGCGCTCACCGGCGATCCCGCCATCGCCGCCGCCGGCTTCCTCACCGCCCGCTGCGCCGGCAAGGACAAATACTTCCAGGTTGTCGATGCGATCTACCACGGCCAGGCGGAGATGCAGAGCAGCGGCGATCCACATGCGGTGCTGCTCAACATCGCCCGCTCGGTGGGCCTCACCGACGCCCAGTTCGACGCCTGCATAAAGGATGAAAAGGCGCTCGCCGCCCTTCAGGCCCGCTGGGATCGCTATGTGAAGGACGATCACGTCGACAGCACGCCCACTTTCGTCATCAACGGCAAGATGCTGGAGCCCGGCGAGAAGACCATGGCCCAGCTCGACGCGGCGGTGGCGGCGGCAGAGGCCGCGCCGAAGCCGGCCTCGTGATCGCCCGATCTCTCCAGACGCTGGCCGCGCTGGCGGCTGTGGCGCTCGCGCTTTGCGCCGGATCCGCCCGCGCCGCCGGACCTCGCGAGGGCGACATGTCGCTGGGCAATCCGCGCGCGCCGGTCACGGTCGTGGAGTACGCCTCGGTCGGCTGTCCCCATTGCGGCGTCTGGGCGCGGGAGGTCTTTCCCGCCTTTGAGAAGAAATATGTCGACACCGGCAAGGTGCGGTTCGTCCTGCGTGAGATGCTGACGGGCGATCCCACCCTGGCGGCGGCGGGATTCCTGCTGGCCCGCTGCGCTGGGCCCGCGCGCTATTTCCAGGTGGTCGACGCCGTCTTCGACGCACAGCCCAGGATCGCGCTCGACGGCGCGGCGCAGCCTTCTCTGCTCCGCATCGCCAAGCAGGAGGGCATGACCGAGGCCCAGTTCAACGCCTGCATATCCGACCCGACGGCGCTGAAGGCGCTTCAGGACCGTTCCGATTCCTACGCCGAGGCCGACAAGGTCAATGGCACGCCGACCTTCATCGTCGGGGACCGGATGATGGAAGGCGATCAGACCCTCGAAGCGCTCGACGCCGCCATCGCCGCCGCCACCCCGGCTCACGGGAAGCCTCGCTAGGGCCGTGCATTTCCCCGGCTGCGCCTCTCGGGCTTCAAGTCCTTCGTCGAAGCCGCTCGGAGTTCCGCATCGAGCCCGGCCTGACCGGCGTGGTCGGCCCCAACGGCTGCGGCAAGTCCAACCTGCTGGAAGCCCTGCGCTGGGTGATGGGGGCCAATTCGGCCAAGGCCATGCGCGGCGACGGCATGGACGACGTGATCTTCTCGGGTTCCGGCGCCCGGCCGGCGCGAAATCACGCCGAGGTGACCCTGACCATCGACAACGCCGATGGAACCGCGCCGGCGGCCTTCAACGCCCACTCCGTTGCTGGAGGTGACCCGCCGCATCGACCGTGGCGAAGGCTCGACCTACCGGATCAACGGCCGCGAGGTCCGGGCCCGGGACGTTCAGCTCCTGTTCGCCGACGCCTCCACCGGCGCCAATTCGCCGGCGCTGGTCCGCCAAGGGCAGATCTCCGAGCTGATCGCGGCCCAGCCGCAGCAATCGTCGCCGTATCCTGGAGGAGGCGGCCGGGGTCTCCGGCCTGCACGGCCGCCGCCACGAGGCCGAGCTTCGGGTGCGCGCCGCCGAGAGCAATGTCGAGCGCCTCGACGATCTGACCGCCGAACTGGAAGCCGGGCTTGGCAAGCTGCGCCGGGAGGCCCGGGCCGGCGGCGAGGTACAAGACCCTGGCCGCCGAGATCAGGGCGCTCCAGGGCGCCG
Source organism: uncultured Alphaproteobacteria bacterium (assembly GCA_963817995.1). Classification (GTDB taxonomy): domain Bacteria; phylum Pseudomonadota; class Alphaproteobacteria; order Caulobacterales; family Caulobacteraceae; genus Acaudatibacter. The sequence continues at coordinate 65,575 of CAWFQJ010000009.1, forward strand.
TGCTGCACGCGCGATGGGACGAGGCTCGCGTGACTCTGGAGCGCGTGACGGCGGAGGGTTCGACGGCGGCGCGGGAGGTCGAGGCCGCCACCCGCGCGGCGGCCGCGGCCGCGGCGACCGCCCTGAACGCCGAGGCGGCGATCCGCCCGCTGCGCGACGAGGAGACCGCCGCCGCCGCCGTACTCCATCATCTGGCGATCGAAAAGGACCGGCTAGAACGGGCCCTGGAAGAGGCGGCGGCCGAGGCCGCGCGCTTTGCCGCCGATGTGGCGCGGATCGACGCAGACAGCCTTCGCGAGGCGCAGATCGTCGAAGACGCCGATCAGGCTTTGGCCCGAGCTCGTGAGGGCGCAGCCGAGGTCGAGCGGGAGATCGCCGCCGCGCCGGAGCGCGGGCCCGAACTTCTCGCCGCCGCCCAGCGGGCGGAAAGCGCTCGCGCTCTGGCCGACAGCGCCGTCGAGTCCCTGGCCGGCCGCCTGGCCGCCGCCGAGGCGGAGGGCCGCGCGGCCGAGGCGCGCCTTGCCGACGCCGAAGGCCGCCTTGCCCGATCGAACCGCGCGCTCGCCCAGGCGCGAAGCGAGCGCGAAGCGCTGGGGCCGGCTGTCGATCCGGCCCTCGCCGCGGCCGCCGCCACGCTGAGCGAGGCGCTGGCGGCCTTGGACGCCGCGCGCGAGGCGGTCGAGACGGCGGAGACCGAACGCGCCGAAGCCCAGAGCGCCGAGAGCGTCGCCCGCCACGCCGCTCGCGCCGCCGAGGACGAGCTCGGCCGGGTCAACGCCGAAGCCAGCGGCTTGGCCAGGCTCACGCCTCGCGACGCCGCCTCGGCCTTCCCGACCGCGCTCGAAGCGGTCTCGCCGAAGCCCGGCCTGGAAGCGGCCTTGGCGGCGGCTCTGGGCGATGATCTGAACGCCGCCCTCGATGCCCGCGCGCCCGCGTTCTGGGGCGGCGGCGAGGCGCCCGCGCCCGTGTGGCCCAAGGGCGCGACGCCGCTGGCCGACCTCGTGGTCGCACCCGCACAGCTGGCGGCCCGCCTGGCGCTCACCGCGCTTGTGGAACGCGCCGACGGCGAGCGCCTGCGGAAGACCTTGCCGCCCGGCGCCAGGCTGGTTTCGCGCGAGGGCGATCTTTGGCGATGGGACGGGTTCACCGTCAGGGCCGAGGCGCCCCGCCCCGCTCAGGTGAGGCTGGAGCAGAAAGCTCGGCTGGCGGCGATCGAGGCGCGGCTCGCGGAGCTGAGGCCGGCGGCGACGGCGGCCCGCGAGGCCCAGGTCAAGGCGGCGGCGAGGGTGGCCGCGTCGGACACCGCCGTCCGGCTCGCCCGCGCCGCGCCGAGGACGGCGGAGATCGATGTGGCCAGGGCTCGCGAGGCGGTCGAGCGCCTGGAGCGGGACGGCGCGCGCCGTGACGCACGCGCCCAGTCCCTGGACGAGACCATTGGCCGGTTCGAGGCCGAGGCTTCCGAGGCCGAAGCCCTGGCGCAAGCGGCCCGCGCCGCCGCTTCGGCGATCACCCACGACGACGAGCTCGCCCGGGCGCTCGAGCAAGCCCGCGCCGCGGCCGGCGAGGCGCGGGAGGCCGCCGCCGTGGCGCGCGCGGCGCTGGAGGCGGAGACCCGCGAACGCGACGCCCGGGCTCGGCGGCTGACCTCGCTCAAGGCCGAAGAGGCCGACTGGCAGGCGCGCTCTCAGGCGGCGGCGCGGCGGCGCGCGGTGCTCACAGAAGAGCGCGAGCGCGCGGCCAAGGCCTTGGCCGCGACCCGCGACGCGCCGGCCGAGGTCGAGGACCGCCGCCAGCGCCTGCTGGACGAACTCTCCGTCGCCGAAGCGCGCAAGGCCAGGTCCGGCGACCTTCTTTCTCAGGCCGAGGCCGCTCGCGCCCAGGCCGACCGCGACGCCCGGGCGGCGGACGCGCGGGCGGCGGACGCGCGGGAAGCCCGCGCCACCCTCACCGCCCGCCTTGAGGCGGCGGCGGAACGCCTCGCCGAATGCGCCGCCGCGATCACCGAAGCTACGGGCCTTGCGCCTGCGGCGCTCGCCGAGACTCTGGCGGCTGAGTCGGCGAAGCTCCCGTCCGGAATCGAGGGCGCGGAGGCGCGATTGGCCGCCTTGACGCGCGAGCGCGACGCCATGGGACCGGTCAATCTGCGCGCCGAGGAGGAAGTGGACGAACTGACCGCCCGGCTAGAGGTCATGGCGGCGGAGCGCGCCGATCTGGCGGGCGCCCTGGCGCGACTGAAGCAGGCCATCGCCGAACTCAACGCCGAGGGCCGCACGCGCCTCATCGCCGCCTTCGAGATCATCGACAGCCATTTCCGGTCTCTGTTCACCGCCCTTTTCGAGGGGGGCCAGGCGGAGCTTCGGCTGGTGGAATCGGAAGACCCGCTCGAGGCGGGCCTGGAAATCCTCGCCTGCCCGCCGGGCAAGCGGATGGCGGTGATGAGCCTGATGAGCGGCGGCGAGCAGGCCTTGACCGCGGTGGCGCTGATCTTCGCGGTGTTCCTGGCCAATCCGGCGCCGATCTGCGTGCTCGACGAGGTCGACGCGCCTCTGGACGACGCCAATGTCGAGCGGTTCTGCAATCTGCTGGCCGAGATGCGCGGGCGGGCCTCGACGCGCTTCCTCACCATCACCCACAACCCCCTGACCATGTCGCGCATGGACCGGCTCTATGGCGTAACCATGCGTGAGCGCGGCGTATCGCAACTGGTGTCGGTCGATCTGCGTCAGGCCGAGGCGCTGGCGGCGCAATAGGTGCGCCCAGGCGGCGCGAAAGCGCGCATTGTGGCGACAAATGCTCGCATCCTTGGCCCGCCCGGTTGTCAAGGCGTGCGCGACAAGCGAAAATGACCTCCGATTTTCCCGCGTTCGTACCCCCTGGCATTTTTCGGAGACGATCATGGCGAGCCGCCTGACAAGGCGTGAAGCTCTGGCGGTGGGCGTCGCGGCGGCGCTGGCGCCGGCCATGGCCAGGACCTCGGTGCTGGACGCCCTGCCGGATCCCGCCGTCCTGGACTCCGCCTTGCGGGCGTTCGAGCAGCGCCGGGGCTGGTTGCGCACCACCGACCTCTTCGCCGTGGTGGATTTCAGCGTCCCCTCCTACGAGCCCCGGATGTTCATCGTCCGCGCGGAAGACCAGAGCATCCTGCGTTCCACCCTGGTCGCCCACGGCAAGGGCTCGGACCCGGCGCCGGAGCCCTCGCCCGTCCCCACCCGCTTCAGCAACCTCATGGGCTCCCAGGCCTCGTGCGTCGGCGCCTTCGTCATCGGCCGCCGTTATCTCGGCCGCCACGGGCCTTCCCTGCGCATCCAGGGTCTGGACCCGACCAACAACAACGCCGAAGCCCGTGAGATCGTCATCCACTCGGCCCCCTACGTCGATCCGGAGCGGGCGCGGTCGGGGATACCGGTCGGGTGGAGCGAGGGCTGCTTCGCGGTGCCCGAACCCGACCGCGACGAGATCGTGCATCTCCTCCGCGATGGGGCGTTCCTGTTCGCGGGCGTATCCAGCGCCGCATGAACCCGCGGCTGTTGAAGATAAGTCATAAAAACAAGTAGTTACGACGACTTCGCGCAGCCTTGACGCGAAAGGCCCGTCTCTATAGGTTCCGCCGCGACCTGGCCGGGCCGAGGTTTGGGCGTCGGGGTCGGCCGAAAGACCTCGTGCGTTCATGCCAGAGCCGGACGAATCCAGCCAAGGGGCCCTCAAGCGCCTCGATACTCAGCTGGACGCGTTCGAGGCCGCCCGCGCGACCAAGCCCTTTTCCTCGCGGATAGGCGATTCGTCGAGCGAAGGTTACCGCCTGCTGGGCCAGATGCTCGGCGGCGTTCTGGGGGGTGTCGGCCTGGGGTGGCTCTTGGATCGCTTCGCCCACACCACCCCTTTCGGGGTGATCGGCGGCCTGCTGATCGGATCGGGACTGTCGATCTATGCGACCGTCCGCACCGCCGCGGCGATGAGCGCCAAGGCGGCGAAGACCACGGCTCCGGCCCCGCCGGCGGCCGACGACGAGGATGAATCGTGAGGCGCCGCCTCACTTGAAGGATTTTGGCGACTGATGGCCGCTATCGAGCCGATGGAACAGTTCTTGGTGCACAAGGTGGTGCCCATCGAACTTCCCGTGCCGGGTCTGGGCATGGTGGACGTGTCGATCACCAACTCGGTGATCTTCATGATGATCGCCGCCTCCCTGATCTGCCTGTTCTTCTTCACCGCCGCCAAGCGCGCCCTGGTGCCCGGTCGCGGGCAGGCCCTGGCGGAGATGATGTACGGCATGGTCGACGGGGTGCTCACCGGCGGCATCATCGGCGATCGCGGCCGCCCCTTCCTGCCGTTCGTCTTCACGCTGTTCCTGATGATCGCCACCCTCAATCTCATTGGCCTGGCCCCCGGCGGATTCACCGTGACATCGCAACTGGCGGTGACCGGGACCCTGGCGGTGATGACCTTCCTTACCGTGCTGGTGGTCGGCTTCGCCCGCAACGGCCTTGGCTTCTTCAAGCTGTTCTGGCCGTCGGGCATGCATCCGGCCATGAGCGCCTTCCTGCTGCCGATCGAGCTGATCTCGTTCTTGATCCGGCCCTTCACCCTGGCGCTGCGACTGTTCGGCAACATGCTGGGCGGCCACGTGGTGGTCTATATGTTCGCCAGCTTCGTCATTGGCCTGGGCGTCTGGGGCCTGCATGGCGTCGGCTTGAACAATCTGGGCCTGGTCGGTTCGGGCCTCGCCTTCCTGATGGTCGTGGCGCTGACAGCCCTCGATTTCGTCGTCGCCTTCATCCAGGCCTTCGTCTTCGCCGCCCTCACCTGCGTCTACCTCAACGAGGTCGTGAACCTCGATCACGGCCACTAAACCTCTCTCCAAGAAGGATTTTTCAACAATGGACGCTCAAGCAGCCAAATACATCGGCGCGGGTCTGGCCATGACCGGCCTGATCGGCGCCGGCGCCGGCCTCGGCATTCTGTTCGGCAACTATCTGCAAGCGGCGATCCGCAACCCGGCCGCCGCCGCCGGCGAACGCACCTATGCTGTTCCTGGGCATGGCCCTGGCCGAAGCCATGGGCATGTTCGCCCTGGTCATGGGCCTGCATCATCCTCTTCGAGCTAACCGGTCGATGGCCAACCCCGCTCCTGCGCCGCCGAGGCCGCTCACCAGCGGCCTGCCCCAGTTCGACCTGGCCCAATGGCCGGGCCAGATCGTCTGGGTGCTGATCATCTTCGGCGTTCTCTATGTGCTGTTCGCCAAGGTGTTCGTGCCTTGGGTGGGCGGAACGATCGATGCGCGGGAAGACAAGATCGCCGGCGATATCGGCGACGCGCGGCGCCTGCGCGATGAGGCCCAGGCTCAGGCCGCCGCGGCGGCCGAGGAGATGAACCAGGCCAGAGCGCGGGCTCACAAGGTCGCCGCCGACGCCAAGGCCGCCGCCAAGGCCGCGGCGGTGGCGCGCCAGACCGCGGAGGACGCCAAGCTCGCCGAGGTCGTGGGCGCGGCCGAAGCCCGCATCGCCGCCGCCCGCGCCGAAGCCATGAGCCATGTGCGGGCCATCGCCGCCGACACGGCCCACGCCATGATCGAGCGCCTCACCGGCGCGCCGGCGAGCCCGGCCGAGGTCGAGCACGCGCTCGGCGCCGAGGCCTAGGAGAGCTTTTTCGTGAACGCCCTGGTTTCCGCCCTTTCCAACCCTCAGGACGCGCACTTCTGGGCCTTTATCGCCCTGGTGGTGTTCGTCATCGTGCTCTGGCGCATCGAGGCCCACAGCACGGTCGGCAAGGCCCTCGATGCGGTCGGGCAAAAGGTTCAGGCTCAGCTCGACGAAGCGGTGAAGCTGCGTGAAGAGGCCGAGGCCCTGCTGGCCCAGATCAAGACTCAGCGCGAGGAAACCGAACAGCTGGCTGCTCAGATGCTGGCCGCCGCCGAGGCCGACGCCGAGCGCCTGCGCGTCGAGGCGGCCGCCAGACTGGAAGAAGACATCAAGCGCCGGGGCGAACTGGCCACCCGCAAGATCGCCATCGCCGAGGCCCAGGCGGCCTCCGAGGTGAAGGCTGCCGCGGCCGACCTGGCCGCCCAGGCCGCCGAAGCCGTGCTCACCGCCCGCGTCGCCGGGGCCAAGACCGATCCCCTGATCGACGCCGGCCTGGCGGGAATGGCGCGCCGGTTTTCTTAAGAGTTCTTTGGACCGCCGGCGTCCTCGCCGGCACGGGCGCAAGCCCGGGTCTTTCCCGATAGAAGACGGCGCTACGCGCTGCCGGCGAGGACGCCGGCGGTCCGAAGCGCTCTGGGGCTAAACGCCCTTCCGCCCCCGCTTGAACACCCGCCGCCGCATTGATTTTGCCGGCCGCCACCTGGGTGGCAAGAGCATCCTCTCCAGCCGCAGGGCCTGCTGCCAGGCCACGGGGAACACCTCCGGCTCCCGCCGCAGCAAACGGCGCAGGGGGAAGACGATCTTGGGGTGACGGCGCTGGAGGCCGATGAACTGCTTGCGCGCGCCGCGGGAGGAGCGGAGCAGAACGATCAGTCCTACGACCAGAACCGGCAGGCCCAGGTGGCCGGGCAGGACCGTGCCGACGGCCCCGACCGCGATCAGCACCCAGCCGACGCCGGTCAGACCCAGGCGCGCCAGCCTCCGCCAAAGGGACGGCGGCGCTGACGTCGGGCGCTGCGACATGGCGATAGACATAGGCCTCGTGCTTCCCGCGCGGGCGGCGATCCGCCCCGCGTCCTTTTGCATATGGAACGCAATCAAGCCGGCGATAGGTCCGCGACCGATGATTCCTGTTTGCGCCGCCTGGATGCCACTGGCCGTGGCATTTGCGCCATAGGCGGATCGTCGCAGGGACCTCCCGGAACGACGGAGAGGGCGCGGCGGCTCGGCGCCTAGGCCTCCAGGGGCGTCCACCGCAGCCGGGGCTTCCGCGCCGCCAGGGTCTCGTCCAGCCGGCGCAGCGGGGCGTGGAAGGGCGCGCCCTTGAAGCGCTCGACATCGCCGGCCTTGGCCGGCGGCGGCCAGCTCCAGCAGGGCGTCGCAGAAGCGGTCGATCTCGCGCCGGGACTCGGTCTCGGTGGGCTCGATCAGCATGGCCCCGTGGACCACCAGCGGGAAATACATGGTCATCGGGTGGAAGCCGGCGTCGATCATCGCCTTGGCGAAGTCGAGGGTGGTGACGCCCGTGCCCTCCAGCCAGGCGATCGTCGAACAGGGCCTCGTGCATGCAGGGCCCGTCGGGGAAGGCGGCGGTCATGACGCCCGAGAGCCGCGCCTTGATGTAGTTGGCGTTGAGCACCGCGTCCTCGGCCACCTGCCGCAGGCCGTCGGAGCCGTGGCTCATCATGTAGGCCAGGGCGCGCACATACATGCCCATCTGGCCGTGGAAGGCGCACAGGCGGCCGAACGGCTGCGGCCGCCTCGCCCTCGGCATGCTCGATCAGGTCGAAGCCGTCGTCGCCGTGCACGATCCAGGGCGCCGGGCGCGTAGGGCGCCAGGGCCGCGCTCAGCACCACCGGCCCGGCGCCCGGGCCGCCGCCGCCGTGCGGGGTGGAGAAGGTCTTGTGCAGGTTGATGTGCATGGCGTCGACGCCGAGGTCGCCCGGCCGCACCCGGCCGACGATGGCGTTGAAGTTGGCCCCGTCGCAATAGAAGTAGGCGCCGGCCTCGTGGGTCAGCCGGGCGATCTCGATCACGTCGCGCTCGAACAGGCCGCAGGTGTTGGGGTTGGTGACCATCACCGCGGCGACGTCCGGACCGCAGCTTGGCGGCCAGGTCGGCCAGGTCGACGCGGCCGTCGGCGGTCTGGGCGATCTCCTCGACCTGATAGCCGACGAGGGCGGCGGTGGCCGGATTGGTGCCGTGGGCCGAGGTCGGGACCAGCACCGTCTTGCGCGCGTCGCCGCGGGCCTCGTGCGCCGCGCGGATGGCCAGCAGGCCGCAGAGCTCGCCGTGGGCGCCGGCCTTGGGCGAGAGGGCCACCGCCGGCATGCCGGTGAGGGTCTTCAGCCAGTGGGCCAGCTGGTCCATCAGCGCCAGCGCGCCCTGCACGGTCGAGACTGCGGCTGCAGCGGGTGGATGTCGGCGAAGCCCGGCAGGCGCGCCATCTTCTCGTTCAGGCGCGGGTTGTGCTTCATCGTGCACGAGCCCAGCGGATAGAGCGCCAGGTCGATGGCGTGGTTCTTCTGCGACAGCCGCACATAGTGGCGCAGGGTCTCCGGCTCGGAGAGGCCGGGCAGGCCGAGCGGCGCGGCGCGGGTCAGGCCGCCGAGGTCGGACGCGTCGGCGCCGGCGTCGTCCGGGCAGGTCGACGCCGGTCTTGTCCCAGCCGCCCAGTTCGAAGATCAGCGGCTCGTCCTGCAGCAGGCCCCGGCCGGCATGGGCTCCTGGCGTCGGCGGTCACGGCTCGGATTCGGGCCGGGTGGGACGGCCGACGGTTAGCGATGCGTCATCGGGCGAGCTCCTCGGTCAGGGCGCGGGCGAAGGCGGCGATGTCCTCGTCGGTCGGTGGTCTCGGTGGCGCAGACCAGCAGCACGTCGTCGAGGCCGGCGCCGGGATCGAGCCGCGAGAACGGGCACGCCGGCGATGATGCCCTTGGCCGGCCAGGGCCTCGACCACCGTCGGCGGCGGCCGCGGGCAGGCGCACGGCGAACTCGTTGAAGAAGCGCGGGGTCAGCACCTCGACGCCGGGGATCGCCGCCAGGGCGTCGCGCAGCGGACGCGCCTTGGCGTGGTTGATCGCGGCCAGCTGGCGCAGGCCCGTCTCGCCCAGCAGCGACATGTGGATGGTGAAGGCCAGGGCGCAGAGGCCCGAATTGGTGCAGATGTTCGAGGTCGCCTTGTCGCGGCGGATGTGCTGCTCGCGGGTCGAGAGGGTGAGCACGAAGCCGCGCCGGCCCTCGGCGTCGACCGTCTCGCCGCAGAGGCGGCCCGGCATCTGGCGGATCAGCGCTTCGCGGCAGGCGAACAGGCCGACGTAGGGGCCGCCGAAGTTGAGGCCGTTGCCGATCGACTGGCCCTCGGCGACGGCGATGTCGGCGCCCATCTCGCCGGGCGACTTCAGCAGGCCGAAGCGAGACCGCCTCGGTGGTCGACCACGATCAGCAGGGCGCCGGCGGCGTGGGCGGCCTCGGCGATGGCGGTGACGTCGGTGACCGTGCCGAACACGTTGGGGGTCTGCACCACGACGCAGGCGGTGTCGGCGTCGATGGCGTCGATCACCGCGGCCTCGGCGTCGATGGCGGCGGCGAGGCGCGATCGTCTCGACGCCGGCGGCATGGGCCAGGGTGTGGGCGGCCTCGGCGTAGTGCGGGATGCAGGCCGCCGGAGAGCACGGCCTTGCGCGCGGCGGGTGACCCGCGCGGCCATCATCACCGCCTCGGCGCAGGCGGTCGAGCCGTCGTACATCGAGGCGTTGGCCACCGGCAGGCCGGTCAGGGCCGCCACCTGGGTCTGGAACTCGAACAGCACCTGCAGCGTGCCCTGGGCGATCTCCGGCTGGTAGGGCGTGTAGCTGGTCAGGAACTCCGAGCGCTGGATGAGGTGGTCGACGCTGGCCGGCACATGGTGGCGATAGGCCCCGGCGCCGCAGAAGAAGGGCCCGGCCCCGGCCGCGCGGTTCTGCGCCGCCAGGCGCGCCCAGCGCCCGCTCGACCTCCAGCTCGCCGGCGTGGGCGGCAGGTCGACCGGCTCCGGACAGGCGCGCGGCGGCGGGCACGTCGACGAACAGGTCGTCGATCGTCGGCGACGCCGATGACCGCCAGCATGTCCGGCGCGGTCGGTCGTCGGTGAGGGGCAGATAGCGCATGGCGGCCTTCGGCTAGAGCGTCGCCAGGAAGGCTTCGTAGGCGGCGCGGTCCATCAGGGCGTCGACCTCGGCCGGGTCGGCGAGCTTGACCTTGGCGAACCAGCCGCCGGCTTCGGGCGCGTCGTTGACGGTCTCGGGCGTGTCGGCCAGCGCCGTCGTTGGCGGCCGACCACCTCGCCGGAGACCGGGGCGTAGACGTCGGAGGCGGCCTTGACGCTCTCGACCACCGCCAGGGCGTCGCCGGCCTTCACGCGCCTTGCCGACCGTCCGGCAGCTCGACGAACACCACGTCGCCCAGCTGCTCGGCGGCATAGGCGGTGATGCCGATGGTGGCGATGTCGCCGTCGACCTCGACCCACTCGTGATCCTTGGTGAAGCGCATGGCGTGTCCTTCGTCAGGCTCAGGGCTTGCGGTGCGTAGCGGTGGGGAACGAAGGGCATGGCGACGACCTCGGCGGCCTGGCGGCTTGCCGCGCACGACGACGCCAAGGCGGCGTCCCGGGCGCCGACAGGGCCGGCGGGACGAAGCCCATGGCGATGGGCGCGCCGAGGCTGGGCGAGAAGCCGCCGCTGGTGACCTGGCCGACCACCGCGCCGGTCGCGTCGGCGATCTCCGCGCCCTCGCGGGCCGGGGCGCCTTCCAGGACCCGCAGGCCGACGCGGACGCGGGCCAGATCGCCGCCGCGCTCGCGCGGCGATGCGCGCCGCGCCGGGGAAGTCGCTCGGCCTTGAGCCGGCGCTTGGAGACCGCGAAGCCGAGCGCGGCCTCGATCGGCGAGATGGTCTCGTCGGCGTCGTGGCCATAGAGCGGCAGGCCGGCCTCCAGGCGCAGGGAATCGCGGGCGCCGAGGCCGATCGGCTTGACCCGCTCGTCGGCCAGCAGCCGGTCCCAGAAGCCTCGGCCACGGCTCGGCGCGGAACCAGGATCTCGAAGCCGTCCTCGCCGGTGTAGCCGGAGCGCGAGACCACCAGGCGCTCGCCGTCCAGATCGATCCGGCGGTAGCGTCATGAAGATGAGGTCCGGCCGCCTCCGGGAGGATGGCGCGCCAGCACGGCCGCCGCTTCCGGCCCTTGCAGGGCGATCAGGGCGCGGTCGTCGGCGCGCGTCAGGGTGGCGCGGCCGCCGGCGGCCGCCTCGATCAGGGCGAAGTCGCCGTCCTTGGTGCCGGCGTTGACCACGATGATAGAGCATGCCCTGGCGGCTCCGCCACAGCGGCCGGCCGACCATCAGGTCGTCGACCATGCCGCCATCCTCGTTCAGCAGCAGGGTGTAGCGGAGCTGGCCGGGCTTCAGGCCGGCGATGTCGCCGCAGACCAGGGTCTCGACGATGGCCGCGATGGCGGCGTGGTCGGCTTCCGGATCGCCGGATCTGCTCGGTCAGGGTCAGGAAGGCCGGGCCCATGTGCGAGACGTCGAAGACGCCGGCGTGTTCGCGGGTCCACAGGTGTTCGTTCATGATGCCGGTCGGGATATTGCACCGGCATGTCGTAGCCGGCGAAGGCGACCATGCGGCCGCCCAGAGCCACATGGGCGCCGGTCAGGGGCGTCGTCTTTCCAGGTTCGGTGGTGGCGGACAAAGGGGCTCCACGGGCGGCGACGCGTCGGCGAATATCCTGCGCGCCCCCGCTGTCCCTTGGGCCTGAGAGATTCCGGGCCCGATCGAGGGGCCCTTGCTCCTTCGGCGAGCCGCCGCGCCGATCCTTGGGCGAAGCGTCTCTTTCCAGCGTTTGTCCGGCCTTCGCGGTCCTTTTGCCTGAGCGTTTCCGGGGCGGTTGCGCCTTCGGCTCCGAGCCTCCGATGAGAGAGACTCGGCATCTCCCGCGAGAGCCGAGGGGACGGTGCGGGAGGCGGCGGGCGGAGTCAAGGCGCGAGGCGCCGCGGGTGCGAAGAGCGGGGCAGCGCCTGGATTTCAGGCGCCGGTAGCCAATCCCAAAACCACCTGCGTCATCCTGGGCGGAGTGGAGCGCAGCGCAACGGAGATTCGGGACCCAGGGGACCGGGCGCCAATGGTCGGGCCATCGAGCGGTTGCAAAACGCGTTGAATGCGGCCCCTGGCTCCCGCATCTCCACTCCGCTGCGTGCGGGATGACGCAGGTGTTGGGGTGGCTCCCGCCTGGACGGTCTTCGCGCCTTGTGGTTGGTTCCAGGCCTCCAAGAGGGGGAAGCGAAAAAGGGTGGGAATGAAGCAAACGCGGCAGAAGGTGCTGGTGCTTTATCTGGCCAATTCGGCTCTCGACGCGCCGGTGATCGCCTGGGCCGAGTACGACGGAACCGGAGAGACTCTTCACATGGCCGGGGACGCGGACGAGGCGCCCTACGCCACAGGCTTGGCCGCCCTAAAGGATGGCTGGCGACTTTTCCAGGCGTCACAGCTCCTCCCCCATCCGCGTGGCGAGGAGTTCGATCTGGCCTATCTGAAATACGAGTTCTTCTTCGAAAAGCTGGTGGAAATGGCATGACCAATGAACCGCCCCTCCTGAGCTCCAAGCAGATGGCCAGCTTCGTGGCCCGCGGCTTTCTTCGCTTCGACGCCGCCGTGCCGGACGACATCAACGCCCAGTTTCTGGCCGAGGCCGGCCGCGTCGCCGAAGCCCGGCCGGGCCAAGGCATGAGGGCGACCTATGGCGGGATGCTGGCCGGCGCCGCCATTCCCGAGGTCGCCGCCGGAACGCCACTCGATGACGCCTATCCGGCCGGCGGCGCGATCCGCCGCATGCTGGACCTGCCGCTGGTGCGCGGGGCCATCCGCAGCCTGGTGGGCGAGGCGCCGGTGTTCGACCACCACTTTCTGCACGTGACCTTCCCGCCGCGCTATCACGAGGCCGGCGGCTCGGAGAACGTCTCCCAGCACACCCATCAGGATTCGACCATCGATCCGCGCCGGGCGTTCGATATCCAGATCATGTATTATCCGCATGCGGTGACCCGGCCGATGGGTGGCACGCGTTTTATTCCGGGAACGCACCTTCGCAAGGTCAGCGAGGTGGCGCTCGGCCGCTATCAGAATATCCGGGGCCAGCAGCACATGGTCTGCGAGGCCGGAACCCTGCTCTTTCTGCACCATGGCGTGTGGCACGGCGGCGGGGTGAACCTGTCGGAGGCGACCCGCACCATGTTCAAGATCCGCATCCAGGCGACCACCTCCCAGGTGCGCCAGTGGGATGTTTCCGATCTGGAGCCGGATGCGGCGCAGCGGCCGATCTTTTTCGTCAAGCAGCGCCAGGATCCGGAGACGGTGGCGGCCATCCTGACCACGCCGGAGCCGTGGTTCGAACAGGACACCGGGCGCCTGGAATATGTGAACCGGGTGAAACTCTGGCGCTATCTGACGGCCGATCCGACCTTCGACGCCGACTATTGGGTGACGCGGTTGGAGAATGAGTCCGGGGCGGCGGCCTGAAGATCGCCTACATCCGCTCCGGCGTCGCGATCCCCAGCAGGTCGAGCGCGATCTCGAGCTGGTTCAGGGTCAGGGCCGCCAGCGCCAGGCGTGAGCCGCGCATCGCCGCATCCGGCGCGCCGAGCACCGGGCAGGCGGCGTAGAACTTGGAGAAGGTCTGGGCCAGGCGATAGGCGTGGTCGGCGATCAGGTTGGGCGCGCTTTTGTCGTAGGCCTCGGCCAGGGCGTGGTCGAAGGCGTCGAGCAACAGGGCCAGGTCGCGCTCGGCCGCCTCGGCGATGGTGATCGCGCCGGCCTCGATCGCCCTCGGCGGCGGCGCGGCGCAGCAGGGATTTCACCCGCACCGCCTGGTAGAGCAGATAGGGGCCGGTCTTGCCCTCGAAGCTGGAGAAGCGGTCGAGGTCGAAGACGTAGGAGGTGCCGCGGAAGTTGACCAGGTCGGCGAACTTCAGCGCCGCCACCGCCACCTTCAGCGCCGTGTCCTCGAACTCGTCGGGCGAGAGCTCGGCGCCGAGGCCGGCCTCGTGCAGCCGCTCGCGCGCCTTGCCGCGGGCCATGTCGATCAGGTCGCGCAGCTTCAGCACCCCGCCTTCGCGGGTCTTGAACGGCTTGCCGTCGGCGCCGTTCATGGTGCCGAAGCCGATGTGCTCCAGCGAGCCTTCCTCGGCGTAGCCGGCCAGATAGGCGGCGCGGAACACCGTCTCGAAATGGTCGGCCTGGCGCTGGTCGACCACATAGAGCACCAGGTCCGGATCGAAGAACCGCCGGCGGTCGAGGATGGTGGCGAGGTCGGTGGTGCCGTACATGGCCGAGCCTTCGGAGGAGACCACCAGCAGGGGCGGCACCTCGCGGCGATCGTCGTCGCGGGCCACGCGGACGATCCGGGCGCCCTGGTCGTCGACCAGCAGGCCCTTGTCCTCGCAGCTCGGCGACCATGGGCTCGATCAGGGCGATCGACGTCGCTCTCGCCCTGCCAGAGGTCGAAATCGACGCCCAGGGCGTGGAAGTCGCGCTCCAGGGCCGCGCGGGTGACGTCGGCGAAGTGGCGCCAGATCAAGCGATGGCCGAAACGCCCGGCCTGGAGCTCGGCCGTCGCCCGGCGCGCGCGGTCGCGATAGTCGGCATCGGTCTTGGCCCGGGCGGCGGCCGGGGGATAGAGGCGGTCGAGATCGTCCAGCCCGATGTGGCTGGAGAAAAGCGTCTCGGCGGCGCGTTGGTCGGCGTCGGAGAAATGGGCAGGCTTTTCGGCGTGCGTCTCCAGCCAGTGCGCGATCGCCGGATCGGCGTCGGCGCAGGCGGTGATCAGCAGGCCCATCTGGAAGCCCCAGTCGCCGAAGTGGGCGTCGCCCAGGACCTCGTCGCCGGCGAAACGGTACAGCCGCTTGATCGCCTCGCCGATGATCGAGGCGCGCAGGTGGCCGACGTGCATCTCCTTGGCGACGTTGGGGCCGCCGTAGTCGACCAGCACCTGCGGGGCGTTTCCACCAGGCGGCGCCGGCGCGGGGATCGGCGGCCAGTTCCCGCGCCCGGCGCGAGAGGGCCTCCTGGCTCACCCGCAGGTTGATGAAGCCCGGCCCGGCGATCTCGACGCTGGCGAATCGCGGTGATCCGCCAGAGCCGCGGCCACCGCCGTCGCGATCTCGCGGGGATTGCGTTTTTCGGCTTTGGCGGCGGCCAGGGCGCCGTTGCACTGGAAGTCGGCGAGGTCCGGCCGGTCGGAGGCGGTCACCCGGCCGAAGCCCGTCCGGCAAGCCAAGGGCGGCGAAGGCGGCGGCGGCCGCTTCGCTCAAGCCCGATCTCAGGTCGCTCATGGCTTGGCGGGAGTGACCGCGGCGCTGGCCTGGCCGGCGTTGGCGCGGAAGCGCTTACCGTCGCGATTGAAGTCCGCCATCTGCGGCGTGACGTCAAAGCCGATCAGGATCTCGAAATTCGCCCCGCTGACGATGGCGTTGGCCCTGGGAATGGTCACCACCGGCAGGGTCTCGGTGAGGGTGACGCGGTCCTGGCCAGCCGGGAAGGTGACCGGCACGGTGAAGAATTCCTTGTCCAGTATGGCGTTGTTGCGGTCGGTCACGGCCACCCAATAGTGATAGTCCTTGCGGGCGGAAAGCGCCTGAGGCCCTTTGCCAAACTCGAAGAGCGCCTGCATCTGCACACGGATCGGTTCCACACCCTTGTAGGCGCAAGCGGATGCGACATTCTCGATCTCGCCGCTGTAGACCACGTTGGCCGAGGCTTCGACGTTGTCCTTGAACTCGATATAGCGGGCCGCGTCGTAGAGCGAGCGCACGAACGGGCACGGACCGGCGTTCTTCAGCTGCGGCAGGGCCGCGTTGCCGGCGCCGAACTCTTCGTCACGCTTCTTCTTTTTCGCGTCGTCCTGTTCCTGGTCGGGCGGACCATGGCCCCCGCCCGGACCGCCGCCGGGCCCTCCGCCGCCGCCGCCATACTGGGCATGGCCAGGCGCGCTGGCGCACAGGCTCAAAGCCGCGGTGGCGACGAACAGGTGATGGCGAAGACGGCGCATGCGGTATCCAGCTTGAACGAGCGGTCGGCCCGTGTTGCGCGGTGATAACGTCATAAGCGCGGCGCCGCAACGAACGCTCGCCTTGACGCGCGCGCCCGCCTCACGGATGGACCCACATGGCCGTCTACACCGACATCACCGACGCGGAACTCGAGACCTTTCTCGCGGGCTACGATCTCGGCGCGCCGATCAGTTTCAAGGGCATCGCCGAGGGGGTGTCCAATTCCAACTTTTTGCTGGAGACCGAAGCCGGACGCTTCATCCTCACGGTTTTCGAACATCGGCCCGGCGATCTGCCGTTCTTTCTGTCGCTGATGGAGTGGCTGGCGGCGCGGGGTTATCCCAGCGCGCCGCCGATCGCCGACCGGCGCGGCGAGACCCTGGGCGCCGTGCGCGGCAAGCCGGCGGCCCTGGTGGCCTTCTTGCCGGGGCTGTCGGTCCGTCGGCCCACCATCGCCCACTGCCGCGAGGCTGGCGAGGGTCTGGGGTGGCTGCACGTGAGCGCCGAGGGGTTTTCCGGTCGGCGCGCCAATGATCTGGGTCACGAGGCCTGGGCGCGGCTGGCCGGTGAATTGGCCGGCGCGGCCGAGGCTTTGAAGCCCGGACTGGCGGCGGCGATCCAGAGCGATATCGAACTTTTCGCTAAGGCGTGGCCGAGCGGGCTTCCAGAAGGCGTCATCCACGCCGACTTCTTTCCGGATAATGTCTTCTTCCGCGACGGCCGGTTCGCCGGGGCGATCGACTTCTATTTCGCCGCCTGGGACACCCAGGCCTATGACATCGGCGTCGCCCTCAACGCCTGGTGCTTCGAGGCCGACGGCAGCTTCAACGTCACCGCCGCCCGGGCCCTGGTGGACGGCTATCAGCGGCGCCGGCCGTTGTCCGACGCCGAGAAGGCGGCCCTGCCGATCCTCGCCCATGGCGCGGCCATGCGTTTTTTTCTCACCCGCCTGGCCGATTGGGGCGCGACCCCGGACGGGGCCCTGGTCAGACCCAAGGATCCGCTGGAATATGAGCGCAAGCTGGCGGTGCATCGCGCCGCGGGGGGAAGCGGCCTGGCGCTTTTCGGAGACGGCTGATGGCGGCCGAGGTGGTGATCTTCACCGATGGTTCGTGCCGCGGAAATCCTGGCCCCGGCGGCTGGGGCGCGGTGCTGATTTTCGGCGAGACGGAGAAGGAGATGTGGGGCGGGGAGAGCGCCACCACCAACAACCGCATGGAGCTGACCGCGGCCATCGAGGCGCTGGACGCCCTGAAGCGCCCTTGCCGTGTCGAGCTCCATACCGACAGCCAATATGTCAGGAACGGCATCGCCCAGTGGCTCTCGCTCTGGAAGGCGCGAGGGTGGCGCACCATGAGCAAGGGTGCGGTGAAGAACGAGGACCTATGGCGCCGGCTCGATGAGGCCCGGCTTCGCCATGAAGTGGACTGGCGCTGGGTCAAGGGTCACGCCGGCCACGAGCTGAACGAACGCGCCGACGCCCTGGCGCGTCGGGGCCTGGAAGAGGTTGAGGCGGCGATGAGGGGGTGACCCGGCTCGCCGGCGCTACAGCCGGTCCTGCGGCGCGGCCGGGGCCGGCGCCAAACGCGGGGTGATGACGCGGCCGAGCAAGGGGCCTAGCCAGCGCTCGAAGTCGTCGACGAATTCATAGACCACCGGCACCAGCACCAGCGACAGCACGGTCGAGGTGATCAGGCCGCCGATCACGGCCACGGCCATCGGCTGGCGGAACTCCGAGCCCTTGCCCAGGGCCAGGGCGGTGGGCAGCATGCCGGCCATCATGGCCAGGGTGGTCATGACGATCGGCCGGGCCCGCTCGCGGCAGGCTTCCATAAGGGCCTCGCGCTGGCTGGCGCCCTCGCGCTCGCGCTCGATGGCGTATTCGACCAGCAGGATCGAGTTCTTGGCCGCCAGGCCCATCAGCATCAGGAAGCCGATCAGGGAGGGGATCGACAGGGCCAGGTTGGTCACCAGCAGGGCCAGGAAGGCGCCGCCGATGGCAGCGGCAGGGCCGCCAGGATCATGAACGGCTTGAAGAAGCTGCGGAACAGCAGGACCATCACCCCGTAGACCAGGCCGATGGCCGAGGCGAAGGCGACGATGAAGCCGCCGAACAGCTCGGCCGAAGCGCTGTTCCTGGCCCTGCGAGGCCTTGCCCACGCCTGGCGGCAGGTGCTTCATGATCGGCAGGGCGTTGACCTTGGCCTGGGCGTCTCCGAGCTGGGTGTCGCCGGTGAGGTCGGCGATCATGGTGATGTCGCGCTTGCGGTCGAAGCGGTTGATCTCGCGCCGGGCCGGCCTGGAAATAGACGTCGGCGACGCTGTCGAGCGTGGTCACGCCGCCGGAGGCGGTGGGCAGGCGCAGGTTCTTGATCACCGAGAGGTCGGAGCGGTCGCGCTCGTGGCAGGCGCACGCGGATCGGGATGCGCCGCTCGCCCTCGTCGAGCTTGGCGACATTGGCGTCGATGTCGCCGACGGTGGCCACCCGGGCCGCCTGGGCGATGGTCGGAGGCGCGAGACGCCCAGCCGCGCGGCCTCATCGGCCCTTGGGCCGGATCACCAGCTCCGGCGCCGCTGGGCGGCGTCGCGGGCCGAGGATCGGCGAGCGCCTGCGACGCCGCGCATCTGGCGCTGCAGGTCGAGCGCCGGCCGCGTCCAGGCCCTCGCCGCTCTCGCTGGTGAGGATCACCTGGACCCCCGCCGAACCGAAGCCCGAGGTGTCGAAGGTGAGCCGGGCGTCGGGAATTTCGCGCAGCAACGGGCGGATGCGGTCGCGAATCTGGCTGATGCTGGCCTTGCGGTCGGGCTTGAGCACGGCCACCACCGACGCCGCTGGAAAGTCCGGCGCTGCTGGTCAGGCCGCCGGCGCCGCTGCGCACATCGGCCGCCGAGCCGATCGGCGGCGAACACCGACACGGTTTCCGGCTGGCTGGCCAGCAAGGCGTCGAGCCGGTTCACGCACCACCCGCATGTCGGCCAGGGTGCGCCCCGGCGGGCCCTCGATGTTGACATATGTACCAGTTGGGATTGCCTTCCGGCTGGAGGCCTTTCTTGAGGGGCACGAACAGGGCCAGGCCGAGAGGAAGAAGAGGATGCCGCCGATGATGCACGGCGAGCGATCCGGTGGTCCAGGGCCCAGTCGAGGGTGCGGCGTGTAGAGCCTTCGGCAGCGGGCGGGCGCTCGCGTGGCGCCTTGGGGCTTGAGGAAATAGGCGGCCAGCAGCGGCGTCAGCAGCCGCGCCACCACCAGGGAGAACAGCACCGCCACGGAGACGGTCAGGCCGAACTCCTGGAAGAACTGGCCCGGGAATGCCGGGCATGAAGGACACCGGCATGAACACCACGACGATGGCGAAGGTGGTGGCGACCACCGCCAGGCCGATCTGGTCGGCGCCCTCCATGGCGGCGTCGATAGGGGCGCATGCCCGCGTGCACCCGCTTCTCGATGTTCTCGATCTCGACGATGGCGTCGTCGACCAGGATGCCGATCACCAGGGTCAGGGCCAGCAGGGTGACCATGTTGAGGCTGAAGCCGGCCAGCGCTCATGAAGGCGAAGGTCGGGATCAGCGACACCGGCATGGCGATGGCGGTGATCGCCGTGGCGCGCCAGTCGCGCAGGAACAGCCAGACCACCAGCGCCGCCAGCACCATGCCTTCGAGCAGGGTGTGCAGGGTGGCCGAGAAGCTGTCGCGGGTGTCGTCGACCGTGGAGAAGATCTTGGTGAACGGTGACGCCTGGATAGGTCTTCTCCAGCGTCTTGAGCGTCGCATCGACGCCGTCCTCGACGGCAACCTCGCTGGCGTCTTGGTCTTGAGCACCTGGAAGCCGACCACCGGGCTGGTCGTTCGAGCCGCGGCGAAGCCGCGCACCTCGGCCGTGCCGTCGCCGACGTCGGCCACGTCGCGACAGCTGCACGAACCGGCCGCCGGGGGCGGGGATGCGAGAGTTCGCGGATCTGGTCGACGTTGGCCGCCGCGCCCAGCACCCGCACGGTCTGCTCGCGGCCGCCGATGTCGGCCCGGCCGCCGGGCACGTCGACGTTGACGGCGACCAGGGCGTCGTTGATCTGCGGGCGGTCACGCCCTGGGCGGCCATCCGGTCGGGATCGACGATGACGTTGATCTCGCGGTCGACGCCGCCGACGCGGTCGACCTGGCCGACGCCCGTCGATCGGCCTGCAGGGTGCGGGCCATGGTGTTGTCGATGAACCAGGACAGGGCCGCCGTCCGACATGGCCGGGCGCCGAGACGGCGTAGGTGATGATCGGCTGGTCGTCGAAGTCCAGCCGCTGGACGATCGGCGGGTCGATGTCGCGCGGCAGCACGTTGCGCGATCTGGTCGACCTTGGAGCGGACGTCGTCGGTGGCCTTCTGCAGGTTCTGCGCCGAGCTCGAACTGGATCACGGTGGTCGAGGACGCCCTGGGTGACCGTCGAGGCGATCGACTGGACGTTGGGGATGCCGGCCAGGGCGTCCTCGACCGGCCGGGTGATCTGGGTCTCCATCTCGGCCGGCGCCGCGCCGTCTGCGGTGACGTCACCATCACCGCGGGAAACTCGATGTTGGGGAAGTGCTTGATCGGCAGGGCGACGTAGGAGACCAGCGCCCGCCAGCACCGCGGCGATGAACAGCACCGCCACGGGGATCGGATTGCGGATCGCCCAGGCGGAGATGCGAAGTCCGCGATCAGGCCGGTTCACGGCGCGCTACCCCGCCGGGGCCGGACGGACGTAGTCGCCCGGCACCAGCATGGCCGAAGCCTTCTCGACCACCCGCGCGCCCACCGGCGGGCCGGTGAGCAGCTCGACATAGCCGTCGCCGCGCTGGCCGGTGGTGACCGGGACCCGGGCCACGCGATCGTCGGCGCCGACCGCCATCACCGAGGCGCCCTCGGCGTCATAGCGCACGGCGGTCTCGGGCACGGCGCTGGCCGAGCGGGTGACGCCCAGGAAGGTGGCCCGGGCGAAGCCGCCGGCGCGCACGTCCGGCCGCACCGGCAGGGTCACGCGCACCCGCCCGAGCCGGGTGGTGGTGTCGATGGCAGGGCTGACCAGGCGGACGACGCCCGGCACCTCGGTTCCGTCGGCCAGGGTCACCTTGGCCTGGGCGCCCGGCTTGATCTTTCCCAGCGCGTCTTCGCTGAGGTCGGCGGCGAGCTCTATCTGGCCATCCTTGGCGAGGCGGAACCAGGGGGTGGTCCCGCCGCTCTGATCGCCGAACCGGACCGACCGCTGAATCACCAGGCCGGCGTAGGGCGCGCGGACGATCATCAGGGCTTCGCGAGTGCGCGCGTCGCTGGCCAGGGCCTCCTGAGCCTGGGCCTGGGCGCGAGCCGATCGGGCGGCGTTACGGCGGCTGTCGATCTGTTCCTGAGAAAGCAGGCCCTCGTTATCGAGGCCCTTGACCCTCTGCGCCTCGGCCTCGGCCTCGGCCGCCAGGGCATTCTGCTGGGCCACCAAAGCCGTTTGCTGGGCGAGCTGAGCGCGTAGCAGCACGTCGTCGAGCTGGACGAGCGGCTGGCCGGCCTTCACCCATTCGCCCTCGTCGGCCAGCACCTTGGCGACGCGATAGCCGGTGAGCTGGGGAAACACGGCCACGTCCTCGCGGGGCACCAGGGCGCCGGAGGCCATCAGGCCGCCCTCGATCTCCCGGGGCTCAACGGTGACCACGCTGACGGCGCGAGCCTGTTGCCGGGCCGTTTCGCCGGCCTTCTTGGCGCAGCCGGCCGCTCCGGCGGCGAGACTGAGGGCCAGGGCGACGGCGATCCAGGGTCTGAAGGTGGGCACGGCTTGGAATCTCATCGGTGAGCGCTCGAAGCCGCGAAGGCCCAGCCGCCGCCAAGGGCCTTATAGGTCTGCACCGCGTGCCGCAACGCCTGGACCCGCTGGGCGGTGAGGGCCGACTGGGTGTTGCGCCAGGCCTGCTCGGCGGAAAGAGCGGCGGTGATGTCGCCCAGGCCCATGGCGTAGCGCTTGTGCGCCGCGTCCGACGCGCGCCGGGCCCTGGATTCGCCGTCGGTCAGCACGGCGACGGCGCGCTCCGACGCGGCGAGGTCGACCAGGGCGTTTTCCGCTTCGCCGAAGGCTGTCTGGACGGTCTTCTCATAGGCGATCACCGCCTCCTGGGTGCGGGCGTCGTCGGCCTTGGCCTCGTAGAGCAACTGCGGAATGTCGAGCACCGGGATGCTCAGGCCCGCGGCCAGCGACCAGAAGCCGAGGCTGGTGGACTGCTGCGACGGGATCAGGGTCGCCGGCGGGATGAAGGAGACCCCGGGTTCGACCACGTGCGAGGCCCCGAGGCCCGGCAAGATGGTGAGGGTCGGGAAGATCGCCAGGTGGCCCAGGCGGTCGAGCCCCACCTGGGCGCGCAGGTGGGCGTCGGCCTCCCGCACGTCCGGACGGCGCTGAAGTAGGTCGCCAGGCACCGCGACCGGGATGGCCGGCGGGTCGTCGGTCTGGGCCTGGATCGGGAGGGTGGCGGTGGGGTCGATGCCGTGGCCGACCAGGATCAGCAGCTGGCGCTGCTCGTCGTGCAGCTGAGCTTCCAGCAATTCGACCTGCGCCTGGGCCTGGGAAAGGTCGGCGGCCACCCGGTCGGCGTCCGAGGTGGCCTCAAGGCCAAGCACGGCCTTGCGCTGGGCGACATCCTGCAGATTGGCTTCGATCCGGGCGGTCTCGCGCTGGTCGGCCAGCTGGATCGCCAGGCCCTTGGCGACGAAGTAGTCGTCGGCGACATTGGCGACCAGGCTAGCCAGGGTTCCCTCGATATTGAATCTGGCTTCGGCGTATTGCGCCTTGGCCACTTTGCGCTGGGTCGCCAGGCGCCCCAACAGATCCACTTCCCAGGATACGGTCAGGCCGATGCTCTCGGTGTCGGTGGTCCCGCCCACGGGAATGAGAGAGTTGGAGGCGCCGCCGAGATTGGATTCGTGTTGCCGGGAGAGGTTTCCCTGGCCTTCGCCTTGCGGGAAGGTCTTGGCGATCTGGCCGTTCTTGGCGGCGTTCGCCTCCAGGAGCCGGGCGGCGGCGGTGTTGGCGTCCGGGCTGTTGGCGAGGGCCTGGGCTTCGAGACCATTGAGCTGGGGATCGTTGAACTGGAGCCACCAGCGGTCGAGTTGCTGCGGCGCGAGGGTCGCCGTTCCTTTTGGCCCCTCATAGGCCGCCGGCAGGGTGAGGTCCGGCTTTTGATGCGGCGCGGTCTGGCAGGCGGCCAGGCCGAGGGCCAGGAGGAGGGCGAGGCGTCTCA
Source organism: uncultured Alphaproteobacteria bacterium (assembly GCA_963817995.1). GTDB lineage: Bacteria > Pseudomonadota > Alphaproteobacteria > Caulobacterales > Caulobacteraceae > Acaudatibacter. The sequence continues at coordinate 88,540 of CAWFQJ010000009.1, forward strand.
TCGAATGCATGGGCCTCTGGGCCGTCTCTCCGTGGCGCCTGCGGAGATTTCCGCCCGAGCGTGGCGGCCGTCATAACCATATTCGCGTCAAATTGCATGGGATCGTGACGGCGTGGCAGTCTGCGCCTCCAAGCTGACTTCAGGAGAGGCGCCATGGCCGGGATCATTCGCACGGGGATCGGAGGTTGGACCTTCGAGCCCTGGCGTGGCGTCTTCTTTCCCAAGGGCGTGCGCCAGGCCGACGAACTGGCCTACGCCAGCGCCCGACTGGGGTCTATCGAGATCAACGGCACCTATTATTCGGAGCAGAAGCCGCAGACCTTCGCCAAATGGAAGGCCGAGACGCCCGACGATTTCGTCTTTTCGGTCAAGGCCTCGCGCTTCTGCACCAATCGCAAGGTGCTGGCCGACTCGGCGCCTTCCATCGAGCGCTTCATGAAACAGGGGCTGGAGGAATTGGGCGACAAGCTCGGGCCGATCCTTTGGCAATTCATGCCGACCAAGAAATTCGACCCCACGGATTTCGCCGCCTTTCTCGCCCTTTTGCCGGCGGAACTGGCTGGCCGGCGCCTTCGCCATGTGGTCGAGGTGCGGAACGAGAGCTTCATCGATCCGGTCTTCGTCGCCCTGTGCCGTGAGCGGGGCGTGGCCATCTGCGCCTGCGATCATCCCACCTATCCCCTGATCCCGGATGTGACCGCCGATTTCGTCTATGTGCGGCTGATGCAGGGCGCCGACCATCACGAGACCTGCTATCCCGACGACGGTGTCGAGGCCTGGGCCGGGCGGCTGAAGGCCTGGGCCGAGGGCGGCGCGCCGGCCGATCTGGCGCTCGCGGACGGCGCCGCCAGGCCATCGACGAAAGATCGCGACGTGTTCGCCTATTTCATCCAGGCGGGAAAAGTGCGCGCGCCCTTCGGGGCCATCGCCATGGCCGAGCGACTGAAGGCTTGACCTCCCCTCGGTAAGGCCCCTCCATTCGGTCCCAAGAACGAAGACTTTTACGTGGTCAGCCTGATTTAGACGCCAAAAGGCGCCATCCGGCTTTCGAAGGGAGACGCGGCGCCATGGATTTCGACGACCTGATGTTCAAGCCCGGCCTGATGGCCGGCGAGCGCATATTGATCACCGGCGGCGGCACCGGCCTTGGCAAGGTGATGGCCGAGGCCTGCCTGATGCTGGGAGCGCGGGTCTATATCTGCGGCCGGCGCGGCGGGGTGCTCGACGAGACCGCGCGCGAACTGATGGACGCCCACGGCGGCAAGGTCACCGGCATCGCCTGCGATATCCGCGTGCCCGAGGCCATCCACGAGATGATCGACCAGATCTGGTCCGACGGCGGCGCGCTCACGGGCCTGGTCAACAACGCCGCCGGCAATTTCATCAGCCGCACCGAGGATCTCTCGCCTCGCGCCTTCGACGCCATCGCCAATATCGTCTTTCGCGGCTCGTTCTTCGTGACGCTCGATTGCGGCAAGCGCTGGATCGCCGAGGGCAAAAAGGCCTCGGTGATCTCGATCCTCACCACCTGGGTATGGAGCGGAGGCCCTTTCACCGTGCCCTCGGCCATGTCCAAGGCCGGACTCAACGTCATGACCCAGTCGCTGGCGGTGGAATGGGGACCCAAGGGCATCCGCTTCAACGCCATCGCGCCGGGGCCCTTCCCCACCGAAGGCGCGTGGGCGCGGCTCATCGCCGGGACAGAGCACCGACTCTAGCCGCAGCATGGCCGGAAACCCCATGGGCCGCGTCGGCGAGATGCGCGAGCTGGCCAACCTCGCCGTCTATCTGCTTCACCCCCTGTCGGCCTATGTGAACGGCCAGACCATCGCCATCGACGGCGGCGCCTGGAACGCCGGCGGCGGCGGCTTCACCGGCCTGCGCGACTGGGGCGACACCGAATGGGAAGCCGCCCGCAACATGATCCGCGGCGCCAACGAGCAGGATCGGGCCAAGCGGACGGTGTGAGGGGCCGTCGGCGGCTCAGGCCTTTTTCCACGCGTTTTTATTGCCGGTGCGCAGCTTTGTGCGCACCTCGCGCTTGATCCTCGCGGCCAGGCGCGCGTCGTGGCGGGCGAGGAATGTCTCCACGGCGGCTCGGTCCCAGGGAACCAGCATCCGCAAGGCCCAGCTCATGGCCTTGACCACCATGTCCTCGCGGTCATCCGCCAGAAGCTCGGCGATCATCAGGGTGCGCGCCGTATCGCCGGCGCCGCCATGGGTCTTGGAATTGAGGACCACAGTGGCGACCAAAGCCGCGCGGCGGCGCCAGAGATCCTCGCTCTTGGCCCAAGTGACGATGTCGTCATCACTGATCAGGCCGCGCAGCCACGCCGCTCCGGCGATGTAGAGGCCAAAGCCGTCCACCTCGTCCCAGGATGAATTGCCGGCGCCCAGAGCCTCCACCGTCGCCAGATCGAGCAAGGCCAAGGCGTCTTTCCGCTGGTTGATCAGCTCCCAACCCACCCAGCGGGCGCGGGCCGGCTTCATGGCCGGCGCCGAGGCGATCGCCAGACCCACGGCGACCACATCGCTTGCGCTTTCGCCTTTCAGGCGCGCGCTCAGCCGGCGCCGGATTACCCTGGCCTCGGGAACGCCCGCCCGCGCGCGAGCGAGAATTTCGGCCATGCGCTGGTCGGCGATGGCTGCGATCTGGGATTTGGTCAGAGGCAAAGCATTCTCCGGGCTGGTGGACTTCCGCGTCAAGGCGCCCGATCCTATAGGGCTAACCCCTCGCCGGAGTCGTTTCGCCCAAACATGTCCCAGGTCGCCTATTTCAATCCCGGCAAGCGCGAGCAGACCAAGGCGGCCAACCGCCTGGCGATCCTGGACGCGGCGCGCGAGGTGTTCGGCGAGATGGGCTTCGAGGCGGCGACGGTGCGCGACATCATCCGCCGCACCAATCTCTCGGTCGGGCGCCTTCTACAACTACTATCGCTCCAAGGAGGAGGTGTTCGACGCCCTGGCCGACGACGGCGCGCGCCGCTTCCGCCCGATCCTGCAGGCCGCAGTCGGCCAAGGCCAGCGACTTCGAATCCTATCTGCGCGCCGCCGTTCGCGCCTATTTCGACTTCATCGCCGGCGAGCACGGCAGCTTGGCCGGCGCGCCGACGGCGAGCCCATGCCCCATGTGCGCAACACGCCCGAGATGCTGGCGGTGTTCGAAGAGGTGCGCACGGTCGCTCGCCGACGGTGATGGACCGGGGCCTCGCCCCCAAGGTCGACCTCGACTATCTGGCCGCCGCCTGCATCGCCATCGCCCGCGAGGTGGGCGACGGATGGTCGAGCGCCGGCCGCTCGACGTCGAGGGCGCCACCGAGTTCGTCGTGCGCCTGATCCTGGGCGGCTTGCCGGCCCTGCCGCAAGCGTCACGCCCTAGGACGACACCATGGCGCTCGATCCGGCCGCGCGCAGATGTTCATGCTCCAGGCGCGCTGCTCGGCCTGCCGCAGGCCGATGCTGCGCGCCGCTGGCCGGCGGCGGGGTGGTCTACCAGGGCGGCCGGACCCTCGATCCGCGCTTGCAGTATCTGGCCGGCCCAGGCGCGCGAGGCGCGCCGCCGCTGTCGAGCTTCTCGCCGGCCGAGGCGCGCGCCGGCGGCGCCGCGAGCCTGCGCCGAGGTGACCGGCGAGCCCGAGCCCGGCGTGCGGATCGAGACATCTGACCGTGCCGGGCGCCGAGGGGCCGATCGCCGCGCCGCGCCTACCGCCCTGCCGACCAGGACCCGGCCGCGCCGCTGATGGTGTTCGCCCACTTCGGCGGCGGGGTGATCGGCGATCTCGAGACCTGCCACGTCTTCTGCACCATCCTGGCCAAGATCGCGCGCTGCCCGGTGCTGTCGGTCGACTATCGCCTGGCGCCCGAGCATCGCTTCCCGGCCGGGCTGGAGGACATGCTGGCCGCCTATCGCTGGGCGCGCGACAACGCCGCCCGCTTCGGCGCGCCGGCTGGGCCAGGCGGCGATCGGCGGCGATTCCATGGGCGGCAACTTCGCCGCCGTGATCGCCCAGGAGATGAAGCGCGCCGGCGAGCCGCAGCCGGCTCTGCAGCTGCTGATCTATCCGGCCGTGGACGTGGCCAGCGAGAGCCCGTCGATGACCACCTACGCCGACGCCTATCCCGCTGACCGCGCGCCACCATGGACTGGTTCATGGGCCACTACATGGGCCCGAGCGACGCCCCGCCGACCCGCGCCTGTCGCCGCTGCGCGCCGACGACCTGGCGGGCCTGGCGCCCGCCGTCATCGTCACCGCCGGCTTCGATCCCCTGCTCGACCAGGGCGAGGCCTACGCCCGGCGGCTGCGCGAGGCGGGCGTGCCGGTCGATCTACCGCTGCTACGACAGCCTGGCCCACGCCTTCACCGCCTTCACCGGCGCGGTCCCCGCCGCCGACGTCGCCTGCCGCGAGATCGCCGGCCTTGACGCGCGAGGGCTTCATGCGAGCCGCCGTGCGACCGAGGCCTTGCCGGGCGAGGCCGCCTGACCATGCGGGCCCTGGTCGTCGAGCGCCTGGCCGCCGGACTACGCCGGCTGCGCTGTGAAGGAGATCGCGACGCCCGAAGCCCGGCCCCGGCGAGGTGCTGGTGCGGGTCCGCGCCGCCGCGGTCAACTTCCCCGACCTGCTGATGACCCGCGGCGAATACCAGCACAAGCCGCCGCTGCCCTTCATCCCCGGCCTGGAGCTGGCCGGCGAGATCGAGGCGCTGGGCGAGGGCGTCGAAGGCTGGCAGGTCGGCGACGCGGTGGTCGGCGGCGCGCGCATCGGCGGCTTTGCGCGAATATCGCGGTCGCTCCGGCCGCCGGCTCTGCGGCCCAAGCCGGCCAGGCTCTCGCTTCGCCCAGGCCGCCGGCCTATCGGCGCGGCCTATCTCACCGCCTATGTCGCCCTGGTGCGGCGCGCCCGGGTCGAGCCCGGCGAATGGGTGCTGGTGCATGGCGCGGCCGGCGGCGTGGGCCTGGCCTGCGTCGACCTGGCCAAGGCTGCTGGGCTGCCGGGTGATCGCCGCCTCCGCCTCGGACGAGAAGCTGGCGGTGATCGGCCGCCGAATACGCGCCCGACGCCATCGTCAACGTCACCGGCGGCTTCCGCGAGGAGGTCAAGGCGATCACCGGCGGCGCGCGGCGCCGACGTGATCTACGATCCGGTCGGCGGCGACGTGTTCGACGAGAGCGTCCGCTGCATCGCCTTCGACGGCCGCCTGCTGGTGATCGGCTTCACCTCCGGCCGCATCCCGACGATCTCGGTCAACATGCCGCTGATCAAGGGCTTCTCGGTGATGGGCGTGCGCGCCGGCGAATACGGCCGCCAGTTCCCGGACAAGGGCGTCGAGAACCAGCGACGCGATCTGGCGCCTGGCCGACGAAGGCCTGATCCGCCCCCGCGTCCACGCCGAATTCCCGCTGGCCGACTGGCGCGCCGCCTTCGACCTCCTGGCCGACCGCAAGGTGATCGGCAAGGCGGTGATCCGGCCGGACCTGTAAAGGGCGGCTTGGCGCCGCTGGCGTTGACACAGCCCCCCTCTTCCCCTATCCCCGCGCGCTCATTCTTGACCGGCCGCTTCGCCTATCGCCTTGATCGTGGCGCGGCCCTTTGTTTCGGAGCTTCGACGTGAAGCGGACCTTTCAACCGTCCCGGCTCGTGCGCAAGCGCCGTCACGGCTTTCGCTCGCGCATGGCCACCAAGAACGGCCAGAAGATCGTCGCCCGCCGCCGCGCCCACGGCCGCAAGCGCCTGACCGCCTAGGGAATCCCGCCGTCTCCCCCGGAGACGAAACCACGGCGCCCGCCATCGAACGCTCTGAAGAAGCGCCCCGACTTTCTGGCCGCGGCCAAGGGCGCCGCCGCGCCGCGCGGGGCCGTGGTGGTCCAGGCGCGGGATCGGCAGGACGGCTCGCGACCTGATCCGCATCGGCTTCACCGCCACCAAGCGCATCGGCGGGGCGGTCGATGCGCAACCGGGCCAAGCGGCGCCTGCGCGAGGCGGCGAGGCTCATCGCGCCCCTTCATGCGAGGGCCGGCTGCGACTATGTGTTCATCGCCCGCGGCGGGGCGGCGGCGCGGCCCTGGGCGCGTTTGCTTGACGATGTGAAAAGCGCGCTGATAAGGCTCGCCGCCGATCTTTAAGCGCGGCCTGGGCGCGCCTTCCGCCTCCACCAAATCCCGACCGGGCCAGACCCTCAACCCCATGCCAAACGAAAATCGGAACTGGATCGCCTTCATCCTCGTGGCGGGCGTGATCTTCCTGACCTACCAGTTCTTCATCGTCGGCCCCCAGGCCAAGATCGCCGCCGAGCGCGGCCAAGGCCGCAGGCCGCCGCCGCCGCCATAACGCCCGCCGCCGCGACCGCGCCCACGCCGCTGACCCACGGCCAGGCGCTGGGCCGCAGCCCGCGCGTCCTCATCGACACCCCCTCGCTGCAGGGCTCCCTGGCGCTGCGCGGCGCGCGCATCGACGACCTGCTGCTCAAGGGCTACCACGACCGAGGTGGCCAAGACCTCGCCGCTGGTCGAGCTGCTGACGCCCCGAAGGCGAGGCCGACGCCTATTTCGCCCAGCAATCGCTGGCTGGGCGCGAACCTGCCGGGCCTGCCCGACGACCAGACCCTGTGGACCGCTGACCTCCAGCGGCCCGCTGACGCCCGGACATCCGGTGGTGCTGACCTATCAGGCGCCCAGCGGCCTCACCTTCACCCGCACCATCGCGGTCGACGCCAAGGCGATGTTCACCATCACCGACACGGTGGCCAACCAGGGCGCCGCGCCGGTGACCCTGACCCCCTACGCCTCGGTCCAGCGCATCGGCCTGCCAGCCGGGCTCGGCAAGACCAACATCGTCTACGAGGGCGCCATCGGCGTCCTGGGCGCCGATCACCCATGAGCTCAAGCTCACCACCTACAAGGACTGGAAGAAGAAGGGACGAGCGTCGATTGGCCGTCGACCGGCGGCTGGCTCGGCATCACCGACAAATACTGGATGGCGGCTTTCATCCCGGACCAGCGCGAGCATATCGACGCCAAGCTGCGCACGATCCGGCGACGCCGCCGGCGACGAGATCTATGAGACCGCCTATCTGGGCGCCGCCCGCGCCATCGCCCCGGGCGCCCAGATCACCGAGGTCACCCACATGTTCGCCGGCGCCAAGACGGTGCCGCTGCTGAACGCCTATAAGAAGTCCCTGGGCGTGCCCGCACTTCGACGACGCGGTCGACTGGGGCATACCTCTGGTTCCTGACCAAGCCGATCTTCATCCTGCTGGAATTCTTCTATCAGCACGTCGGCAATTTCGGCGTCGCCATCCTGATGCTGACCGTGGTCATCCGCCTGATCACCTTCCCGCTGGCCAACGCGGGCTTCGAGATGGGCGTGAAGATGAAGAAGATCCAGCCCGAGCTGAAGGCGCTGCAGAAGAAGTACAAGGACGACCCGGCCGCGCAGCAGAAGGAGATGATGGCGCTCTACGCGCGGGAGAAGGTCAATCCGGTCACCGGCTGCCTGCCGGTGCTGCTCCAGATCCCGGTGTTCTATTCGCCTGACCAAGGTGTTCACCGTCACCATCGAGATGCGCCACGCGCCGTTCTTTGGCTGGATCCACGACCTGTCGGCGCGCGACCCGACGACGATCTTGAACCTGTTCGGCCTGATCCCGTGGGATCCGGCGATGACGCCGCTGATCGGCGGGATTCTGGGCGGCGCGCTGCACATCGGCGTCTGGCCGCTCGCTCTACGGCTTGTCCATGTGGCTGTCGCCAGTCGATGACCCCGCACCCAGGGCATCGATCCGACCCAGCAGATGCATGTTCAAGTTGATGCCGCTCATGTTCACCTTCATCCTGGCGCAGTACGCCGTCGGCCTGCTGATCTACTGGACCTGGTCCAGCCTGATCACCATCCTGCAGCAGTATGTGATGATGCGCCGGTTCAAGGTCGACAACCCGATCGACAGCTTCTTCAACCGGTTCTCCGCGGCCAAGCGCCGAGGCGATCGGGCTGACCATGGACGGCGGCGTCTTCGACGCCGAGGCGATCGAGGCGGCGCGGGTGCTGTTCGCCCGGCCGGCGGCGTTCATGATGGGCGCGGCGAGCGATCGACGGCCTGCCGGCGCCGGACCTGCCGGAGGTGGCCTTCGCCGGCCGCTCCAACGTCGGCAAGTCGTCCCTGATCAACGCCCTGGTCGGCCGCCACGGCCTGGCGCGGGCCTCCGACGAGCCGGGCCGGACGCGGGAGGTGAACTTCTTCCTGCTCGACGAGCGCCTGCGCCTGGTCGACCTGCCCGGCTACGGCTTCGCCAAGGTCTCGCGAGACCACGGCGCGCAAGTTCCAGAACCTCGGCCGGGCCTATCTGCGCGGCCGGCCGAACCTGAGCGGGTCTATCTGCTGATCGACGCCCGCCACGGCCTGAAGCCGCCCGACAGCGAGGCGCTGGACGCCCTCGACCTGGCGGCGGTCTCCTACCAGATCGTGCTGACCAAGGCCGACAAGCTGAAGACGCGCCGAGGTCGAGGCCATGGTCGCCGCGCACCGCTGGCCGCCATCGCCAAGCGCCCGGCCGCCTTCCCCCGCGTGCTCGCCACCTCGGCGGAGAAGGGCGACGGCCTGGCCGAACTGCGCGCCGAGATCGCCGCAGGCGGCCTTCGCATGACCGAGATCGAGCTCGAAGAACCCGGCTGGGCCACCGCCAAGACCCTGGCCGAGGCCCTGCCCTACATCCAGATCTACGACCGCGAGACGGTGGTGATCAAATACGGCGGCCACGCCATGGGCGAGGAGGCGGTGGCCAAGCTGTTCGCCGCCGACGCGGTGCTGCTGAAGCTGCTGGGCGTGCACCCGGTGGTGGTGCACGGCGGCGGCCCGCAGATCTCGCGCCATGCTGGAGCGGGCCGGGGTCAAGTCGACCTTCATCGACGGCCTGCGCGTCACCGACGCGCCGACCATGGAGGTGGCCGAGATGGTCCTCTCCGGCGCGATCAACAAGGAGATCGCCAACTGGATCACCCAGGCCGGGCGCCGAGGCCGACGTGCGCGGCGTGGGCCTCTCGGGCAAGGACGCCCGGCTGATCACCGTCGAGAAGGCCACGCGCACCACGCAAGCGACCCGGACTCCGACGATCGAGCAGGTCGTCGACCTGGGCTTCGTCGGCGAGCCGACGCGAGGTCGATCCCAAGCTGATCGAGGCCCTGATCAACGCCGACCGAGGACTACATCCCGGTGATCGCCCCGATCGGCGTCGTCGCGCGACGGCGAGACCTACAACATCAACGCCGACACCGTGGCCGGCGCCCTGGCCGGCGCGCTGAAGGCCAAGCGCATGCTGCTGCTGACCGACGTGCGCCGGCGTGCTGGACAAGGACGGCGAGCTGATCCGCCAGCTGACCGTCGGCGAGGCCGCGCAAGGCCATCGCCAACGGCGTCGCCACCGGCGGCATGATCCCCAAGCTGGAGACCGCCATCGCCGCGGTCGAGGCCGGGGTCGAGGCCGTGGTCATCCTGGACGGCCGCCGCCCGCACGCCATGCTGGTCGAGCTGTTCACCGAGCACGGCGCCGGCACGCTGGTGCGGCGCGTGAGCGCCGATCTGCGCCACATCGACACCTGGCTGTTCGACCTCGACAACACCCTCTATCCGCTCGACAGCGGCCTCATGCGCGCTGATCGAGGCGCGCATGACCGATTTCGTGGCAGACGCTGACCGGCCTGCCGCGCGACGAGGCCTTGGCGCTGCAGAAGCGCTATCTGGCCGAGCACGGCCTGACCCTGCGCGGGCTGATGACGCACCACGGCGTCGATCCGGACGCCTATCACGCGCCGATGTCCACGACATGCCGCTGGACGGTCTGCGCCCGGACCCGGCGCTGCGCGCGGCGCTGGCGCGCCTGCCCGGCCGGCGGCTGATCTTCACCAACGCCGACGCGATCCACGCCGAGCGGGTGCTGGAGCAGCTGGAGCTCGCCGACCTGTTCGAGGCGGTGTTCCACATCGGCTCGGCCGACTATCGTGCCCAAGCCCGCATCCGATCGCCTTCGACGCGCATCGATCGCGCGCCCACGCCATCGATCCGCGCGACCACCGCCTTCTTCGAGGACCGCGAGCGCAACCTCGACGCCCGCCGCGGCGCTGGGCATGACCACCGTGCTGGTCGGCGCCCACGCTGAAGCCTCCACCGCCGCCTTCGTCGACTATCGCACGCCAGACCCTCGCGCCCTTCCTGGCCGCCGCCCTGATCAAGGAGCCGCGGACCCATGACCGCCCTCACCCTCGATGACCTCCAGACCGAGATCGAGGCCGGCTGGGCCGCGCGCGAGACACTGTCGCCACAGACCACCGGCCCGATCCGCACGGCGGTGGAGGAGACCCTGCTGCGCCTGGACGCCGGCGAGGCGCGGGTGGCCGAGAAGATCGACGGCGACTGGGTGACGCACCAGTGGCTGAAGAAGGCGATCCTGCTGTCCTTCCGCCTGAACGCCAAACCGTCATGCGCGCCGGGGCCATGGGCGGCGAGATCGGCCCGTGGTGGGACAAGGTTCCCGGCAAGTTCGACGGCTGGGCCGAGCCGCAGTTCGAGGCCGCCGGCTTCCGCGCCGTGCCGGGCGCGGTCGTGCGCCGCGGCGCCTTCATCGGCCAAGAACGTGGTGCTGATGCCCTCGTTCGTGAACATCGGCGCCTATGTCGGCGAGGGGACCATGGTCGACACCTGGGCCACGGTCGGCTCCTGCGCCCAGATCGGCAAGAACGTGCACCTCTCCGGCGGCGCCGGCATCGGCGGGGTGCTGGAGCCGCTGCAGGCCAGCCCGACCATCATCGAGGACGACTGCTTCATCGGCGCCCGCTCCGAGGTGGCCGAGGGCGTGATCGTGGGCGAGGGCGCGGTGCTCTCCATGGGCGTCTTCCTCACCGCCTCCACCCCGATCGTCGACCGCAAGACCGGCGAGATCTTCCGCGGCTACGTGCCGCCCTATTCCGTGGTGGTGCCCGGGCTCCCGGCCCGACCCCCACGGCCTCGGCCCCAGCCTCACCTGCGCGGTGATCGTCAAGACCGTGGACGCCCAGACCCGCTCCAAGACTAGCATCAACGAGTTGCTGAGGGATTAGACCTCGCCGAGCTTTCGTTCAGGCCGCGGCGCTGACGAGTTCGGCGACACCCACCTCGCCATCGGTCACATAGTGGTTGACGCGGCCCGTCTTCAGCCGCTCGCCGGCGGTCTGGGTGCGCAGCTCGCCGATGACGCCGGCGGCGAGGAGCTCGGCGGCGATGAAATCCCGCTCGGCGTTGGTGTCGGCGTCGGTGGCGTGGGTGATCTTGAAGGTCAGGCGGGTGAGCGAGAGGCCGGTGTCGCGGGTGCCGGCGCCGATCCACAACACGCGATCCCCGTCGGGCGGCCTGTCGGTGTCGGCCCAGAAGGAAAGGGCGCCGAGGTTGTCCTGGGCGTAGGTGAGATTCAGCGCCCAGAAGCGGATGTGATGGCGCTTGCGCGGGCTGTTGTCGATCGCCTTCTGGAAGCCGACATCCTGGCCGCGGCCGAAGAGATAGAGGGTGCTGAACGGGGCGGTCGGATAGGGCCGGTTGGAGATGAACGCCACAACCATGCGCCAGGAACTCTTCAGGCTGAGGCGGTCGGCCCCATGCCAGCCGGCGGTGGCGAAAGCGGCTTCGAGCTCGCCAAGCGTTCCGATGAGGACAAGGTTCACGGGATCGCCAGCCAGGCCATCGCCGGTGACGGTATAGCTCGGCACATGCCGGCGCTGGGCGATCTTCAGGCCCAAGCGAACCGAGACCGGCAGGATCACATAGGCGCCGAGGCCATAGGTGAGGCTCAGCGCGACGATCCAGGGCAGGCGGTCCGTGGTTCTCTGAAACACCACGAACACGATCAGCCAGACGCTGAGCGCGCCCAGGCCCAGGATCGCCAGGCGTTGCAGAAGCTGGACCAGACGCCTCAACCGCGCGGCGCCTTTTTCACGCAGCCCTTGGCCCGGCGCCGCCTCGTCACGCCGCCCACAGGACGCGCACCGGCGTTCGGCTCTGGCGCAGGATCGTGGCGACGGGGGGTGCGTAGTCCGGCTCCCGGCCGATCCGCTCGACCAGGGCCCGCTTTTCCTCGCCGGTGATCAGCACCACGATCAGGGCGCTTTCCAGCAAGGCGCGGGCGGTCAGGCTGATGCGGGGGACGCGCGGGTCGAGGCCGGCCTGGTCGACGCCGATGCAATAGCGCTCGCCCGCCGGATCGAGGGCGGCGGCGAGGCCGGGCGCGCCTGGAAAGAGCGAGGCGATGTGGCCGTCCGCACCCATGCCGAGCAGGACGGCGGCGAAGGGGAGGAGACCGCGCAGGGCCGCATCCGCCTTGGCCGCGTCCTCCTCGGGCGTCGCGCCATCGCCCTTGAGGGCAAGAAAATGTGCGGCCTTGGCCACGCCATGAAGCAGGCGGGCGCGAACGAGGCCTTCGTTGCTCAGGGGGTCATCCGGCGCCACCCAGCGCTCGTCGGTGAGGGTGACCGTCAGATCGGCCCAGGGCAGCGATCGGCTGGCGAGGACATCGTAAGCGGGCCCGGGCGTCGTGCCGCCGGTGGCCGCGAAGGACCGGGCCCCAGGCGCGAGAAGCGCTTCGCTGATCGCATCGGCGGCGGCGTCGGCCAGGGCTTCGCGGCTGGCGAAGGTTTCGATGTTCATGATCACGCCTCGCCGATGGTGGGGAAACCGTCAGTCTGCCTCAAGGCTTCGCCAAGGGCCATGGCCGCGGCGGCGACGATGTTGAGCGATCTTGCGCCCGCCGCCAGGGGGATGCGCAGGCGCGCCGTGGCCGCCGCATGCACCGCCTCGGGCGCGCCGGCGCTCTCCGAGCCCATGATCAAGGTATCGCCGGGGGCGAACACATGATCGGTGAAAGGTCTCGCGCCTGAGGTCGTCATGAGGATCAGGCGGCCTTCGCTTCGAGAGGGGTGGGCGACAAAGGCGGACCAGGAATCGTGGCGGACGATTCGCGCCAGCGGCCCATAATCCAGGGCCGCTCGCTTGAGGTCACGGGCGCCCATGGGAAAGGCGCAGGGCTCGATAATGTCCAATTCCACCCCCAGACAGGCGGTCAGTCGGATGGCGCCGCCGACGTTTTGCGGAATGTCAGGTTGAAAAAGGGCCAGACGCATTCTAAGCGAACCTTTGCATGACGCCGGCATAACGGCGAATGGCAGGGCGGGGCGACAGGTGGGGCCCCTGAACGTTAATTCGAAGGTGAGCTCAACGGTGGCCGACAGCCTAGCCCAGACTGCTTCCGATCACGGACCGGCCGATCCCAGCCGGCGCGACTTCATTCACATCGCCGCGGCCGCCGCCGCCGTCGGCGCCGTGGCGGCGGTCGCCTGGCCGTTGATCGACCAGATGAACCCGTCCGCCGACACCCTGGCGCTGGCCTCCATCGAGTACGACCTCTCCAAGGTCGCGCTGGGCCAGCAGGTGACGATCGCCTGGCGCGGCAAGCCGGTGTTCGTCCGCCACCGCACGCCCAAGGAGATCGCCGAGGCGGTCGCCGACGACCACGCCGCCGATGCGCGATCCGGCCACCGACGCCAGTCGCGCACAAGCCCGGCAAGGCGCAGTGGCTGATCCTGATCGGCGTCTGCACCCACCTCGGCTGCGTGCCGACCTTCGGCCGGCGGCGAATACGGCGGCTGGCTCTGCCCCTGCCACGGCTCGGTCTACGACACCTCCGGCCGCATCCGCAAAGGCCCCGCGCCGAAGAACCTCGACCGTGCCGGACTACGCCTTCCTGTCCGACACCAAGGTCAAGATCGGCTAGAGCGCAGATGAGCGGACATTCCACCTACGAGCCGAAGACCGGCATCGAGCGCTGGCTCGACGCGCGCCTGCCGATCATCCGCTTCGGCGCCGACACTGATCGACTTCCCGACGCCGAAGAACCTGAACTACTGGTGGACCTTCGGCGGCATCCTGGCCTTCTGCCTGGGCATCCAGATCGTCACCGGCGTCGTCCTGGCCATGCACTACGTGCCGCAACGCGCGACCTGCGCCTTCAACTCGCGTCGAGCACATCATGCGCGACGTGAACTACGGCTGGCTGATCCGCTACATCCACGCCAACGGCGCCTCGATGTTCTTCCTGGCGGTCTACATCCACATGTTCCGCGGCCTCTACTACGGCTCCTACAAGGCGCCGCGCGAGGTGCTGTGGCTCCTGGGCTGCGTCATCTACCTGCTGATGATGGCCACCGCCTTCATGGGCTACGTCCTGCCCTGGGGCCAGATGAGCTTCTGCGGCGCGATGGTGATCACCAACCTGCTCGGCGCCTTCCCGGTCGTCGGCAAGCCGATCACCACCTGGCTCTGGGGCGGCTTCGCGGTCGACGACCCGACGCTGAACCGCTTCTTCTCGCTGCACTATCTGCTGCCGTTCATGATCGCCGGCGTGGTCGGCCTGCACATCTGGGCGCTGCACGTGCCGGGCAACAACAACCCGACCGGCGTCAACGTGAAGAGCAAGGACGACACCGTGCCCTTCCACCCGTACTACACGGTGAAGGACGGCTTCGCGATCGCGGTGTTCCTGATCCTGTTCGCCTGCTTCGTCTTCTATCATGCCCGACGCGCTCGGGCCACGCGGACAACTACATCCCGGCCAACCCGCTGGTGACGCCGGCGCACATCGTGCCGGAATGGTACTTCCTGCCCTTCTACGCGATCCTGCGCGCCAGTCCCGAACAAGCTGATGGGCGTGCTGGCCATGTTCGGCGCCATCGGCATGCTGTTCGTCCTGCCCTGGCTGGACACCTCCAAGGTGCGCTCGATGCGCTACCGGCCGACCGCGCGGATCTACTTCTTCTTCTGGATTCTCGCCTGCCTGGTGCTGGGCTGGTGCGGCGGCCAGGAGCCGGAGGGCCATGTGATCCCCGGCCTCACCGGTCCAACGTTCATCGACTACGACATCAACAGCGTACGTCTGGCTCGCCGGGTCGGCGCCATCTACTATTTCGCCTACTTCCTGGTGATCACCCCGCTCCTGGGCCTGCTCGAGACGCCGCTGCCGGTGCCGGATTCATCTTCCACGCCGGTGCTCGGCCATGGCGCGGCCGCTCCGGCCGGCGCGGTGGCCGCCCCTGAGAAAGAGGGTTGAGCCCGATGCTGCGCGGACTTTCCATCCTGGCGGCGTGCGCCGCCGTGCTCTGCGCCGCCGCGCCGGCCTTCGCCGACACGACCGAGGTCGCGCCCAAGGACGTGCACTGGTCCTTCGAGGGCCCGTTCGGACGCTTCGACCAGGACCAGCTGCAGCGCGGCTACAAGGTCTACCGCGAGGTCTGCTCGTCCTGCCACTCGATGAACATGGTGGCGTTCCGCAACCTGGGCGACAAGGGCGGCCCGTTCTACGAACCCGAAGTACCCGAACCCGAACGACAACCCCGTGGTCAAGGCGATCGCCGCCGACTACCAGGTCCCCGACATCGACTCCGACACCGGCGAACGCCATCAAGCGGCCGGCGAACCAGCGCCGACTACTTCCCCAACCCCTTCCCCAACCCGGTGGCGGCCGCGCGCGGCCAACGGCGGCGCCCTGCCGCCGGACATGTCGCTGCTCGCTCACGCGCGCGAGGGCGGACCGGCCTACATCTATTCGATCGTGACCGGCGATCGCGCCACGGCGCCGGCCGGCCTGACGGTGCCAGACGGCAAATACTACGACCCCTACATCGCCGGCGACCTGACCAGCTATTGGAAGGGACGAGGCCCCGTGCCCCGCGGCGGCTTCATCGCCATGCCGCCGCCCCTTGTGGAGGGGCGGGTGCAGTTCGACGACGGCACCAAATCCACCCTCGCCCAGGAGGCGTGGGATGTCGCCGCGTTCCTTGAGTGGGCGTCGGATCCCAAGATGGAGGAGCGCAAGCAGCTTGGCTTGGCGGTGATGATCTTCCTGCTGCTCTATTCCGGCTTGGTCTACGGCGCCTACCGCCGCGTCTGGCGCGGCGTGGCCCACTAGCTTAGGCAGTCTACCCTAGCTCTCCCCGCGCGAAGGCGTCGGTCGCGGCGATCAGGTCGGTCGAGGATGCCCGGCTCGTCGAAGGCGTGGCCGGCGTCGTCGACGATCTCCAGCTTGGCGCGTGGCCAGGCCTTGGCGAGCCGCCAGGCCGATCGCGCCGGCGTGGCGACATCATAACGACCCTGGACGATCACGCCTGGGATATCGGCGAGGCGACCGGCGTCGCGGATCAGCTGATCCTCCTCCAGCCAGCCGCCGTGGGTGAAATAGTGGTTCTCGATCCTGGCAAAGGCGAGGGCGTAGCGCGCCTCGCCATAGTCGGCCGCCGCGGGATTGGGCAGCAGGGTGATGGTGGCCCCTTCCCACAGGCTCCAGGCCCGGGCGGCTTCGATCTGATCCTGGCCCGGGGCCTCGATCAGCCGTTTGTGATAGGCGGCCATCAGGTCGCCGCGCTCATTCTCCGGGATGGGGGCCAGGAACTTCTCCCAGAGGTCCGGGAACAGCCACGCCGCGCCGCCTTGATAGTACCAGTCGAGCTCGGCCCTCGTGAGGGTGAAGACGCCGCGCACGATCAGGCCGCTCGTACGCTCCGGATGCTGCTCGGCATAGGCCAGGGCTAGGGTCGATCCCCAGGAGCCGCCGAACACCAGCCATCGGTCCACGCCGAACCGTTCGTGCAGGCGCTCGATGTCAGCGGTCAGGTTCCAGGTGGTGTTGTTCTCGAGCGAGGCGTGCGGCGTCGATCGCCCGCAGCCGCGCTGGTCGAACAGGGTTACGCAATAGCGGTCGGGATCGAACAGCCGCCGGTGCGCCGGAGAGCAGCCGGCCCCCGGGCCGCCATGCAGAAAGACCGCCGGGATGCCGTCCGGGTTGCCGCAGCGCTCCCAATAGACCTCATGGCCATCGCCGGTTTGCAGCCGCCCAGTCTCGAACGGCTCGATCGCCGGGTAGAGCGTTCGGCGCGCGGGGTTCGTCAAAGGCTGGGTCATGGTAGGCCTTGGCTGCTGGCGGATCGTCGCCTCGTGGTAGCCTGGGCGGACGGCCTCGCCAATCGGCGCCCTCGGCGATAGGCAAACGCCGCCGCCTCCTTCATAAGGCCCGGTCGGATAAGGAGAAGGCGATGTCGGCCTGGGTGCTGGGGATCATCGGCGGTTCGGGCCTGTATGAATTGGACGGCCTGGAAGGGCCGCGCTGGGAGAAGATCGAGGGCCCGTTCGGCGCGCCCTCCGATGAGCTCCTCACCGGGCGCCTGGCCGGCGTGGACCTGGTCTTCCTGCCGCGCCATGGCCGGGGCCATCCCCTGCCGCCGACGTCCGTGAATGCGCGAGCCAATATCGACGCCCTCAAGCGCGCCGGCTGCACCGATATCCTGTCGCTCTCGGCGGTGGGCTCGCTGCGCGAGGCCCTGGCCCCGGGGGATTTCGTGGTCGTCGACCAGTTCATCGACCGCACCTTCGCCCGGGAGAAGAGCTTCTTCGGGCCGGGCCTCGCGGCCCATGTCTCCATGGCCGATCCGGTCTGCCCCCGGCTCTCGGCCATGGCCGCCGCCGCCGGGCGCGCGGCCGGGGCGCGGGTGGTGGAGGGCGGCTGCTACCTGGCCATGGAAGGCCCGCAATTCTCCACCAAGGCCGAGAGCGCGCTCTATCGCGTCCTGGGGCTGCGACGTGATCGGCATGACCAACATGCCGGAAGCCAAGCTCGCCCGGGAGGCCGAGCTGCCCTACGCCTCGGTGGCCATGGTCACCGACTATGACTGCTGGCACGAGGAGATCGCCCACGTCGAGGTGACCCAGATCCAGGCGGTGCTGGCCGCCAACGCCGACAAGGCGCGAAGCCTGGTCGCGGGCCTGGCGCGGTCCCTGCCGAAAACCCGGGCGCCGTCGCCCATCGACACCTGCCTCGACGGCGCCCTCATCACCGCCCCGGCCGCACCGCGATCCGGCGATGGTCGGCCAGGCTGTCGGCGGTCGCCGGCCGCGCTCTCTGAAAGGAATTCAAAGACATGGACCTCGCCGCCGCCATCCGCACCATTCCGGACTATCCCAAGCCCGGGATCATGTTCCGCGACATCACCACCCTGCTGGGCGACGCCGCGGGCCTTCCGCGCGGCGGTCGACGAGCTGGTGCAGCCGCATGGCCGGCATGAAGATCGACAAGGTGGCCGGGATCGAGGCGCGCGGCTTCATCCTTGGCGGGGCCGTGGCCCATCAGCTCGGCGCCGGCTTCGTGCCCCTGCGCAAGAAGGGCAAGCTGCCGCACAAGACCCGCGCGGTGGAATACGCCCTGGAATACGGCACCGACGCCATCGAGATGCACCTGGACGCCGTGCTCGCCGGCGAGCGGGTGCTGCTGATCGACGACCTGATCGCCACCGGCGGCACCGCCCTGGCCGCCATCGATCTGCTTACCGGCGCGGAGGCCGACATCGTCGCCGCCGCCTTCGTCGTCGACCTGCCCGAGCTGGGCGGCGCCGAGCGCCTGCGCGCCGGCGGCGTCACCGTCTCGTCCCTGGTGAGTTTCGCCGGGCATTAGGCGGCGCTAAGGTCTGGCCGACAAAGACCTAGGGAGGACGCCGCGATGAGCTTCGATACGCCTCTGACGATTGGGGGACCGCTGCGCGCGCCGCGTCAGATGCTGGCCGAGCAGGAATATGGCGGCCATTCCTCGATCCACGACGACGCCATGGCCGAGAAGCTGGGCTTCCGCGCTGGACCCATCGAGGGGCCGACCCACTTCAGCCTGTTCCCGCCGCTGCTTCAGCAAATCTGGGGGCAGGCCTGGTTCGAGCGCGGCTGCCTCTCGGCCCACTATCTCAACATGGTGGTGGAGGGCGAGGAGGTCCGCGCCTTCGCCGAGATCCCCGCGCCAGGCGCCACGACCACGCGGGTCTGGGCCGAGAAGGCGGATGGCACGCCGGTGCTGGAAGCCAGCGCCAGCCTCGGCCCCGGCGAGACCCTCCTTGATGCACGCATGGCGGCCCTTCGTCCGCCCGAGAAGCTCCTGATCCTCGAAGACCTGAAAGTCGGCATGAAAGGCGCGGCCGAGGAGCGGGTCCGGATGGACCCCGATCAGCACATGGGCGCGCTCTATCCCTTCAGCCTGAACCAGAAGCTGGCGGTCATCACCGAAAACTCGCCCTGGTATTCCAGCGCCGCCTCCCCCTGGGGCCGGGCCATCATTCCCCTGGAGATGGTGAGCGTGCTGGCCGAATACTCCAGCCACCAGGCGCGCTTTCCGGTGAAGGGGCCGGCGGTGGGCCTGTTCGCCGATCAGGAAATCCGAATGATCGATGGGCCGCTGTTCGTCGGCGAGGACTATATCCTGCGCCGCGAGATCGCCGCCCTGGCCGAAAGCAAACGCACCGAATCCTATTGGGTGCGCACCCGCATCTTTGATGCCTCGGGCGAACGTCAGGTTGCCGAGATGCTGCTCAATCACGCCACGCTGAAGGCGTCCTACGCGGGGTATGGCGAGGCGGCGAGCGCCTAGATATCGCCCCTTCCCCCGCCGTTGCGGGCGAAGAGCTGGAGGGTGCGCAGGCGGGCGAGGCGGGCGGCGTCAGGAGCGTAGTCGGCGCGGCGATCCGAGGCGAAGCCGTGGCCGGCGTCATAGAGGTGGATCGGAAGGTCGGGGTGGGCGGCGTCGATCGCCTCGATCACCTGGCGGCGGGATCGTCGGGTCGGTCCGGCCGAAGTGCAGGATGATCGGGCATCGCGGCGTCTCGGCGACCAGTTCGGGGATGCGGCGGCCGTAGAAGCAGGAGGCCGCGGCGACGCCCTCGCACGCGGCAGGCCGCCAGCCAGGCCGCCGTCCCGCCCCAGCAATAGCCGACCACGAACACCGGCGGGGCGAGGGCGGCGACGGCGGCGGCGAGGTCGGCGGCCACCTCGTCCCAGGGCGTGGCTTCGGAAAGCGCCCGGCCCTCGGCGACGCTATCGGCGTCATACCCCGCCTCGAAGCCGGGCTTGCGGCGATCGTAGAAGCGACGGGCGCGAGGGCCTCGTAGCCTTCGGCGGCGAAGCCGTCGGCCAGCTCGCGGATGTGTTCGGTGACGCCGAAGATCTCCTGGATCAGCACCAGCCCGCCGCGGCGCGCGTCCTGCGCCGGGGCGCGATAGGCGGCGAAGTCGAAGCCGTCGAGCGGGCTGGTCAGGCGAAGCGTCTCGCCCACGGCCACGCTCAGGCTCCGAACAGCTCCAGGGTGCGTTCGCGGGCGAGATCGGCGCTTTCGGCGTTGTGGCGGGCCGGGTCCTCGTTGTTGAAGCCGTGGCCGGCGTCTTCGTAGATGTAGACCGGCACATGCGGGTGAGCGCGCCTGCACCGCCGCCTTGACCTCGTCGGCCGGGATGCCGGCGTCGAGACGGCCGAGGTGAACGATGGTCGGGCACATGGGCTTCAGCTCGGCGTTGGCCTGCACCATGCTGCCGTAATAGCTGGAGGCGCCCGACAGGCCCTCGACCTTGCCCGCCGCCAGCCAGGCGAGGGAGCCGCCATAGCAGTAGCCGACGATGAAGACCTTGCCGCGCGGCGCCAGGTAGTCGCGGCAGGCGGCGATGTCGGCCAGGGCCTGATCGAGCGGCGTCGCCCGAGCATGGGCGATGCCGGCGACCATGCCGGCCTCGATCGTGGTCCGGCGACGAAGCCCGGCTCGCGCCGGTCGTAAAGCGAAGGCGCGACGGCCTCGAAGCCAAGCGAGGCCCAGCGATCGACATCGCGGCGGATATGCTCGTCGATGCCGAAGATCTCCTGAACGACGATCACCCCGCCCTTGCGCTCGCCGGTCGGCGCGGCGTGATAGGCGGCGAAGGCGAAGCCGTCCTCGGCCGTGCTCTTGATCGAGATCATCTCGCCCATCGCGTCTCCCCTAGGCCTCAGACGTTGAAGCGGAAGTGCATGACGTCGCCGTCGCGCACCACATACTCCTTGCCTTCGGCGCGGAGCTTGCCGGCGTCGCGGGCGCCGGCCTCGCCGTTCAGCCGGACATAGTCGTCGTAGGCGATGGTCTCGGCGCGGATGAAGCCCTTCTCGAAGTCGGTGTGGATCACCCCGGCGGCCTGGGGCGCGGTCGACGCCGACCGGGATGGTCCAGGCCCGCGCCTCCTTGGGCCCGGCGGTGAAATAGGTCTGCAGGCCCAGCAGCGTGTAGGCCTCGCGGATCAGCCGGTTGAGGCCGGGTTCGGCGAGGCCGAGGGTCTCCAGGAACTCCGCCCGCTCGGCCGGGATCGAGCAGGGCGATCTCGCTCTCGATCTTGGCCGAGATCACCACGGCTTTGGCGTTGTCGCGGGCGGCGCGCTCGGCGACCTGAGTCGGACAGCGCATTGCCGTGCGCCGGCCGACTCCTCGTCGACGTTGCAGACATAGAGCGCCGGCTTGCGAGGTCAGGAGCTGCAGCATCCGCCAGGCCTTGGCGTCGTCCTCCGGCGACCTTGGCGGCGCGGGCCGGCCGGCCGGCGTTGAGCTCGGCCAGGGCCAGGTTGGCCAGCCGCAGGGTGGCGACGCTCTCCTTGTCGCCGCCCTTGGCGCGCTTCTCCAGGTTGGCCACGCGCTTTTCCAGGCTCTCCAGGTCGGCCAGCATCAGCTCGGTCTCGATGATGTCGAGGTCGCGACAGGGGATCGACCCGGCCCTCCACGTGGGTGACGTCGCCATCCTCGAAGCAGCGCGCGACCAAGGCGATGGCGTCGCAGTCGCGGATATTGGCCAGGAACTGGTTGCCCAGGCCCTCGCCCTTGGACGCGCCGCGCACCAGGCCGGCGACATCGACGAAGGTGATCCGCGCCGGGATGATCTCCTTGGAGCCGGCGATCTTGGCCAGGACGTCCAGGCGCGGCTCCGGCACCGCCACGTCGCCGACGTTGGGCTCGATGGTGCAGAACGGATAGTTGGCCGCCTGGGCCGCCGCCGTCTGGGTCAGGGCGTTGAACAGGGTGGACTTGCCGACATTGGGCAGGCCGACGATCGCGACTTTCAGGGCCATGAGGTCTCAGGTTGTGGGGGGCGTGGAGCCGCGCGTCCTAGCACAGCCGGCGGCCGTGGCGAATGCGTTACCGTCCAGCCAGGGCGTGGGCGGCCAGGTCGCGCCAGCCGCGGCCTTCCCTGCGGAACTGGGGATTGGCCTTGGCGATCCGGCGATCCATCTCGGCGACAGCCTCCTTCGCCTCGTCGCGACGCCCGGCGCGGGCGAGAAAGGCGGCGTAGCGGCCTATGCCCTCCAGACCCGGCAATCGCTCCGCTGCCTGCTTATAGGCCGCCTCGGCCTCGGTCATGCGACCCAGGCCTTCATAGGCGCGCCCAAGCGCCAGGGCGACGTGGGGAGCATGGCCTTCACCCTCCCGCGAAAGCCGTTCGAGCAGGGCCAAGGCCTCGGCATGGCGACCCAGTTCGATCAGAGCGACCGCGCGGCCGAGCAGCAGCGCGGGGTCCTCGGCATGGACCCCTTGCGCGGCCTGGGCGTAGAGAAGCTCGGCCTCCTGATACCTGCCCAGGCCGGAGGCCGCCTTGGCCAGGCGCATGTGGTTGTGCACGGTCGGGGTATCGTCGCAGGCGGCCTTGGCCTCGCGATATTCGCGGGTGGGATCGAGGGTTTCGCGAGCGCTCTGTCGCAGGCGCTGGGCGCCGACGCCCCCCGTCAGCGACGGAATCACGATCGCCACGAGATAGACCAGGCCGCCCAGCCACGGGATCGCCAGGATGATCCATAGCCAGTACATGGCCTGGTTGGTGCGCACGACGTGGACGCACAGAGCGATCGAGAAGAGCAGGGAGACGCCGAAAACCGGCAACATTGTAGGGCCTTTCGTCGCGCGGCCTATCTCACGGCCAAGTCGATGGGGTCAATCCGGCTCGCGGGCGGCGGCTTTCGGATCGAGCTTTTCCGCCGGGGCGAGGCGCAGCACCTCGGCCTGGTAGCGCTCGTCCTCGCCGGCGGCGAGCAGGGGCAGCGGCCTCGGCGCAGGCGTCCATCAAGGCCCTTGACCCAGCCGAGCTCGACCTTGTGGAAGTCCGACAGCACATGGCCCATGACCCGGTCCTTGTGGCCCGGATGGCCGGTGCCCAGCCGGGCGCGGCGGAAATCGGGGCCGATGTGGGCGGTGATCGAGCGGATGCCGTTGTTGCCGGCCGCGCCGCCGCCGGTCTTCATGCGGAAGCGGCCGGGCGCGAGGTCGATCTCGTCGTAGAACACCACCACGTCGGCGGGCGTCAGCTTGTAGAACTTCAGCGCCTCGGCCACGGCCCGGCCGCTCTCGTTGTAGAAGGTCTGAGGCTTGAGGATCAGGGCGCGGACTGGGCCGTCGGCCGTCGGGATCTCGCCCTCGCGGGCCAGGCTGGAAAAGCGTGCGCGCTCGGCGCCGAAGCTCCAGCGCGCCGCGATGGCGTCCACCGCCATGGACCCGAAGTTGTGCCGGTTCTTGGCGTATTGCGGCCCGGGATTGCCCAGGCCCGACGAGGATCAGCATGGCGGCCCTGTCCGCGGGATAGGGCTAAGCCGTCGGCTTAGCTCTCGACAGCTTCGCCTTCGACGTCTTCAGCCGCCGCTTCTTCGGAGGGCATGGCCGAGGAGGTCGCGACCGAGGCGACGGTGGCGTCGCGGTGATGGGCGGTAAGTTCCACGCCCTTGGGCAGGGCCAGGTCCGCCGCGCGCACGGAATCGCCGATGTCCAGGCCGGTCAGGTCGACCACCAGTTCCTCGGGGATCGAGTCGGCCGGGGCCATCAGCTCGAGCTCGTGCAGGTTGACGTTCAGCGTGCCGCCGCGCTTGAGGCCCGGGCGAGGCCTCATGGTTGCGGAAGTGCACCGGCACCGAGATGCGGATCAGCTGGTGCTCGTCGACCCGGTAGAGGTCGAAGTGGACCGGCTCGTCGGTGACCGGGTGGAACTGCACGTCCTTGGCGATGACCGGCTGGTCTTCGTCGCCGTACTTCAGGGTCACCAGGTGGCCCGAGCAGCTTGCCGGTGTAGAGCGCCTTGCGGAACTCGCCGCTCTTGACCGCGATCGGCACCGGGGCCTTGGAGCCGCCGTAGAGCACGCCGGGCACCAGGCCGGCGCTGCGGGTCTCGCGGGCGCCGCCGGTGCCGGCGCGCTCGCGCACTTCGACGTTCAGAACGATATCGGCCATGGCTCGCCTCAAAAGAAGCGCCGCGCGGATCGGTCCCGCGCGGCGCGTTGTCCTCGGAAGGCCCGACAAAGGGCCCGATCAAAATTAGGTGCGGCTCGATACACGAAGCCGCCGGCCGATGCAATCAGCCGCCGGCGTGACGGCTCTGCGTCTTGACGGCGAGGTTGGGCGTCGGACGGACTTCGGCCGGCACCGGTTCGCCAACATTCCTTACCAGGCAGGCGCCGGTGTCGGCCATGCCGTGTTGGCCGATGCAGAAGATGTCCTCGTAATTGGGCTTGGCCACCGCCAGGCACTGATAGAGATTGAGCTTGGCGATGTGCAGGCAGGTGTGGGTGGTGTCATCGAAGGCCATCACCGAGAGGCGATCGTAGGCGTCCTCGCCGGCCTGGCCCAGCGCGGCCATGGCCGCCAATTGCACTGCCCGGGCCACGAGGGGGGTGTAGGGCGGCTGGGCGGGCGCCGCATTGATCGGCAGGGGCGCGGCGCCGCTTTCGGCCTGCAGCAGAGCGCCGACGTGATCGTCGGCGGGTGGCAGGGGCATGGTCCCGGCCGCCTCCACCGCCGCCAGGCGGCCGGGACGGTTGGGGATATCCTCCTTGGACCAGGCGTTCTTCTGCACATAGTAGGCCGACAGCTTGACCTCGTTGCCGGCCAGATAGAGGCGAAGGCCGGGCGCGCCTAGCGCCTCCTTGGCAAGGCCCGCCGCGCCGTCGGCGCCGGCGAACTGCAGGGCGTAGGCTGGATCGTTGGCGAGATAGCCGGCCATCAACTGGCGGTTGTCCGGTGAATTGCCCGCCGCGCGCACGGCGTTGACGAAGGTCGCGTTCTGCAGCGCCGCTATGGCGGCATAGGCAACCGCGCCACGGATCAGGGCCTTGGGCTCATAGGCCGTGGACATCTTGAGCGCAGCGGCCACCTCGCCGGCGCTGCTCATGGTGGTCGAGACGGTCGGGGCCCGCTCTAGAAAGGCCTGGAAGGCGGCCGCTTCGGCGATCAGGCGCTGCGGAAGGACAATCCCATTTGGCGAGGTCGCGGCCGACGGAGGCGGCCCCAGGGTTTCGATCGGCGGCGCATCCTTGGCTAAGGCCGGGGAAGCCGCGATCGCGCCGGCCAGAACCGCGGCGGCTAAAAGGGCGTGGGCGGGGCGAACCCGTTTCATGTCCAGTTTCTCCTCGAGGCTCGGTGCGCGAGCCGCGATTGCGCTCGCGAATCGGCAAGAATGTGGCCCGTCGCCCCGTTCTTAATCCTCGCCGAGGCAGATGGCGCGGGTCAATCGAACAGTTTTGAAACCGATTCTTCATTGGCGATGCGGCGGATGGCCTCGCCGAGCAGCCGCGCGCAACTCACCCGGCGGATCTTGCCGTCCGGCGCGGGAGGCTGGATCCCGGCGATCGAGTCGGTGACCACCAATTCCTTGAGCACCGAGGCGTTGACCCGCTCGATAGCCTCGCCGCTGAGAACCCCATGGGTGATATAGGCCGAGACCTCGGCCGCCCCTGCGTCGGCCAGGGACTTGGCGGCGCTGCACAGGGTCGTCCCCGAATCGACGATGTCGTCGAAGATAATCAGCCGGCGGCCCGACACATCGCCGATGATGTTGGCCACTTCCGAGACGCCCGGCCCCTGGCGGCGCTTGTCGACAATGGCGAGGCCGGCGTTGAGCCGACTGGCCAGGGCCAAGGCGCGCACCACCCCGCCGGCGTCGGGCGAAACGATCATCAGATCGGCGCTGTCGCGATAGCTGGCCTTGATATCGGTGGCCATCAGCGGCGCGGCCTGGAGGTTATCGGTCGGGATATCGAAGAAGCCCTGGATCTGACCGGAATGGAGATCCATGGTCAGCACTCGGTCGGCGCCGGCCCGGGTGATGAGGTTCGCCACCAGCTTGGCGGAGATCGGCGTACGACCGCCGGTCTTTCGATCCTGCCGCGCATAGCCGAAATAGGGCGTCACCGCGGTGATCCGCTTGGCCGACGCGCGCTTGAGCGCATCGATGCAGACCAACAGCTCCATCAGATTATCGTTGGCGGGATAGCTGGTGGACTGGAGAACGAACACGTCCTCGCCCCGGACATTCTCGTCGATGGTGACCCAGGCCTCGTTGTCCGGGAAGAGCTTCACCGTGGCCTTGGTCAGAGGCACGTCGAGGGATTGGCCAACGGCCTCGGCGAGGGGGCGGTTGGAATTGCCGGCCAGCAGCTTCATACGAGATCCCCCCGCGGGCGTATTTTCGCCGTGATCGGCTCGTGCAGGCTTCTAGAGCAGGATGGCTTTAGACGGAACCGTCTAAAGGCTGAATCCTGCCCTAGATTCAAACGCGAATAGCCTGATTCACCCTTCACATCTGTTCCGTGGGAAGGGATCAGGCTCTAACAGCGCACACCGCCGGGGCAAGATCGAAGCCGTGCGATCCCGGATGGTTTCGCCGATGGAGACGCCCGTGAACCCGCCCTTCCCGTCGCCGGATCTTGTCATCCGCCCAGCCAACAGCGCCGACGCGGCGGTGGTCGCCGTGATCGACGCCCGCGCCAATCCGACCCTCCGCGGCGGCGAGCGCCGCGCGCGGGTGGCCAGGGAACTCATCGCCATGGGCAAAAGCTGGATCGCCGAATGGATGGGTGAGGCGGCGGGCTATGTCCTGGCCAGCCAGCGGTTTTTTGATCGGCCGTTCGTCGAACTGCTGGTGGTCGATCCCGCCTTTCGCCGCCGTGGCATCGCCGAGGCCTTGTTGGCGCGCTGCGAGGCGGCCCACAACGACGACAGGATATTCATCTCCACCAACGCCTCGAACGCCGCGATGCGGGCCCTCCTGGCCAAGGCCGGGTTCGAGGCCAGCGGCGAGATCCACAATCTCGATCCGGGCGATCCCGAGCTGGTCTTCGTCAGGTTTCGGGCGCCAGCATGATGGCCGAAAGCAGGCGGCCGTAGTCGCCTTCCCCGCGCTTCACCGCACGTCGGTTGGAAAAGAACAGCGCCTCTCCGGCGCAGGTGTCGTGGCCGACCCATTCGCTTGCGCCCACCCCGGCGGCCTCCAGTCTCGAGAGGACGAAGCCGGGCAGGTCGAATTGCCGTTTGTCGGCCGAGACGCCGGCGCTGAAGAATCGGGAAGAGTCGGCCGCGGCTCTCTCGAACTGATCAAGGAACTCCAGGCCTACCTCATAGGAGGGTTGGGCGATGCAGGGGCCGACGGCGGCGGCCATGGCTGATGGCCGCCCGCCCATGGCGGTCATCGCCTCCACGGCGGCTTCGACGACGCCGGCCAGCGCGCCACGCCACCCGGCGTGGACCGCCGCGACGATCCGCGCCCGCGGTTCGACGATCAACACCGGTGCGCAATCGGCCGCCAGGGCGCCGCACACAAGGCCCGCCTG
This sequence comes from uncultured Alphaproteobacteria bacterium, assembly GCA_963817995.1. Lineage (GTDB taxonomy): Bacteria > Pseudomonadota > Alphaproteobacteria > Caulobacterales > Caulobacteraceae > Acaudatibacter. The sequence goes on from CAWFQJ010000009.1 coordinate 116,005, forward strand.
GCGGGTGATCACGCCGTCGGCTTCCGGCCGGTCGGCGCCGAACGGACGCTCGGCCACCACGACCCTGCTCGAATGGATCTGCCAGCAGATGTTGAGCGCCTCAGGCCCGGCGCCAAACACGGCCGCCGCGCGGCGCCGGTTCTCCGCCACCGCCGCCGCCTCGTCGCGCGATCCCGGTCCGAGGTTGAGGCTTTCATAAATACCGGCGGAGACGCCGCCCTGGCGGGTGAAAAAAGCATGGCGCACGCCGGGAAAGCTCGCCAGCAGGCCTGACTGCAGAATCGGCGGCGAGGTCATGGCGCTTCGAAGCCGGGCGGATTCAGGCCCGCCGAATGAAGGCACACCGCCTTGAACAGCTCGCCCATGGCCTCCGGATCGATGAGCCGGCAAAGCTGACGCCCTATCCTGGCGGTCGACTCGGGGTTGGCGCGGATAAGTGCGTCGGCTCGCGCCTCGATCCCCAGTGCGCGCAGGAAGTTGCCCTGGGTGCGGATCGCGCTCCCTCGGGCCCCCGCCGCACGCGCGGCCTCGGCGAAGGCCGGAAAATCCACGTGGGCGGTAAGGTCGGCATGGCCTGGATTGTCGAAAACGCCCTCCTTGGCGTGGCCACGCAGCGCTTGGAGGGTGTCGCCGAATTCCGGGCGGTCGCGTCCATAATCGACGAACAGCGCCGCCCCCCAGGCCCGGGCGACCAGGGCGCCGATCTTTCGGCCGAAGTCCGTCAGGGCGTCGGACCATTCGAAAACACCCCACGCCTCATCCGCTTCTGGAAGCCGGAGGCCCAGGGGCATCGACGAAGACGAGAACGTCAAAGCGCCCCACTGATCCAGCCCGATGATCCGCTCGCGCCATTCCCCGCCCTCCCAGGCGGCCTGACGGATCGGCAGGCAATCGAGGAATTCGTTGGCGATGAGGATGATGGGGATGTCGTCGGGTATCTCTTCGACCCGGCTCGCCCAGCGGACGGGGTGATTGCAAAGCACGGCCTTCTGGCGTTCCCGCAACGGCGCGCTGGTCTCCACCAGCCAGACTTCGGCGGCCGCCAGAAACCCCGGCGCGGCGCGGCCGGCGCGCAGCACGTCGGACATCAGGGTCCCGTCGCCCGGGCCTAACTCGACCAACCGCACCTTGGCCGGCTGACCCAGATCGGTCCAAACACTCGCCGCCCAGAGGCCGATCAGTTCGCCGAACATCTGCGAGACATGCGGCGCGGTGATGAAATCGCCGGCGGCGCCCAGGCCCGGCCGCACGGCGTAGTAGCCGTCCTGGGGGTCGTGCAGGCAGGCGTCCATATAGTCGGCCACGCTGAGCGGACCGTCGCGCGCTATGCGCGCGATCAGGCGATCACGCAGGCTCATGGGCGTCCGGCGCCGTCGCCAGGGGCCCCTTGAACGCCCGCCAGATCAGCCACAGGCCGACCAGGACCATCGGCGTCGACAGCATCATGCCCATGGTCAGGCCCAGCGGCAGGTGCTGAAAGCCCTCGTCGGGCATGCGCACATTCTCCAGCGATATTCTGAAGGCGCCATAGCCGACCAGAAACAGCCCGACCACCGAGCCGCGCCGCCTCAGCCAGCCTCCCAGGTGGGTGGCCGCGCGCAGGATCAGGAACAGCACCAGCCCCTCGAGGGCCGCCTCATAGAGCTGGCTGGGATGGCGCGGCAGCGGACCGGCCACACAGGTTCCATCGGCATAGGTGGCGATGTGCGGCGAGCAGAACACCATGCCCCAGGGCACATGGGTGACCGGCCCCAGAGTTCGCCGTTGATGAAGTTGGCGAGGCGGCCGAACACAGCCCGATCGGGGCGCAGGCGGCGACGATATCGCCCAGACCGAGCAGCGGGATCTTCTGGGCCCGGCCGAAGAGGACGATCGCCAGGGCCACGCCGATGGCGCCGCCGTGGAAGCTCATGCCGCCGTGCCACACCCGGAACAGCTCCAGCGGATCGGCCGCCAGGCTCGCGCGCGCGCTGGCCAGCGGCAGCATGTAGAAGAGGATATAGCCGGTTCGGCCGCCGACGATCACGCCCAGGGTCAGCCAAAGGACCAGATCGTCGAACTGCACGGGCGTGGCCGTGGGCGCGGCCCCGCCCCAAAGCTTGGGGGTCTTCACTAGGCTCACCGCATAGCGCCAGCCCAGGAGGATGCCGACGATATAGGCCATGGCGTACCAGCGGATCGGGAAGGGTCCGAGCGTCAGGCGCCCGATATGCGCGGCCGGTATCGTGAATATATCCGGCCGGATGTTGGGAAACGGAATGGCCATGGGCGCCTCTTAGTCTGATCCGCCGGCTAGGTGTAGCGCGCCGGCGGGTTCGCTTTTCGCCGGCGCCGCGCTATATGACCGTCATGCAGACACAAAACCCCTTCCTGGACGAAATGGCCAAGCTGACCCAAGCGGCCATGGGCCTCGCCCAGGCGGCCGGCGAGGAAGCCAAGAGCGCCTTCCGCGCCCAGTCCGACAAATGGGCCGCCGATCTCGACCTGGTCCGCCGCGACGAGCACGAGGCGCTCAAGGCCGAGGTGGCCGCGCTTCGGGCCGAGATCGCCGCCTTGAAAAGCGGCAAGCCCGATTGAGCCTTCGCACGAGACGAGGGCCGCGAAGCAGACTAAGGCTTCGGGGCGGGAAGCAGAATTCGATTCATCCGACCGGGCGGCGCCTCGCCGCTCACGAGCCTTAGAGGACAAGAAAAGGCCCATGGACACGCCCAGACCGGAAGAAGACGACACCCTGATCGCGCTCGATCCCCTCGATGTGGTCGAGCATGTGCTCACGGCCGAGAACCTCGCCTTCGACCGCACCGAGGATGGCGACCTGGCCTTCGTCCTGACCGGCGACTGGAAGGACTATGAGCTGTGGTTCGCCTGGCGCCCGGAGGCCGACTGCCTGCAGCTCTGCCTGTCCATCGACATGAAGGCCGGCGCCGCGTGCCGTGTCGCCGCTCAGGAGCTGGTCAATCTCGTCAATCAGCGCGTCTGGCTCGGCCACTTCGAGGTCTGGGTCGACGACGGCGAGATGGTCTTCCGCCACGCCATGGCCCTGCCCGACGGCGACCGGCCGTCCATGGCCCAGACCGCCTCGATGATCGACGCGGCGATGGAGTCGGCCGACCGTTTCTATCCGGCGTTCGATTTCCTGATCACCGGCGGCAAGACCCCGACCGAGGCCATGGCCGCCTGCATGTTCGAGACCGTCGGCCAGGCCTGAAACTCAAGGTCCGAGGTTCGCCATGACGGCGTCTCTCCTGCCCATTCTGGTGGCCGGAGCCGGCAATATGGGCGGGGCCATCGTCGCCGGCTGGCGCTTCACCGGCGCGGTCGACGCCGCCGATCTGATCGTGCGTGATCCCCATCCGGGCCTCGACGCCCTGCTCGCCGTCGAGGCGGGCGCCAGTCTCAATCCGTCGGATGGCGCGCTCATGGCCGCGCGATCGGTGCTGCTGGCCGTCAAGCCGGCGATCTGGCGCGCCGCGGCGGCCGAGATCGCCCCGCTGCTCGATCCCTCCGCCGTGATCATCTCCGTGGTGGCCGGGGTGGCCGAAAAGGATTTGGCCGAGGCGTTCGGCGGGAGGCCGATCGTGCGGGTTATGCCCACCACGGCGGTCGCGGTCGGCCAGGGCGCGGTGGCGATCCACGCCGAGGATGCGACGCTCAAGCGCGAGGTCGCCCGGCTGTTCGAACCCCTGGGCGCGGTGGTCGATCTGGCCGAGGAGACGCAGATGCACGTGGCCACCGCGGCCTCCGGCTCCGGACCAGCCTATCTCTACGCCTTCATCGAGGCCCTGGAGGCGGCGGCGGCCGACGCCGGTCTTGGCACCGAAGCCGCCGCTCAAATGGTCCGCGCCAGCCTCACCGGCGCCGCCGCCCTGCTGCGCCAGAGCGGCGAGGATCCGGCCGAGCTTCGCCGCCGGGTCACATCGCCGGGGGGCACCACCGAGGCGGCGCTCACGATCCTGACCGCGCCGGATGGGCTGGGGCCCCTGCTGCGCCGGGCGGTCGACGCCGCCGTCAAACGGTCAGGGGAACTCGGCGGATGAAGGGCCAGGACGAAATCCTGGACCGGGCCGGCGAGGCGCTCCTGGCGCTGGCCGCCGAGCGGCCGTGGCGCGAGGTCACCCTGCGCGACATCGCCGAGAAAGCGGGGTCGCCGCTCGCCGATCTCTACGAACGGGCCAATGGCAAGGCCGCCGTGCTCGATCATCTCGCCGCCGGCTTCGATCGCGCGGCCCTGGCCACCGCCGCCACCCCCTCGGAAGATATTCACGACCGGCTGTTCGACGCCGCCATGGCCCGGATCGAAGCGATGGAGCCGCATCGCGCCGCCCTCACCGCCATCGCCGCCGGCGGCGGTCTCGTGACCCTGGCCACCCATCTGCCGCGCACCGCCCGCGCCATCCTCGAAGCCGCCGGGGTCGAGGCCACGCCGCCGCGCCTGGCGGCCATGACCGCCGTCTGGGGCCGCGTCGCCCAGGTCTGGCGTGACGACAAGGCGCTCTCAACCGCACCATGGCCGAGATCGACAAGCGCCTGAAACAGATGCGCGAACGCCTGGGCCGGGTCGGCGCCGGCTTCTAGAGCAGGATGCCTTTAGACGGAACCGTCTAAAGGCATCCTGCTCTAGATCAAAAGTGTAGAGCCTAATTCACCCTTCACATCTGTTCCGTGTGAAGGGATCAGGCTCTAAGCCGGCAGTGTCACCAGGGCCCTCAGCCCCCCCAGCGCCGAACGATCGAGGGTCACATCGCCGCCGTGGCCGCGGACGACGTCGCGGGCGATGGCGAGGCCGAGGCCGACGCCCTTGACGTTCTGGTTGCGCGCCTCGTCCAGCCGCCCGAACGGGGTGAAGGCGTCTTCGATAGCGATCTGGCGGGATTCCCGGTCCATCGTCGTCGATGGCGATCTCGACCCCGCCCGCCTGGCCAGCCCGGCCGCTGACCTCGACGTGCTCGCCGTGGCCGCGAGCGTTCATCACCAGGTTGGAGAGCGCGCGCTTGAGGGCGTTGGGCCGCACATGGGCGGTGAGGTCCGGCTCGGCGGTGACCACCACCGAGGCGCCGGCCCGCACCGCGCCCTCGCTGACCTCGCTCAGCAGCCGGCGCACATCGCACCGGCTCGACGCCTCGCCGCCCTCGCCGCGGGCGAAGGCCAGGTATTCGTCGATCATGTGCTCCATCTCGGCCAGGTCGCCCTTCATCGCCTCGATGCGGCCGCCGGGCTCCGAGAGGGCCAGCTCCAGCTTCAGCCGGGTGAGCGGCGTGCGCAGGTCGTGGCTGACCGAGGCCAGCAGGGTGGTGCGCTGGTCGACATGGCGCTGGATGCGCGCCTTCATGGCCAGGAACGCCCGCGCCGCCTGGCGCACCTCGCGCGCGCCGTGCGGGCTGGAAGGCGAATATCCACGCCCCGGCCGAATGCCTCCGCCGCGCTCGGCCAGGCGCTCGATCGCCCGCACCTGGTTGCGGATGAACAGGATGGCGACCGTGGTCAGCACCACGGTCGCCACCGTCAGCCAGAGGATGAAGATATGGCCGCGCGTGGCGAACACCCGGTCCTTCGGCGCGATGATGCGCAGCACGCCCTCCGGCACCTTCACCCGGATGTCGACGTAGGCGGGATAGCGGTTGGTGTCGAACCAGAAGGGGCTGTCGACCCGGTCGGTGAGGGCCTTCTGCAGGGATCGATCGACAGCCACGAACAGGGAGGGCCGCCGGCCTCTCGGCAGATCGGCACCTTCCTGCAGGGAGACCGAAAGGCCGAGCGTCTGCTGGGCGCGGTCGGCGATCCGGGCCAGGGCCGCATCGCTCGGCGCATCCTCATAGCTGCGCACGATCCAGGCGATGTCGCCGGCGAGACCATCGGTCAGGTGGCTGTTCACCGTCTGCCAATGGGCGTCGAAGAACACATAGGTGACGGCGATCTGCATCAGCGCCATCGGCAGGATGATGATCAGCAGGCTGCGGCCGAAGAGCGAGGTCGGGCAGCCGCCGCTTTACCAGCCGCCAGGGCAGGGCGTACCAGGGCCTGGCCGGGCGCATCAGTCGGGCGTGAGCATGTAGCCGACGCCGCGCACGGTGCGCAGATAGCGCGGATTGGCCGGGTCGGCCTCGATCTTGCGCCGCAGTCGGGTCACCTGGATATCCACCGCCCGGCCACTGGCGTCCAGGGCTCCGCCGGCCAGCTCCAGCCGGTCGACCGCCCCGTTGGCCGCCAAGGCGAGGCGCCGCAGCAGCCGCGCCTCGGCCTCGGTGAGCCGGATCGGCGCGTCATCGGCGCTGAGTTCGCCGCGCGCCACATCGAACTTGCATCGGCCAAGGCGGATCGGTCCGTTTTCCGTCGTCGTGGCGGGGGCGCGGCGCAGGATCGCCTCTATGCGCAGGGCCAGCTCCTTGGGCTCGAACGGCTTGGCCAGATAGTCGTCGGCGCCGAGCGCCAGGCCCTCGATCCGGTCGTCCGGCAGGCCCCGGGCGGTCAGGATCAGCACCGGCGTGGCGCCCAGCGGCCCGGCGCGGCTGCGCAGCCAGCGGGTGAGGGAAAAGCCGTCCTCCCCCGGCATCATCACGTCCACCACCAGGAGGTCGAAATCCAGCGTCTCCACCAGCCGCCGGGCCGTGGCCGCGCCCGCCGCGGTGGTAACCCGAAAGCCGGCCCGGGTAAGATATTGCTTGAGGAGGTCGCGGATGCGGTCGTCGTCATCCACCACCAGCAGGTGCCGCCGCGCCGGATCGGTCATCGTCGCCATGGGAACCCGTTTAAGCCCAGCCGGGCCAAGCTCAAAGCGGCGGCGCGCTCGGGCGGGTCACGGAGCCAGCGCGGCAAATTATTTGACGCCGCCCCGCCCGCCATCGTCTAACGCCTCCCTCAAGGAGGAGAGTTATCGATGTCCCTGGTTCCCTACGATGATCGCGACGGCTGGATCTGGCTCGACGGCGCCTTCGTTCCATGGCGGGAAGCCAAGCTGCACGTACTCACCCACGGTCTCCATTACGCCTCGGCGGTGTTCGAGGGCGAGCGGATGTATGGCGGCGAGATCTTCAAGCTCTCCGAACATACCGAGCGGCTGTTCCGCTCGGCCCAGATCCTCGATTTCGACATCCCCATTCACCCGGCCCAGATCGACGAGGCGTGCATCGGCGCCTGCGCCAAGAACGGCCTGACCGACTGCTACATCCGGCCGATCGCCTGGCGCGGATCGGAGACCATCGGCGTCTCCGCCCAGTCGACCACTGATCCACGTGGCCATCGCCGCCTGGGAATGGCCGAGCTATTTCAAGCCCGAGGAAAAGGCCAAGGGCATCGCCCTGACCTGGGCCAAATACAAGCGCCCCTCGCCCGAAACCGCGCCCACCGCCTCAAAGGCCGCCGGTCTCTACATGATCTGCACCATCTCCAAGCACGCCGCCGAGCGCGACGGTTATCGCCGACGCCATGATGCTGGACTGGCGCGGCTATGTCGCCGAGGCGACCGGGGCCAATGTGTTCTTCATCAGGGACGGGGTGCTGCATACGCCGATCCCCGACTGCTTTCTCGACGGCATCACCCGCCGCGAGGTGATGAAGCTGGCGAGGCGCAAGGGTTTCGAGGTGATCGAGCGCCATATCATGCCAGAAGAGCTCGCCGGCTTCACCGAATGCTTCATCGTCGGCACGGCGGCCGAGGTGACGCCGGTCGGCCAGGTCGGCGAATATACCTTCACGCCGGGCAATATCTCGCTGTCGCTGATGGACGATTTCGCGAGGATGGTGCGGCGCGAGCTGCAGCCGGCTTAGACCGTCCAGCTCAGCGGAGTCGGATAGGGCTCGGAGCGCATCAGGCGGCTGATGCCCAGGGCGCAGCGGACGACGAACCAGATCATCGCCGCGATCAACAGCGGGACGCCGATGACGATGAAGCACAGCGGAATGGCAATCACGAAATAGAGCAGGGCCATCCAGAAGGTGCGGATCTGGAAGGTGTAGTGGCTCTTGAGCCATTCCGGCGCCGTGTCGCGGCTGACATAGGCCAGCACCACGCCGACGATGCTCGTCACCCCGCTGATGAACGAGGCCAGATACAGGATGTAGATGATCAGCGGCATCTGCCGCTCGTCGGAGAACGGGTTCGACTGGGGGCCCGGAACCGGCGCCGGTGGCGCGGGCGGCGGTGGCGGCGTCTCGATGGTCTCGGTCATGCGTGCGGTCCCCATGAGTCGGGTGAAAGACTACGCTCGAACGGCGATGATCTCCACCCCCGCGACCCCCCGTTGCGGGGCCAGCGCCTGGGGCTTCTCCACCCTCACCCGGGCGCGGATCACGCGGGCGTCGCCAAGGCAGGCGTCGGCCAGGCGCCGGGCGTAGGTCTCCACCAGGCCGATGTGGCCGGCCGCGGCGATGGCCAGGGCGTGACCGACGATGAGGTTGTAGTCCACGGTGTCGGCCAAGGCCCGCCCGCCGCTCGTCTCCACATCCAGCTCAACCTCGACGATCAGCGGCTGGCGCCGGCCCAGCTCATGGTCATGGACGCCGATCGCCGCCTCGATGGCGAGGTCGCGCACGAACACCTTGGTGGCGACGCGGCTCAAATAATCGCGTCCGGCGTGCGCCAGGCCAGGTGCTGGCCGCCGTCCACGGCGATCATCTGCCCGGTGACCGAGGGCGCGTCGATCAGATAGCGCAGGGCATGGCCGATCTCGGCCGGCGCCGGGCCACGGCCCAGGGGCACGGCGGCGGCCTCGGCGGCGAAATCATCTGTGGTCTGATGAATGGATTGGATCGTCGGTCCGGGGCCGATGGCGTTGACCCGGATCCTCGGCGCCAGGGCCTGGGCCAGGGTCTGGGTCGCGGCCCACAGGGCGGCCTTGGCCGTGGTGTAGCTGAAGAACGCGGATTGAGCCGCCACACCCGCTGATCGATGATGTTGACGATCAGCCCCTCACGATCCGCCGGCAGGGCGGCGGCGAAGGCCTGGGCGAGCAGCAGGGGCGCGCGGGCGTTGACGGCCATCACCGCGTCCCACGCTTCGGGCGTCAGGGTTTCGATGGCGTCGTCCTCGAACAGCGAGGCGCTGTTGACCAGCAGGGTGATCGGTCGCTCGGCGGCTTCGATCAGGGCCCGGCACGCCTCGGGGTCGGTCAGTTCGGCCGCTCTCGCCCGGGCGTGGCGGCCCATCGCTTCGATGGCGGCCACAGTTTCGTCGGCGCCGAGATTCGAGGTCCGATGATGGACGATGACGTCATAACCGGCCTCGCCGGCGGCCAGGGCCAGGGCCCGTCCGATGCGGCCGCCGGCGCCAGTGACAAGGGCCCAGCCGCGTTCGTTCATGGGCCGGCTAGTCGAGGCGGCCGAACTCGATGAAGTTCAGCGCCCCCAGGGCGACGACGAAAATCAGGATGACCCCGATGGCGATCATGGCGCGGCTCCGTATCGAAGCTTGCGCTTTAGCCGGGGCGCCGCGGCCTCGCAAGCGCCCGGGGCCGGATTGTCCAGGATTCGCCTCAAGACCCCTTCCCTGACTTAACCGCGATCACTAATATGACCCCTGACGAGACCCGGCGGTAAAACCGGAGTCCGCTAGGTCAGACGCCCAAGGGAGATTGAAGATGCGCGAATACATGAAATTCTACATCGACGGTAAGTGGGTCGACCCGGTCACCCCCAAGAGCCTCGATGTGATCAATCCGGCCACCGAAGAGGTCGCCGGCCACATTTCCGCCGGCTCCGCGGCCGATGTCGACAAGGCCGTGAAGGCCGCCCAGAAAGCCTTCGAAACCTATTCCAAGACCACCCGCGAAGAGCGCATCGACCTGCTTGAGCGCATCCAGGCCGAATACCAGAAGCGCTTCGGCGACGTGGCCCACGCCATCACCGAGGAAATGGGCGCCCCGGCCAGCCTCGCCCAGCGCGCCCAGGCGCCGATCGGCATCGGCCATATCGCCACCGGCATCGCCGTCCTGAAGAACTTCCAGTTCGAGGAAGACCGCGGCCCGACGCGCATCGTCAAGGAGCCGATCGGCGTCTGCGGCATGATCACGCCGTGGAACTGGCCGATCAACCAGATCGCCTGCAAGGTGGTCCCGGCGCTGGCCACCGGCTGCACCATGGTGCTCAAGCCATCCGAAGAAGCGCCGTTCTCGGCCATCATCTGGGCCGAGATCATGCACGCCGCCGGCGTTCCGGCCGGCGTGTTCAACCTCGTCAACGGGACCGGCGCCGAAGTCGGCGCCGCCATCTCCAGCCATCCGGGGATCGACATGGTCTCCTTCACCGGCTCGACCCGCGCCGGCATCGAGGTGGCCAAGGCCGCCGCCCCGACGGTCAAGCGGGTGGCGCAGGAACTGGGCGGCAAGAGCCCCAACATCATCCTGGAAGACGCCGACTTGCCCACCGCCGTCGGCGGCGGCGTCAAGCATGTGATGCAGAACTCGGGCCAGTCGTGCAATGCGCCGACCCGGATGCTCGTGCCGGCCAAGAAAATGGACGAGGCGATCGTCATCGCCAAGGAAGCGGCCGAGAGCACCACCGTCGGCGATCCCAACGGCAACGCCCAGATCGGCCCGGTGGTCAACAAGACCCAGTGGGAAAAGATCCAGCGCCTGATCAAGGCCGGCATCGACGAAGGGCGCGACCCTGGTCACCGGCGGCGTCGGCCGTCCCGAAGGCCTCGACAAGGGCTTCTATGTGAAGCCGACCGTGTTCGCCAACGTCACCAACGACATGACCGTCGCCAAGGAAGAGATCTTCGGTCCGGTGGTCTCGATCCTCGGCTACGACACGGTCGATGAGGCGGTGAAGGTCGGCAACGACACCGAATACGGCCTGGCCGCCTATGTCTCGGGGACCGACATGGCCAAGGTACGCGAGGTGGCCTCGCGGCTGCGCGCCGGCCAGGTGTCGATCAACGGCGGCGGCGGCGACATGATGGCCCCGTTCGGCGGCTACAAGATGAGCGGCAACGGCCGCGAGTGGGGCGACTTCGGCTTCACCGAATACCTCGAAGTCAAGGCCGTGCTCGGCTACACGCCCAAGCAGGCGGCCGAATAGCCAAAGGCGAAGCCCACCCTCCCTTCGCGGGAGGGTGGATTGCTTTTCAGGCAGACCCCTCTGTGCGAGCGGAGGGTCTTAAGATGGGGCGCGCATGACACTCGATCCGCATTTCAAAGCCATGCTCGATGCGGAGGCGGCCGCGGCGCCGCCAGACATGCCGCCGGTGCATGAACTGCCGGTGGAGATGGTCAGGGCCGGCTATCGCGCCCAGCGCACCTCCCAGAACATCAACACCTCGCCCGCGGAGGTCGCCGCGCGCGATCTGACGGTGGCCGGCGCCGAGGGGCCGGTCCCGGCCCGGCTCTACACGCCTCCGGGCTATCTGCCGCCGGGCCCGTGCCTGGTCTATTTCCACGGCGGCGGCTTTGTCATCGGCGATCTGGAGACCCATGACGCCCATTGCCGGCGCCTGGCGCTGCACTCGGGCGCCCAGATCCTGGCGGTCGATTATCGCCTGGCTCCGGAAAACCCCTTCCCCGCCAGTCACAACGACGCCCTGGCCGCCACCCAATGGATGTTCGACCATGCCGCCGAGATCGGCGTCGATCCGGATCGGATCGGCGTGGGTGGCGATTCCGCCGGCGGCAACCTCGCCGCCGCGGTCTGCATCGACCTGCGCGACGACGAGACCCGCTGCCTGAAGTTCCAGTGCCTGCTCTATCCGGCCCTATGGCCGGCCGAGGAGACGGTCTCACGCCAGGAGCGCGACGGCCCGGTGCTGACCAAGGCCGCCATGGCCTGGTTCGAAACCTCCCTCGCCGCCGCCGACCATCCGGAGGGCGTGCGCGCCGCCCCGGCCCAGGCCGAGCATCATCGCGATCTGCCAAAGGCCCTGGTGGTGACCGCCGGCTACGATCCGCTGGAGCATGAGGGCCGGGACTACGCCCACGCCCTGATGGACGCCGGCGTGCCAGCCAACCACCTGCACTATTCGGCCCTGGTCCACGACTTCTTCATCATGGGCGATGTCTCCCCCGCCGTGGTTCTGGCCGCCAGGGAGGCGGCCGAAGCGATCAAGGCTGCGCTCTAAAAAGCCTCTAGTCCGCCGCCTCCCCGCCCATCGCTCGGCGACGGGCGCCGGCCCAGGTGAGCACGGCGCTGGCGGCCAGGGCCGAGACCAGCGAGCCGGTGATCACGGCCATGCGCACCTGTGACTGGAGGATCGGTTCGCGGCCGTTGAAGGCCAGGGCGCCCAGATAGAGGCTCATGGTGAAGCCGATGCCGCACAGCATGGCCACGCCCAGCATCTCCAGCCAGCTCGCTCCGGCCGGGCGGCGGCAGAGACGGGTGACGACCCCCAGAAACGAAAATCCCAGCACGCCGAGCGGTTTGCCGACGATGAGGCCGACCGCGACCCCCAGCGGCAGGGGCGAGAACAGCGTGCCCGGGCTCATGCCGGCCAGCGAAAACCCCGCCGCCGTGAAGGTGAAGAGCGGCAGGATGACGAAGGCGACCCAGCCATGCAGGTTCGACATCATCGCCGTCACCAGGCTTTCCTGGCCCGGCCGCCGGGCCGAGATCGGCACGGCCAGGGCGCAGGCCACGCCCGCCACCGAGGTGTCGACGCCGCTGTCCAGCGTGAACGCCCAGACCGCGACGAAACCCATGGCGTAGAGGAAGACCGGCGCGCGCTTCCAACGGGAGATTAGGGCCAAGGCCGCCAGGCTGAGACCCGCGCCCGCGAGGGCCATGGCATGGATCTTGACGGTGTAGAGCACGCCGATGAGGCCCACCGCGCCCAGGTCGTCGGCGATCGCCAGGGTGAGCAAGAAAAGCCGCAATGATGGCGGCAGCCGGGTGGCGACAATCGACAGCGCCGCCATGGCGAAGGCGATATCGGTGGCCGTCGCGAGGGGCCAGCCCTGCGGCTCGCCGCCCGGTCCCATGTTGACGGCCAGATAGATCAGCGCCGGGGTGATCATGCCGCCGGCGGCGGCGATCAGTGGCAGGGCCAGACGCCGGGGGCTGGAAAGCTCGCCGCGCAGGACCTCGAATTTGATCTCCAGTCCGACGATCAGGAAGAAGACCGCCATCAGACCTTCCTTCACCCAGTCGGCGAGGGTGTGAACGTGCAGGAACGCCCCGACCTGGATCGTGATCTCCTGCGAGACGAAGGCGAAATAGCTGGCGGCCCAGGGGGAATTGGCCAGCGCCAGGGCCGCCGCGGCGGCGGCCACCGGCGCCAGCCCCGCGGCCGACTCGGTCTTGAGAAACTCGAGGGTGGGGCGCAGCGCCATGGGTTGGCGGTAGCAGACGCCCGGCGCGCCTTAAAGCAAAACCAGCCTTGCCGTGGCCCTCTTGCCGTCGAGCCCTGGCCGGTCCATCTGCCGCCCATGCCTGTCGATGACGCCTATCGCCCCGATCCGCGCTTTGCGGCGCTCGGCCCCGAGTTCGCCGATCCGGTGGCGCCGGCGGACTTCCCCAAGGCAACCTTGCGATTTCGCAACGACCGCGCGGCGGCGACCGTGGGGCTGGCCGGCCTCACCGACGAGGAATGGCTGGCGCATTTCGGAGGTTTCAAGCCGCTGCCGGGCAACCAGGCGACGCCCCTGGCCATGCGCTATCACGGCCATCAGTTCCGCGTTTACAACCCCGACCTCGGCGATGGCCGGGGCTTCCTTTTCGCCCAGCTTCGCGAGGCGGGGACCGATCGGCTGCTGGATCTGGGCACCAAGGGCTCGGGCCCCACGCCCTGGTCTCGCGACGGCGATGGCCGCCTGACCCTCAAGGGCGGCGTGCGCGAGGTGCTGGCCACGGCCATGCTGGAGGCCCTGGGCGTTCCCACCTCCCGGTCCTTCTCCCTCATCGAGACCGGCGAAGCGCTGCAGCGCGGCGATGAGCCCAGCCCTACGCGCTCGGCGGTGCTGACGCGGCTCTCACACAGCCACATCCGCTTCGGCACGTTCCAGCGCCATGCCGCCCTTGAGCGCGCCGATCTGGTCGCCATCCTGCTCGATCACGTGATCGAGACCTATTATCCGCAGCTGCGCGAGGCGCCCAACAAGGCCGCCGCCTTGCTCGCCGCCGTCGGCGCCCGCACCGCGCATCTCGTGGCCCGCTGGATGGCGGCCGGCTTCGTCCACGGCGTCCTCAACACCGACAATATGAACGTCAACGGCGAGAGCTTCGACTATGGGCCCTATCGCTTCTTGCCCAGGAACGATCCCAATTTCGTCGCCGCCTATTTCGACCATTCCGGCCTCTACAGCTTCGGCCGCCAGCCCGAGGCGGTGTTCTGGAATCTCCAGCAACTCGCCGGCGCCCTCACCGCCGTGAGCGAGACCGAACCCTTGGTCGAGGCGCTGAACGCCTTCTCGCAGGCCTATCACGCCGAGCTGGCGGCGGCGATGGTCCGGCGGCTCGGCGTCAAGCCAGCGGCCCCCGACGACGATGTCGCCCTCGCCGGCGCCGCCTTCCGCGCCCTGGCCGAAGGCGGCGAGGCCCTGCGCTGGGAACCGTTCTTCTTCGACTGGTTCGGCGGCAAGGACGAGCGGGCCCTCGCCGGCCCGCGCGCGGCGCATTACGGCGGCGAAGCCTTCATGGCCTTCCGCGCCATGCTGGCCGAGCGCGAAGCCGATCGTCCGGAACGCCTGGCCTCACCCTATTTCGCGGCCGAGGCGCCGGAGGAACTCCTCTACGACGAGATCGAAGTCATCTGGGCCGCGATCGCGGAGCGCGATGACTGGCGACCGTTCGAACGAAAGCTCGCGGCGATCGAAGCCGCGCGCTTGGCCTGGGCCTGAACCTTTTTGATTGGTCTAAACCCACCAGGCCGATCGCCCCGGTGAAGCCGCCTCCGTCCTGACGCGAAGCTGGGATCCTGGAATCAAACTCTAGGCAGTGAGTGCGGTTCCATGCGCGTAAGGCGGGAGAAGCACAGGATCGAGCGGACCGCGCGCACGGCCCCAGGGCGCCTGGCCGCCGTCATCTTGAGCGTGGCGATCCACCTGACTTTGCTCCTGGCGCTGATCCTGGCGCGGCCGCGGCCGCCAAGGGCGCCGACACCGGTCGTTCTCGCGGTCGAGCTGGTCGAGGGGCCGCGTTTCCAAACCCAGACGACGGCGGCCCAGGCAAGGCGGTCACCGGCCAACATGCCCGCCCCGCCCCATGCGCCGCCGGCGCCGGCGGCGCGGTCCGAAATCACCGCCTCGGCCGAGCCGAACACATCGGACGCGGGCGCCGCCTCCGAACCGAGCCCTCAGCAACTCGCTGGAGCGGCCGTGGCCGGCGCCGGATCGCCGACGGGCGGTTGCGACATGGCCCGCCGGGTTCAGAGCGCCCTACGAAAGGATCCGCTGGTCCAGGCCGCCGTGGCCGGGGCGGGCGGCGGCGCCATCATGGTTTGGAACGGCGACTGGGTGAGGCGTCAGGGCGAAGACGGCAAGGGACTGGCGGCGGTCCGCGAGGCGGTGATGTGGGCGATCGCCTTCGCTCCGGAGGGATGCCGCGCCGAGCCGGTCCACGGCCTGATCCTGTTTACCGTCGACGATCGGGCGGAGGCGTCTCAGCTGGCCATCGGCGCCAGGCAATGGCGGTGGTCCGATCTCCTGACGCCAAGCCCCTCGCTGTCTGGCGAGGAGGTTTCCGGCCGATAGCCGCCGGATACGGTCGTCAGGCCAGCACGACGAGCACCACGCGCCGGTTTTGCGCCCGCCCGGCGGCCGTCTTGTCGGAGGCGACCGGCGCGTCGGGGCCATAGGATATGGTCGCCATTCGGTTCAAGGCGACGCCCTGTTGGTTCATAAACAGGCGCACCGCCTCGGCCCGCGCTTCCCCGAGCCGCACATTGGCGGGCTTTGAGCCGGTGTTGTCCGTGTGACCCTGAATCTCGAGATAGACGTTCTTGTTTTCCTCCTTCAGCTTCTGCACCAGATCCAGAAGCCGGGTCTTGGCCTCGGGCGAGAGCTGCGAGCTGTAGACGGGAAATTTCACTGAATCGTCCGACAGGACGACCGTATAAAGAAATTTGCCTTCGGCCAGTTTGTGGGCGGCCTCGGCACGCTCAAGCGCTTCCTGGGATGTCCGATCGAGCTGGCTCAGATGGGCCTGGTGGTTGGCGACCTCGGCCTGGGTGGCCGTCTCCTTGGCGTCGACCATGCCCACCTGTTCACGAACATAGCTCTTGGTGGCGCATCCCCCAAGGCCGAGGGCGACAGCCGCGACGGCGCCGATGGACGACGCCCAGAATACCGTTGCGCGCATGGAAGCAACCTCCCGCAAATTGCCCCCTGAGCATCCAATGCAAACAAGGGGGCCGAATTTTGGCGGGACGCCTCAGGCGTAAGGGCGACCTTCACACCGCTGGGAGCGGCGCCTGGGCCGCCACCCCCACGACCTCCACCTCGCCGCCGGCCACCAGCGCCACATCGCCCACATGCTTGCCCAGCAGCGCCCGCGCCAGGGGCGATAGATAGGAGACGGCGCCCGCCGCGGGGTCAGCTTCATCCTCGCCGACTATGGCGAAGGTCTGGCGCCGGCCGTCTTCGCGCTCGAAGGTCACCGTGTCGCCAAAGCGGATCACGCCATCGGCCGGCCCCGGCGCCACCAGCTGGGCGTTGGCGCGGCGGGCGGCGTAGTAGCGCAGATCCCGCGTCGCCCTAGCCATGGGTGTGCGATCGGCGCTCGCCTCGCCGCTGGCCTGGGCCGCGCCATAGGCGGCGCGCGCGGCCGCCAGCGCTTCGTCCAGAGCCGCCAGCCCCGCCGGGGTGACCAGATTGGGATGGGGCGAGATCGGCCGATCCGGCAGGTCGGCGGCGGCGGATTCGATATCCTCTTCCCGGGTGAAGGCGACGCTCATCGCGCTCTAACGCTTGCGAAAGCGTTCGGCTTCACCGGCCAGCGACCCACCCCAATTGTCGGTGTCCTCGTCGACCGGCGCCAGGAAGGGAACGCTCCCGGCCACGCCGCGCACGGCCAGCCAAAGCGGCCCGCTGAAATAGGCCAGCACCCGCAGCGGCCGGCGCCGATCGTCGGTGACATCCCAGCCGGCGTCCTCGAAGGCGAACACCTGGGCGGCGGCCGGCTTGTCTTCCACCCCGTCCCAACCGGTCGGACGCTCCACGGCGTCGGCCTCATCAGCGGTGAGGCCGAACAGCGCTTTCGAACAGGCGTCGAGCGCCTCGTCCGCCGACCGCGCCTCGCCCGGCCCCGGCAAGGGCTTCATCACCGCCGCGCGTTCGAGCTCGGCGATTCCCGGTAGGTCGATGAGGCGGCGAAGTTTGGCCATGGATGGAGGCTAGCACCGAGGATGCCGCCACGGCCAGTGGGATGGGCGAGCCTGCATTACCGGGAATTATCTTTTCCCCCGCATCATGACGCGGCAGAACGCGCGCGGCGGAGGCGTCCGCGCCGCGCCGCCTGAGGAGCCCTGTTCTTGATCGCCTTAGCCGTCAGCCTCGCGCTCGGGGTTTCCGATCCGCCGCCGATCCGGCGTGATCCGCAGATCACCTATGTCGATCGCTCCGGCGCGGTGATCGGCGTGCGCGGTGGGCGCTATGCGCCGCCGATCGATGTGGCGCGCCTGCCGCCTTACGTGCCGGCCGCCTTCATCGCCATCGAGGATCGCCGGTTCTATTCCCATGCCGGCTTCGATCCGATGGGCATGGCCAGGGCGCTGATGAGCGATCTGGGCGGCGGCTCGGTCCAGGGCGGCTCGACCATCACCCAGCAGCTGGCCCGCAATCTCTATCTCAACGCCGACCGCACCATGGAGCGCAAGGGCGAGGAGCTGGTGCTGGCCACCGAGCTGGAGCAGAAATATTCCAAGGCCCAGATCCTCGGCCTTTATCTCAGCCGCATCTATTTCGGCTCCGGGGCCTATGGCATCGAGGCCGCCTCGGAGCGCTATTTCAACAAGCCGGCGGCGCGTCTCACCCTGATGGAGGCGGCAATGCTGGCGGCGCTGCCCAAATCACCCACCGAATATGATCCGGCCGAACAGCCACAGCGCTCGGCCGCCCGCGCCGCCCTGGTGCTCGACGCCATGGTCGACACCGGCGCCATCAGCCCGGCCGACCGGGCCCGGGCGCTGGCCCATCCGCCTCACGTGTGGAAGGACGCCCCGACCGCCCCGGCGCAATATTTCGTCGACTGGATGGATGCGGCGACCCACAAGACCGTGGGCGCGGTGCGCCAGGATCTGATCGTCCAGACCACGCTCGACATGCCGGCCGAAACGGCCGCGGACGAGGCGGCGCACTCGGTGGTCGCCCGCTTCGCCGGGGCCCGGGTGGCCCAGGCGGCCCTGGTGGCCCTCGACGGCGCCGGGCGGGTGCGGGCGATGATCGGCGGCGTCGACTATGCCGCCAGCCCGTTCAACCGCGCCATCGACGCCCATCGCCAGGCCGGCTCGGCGTGGAAGCCGTTCGTCTATCTCACCGCCCTGGAGGCCGGCCGCACGCCCGACACCATGGTGGTGGACGAACCAGTGACCATCGACGGCTGGTCGCCGCGAAACTTCGAGCCGGAATATTTGGGCTCGATCACCCTGCAGACGGCCCTGGCCCATTCGATCAACACCGTCGCCGCGCGCCTGGCCGACGAGGTGGGCCGAGGCGCGATCGCCGCCAACGCCCGGAACCTTGGCATCCTCACCCCGATCAGCACCGATCCGGCCATGGCGCTTGGCACTTCGCTGGTGACGCCGCTGCAGATGGCCCAGGCCTATGACGCCTTTTCCAACGGCGGCGATCGCGTGGCGGCCTATGGCATAGAATCCATCCGCACCACCGGCGGGGCGGTGGTCTGGCAGCGCAAGCCGACGCCGACGCCCCAGGTGATCCCCAACCCGCCGCTGAGCGAACTGGACGGCATGCTGCGCGAGGTGATCCGCTCGGGCACCGGCACACGGGCGGCGGTGACCGGCCACGATGTCGCCGGCAAGACCGGCACCACCTCGGATTTCAAGGACGCCTGGTTCTGCGGCTTCACCGGCGGCCTCACCACCGTGGTCTGGGTCGGGCGCGACGATGCGACGCCCATGCGCGGGATCACCGGCGGCAGCGCCCCGGCCGAATTCTGGCGCGGCTTCATGACCTCGGCCCTGCGACGCCTGCCCAATGGCCCGATCCCCTATGGACCGCCGGCCGCCGCCCCGGTCGCGCAGACCGTGGCCGCCACCACGCCGCCGCCGGTCCTCAGCCCCGATGAGGCGGACAGTCCGGCCGTAGCCCCTAGCGACCCACAAACACGGGCGCCCGCTTCTCCAGGAAGCTCCTCACCCCTTCCCGGTGATCCTCCGTATTGAACAGGCGATAGATGACCTCGATCGCCTAGGCGCCGATCTCGGCGGATCGCCATGGGTGGCGCGGCGCAGGGCCTGCTTCATGGCCGTGAGCGCCAGGGGCGGATTGGCGGCGATGCGGGCGGCCAGGGCCTGGGCCTTGGGCATCAAATCATCATGGGCGGTGACCTCGCCGACCAGGCCGATGCGCGCCGCCTCGCGAGCGTCGACCGGATCGCCGGTGAAGAGCAGCTCGGCGGCCTTGGCCGGACCGACGATGGCCGGCAGGCGCCAGAGGCCGCCGACATCGCAGATCAGGCCGCGCTTGATGAACAGCTCGGCGAACACCGCCTTCTCCGAGGCGATGCGGATGTCGGCGTAGAGGGCCAGCTCCATGCCCCAGCCCACCGCCGCGCCATTGACCGCGGCGATCACCGGCTTGTCGCAATCGATCACCGCCATGGCCGCCGGCGTCGCCTCGAACTTCGCCCGCGTCGGCCGGGGCGTATCGGCGGCCTCGCCGGTCATCATCTCCTTGACGTCCTCGCCGGAGCAGAAGGCCGGATCGGCGCCGGTGACGATCACGCAGCGCGCGGCCGGGTCATGCCTGGCGTGACGGAAGGCGGCGGCCAGCTCGTCATAGGCGCGGCGGTTCAGCGCATTGCGCCGCTGCGGCCGGTTGAGGGTGATGCGGGCGATATTCTCCGCCGCCTCATAGGTGACGCAGGTGAAATCGTCGGCGATGGATTTGGCTCCTCGGCCATGGCGTTTCCTCAGGTGCTAGGCGTTGCGGTCTTATTGCCCGGGAGTTTGAGACGGATATGACGCAAGGCCAAGGGATCGATCAGGCGCCCGCCCCGGATAAACCTTCGTCGGCGAGGTTCGGGCCAACAACCGGTTCGACAGCCGAACGGCTGCGGGCCTGGCTGGCCCCGCGACTGCCCGATCTCACCGGACCGCTGGAGGTGCAGCCAGTTCAACCGCGGCGCCTCCAACCCCACCTTCCTGCTCACCGCCGGCGATCGGCGGTTCGTGCTGCGCAAGAAGCCGCCGGGCCAGCTGCTGGCCAGCGCCCACCAGGTGGACCGCGAGTACCGGGTGATGAAGGCGCTGGGCGGCACCGGCTTCCCCGTGCCGGTGATGCGGGCGCTGTGCGAGGACGAGAGCGTCATCGGCACGGCCTTCTATGTGATGGATTTCCTGGAGGGCCGCATCTTCCGCGACGCGCGGCTGCCGGGCCTGGCGCCGGCCGAGCGCGGCGGCCATCTATGACGATCTGAACGCCACCCTGGCGCGGCTGCACGAGGTCGACTAGCAGGCCGTCGGGCCTGGCCGACTACGGCCGCCCGGGCAACTATTTCGAGCGCCAGATCGGCCGCTGGACGCAAGCAGTATCGCGGGGCCCAGACCGAGGACATCGCCGACATGGAGCGGCTGATCGAGGCCCTGCCGGCCCGCATGCCCGCCGACGATACGGTGACCATCGCCCACGGCGACTATCGGCCCGAGAACGTGATGTTCCACCTGACCGAGCCGCGAGGTGATCGCCGTGCTCGACTGGGAGCTGTCGACCCTCGGCCATCCCGCTGGCCGACCTCGCCTACAACTGCATCCTCTATCACTCCCATTCCGAGAGCTGGGGGACGTTGGTGGATGTGGACCTTAGAGGCGGCGGGCATTCCCAGCGAGAGCGAATATGTCGCCGCCTATTGCCGGCGCACCGGCCGCACCGGCATCGAGGATTTCAACTTCTATCTGGCCTTCTCGATCTTCCGCCTGGCCTCGATCGGCCAGGGCGTCTTCAAGCGCAATCTCGACGGCATCGGCAACGCCGATGCGGCCCCGGATAACGCCGGAACCCATCAACTGGCGGCGACGGCGCGGGAGATATTGGAGCGGTAGGATCCGCGGCTTCGACCAAGCCGGCGTGGAGCGTTGAACTCTGGCCGTGGACGTGCTCTGGTGATCAAGAGCCCCTTGGCATGGCTCAGGGTGCCGCCGGTCAAATCGGCGCAAGAAAAACGGAACCCGCAGCGATGAACTGGAAGACCATCTTCATCACCGCCGCGCTCGGCGCCGCGGCCGCCTCACAGGCCCTGGCCACGACCAATGTCGCGCTGAGCAGCGATGGCGCGTCGTTGGTCTCGGCCTCAAGCATCATTGATTACGCCTCCTATGGCCTTACGGCGATAAACGGCGGCGTAACGACGGCGCAGGCCAACCTGCTGACCACGAGTCCGACGGCTTGGTTGAACGATGGCGACACGCGTTATCTCTTCTCCGACACCGACACGAGTTCGTCGGTGATCATCAAGCTTGGTTCGCAGCAGTCGCTCCTCTCCGCCGGGGCCACCTGGTACACGGCGCAATACCAAGACCGCGCCCCGACAGAGTTTTCCGTATCGGTCAGCACCGATGGGTCATCCTGGACCCCGGAAGGATCGATTTCGACCCTTCCGTCTGGCGGCGGCGCTGATCTGATCACCTTCGCCGCGCCCGTCTCCGCGCTCTATGTCCAGTACAGTTTTGGCGGCCTTGGCCAGGGGCCGGATGACGGCATCGGCGTCGGGGAGCTCTTCGCGGGCGTCCCCGAACCGGCGACCTGGGCGTTGATGCTGTTCGGCGTCGCGGGCCTTGGCGTGGCTCTTCGGCGCGCGCGGGTCGAGGCGCTCACCCCGGCCTGAGCCCCTACCACCTTCACCGACCTTGTGACGCCCCGGAGCACCGGGCGCTCGTTTGATATTCTACGACCAGATCCTATCGTCATGGCGATGGCGGCGAAGCACCCTTCGCGCTAAGGGGCGTCATGCGCTCCAACGAAGACCCATTACTGGAGTTCGCCTTCGAGGCGAGCGTGATCTATTGGCGCGGGCCCTCGCCGTTTTTCTTCGCGCCCCTCCCCACGCTCCAGACCGCCCGGATCCGCGAGATACTACGGGCCGTCACCTATGGCTGGGGCATGGTGCCCGTGGAAGCGAGGATCGGCGAGGCCAGTTTCACCACCTCGCTCTTCCCGAAGGACGAGACCTATCTCTTGCCGATCAAGGCGGCGGTGAGACGTCAGACCGACATCACGGCGGGTGATAAGATCCGTATCGACCTGATCATCCGGCCGCCGGAGCGATAGCTCAGACCTGGGACGCCAGCGCCTTCGGCTGAACAGCCGCATCGGTTGCGGCCGGTTGGCCGACGAGGTCGTCGACGAGGGCGCGGTAGTGAATCATCGCCTTACGAAGCTCCTCGGTGGAGGCCTCGCCGCGCTCGTGGCGCACGGCGATGGCGTGGGCGGCGCGGTAGTTCTCCACCACGATCGGGTGATCGACGGAGAGGTCGGCCGCGCGCTGCTCGAAGTCGCTCATCGGATAACCGCGGGCGGTCATCACGCCGCCGACCAGCTCATCCGCCTGGGCGACCGCGCCCACCGGCGCGTCGATGAATTGGGTCTGGATGCGGTTCCAATCGGCCAAATAGCGGTCGCGGTCGGCCGGGGTCAGCGACTGGATCGAATAGGCGGCGACCCGGGCCTCGCGCTGGTGAAGCTCGGCCTCGGCCTTGCCCCTGGCGCCCACGGCTTCGATCGTGCGGGCGTACTCAGGACCGAACTGGGAGCGCAGCTTGCCGGTTCTTCGACGTTGGAAGACCACCACCGCCGCCAGGATGGCGATCACAGCGACGACGGCGATGGCCACTACGATAATCTCGTTATTCGTCATCTCACAACTCCCGCGCCGCCCGGTCAGGGCGCGCCATGGAGGCCTTCGCCGCCGTCGAGCCCTGCCAAAAGCCAAGCAGTTGCCGAACGCGCCGAGAGTTGTGTGGTTCCTTGGGGTGCGCGGCGTGGCCGCTAATGGCCGATCTTGAGGCCGAACCAGGTGCTCAGGGTCACTCCCGCCGACCAGTCGTTTGGCGAGCCGGCCACCGTGACCACAGGACTATCCGCCGCCAGCGATGTCAGGCGTTGATAACCCACCGAAAAGGTCGTCTTGAGCCGATGGGGCCAGACGTGGGCAATGGCGGCCTCCAAACCGTAGTAGCGTGAGCCTTGGCCCGGCTCATAGGCGGTGTTGATCAGGGGGCTGCGGTTCGCCTCCTGCTGGGTGACCCCGAAATAGGTGTCCATATAGTTGGTCCAACCATAGCCATAGCGCGGGCCGATGGAGAAATCCCATTTCGGGCCGGTATGGATCAGATCGATCGCCGCGTCGCCGACCGGCCCGTTGTAGCCGCCCAGGCCATAGCGGCCCTCGGCGCGAAACCGCAGCCAGTCGGTTGGCCACACCTCGGCATAGGCGCCGGGCTCGACGGCGATGCCGATCTTGTCCAGGCCGCGCAGATCGCCGCTGTCGCCGCGCGAATAGCGGAAGCGAACGATCGGGCCGAACACGAAGTTGCGCTTGGAGATCAGGGCGATGGTGCTGCCGCCGTCCGGCGGGGTGAACCGGTAAGGCACGTCGGCGCGCCGCAAGTTGAAGGTCAGCAAGGGTCCGAGATCGTAGTGACCGGCCCCCTCATAGGGCGGCGCGGCCCCAACCCCGCCGCCCACAGTGACGATCCAGTCGGTGGCGTGGCCGGCGGCGGGCGCCAAACCCAACGCCGCCAAGGTCAGAAACGCGCCCGCTATTCTCGGCGCCTTGGCTGAAACACGCTTCATGCTTTTGACCGTCCCCGGAACATGAAGCCCCAGAACGCAGCCTCCACGTCGATTGTTCCAAGGCGTCGCCGAGCAAAGGTGTTATTGCGCTGGTTGTTCGGAAAAGAGGATCAAGGCCATGGCCTTCACTGCGGATGTCCTGACCCAGTTGCCGCGTCTACCCCTGGCCGAGATCGAGCCCAAGGTGCGCGATGGCGATATATTGCTGTGCGCCGCCAGGGACCCGTTCTCCAGGCTCATTGGCTGGAGCACCAAGAGCCCCTGGTCGCATGTGGCGATCGCCTATCGCTGGCCCTCGGTGAATCGGCTGCTGGTTTTCGAATGCGTCCAGCGCATCGGCGTTCACGCCGTGCCGATCGAGCGGTTCATCAGCCAGACGAGCGACGGCGCGCGCCCTTTTCCCGGCAGGATCATCCTTGCCCGGCACGCCGATACGCCGGGGCCGCGCGGGCTGAAGCCGCTGGTGGACGGCGCCATCGACGACATGGGCGATCCGTTCTCTCCCGAGGAGATCGCCAGGATCGCCGCGCGCATCGCCCTTGGCCGCCTTGAACGGAAGGTGCCCAAGCCACGCAAATCGCGGCACGAGTTCATCTGCTCCGAATACGTCGCCATGTGTTTCGGCAAGGTCGGTATCAAGATCAAATGGGACGGCCTGGGCTTCATCGCCCCCGCCGACTTCGCCGCCGATCCGAAGATCCGCGCCGTGGCGCAATTCAAGACGCGCTGAGGGCCTTTAGCTGCTTGGCGAAGAGGGCTCGTCAGGACTGGACTTGTCCTTGTGCGGCGAACCGCGCCCGGCGCCATCGGCAGGCGTCCAACGGGTGTCCAACTGCGGAAACCGGGCGGGATTGAGCCGGTAGTAGCCATGCGTGGGACGCAGGACCAACCCATCCTGCACCAGACGGGTCATGGTCTCCGGCCACACTCCATCCATCATCAGATCCTTCATCCGGTGAGTTCGCCCATCCCTGAGGATCCTCAACGCCCGATCGGCCTGACCAGCGCGGTCCGGCGGATTCGCATAAGCCATCACGCAACACCCTTACAACGCCACTCTCGACGCGCGATCGCGCGCGCCGCGACACCAGAACTAAGAAGCGATTACCCCCGAGCCCCCGCCTTACTCTCGGCAAGGATCGGTCAGAAATCCATAAAAAATCGTTGCCGTGGGCGTACGTGCCGAGATTGCATCCGAGTTGCGCTGTTAATGCTTCGAGCCGTGGCTAGCGCCAGAAGTGAAAGGCCTGCCAACCATATTGCAGCGCATCGCGCCGCAGACCGAGCGCGGCGCTTAGATCGATCGCCGCGCGAATGAGCAGAGCGCCGCCGCCGGGAACAAAGAAGATCACCGCCAGCAGCGCCAGAGTCGCCAAGCCCTCCAACCGCCGGATCGCCGGCCCCAGACTCGGCGGCAGGAACGGCCGGATGGCGTTGAAGCCGTCAAAGCCGGGGATCGGCAGCAGGTTTAGGATCAGCGCCGTGGCCTGGAGGAAGGCCAGCATGGTCAGGGCCGGAAAGAGATCGCCGCTGGCGCCGAACGCGGCCCACAGGTCCAGAACCACCGCGAGCACCAGAAGGATCGCGGCGGTGGCGAAGGGGCCGGCCAGCGCCGCCGCGGAGCGCCAGAGCCGGCCGCGCATCAGGTCGCCGCGCAGATACACCGAGCCGCCGGGAAAGCCGATCCCGCCCAGCGCCAGCGCCAATAGCGGTATGATCAGGGTGGTCTGCAGATCGCCATAGCGGCGCGGGTCGAAATCCAGATAGCCCCTGGCCTTGACGCCGTGGTCGCCGCCCAACCACGCCACATAGGCGTGACTGAACTCATGGATCATCACGCTGAGCAGCCAGCCCACCAGGACGAATGCGAAGGTGAGAATATGCGGCGGTTGGGCGGCGAGCGCTAAACCCGCGCCAAGGGCGAGCCAAATGACGACGATCCCCGCGCCCACCCAGTTCGAGGGGCGCGCCGGCGGCTCCTGAGGCGGCGCGGCCACGGGATCGACGGAAGCAGGGAGATCGGGCGCGGCGGCTGCGGTCACGACGGCCTTTCGAAATAGTGACGCTTAGCTTTCCGCCCGTCGCTTCGGGTGTCGGAAATTGAGCGCCTTAGGCCGCGTCCTTCACCGCCTTGACGATCTTCTCGGCCCCGTCGGCCAGGTCGTTGGCGGCGATGACGTTGAGGCCGCTTTCATTGATGATCTGCTTGCCCAGCTCGACATTGGTGCCTTCCAGCCGCACCACCAGCGGCACCTTCAGGCCCATCTCCTTCACCGCCGCGACCACGCCCTCGGCGATGATGTCGCAGCGCATGATGCCGCCGAAGATGTTGACGAGGATGCCCTTCACGTTGGGATCGGCGGTGATGATCTTGAACGCCGCGGTGACCTTCTCCTTGGAGGCGCCGCCGCCCACGTCGAGGAAGTTGGCCGGCTCGGCGCCATAGAGCTTGATGATGTCCATGGTCGCCATGGCCAGGCCCGCGCCGTTGACCATGCAGCCGATCTCGCCGTCGAGGGCGATGTAGGAAAGGTCGTGCTTGGAGGCCTCGATCTCCTTGGGGTCCTCCTCGGTCTCGTCGCGCAGGGCGGCGATGTCCTCGTGGCGATAGAGGGCGTTGTCGTCGAACGAGACCTTGGCGTCGAGCACCACCAGCTTGCCCTCGCTGGTGACGATCAGCGGGATTGACCTCCAGCATGGCCATGTCGTTCTCGACGAAGGCCTTGTAGAGCGCCGGCAGCAGGGTGCGCACCTGTTTGGCCGCGTCGCCGGTGAGGTTCAGGGCCTTGGCGAGGCTGCGCGGCGTGGTGCGGCCACGGTCCCGTCGCCGGATCGATGGAGAAGGTGATGATCTTCTCCGGCGTCGAATGGGCCACTTCCTCGATGTCCATGCCGCCCTCGGTCGAGGCGACCACGGCCACACGGCTGGTCTCGCGATCGACCAGCAGGGAGAGATAGAGCTCCTTCTCGATGGCCGCGCCCTCTTCGATATAGAGGCGCCGCACCACCCGGCCCTTGGGGCCCGGTCTGGTGGGTGACCAGCGTCATGCCGAGCATGCGGGTCGCCTCGGCGCGAAGGTCTTCGAGGGATTTGACCACCTTGACGCCGCCGCCCTTGCCGCGGCCGCCGGCGTGAATCTGAGCCTTGACTACCCAGACCGGCCCGCCCAGGCGCTCGCCGGCCGCCACCGCTTCATCGACGCTGAACGCCGCCTCGCCTCTGGGGACCGGAACGCCGAACCGCGCGAGGACGGCCTTGGCCTGATGTTCGTGGATGTTCATGAAGGGTCCGGGGCGATGCGGAAGGGTCGCCCGGTTATAGGCAGGGGCCTGTGGCCGCGCAACCGAGGCTGGGCCCTAGCCGCCCTTGGCGCCGTACCTGGCCATGAACAGGGCCACGGCGCTGGCGACCTCTTCGGCGATCACCTCGGGCGACGGCGTTTCGCCAAGGTTGAGGACGCTGATCAGGTGCCACTTGCCGCGGCACAGAGACATGAACTGCGAGGCGGCGAGGGCGCAGTCGGGGGGGTTGACCATGCCTCTGGCCTTGGCCTCTTCGAGGTAGCGCTGCAGGCGCCCGAGGCCCACGGCCGGACCGACGTCGTAGAAGAGACGGGCGAGCTCCGGCGTGCGCCTCGCCTCGGCGACGATGATCTGGAAGGTGCGCACCGTCCAATCCGAGAGCAGATGTTGCAAGAATCGTTCGCCGAACTCGGTAAGCACCTGAGCGGCCGGCCGATCGTCTGGAAACTCCAGCAGTCCCTCGGCGAAGTTGGCGCACTGCTGGCGCACATGGGCCTCGAAGAGGGCCTCCTTGCTGGGGAAGTAGTTGTAGAGCGTGGCCTTCGAGCCGCCTAGCCGGGCGGCGATGGTCGACATGGAGGCCGCCGCATAGCCTTCCTCGAAGAACACTTCGCTAGCCACGGCCAATATGGCGTCGCGGCGACGGTCCCGGCGGTTGGGCGTGAGCGCCTGTTCGCAATCTGGCGGCGTCAGATCGGCCTGCATGGGATTGGAACGTACAGTACGGTTGTGTGTTGACAAGGTTTGCGCCTCGCGTAGGATCAAAACATGACCGTACGGTACGGTCACATTATATCCAGACGCGCCGTATGTCCATTTGTTCCTATAAGGCCGTTCTTTGCTCCGCCGCGCTTGGGCTCCTGGCCGGCTGCGCGACCATGCCAAAAATGAGCGCCGCGCCGACGCCGCAGGCGGCCGCCTCCCTCGCTTCCAGCCAGACATTCGCGAGCCAGGATCGGACATGGCCGGGCGACGGGTGGTGGCGGGCTTATGGCGATCCACAGCTGGACGCCCTGATCGACGAGGCCCTGGCCGGATCGCCGGATTTGGCGGAGGCCCAGGCGCGGCTCGACAAGTCCAACGCGACGCTTGGTCACACGCGCGCCTCGTATTTCCCCTCGCTGACCGCCAACGCCAACGCGGGCGCCGAAAAACTGAGCTATAACAACGGTATTCCACCTGAGTTCGTGCCCAAGGGCTATAATTCCACCGGCGAAGCGACCCTGAATTTCAGCTACGAATTTGATTTCTGGGGCAAGAACCGCGCCGCCGTGGCCGCCGCCACCTCCGACGCCCAGGCCAGCGCCGCCGACGCCGCCCAAGCGAGGCTGGTGCTCTCCACCGCCGTCGCCACCGCCTATGCCGATCTGGCGCGGCTGTGGGCGGAGCGCGATGTGGCCGTCCGCGCCGCCCAGTCCCGGGGCGAGAGCCTGACCCTGGTCAGCCAACGCGTGGCGTCTGGTCTCGACACCCGGGGAGACCTCGAACAAGCGACGGCCGGACCGGCCCAGGCCAGATCTGACCTCGCCGCCATCGACGAGGATATCGCCTTGACCCGCGATCAGCTCGCCGCCCTGTTGGGCAAGGGCCCCGACCGGGGCCTTTCCATCGCGCGGCCCGGGCCGACCGCCCTCACCCCGTTCGGCCTTCCCGCCAACCTGCCGGCCGATTTGCTGGGCCGCCGGCCCGATCTCACCGCGGCCCGCTGGCGCGTCGCGGCGCAGGCCAAGCGCATCGGCGAGGCCAAGGCCTCGTTCTATCCCGACATCAATCTGGCCGCCTATATCGGCCGCCAGTCCCTGGGGCTCGGCCAGTTCTTCGCCTCCGGTTCGGGCATCGGCATGATCGCCCCGGCGCTTTCCCTGCCGATCTTCGATGGCGGACGCCTGCGCTCCGATCTGCGCGGCGCCCGGGCGGACTACGACCTGGCCGTCGCCACCTATGACAAGACCCTCGTTCAGGCCCTGCAAGAGGTGGCCGACGTCGCCGCCAGCGAGCGAGCCCTCGCTGTCCGCCTCAAGGAAAGCGGCGACGCCCTGGCCGCCGATGAGGAGGCCTACCGCATCGCCCGCCTGCGCTACGACGGCGGCCTTTCCAACTACCAGTCGGTCCTGCTTTCCGAAGATACGGTGCTCGCCAGCCGCCGGACCGTGGCCGACCTGAAAGCCCGCGCCTTCACCCTCGATGTCGAGCTCGTGCGCGCCCTCGGCGGCGGCTTCGACCAACCCCGTCCCATAACTGTCAGCGAACGGCCGTGAGTCTCACCATGGATAAGCAAGACGATCGCGCGACGCCCGATCAGCCCCACGTCATCCCTCTCGATCCCTCGGACATCTGCGCCGGCGAAATGGACGAGGCCCCTGTCGCCGTCGCTCCCGAACCCAGCCCGGCGCCAGCCGCCGCCTCGCCGGCGCCCCGCGCCCGCAGCCGCCGCGCGCGGCTTTTCACCATTCTCGGCGCGGTCATCGCCGTCGCGGCGATCGGCTGGGTGATCTGGTGGTTCGCCATCGGCCAGAACCACGTCACCACCGACAATGCCTATGTCGACGCCGATGTCGCCCAGATCACGCCTCAGGTCTCCGGGCCGGTGGTCGGCGTCAATGTGGTCGACACCCAAGCGGTCAGGAAGGGTCAGGTGCTGGTGACCATCGATCCCACCGATTTCCAGATCGCTCTTGCCCAGGCCAAGGCCCAGCTCGGCCAGGCCCAACGGCGGGTCCAAGGCTATTTCGCCAACGATGAAGCCCTGGCCGGCCAGGTGGCGGCCCGCGACGCCGACATCGCCCGCGCCAACGCCCAGGTCGCCAGCGCCCAGTCCGACCTCGACCGCGCCCAGACCGAGCTCGGTCGGCGCCAACGGCTGGCCTCCTCCGGCGCGGTCTCCGGCGATGAGCTCACCCAGGCGCAGAACCAGTATTCCACCGCCAAGGCGGCCCTGGAATCCGCCCGCGCCGGCCAGGTGCTGGCCAAGGCCAACCGGGGGGCGGCGGAGGGAAGCAAGAGCGTCAACAGCGCCCTCATCTCCGGCGTCAGCGTCGCGGGCAATCCCGAGGTGGCGGCGGCCGAGGCCAATGTGCAAGCCGCCGAGCTTAACCTGCAACGCACGGTGCTCACCGCCCCGTTCGACGGCGTGATCGCCAAGAAGGATGCCCAGATCGGCCAGCGAGCCCAGCCCGGACAGGCTCTGATGAGCGTGGTGCCGGTCGCGCACGCCTATGTGAACGCCAACTTCAAGGAGGTGCAGCTGCGCAAGGTGCGTCTGGGCCAGCCGGTGACCCTGACCGCCGACTTCTGCGGAAGCGGCGTCAAGCTTCACGGCGTCGTGGCGGGCCTGGCCGGCGGCACCGGCGCGGCCTTCGCCCTGATCCCGGCCCAGAACGCCACCGGCAACTGGATCAAGGTGGTCCAGCGCTTGCCGGTGCGGGTCGAGATCGATCCGGAGGACATGTCCAAATGCCCGCTTCGCGTCGGCCTTTCGATGAAGGCCGATGTCGATGTGAGCAAGCACTGACGCCGGCGCCGACTTCCGCCCATGTCCCAGTCCCACGCCAGCGACGATTTCGCGCCGCTGACCGGGGCGATCCTGTGGATCGCCGGCATACTCCTGGCGCTCGCCAACTTCATGGTGGTGCTCGACACCACCATCGCCAATGTCTCGGTGCCCAATATCGCCGGCGGCCTGGCGGTCTCGCCGAGCCAGGGCACCTGGGTGATCACCTCCTATTCGGTGGCCGAGGCGATCACCGTGCCGCTCACCGGCTGGCTTGCCCAGCGCTTCGGCGCGGTGAGGGTGTTCGTCACGGCATGGTCGGCTTCGGCATCTGCTCGGCCCTTTGCGGCCTCGCGCCGTCGCTGGGCGTCCTGGTGGTCTTTCGCGTCATGCAGGGGCTGGCCGGCGGCCCGATGATGCCGCTGTCGCAGACCCTGCTGATGCGCATCTTCCCGCAACACCTGCCAGCCCAGGCCATCGGCCTGTGGAGCATGACCACGGTGGTGGGGCCGATCGCCGGGCCGATCCTGGGCGGCGCCCTGTGCGACACCGTCGGCTGGCCCTGGGTGTTCTACATCAATGTGCCGGTGGCCCTGATCTGCGCCTTCTTCGCCTGGCGGCTCCTCTCCAGCCGCGAGACAGGCACGGAACGACGGCCGATGGACTATGTGGGTCTTGGCCTCCTGATCCTGTGGATCGCCGCCATGCAGATCATGCTGGACAAGGGCAAGGAGCTGGACTGGTTCCAGTCGCCGACGATCATCGCCCTGGCCATCGTCGCGGTGGTCGGCTTCGTCTCCTTCCTGATCTGGGAGCTGACCGCGGCCGATCCGATCGTCGACCTGAGGGTCTTCCGGCATCGAGGCTTCGCCGCCAGCACCGTGATCATGTGCGTGGTCTATCGGCGCCTTCTTCGCCACCGTGGTGCTGGTCCCGCTCTGGCTGCAGACCAACATGGGCTACACGGCGACCTGGGCGGGACGGGCCACCGCCTTCCAGGGCGTATCGGCCGTGGTGATGTCGCCGATCGTGGCGCGGCTGACCCAGAAATTCGACAGCCGGGTTCTGGTCTCTTTCGGGGTGCTGATCATGGCGGCGGTGTCGCTCTGGCGCACCGGCTTCACCTCCGACATGAATTTCTGGGCCATCGCCCTGCCCCAATTCGTTCAAGGCTTCGCCATGCCGTTCTTCTTCGTGCCGCTGACGGGTCTCGCGCTCGGCTCCGTTCTTCCGCGCGAGACCGCCTCCGGCGCGGGGCTGATGAACTTCAGCCGCACCACCGCCGGCGCCTTCGCCGTGTCGATCGCCACGACGGCGTGGGAGAACACCGCTTCGATCCACCATGCCGACCTCGCCGGCACGCTCAATGACCCGATGGGCGCCGCCTCGACGTTTCAGGGCATGGGACTGAGCGCGAGCCAGGCCGCGGGCCAGATCGACAATCTGGTTCAGAGCCAGTCGGTGATGGTCGCCACCGATCACATATTCCTGTTGTGCGCCGTGATGTTCGTGGCCGGCGCGGCGATCGTCTGGCTCGCGCCCAAACCCAAGGCCGCGGTCCCCGCCGGCGCCGGCGGCCACTAACCCTAAGCGGCCTTTCCGACCACCGCGGTAGCTCGGCGTTCGAGTTTGCCCCAGCCGACGCGATAGCCACGAATGGCGCTGATCACCGACTTGACCACCACATAGTACATCAGCTGGCGATAGCCGAACCGCTGGATCGGCAGCCAGACCAGGTCTCGCCACGGCGCCTTGCGCTCCAGAGCCATGCCAAGCGCCCCGGCCGAGAGGTCCAGGAAGATGAAGGCCGCCCAATAGAAGAGGGATCGCAGGGTGTCGTCCGGCGACCACTCCACCGGGTGATAGACGCGGCTGTACACCGCCCAGATCAGGCTTGAGACCAGAGCCAAATCGACCAGGGGCGCGGCCACGGTGAGGAATATCTGGAAGAGCCAGATCTGCGGCAGGGCGACGAAGCCCAGCACCGGCCGCTCGATATTGAACAGGCCCGCGCGGTGTTTCCACAGGCACTGCAGCGTGCCGAACGACCAGCGGAAGCGTTGGTTGAGCAGGCCGGCCACTGTATCGGGCGCCTCGGTGAAGGCTCTGGCCGTGGAGTTCGAACTCCACCCGCCACCCGGCGCGCTGGAAGGCCAGCGTCAAGTCCTGGTCCTCCGCCAGGGTGTCCGCCGGATAGCCGCCGAGCTGCGTGAGCGCTTCGCGCCGCCAGGCCCCCACCGCGCCTGGCACCACGGTCACGGCGCCCAGCGCCGCCAGCGCCCGGCGCTCGAGGTTTTGGGCGGTGACATATTCCAGCGCCTGCCAGCGGGTGATCAGGTTCAGCCGGTTGCCGACAATGGCGTTGCCGGCCACCGCGCCCACCTTGGGATTGACGAACCAGCGCGCCAGCCGTGGCAAGGTGTTGGGTGGAAAGAGGGTGTCGGCGTCCAAAGCGACGATGATATCGCCCTGGGTGACTTCGAGGCCGCGGTTGAGCGCGGTCGCCTTGCCGCCGTTGGGAAACGACATCAGCGACACGCGCGGTTCATTGGCGAAGGCGGCGCGCACCACCTCGGCCGTGCGGTCCTTGGAACCGTCGTCCAGCACCAGCACTTCCAGGCGCTTCCAGTCGGAACCGAGGATCCGCTCCGACCGAGGCGACGATCACCTTCTCCTCGTTGAAGCACGGGATGAGCACGCTGATGAACGGGCCGGTTTCGGGGTCGAGCAT
Source organism: uncultured Alphaproteobacteria bacterium (assembly GCA_963817995.1). GTDB lineage: Bacteria > Pseudomonadota > Alphaproteobacteria > Caulobacterales > Caulobacteraceae > Acaudatibacter. Next base: position 149,417 of record CAWFQJ010000009.1, read on the forward strand.
CGCCGGCTCGCGGCCCGGCTCGCGGAACCGATGCCAGAGCGCCAAGGTGGCCATGAACGCCAAACGCAGGGCGCCCAGCACGATGGCCACCGTGAAGAGCGCCTGCATGCCGTCATTCACATAGCGGAAGAAGCCGAAACCCAGCCGGTCGAGGAACAACTCCCACGAGCTGCGCGAGGTCGGCGGCAAGGCGTCGGCGCGACTCATGCCGGCGAGCTGATCGACCGTCACCAGCTTGTAGCCACCGGCCCGGATGGCGTCGATCAGGCCGGGCAGCGCCTCGACCGTGCGACTGCGGTCGCCGCCGGCGTCGTGCAGCAGCACGATCTGACCACCGGTCGGGCCGGTGTCCGCCAGCCGCGCCATGGTCTTCTGGATGATCTCGTCCGGCGGCGGCTTCTTCCAATCGTCCGGGTCGATCCGCAGGCCGACGATCAGATAGCCCAGCGCCTGGGCGATCTTCAGCGGCTCGACTTCGCCGGGCGTCGATGGTTCGGCGTCGCCGAAATAGGGCGGCCGGAAGAAGCGCATCGACTTGCCGGTGAGCACCGAGAACAGGCGCTGGGTGGTGTTGATCTCCAGATCGGTCTGGGTGAGCGGGGTGGCGGCGATATTGGGATGGGTCCAGGTGTGGTTGCCCACCATGTGCCCTTCGTTGACCTCGCGTTGAACCAGGCCGGGTTTGGCCTGCATGTTCTGGCCGATGACGAAGAAGGTGGCCTCGGCGTGCTTGGCCTTGAGGATGTCGAGGATCTTCGGCGTCCAGCGGCCGTCCGGTCCATCATCGAAGGTCAGCGCCACCCAACCCGGGTGTGCGCCGTAGCGGTCGATGACATAGGAGGTCGGCATTACCTGATATTCTTCACCTGAGATCAGGTCGGTGTCGGGATCGATCTCGATGGTGCGGCTGCCGCCCTTGGGCGAGGAGTTCGACGTGCAGGATTTCACCGGTGCCGTCGAAATCCACGCCGGTGCTGGGCGCGATCGCTTCGAGCCCGACTGGCTTGGCGGTGTCGTAGGGCTGGCGGAAATAGCGCCAGACGGCCGGGTCTTCATCGCCCATGCGCCACAGGGCGTAGCCCATCGGCCGGTATGGGTCGGAGGCCTTGACCTGATTGTAAAGCGTCGCCGCGTCGAGGAACCAGACGACGTGCTTGCGCTGGTCGTCGTCCTGATAGGCGAAGGTCGGATTTAGCTGATCGTCGTCGAGGCTGACGTGAGCGTCGGCGTCATGAGCGGTCTGGGTGGCGTCATAAAAGGTGACCGATTCGGCCTTTCCGGGCTCGGTCGCCGTCTTCAGGGTCCAGTCGTAGCCATAGCCGCCGAAGATCACCACAGTATGGCCTGGATCGAGAAGCTTCATGTCGCGATCAAGCGTGCTCTCGAACCAGTCCTGGCCGGCCGGAGGGCCTGGATCGCCGGTCCCCCAGTGTTGGTCGTAAGCCATCAGAGCGACCGTGTCGGCGACCGCCCCGAAGCGCGCCAGGGGCCAGGAATTGTCGCTGAACGGCGTGGTGACCCACACCTCGCGGCCGAGCGGCTTCAGCGCCGCGCGCGCCTTGGCCAGGAAGGCCGGATAACGGGCGATGGCCTCATGGGTGAGGTTTTCGAAGTCGAACACATAGCCGGCGAAGCCGCGCTGCTGGGCTATCGCCACCAGGTTGGAGATCAGGGCGTCCTGCGCCGCCGGATTGATCAGCAGATTGCTGGCCAGGGGTCCGTCGGAAATACCGTTATGGCCGTTGTGCACCATCGGCAGGATCGGCGGCGGCGAGGTGGCGCTGGCGATCAGGGCCTCGGCTTCGGGATCGCTGGTCACCGCGACCCGGCCGAGCGAGCCGTCCAGCAGCACCCACTGGGGCGAGACCACGTCTAGGTCGTTGATGTGGCGCTTAAGCGAAACCCGGGAGCTTTCGTCCCAGCTCACATAAAAGCCCACCGAAAGCGGTCGCTGACGGCCTCCGGCAGACACCCTCTCGGGCCTTGGAATGCGTTTCCACTCGGCCGGCCGCTTGAGCCTATGCGCGGTCTCCACGTGCAGCGCCTGGAGCACCTGGGGATCCTTGAGGGTCAGGTCCGGCAGGCGCGGGGCGAAGGCGAGCGTGGCGAAAAATCCGGCCACGATCAGGGCGGCCAGGGCGATCAGCAGGCCCACCCCCAGATTGGCGCGCTTGGCCCGGCGTCCGGACGGATCGTGGAACACGAAGTCGGCCATGGTCGGGCGGGCGGGTCTCTCAGGCGCGTGGGATTCGCGGGATCGGGCGTTTGCGCCGGGAACATGACGCAAGGTTGGCGCGATGCAAGGGTGTCGTCAGCGCGTCGTTGCTCGCCCACCCCGCCGGACGCTAATAGGCCTGCGGTCGGTCGCCTATCGACAATGTGGAATGGAGCGACACTCCTTTGAGCGAGTCGGGCGTTTGAGCGAGCCGGGAGCGGGCGACGGGACTGCGAACCGCGACAAACGGCTCTCGGCGCGCGAGATCGCCATCACCTGGACACGGGTGATGGTCGCGGGCCTGGTGGTGTCGGTGATCCTGGCCGTATCCGGCGGGTTTGGCAGCGATACGATGGCGATCCTCCCCCGGCTCGCCTTCTGGCTGGCATTGACGACGGCGGGCGTAACGCTGGGCGTGATCGCGGCCGGTGTCCTAGTGCCGCGCTCCTGGTTCGACGATCGTCGCTGGGTCGCCGGAGGATTGGTCGTCGCCACCCTCAGCCTGCCGATGACCGGCCTGGTGGTCCTGGGAAACCATGTGGTGAGTCATCGACCTCTCAGTCTTGGCTATGCCTGGGACGTGTTTCCCTCAACCCTCCTCACCACCGCCGCCATGACCGCTCTGGCGATGCTGATGCGCCGTCGCGAACCGGCCCAGACCCATGCGGCGGCGCTCGGCGCGCCGCCGCCCAAGTTCCTGGATCGCCTCCCCACCCGTCTCGCCGGGGCCGATCTCTGGGCGGTGGAGGCTGAGGATCACTATCTGCGCCTGCACACTTCGCTCGGCCAGGACCTGATCCTCATGCGCCTGGGCGACGCCGTCACCGAGCTTGAGGGGATCGAGGGCGCGCGGACCCATCGCTCCTGGTGGGTCGCCAGGGCGGCGGTGACCGGGGTCGAGCGCGCCGACGGCCGCGCCACCCTCACCCTTATCGACGGCGCCCAGGCGCCCGTCAGTCGGGCCTACGCCAAGGCGCTGCGAGAAGCCGGCTGGCTTTAAGCCTTACGCGCCTTCCACTGCGCGGCGGTCTGGCCCCAGACCTCGATCTCCTCGTCGATCGGCGCGGGCAGGCGGTCGGTGCGAAGGATCGTTGAACCCAGCCGTCGCGCCACGTTCTGCGAGGCGACGTTCTCCGCATCGATGCAGTGGATCACATCGGTCCAACCGAGGTGATCGAAGGCCCAGTCGAGGGCGGTGCTGGCCGCCTCGCCGGCGTAACCGCGACCCCACACGTCCTTGATCAGGCCCCAGCCGACCTCGGTCCCCGGCCAGCCCTCCGGCTGGATCGGCCCGACCCGGCCGATCCAGAGACCGCTCGGCTTCTCGAGGACACAGAACATGCCAAAGCCCTGGATCGCCCAGGCGCCGGCCGTGCTCATGAAACCGCGCCAGGCGATCGACCTGGGCTGCGGCCCGCCCAGGAACCGCATGGCGACATCGTCGGCACCGAACGCCGCCCAGGCGTCGAAGTCCTCCGCCGCCGGCGGGCGAAGGATCAGGCGTTCGGTTTCTAGGGTGGGGCCTAGAGGACTCACGCGCGATTGTCCCCGCGGATCCTCATTGGACCAGAGCCGGCTCGATCTCCTTGCAGGCGGCGATCAGGCCCTGCACCGAATCCACCGACTTGGCGAACATGGCCTTCTCGTCGTCGTTCAGGGGGAACTCGATGATCCGCTCGGCGCCGCCCGCGCCGATCACCGCCGGCACGCCGACGTAGAGGTCCTTCAGGCCGTATTGGCCGGTCAGATAGGCGGCGCAGGGCAGGACGCGCTTCTTGTCCTTGAGGTAGGACTTGGCCATGGCGATGGCGCTCTCGGCCGGGGCGTAGAAGGCCGAGCCGGTCTTCAGCAGGGCGACGATCTCGCCGCCGCCGCCGCGGGTGCGCTTGACGATGGCGTCCAGCTCGTCCTGGGTCAGCAAGCCCTGGCTGCACCAGTTCCGGCAGCGGCAGGCCGCCGACCGTGGAGTGGCGCACCATCGGCACCATGTCGTCGCCGTGGCCGCCCAGGGTCCAGGCGTGGATGTCCTGCACCGAAACGCCGGTCTCCTCGGCCAGGAAGAAGCGGAAGCGGGCCGAGTCCAGCACGCCGGCCATGCCGATCACCTTCTTCTGCGGCAGGCCGGAGAACTCCTGCAGCGCCCAGACCATGGCGTCGAGCGGGTTGGTGATGCAGATCACGAAGGCGTCCGGCGCATGGGTCTTGATGCCCTCGCCCACGGCCTTCATCACCTTCAGGTTGATGCCCAGCAGGTCGTCGCGGCTCATGCCCGGCTTGCGCGGCACGCCGGCGGTGACGATGCAGACGTCGGCGCCGGCGATGTCGGCGTAGTCGTTGGCGCCCTTCAGCGCGACGTCCGAGCCGAACACCGGGGTGGCCTCGGCGAGGTCCAGCGCCTTGCCCTGCGGCACGCCCTCGGCGATGTCGAACAGGATCACGTCGCCCAGCTCCTCGCGCGCGGCGATGTGGGCCAGGGTGCCGCCGATCATGCCGGCGCCGATGAGGGCGATCTTCGCGCGAGCCATGAGGCGATGCTCCAATGGGTGTGGATGGGGGCCGGAAAGGGTGAAAATCCGCGCGCGGTCTAGACCGGCGGGCGACGCCCTGCAAGGCTGAGCCATGTTCGTTCTCGACCCGGCGATCGAAGCCGCCTCGCTCAGGCTCGGCGACCTGCCGCTTTGCGAGGCGCGCCTGATGCTGGACGCCCGCTTTGACTGGCTCGTTCTCATCCCGCGCGTCGCTGGGGCGACCGAGATCGAGGATCTGACCGAAACGGATCGGAGCCGTTTGATGGCGGAAATCGTGATGGCCGGAAAGGCGGTGCGGGCCATGGGCGCGGCGAGGGGCAGGCCGGTCGCCAAGCTCAACGTCGGGGCGCTCGGCAACATAACGCCCCAGCTTCATGTTCATTTGGTCGGGCGGCGACCTGACGACGCCGCATGGCCAGGACCGGTGTGGGGGTCCGGGACACCGGTCGGCCATGGCGAGGCCGCGCTGGCCGTCGTGGTCCAGGCGGCGAAGCGCAAACTTCCGATCTAGCTGGACGCCGCGGCGGCTATGGCGTCGGCCACGGCCACCGTCTTCAGCGCTTGGTCGCGGTGGAGGAGTTCGGCCAGGCGGCCCTCGACCCGCAGCGCGCCCTTGCCAGCGTTCTCCGGGGCGGCGAAGGCGGCGATTACCGCCCGCCCCCAGGCGACCTCGGCCGCTTCCGGCGTGAAGGCCCGGTTGCAGATCTCCAGGTGGCTCGGATGGATCAGGCTTTTGCCGTCGAAGCCGAACTCCACCCCCTGGCGGCACACGGCCTCCAGCGCTCCCAGATCCTCGATCTCATTGTGGACGCCATCGAGGATCGCCAGCCCGTGGGCGCGGGCGGCCATCACCGAGAGCGAGAGGGCGGCAAGGAACGGCGCGCGGCCCGGCGCCATCCGCGCGCCCATTTCCTTGGCCAAGTCATTGATTCCCATGACGAAAGCCGAAAGACGCGTGACCGCCGAGGCCGCCGCGATGTCTCGCAGGGCGAAGATCGCCTCGCCGGTCTCGATCATGGTCCAGAGCCGTGTGTGGGGCGGAGCGCCGGCGAGCGCGCGGTCGTAGGCCGCCACATCCGCCGGCCCGGTGACTTTCGGCGCCAGCACCGCGTCTGGGCCGGCGACCGCCGCGGCGGCGAGATCGGCTTCTCCCCAGGGCGTGGAGAGCGCATTGACCCGGATCACCACTTCCCGCGCCCCGAACCCGCCGGCGCGAATGGCTTCGACCGCGGCCTCGCGGGCGGCGTTCTTGGCCTCGGGGAGAACCGCATCCTCCAGATCGAGGATGACGATATCGCAGGGAAGGGTGCGGGCCTTTTCCACGGCGCGGGGATTGGAGGCGGGCATATAGAGCGCGCTGCGGCGGGGGCGGTGGACCAGGGACATGCGCTCTTTCGTGACGGTCGGGATGATTGGGCCTAAGCTGACGGCCATGACCATCCGATACGACGAGACCGCGCGCAACGTCCTGGGCGGCGAACTGGAGAGCTGTTCGCTGTCGCCGGTCACCGGCTTCTATCGAAACGGCTGCTGCGAGACCGGGCCGGAGGATACCGGCATGCACACGGTCTGCGCGGTGATGACCGAGGCGTTCCTGAGGTTTTCCTTGAGCATGGGCAATGACTTATCGACGCCGAGGCCCGAGTTCGACTTCCCAGGCCTTCGGCCCGGCGACCGCTGGTGCCTGTGCGCGCCGCGCTGGAAGGAGGCGCTGGACGCGGGGGTCGCGCCGCACATAGTTCTGGAGGCGACGCACGAGGAAGTGCTGGCGATCGCGCCTCTGGGGGTCCTCAAGGACCACGCCGCTTCAGCCTAGGGGGTAGGTGCGCTCCAGCTGGTAGCGGGAGCCTTCCTCGGTTCGCCAGCTCGAATAGAGTCCGAAGCTGTTCGCCCGAAATGCCGGGGATTTCAGGAGGTTGTGGCTCTGGATCCAGGCGGCGACGCGCGCCTGCTCGGGCCGGTCGAGATAGGCCAGGGTGACGTGGGGGTGATAGGCGCGGGTCTCGGCCTTGAGACCGGCGCGTCGGGCGGCGGCCTCGCAGCGGGCGGCCAGGCGGCCGAGCGGCTCGCTGGCTTCGATCCCGGCCCAGACGGCGTCGATCCGGGGTCCCTCGCCGAACGCGCCGACGCCGGCAAGCGCGAGATCGAAGCTCCGGGCGCGGATAGCCAGTAGCTCGGCATCGAGGTCTTCGGCCTTGTTTTCGCTGATGTTTCCGAAGAAGCGCAGGGTGATGTGAAGGCTCTCCAATGGTCGCCAGCGGGCGCCGGGCAGGCCTTGAAAGCGATGGCCCACGCCCTCGGCTATGAGTCCGGGCACGGCCAGGGCGGCGAAGAGGCGGATCATCGGGGGGTGCGCAGGGCCTTGGCCACGACCGGCGCCAGGCGGCCGGCGATGATGGCGGCGCCGGCGGCGTTGGGGTGGATGCCATCCCTCTGATTGAGCGCGGGATTTTGGCCGACGCCGGCGCGCAGGTCCGGATAGAGCGGCACATGCCCGGCCTTGGCCGCGGCGGGAAAAACAGCGTTGAAGTCGCGGGCGTAGCCTGCGCCGATGGTCGGCGGGACGGTCAGCCCGGCCAGCAGCACCCCGATCCGCCGCGCCTTGAGCTTGCCTATAATATTGACAAGATTGGCTTTTGTCTCGGCCGGCGGGACGCCCTGCAGAAGGTCGTTGCCGCCAAGCGCCACCACGCAAAGGGCCGTGTCGGCCTGAACGGAGAAGCCCACGCGGGCGAGGCCGCCGGCGGTGGTGTCGCCCGAAACCCCGGCCCCTCGAACGGTCGCCGGAACGCCGAGCCGGGCCAGGGCCACCTGGAGCTGGGCCGGCAGGGCCTGGCTGGCCGGAAGGCCAAGGCCGGCGGTGATCGAATCGCCGAGGATCGTCACCACCGGCGCGGCCGCAGCCTCGGCGGCGGCGCAAACGCTACTTGCCAGAAGTGCGAAGACGCCTCTGCGATTGTACAAAAATGATCCTCGTTTATGCACTGGTTGTCCCTATTTAGTCCAAGCGCCGCGTTCGCCTAAGCCCCGAGGATCCATGCCCGACGAACGCGCCGACGCCGCGCCGCTGACCCTGCGCGGGGTGACATTGACCCTGCCCTCGACCGCTGGTCCGGTCGAGATTCTGCGCGGGGTGGATTTCGCCGTGCCGGCGGGTGAACGGGTGGCCGTGATCGGGCCCTCGGGTTGCGGCAAGTCGTCCCTGATCGCCGTGGCCGCCGGGCTGGAGCGACCGACGAGCGGAACGGTCGAGCTGCTCGGTCAAGACTTGGCGGATCTGGGCGAGGATGGCCGTTCGCGGCTTCGGCGCGGGCGAGTGTCGCTGGTCTTCCAGTCATTCCACCTGTTGCCGAACATGACGGCGGCCGAGAACGTTTCGGCGCCGCTGGAGATCGCCGGCCAAAACGGGGCGGCCAAGGTGGCTGGCGACTGGCTGGAGCGCGTGGGTCTGACCGGCCGCGCCGGCCACTATCCGCACCAGCTTTCCGGCGGCGAGCAGCAGCGCGTGGCTCTGGCCCGGGCGCTCGCGGCCGAGCCGGCCTTGCTGTTCGCCGACGAGCCCACCGGCAATCTCGACGCGGCCAACGCCGAACTCGTCGCCGAGCTGATGTTCGACCTGACGGCGGAGACCGGCGCGGCCCTGGTGCTGGTCACCCACGATCCGGTCCTGGCGGCCCGGGCCGACCGGGTGGCGCGGATGGCCGATGGACGGATGGTCGAGGGCGGGGCGGCGTGAGGCTGGCCTTTCGGTTCGCCGCCCGGGAGCTGCGCGGCGGGGTGCGGGGCTTTCGCATCTTCCTCGCCTGCCTGGCCCTGGGCGTGGCGGCGATCGCGGCGGCGGGGTCGACGGCCGAGGCCTTCCGCCAAGGTCTGGCCAGCCAGGGCCGGGAGATTCTGGGCGGCGATCTGCTGGTGAGCGTCGACCAACGGCGGTTCACCGACGCCGAGCGCGGCGTTTTCGTCCGTACCGGGAAGGTCGACTACGCCGTCGCCTCCCAGGCCATGGCCGAGGCGCCATCTGGCGAGCGGCGGCTGGTGGAGCTGCGCGGCGTTTCGGACCGCTATCCCCTGGCGGGAAAGGTCGAGCTCTCCGGCGCGGCCAGTCTGCAAGCGGCGCTGGCGCCCGTCGGCGACGCGGCCGGGGCGGCGGTGGAGCAACCGCTGCTCGACCGGCTGGGCTTGAAGCTCGGCGATCGGTTTCTGGTCGGCAACGTGCCGGTGGTGGCCAGGGCGGTGCTGATCTCCGAGCCGGATCGGCTGGGGCGCGGCTTTGCTCTGGGGCCACGGGTGCTGACCCGCATCTCGACCGTGGAGGCCGGCGGCTTTCTCAGCCCAGGCCTGCCGTTCGGCGAGACGGCGCGCATCGCCATCCCCGCCAGCGCGCCGCTGCTGACGGTGAAGGCCGATCTCAAGCGCGCACTGGGCATGGGCGAGCTTCGCGGCGGCTATCGCCTGCGCGACCGCAACAACGCCGCGCCCGGCGTCCAGCGGCTGATCGACCAGCTGGAATATTTCCTGGGCTTCATCGGCCTGGCCTCCCTGGTGGCCGGCGGCCTCGGCGTCGCCGGCGCGGTGTCAGCCTATCTCGAGACTCGCACCGGCTCGATCGCCGTGCTCAAGGCGCTGGGCGCGGAGGGGACCCTGGCGCGGGATGTCTATCTGATCCAGATCGCCGTGCTGGCGGCCCTGGGCGTGGCGATCGGCCTGGGCGTCGGGGCCGCCGGGCCGCTGATCCTGGGCGCCCTGATCGGCAAGGATCTGCCCATCCCGGCTCTGTTCGCGGTCTATCCGGGGCCGCTGATCAAGGCCGGCGCCTTCGGCTTGCTGGCGGCCGCCGCCTTTTCCCTGCCGCCGCTGGCGAGAGCCCGGGCGACCCCGCCGGCGGCGCTTTTCCGGCGAGACCTTTCCGCCCGTCCGGCCCTGGGCGTCGAGATCATCTTTGCCGGCATGGCCGCCGCCGGCCTTTGCGGCCTCGCCATCCTGACCGCCCCGACGCCTATAGCCGCGGCGGTGATGATCGCCGGCGTGGCGGCCGGCTTCGCCGTGCTGTGGCTGATCGGCGCCGGCGCGGCCAGGGGCGCCGGGCGGCTGAGGGCCAGGACCCGGGGGGCCGTGCGGATCGGCCTCGCCAATCTCGCCGGCCCCGGCTCGGCCGCCCGCACCGCGAGCCCGGCGATCGGCCTCGGCGTCGCCCTGCTGGCGGCCGTGGTGCTGATCCAGTCGAGCCTCCTGGCCCAGGTGCGCGACGTGGCGCCGCGCACCGCGCCGGCCCTGGTGTTCACCGAGATCCCGGGCGACCAAGGCCCGGCCTTCGACGCCGCCCTGGCCAAGGCCTTCGGCCGGCCGCTGACGCCGAAGGACTATCTGCGCGCGCCCTTCGCCACCGGCCGGATCACCGCTGTGCGCGGGGTGACGGTGGATCGCGCCCGGATCGATCCGGCCGACCGCTGGGCCTATGACAACGACATCACCCTCTCGGCCCTGGGCGCGGCGCCGCGCGAGGCCGGGATCGTCGCCGGACGCTGGTGGCCGGCTAACTATGCCGGGCCGCCCCTCGTGGCCCTTTCCACCGACGCCGCCAAGGGCGCGAGGCTGAAGGTGGGCGACGCCATCACCCTGTCGATCCTCGGCCGGCAGATCGACGCCCGCGTGGCCGTGCTGCGCAAGATCGACCTCGGCGGCTTCGGGGCCAGTTTCCCGGTGGTGGTGGACGCGGCGGCGCTGGCCGGGGCCGATCTCTCGGACGTCGCCATCGCCAAGGCCACCCGGCCCGAGGAGCGGCGCGCCACCCGCGCGCTCGGCGCCAGCTTTCCACGGGTGAACGTGATCAGCGTGCGCGACCAGCTGGAGGCGGCCGGCGATCTCTTCAGCCGTCTGGCCCTGGCGATCCGAGGCGCCGGCGCGGTGGCGGCCCTGGCCGGGCTGCTGGTGCTGGCCGGCGCCATCGCCGCCGGCGCGCGGCGCCGGGCGAGGGAAGCGGCGATCCTCAAGGTGCTGGGCGCCGACAGCGGCCAGATCCTCGCCGCCTATGGGATCGAATACGGCGCGGTGGGCCTCATCGCCGGGGTCGCCGGCGTCGCCATCGGCTATCTGGCCGCCTGGCCGGTGGTGGTGAAGGTGTTCGAGGCGAAATGGAGCGTCGACTGGACCGGGGTGGTGGCCCTGATCGGCGGCGCGGCGATCCTCGCGGGGCTGGGCGGCCTGGCGGCCGCGGCGGCGGCCCTGGCGAGGCGGCCCGCGCCGATCCTGCGGGAGGGGTGAAACGCTTCCTTCACCTAAACGTGGCTTAATATATCTCCACCTTGCGTAGAGGCGCGGGGAGGACGATATTTGCGCTTGAGCGTCCAGATGGGACGCAGGAACTTTTCAAGGGTTTCTCTCATATGAGCGACTTCGACCGCGGACTGGCTACGCCCACGACCGCGACCGCGCCCGACATGGCGGTGGACGCCGGTCTGCGCGGCTTCATGCTCGGCGTCTACAACAAGGTGGCCCTGGGCCTCGTGCTCTCGGCGCGCCCTGGCCTATGTCACCGGCAATGTGCCGGCGGTGCGCGACCTGCTGTGGCAGACCGACGCCATGGGCCGGCGTCGGCTTCACCATCCTTGGCATGGTGGTCGCCTTCGCGCCGATCGGCATCCTGCTCTTCCAGGGCTTCGCGCGCAAGCAATCGCCGCGCAGCGCCGGCGATCATCTACTGGGCCATCGTCGCCCTGATCGGGGCCTCGCTGGGCAGCGTCTTCCTGCTCTACAGCGGTGTCGTCGATCTTCCAGACCTTCCTGGTCACCGCGACCGCCTTCGGCGGCCTCTCGCCTGGTGGGCTACACCACCAAGCGCGACCTGACCGGCATGGGCAGCTTCCTGATCATGGGCCTGTGGGGCCTGATCGTCGCCATCGCTGGTCGAGCATCTTCTTCCACTCGCCGGCGCTGGTGTTCGTCATCAACGTGATCGGCGTGCTGATCTTCGCCGGCCTGATCGCCTCGACACCCAGCGGCTGAAGATGACCTACTACCAGCTCGGCGGCGACCAGGCGGCCATGAGCGTGGCGACCAGCTACGGCGCGCTCAGCCTCTATCTGGACTTCATCAACCTGTTCCGCTTCCTGCTCTACTTCATGGGCGGCGCTCGCCGCTAGGCGCGGGCGAAAGTCCGAAACCTTCAGGAGGCCCCGGCGGGAACGCCGGGGCCTTTTGCTCTATTCCACCACGGCGAAGCGGGCCTTGTCGAACAGGCGCAGCACCTGGGCCAGCTCATGGCCGCGCCTCAGGATCACCCCGCCGTGGGCGGTGACCATCCAGGCGCCCTGGCGCCGGGCCAGGGCCGGGCGCTTTTCGATGCGATAGAGCGGCGTCTCGCTGGAGCGGCGGAAGACCGAAAACACCGCCGCGTCCTTCAGCCCATCGATGGCGTAGTCGCGCCAATGCCCGGCCGCGACCATGCGGCCATAGAGGCCGAGAAGCTGGGTGAGTTCCTGCCGATCAAAGAACACCACGCCATGCGGCGGCTGGGGCGGAGCGGGCTGGTGCGCGGTGTCGAAAGCCATTCCAGAGGGAGCCTAGCCGGGCTTTCGCGATTTGGCGAGCGGGGTCAGGTTCGGGCCAGGGTGACGGCGAGGCCGGGGATGTCGAGCCTCAGCCAATCCCGGTCGGTGGTGATGGCGGGCAGGCCCTCGGCGATCGCCAGGGCCATGCAGGTGCGATCGCCAAGGCCGCTGCCGAATTCCCGCGTCGCATGGTGCAGGGCGGCAGCGCCATAGGCGTCGACGGCGCCGTGCGCGCGCACCTCCAGATGGAGCTCGTCGATCATCGCGCGCGCCGCCTCGATCGGCGCGCCACGCACAAGAAGCGCCTTCACCACCTCCTGCAGATTGACGGCCGAAATGACCGCGTCGCCGGCGTAGGCCGCGATGATCTCGGCGCCGGGTTCGTTCCTCAGCAGGGCGATCACCGCCGAGGCGTCGAACACCACGGAGGCCATGAACTATGCCCCCGTCTCGGCGTCCCGATCCCGGGCGGCTTCACGCCGCCGATCGGCGAGAAAGCAGTCGCTGGCCTCGTCGGCCGTGACATGAGCGCGATACAGGGCCTGGGCGCGCTCGACGCCGCTGCGCATCGACGTCAGCCTCACCTCGTCGCCCTCCACCGAGAGCATCACCACGCCCGCCCCCTTCACCCCCAGCACGTCGCGCACGGAACGGGGCAGCACCATGCGGCCGTTGGAGGCGATGCGCACGTCGATCATCTTGTTCATGGCGGCTCCACGCGTGGCGATGGCATGTTCCTATATGTGGCGCCTGGATGAAAATGTCATTTCATAAGTTATGACGCGCTATTGAGCGGCGGACCGGCCCGAAGCGCTGCAATAGTTTTCCAACGCGTGGCGCCGAAAGCGTCGCCGCGCGTTTGGCTGCGATGACATCGCCCGCGCCATCCGAGCTATCCTTTGATCAGGCAAGTCTGCCCGACCACGTCGAGCAGACCGTCCAGGCCATCGCCAAGTTGCACGCCCAGCATGATCGGCGGGCGAGCGCCCTGGTGCGCACCGTCGATCGCATGACCGCCCTGGTGGCGCGGCCGGCCTTCATCGGCGCGGTGACGGCGGCGGCGGCTCTCTGGGTGGGCGGCAATCTCTTTCTGGGATGGCTGGGCCGGCCCAGCCTAGACCAGCCGCCATGGCCCTGGCTGCAGACAGCGTCGGGCCTGGGGGCGATCTATATCACCGCCCTGGTGCTGATCAGCCAGAGGCGCAAGGACGAGATCTCCGAGCTGCGCGAACAGCTCACCCTTCAGCTGGCGGTGCTCACCGAACAGAAGACCTCCAAGCTGATCGCCCTTTTCGAGGAATTGCGACGTGATAGCCCCACCCTCGCCGATCGCGCCGACCACGAGGCCGAAGCCATGTCGACCCCCGCCGATCCGCAGACCGTGATCCAGGCCTTGCACGAGACCCACGAAGGTCTGTTGGCTCAGGACGACGGCCCGGCCGAGGAAGACTGAACGCGTCCCACAAGATCATCCAGGCGCGGCGATCCGATAAAGTACGTGAGGGCTAAGGGGATTATCCGTCGGCACGGTGGGATCGGCGAAATCGTCGGCAGGGTCACGCGTCATGCCCAGCAACTCCATCACCGCCCGTGAAGGGGTGTTGATGACCGAGGTGTAGCCGACGATCTCGGTCAGGCCGATCGACCAGCCGTGAGCGAACCAGGCGAGACTGGCCTCGCGTGCATAGCCTTGACGCCAGAACGCGCGGCCGAGGATCCAGCCGATCTCGACGGCCGGGCCGCCGGGCACGTCATCGGTCCATGAAAGCCCGGCGCCGCCAATGAGGGCCCCATCCTCCCGCCGCTCCAGCGCCAGGAAGGCGAAGCCGTATTGCGCCAAATGGCTCATGCATCGCTCGATCGTGGTGTCCGACTTCCGCCGCGAGAGGATCGCCGGATAGTAGAACCGCTTCACCTCCGGATCGCGCTGGATGGCGGCCCAGGGAGCTAAATCCCGCGGCGTCCAGGCGCGGATCACCAAGCGAGGGGTGGGGATGGGCACGGTCATATCCGTCAGTGGGTCTTCCAACTCGCCGGGGGTGCGGATATTTCAATCCAATCAATAATCACAGCCAAGGGAGATACTCCGATGAAGCGATTTTTGACCGCCGCCTGCGCCATGGCGCTGCTCGGCGCCGCCGCCGCGTCGGCCCAGCCGGTGCCGCCGCCGGAGCAGGACGTCGGCCGCCATCACGGCAATATCGAAGCGGCCCAGGCCTATACGCGCCAGGCGTGGGATCGGCTGAGCCAGGCCCAGCGCGACAACCGCGACGACGCCGGCGGCCATCTTCGCCGCGCCAAGGAATTGCTCGATCAGGCCAGCGCCGAGATGAAGGCCGCCGCCGTCTATCTCAACAGCGGGCGATAGGGCGCCGCCCCGGCCCAGGGCGATGAGTCCTGGGCCAACGCGTCAGGCCTCGCCGCCGGCGACCCAGCCTTCCTGCGGCAGGCGCCAATAGACCCCGTTCTCGCGCGCCATCATCCTGTGGCCGATCAGTTCGCGCCGCAGGGTCGCGCAATCCCAATGCCTGGCCTGGATGCGTTCGTTGACCTCGGCCTCGGCGTAGCGGCGATCGGGCTCGAACGCCTCAATCAACCAGCGCAGCACCACGCCGCGCTTGCGCCGGCTGGCGGGGATGGTCTTGAGCCGCCCTTCCGCGTCGAGGAAGGCCTGCAGCACCTTGGCGTCGCCGACCAGGACGGGAGGCGGCGCGGCGGCGATTCCGCCCACCGGCTCAAGCACCCGCTTGGTCAGCTGTTCCAGGGCGGCCAGATCCAGGGCATGCCAACGTGTCGTGCCCTCCGCCCGGACGGTGACAAGGCCCTGGGCCTTGAGGATGGCCAGGTGGTGCGAAACCGTGGGCTCTTTGAGCGCCAGCAGTTCGGCCAGCTCCTGCACGCTGCGCTCGCCCTGGGCGAGCAAGCCGACGATCCGCAGCCGGCTCTCGTGAGCCAGGGCCTTGAAAAATTCCAGCAGGGTTTCGGTCACGACGCATCTCCTTCGACACTTTTCTAATTAGATAGATGTCGAATTTCAAGGTGGCTCGGCTCGGAAGGCCGGGCTGGCTTGCCGCCCGCTTGGCGGCGGCCTTAAGGTGAAAGGGCCGGGCGGCGATCCGGATCGGGATGGAGCGTGAGGATGAGCGAGGCGGCGGTCGGCTATGTGCGGCGTGGGCGCCTGGCGATCATCCGGCTGGAGCGGCCCGATGCGCTGAACGCCCTGACCCTGGCCATGATCGGCGAGATCGAGACCCTGGCGGGCCGGGCGGAGGCCGATCCGGAGGTGAGCGCGATCTGCATCACCGGCGCCGGGCGCGGCTTTTGCGCGGGGCTGGACATGAGCGTGCTGGCCGATCACGCCGCGGGCAAGGCGCCGACCCGCGCCGCGGAGGACCGGACGCGCAACCCGGCCCTGTTCGCCTTCCTGACCGAGATCTCCAAGCCGGTGATCGCGGCGGTGAACGGCGTGGCGGCCGGCGGCGGCTTCATCCTGGCGATGATGTGCGACCTTCGGTTCATGGCCGAAGGCGCGAGCCTGATCACCATCTTCTCACGCCGGGGCCTGATCGCCGAGCACGGCTCAAGCTGGCTGCTGCCGCGCATGGTCGGCCTCAGCCGGGCGCTCGACCTGCTGTGGAGCTCGCGCAAGGTGGGGGCCGAGGAGGCCTATCACATCGGCCTCGCCGATCGGGTGACAAAGCCCGAGGCGTTGATCGAGGCCGTGGCGGCCTATGTCGAGGAGATGGCGCGCACCGCCTCGCCCCGCGCCATCGCCGTGATCAAGGCCCAGGTCCATCGCCACCTGGCCATGCCGTTCCTGGAAGCCTCGTGGGAGAGCGCCGGCCTAATGGCGCAGGCCCTGGCCCATCCCGACGCCGCTGAAGGCGCCGCCTCGTTTGTCGAGCGGCGCGCGCCCGCTTTCGCCGCCTGGGCCGGAGAGCAATCATGACCAAGACCTATGAGACCCTGATCGTCGAGCGCGACGGCCCGGCGGCGCGGGTGAGCCTCAACCGGCCAGGCAAGCGCAACAGCATCGGCGGGCCGATGATGGTCGAGCTCTATGGCGTGCTCAGCGAGTTGGCGGCCGATCCCGGCGTGCGGGTGCTGGTGTTGCGCGGCGAGGGAGCCGACTTCTGTCCAGGGGCCGACGTCAAGCACTATGGCGGGGCCGATGCGGGGGCGGCGCCGGCGCCGCGCGCCTTTCCGACCACGCGGGAGTTCAATGTCGCGGTGCTGCTGCACGAAATGCCGGCGGTGACCATCGCGGCGATCAATGGCGCCTGCGCCGGAGCCGGGTTCGGCTGGGCCTGCGCCTGCGACCTGCGCCTGGCCTCGGAGACGGCGCGCTTCAACACCGCCTTCCTGGACGTGGGGGTCGCCGGCGACATGGGCGGGCCATGGACGCTGCCAAGGCTGGTCGGCGCGGCCAAGGCGCGGGAGCTCTATTTCCTCCCGGGCAAGTTCGACGCGGCGGAGGCCCTGCGCATCGGCCTTGTCTCCAAGGTGAGCGCGGCGGCGGATTTCGAGGCCGAGGTGGCGGCGGTGGTCGCGCGCCTGGCACGGGCTGCGCCTCTGGCCCTGGCGGCGATGAAGGCCAATTTCCTGGCGGCCGAGAAGCTCGGCCTTTCCGACTACATCGCCCTGGAGAGTGAAAAGCACATGCGCCTCTTCCAGAGCCAGGACACCACCGAGGCGTTCAAGGCCTTCGTCGAAAAACGCGCGCCGGTGTTTCAGGGGCGATGATGGGAGGCGTGGCGAGGTCTTTTTTACCACGAAGGACACGAAGAGGCTGGAGGCGCTCGGCCGAAGGCCCATCTTTTCCCAACCGATGGTTTTTCGCGCCTTCGGCGCAGTATTCCGGCGCCCTTCGTGTCCTTCGTGTCCTTCGTGGTGAATTGGATAGACGCCGCATCCGTGGCGCCGGCCGTTAAAGGAGGAAAGCCTGATGCGTTTGCGGCAGATCGCTCTTGCGGCGCGGGATCTGGATTTGGTGACCGGGGCCTTGGCTTCGGTGTTTGGGCTTAAGGTCGCCTACAACGATCCGGGCATCCATCACTACGGGCTGAAGAACGCCGTATTGCCGGCCGGGACCGGGTTCCTCGAGGTGGTGCAGCCGATCCGCGAGGACGCCTCGGCGGCGCGGTACCTGGCGCGGCGGGGCGGGGACGCCGGCTATATGGTGATCCTCCAGACGCCCGACGCGGAGGCCGAGCGCGCCCGGGTCTCGGCCCTGGGCGTCCGCGTGGTCGACGACATCGACACCAAGGCCTATCGCGCCAGCCATTTCCATCCGGCCGACTTCGGCGGAATGCTGGTCTCCATCGATCAACAGCGGACGGCGGCCGACTATCTGGAACCCTATGGCGACTGGTGGCCAGCCGGACCGGATTGGCGCGAGGCGCGCACCGCCGGGGTGATCGACCTGGCCGGTTTGACCCTGGCCAACGCCGAGCCGGAGGCGCTGGCAGCGAAGTGGTCGGCGCTGCTGGATGTTGCTCCGGCCGCGGACGATCCCCTCCATCTACCACTCGCGCACGGCGAGGTGCGGTTCGAAGCCGGCGCGCCCGGCGCGACGCTGATCTCGGCCATCGCCCTGAAGGTCTCCGACGTCGAGGACACCCTGGCCGGCGCCCGCGCGGCGGGGCTGGATGTGAACGACAGGGGCGTGCTGATCGGCGGCGTGCGCTTCCAGCCCATCGCATGAGCGGGGCCAATCCGTCCCTCGACGCCTGGCGCGAGTGGGTCGATCTGGATCGACCTCGTCGCCTGGATGGATGAGCGGGGCCTGGAGGCCGGGCCGATCGAGGCACCGGAGCGGCCGCCCGGCGGCACCCAGAACCTGCTGCTGAAATTCCGCCGCGGCGAACGGGAGTTCATGCTGCGCCGCCCGCCCCTGCATCCGCGCATGGATGGCAGCGAGACCATGCGCCGGGAGGCTCGGGTGCTGGCGGCCTTGGCCGACACCGACGTGCCCCATCCGCGTCTGATCGCGGCGTGCCCTAAGGAGGATGTGCTGGGCGCGGCCTTCTACCTCATGGCGCCCGATCGAGGGCTTCAATCCCACCGTGGGCCTGCCGCCGCTGCACGCCGGCGATCCGGCTATTCGCCACGCCATGGGCCTGGCGCTGGTGGACGGCATCGCCGCCCTGGGCCGGGTGGATTATGTGGCCGCCGGCCTCTCCGATCTCGGCCGCGCCGAGGGCTTTCTCGAGCGCCAGGTCGGCCGCTGGAAAAAGCAGCTCGCCTCCTACGCCGACTATGAAGGCTGGGCGGGGCCGGGCGAGATCGAGGGGGTGGACGAGGTCGGCGCCTGGCTGGAGGCGCACCGGCCGGCGAGCTTCAAGCCGGGGATCATCCACGGCGACTATCACCTGGCCAATGTGCTCTATCGCTATCGACGGCCCGGCGCTGGCCGCCATCGTCGACTGGGAGCTGACCACCATCGGCGATCCCCTGCTCGACCTCGGCTGGCTGATGGCCACCTGGCCCCTGCCCGACGCGCCGCCGGGCGAGCGCCTGACCGTGACGCCCTGGGAAGGCTTTCCCACCGCCGCCGAACTGGTGGAGCGCTACGGCGCCCAGACCGATCGGGATATGCGCCACATGGACTGGTACGCCGTCCTCGCCTGCTTCAAGCTCGGCATCATCCTCGAAGGCACCCACGCCCGCGCCGCCGCCGGCAAGGCGGACAAGTCCACCGGCGACGCCCTCCACGCCCAGACGCTGAGCCTGTTCCGGCGGGCGTTGGGGTGGATCGGCTAGGGAGGGCTCGCCGCTTGGCGCAGAGCTTCACGCCCGCGCAGTCGCCGCCAGGTCGACGCCCAGCGCCTTCATCACGGCCAAGGTGGTCTTGAGCGTCGGGTTGCCGTTTTCGCTGAAGGATCGATAGAGCTGTTCGCGTGAAAGGCCGGTCTGGCGGGCGATTTGCGACATGCCCTTGGCTCTGGCCACGACGCCCAGAGCATGGGCGACATAGCCTACGTCGCCGGTGGCGAAGGCCTCCGACATGAAAGTTGCGACCGCTTCGTCTGAACCGAGGTCTTCAGCCGGATCGTAAGGGGTGGGTTTTTCAGTCATCGTCAATCGCTCCAGAGTTCAGCGAGCCGTTTGGCCGCCCTGATATCCCTTGTCTGGGTGCTCTTGTCGCCGCCGCAGAGCAGGATGATCACCACTTGGCCCTTCGTCTTGAAATAGACCCGGTAGCCTGGGCCGTGGTGGATACGCAGCTCGCTAATCCCATCTCCGACAGGCGCCGCGTCACCCGTGTGTCCAAAGGCGAGGCGATCCAGTCTTGAGGCGATCAGAGCGCGAGCGCGCACATCGCGAAGGCCCGTTCGCCATTTGCGGAACGCCTCGGTTTGCCTAAGCTCGAACATGGTGGATTGTAGTGTATAAACTACAGTGCGTCAAGCCGACCGCTGGGGAGGCAAGCAGGTCGCGGCATGGCCCTGTTTCGGCGGCCGCTGGGATGGATCGGGTAGGGGGCGTCGCCGATTTCCTTGCCTCGCCCGGGGAGGAGGGGCTCAAGTAGCGCCTCGGGCCAGGGCGGAGGGGCTATGCGGGTTTGGAAGGCATTGGGGATCGTGTCGGCGGCGATGGCGACCCTCCAAGGCGCCGCTTTCGCCGCGCCGCCGGGCTCGGCCGAGGAAGTGCGCTCGTTTCAGCTCCCCTCGGCGCCGGTCACGGCCCTGATCGATGTCAATGTCATCGACGGAACCGGCGCGCCGGCGCGCCCGCATCAGACCGTGGTCATCAGGGACGGCCGGATCGCCGCGGTGGGGCCGATGGACTCCACGCCGATTCCCGCCGGCGCCGAGAAGCGCCAACTCAGCGGCCACAGCGTTCTTCCCGGACTGGTCATGCTGCACGAGCACATGATGTATTTTTCCGGCTTCCGGATCTGGCATTCCCAGGCGGTGAGCTTTCCCAGGCTCTATCTCGCCGCCGGGGTGACCACGCTGCGGACCGCCGGCGGCGATGAGCCGATGACCGATCTCAATCTCAAGCTCGCCATCGACGAGGGCCGGATCGCCGGGCCGCGCATGTTCGTCACCGGGCCGTTCTTCAACGGCTACAGCGACCATTTTCTCGGCGACGATATCGTAAGGACGAAGGCGGATGGCGAGCGGGAGGTGCGATACTGGGCCGCTCGCGGGGCCACTTCCTTCAAGATCTATTCGGATCTGACGCCCGACGCCGCCGCGGGCGTCATCGAGACGGCGCACGCCCTTGGCCTGAAGGTGACGGGCCACCTGGGCCGGATCAATTGCCGCCAGGCCGCCGAGCTGGGGATCGACAATATCGAGCATTCGTTTTCGGCCTGCCTGGAGGAGCTCGGCGCCAGGCCGGATGACCCCACGCCCACGCCGCCCGATCCTCAGAAGGCGAAGGCGCTGATCGCCCTCCTGGTAAGTCGAAGGGGTGGTGCTGACCAGCACCCCGGCCACCGGAGCCAGCCCACCGCTGAGCGCCGAGGAGCGATCGTTTCTGCACCCGACGGCCCTGGCCAATTATGACGCCTGGCTGGCCCGTCCCCATCCCGAGCTTGGCCCCGCGCGCGCCTATGTGCGCGCCCTGGAGCGCCAGTTTCTCGCCGCCGGCGGGCGGATGGTGCTGGGCTCCGACGCCCAGGATGGCGGCCTGATAGCCGGCTTCGCCGACGATCGGGCGCTGGAGGCCATGGTCGGCGGCGGGCCATCCACCCCTGGAGGTGCTGCGCATGGCCACCCTGGACGGCGCCCGCTTTCTCGGCGTCGATGGCGAGGTGGGCGTGGTGGAGGCCGGCAAGCGCGCCGACCTCATCGTCGTCGCCGGCGACCCTTCGAAAAATATCGCCGACATCGAAGCGGTGACGATGGTCTTCAAGGACGGCGCCGCCTACGACCCGGCCAAGCTCCGCGACTTCGTCCGGGGCATGGTGGGATGGTGGTAACGGGGAAGGTTGCTCTCGAGCTTGGGGCTATCGTGTTCGCCCAGCCCGCCTCTCCACCTCCACAAACGTCATCCTCGGGCGTCAGTGTCGAGGATCCATGAACACGCTTCCGTGGGGTGGCCGTGCGTGCGCACGGCCATGGCGGGCGCCGAGATCATGGGCCGCCGGCCATAAGCGAAGGAAGGATGGGCGCCCGGCGATGACGGTAGGGGGTGTGGTTATGCGTGCGGATCAGCGCTGGGTGTCCGGGATTTCCCGTTGATTGCCCGGCATCCGTGGAAGGCCTAGCGTGAGCAGTTGGGCGCGAAAACGGGACACCACCATGACCATCACCCTTCGCGAGGGCCGGCCGGAGGACGCGGGCGAGGCCGGGCGCATCTGCTACGAGGCGTTCCACGCCATCGCCACGGCGCACGGTTTTCCGCCGGATTTTTCCAGCGCCGAGATGGGCGTGGCCGTGCTTAGGAGCATGCTGGGCGTTGCGGGCACATACGGCATGGTGGCCGAGGTGGATGGCCAGATCGCCGGCAGCAATTTTCTCATGGAGCTCAATCCGATCAGCGGCGTCGGGCCGATCACGGTGGATCCGAAGATCCAGAACCAGGGCCTGGGCGGGCGCCTGATGGAGGCGGTGATGGAGCGTTCCGCGGCCAAGGGCTTCGCCGGCATCCGCCTGGTGCAGGCCGGATACCATTGCCGCTCACTGTCCCTCTATTCGAAGCTGGGATTCGATGTGCGCGAGCATCTCTCATGCCTTCAGGGCCCGGCGATCGGCGAGGCCGTGGCCGGCTACGCCGTGCGCGTGGCGACCGACGCCGATCTCGCCGCCTGCGACGCCCTGTGCGCCCGGGTTCATGGCGTTCACCGCGGCGGCGAGCTGGCCGAGGCCGTCGGCCGGGGGCTGGCGCGGGTGGTGGAGCGCGGCGGGCGGATCACCGCCTACGCAAGCCAGGTCGCCTTCTTCGGCCACGCCGTGGCCGAGACCACCGACGATCTCAAGGCCCTGATCGCGACGGCCGAGCAATTCGGCGGCCCGGGCATCCTCATCCCTTCACGCAACGGCGAGCTGCTGCGCTGGTGCCTGGCCAAGGGCCTGCGGGTGACCCAGACCGCGACCCTGATGAGCATGGGCCTCTACAACGACCCCCTGGGGGCCTGGCTGCCTTCGGTGCTTTATTGAGAAGACGACCCGTCGGCGCTCCTGCCATGAAAACGATGTCCGACTGGGCTCCGATCCTGATCATCGCCGCCGCGATCCTGGCCGGCGCCGCCAGCCCGCCGCCGGCCGCCTGCGCCAAGGACGCGCCGTCCGCCGACTGCGTCACAACGAAGAAAGCGCCGACCAAAAAGCACGCCGCGCGCCGCTCATTCGGTGACCTATGCGCCGGAGCCGACGGTCTATGAGCCGGCTGAGGCGGTTGAAACCCAGGCGACCGACACGCCGGCGACGGAGGCCGTCGCCAAGCCCGTGCGCGCCTGCCACTACGTGAACAGGCGCAAGGTCTGCCACTAACCGCGCGGCGCGCGGGAATCGGACTCGGTCATCGGGCGAGGCCGCGCCGAGACGGGCCGCCGTGCTATCTTTCGGATCGAAAGGAAGCCGCACATGGACATGGCCGTCGACAGGACCCCGGCGCTCGATTTCGATGAGTGCGAACGGGCGCGCTATGCCCGCGATCCGGCCTATGACGGGCGGTTCTTCATCGGCGTGACCTCCACGCGCATCTATTGCCGGCCGGTCTGCCCGGTGCGCCAGCCGCTATCGAAGAACGTCCGCTATTATCCCAGCGCCTCGGCGGCGGAGCGCGCGGGGTTTCGGCCTTGCCTGCGCTGCCGGCCGGAGAGCGGCGCCGCACTCGTCGGCGTGGAACGGTGTGCGGGCCACGGTCGGCCGGGCGCTGCGGCTGATCGAGGAAGGGGCGCTGGACGGCGAGGATGTGACCACCCTGGCCGAGCGGCTGGGGATCGGCCCGAGACACCTTTGCCGCCTGTTCCGCGCGCATCTGGGATCGACGCCGATCAGGGTGGCGCGCACCGCGCGGGTGCAGCGGGCCAAGCGCCTGATCGACGCGACCGATCTTCCCATGACCGAGATCGCGGCCAAGGCCGGCTTTTCCAGCCTGCGCAGCTTCAACACCGCCTTTCGCGAGGCCTATCGCCGAGCGCCGACGGATCTGCGGCGGGGGAACCAACAGGCCAGCTTTCCCGGACCGCCGGCGTCCTCGCCGGCACGGGCGTAAGTCCCCGTCTTCCAAAGAGACATCCGCAGATGACACCGATGAGCGCAGATTGAAGGCGACCAGGGGATGGCGCCTATGGGCTCATTCCGCATCCGTGGAAACCTGCGTTATCCGCGGATCGCGTCTCTTTCTCGCTAAAGACGGCGCTTCGCGCTGCCGGCGAGGACGCCGGCGGTCCAAAGTCCCTTATCTTCCCCTCGGCCGTTTGGAGACGCCGGGGGCGATCTGCGCGCCGCTGTCGCGTTCGGCGACGGCCTGTTTGAAGCCGACCGCCTGGGCGCGTTCGCGGAACCACAGGCCCTCGGGGGTGTGGCGGGCGACGCCGTCGAAGAAGGTGGCCAGGCGCTGGGTGTTCTCCAGGCCCATGGCCTCATAGGCTTGATTAACGACAAGCTTGGTCATCATCAGCTGGTTGCGCGGCACGCCGCTCAGGCGGCCGACCAGGCGCGCCACCGCCGCGTCGAGTTCGGCCTCGGGGGCGCATTCCAGGGCCAGGCCGATCTCCACGGCGCGGCGGCCGTCGATCAGGTCGCCAGTCATCATCATCGCCTTGGCCATCTGGGGACCCAGCCGATAGACCCACATGGCCGGGGTCGGCACGCCCCAGACGCGGGCCGGCGGATAGCCGATGCGGGCGTCCTCGGCCATGATCAGGAAATCGCAGCAGAGAGCGATGTCGGAGCCGCCGGCCACCGCCGCGCCATGGACGCGGGCGATGGTGGGCTTGGAGGCGCGCCACAGGCTCATGAAGTCCTGGGTGTTGCGCCACATGCCGGTGAAATCGAGGGTCGGATCCCAGGGCATCTCCTGGCTGCCGCCGCCGGCCCCGGCACGTTCGGCGTAGAGCTTGAGATCATAGCCGCCGCAAAATCCCTTGCCGGCCCCGCGGATGACAATGACGTGGACATCCGGATCGGCCTCGGCCGCCTCCACAGCGGCGCGGATCTCGCCGGGCATGCCGTGGGCGATGGCGTTGAGGCTCTCGGGCCGATTGAGGGTGATGGTGGCGACCCGGTTTTCGGTCTCGTAGAGAAGGGTCTTGAAGGCGGTCATCGAGCAGTCCTCTGGGTGTGATCGGCGCGAACTCGGCTCCAGGAATTCAGGCCGGCCGCCTGGCCCGCATGGCCTGGGCGATGGTGCCGTCGTCGAGCCAGTCGAGGTCGCCGCCGACGGGGACGCCGCGGGCCAGCATGGTGACCTGAGACCCCGGCGCCGGCGAGGCGGTCGGCCAGATAGTGGGCGGTGGTCTGGCCGTCGACGGTGGCCGGCAGGGCCAGGACCACCTCGCGCACCCCCTCGTCGGCGGCGCGGGTCGACAAGGCCGCCGATGCGCAGGGCGCCTCGGGCCGACGCCGTCGAGCGCCGAAAGCAGGCCGCCCAGCACATGGTAGCGGCCGCGGAAGGCGCCGGCGCGCTCCATCGCCCAGAGGGCGCCGACCTCCTCGACCACGCAGATCAGGGCGCCGTCGCGGCCGGGGTCGGCGCAGATGGCGCAGGGATCGGTGGTGTCGAGCGAGCCGCAGGTCTCGCACACCTTCACCCGCTCGGCGGCGTCGGCCAGGGCGGCGCTCAAGGGGGCCAGCAGCTGTTCGCGCTTCTTCAGCAGGGTCAGGGCCGCGCGGCGCGCCGAACGGGGGCCAAGGCCCGGGAGCTTGGCCAGGAGGGCGATCAGCCGTTCGATCTCGGGTCCGGCGGAGGCGGACTTCACAACTTCAGGCATGCCCGGCAGGCCGGCCAGGGGGCCGGCGACCTCGCGCATGACGTCGGCCTGGGCCTGGTCGAGCTTGCGCTTGGCGTCGGCGTGGGCGGCGACGATCAGGTCGGCGAGGATCTCGCCTTCGCCCGGCGCCACAGGCTCTCCTCGATGACCAGGCCAGCCAGCTCGCCCGAGCCCTTCAGGGTGAGGCGCACCAGGCCGCCGCCGGCTGGTCCCTTCCACCGAGCTTTCGGCCAGCTTGGCCTGGGCGTCCTGCAGCTTCTCCTGCATGGCCTGGGCCTGCTTCATCAGCTCGCCAAGATCCTTCACTGCAATCCTCCTCGGTTACAGCTTCGTCGGCGTTTTCGGGCGCGGGCGGCGCCTGCGGGATGGCCATGCGGCGCACCTCCAGGATCTCGGCGCCGGGGAAGGCGGCCAGCAGCGACTGAACGAAGGGCTCGGCCAGCGCCTCCTCCATGTCCTTGGCCATGGCCCGGTGCTGGCGCTCCAGCAGGGTCTCGGCGCCGCCGCCGCCCTGGGCGGCCACCAGCCAGGGCTGGCCGGTCCATTCCTTGAGCCGCGCCGACAGGCGCTGGGCGAGATTGGCCGGGCGCCTGGGGCCGGCTCGAAGTCGATGGCGCCGGGGCGGAAGCTGATCGGCCGGACGATATTGCTCCACGATCGAGCTTGAGGGCGATGTCGCGGCGTGCGTCGATCAGGGCGGCCACATCCTCGAAGGACTTGCGGCTCGGCCAGGCGCTGGGCGCGGACGCGGGCGGCGTCGGGCTGACGCGCGGCGCCCGGGCCGTGCGCCGATCCGCCGCCGCCGGAACCGCTCGGCGCGGCCGGCGGAGCCGCCAAGGGTCGGCGCCTCGCCGGACTGCAGCGCCTTCAGCGCCTCCTCCGGGCCGGGCAGGTCGGCGGCGTAGGCCAGGCGGATCAGGGCCATCTCCACCGCCGCGGCCGGATCGGGCGCGCGGCGCACCTCGTCGTGGGCCTTCAGCAGCATCTGCCAGAGCCGCGACAGGCTGCCGGCCGAGAGCGCCGCGCCGATCGCGGCCAGCCGCGCCGCCTGGTCCTTGGGCAGGGCCAGCGCGTCGGGGCCCAGCGCCTTGGCCACCGAGGCGCCGTGGCAGTGCTCCAGCAGGTCGAGCATCACCGTCGCCGGGTCGGCGCCGAAGCCGTAGAGGGCGCGGAAGGCCTCGATGGCCTCGGCCGGCCTCGCCGCGCATCGGCCTGCTCGAACAGGTCGATGGTCTGGGCGCGGTCGGCCAGGCCCAGCATGTCGCGCACGGCGGCGGCGGTGACCGTCTGGCCGGGCTCGGCCTGGACGATGGCCTGGTCGAGCAGGGACTGGGCGTCGCGCACCGAGCCTTCGGCGGCGCGGGCGATCAGCGTCAGGGCCTCGGCCTCGATCGCGCGCGCCCTCGGCCTCGGCGATCGTCTGCGAGGTTGGCGACGATCACCTCCGGCTCGACCCGGCGCAGGTCGAAGCGCTGGCAGCGCGAGAGGATGGTCACCGGCACCTTGCGGATCTCGGTGGTGGCGAAGATGAACTTGGCGTGCGGCGGCG
The DNA here is from genome assembly GCA_963817995.1 of uncultured Alphaproteobacteria bacterium. Lineage (GTDB taxonomy): Bacteria > Pseudomonadota > Alphaproteobacteria > Caulobacterales > Caulobacteraceae > Acaudatibacter. Next base: position 176,148 of record CAWFQJ010000009.1, read on the forward strand.
GCTCTTCCAGCGTCTTCAGCAGGGCGTTGAACGCCGCCGTCGAGAGCATGTGCACTTCGTCGATGACGTAGACCTTGTAGCGCGCCTCGACCGGGGCGTAGCGCACGCCGTCCAGCAGCTCGCGCATCTCGTCGACCTTGGTGCGGCTGGCGGCGTCGAGCTCCAGCACGTCCATGTGCCGGCCCTCGATGATGGCGCGGCAGTGGCGGCCCTCGACGGCCAGGTCGAGCGATGGGCTGGTGCGACGGTGTCGCTCTCGTAGTTGAGGGCGCGGGCCAGCAGGCGGGCGGTGGTGGTCTTGCCCACCCCGCGCACGCCGGTGAGCATGAAGGCGTGGGCGATGCGGCCCGATGGCGAAGGCGTTGGTCAGGGTGCGGACCATGGCCTCCTGGCCGATCAGGTCCTCGAAGGTGCGCGGCCGGTACTTGCGGGCGAGGACGGTGTAGGCGGGCGCGACTTCGCAGCGCCGTCGCGGCGCCGGGGCGGCGCCGAACATGTCTGCGGTGGCCTCGTCGCGCTCGGCGGCGCGGTCGTCTCGAGCGTCGAGGGCGACGTCGGTCATCGGCCCCTTGGGTCGCGGGAGAGGGTCGGGTGGAGACCGGCAGACGACCCGGAGTAAATCTCGTTACGGCTGCTTCCTTCCGGACCTGACCGGGTTGGCGAGGCCTCCGCCCATCGCCGATCTCCGCCGCCTATATCGCGTGGCGGGCGGCGCGGCGCAAGCGGGCGCGTCGCGGCGGAGGGGGTAAGCGCACCACAAAGGCACAAAGGACACAAAGAAACGCGAAGGGCCCTGCGACGGCGAAGCCGTCAATCATTTCAGGCGCTGGCCGAGTGGCGCGCCTTGGGCGCGGCGCAACGTCAAGCTTTGTGTCCTTTGTGTCTTTGTGGTGCGTTTTCCAGATGGCGCCCTAGGATGTGACGACGGCGTCGGCCTCGGCTATGAGCGACAGCCATGACCCTCAAAGCCTTCACCAACACCTTCGCCGGCAATCCCCTCGACCGGGCGAGCTATCGCCGCGTCCGACGAGGCGTGGATCGCCGAGCAGCTGGCCGTCGCCCGACTGCTCTGGCCGTGGCCCTGTGGAACGGCCAGCCGCTGGTGGAGAGCGCAAAGGCGGGCGGGACGCAGATCGCCTATCTGCGCGGCGGGCATGGCCAAGGCGCTGGCCGGCGGGCCGGAGCGGCTGCTGTTCATGGGCCTTTGGAAGGAGACCGCGGTCTTCGCCGTCGACCTGGAGGGCGAGAGCCGATCCGGCCGACGGGCCGCTGGAGGGCCTTGGCCGGTTCGAGGATCTGCGCGGCCTGGCGCTGACCCTGCCGGCCAATGAGGCGGCCATCGTCGCCACCGCCAAGGCGATGTTCGAATGGCGTCGCAAGCATCGCCATTGCGCCAACTGCGGCCAGCCCACCGAGGCCATCGAAGGCGGCTGGAAGCGGGTCTGCGCCGCCTGCCAGACCGAGCATTTCCCGCGCACCGATCCGGTGGTGATCATGCTGGCGACCAAGGGCGAGACGCTGCCTGCTGGGCCGCCAGGCGGCCTGGCCCAAGGGCATGTATTCGGCCCTGGCCGGCTTCCTTGAGCCGGGCGAAACCATCGAGGAGGCCTGCGCGCGCGAGCTGTTCGAGGAGGCGGCGGCTGCGGGCCACCTCGCGTACGCTATCACTCCACCCAGCCCTGGCCCTATCCCTCGTCGCTGATGATCGGCCTGATCGCCGAGGTCGAGACCGAGGAGGCGGTGGCCGACGACATCGAGATCGATGAGGTGCGCTGGTTCACCCGCGACGAGGCCGGCGCCCTGATCGCGCGGCGAACTCATCGACGCCAAGGCCCCGCCGGGCATGGCCATCGCCCACCAGCTGATCAAGGCCTGGGCGGCGGGGGAGTAGGGCTAAGCCGGCCAGCTACCCACACGATGGGGCGCCTGCCCATCCCCGAGGGGCGGCGAAATGGTTCGCGCTTGTTCGGCGCCGTCAAAAAGGCGAAGCTAGCCCGTCGGGAAGGACGGGAAACCGCTCGATCACTGAATGACACCGCCGGGGCGCTCATGAACGACGCCATCGCCGCCATCGCGCTTGGGCGCCGGATCGACTTGACGCGCCAACCGGACTTCATGGTCGGCGGCGCGCACATCAGGCCCACGGCCTGCGAAGTCGTGGCCGGCGGCCGGCGCACGCGGCTGCAGCCGCGTATCATGCAGGTCCTGGTCGCCCTGGCTCGCGCCGGTGGTGAGCCCCTATCGCGCGAGGCGCTGATGGAGGTGTGCTGGGGCAAGGTGACGGTGGGCGAAGACGCCCTCAACCGTTGCATCCAGAGGCTGCGCCGCGTGGCGGAAACCGAAGCGGGGGGCGCCTTCGCCATCGAGACCATCCCCCGGATTGGCTATCGCCTGCTGGCTCTGGGCGAGGTGATGGAGAGCCTGTCGTGCGCGCCGGAGCCACCACTGTTGGCGGTTCTGCCGTTCGACAACCTGTCGGGCGAGGCCGACATGGCGTGGTTCTCCGACGGCGTGTCGGAGGAGATCCAGCAGACCTTGGCGAGGCGCGCCGCGCTCAAGGTCATCGGCCGAACGTCCAGCTTCCAGTTCCGCGGCGCCGACAAGGTGGTGGCGCGCGTGGCGGCGGAGCTCAAGGCCACGCACGTGCTGGACGGATCGGTGCGGCGGAGTGGGTCACGCGTGCGCATCGCCGCACAGCTCGTCGAGTGCGCCGGCCAGACGACCCTGTGGTCCGACAGCTTCGACCGCGACCTGAGCGATATCTTCGCCCTGCAGGACGAGATCGCCGCCGCCATCGCCGCCGCGCTCGAGACCGCCTTCGCCCTCATGCCGCCGGTCGGGAAAATCGACACCGCAGCCTATGAACTCTATCTGCAGGTCCGCGCCTTGTCCGCCGAACCCGGGATGCCGCTCGGCCAGGTGATCCAGATGCTGGAGCATGCGGTGAGCCTTGAACCGAACCTCCTCGCCGCCTGGTCGATGCTGGCCCATCGCCGGGCGCTGGCCTGCCGCTATGTGGGCCTGGACGGGATCGACGTGACCGTCGATCACGCGGATGCGGCCGCCGCCGCGTATCGGGCGTTGCAGCTGGATCCGGGGTGTGGGCTGGCTCATGCGACACTCAGTATGTTGCTGCCCTATGGCGACTATCGCGGTCGGGAAGTCGCGCTCGAAAGGGCGCTGGCCGCGGGCGCCCGCGATCCACAAACCGCGGTTGAAATGGCCTGGTTGATGGGGTCGGTCGGGCGCTGCGAGGAGGTGGTGTTCTATGCTTCCCAAGCGCTCGAACTGGACCCTCTTCATTTCGCCGCGGTCAATATTTACGCGCATATGCTTGCCCTCGTCGGGCGTTACGACGAAAGCCGCGAAGCCTACGCGCGGGGCCGGAAAAGATGGCCGGCGGCGCCGTTTTTCGTCGGGCCGCCTCTGCTCTATGCGGCCATGGTGGGCGACTGGGAAGAATTCGACCGGCTGCGGCAAGAGGCGCAGGCCCGCAATCTGTCCACCCAGCTCATCGCCTTGGCGCTCGCCGACGGCGAGTTGCTTCGCGATCCCACGCCGCGCGGCCGCCAACGCATCCTGCAACTCATCGACCAGCAAATTCGCGACACCGGGACCATCTTTTACAGCTCCCTCGTCGTGGCCCACCGGATGGGATTGGCGGACGAAGTCTTCGCGTTCATCGAACGGGCCTCGTTCGCTCACCTGCTGGATGAGAATGGTCCCCCGCCAGCGTTCAACTATCCGCCGGCCATCATCTTCGACCGCATCGCGAATAGCGGAATGATGGAGGATATCAGATTCGTCGGCTTCTGCGCCAAGCTTGGCCTATGTGACTATTGGCTGAGCACCGGCCATTGGCCCGATTGCGCCGGCGAAGGCGTTCTGCCCTACGACTTCAAGGCCGAGTGCCGGCGGCTCGCGGCGGTCTAGGAGGTCAAATTCCGCAGAGCCGACCTAGTGGCTTTAGGCGGTGATCACGAACGTCGCCAGCATGTAGGCCTCCAAGGCGGCCATGGATAAGCCGGCGATCCACTGCAGTCGAACCGAGTTCGACCAGCCGCCGACCAGGGCGGCCGCCAGCATCAGCGTGACCAGCAGGTCTTCCACGATCCAATCGGCGCCGCCGATCCCCGCGCTGCTGTCCCGATAGACAAAGTTCTGAAAGAGATTGACGACCATCATGGCCGCGAACGCGCCGGTGAAGGCGTGGCGATGGGCGACATAGAACGCCGGCATGTCGAGCGGCGCGCCGCTCTCCTCCCGGATCGAGACCAGCGAACAGGCGAAGTATTGCAGCATCGCCGGGGCGAACTGAAGCAGCACGTCGACCACGGTCCAGGTCTTGATGATGTGGAGTTGCCAGATGCTCAGCCAATTCACCAGGAGGCCGATGAGCGCATTGATCATCCAAAGCGCGAGGAGACCGGAAAAGCGCAGGCGGTCGCGGGCGAGGATGAGACCGGTTGTGCTCGACAGCAGATGCGCCAGGGCGACCGCGAAGACGAACGACAGCAGGATGGTGATCTGTTCGAACATGCTGCCCCTCACACCCATAGAGCCCGCCCGACCGTAGTCGGTCAACGCCTCGCTTTCCCCGCGCGGCGCGGGTGCAGGCGCCCGTGGAAACCCCTAGGCCGCCGTCTTGGCCCGGGTCTCCTCACCCACGAACGCCACCTTGGCCCCCTTCTTCACCGCCAGGCCGAGCTGGCGGGCGTCCCAGTTGGTCAGGCGCACGCAGCCGTGGGAGGCGCGCTTGCCGACCAGCGTGGGGTCCGGCGTGCCGTGGATGCCGTAGGTGTCCTTGGTGAGGCCGATCCAGGTCGAACCCACCGGATTGTTGGGGCCGGCGGCGATGGTCAGCTTGGCTTTCGACTTGCCGAAGGTGAGCCGCGCCGGATCGAAGGTGTAGGTCGGATCGGGGGCGACGTCGCGCACCGCCCAATCGCCGCTGGGGGCCGGCCGCTCCTGGCTGCCGACGGTGGCCGGATAGACCGCCACGCAGCTTGCCGGCGCCATCGAAGGCGCGAACCTGCTGGCGGGTCTTGTCGACCTCGATGCTGGCCACCTGAGCGCCCAGGGCCGACGCGCCCACGGCCGCGACGGTGATCGCCGTTCCGGGCTTGGCGAAGTCGGCGCCGGGATTGAGGGCGGCGAGCAGGGCCTGATCCATGTGGAAACGCTCGGCCAGGAGCTGCTGGGGACTGTCGAAGCCAAGGTGTTTCAGCTTGGCCATCTCAGCCATATCGGTGGGGGTCTTGCCGAGGAACGGGCCTTTGACGTCATCGGGCGAGATCACATAGCGGGTCATGGCCGGGGCCTTGTCGGCCGTGGCGAGGGCGTTCCAGGTGCGGGGCGTCCAGGGGGCCGGGCTTGAGGCCATGGGCGCCTTGATAGGCGGCGAGCGCCTGCTGGAGATTGCCGCCCTCGCGGCCGTCGATCACGCCGGGCGAGAAGTGGGCGCGGTCCAGCAGGACCTCGGCCTTGATGAGCTGGTCGCGCAAGGCGTCGCCCTTGGCGGCGGGCGCGAAGACGGCGGCGTCGATGGCCGCGGCGGGATCGGCCGGCGCCGCGGGAGCAGCCGCCGCCGGAGCTGGGGCGGGAGCCGACGCGAGCCGGAGGCGCTTTGGGCGGCGGCGCCGGCCCGGCGGCCATGGCCATGGCGGCCGCCGCGCATAAGAGCAGCGCGCGGGGCGTTATCATCGGGTCCATCCTTCAACGGTCATCGGATGGGAAAGGGTGAGCGACTTGGAGGTTCCATCCGGCCCGGGAACAGGCGTGGCCGCCGGCCGTTGAGAGGCCGACGATTTCGACGTCGAGGCGGCCAAGGGGCGGTTTGAGGGCAATGGGTTTGCGGCGCCTGGGAGTGACGATCGTCTGGCTGGCCGGCCTCGCGGCTCTGGCCTTCATCGCCTATGTGCTGGTCTTCCCACACCGGCGGCCGGCCGCCGGTGCGCCGCCAGCCAAGCCTCCGGTTTCATCGGCCCAAACAACAGCTAGGCCCATCACCGCCAAGGCGCCGGCGCCCTTGGTCACGGACTGCGCGGCGCCCGGCTTCGAAGCCGCCGCGGCGGCCAACGGCGCCAGCCTCACGACCCTCGCCTGGGCGCCGTTCCATCGGCCGGAAACCGGCTGGCAAATCTATGCGCCCAGCATCGCCCTGGAGATCGGCGTCGCCTGCGGGCCGGACTCGGAGGGCTTCGCCAAGGCCCTGGCGCGCTGGCAGGGCGCCCATCGCCTGCCCGCGAGCGGCCAACTGGACGCCGCCACCTTCGGGGCCATGAACACCACCTGGGAGCTGGCGCGGCCGTTCGTGCGGCTGAGCCAGACCGGCGTCTGCCCCGACGCGCCGAGCGCCGACCGGCTGGCCTGGGCGCCGCCGGCCGAGGGCTATGAAGGCAAGCCGGTGCAGCTGCGGATCGGGGCCCTGGCCGCCTATCGCCGCCTGGCCGCCGCCGCCAGGGCCGACGATCCCGCCATCGCCGCCGACCCGAGGTTGCTGACGATCTTTTCCGGCTACCGCAGTCCGGACTCCGACGCGGCCCGCTGCGCCAAGGACGGCAATTGCGGCAATGTGACGAGGGCGCTCTGCTCGGCCCATCGCACGGGTCTGGCCATGGATATCTATCTGGGCGCGGCGCCGGGCGAGGCGCCGGAATCCAGCGACGACGCCAACCGGCTCTACCAGGCCCAGTCGCCGGCCTACGCCTGGCTGATCGCCCACGCCGCCGACTACGGCTTCGTCAACTATCCGTTCGAACCCTGGCACTGGGAATGGACGGGGGAAGCGCCGTAGGGCGCGCACTCACCGCTCCCGCGACCGCATGGCCGATCGTCGCCGGCCATCCACGGGCCCGCAGCCCGCCATGACGTGCGCGTGCACGCCAATCAAACGAGTATGGGCGGCCGGGACGGCCCGGCATGCCGGTAATGGGGCGAGAGACGCCGGCGGTCAAAGGGAGGGCTAGTTAGAGCGAGGTCGCGTCAGCGCCGCTCTCACCAGCTCCAGGCGGTCGTTGCCGAAGTACATGTCGGCGCCGTTCACGAAGAGGGTGGGTGAGCCGAAGCCGCCGCGTTCGATCAGTTCGTCGGTATTGGCCTTGAGCACGGCCTTGACGGCGGGATCGCCCATGCCCGCCATCACCTTGGCCGCATCGACCCCGGCGGCGGCGCACAGGCCTTCGATCACGGCGTCCTGGGAAATGTCCTCGTCGCGGCCCCAATAGGCTTCGAAAGCAGCGCGGGCGAAGGGGACGAGTTTGCCCTCCGGTTCGAGGAAGAGGCAGGCGCGCATCACCTTGACGCTGTTCACCGGAAAGACCGTCGGCGGCATCTTGATGGCGAGGCCCGCCTGGCGCGCCCAGTCCTGCAGATCCTTGAGCATATAGCGCGCCTTTTGCGGCACCGGCTGGGCGCGGCTGGCGTAGACGGTGGGGTTGACGGTGTTGAAGACGCCGCCCACCAGGATCGGCCGCCAGGCGATCTTCACCCCCAGCTCCGCCGCCATCGGCTGGATGTTATGGAAGGCGAGATAGGTCCAGGGGCTGGAGCAGTCGAAGAAGAATTCGATCATGGTTGCGCTCCCGCAAAGGCGCCGCTCGCCTTGCCGCGCGCGCCCCGCCGCCCTATCACCGCGCGCATGACGCAGGAAGCGCCCGCACCAGAGGCCCGGCGCTCCGCCTGGGCCATGTACACCCTGCTGTCGGTGATGTTCATCAACATCGTCGGTTTCGGCATCGTGGTGCCGCTGCTGCCGTTCTATGGCGCCTCGTTCCACGCCGCGCCCTGGCAGATCGCCCTGATCTTTTCGGCCTATCCGATCGGCAATTTCTTCGGCGAACCGTTCTGGGGCCGGCTCTCCGATCGCATAGGGCGCAAGCCGATCCTGGTCTCCACGGTGCTGGCCAACTGCATCTGCTATGGCGCCCTGGCCTTCGCGCCCAACATCTGGATGGCCTTCGTCATCCGCCTGGCCGGCGGCCTGGCGGCGGGCAACGGCTCGGTGGTCCAGGGCTATATCGCCGATGTCACCCCGGCCGAGCAGCGGGCCGGCCGGATGGCCAGGCTCGGCGCCGCCTATAATATCGGCTTCATCCTCGGCCCGTTCATCGGCGGCGTGCTGGCCAAGCCGTCGGCCGGACCGATCGGCTTCCAGATCCCCCTGCTGGCGGCCTCGGCCCTGGCCGGCTGCTCGGCGGTGGGCATCGCCCTGGCGGTGCGCGAGAGCCGGACGCGGCCGGCGGCCGATCACAAACCGCCCAGCCCCTGGGCCGCCATCGGCATGGTGGTCCGCCATCCGGTGGTGGGGCCCCTCGTCCTGCTGACGTTTTTGGTGGGCTTCGCCTTCAACGGCATCGAATCGATTTTCGGCCTGTGGGCCCATCACCGATACGCCTGGCAGCCGCGCGAGGTCGGGCTCTGTTTCGGCATCGCCGGGCTGATCTCCTCGCCCACCCAGTTCTTCATCACCGGCTCCCTGTCGCGGCGCTTCGGCGAGGCGCGGATGCTGGCCGTGGGCATGGTGGGGACGGTGATCGCCATGGCCCTGCAGCCGTTCGGCGACGGCGGCTGGACCACCTATGGCCTGATGGCCCTGACGGCGCTGTCGTCCTCGGTGGCCTTTCCCAACGCCGGCGCTCTGATGAGCCGGGCGATCGACGAGCACAACCAGGGCCAGATCATGGGCCTCAACAACGCCACCAGCGCCTTTTCCCGGGTGATCGGACCCCAGGCGTCCAGCTTCTTCTTCGCCATGATCAATGTGAACGGCCCCTTCTGGCTGGGGGCCGCGATCGTCGCGCCGGCCATCCTGCTGGCCCTGGCGGCGGGGCGGGCGGCACAGCGGGCGGAGGTGGTGTGATTGGCGGCCTGCGCTGGTTCATCGACAAAGGGCCATGTTAGGTTAAGCTAGTCGCACGCCTCGCGAACCCGACCCAAGCGCCAGTTCACCGTCACCGCCGCCAAGACCAACCTCTCCAAGCTGATCGAAGCAGCCCTCGCCGGGGAGGATGTCGTAATCGCTCGTGGGGACAAGCCGGTGGTGCGGCTGGTGGCAATCCGTCAACGCAAGTTCAAGCTTGGATTGCTTGAGGGGCAATTGGGAGAGGCGCCTGACTTTCTGGCGCCCATGGACGATGAAGAACTCGCTCTCTGGGAGGGTCGCCACCCACGCTCACAGGGTCGCGTTCCACGCCGTGTTCTATAATTTCGTCCGCACTCACCCGAAGCTGAAAACTACGCCAGCCATGCAAGCCGGGATCGCCTCGGCGTTTATAAGCTTTGACGATCTGCTGGCGCGGGTTGATGCGGCGAGTGCCCCAGCTAAGGTGCGGGGCCCATACAGAAAGCGGGTGGCGCGATGATCAGCGCGGCAATTGCGTTCAGCTCAACTCTTTGCGTCGCTTGGCTTCTCGTTGATGCCGACTTGAAAAAGGGTCCCTGGGATGGTCGGTCAATGCCCGTGATATTCGGTGTTCTGGTGATCATCTTCATGACGGCGATAGGCACGTTTCTTCTGACCCGTTCCCTCTATGCGCATCACTGGATTTCAAACTGAGGCAGTCTCGCAATGCGGGCTTGATCGCTCGCCCTCGGCACCCCTAGTATGAATGACGGACCTCCGGGTGCCGTCACACACACATACAGGAGTAGACTATGGAAACGACCTTCAGGCTGATTCTGCTTGGTGACCGAACCAGGACGGGCCAAACGGCCGCAACGCCGGAATTGGCCAGATTGGTGCCCGGCGATCTCGACCGGAGCGAGCGTCTCGGTATCGAGCAAACCGATTGGGCAGATCAGTTTGGTAAGATGAAAGCTCAACGGTCAATTTTGATCGAGGCTGAAGACCACCCAGGCCAGTGGCGCCTAGGGATCTAACAGCAGCGGGCTAGGGTTTGTCCATAAGGCCGAGCTCTAGCTTCTTTCAAATTTGAACCGCGACGTAAGGTCCCTGCCAGACCTTGCCTTGGCCGCCCCTTTGGCTTAGACACCCCGCCTTCGTGCGAGCCGCCTGGCCAAAAGGCATGCCATGGCGGCTCTGAATTGCACTCATTTTATAGAGGACGGCCTCCGTCAGGGGCGCCGATGCGAAATGCCCAAACTGAAGACCAAGTCAGGCGCCAAGAAGCGCTTCAAGATCACCGCGACCGGCAAGATCAAGGCCGGGGTGGCGGGCAAGCGGCACCGGCTGATCAGCCATTCCGCCAAATACATCCGCCAGCAACGCGGCACGAAGGTGATGAGCGAGGCCGACGCCAAGACCATCAAACTCTTCCTGCCCTACGGCCTGTGATCTTCTAGGAGCGATTTGAAATGGCCAGAGTGAAGAGGGGCGTCGTCAGCCACGCCCGGCACAAGAAGGTTCTCGAGCAAGCCAAGGGCTTCTGGGGCCGTCGCAAGAACACCATCCGCGCCGCCAAGGCGGCGGTGGATAAGGCGGGGCAATACGCCTATCGCGACCGCAAGGTCCGCAAGCGCTCGTTCCGCGCCCTGTGGATCCAGCGCATCAACGCCGCCGCCCGCCTCGAAGGGCTCACCTATTCGCGATTTAGTCACGGCCTTGAGCTGGCCGGGATCGATATCGACCGCAAGGTGCTCTCCGATATCGCGGGCAACGACCCGGCCGCGTTCAAGGTCATCGCCGACAAGGTCCGCGCGGCCCTGGGCTACATCCCTCTCTCCCCCTCAGGGAAGAGACTTGAATCCGGCGAGCGCGTAACCCCTCACCCCCCACGCCTTAGTGGCGTGGCGCCCTCCCTCTCCCTTTGGGAGAGGTGTTTTTGGGCAATCGCCATGACCGACCTTTCGGCCCTCAAGGAGGGCCTTCTTGAGCAAATCGAGGCCGCGCCGACCAGCGCGGCGCTGGAGGCCGTGCGCCTGGAGGCGCTGGGCAAATCGGGGACGATTTCCGGCCTGCTGAAATCCCTGGGGGCCATGAGCCCGGACGAGCGCAAGGTCCAGGGGCCGGCGATCAACGGCCTTCGCGACCGCGTCGCCGCGGCGATCGCCGGGCGCAAGGCGGTGCTGGAGGCGGCCGAGCTGGACGCCCAGCTGGCCGCCGGCAAGCTCGATCTCTCCCTGCCGCGCGCCGCCCACGCCGCAAGGGCTGCGTGCATCCCACCATGCAGGTGATGGACGAGATGATCGCCATCTTCGCCGAGATGGGCTTCTCCATGGCCGAAGGGCCGGACATCGAGGACGATTTCCACAATTTCACGGCGCTGAACTTTCCGCCCAAGCATCCGGCGCGGGAGATGCACGACACCTTCTTCCTCAAGCCAGGGCCGGATGGCGAGCGCAAGCTGCTGCGCACCCATACGAGCCCCGTCCAGGTGCGGGCCATGCAGAAGACCAATGCGCCGGCGCCGGCGGCCTGGATCGCCGCCGGCCGCGAGCCGCCGATCCGGATCATCTCGCCTGGCCGCACCTATCGGATGGACAGCGACGCCACCCACACGCCGATGTTCCACCAGATCGAGGGACTGGTGATCGACCGCGCCATCCATATGGGCCACCTGAAATGGACGCTCGATCAGTTCATCGCCCGGTTCTTCGAACTGGAGAGCGTCAAGACCCGCTTTCGCCCGCACCACTTCCCCTTCACCGAGCCCTCGGCCGAGATGGACGTGCAGTGCGACACCTCCGGCGGCGAGGTGAAGATCGGCCAGGGAACCGAGTGGAGCGAGATCGTCGGCTGCGGCATGGTCCATCCCAATGTGCTGACCAATTGCGGCATCGATCCCGATGAGTGGCAGGGCTTCGCCTTCGGCTTCGGCGTGGATCGGCTGGCGCGGCTCAAATACGGCATGCCCGATCTTCGCGACATGTTCGCCTCGGACACTCGCTGGCTGGCGCACTATGGCTTTTCGGCCTTCGCCGCGCCCAATCCGGCCTCGGGCCTGAGCTGAGGGAGCGCGGAAATGAAGTTCACCCTCTCCTGGCTGAAGGAACATCTGGAGACCGACGCCAGCGTGGCCGAGGTGGTCGAGGCCATGACCATGGCCGGGCTGGAGGTCGAGCACGTGGAGGACCCGTCCGCCAAGCTCGCCGCCTTCACCGTGGCCAAGGTGGTCGAGGCGGTCCAGCATCCCAACGCCGATCGCCTGCGGGTTTGCCAGGTGGAGACGGTCGATGGCGTCAAGGAGATCGTCTGCGGCGCGCCCAACGCCCGGGCCGGGCTGACGCACCATCTACGCCCCGATCGGGACCTATATTCCCGGCACCGGCATCACCCTGGAGCCGCGCGCGGTGCGCGGCGTGGTTTCCAACGGCATGCTGTGCTCGGCGGCGGAGCTGGAGACGGCCGAGGAGTCCGACGGCATTCTGGAACTGGCCGATCTTCCCATCGGCACGCCGGCGGCGCAGGCCCTGGCGCTGGAAGCGGTGATCGATTTCGAGGTGACGCCCAACCGGCCCGACTGGCTGGGGGTTGCCGGCATCGCCCGCGACCTGGCGGCGGCGGGGGTTGGGGTCCTCAAGGACCTGTCGATCGCGCCCGTCCCCGGCGCCTTTCCCCAGCCGATCGAGATCCGGCTCCCGGCGCCGGAGGCGTGCCCAGCCTTCGCCGGCCGCCTGATCCGTGGACTGAAGAATGGCCCGTCGCCGGCGTGGCTGCAGCAGAAGTTGAAGGCCGTGGGCCTTAGGCCGATCAACGCCCTGGTCGATGTCACCAATCTGATCACCTACGATCGCGCCCGGCCCCTGCACGTCTATGACGCGGCCCTGATCGCCGGCGGCTTCGTCGAGGCGCGGCTGGGGCGCGAGGGCGAGCGCGTGGCGGCGCTGGACGGCAAGACCTATGCCGTGACGCCGGATATGTGCGTCATCGCCGACGGCTCCGGGGCCATTGGCCTGGGCGGTGTCATGGGCGGCTCGTCCACCGGCTGTTCGGAGGCGACCACCGAGGTCTTCATCGAGAGCGCCTGGTTCGATCCGATCCGCACCGCCCAGACCGGCCGCGACACCGGCATCGCCTCGGACGCCCAGTATCGCTTCGCTCGCGGCGTCGATCCGGAGTCCCTGGTTCCGGGCATCGAGCTGGCCACCCGGCTGATCCTGGATCTGTGCGGCGGCGAGGCGTCCGCGGTTCATCTCGCAGGGCGCCCCGCCGGGGCCGCCGCCGCCCATCGCTTTCGATCCGGCCTATGTGCGCCATCTGTCGGGGCTGGACGTCGACAACGCCCGGTCTTGGGAGATCCTCGCCGCCCTCGGCTTCGTCCGAGACGGCGGCCAGATCCAGCCTCCCTCCTGGCGCCGGGACGTGGAGGGCAAGGCCGATCTGGTGGAGGAGGTGGCCCGCATCGTCGGCTATGGCGCCTTGCCGGACGAGCCTTTGCCGGCGATGGCGCGGCCGATCGGCGGCGTGCTCACGCCCAGGCAAGGCCGCATCCGCGCCGCCCGCCGGGCCCTGGCGGCCGCCGGCTATCAGGAAGCGCTCACCTGGTCGTTCACGGCCAGGGCGACGGCTGAGCTGTTCGGCGGCGGCGCCGAGACAACTGGTGCTGCAAAACCCGATCGCCGCCGATCTCGACTGCATGCGCCCATCGATCCTGCCCGGCCTGATCGAGGCGGCCGGCCGCAACGCCCGGCGCGGCTTCGCCGATTGCGCCCTCTTCGAGATCGGCCCGGTGTTCGCCGGCGACGAGCCGGCCGACCAGCGCACCGCCATCACCGCCATCCTCGCACCCCACGGCGCCCGGCGCTGGGACGGCGGCAAGGGCGACGATCTGTTCACCCTCAAGGCCGACCTGATCGACCTGCTCGAGGCGCTCGGCGCGCCCACCGCTTCGCTGCAGACCGTTCAGGACGGGGCGCCGCCGTGGTGGCGGCCGGGCCGCTATGCGCGGCTTCAGCTGGGCCCCAAGGCCCAGATCGCATCCTTCGGCGAAATCCATCCGCGCGTGCTCAAGGCGCTGGACGTGGAAGGCCCGATCTTCGCCTTCGAGATCGCCCTGGAAGCCATCCCCGAACCGAAGAAGAAGGCCGCCAAGACCAAGCCGGCCCTGGCGCTCTCGCCGTTCATGCCGCTGACCCGCGACTTCGCCTTCGTCGTCGGCGAGGACACGGCCGCCGGCGACCTGACGCGGGCCGTGGCCAGCGCCGATCGCGCCCTGATCGCCGGCGCGCGGGTGTTCGACGTCTATCAGGGCGCGGGCGTGGCCGAAGGCTCCAAGTCCGTGGCCGTGGAGGTGACCATCCAGCCGCGCGAGGCCACCCTTACCGACGCCGAGATCGAGGCGCTGTCGGCGAGGATCGTGGCCGCCGTGGCCAAGGCGACGGGCGCGACGCTGAGGGGCTGACACGCCGGGTTTCGATCCGTGGTCAGGTCGAGATGCACCGCGGTTTTATTATGGACATATCGGTCCATAACGGCTACGCACGCCCATGGCCCGACCCAGACAGTTCGACCGCGCCGAGGCGCTGAACGCCGCCGTCGAGGTCTTTTGGGCCAAGGGGTTCGAGGGCGCCTCCACCGAGGACCTGACCCGAGCCATGGGGATCGGCCGCCAGAGTCTCTACGGCGCCTTTGGGGACAAACGGTCTCTCTATCTTGAGGCCCTCTCGGCCTACAACGCCGGCAGCGTCGCCGATCTGATCGACACCCTGCGCCGCGCCAACTCTCCGCTCGCCGCCTTGCGCGACCTGCTGCTGGCGCCGGCCGAGCTGCCTGCGGCAAAGCGCCGCCTCGGATGCATGGGTGTAAACGCCATCTGCGAGTTCGGCGTGGCTGATCCGCAGGTCCTCGCCGCCGGCGGTCCTGGCGCCGTTGCCCTGGAGAACGCCCTGATCCGCCTGGTTCGCGAAGCCAAGGAAAAGGGCGACGCGGCCGTCGGGGTCAACGAACAGGTCGCCGCCCACTTCATTCAATGCATGCTTTCGGGCCTCAAGGTCGCGGCCCGCGCCGGCGCCGAGCCGGCGGCTATGCGCGCCATCGTCGACCTCGCCCTCAATTCCCTCAAAGCCGCCTGACAACTCGCCAGACCGTCCGGCGTCCGCCGGAGTGTGGCCAATTATTGACTAATCGATCAAATAAAGGACTGTTCCATGACCAAAACCGTGCTGATCACCGGCGCTTCTGGCGGCGTCGGCGAGGCGTGCGCCCGGCATTTCCTGTCCCAAGGGTGGAACGTGGCCGCCACCGCCCGCTCACCGGACAAGTTCGCCGATTGGACCAAGACGGAACGGGTCGCCGCCCTTGCTCTGGACGTTACCGATCCCGCCTCGATCGCCGCGGCCCTGGCGGAGACCAGCCGGCGCTTCGGTCCGATCGACGCGGTGATCAACAACGCCGGCGTCGGCCTCGCCGGGCCGGTGGAGGCGGTGAGCCTCGAGGCGTGGCGCGCCCTGTTCGAGACCAATCTCTTCGGTGTGGTCGCGGTCACCCGCGCGGTCATCCCCCAGATGCGCGAACGCCGCGATGGAAGTCATCGTCAACGTCACCTCCCTCACCGGTCGGGTGGGCTTGCCGTTCATGAGCCCCTATGACGCCACCAAGTTCGCCGTGGAGGGTTTCAGCGAATCCCTTCGTTTTGAGCTGGCGCGGTTTGGCGTGCGCGTGAAACTGGTGGAACCAGGCGGGGTGCGCACGAACTTCTCTCACGACTGGACGAGCCACGCGGCCTATGAGCCGATCTTCTCCAATCTGGTGGCCAAGATGAAGGCCGGCAGCGCCGTGGCGGCCGGGCCGGAAGGCGTCGCGCGGGTGGTGTTCAAGGCGGCCGCCGATCCCTCGCCCCGGCTGCGCTACACCGCCAACGGCGCCGGCCGCTATCTGCTGATGAACCGCCTCCTGCCCGACGGCGTTTGGCGCGGCATGGTGGCATCGGCCTTTCTCGGTACGAAGTAAGGAGCGGCCTCTTGTCGCTAGTCGCCCCTCAGGCTTGCCCAGCCCACCGCATGCATGCTCCTGGCCCCCAGCACCGCGGCCAGGGGCGCGCCGCTCAGGTGGCGCGCGAAGGCTGGATCGCGAATGTTCAGCCCTCCGGCATAGGCGCCGAAGGCCGGCAGGATCAGGCGCTCGCCGTCGGTGACGAAACAGCGGCGGCGCACGCTGCCGCCGATCGCCTTGACCCGGGCGCAGGGATGCAGATGCCCGGCGACTTCGCCTGGAGCGGGACCGAGCCCAGGCTCGTGGACAAGGCTCAGGGTGTCGACAACCAGGCCGCTGACGACATCGCCGGGAAGGGCGCGCGGGCCATCGGCGTCGTGATTGCCGACGATCCAGACCAGGGTGCGGCCGCCGCCCAGGGCGGCGAGGCGCGCGGCTTCGCTGGCGGCCAGCCGGCTTTCGGCCGCGCCGTCGTGGAAGCTGTCGCCCAGGAAGACGACCATGCTGGGGCTCAGGGCCTCGATCTCGCGTTCGAGCCGGTCGAGGGTTTCGCGGGTGTCGAAAGGCGGCAGCATCTGACCCCGGACAGCGAAGGACGAACCCTTTTCGAAATGCAGATCGGCGACGATCAGCGCGCGGGGCGTCTCCAGCCACAGCGCGCCGCTCGGCCGGCACACGACCGCGGCGCCGGCGATGTGCAGCGCCAGGCCGAGCGGATGAGGTGAATGGCGCGGGCTCACGCGATGGCCTCGGCGATCAGGTCCTCGGCGGCGTCGGCCAGGATCATCTCGCCGGCGCCCTCTCCCGGCGAGCGCTGGCGGCCGATTTCCAGGATCACCGAGACGGAAAAGGGCGAAAGGTGATCGAGCGCGGCATGGAGAATATGTCCCTTTATCCTCGCCAGCATCTGGCCAAGCCGGGCCACATCCACCAGCCCATGGGCCGCATCGGCCCGGGCGCAGCGCAGGAGCAGGTGGTCGGGCTGATGGCGGCGCAGCACATCGTAGATCAGGTCGGTGGAGAAGGTCACCGCCCGGGCGGCCTTGCGCTCGCCCGGATAGCGCCGCTCGATGAGGCCGGAAATGAGGGCGCAGGCCTTGAACGCCGCCTTCATCATGGTGCTTTCGGCAAGCCAGGCCTCCAGATCGTCGCCCAGCATGTCCTCGGCGAAGAGTTCGGCCATATCGAGGCCATCGAGCGGCTTGAGCGCCCAGACGGCCACCGCATAGTCATTGCAGACGAAGCCCAGCGGCCCCATGCCCAGGCGCTCCAGCCGCCGGGTCAGCAGCATGCAAAGGGTGGTGTGGGCCAGGCGCCCCTCGAAGGGATAGCAGACCAGGAAATTGCGATGGCCGCGGGGAAAGGTCTCCAGCAGCATTTCATCCGTAGCCGGAATGGCGGAGCGGTCGCGCTGCACCTCCAGCCACTCGCGCACGTCGCGGGGCAACACCTCCCAGTGATGGGCGTCGGACATCATCGCCCGCACGCGCTGGGCGAGGAAGGTGGAGAGGGCGAACTTCGATCCGCCCCAGGACGGCATCTTGGCTTCTTCGCCCGGCGCCGGCGTCACCAGGACGTCCATGCCGGTCGACGCCGATCAGGCGCCAGGTGCGGCCGGCGAAGATGAAGGTGTCGCCCACCTCCAGCACTTCAAGATAGCCCTCCTCGACCTCGCCGATCTTGCGACCCGGCGTGGCCCGGCGCCCCGAGGCGATCCGCACCGCCAGCATGGCCGGCGAGACGATGGCCCCGATATTGAGCCGATGGCGCAGGATCATCTCGGCGTTGCGCGCGCGCCAACGACCGTCGAGCCCTTTGACGATCCGCGCGAACCGGTCGTAGACGCGAAGGGCGTAGCCGCCGGTGGCGACGAAATCGACCACCGCCTCGAAATCCTCCCAGGAAAGCGCGCGATAGGGGCCGGCGGCGCGGATCTCATCGTAGAGCTCGGTAAGGACGAACGGCTCGGAGCAGGCGCAGCCCATGACGTGCTGGGCGAGGACATCCAGCGCCCCCGTGCGCGGCGCCTCGCCATCCAGGGCGTTTTCGGCGATCGCCTCGCGCGCCGCCTGGCATTCGAGCATCTCGAAGCGGTTGGCCGGCACGAAAAGGGCGTGGCTGGCCTCGTCCAGCCGGTGATTGGCCCGGCCGATCCGCTGGACCATGCGCGAGGCGCCCTTGGGCGAGGCCAGCTGGATGACGAGATCGACATCGCCCCAGTCGACGCCGAGATCCAGGGTCGAGGTGCAGACCACCGCGCGCAGTTCGCCGCGGCCCATGGCCGCCTCCACCCGCCGGCGCTGCTCGGCCGCCAGCGATCCGTGGTGCAGGGCGATGGCCAGGCCATCCTCATTGAGCCGCCACAGCTCCTGGAAGGCGAACTCGGCCTGGAAGCGGGTGTTGACGAACACCAGCGCGGTCCTGGCGCCGCGGATGGCGTCATAGACCTCGGGCATGGCGTGGCGGGCGGTGTGACCGGCCCAGGGCACCGTGTCTTCCGACAGCAGGACATCCACCACCGGCGGCGCCCCGCCCGATCCGCGCACCAGATCGACCGCCTCGGCCTCGCCCGGCGACATCCAGCGGCGGATGAGACCCGGATCATCCACCGTGGCCGAAAGCCCGACCCGGCGATGCTCGGGCGCGAACACGGCGAGGCGGGCCAGATCAAGGGCCAGGAGATCGCCGCGCTTGGAGGGCCAGATGGCGTGGATCTCGTCGAGAATCACACAGCGCAGATCCTCGAAATAACGCCGGGCCCCCTCCCAGGCGCAGAAGAGGGCCAGCTGTTCGGGCGTGGTGAGGAGGATGTCCGGCGGCTTGACCCTCTGACGCTGGCGCCGGGCCTGGCCGGTGTCGCCGGTGCGCGACTCGGCGACGATCTTCAGCCCCATCTCGGCGATCGGCCGGGTGAGGTTGCGCTCCACATCCACCGCCAGGGCCTTGAGAGGCGAGATATAGAGGGTGTGGATTCCCGGCGGCGTGTTTCGCGGGGCTCGCTCATTGAGCTCTATGAGGCTGGGCAGAAAGCCGGCCAGGGTCTTGCCGCCGCCGGTGGGCGCAATCAGCAGGGCGTGGCGGCCCTCCCGCCCTTTCTCGACCATGGCCAGCTGATGGGCGCGCGGCGCCCAGCCGCGAGCGCCGAACCACTCGGCGAACGGCGCCGGCAACAGCTCCAAAGCGCCGGCGCCATCCATGAGGGGGCTATAGCATGTTCCCGTTACGTTTCATCCCCTGACCTCCGACCATGGGGATATGACTTCGCAGCCGGTCATTTCGAAATGACGCCGATTGCGAGTGACCAGGACGAGATCATGAGCAAGCGCCGTGGCCGCGATAAGCTCGTCCGCCGCGCCGATCGGGCTACCCTCACGCTTCAATCGCGCCGACAGGTCGCCCCAGACCTCGGCGACGCGACTGTCGATCGCCAACAGCTGCGCCGCGAAGCGCCGTAAAAGCGTGGAATACAGATCTTCGAGCCCGGTGCGCCGCGGTCCTGGGTCCAGGAGGGCCACGCCGCGCCGCACCTCACCAAGAGTGATGGCGCTCAGAAACAAGTCCGATTCCTCGACGGAGCCATACCACGCCATGAAGCCACGGTCTGGCCTGGGCTTGCCGGGCTCGCTCACCGCGTTGGTGTCGAGCAGCCACGCCACCTTCAGATGTCCCGGGCGTGCGTCTGATCCCGCTCCAGGTCGAGGCCTTCAAGATTCATCTGGCCGAGAAGCGATTTCAGGCTCCCGGGAGCGCCTGGATCGCGCAGGTGCTCGTAGTCGGACTTCGAGACCACGAAGGCCGTCACTTGGCCGCGCACGCTGATCGTCTGTGGGCCATCGTGCACCGCCTTGCGAATAACCTGGGAGAGCTGATCTTTGGCGCGGGCGAGGGTCCAGGTCACGGTGGGCTCCATCTGGCTATGTGACATGGCTATATAGGCGCGTGCCCGCAAGGCGTCGAGCGCCGCCGCACCCAGCCAAAGCCCCAGACGCCCCGTTCCTGTTTCGTTTTCCTCGCCCCTCGGCTAGTCTCCCGTCGTGACCGCAACCCCTCCAGCCCTCGATCTGGCCATGGCGCTCGTGGTGCTGCCGGGCGGGCGCGGGGCGGTGGCGGATGGGTCGCAGGCGCGGCTGGTGACGGCGGCCGAGGCGCGGGCCCTCATCGAAGGCTGGCCGGTGATGGTGGCCCACGCCGCCCTGACCGCCAGGCGGCTGGGGCTGCCGGCGCCGGCGCGCTCGGCCAAGCTGTTCGACGCCCTGGAGCTCTTCGCCTTCGTGCGGCCGGCCAGTTTCTGCGCCCCTTCGGCGGTCGGCCTGGCCCAGGCGCTGGGCCTCGCCGAGCCCTCGGATATGGCCGCCCAGGCCTTGGCCTTGCGCGAGGCGGCGAGCGCCTTGCTGGCCGAACTCGCCGTCTCGCCGACGCCCAGCCGCGAAGAGGCCCTGGCCCTGGCCGAGACCCTGGGCCGCGCCGGCTGGGCCTGGGCGCCGGCGGTGATCGGCGCCCTGCGCTCGGCGCCGATCGGCCGGCCCTGGCGCGGCTCGGGCCTGGACGTCTGGAGCCGGCTGCCCGAATGGGAGGACCAGGCGCCGGCGGGCGAGGCCGGCTCCAAGGCCGATCGACGCCGGCGGCGGCCGAGGCCCGGCTGGCGGAACTGCTGGCCCGCGCGGGGCTGGACGAGGCCCGGCCCGACCCAGGCGCGAATTCGCCGCCGAGGCCGCCTTCGCCTTCCAGCCGCGCGAGCGGGAGGGCGAGCCGCGACTGATGCTGGCCGAGGCCGGCACCGGGGTCGGCAAGACCCTGGGCTATCTGGCGCCCGGCCTCGCTGTGGGCCGAGGCCAACGGCCCGGCGGTGTGGGTCTCCACCTACACCCGCGCCCTGCAGCGCCAGATCGAGCGCGAGAGCCACGCGCATCTATCCCGACCCGGCGGTCGCGGGCGCGCAAGGCGGTGGTGCGCAAGGGGCGGGAGAACTACCTCTGCCTGCTGAACTTCCAGGAGGCGGTGAACGCCGGCCAGCTCGGCGGCGGCGACCTGGTCGGCGCTGGCGCTGGCCGCGCGCTGGGCCCGGGCCACGCCGCGACGGCGACATGACCGGCGGCGACTTCCCGGCCTGGCTGCCGACCCTGTTCGCGGTCGGCCCGGCGGCGCAGGCCGGCGCCGGCCAACCTGGTCGACCGGCGCGGCGAGTGCGTCCACGCCGGCTGCCCGCACTACCGCACCTGCTTCATCGAGAAGGCGATCCGCGCCTCGCGCCGCGCCGACCTCGTCATCGCCAACCACGCCCTGGTGCTGACCCAGGCCGCCTTCGACGGCGCCCGCGCGGCGCGGGGCCAGAAGGCCGACGTGCGAGACCACGCGTCCTGAAGCGGATCGTGTTCGACGAGGGCCACCACCTGTTCGACGCCGCCGACAGCGCCTTCGCCGCCTGCCTGTCCGGCGCCGGAGGCGGCCGAGCTGCGCCGCTGGATCCGCGGGCCGGAGGGGCGCGGCCGGCGCGGGCGGGGGCTGGAGGCGCGGCTGGGCGATATGCTCGGCGACCGCGAGGACGCCGCGCGACGCGCTGCATGCAGGCGATCCGCGCGGCCGCCGCCCTGCCCGGCGAAGGCTGGTCCGGCCGCATCGCGCCCGCCGCAACGGCGAGGTCAGTCCCGATCGGGCCGATCGAGGCCTTCCTGGTGGCCGTGCTGGAGCAGCTGCGCGCCCGCGCCGCGCCCTCGGACGTGGGCATGGAGTGCGCCGCGCGGCCGGCGCTCGACCTGGTGCGCGAGACCGCCGCGGGCCGCGGCCGCGCGCCCTGGCCGCGGTCGAGGCGCCGCTGCTGGCCCTGGCCCGGCGCTGGAGGACCTGCTGGACGAGGAGGCCGACGAGCTGCCGACCGGCGAGCGGGCGCGGATCGAAGGCGCGCTGCGCGGGCTCGACCGGCGGGCGCGGATGATGCTGCCGGCCTGGCGCTCCATGCTGAAGGCGCATCGACGAGGACGCCGAGGACGATCCCGGACTTCGTCGACTGGTTCGACGCCACCTTCCTCTACGGCCGGGTGGTCGACGCCGCCTGCCGCCGCCACTGGGTCGATCCCACCGAGCCGCTGCACGCCGCGGTGCTCGCGCCCGGCGCACGGGGTGCTGGTGACCAGCGCCACCCTGGCCGACTCCAGCCTCGACGACCCCTTCGCCCTGGCCGAGATGCGCACCGGCGCGGCGCGCCTGCCCGAGCGGCCCAAGACCCTGCGCCTGGCCTCGCCGTTCGACTACGCCGCCAACGCCCGCGCCTTCGTGGTCACCGACGTCGGCCGCGACGATCCGCGCCAGGTGGCCGCCGCCATGCGCGAGCTGTTCCTGGCCGCCGGCGGCGGCGGCGCTCGGCCTGTTCACCGCCATCCGCCGCCTGCGCGCGGTGCTACGAGCGCATCGCCGCGCCCCTGGCCGACAGGGGCCTGGCGCTCTACGCCCAGCACGTCGACCCGCTGGAGGTCGGGCGCCCTGGTGGACATCTTCCGGGCCGAGGAGGACGCCTGCCTGCTCGGCACCGACGCGGTGCGCGACGGGGTCGACGTGCCGGGCCGCTCGCTGCGCCTGCTGGTGTTCGACCGCGTGCCCTGGCCGCGGCCCGACATCCTGCACAAGGCGCGGCGCGGGCGGTTCGGCGGCAAGGCGCTATGACGACGCCATCGCCCGCGGCCGCATCGCCCAGGCCTTCGGCCGCCTGATCCGCCGGGCCGACGACAAGGGCGTGTTCGTCATGCTCGACGCCGCCGCCCCCACCCGCCTGTTCTCCGGCCTGCCCGAGGGCGTGGAAGCTGCAGCGCATGGGCCTGGTGGAGGCCATCGAGGCGGTCGGCGAACATCTAAGGGGAGCGCGCGCGGGCGATCCGAACTGAAGGGCGGTGCGTATGGGGGTGGGGGCTTGGCGCTCCGGCGCCCCACACGGAGCTTCCCATGAGCCGCATCATCCTGGCTTTGACCGCAATCTTTTTCGCCGGCCTCGCGGCCACCCCCCTTCTGGCGTGGGCGCCGACGCCTCAGGTGGAACAAGGGCTCGTGCGCGGCGGCGCCTGGGCCGAGGTGCTGCCCGATACGGATGGCGCCGGCATGATCCACGCGGCGATCGATATCGCCGCGCCGCCGCGCACGGTCTGGGCGGTTATGACCGACTGCGCCTTGGCCCGGCGGATGATCGCCAATCTGGTGAGCTGCAAGGTGGTCGGGGGCGACCAGAAGAGCGGCTGGGACGTGCGCGAGCAGATCACCAGGGGCAATCTCTTCATACCCTCGATCCGCAATGTCGTGCGCGCCGACTATCAGCCCTACAGCCTGATCCGCTTCCGCCGGGTCGCCGGCGACCTCAAGGCGGAGGAGGGCGAATGGCGCCTTGAGCCGCTGGACGGGGGCGCGGGAACGCGGGTCATCTACATCAACCGGGTGGCGGTCAATATCGCCGCGCCGGCGTCGCTGGTGCGCGCCGGGCTGAAGCATGACACACCCAAGGTGCTTATGAGCCTGCGCCGGGAAAGCCTGGCGGCGGCGAGGTCTTAGCCTCAGTCCCGCTCGTGGTGACGCCCGAAGTCGGGCTCGGCGGTCTCCTGGCCGGCGTCGATGACGCCGCGGCGGATTTCGCGGGTGCGGGTGAACAGCTCCTCCAGCTTGTCGCCCTCGCCCCAGCGGATGGCGCGGGACAGGGCCTGCAGGTCCTCGGTGAAGCGGCCGAGGATCTCCAGCACCGCGTCCTTGTTGGCCAGGAACACGTCGCGCCACATGATCGGGTCGGAGGCGGCGATGCGGGTGAAGTCGCGAAAGCCGCCGGCGGAGTATTTGATCACCTCGCCCCTGGTCACCTCCTCCAGGTCGGCGGCCGTGCCGACGATGTTGTAGGCGATCAGGTGCGGCAGGTGGGAGGTGACGGCCAGCACCAGGTCGTGGTGGCGCTCGTCCATCAGCTCGACCTGGGCGCCGAGGGCCTCCCAGAAGGCGGTGAGGCGAGCGACCGCGTCGCGATAGGGCTCATCGTCTCGCGCCTGCGGCGTCAGGATGGTCCAGCGGCCCTTGAACAGCGCGGCGAAGCCGGCGTCCGGGCCGGACTGCTCGGTGCCGGCGATGGGGTGGCCGGGGATGGCGAAGACCGTGCTTGGGAGCGCCTTGGCGAGGGCCTCGGCGACAGCGCCCTTCACCGAGCCGACGTCGGTGACGGTGGCGCCGGGCTTGAGAGCGTCGGCGGCCTTGGCGGCGGCCTCGCCGATGGCCAGCGGCGGCGCGGCGAAGACCACCAGATCGGCGCCCGCGACAGCCTCGGCCGGGTCGGCGAATACGGCTTCGGCCAGCCCAAGCGCGGCCACGCGCTCGCGAACGGCGGCGCTGGGATCGGCGACGGTGACCCGGCCGACCGCGCCCTTGGGCCCGCGCCGCGCGGATCACCGACGAGCCGATCAGGCCGCAGCCGACTCATGGCCATATGGGGATAGAGAAGGGCGGTCATCGCGCCGGGCGCAGGAAGTCGGCCAGGGCGTCGACCACGGCGCGGTTGTGCTCCTCCAGGCCGATGGTGATGCGCAGATGGTCGGGCAGGCCATAGCCGCCGACGCCGCGCACGATCAGGCCGCGCCTCGCCAGGAAGGCCTCGGCCTCGGCGGCGGTGCGGCCCGGCGCCTTCGGGAATCCGACCAGGAGGAAGTTGGCCGACGAGGGGACGACCTCGAGGCCCAGGCCGCCCAGCTGCTGGGTCAGCCACGGCCGCCATTGCTCCACCAGGGCCAGGGACTGCGCCTGGAAGTCCTCGTCGGCCAGGGCGGCGATGGCGGCCGCCTGGCCGGCGATCGAGGTGTTGAACGGCAGGCGGATGCGGTCGACCGCGTCGGCCACATCGCACCGGCGCATAGGCCCAGCCGACGCGCAGGGCGGCCAGGCCGTGCAGCTTGGAGAAGGTGTGGGTGACGACGATGTTCTCGGCGTCCCGCGCCAGATCCAGGCCGTCGCTGAAGGTCGGGATCGGTGTTGAACTCGGCATAGGCGCCGTCGATCACCAGCAGCACCGCCGGCGGCAGGGCCTCGTGCAGCCGGCGCATCTCGGCGTCGGTGATGAAGGTGCCGGTGGGATTGGCGGGGTTGGCGATGAACATCAGGCGCGTGCGCTCGTCCACCTGCGCCAGCATGGCGTCGACATCGATCCGGTAGTTGGGCTCCGGCGCGAAGCGCACTTCGCCCTGATTGGCCCGCGCGCCGATGGCGTAGGCGCCGAAGCCGAACTCGCCCTGGACGATATTGTCGCCCGGCTCCAGGAAGGTCTGGTTGAGAAGGGCGAAGATCTCGTCGGTGCCGCAGCCGAGGATCAGCCGTTCGGGCTCGAGATCATAGCGCCCCGCCACCGCCGCGCGCAGGCCCTCGCCGCGGCCGTCCGGATAGAGGCCCAGATGCTCGCTGGCGGCGATGAAGGCCTCGCGCGCCTTGGGACTGGAGCCGAGGATGTTCTCGTTGGCGGAAAGCTTGACCGGGTTTTCGACCCCCTCGGCCTTGGCCTTGCCGGGCACATAGGGGCTGATCTCATGGATGCCGGGCTTAGCGGTCGGACGATGGGTGGGGCGCGTGCCCTGGACGGCGGTCGGCGCTTCCTGGCTCTGGGTGGGTTCGGTCATGGCGCGCGGGTATGGCGGCGATCGAAAGTTGAAGTCAATAAACCTTGGGCGCCGGTCCCAGGTCCACCGGCCCGAGGGTCGTCCGCCCAGCCTGGAACTGAAGGGTCATGGCGGCGATCTGCCCCTGGGTGGCCGCGCCGACCGCCGTGGCCGCCGATCCGGCGGCTTCCGGCGAAATTGTTCCCTCCGCCGCCAGGACGGCCAAGGCGCGCGGCGCCTGGCGCAGGGAGACCATGAGCGCGCCGCTGAGGCGGCCGTCATCGCCGACGGCGAGGCTCTGGCCATGGGCGTCGAGGAGCGCCTCACCGGCTTGGAAGCGAAGGTGTCGAAGATCGAGCCGGCCCCCGCTGGCGCTCCAGGCGCGCACGGCGGACGGCCAGTCGGCGCCCGCCAAAGCGCTCGCATGGTCGTAGATAGCGTCGGCGAGAATATCGACCGGCCTGCCCGCGGCGATGGCGCCGATGAGGCCCCGTAGACCCGACCTCGCCCCGTCGAGCTCGATCATAAACGCCCCCTGATCGTCGGGGCCGGCCTTGGTGTGGATGTGAAGTTCCTTGGCGGCGGAGAGGAAATAGGGCGCCGCGCCGGGGCCTGGGGTGAAGGTCAGGTCGATTCCTTCGAGGGAAAAACGAGGTGGCCGATGGTCGGTCTCCGAAAGCGACGCGCGCAGGACCTTGGCGGTCACCAACACCGGACCCTTCACGGGCCGGGTCATCGTGACGCCGTTCGGGGCGACAGCGACCCAGTGGCTGGGGGCGAAGACGAAGGCTTCGGTCTTTAGGATGGGCGCGGAGAGCCCCCAACCGGAGGCGTCGCGCCAGGCGACGTCGGTGAAATCAACATCGAGGCGAAAGGGAAACCCATGGACGGCGAGGCCGCTCCACGTCAGTTGCGAAGCGGTCGGAGCGCCCGCGCCGCGCATGGCCTCCAGCCGGCCCACGGCTTCGGCGCGGAGCCACAGCCAATAGCCTCCGAGGGCCAGGACGGCCATGGCCAGGACGGCGAAGGGCGCCCAAAGGCCAAGGCGTTTGCGAGGCGTCGCCGGTTGGGGCAAGGTCATGGCGGATGTCTCTGGGAAACTCTTAGATGACCGGCGCCCCGGAGCGATGGGTGTTCGGGTACGGCTCGCTGATGTGGCGGCCCGGTTTCGACTATCTAGAACGGCGCGGCGCCCGGCTCCAGGGCCGGCGGCGCGCCTTCTGCATCTATTCGGTCCACCATCGCGGCACGCCGGCGCGGCCCGGGCTGGTGCTGGGCCTCGCCCGGGGCGGCGCGGTGCGCGGCGCGGCCTATCGCGTGGCCGAGGCGATCTGGCCGGAGGTCCACGCCTACCTCATGGAGCGCGAGCAGCCGACCGAGACCTATATCGAGGCCCACGCCGCGGCGCGGCTGGACGACGGGCGGATCGTCCAGGCCCTGACGTTCCTCTCCGACAGGGGGCATCCGCAATGGGCTGGCGATCTTTCACTGGAGGCGCAGGCCGATCTGATCGCCGGCGCGAAAGGGCTTTCGGGGCGAAACATCGACTATCTCCGCGACCTCGTGGCGCATCTCCGGGCCGAGGGGATCGCCGACGCCGGCATGGACCGGCTTGCTGGCCATGGTCGCGGCGCGGGAAGCGGCGGCTATTCCGAAAGCAGCGCCTTAGACGCCGCCTCCAGCCGCGTCTCCAGCGTCGCCATGAACTCCGCGCGGCTCAGGCCCGGCGGAATGGGCGGCAGGAATTCATAGACGATCCGACCCGGCCGACGCAGGAAGCCGTGGGCCGGCCAATGGACGCCGGAGTTGGTCGCCATGGGAATGCAGGGCAGGCCGACCGCGCGATAGAGGGCCGCGACGCCGGGCTTGTATTCGCCGGTTTCGCCCGGGGCCATGCGGTGGCCTTCCGGAAAGATCACCAGCTGGCGACCTTGCGCGACCGCCTCCTTGGCGGCGGCCACCATGCCTCGCAGGGCCTTGGCCCCGGCGTCGCGGTCGATGGCGATCATCCCGGCCTTGCGGCAATACCAGCCGTAGAAGGGGATGCGCAGCAGTTCTTCACGCATGACGTAGCAGGCATCGTCGAACACCCGAAACGGACCCATGGTGTCGAACATGCATTGATGCTTGGCCGCCACCAGCGCCTCGCCCTTGGGCAGGTTCTCCAGGCCGCGCATTTCGACCTTGATGCCGGTGATGAAGCGCAGCAGCGGAACGATGCCGTCCGCCCACCTCGTCATGGCCCATAGCATCCAATGCCGCGGGCCGAGCAACAAAGGGATCATCGCTAGGCCCATCATCAGCGACCAGAGATAGAACAGGGCCGCGAAGAGGAAGGAACGGGCGGCGATCATGAGGCCGGCGCCGGGCGAAGAGAGGCGGCTGACCCGGCGGGCGTCAGCTTCAACACCGCCTCGCGCGCGAGGATGGTCAGATATTTCGAGTATTCCAGGATCATGCGCCGGGCGCCGCGCGACGTCACATACCAGCGTCGGGCGTCAAGGGCTGGTGTCGCCACGGGGAAAGGCGTGATGGCGAGCTTGGGCGCCGCGCCGTCGAATTCCAGCAGGGCGCGGGGCATGTGGTAGTCGGCGGTGACCAGGATCAGGCTGTGATAGCCCATGGACCTCGCCCAATCGGCCGCCTCGCGGGCGTTGCCCACGGTGTCCTCGGCGGTGAAGCCGAGGTCCACGCAGCAGTCGAACAGCGGCTTGGCCGCGCCGGTCAGGCCCCAGATATCCTTGCGGGTGGCCTGGCGATTGACCCCGGAGACCAGAAGCCGACCGCCCTTGCCGCTTTCCAGCAGATCGGTGGCGGCCTTGAGGCGCTGGTCCGAGGCGCCGGTCAGGACCACCACGCCATCGGCCTTTTCCGGATCATCGGCGGGGGTGAGGCGGGCGATGCGGTCGGCGAATTCCAGCAGGCCGGCCACCCAGATCAGGGCGACGACCAACAGCGCGGCGAGGCCCTTCATGAACCGGGCTTGAGCGCCGCCCGTCCCGCCAGCCAAGACCCCACCGCCGCGATCGCCACCACCGCCAGAGGCCACGGCAGCGCCCAGGCGATATCGACGCGCAGCACCGGCTTGAGGGCGTCCAACGGCGAGGCCGCGCCATAGCGGATCCAGGCGCCGGTCGCCACGGCGGCGGCCGCAACCCCCAATGTCGCCGCCCAGAACGCCGCCCAGTTCACCGGGCCGCGAAAGAGCCTGGCGATGAACGGGTCGGTGGCGCCCGAGAGACGCAACAACTCCACCAGCGGGCGCCGTGTGGCCATGTCGCGCTTCACGGCTGAGGAGACCGCCAGGCCGACGCCCATGAGGACGAGCAGGACCAGGATCAAACCGCCGCCGATCGCCCCGACCGCGGCGTCGAGGGTGGGACTTGCCGGCCAGCTATGGTCGTCAACCTTGGCCTCGATCTGGGAGGCGCCGAGCGTGCTCTCGAGCCGCCCGGCCGCGACCGGCGCGCCAGGAGCGAAATCCACGGCGACTAGGCGCACCTGATCGGGGTTGGCGGCGGTCGCGCCCATGAGCTGGGCGATGAGGGCGTCGCCGGACGATGGGTCGAGGGTGCGCGCGGCCTTGACGCCCGGCACGCCGGCGAGAATTTCCTCGGCCCTTGCGGCGGCGGCGTCGGCGCTCTCCAGGCCGGCGCCCCAGACGGCGATGGTGGCGTCGTCGCCCAGTCTCGCGCTCAAGGTCTCGGCCGAGCGGGCGGCGGCCGCTGCGGCGATGGTGGCCAGGGCGGCGGCGAAGGTCAGCAGAATGACGGCGACGATGGCGAGGGCTCGCCCTCGTCCGCCAGGCCCCAGGATCGGGCCGGGCTTTCGCCGCGCCTCGGCCATGCTCATCGCGGCGCCATATAGATGGCCGGCTCCAGCATGCCGATGCGGCCGCCTTGGAGATGCAGCACCGGATAGCCGGAGCGCACGGCCAGGGTCTGATCGGCGCTTGCCATCAGCACCGTGGTACCGGCCCGGTGGATTTCGCTCAGCAGCTTCAGCACCCGCGCGCCCTCGGCGGGTTCAAGATCTCCCGCCGGCTCATCGGCGAGCAGCAGCTCGGGTCGATTGGCCACGGCGCGGGCCAGGGCCAACCGCTGCCGCTCGCCCGGGGAAAGGGCGGCGGGGAGCGCCTCGGCTTGTTTCGCTAGGCCCACCCAGGCGAGCAATTCGGCGACATCGGAGTCATAATCGGCCGGCCGCCGGCCGGTGACCCGCGGCGCGATGGCGGCGTTTTCGCGCACCGACAAATGCTCGATGAACCAGGGCGCCTGGACGATCACGCCGATCTGCCGGCGCAGCAGGGCGCGGTCCTTGGCCGAAAGCGCGGAAGTGTCGCGGCCGAACACCTGGACAAGGCCGCGCGTGGGCCGATCCGCCAGGCAGATCAGGCGCAGAAGCGCGCTCTTGCCCGAACCCGGAGCGCCGGCCAGGATGTGGAAGGAGCCTGGAGAGATGGCGAAGGAGAGGCCCCGCGTCCCGGCCGCGTCGGGCCCGTCGCCCAGCGAAACCGCATCGAAACGGATCAGAGGCGCGGCGTGAGAGAGGGCTTCCTCGATGGCCGCGTCTTGGCGATCTGTGGAGGTAAGAACGTTAATGGGGCGACCCCGACTGGACGATACTTTGTAGGCGCCTGATTCTCTCTACAGGTTTATGATACCCGCTCGCCCGCCGCGCGCTACTGGAGATTTAGCCGGGGCCTCGATCCAGCTCCGCGCTCAGCGCGGCGCCAGGATCATGATCATCTGGCGGCCTTCCATGCGCGGCTCGTATTCGACCTTGGCCACCGGCTCGAAGTCGTTGCGCACCTGGTTCAGCAGCTTCATGCCCAGTTCCGGGTGACGCATCTCGCCGCCGCGGAAGCGCAGGGTCACCTTGACCTTGTCGCCTTCCTCGAAGAAGCGGTGCATGGCCTTGGCCTTCACCTCATAGTCGTGGATGTCGATGTTGGGCCGAAGCTTGATTTCCTTGACCTCGACCAGCTTCTGGCGCTTGCGGGCCTCGTTCTTTTTCTTCTGTTCCTGGAACTTGAACTTGCCGAAATCGAGGATCTTGCACACCGGCGGATCGGCAGTGGGCGAGACTTCCACTAGATCCAGGCCCGCCTCCACCGCGGCCTCCAGGGCCGCCGAGGTCGGCATGATCCCCTGTTTTTCTCCGTTCTGATCGATCAGCAAAACGCGCGGAACGTGAATCTCATCATTGATGCGGGGACCGTCCTTGGACGGGGGCGCGGGCATGGGACGACGAATAGGCTGTGCTCCTTTGGCCTGTTTCAACTTCGCTGCGTCGAAGTCTTTCGACGAGCCTATAGCAGTATATGACGAGCGCGTCCGCCCCGATCAAGGACAGTGGGGCCACAGGCCGGAGTCTAATTAGGCCGGCGGTCGCCAGGCGAGGGAGAGGGCGGCGGCCAGCACCGTCTCCACCCGGACGTCTTTAAGATCAGGCGCCTGGAAGACGGTGACGTGGCCGCGCGGCGCCGAAAGCGCCGGCGACGAGGCCGATGAGAAAAGCGCGATGGTCGGGGCGCCGGCGGCGGCGATGAGGTGGACGGGCCCGGTGTCGTTGCCCACCGCCAGGGCCGCCTTGGCCCCCAGGGCGGCGATCTGGGCGAAGTCGGTGCGGCCGGTGAGGTCCCGCGCGCGCGGCGCATGGCGCTGGATCGCCCGGGCCAGGGCGCTCTCCTGAAGGCCGCCGACCACCACCACGTCATAGCCCTCGGCCTGGAGCCGTTCGGCGAGGCGGCCGTAGTTCTCGATCGGCCAGCGCTTTTCCGGTCGATGCTCGGAACTTCCCGGCACCAGAATCACAGTGGGCCGTTGAACGCCGCCGGCCGGCCTCGCCGCCGGTCTGGCGGCCGGGCTCTTGTCCAGGATCCAGGCGATGTCGGGCGGGGGGGCGGAGAGCGGTCGGACCGGCGCGTCCGGCCAGATTCCAGCGTCGTGGAGCTGTTCGGCCTGGCGCTCCAGGGCGTGCATCTTCATCCGCTCGCGATTGCGATGCGGCAGGCTGGCGCCGGCCGCCGTCCCCGACCAGGCCGGCTGAAACGGCCGCAGCGCTTGAAAGATCAGATTGGTGCGATCGTTGTTCTGCAGATCGTAGACCCGGTCGTAGCGTTCGCGCCGCAGGCGCATGACCAGGCTCAGCCATTCGGTGGGCGAACCCGGCCGGCCATCGGTCTCCACCCGATCGAAAAACGGGCTTTGCCGCGCCAGGGCCTCGAACGGCGGCGTGGTCAGGAGGGTGATCTTGGCGCCCCTGTGGGCGGCGCGGATGCGCTCGAAGGCCGGAAAGGCGAGCACGAAATCGCCCACCGCCGAGAGCTTGATCACGAGAATCTTGGCCGTTGGCTTCATCGCCCAGAGCCCATCAGACGCCGATAGAGATCAAACGTGGCCTCGCACATGGCGGGCAGGGAATACAAGCGCCGCGCCCGCTCCCGCGCCGCCGCGCCCATGACTTCAAGCTCGGCGGGATCGGCCGCGAGGGCTGTGTCGATGGCCTCCTCTAGCGCCGCGGGGTCCCCGGGCGCGATGAGCCAGCCAGTCAGGCCGTCGACCACGGTTTCGGTATGGGCGCCCAGGCGCGAGGCGATTACGGGCGTCGCCATGGCGGCCGCCTCCACCACCGAGCGGCCGAACGATTCGGGCAAGGTCGAAGGCGCCACCACCAGATCGGCGAGGGCGTAGGCGGCCGGCATGTCCGCGCACGGACCGACCATGCGGACGCTCTCCTCCAGGTTCGCCGAGCCTATGACGGCGCGGATCTCGCCGGCCAGTTCGGTCGCTTCCCCCGAACCGGCGAGAACCGCCAGCACCTCGCCGCGCGCGGAACGGCGCGCCAGGGCCTCGATGAAGAGAAGATGGCCTTTCCAGCCCGTCAGCCGGGCGGGAAGGAGGATGATCCGGCGCTGCTCGTCCGGGCGGATTTCCCAACGCGCGCGCAGGGCGGCGATCCGAGCCGCCGAAACAGCAGGGGGATCGAACGCTTCGGTATCGACGCCCTCGGCAATCACGGTGATCGATTCGGGCGGCAGGCCATGCTCGGTGGCGATGTGGGCCTGAGTGAAGGCCGAATTGGCGATCACCGCATCGCCCCGTGTCATCACCGCATTGTACCAGCGCTTGATCGGCGAGGCGGCCGAATAGATGCCGTGATAGGTGGCCACGAGCGGGACACCGGCGCGCTGGGCGGCGGCCAGGGCGCTGAAGGCCGGGGCGCGGGAGCGGACGTGGACGAGGCTGACGTTCTCGCGCCGGATCACCGCCTCCAGCCGCCGCGCGTTGGCGGCCAGGGTGAACGGGTTGCGGGATTGGACCGGCAGGCGGATGAGTTCGCCGCCGGCCTGGGCCAGGGCCCCTTCCAGGCGACCGCCGCGCGAGGCCACCAGGGAGCGGGCGCCGGCGCTAACCGTCGCCGCGGCCATGTCGAGGGTCAGGGTCTCCACCCCGCCGGCGTCCAGAGCCGGTGTCACTTGCAGAAGCGTGAAATCCTTTGGAAGGGTGGCGACGATGATGCTTGGCGCTCCGGCCAGGGCGATGGAATGGCTCCGATGTCTAGCGAACCGGCGGTGCGAGCGCCATGACGGAGGCTTCAGGGACCCTGGAGAGCGGCGGCGCGTCGATCGCGTGGCGGCGGGTCGCGGGGCGCGGCCCGACAGTCCTGTGGCTTGGCGGCTTTCGCTCGGAAATGAGCGGGACCAAGGCTCAAGCTCTCGCCGATTGGGCCGAGGCAAGCGGGCGCGATTTCCTGCGCTTCGACTACTTCGGTCACGGCGTATCCGGCGGCGCCTTCGAGGCTGGAACCATAACCCGCTGGCGCGCCGACGCCCTGGCGGTGATCGGAAGCCTCACAGAAGGGCCGCTGGTGCTGGTCGGCTCCTCCATGGGCGGCTGGCTTGCCTGCCTCGCCGCCCTGGCCCGTCCGGAGCGGGTCAAGGCCCTCGTGCTCATCGCCCCGGCCGCCGATTTCACGGAGCGGCTGCTCACCCCCTCCCTGCCGGCCGAGGGGCGCGCCGCGATCGCGCGCGACGGCGTCTGGCGCCGGCCGTCGCTCTATGACCCGGCCGGCTACCCGATCACCCGCGCCCTGCTGGAGGATGGCGCCCGCTGGTCGATCCTGCCCGGGCCTATCTCCATCACCGCGCCGGCGCGCATCCTCCAGGGCGGCGCCGACCCGGACGTGCCTTGGCGCCACGCCCTGGAACTGGCGATGGCGCTGGAAAGCGAGGATTTAATCTTCGCCCTCATTCGCGATGGGGATCACAGGCTTTCGCGGGAAAGCGATCTGGCGCGGCTGGTTGCGGCGGTGGAGGAGGTGGCGGGGTGAAGTCCGCCCTCGACTCAAAGAGCGGATATCTGTGGGTGAGCGGGCTTTTTAGACTATAAAGATAAGCGATGGGATCGCCGCTGATTTTCATAAAACATGGCCGGTCTAAATGAGCGACGAAGAACCAGACTTAGACGATTGGTTTGGTGATCGCCTCAAGGCGATGGAAGCGGTGCTGGGAAAGTCCGATGGGATCGTGACCCATGCTGTGACGCCATTTCAATTCGGGTTCGAAGCGGGTGGCCGGGCAGATGTCGTACATTTTCGTGAATTCGTCGCCGGTGTCGTCTACGCGACTAATGAACTCATAGGGGCGGATGAGCAGATTAAGAATAGTCTCGGGGCATACGAGTTGGCTATTTGTCATCGTTCCGACGAAGAATGGGGCATAAATATAATCAATAGCTTGGCTTATTATACGATGGATGCCAAGCTTGAGCCTGGACAAACAATGGACCTCGGTGCCTCAGTTCCGGTCGGCTCAACGATTTGCGCATTCTTGTTTCAGGAATTGGCGCGGTTCACCGTCCGTGGCCGAGCTGCTGGGGTGCTTCTTTGCATAGGCGTCACCAAGAACGAATTGGCGGCATGCCGTCGTGGCGAGGTCGATCGGGTGGTAAAGGCGTTGAAATCGAAACGCATCTACCCTTTCACAGACCTGAATAGGCGAGCGGTACTCTCCTGGTTCTGAAGCACGTGAGTTGATACATGTCCAACAACATCGTCGTCGTGGGGTTTGGTCCGGGGGTTTCGACCGCCGTGGCGGAGAAGTTCGGCGCGGAGGGTTTCTCCGTGGCCCTGGTCGGGCGTAGCGAAGACCGGCTGGCAGCCGGCGTCCAGACGCTGAAGGCCAAGGGGATCGCCGCGGTCGCCGTTCCGGGTGACGCGGCGGACCCCGTCTCCATTCGCGACGCTATCGCCAAGGCGCGGGCCGAGCTCGGCCCCATCACCGTGATCCATTGGAACGCCTATGGCGGGGCCGAGGCGCGGGACATCATGGCCAGCGACCCGTCGGCGGTGAAGGCCGGCCTCGATATCGGCGTCGTCGGCCTCCTGGCAACCATCCAGGAAGCCTTGCCCGATCTTAAGGCGGCCAAGGACGGCGCTGTTCTCGTCACCAACGGCGCGTTCGGCGCCATGTCGCCGGCCATGGATGCGCTCGCCGTCCAGATGAGCGCGATGGGCGTGGCGCTGGCCAACGCCGCCAAGGCCAAGCTCGTGGGGCTCTTGGCGGTTCGGCTGAAGGATGATGGCGTCTATGTCGGCGAGGTGACCATCGCCGGCGCCGTCAAGGGCACGGCCTGGGCCGGCGAGGACGGCATCGAGGGCGCCAAGATCGCCGGCGAATTCTGGCGCCTCTATCAAGAGCGGGATGAAATCCGGACGATGGTGAGCTGAACTCGGACGCTTTCTTGTCCTAAACCTTCAGCAGCGCTTCCGCCGCCTCCCTAGCTGTCGCCCCGTAGACGGGATGGTTCAGCGCGAACGCCAGATTGGCGCGCAGCAGGCCGATGACATCGCCGCAGTCATAGGTGACGCCGTCGTAGCGTAGGGCGTGAAAGGGCGCGTCGGCCATCAGGCGCAGCATGGCGTCGGTGAGCTGGATCTCGCCGCCGGCGCCGGTGTGGTGATCGCCCAGCAGGGCGAATATGCGCGGCTGGAGGACGTAGCGGCCGGAGATGAAAAGGTCGGAAGGCTCGGTCCCGGGCGCCGGCTTTTCCACCATGCCGGTCATGGCGTGCAGGCGGCCATCGAAGCCGGCGGCCTGATCGCCCAGCGCCACGACGCCATATTTGTGGGCTTCGCCCGGTGGCGCGGGCTCCACGGCGACGATGTTGCCGCCGACGGCTTCATGGGCGGCCACCACCTGGGCCAGGGCCGCGGGGGCGGCGTCCATCAGCATGTCGGGCAGCATCACGGCGAAGGGCTCGTCGCCGATAAGGTCGCGGGCGCACCAGACGGCGTGGCCGAGACCGCGCGGCGCCATCTGGCGCACGAAGCTCATCTGGCCGGGCTCCAGCAGATCGGCGCGCACCTCGGCGAGAATGGCCTCCTTGCCCTTGGCCGCCAGGGCGCTCTCCAGTTCGGCGGCGTGGTCGAAATAATCCTCGATGGCGCCTTGGCCGCGGCCGACGACGAAGATGAAGTGCTCGATGCCGGCGGCCACGCCTTCGGCCACCACATGGGCCAGGATCGGCCGATCGAAGACATTGAGCATGTTCTTCGGCGTGGTCTTGGCGGCCGGCAGTATGCGGGTTCCCAGCCCCGCGACCGGCAGGACGGCTTTGCGCACGGGTTTGGTCATAGGCTCTCCAAAATCGCGCCCCCGCGCGCGGGGAGACCTACTCGACGGTCACCGACTTGGCGAGGTTGCGCGGCTGGTCGACGTCGGCGCCCTTGTGCACGGCCACGTGATAGGCCAGCAGCTGGATGGGGAACGGCGAACACCAGCGGCGCGATCAGCGGGTCGCATGGCGGGATGACCACCACCCTGGCCTCGGCCGGGGCGTGCAGCGGCGCCTGCCTCGTCGGTGATCAGCACCACCGGCCGCCGCGGGCGATCACCTCGCTGCATGTTGCGACATGGTCTTCTCGAAGAAGCCGTCGGTGGGGGCGAGGACCACCACCGGCGTCGCCTCGTCGACCAGGGCGATGGGGCCGTGCTTCAGCTCGCCGGCGGCATAGCCCTCGGCGTGGATGTAGCTGATCTCCTTCAGCTTCAGCGCGCCTTCCAGGGCCAGGGCGAACATGGCCCCGCGGCCCAGGTAGAGCACGTCGCGGGCCTTGGCGACGGCCTGGCGAACTGGGCGCACCGCCTCGTCCTGGGCGATGGCCTCGGCGATCAGGCGCGGCGCCTCCAGCAGCACGTCACCAGGCGCGCCTCCTCGGCCGTCGTCGATCCGGCCGCGCTGCGCGGGCGGCGGCGACGGCCAGGGCGGTCAGCGCCGAGACCTGGGCGGTGAAGGCCTTGGTGGAGGCGACGCCGATCTCCGGTCCGGCGTGGGTCGGCCACATCACGTCGACCTCGCGGGCCATGGTGGATTCGTGGGCGTTGACCATGGCGGCGGTCGGCAGGCCGCTCTGGCCTTGCACCAGCGCAGGGCCGCCAGGGTGTCGGCGGTCTCGCCGGACTGGGAGATGGCCATGGCCAGGGTCGCCTGGCGTCAGCGCCGGCTCGCGGTAGCGGAACTCCGAGGCGATCTCGACGTCCACCGGCAGGCCGGCCAGCTGCTCGATACAGGTATTTGCCGATCAGGCCGGCGTAGAAGGCGGTGCCGCAGGCGACGATCTGCAGCCGCTCGATGCTGGCGAAGTCGAAGCCGCCCGGCGCGGCGGCGCTTGCCGGTCGACGGGATCGACATAGGCCGGCCAGGGTGTGCTGGCAGGCGTCCGGCTGGTCGTGGATCTCCTTTTCCATGAAGTGGCGGTAGTTGCCCTTCTCCACCAGGGCGGCGGAGGCGGCGACGGTGCGCGATCGGCCGCTCGACCGGCTCGCCCGCGGCGTCGAAGATCCGCGGCGCTCGTCGTGGTCGATGGCCACGTAGTCGCCGTCCTCCAGATAGGCGATGCGGTTGGTGAAGGGGCCGACGGCCAGGGCGTCGGAGCCGATGAACATCTCGCCGTCGCCATAGCCGACCACCAGCGGGCTGGCCGCGCCGGGCGCCCAGGATCAGGTCGTCGCTCGCCCTCGATCAGCACGCCCAGCGCGTAGGCGCCGGTGCAGCCGGTCGAGCGCGGCCTTGAACGCCTCGAGCGGCGTCAGGCCCTGCCTGCAGGTCGCTGGTCGATCAGGTGGGCGACCACCTCGGTGTCGGTGTCGCTCTCGAAGGTGCGGCCCTCGGCGATCAGCTCGGCCTTCAGCTCGGCGAAGTTCTCGATGATGCCGTTGTGGACCACGGTCACGCGGCCGGCGGTGTGCGGGTGGGCGTTGCGCGTCGGTGGGCGCGCCGTGGGTGGCCCAGCGGGTGTGGCCGATGCCGGTCGTGGCCGTTCAGCGGCTCGCGCGGCCAGCACCGCTTCCAGGTCGCGGAGCTTGCCCTCGGCGCGCGGCGGCGCTCGAGCTGGCCGTCGACCACGCCGGCGACGCCCGGCCGAATCATAGCCGCGGTATTCCAGCCGCTTGCAGGCTCTCGATCAGCCGGTCCGCGACCGGCGTCGACGCCGACGATGCCGATGATGCCGCACATGTTTTTGCTTAGACCCTCACGCGCCGTTTCGGCGCTCTGTTATTTGTCATCGCGGGGCGTAAACTAAAGGTCAAAGCCGGGCCGCGCCGGCGCGGGTTTAGCACCGAGCTTCAGCCGGCCCTACAAATTCGAGTTTCGCATCATTTCGAGCGCGAAAGAACGGGCGATTCATGAGCAAGCGCGCCTATTTCGGCACCGACGGCATCCGCGGCCAGGCCAACCGCTATCCCGATGACGGCCGAGGTGGCCCTGCGCGTCGGGCATGGCGGCCGGCAAGCTGTTCCGCTCCGGCGGCGACCGCCGCCACCTGGTGGTGATCGGCAAGGACACCCGCCTCTCCGGCTATATGATCGAGCCGGCCCTGGTGGCCGGCTTCACCAGCGTGGGCATGGACGTGCGCCTGTTCGGCCCGCTGCCGACGCCCGGCGTGGCGATGATGACCCGCTCCATGCGCGCCGACCTCGGCGTGATGATCTCCGCCTCGCACAACAACTTCGCCGACAACGGCATCAAGCTGTTCGGCCCGGACGGCTACAAGCTGTCCGACGAGCATGCGAGCTGCAGATCGAGGCCCTGATGGACGAGGGCCTGCAGGAGGGCCTGGCCGCGCCCGACGGAGCTCGGCCGGGTGGTGCGGATCGACGAGGCCCAGGCCCGCTATGTCGAGATCGTCAAGGCGACCTTCCCGCGCACGCTGAGCCTCAACGGCCTGCGCGTGGTGATCGATTGCGCCAACGGCGCCGCCTACAAGGTCGCCCCCACCGCCCTCTACGAACTGGGCGCCGAGGTGATCGAGGTCGGCGTCGCGCCCAACGGCTTCAACATCAACGAGGAGTGCGGCTCGACCCATCCGCACGACCATGGCCAAGGCGGTGCGCGAATACCGCGCCGACATCGGCATCGCGCTCGACGGCGACGCCGACCGGCTGGTGATCTGCGACGAGAAGGGCCAGATCGTCGACGGCGACCAGATCATGGCCCTCATCGCCGCGGCCTGGGCCGACCAAGGGCCGGCTGACCGGCGGCGGCGTGGTGGCCACGGTGATGTCCAACCTCGGCCTCGAGCGCTTCCTGGCCGAGCCGAGGCCTGAACCTGGAGCGCACCGCGGTCGGCGACCGCTACGTGATGGCGCGGATGCGCGAGGGCGGCTTCAACCTCGGCGGCGAGCAGTCGGGCCACATCATCCTGTCGGACTATCTCCACCACCGGCGACGGCCTGATCGCCGCGCTGCAGGTGCTGGCCGAACTGGTGCGATCGGAGCAAGCCGATGAGCGCGCTGGCCCGCCAGTTCGAGCCGGTGCCGCAGAAGCTGGAGAACGTGCGCTTCTCGCGGCGGCAAGCCGCTGGAGAACGCCGCGGTGAAGGCCGCCATCGCCGAGGCCGAGGCCCGGCTCAACGGCTCCGGCCGCGTGCTGGTCCGCGCCTCCGGCACCGAGCCCCTGATCCGCATCATGGCCGAGGGCGACGACGAGAAGCTGGTCGGCCAGCTCGTCCGCGAGATCGCCGGCGCGGTGAGGGCGGCGGTAGAGTAGGGGCCCGCTTGGACCGCCGGCGTCCCCGCCGGCACGGGCGAAAGCCCGCGTCTTCCTAAGAGCCGTGCTCTAATTTTGAAAGAAAGACGGCCGCCGTTTAGGCGGCTGCCGGCGAGGACGCCGGCGGTCCAAGGAAACAGGTCGCCGCGAGATTGCGGGTACAGCCAACGTCTACAGGGGACTAAGAAGGCGTCCATGACATCCGCCCCCGTCCTGTCGGTCGAGCGCCTGTGCAAGGCCTTCTCGACCGTGCGGGCGGTGCACGAAGTCTCGCTCCAGGTGGCGGCCGGCGAGATCGTCGGGCTGGTGGGGCCGAATGGGGCGGGGAAAACGACCACGATCAACATGATCCTGGGGGTGCTGGCGCCGAGCGCCGGGCGGATCGAGATCGATGGCGTCGATCTGGCGGCCGACCGCAGCCGGGCCTTGGAGCGAACCAATTTCGCCGCCGTCTATGCGCCGCTCCCGGGCAATCTGACGGTGGAGGAGAATCTGCGGGTGTTCGGCCGGCTCTATGCCATCGAGGGTCTCGCCGCACGGGTGGAGGAGATGCTGGAGGCCTATGATCTCAAGCGCTATCGCCACGCCAAGGCTGGGGTGCTTTCCTCCGGCGAACAGACGCGGCTGAGCCTGGCCAAGGCGATGCTCAATCGGCCGAGGCTCCTGCTGTTGGATGAACCCACCGCCTCGATCGATCCTTCCACCGCCCGGGATATCCGCGCCGGGATTTCGCGGTTCGTCGACGCGGGTCACTGCGGCGTGCTGTGGACCAGCCACAACATGTACGAGGTCGAGGCGGTGTGCGACCGCGTGCTGTTCATGGCCGACGGCAAGATCCTGCTGGAGGGCGATCCCAAGACCCTGCCGCGCGAGCATGGCGCGGCGAGCCTGGATGATCTCTTCGTGGCCGTGGCCCACCAGGCCCTGCACGAAAGCCACGCGGCGTGAACCTCTCGCGGATCAGCGCCATCGTGATGCGGCAAATCTACCTCTATCGCGGGAGCCCGCAGCGTATTCTGCCGATGTTCGCCTGGGTGGGGGTGGATATCCTGCTCTGGGGTTTCATGACCCGTTATCTCAACGACGTCTCCCACTCCGGCTTCAACTTCGTGCCCGCCTTGCTGGGCGCGGTCCTGATGTGGGACTTCCTGACCCGGCTGATGCAGGGGGTGACGACCGCCTTTTTCGAGGATGTCTGGTCGCGCAATTTCCTCAATTTCTTCGCCACGCCTTTGCGTGTCTCCGAATATCTGGCCGGGCTGGTGGTGACCGGTATCGGGACGAGCCTGGTGGGCCTGGCGGTGATGCTGGCCCTGGCCGGCGCGGTCTTTGGCCTGTCGTTCGCCGCCTACGGGCCGGCGCTGGCGGCGTTTCTGATGGTGCTGTTCCTGACCGGTATCGCCTTTGGCATCGCCGCGGCGGCGATCGTGCTGCGGCTCGGGCCAGCCTCTGAGTGGCTGGTCTGGCCGATCCCGGCCATCGTCTCGCCCTTTGTCGGCGTGTTCTATCCGGTGTCGGTGCTCCCGGCCTGGATACAGCCGATCACCCGGATTCTTCCGCCGTCCTATGTCTTCGAGGGCGTGAGGGCGGTGATCGCGGGAAAGCCTATAGCGTGGGCGGGGCTCGCGATCGGCGGCGGCCTGTCGATCGTCTATGTCGCTCTGGCCTGTGCGATGTTCGCCGCCGTCTATCGCGGCGCCATCCGCACCGGCCTTATCGCCCGCTACAGCGCCGAAACGGTCAGCTAGGAGGCCCATCGCGCCGCATCGGGGCGATGAAGGTCATCAGGTCCCAGGCGTTGCGGATCGAGACCAGGAGCAGGATCAGCAACAGGCCGGCCATGACATGGGCCGCCCAGGCCGCGCCGGCCCAGACCGCGATCGCGGCGGCCAGGAGGCCGAGATAGATCAAGGCCGGCGTGGCGCCATACATCCAGACATCCGACCAGTGCGGCGCATCCTGGCCCGGAGGCGGTCTGGGAATGCCCAGCGTCGAGCGCCCCGATCCGGCCGCGCCTCCCAGGGCGATGAGGCCAATGATAACCGACGTCTCGGTCGCAGGCAGCGGCGGAGCCACAGCCACGGCGCTGATCGATAGAACCAGGGCGAAATTGAGGGCGGTGGGGCTTAGATAAAGGCTCGAACCGCGTGAGCTCTGCGGGCGATCGAAACCCGCGGTGAGGGTCACCACCACGAACAGCAGACCGATCAGGCCCGCCGCCGCCGAGCCCATCATCAGATAGAAGTTGTCCCAGCCTTGAAACATGCCGCCCGCCTTATCGCGTGGCGCGAAGCCGAAAACCAGCAGTCGGTTATTCGCGGTCGAAACGCCAAACATTACAGTCTCGACAGGTAGGTCGATCGGCGCCTATCCTCCGCGATGACGGTGATCGCATAGACGGTCGCCGCGCGGGACGGAAACTGGGGAGAGCTTCGCCATGAGGCAAGATCGGGTGATCGCGACAGTGGCGCCAGCCGACAGGGAGCCCAAGGGCGCCACATCCATCGCCTGCCTGCTGTTCGTGGTCGTTCTCGGCGGCGCCTTCTGGGCTGGGGCGCTCTGGGCGGCTCAACCCTGGCTGAGATGAGTCAGCGCTTCTAGAGGCGGCCTAGGCTGGAATAGGCGAATCCCCGCGCCCGCACCTCCTCGGGCCGATAGACGTTGCGCAGGTCGACGATGATCGGTGCGCCCATCAGATCCTTGAGTCGGTCGAGGTCGAGGGCGCGGAACTGGTCCCACTCGGTGAGGATCACCAGCGCGTCGGCGCCTTCCACGGCCTCGTAGGGGCCGTTCTTGAAATCGACGCCGGCGCAGCAGCTGGCGCGCCTCGTGGCCCTCGGGGTCGAAGGCCTGAACCT
This sequence comes from uncultured Alphaproteobacteria bacterium, assembly GCA_963817995.1. Classification (GTDB taxonomy): domain Bacteria; phylum Pseudomonadota; class Alphaproteobacteria; order Caulobacterales; family Caulobacteraceae; genus Acaudatibacter. The sequence goes on from CAWFQJ010000009.1 coordinate 218,489, forward strand.
TGGCGCCCATGGCCTGCAGCGCCGGGACGATGTCCAGCGCCGGCGCGTCGCGCATGTCGTCGGTGTTGGGCTTGAAGGTCAGGCCGAGCACGCCGATGGTCTTGCCGGCGACATCGCCGCCCAGCGCCTGCGCCACCTTGCCGGCCATTGCCTTCTTGCGCGCGTCGTTGACCTCTGACGGTGGTCTCGACCAGCCGAAGCGGCGAGCCGGCGTCGCGCGGCGGTGCGCACCAGGGCCAGGGTGTCCTTGGGAAAGCAGGAGCCGCCGTAGCCGGGGCCGGCGTGCAGGAACTTGGAGCCGATGCGGTTGTCCAGGCCGATGCCGCGCGCCACCTGCTGCACGTCGGCGCCCACCGCCTCGCACAGGTCGGCCATCTCGTTGATGAAGGTGATCTTCATCGCCAGGAAGGCGTTGGCGGCGTATTTGATCAGCTCGGAGGTGCGCCGGTCGGTGAACAGGATCGGCGTCTCGTTGAGGTTGAGCGGCCGGTAGAGCTCGCGCATCACCGCCCGGGCGCGCTCGTCCTCCATGCCCACCACCACCCGGTCCGGCCGCTTGAAGTCCTCGATCGCCGCGCCTTCGCGCAGGAATTCCGGGTTGGAGACCACGGCGACATCGGCGTCGGGCCGCACCCGCTGGAGGATCGCCTCGATCTCGTCGCCCGTGCCGACCGGCACGGTGGACTTGGTGACCACCACGGTGAAGCCGTCGATCAGGCCGGCGATCTCCTCGGCGGCGGCGTAGACATAGGAGAGGTCGGCATAGCCGTCGCCGCGCCGCGAGGGCGTGCCCACGGCGATGAACACCGCGTCCGCCTCGCGCACCGCCTGCGGCCGCCATCGGTGGCGAAGAACAGCCGGCCCTCCCGGACGTTGCGCGCCACCAGGGCCTCGAGGCCCGGCTCGATAGATCGGCATACCGCCGGCCTGCAGGCGCTCGATCTTGGCCTCGTCCTTGTCGATGCAGGTGACCATGTGGCCGAAGTCGGCGAAACAGGCGCCGGACACCAGGCCGACATAGCCCGTCCCGATCATCGCCACGCGCATGGCGAAGGCTCCTTGGAAGGTCGGCGCCGCACGCCGGATACAACGGGAATTTTCTAGATTTCCTGGTTGTATGCGCCGACTTCCGGATGCTTGGCCAGGCGGGGCTTCACTTCCTCGTGGAACAGCGCGCGCATGTCGTCGGCCGAGCGGGTGCTCTCGACCACCACCACCAGTCTCCGGCTTGTTGGACGAGGCGCGCACCAGCACCCAGGAGCCGTCCTCCAGCGCGACGCGCACGCCGTTGACGGTGATCACCTCGGTGATCTTGCGGCCCAGGATCGTGCCGCCGGCGGCGGCCAGGGCCTCGTATTCCTCCACCACCGCGTCGACCACGCCGTACTTGGTCTCGTCGGCGCAGTGCGGGCACATGGTCAGCGAGGTGTAGGCGACCGGCAGGGCCGTTCTTCAGGTCGCTGAGCTTCTTGCCGGGATTGCGGTCCAGCATCGCCAGGATCGCGGCGGCGGCCGTCAGGCCGTCGTCGTAGCCGCGGCCCGAGCGGCGGGTTGAAGAAGAAGTGGCCGCGACTTCTCGAAGCCGGCCAGGGCGCCGAGTCTCGGCGGTCTTGCGCTTGATGTAGCTGTGGCCGGTCTTCCAGTAGACGGTCGTGGCGCCGTTCGCGGCCAGCACCGGGTCGGTGGCGAAGAGGCCGGTGGACTTCACGTCGACGACGAAGGTCGCGTCCTGGTGCAGGCGGGGCGAGGTCGCGGGCCAGCATCAGGCCGATCTTGTCGGCGAAGATCTCCTCGCCCTCGTCGTCGACCACGCCGCAGCGGTCGCCGTCGCCGTCGAAGCCCAGGGCCAGGTCGGCGCCGTGTCTCGCGCACCGCCTCGGCCATGGCGTGCAGCATCTCGTGGTCTTCGGGGTTGGGATTGTACTTGCGGGAAGGTCCAGTCGAGCTCGCAGTCCATCTCGATCACCTCGGCGCCCATGCGGCGCAGGGCCTCGGGCGCGAAGGCGCCGGCGGTGCCGTTGCCGCAGGCGCAGACCACCTTGAGCGGCCGCGTCAGCTGACAGCGCGAGGCGACGTCGGCGATGTAGCGCTCCGCGACGCCGTCGACGTGGGTCAGCTTGCCGCCGGCGCGCTCCTTGACCAGGCGCCGTCCAGCACGATGTCCTTCAGCCGGCCCATCTCGTCGGGGCCGAAGGTCAGCGGCGGCGCCGGCGCCCATCTTCACCCCGGTCCAGCCGTTCTCGTTGTGGCTGGCGGTGACCATGGCCACGCACGGCGCGTCCAGGTCGAACTGGGCGAAATAGGCCATCGGCGAGACGGCCAGGCCGATGTCCAGCACCTCGCAGCCGGCGCTGATCAGGCCCAGCGTCAGGGCCTGCTTGATCGACAGCGAATAGGAGCGGAAGTCGTGGCCGACCACGATCGGCGCTTGCCCAGCTCGTGGATCAAGGTGCCCAGGCCCAGGCCCAGCGCCTGGATGCCCAGCAGGTTGATCTCCGGCCCGAGCAGCCAGCGCGCGTCGTATTCGCGAAAGCCGGTGGCCTTGACCAGCGGGGTCGTTTCATAGGCGAAGGTGTTGGGGAGGAGATCGGTACGCGTGTTGGGAAACATAAGACCTGCTTTGACGGCGCGCCTCAGGAACGGGGCGCATGAGCGATGGGGTGGCCGAACGGCGCCGGGGATCGCTGGCCCATTCCTTGGGGCCATACCAGAGCCAGGGCGATCAAGGCCACCGCCGCGAGAGCCATCAGAGGTAAAATCAAGCGACCGATCATGGGCCAGCCTATAGCGACGACTTGTGGCCGGCGCCAAGGCGGCGCGCTTGACCCATCCACGCCGAGCCCCTAGCCCAGCCTATCCGCGAGAGGGGAGACCGAATGCCGACGCTCGTGCTGCTGCGACACGGCCAGAGCCAATGGAACCTGGAGAACCGGTTTACCGGCTGGGTCGATGTCGATCTGACTCCGTCTGGCGAGGCCCAGGCGGCGCGCGCCGGCCAGTTGATCAAAGCAGAGGATCTGGCGTTCGACCGGGCCTACGCCTCGGTGCTGACGAGGGCCATTCGCACCGGCTGCATCGCCATCGCCGGCGCCGATCAGCTGTGGATTCCCATGACCAAGGACTGGCGGCTCAACGAGCGGCACTACGGCGGCCTGACGGGGTCGGACAAGGCCGAGACCGCGGCGCTTCATGGCGAAGACCAGGTGAAACTATGGCGCCGCTCCTACGACATCCCGCCGCCGCCCCTCGCGCCAGGCGGCGAATTCGATTTCACCAACGACCGGCGCTACGCCGGCATCGCCATTCCGGCCACGGAAAGCCTGAAGACGACGCTCGAGCGCGTGCTGCCCTATTGGTCCGAGGAGATCGCGCCCAAGCTCGCCGGCGGCGAGAGCTTGCTGATCGCGGCCCACGGCAATTCCTTGCGCGCCATCGTCAAGCACCTGTTCGCGGTCCCCGATGAAGCGATCGCCGGCGTGGAGATTCCCACTGGCAATCCCCTGCTGATCGAGCTTTCCGCCGAACTGAAGCCCATGTCCGCCAGATATCTCGACGAGGCTAGAGCCGAGACGCTGCCGCCTCTCCCATAGGATTCGGGCATAGAAAAAGGGCGGCGCGAGCGCGCCGCCCTCCTCATCTTTGAAAACCGACTTTGGCCTTTAGGCCGCTTTTTCGCCTTCGATCAGGGTCTCGGCCTTCGGAGCCGAGATCTCGATCCGGCGGGGCTTCAGGGCTTCGGGCAGTTCGCGCTTGAGCGAGATCGAGAGCAGGCCGTCGGCCAGGTGGGCGTCGGTCACCACCACATAGTCGGCCAGTTGGAAGCGGCGCTCGAAGTTCCGCTCGGCGAGGCCGCGGTGGAGGTAGCGCTTGGCCTCGTCGTTGGCGGCCTTGCGGCCTTGGACGGTCAGGAGGTTTTCCTTGACCTCGATGGTCGAGGTCTTCCGGCCTTGAAGCCGGCCACCGCGATCTCGATGCGGTAGGCGTTCTCGTCGGTGCGCTCGATGTTGTAGGGCGGATAGCCGGTGGCGGTTTCGGTGCTGGCCGCGTCGAGCAGGTCGGCCAGACGGTCGAAGCCGACGACGGAACGATAGAGGGGGGAGAAGTCGATGGTACGCATGTTCAGCATCCTTCTTTGCTCTAAGCAAGGTTGCATTGATGAACGAGCCGCTGGCGAGCCGATCTGGCCTCGCCCATGGCCCGGAAGGCCCGGAGATCCAGCGCCTTCGGAATAACAGTTAGGCGCGCCCGATGCCGGCTTCAAGGCCTTGCGGTCGCCGGTTTGTCGAACCAGCGTCTGAACAATGTTCACTTGCCTGACGCTCACCGCCGCGCTAGGGCGACGCTCTCTTTAAGAACAACCCCGAGGAGACGCCTTTCATGGCCACGCTTCAAGAAGTCACCGATCGCATCAAAACCGCCGTCGGCGCCGATTCCGGCCTCGGCAAGACCCTGAAATTCAATCTCAAGGGCGACGGCTTCATCTTCATCGACGGCGGCACGGTGACCAACGACGACAAGCCGGCCGACCTGACCATGACCATCTCGCTGGACGATCTGACGGCCATGGGCGAAGGCAAGCTCGACGCCATGACCGCGGTGATGACCGGCAAGATGCAGCTTTCCGACATGGGCCTGGCGATGTCGCTGCAAAGCAAGATGACCGCGCTGTTCTCCAAGATGGCCTAAAGGCGGCTTGGCCGAGGCCGCCCCGCTCGTCGCCATCCCCGGCGCGCCGGTTCCGGCCGGCGGCGAGGCGGCTTGGTTCTCCGGCGCCGGCGGCGCAAGGCTGCGCGCGGCGCTCTTTCCCGCCGCCGGCGAGGCGCGCGGTTCGGTGGTCGTCAGTCCCGGGCGAACCGAGCCGATCGAGAAGTATTTCGAGACCGTCGAGGCGCTCGCCAGTCGGGGTTTCGTCGTCCTGGTCCATGACTGGCGAGGCCAGGGCCTTTCCCACCGAGCGCTAGCGGATCGAACGCTCGGTCATGCCGATGGCTACGGCGAGTTTCTGACCGATTTCAACGCTCTGCTCGGCGCCTATGAGGCGCGGCTGCCGAAGCCTTGGATCGCACTTGGCCACTCCATGGGCGGATGCCTGACCCTGTTGGCCCTGGCCGCCGGCGAGACCCGGTTCGCCGGCGCGATCCTCTCGGCGCCGATGCTGGGCTTGCGAACAGCGCCCGTTCCAACTTGGCTGGGCGGGGTGATCGCCCGATTCATGGCGGGCGCGGGCCGCGGACAGCAGGCGGCTCGGCCTGGTTCAACGGGACCGGAACCTTTCGAAGGCAATATCGTCACCCACGATCGGTCACGCCACGACCGGTTCCAAGCCCAGCTTGCCGCCTGTCCGGACCTGGCGCTGGGGGGGCTGACGTGGGGGTGGCTCGATTTCGCCGCGCGCTCCGTCACGCTTCTTCAAAAAGGAACCGGCGTCCGAGCGATCGCCATCCCGGTTGTCATCGTCGCGGCCGGCGCCGACCGGGTGGTGGATAACGCCGGCGCGCGACGGGTCGCCGCGCGCGTTCCGGGCGCACGCTACCTAGAGGTCCCTGGCGCGTACCACGAAATTCTCCAGGAAACCGACGTTTTGCAGCCTGCGTTCTGGCGGGAATTCGATGTGCTGGCGGGCAAGGTGCGTGGTGATTCTCCACCGATGCGCCGGGTGGAAACGCCCACGCCGCTTTAGGCGAGCCTCGCCATCTGGCCGAACAGAGCGGCGGCGTTGTTGGGCGTCTTGTCGCCAGAGAACTCCTTGTAGAGCGTCGCCACATTGACGACGATGCGCTCGCCATCGCCCCAACTGTCGTAATCGGCCATGTCGATATCGCGGGCCGCGTCAAAGGCGGAAAGGCCGGCGTCGAAGCGCTTCCTGGCCTCGTCGCGGGTGTAGATCAGATAGTCGCGCACGGCGGCGACGCCCCTTTTATCCGTGATCGGACCATGACCAGGCACGATCGTCTCGACGTCCATGGCGATGATCGCCTCGCAGGCGTCGATCCAGTTGCCAACCGGCCCCTCCCACATGATCGGATGGCCCTCGATGAAGAGGATGTCGCCGGTGAACACGACCTTGTCGGCCGGGACGTGGACCAGGGCGTCGCCGGGCGTATGGGCCGGGCCGACATGGGTGATCTTCACCGTCTTATCCCCCACCTGGCGGGTCAGCTCGGTCTCGAAGGTGGTGGTCGGCAGCGTCTGGGTCACGCCCTGGAAGTCGAAGGCGCCGAAGCATTTTTTGAAATAGGCGCCGGTCTCGCCCATGGTCGGGGCCGCATCCATAAGCGAGGCGAGGCCCTTGGGCCCTTCATGAAGCATCGCTTCCTTGGCCAGAGTGTGGGCGATGATCTCCGCGCCTTCGCAGCACTCATTGCCATAGCAGTGGTCGCCGTTGTGGTGGGTGTTGACCAGGGTGCGGATCCTGGCCGCGGCCTTGGGTTCGGCCCTCTTCATCGCCTCCAGCATGTCGCGGGTCAGGGGCACATCGAAAAGCGTGTCGACCAACAGGGATTCGCCTTGATCGACGATTAGGCCAGCGTTCGACCAGCCCCAGCCGCCATCCGGCTGCAGCCAAGCGTAGCCCCCCGAGCCCAGGTCATGCAGGCCCTTGGTATATTGAAAGCGGCTTAGGCCCAGAGACATGGCGGCCTCCCGGTTTGGTTCTTTTGCCGCAACCCTATGCGCAAACCCCGCACGATTGATAGGCGGCCTCACGCGTCACCCCCCAGCTTTCTCTCCTGCCGGCCGCTCGACGGCGTGAAGCGCGTCGGCCAGGCGCATCTTCGCCGAACCGGGGCGCAAGCGGCTGTTGCTGGCTCTCGTGCGGCGCCCAGCCGGTGAGGGTTATGATCTCAAAGGTGGCGACGATCCGGCCGTCGGGCTGGACTGAAACGCTCGCGATAGATCTCATCGGTCCGGGCGAGGATGCGGCGCGTGAGCGGCGCGGCCGGCCGCTCGATCAGGGCGTTGGTTTCGCCCATGGCCCGCAGGTCGGCCATCAGGCTCAGACTATGGCCGTAGCGGACAATGACGGTATCGACATCGACCACGGGCAGGGCGAAGCCGGCGCGTTGCAGCAGGCTGGCGGCGTCGTGGGCGTCGGCGAACGGCGAGACCCGAGGCCCCGCGCCGCCCACGATCTCCACTTCGGCCACGGTCAGGGCCTGACGAAGCTCGGTGAGGGTCGCGCCGCCAAGAATGGCGCCCAGGAACAGGCCATCCGGCTTCAGGGCGTGGCGGATCTGGATGAGGGCGCCCACCAGGTCGTTGATCCAATGCAACGCGAGGCTGGAGACGATGAGATCGAGGCTGGCCGGCGCGAAGGGCAGGCGTTCCTCGTCGACGACGAGCCGGGCGCCGGCGCCGCGCCCGAGCATCGGTCGGCGAAAGGTCGGTCTCGATGAGCCAGCCGATCTTGTCGGGCGCCTCGCTCGCCGCCAGGGCCTTGGCGAACGACCGATCGCGAGCGCCCAGATCGGCGGCGCGCTCGAAGCGCCGGTTGATGGCGGCGAGGCGCGCCACGAGATCCTCGGCGGCGCGGGCCTTGAGATGGTTGGCGCTGCGAAATGTCCCCGCGGCTCGGTCCAGCCGTCCGCGGCGCAGGGCTCGGTCGAAAAGAACGGGCGGGGCGGCCATGGCGAGGATATGCGCTACCTCACCGCTTCAAGCCATGCCAAGCTGAACAGATGAAGATCGAAGGGGCGTGGACCGCATGGCGGCAAAAAGGGCCGCTCACCCTGGGTGCGCCGCCATGGCTGCGCAACGGCGCTCGTGGCGCGCTCGATCTGGTTTTACCGCCGACGGCGCTCGATGGCGGACCAAAGACGCCCACGCCGGTCCAGTCCAGCGGCCTTACCGCGGGCGCCTGGGGCAGGATCCGCTTCATCGAGGCGCCGTTCTGCGACGGTTGCGGCGCGCCATTCGACTACGACATGGGCCAAGGCGCCCGCTGCGCGGCGTGTCAGGCGCGGCATCCGGCTTTCGACCACGGCCGCGCCGCCTGCCTCTATGACGAGCATTCGCGCGATCTGATTCTGAAACTTAAGCATGGCGATCGCACCGATCTGGCCGGATTGTTCGCTCGCTGGCTGGCCAGGGCGGCCGCCGACTTGGTGGGCGATGTCGAGGCCGTGGCGCCCGTGCCGCTGCACCGATGGCGCCTCTTGGGACGCCGTTTCAACCAGGCGGCCGAGATCGCCAGGCCCCTGGCGCGCATGACCGGCCTCGCCTATTGGCCGGACGCCTTGATCCGCGCCCGGGCGACGGACAGCCAGGCGGGCAAGTCGGGACTGGGCCGCCGACGAAACGTGGCCGCCGCCTTCAGGGTGTCGCCGGCCTGGCGCCGCCGCGTGGAAGGTCGCGCGGTGCTGCTCATCGACGATGTCCTGACGACGGGAGCGACGGCTGAAGGCTGCGCCCGGGCGTTCAAGGCGGCCGGCGCCCGCCGTGTGGACGTCGCGGTGATCGCCCGGGTGAAAGAACTGGCCGGACGCGCTATATGAGGCGCACGGATCGTTCCGCGCCCGCCCTTTCCCAAGAACACGCATGGCCCACGTCACCATCTACACCCGACCTTTCTGCGGCTTCTGCTCCCAGGCGCTGGAGCTGTTGCGCGAGAAGGGCGCGGATTTCACCGAGATCGAGGCGGGGTTCGATCCGGAGCTGCGGGCGGAGATGGTGCGCCGCTCGGGCGGCTCGACCTTTCCGCAGATCTTCATCGACGACAAGCCGATCGGCGGCTGCGACGAGATGTATGAGCTTGACCGGCGCGGCGAGCTCGACGCCCTGCTGACCGCGTAATGATCGGCATCGCCCTGGTGCAGTCGCGGAGCCCAGCGACGCAAGGCGCGGCGCTCGCCCACATTTCACCGCTGGTGCGCGAGGCCGCCGCGACCGGCGCCAGGCTTGTGGTGACGCCGGAGGGAACCAACCTCCTGCAACGCCATCGCGAAGAGCTTTTCAAAGTCCTCGTGCCTCTGGAGGATGATGAGGCGGTTCTCGGCCTGCGCGCCCTGGCGGCGGAACTCTCGATCTGGCTCCTGATCGGCTCGGCCATGGTGCGACGCGAGGACGGCAAGGCGGCCAATCGTTCCGTGCTGATCGATCCCATCGGCGCGATCGCGGCCACCTACGACAAGCTGCACATGTTCGATGTCGATCTTCCCACGGGCGAACATATCCGCAAGTCGGCGACCTTCGAGCCGGGAACCGGGGCGGTGACCGCCGACGCCGCCGGGCTACGCCTGGGCCTTACCATCTGCTACGATGTTCGGTTTCCGGCTCTGCATCGCGCGCTGGCCCTCGACGGCGCGCAAGCGATCCCGGTCCCCGCCGCCTTCACTCGACCGACAGGAAAAGCCCACTGGGAGGTGCTGCTGCGGGCGCGGGCGATCGAGACCGGTTCCTATGTGCTGGCCGCCGCCCAGGGCGGGACCCACGCCGACGGCCGCGCCACCTGGGGCCATTCGATGGTCGTTTCGCCGTGGGGCGAGGTGATCGCCCTGGCTGACCACGACGAGCCCGGCGTCGTGGCGGCCACGCTCGATCCGGCGGCGGTGGTCAAGGCCCGCCAGGCCATCCCCGCCCTCGACAACGCGCGGGCGTTCACCGGACCATGATCCGCTACGCCCTCGTCTGCGACAACGATCACGATTTCGAGGGCTGGTTCGGCGCCTCGGCGGATTTCGACGATCAGGCCACGCGGGGTCTGCTCGACCTGTCCGCTGTGCGCCTCCAGGGCCGTGCGCAAGCAGATCATGGCCCCAGCGGTGGCCGGGACCAAGGCGCGGGGCGAGGCGGCTGGGGTGAAGGCGATGATGATGCAGGCCATGGGCGAGGTGCGTCGGCATGTGGAGGAGAATTTCGACTATGTCGGCGACCGCTTCGCCGCCGAGGCGCGCTCGATCCATGCCGGCGAGACGGAGGCCCGGGGCATCTATGGCGAAGCCTCGCCCACCGAGGTCAAGGCCCTGACCGCCGACGGCATCTCGGTGGCGCCGCTGCCGCCGCCCGCGCCGAAGAAGACCGAGGTGAATTAAACGCCTGGTCGCGCCACGGTGAGCATATAGTTGATGTCGGCGTCTGCTGATCGCCGCCACTGGCCAGCCAGGGGGTCGAAGGCGACACCGAAGGGACCCTCCACAACGTAGCCATCGCCGGAAAGGAACCGGCGCAACTCATCGGGGCTGAGAAATTTTCGCCAGTCATGGGTTCCGGGCGGCGCCCAGCCCAGAACGTATTCGGCCCCGATCTTGGCCAGGGCCAGGGCTTTCACGGTGCGGTTGAGGGTGGCGACGATCATCAGGCCGCCGGGCGCCAGGAGGGCGGCGCAATCGCGCAGGAACGCCCCCGGATCGGCCACGTGCTCAATGACCTCCATGTTGAGAATGACGTCGAAGGCGCCCTCGCCCCGCGCGAGGAGTTCCTCCACCGCGACCGCGCGGTAGTCGATGGAAAGGCCGCCCTCGTCGGCATGGCTCTTGGCGATGGCGATATTCTCCGCCGAGGCGTCCACGCCGGTCACGGCGAAGCCCAGCCGCGCCATCGGCTCGCACAACAGGCCCCCACCGCAGCCGACGTCCAGCAGGCGCAGGCCCTGGAACGGCGCGCGAGCGGCGCCGTCGCGCTCGAATCGCGCCAGGGCTTGTTCACGAATGAACGCCAGCCTGACCGGATTGAGCCTATGCAGCGCGCCGAGCTTGCCACGCGGATCCCACCATTCCTCGGCCATGGCCGAAAAACGGGCGACCTCGTCGGCGTCGATGCTGGAGGCGGTGGTGGGAGAGGGGCTCATGCCTCTTCCATACGCTCCGCCATCGTCCTTGTCCCGGCCCCGGCCCATCGTTAGAACCCGCCCTTCTTGCGCGGAGGGCGGCTTAGATTGTCTCGGCTGGTCATGAAATTCGGCGGCACCTCGGTGGCCGATCTGGATCGCATCCGGCGCGTAGCGGCCCTGGTGCGCGCCGAGGCTCTGGCCGGACGGCCCGTGGCCGTGGTGGTCTCGGCCATGGCCGGCAAGACCAATGAGCTGGTGGCCTGGACCGACGGGGCCGGCGCGGCCGAGGGCGGCGCCGAGGCCTCCGATGATGAATATGACGTGGTGGTGGCCTCCGGCGAGCAGGTGACCGCCGGACTGCTGGCCATGACCTTGCGCAATATGGGCCTGAAGGCGCGTTCCTGGATGGGCTGGCAGATCCCGATCCTGACCGATGAGGCGCACGGCCGCGCCCGCATCGATGAAATCCCGCCGGCCAAGCTGCTCGCCGCCATGGACTCCGGCGAGATCGCGGTGATCGCGGGCTTTCAGGGCGTTTCGAGGGACGGACGTCTTTCGACCCTGGGGCGGGGCGGTTCCGACACCACCGCCGTGGCCGTGGCCGCGGCGATCGGGGCCGCGTGCTGCGATATCTATACCGACGTCGATGGCGTCTACACCACCGACCCGCGCATCGAGGCCAAGGCCACGCGGCTGTCGCGGATATCCTATGAGGAGATGCTCGAAATGGCGTCCCTCGGGGCCAAGGTGCTCCACAGCCGCAGCGTCGAAATGGCCATGGCGCATGGCGTTCCGCTACGGGTGTTGTCGAGCTTCACCGAGCCCGGCGGCGCCCTCAATCAAGGCACCATCGTCTGCGACGAGGAGGAGATCATGGAAAAGCGGATCGTGAGCGGCGTGGCGTTCAGCCGGGACGAGGCCAAGATCAGCCTGTTCGGCCTGCCCGATCATCCCGGGGTCTCGTCGGAGATTTTCGGCCGGCTGGCCGACGCCAACGTCAATGTCGACATGATCGTCCAGAGCCACGCCCACCGCGAAGGCGCGGCCAACATGGAGTTCACCGTCGGCAAGCGCGACGCCGCCCGGGCGGTGGAGGTCGTGCGCGGCGCCCAGAGCGAGATCGGCTTCGACGACGTGGCCGTCAACGAGGATGTGGCCAAGGTGTCGGTGATCGGCGTCGGCATGCGCAGCCACGCCGGCGTCGCCAAGACCATGTTCGGCGCCCTGGCCGAAAAGGGCGTGAACATCCAGGTGATCTCCACCTCGGAGATCAAGATCAGCGTGCTGATCGACGCCGCCTACACCGAACTCGCCGTGCGCGCCCTGCACGCCGCCTACGGGCTGGACCGGGTCTAGCGCGCGGCTGCCCTGAGCAGGCTGAGTACAGCCGCCGCGAAGGCGAAGGCGGCGCCGCCGCCGAGGGCGACGATTTCTCCGGTCGCGCCGAACCCGTGCAGGAAGACGGCGGTGAGCACGGCGCCCATGGTCTGGCCGGTGAGGCGCGCCGTCCCCAGCATGCCGCCGGCGGCGCCCGCCCGCTCGCGCGGAGCGGAGGTGAGCATCATGCGATTGTTAGGCGCCTGGAAGAGGCCAAAGCCCAGGCCGCACAGGACCATGCGCCAGACGATGTCGGCGCTGGTGGCGTCAGCCCGAACCACGGCCATCAGGCCCAGGCCCGCCGAAAGCGTCATCAGGCCGACCGCGCAGAGGACCGCCGAGGAAAAACGATCGGCCAGCCAGCCGGCGGCCGGGGCCATGAGGCCAACGGCCACGGGCCAGGGCGTGAGCAGCAGGCCGGTGGCGACCTGGCTGCGATGCAGAGCGCCCTCGAAATGAAAAGGCAGAGAAACGAAGGCCAGCATCTGGGCGGCGAAGGACGCCACCGAGGTCATCGCCGAGAGGGCGAACACGCGATTTCGCAACAGGTCGAACGGGACCAGCGGATGCCGTGCGGACCACTCCCGCCGCACGAGAAAGGCCCCGGCCGCCGCGCCGGCGGCGAGCTCGAGGGCCCCTTGAAGCTTTGCCATGGTGCGGGTCACCACATCCACCCCGCTGATGATCAGGCCGAACACGGCGGCGTTCAGGCCCGCGCTGATCCAGTCGAAGTTGCGCTTCGACAGGGGATTTGCCGGCAGCGCCCGCGATGCCAGAGCCAGGGCGGCCAAGCCGACCGGGATGTTGATGGCGAACAGCCAGGGCCAGGGTCCGATCGCCAGGACGGCCGATGCGATGGTGGGCGCCGCGGCCGCTGAAATCGACACAGCCATGGCGTTGAGCCCCACCCCTCGGCCCAACAGGCGATGAGGCCAGATGAACCGCACCAGGCCGCCATTGACGCTCATCACGCCGGCGGCCCCGAACCCTTGCAAGGTGCGTGCAAGGGTCAGGGCCGTAAGCGTGTGAGAAAGCGCGCAGGCTAGGGACGCCAGGGTGAATACAGTCAAGCCGGCCAGGTAGATCCTGCGAAAGCCGACGATCTCTCCCAGCGAGGCGAGCGGCAGCAGAGAAACGACGATGGCCAGCTGGTAGGCGTTGATGACCCAGATCGACTCGGCCGGCGCCGCGCCGAAGTCGCGGGCGATCACGGGAAGCGCGACGTTGGTGATGGAGCTGTCGAGAACCGCCATTGTGATGGCCAGCGCCACCGAGGCCACCGCCCAATAGAGCTGTGGCGCGCTCAGGCCATCGGCCTCCTCCGCCGTCGTTAAACTCTCGGCCATGGCGGTCTCTTCTCACGCCCCCGGATGGATTGACAGACAGCGCCGGCGCACGGCGAACAGGCGCCGGAACGAAATCACGGCCGGCTGCCGTCCCAACGCCGCCGCGCCCAAAAAAGTCTGCTATAGGCGCCGCAAAGGGAGGCGCCTCGAAGACCACCATGCCAACGCCCGGCCTCGCCATACGCGGCCCGCGCAGCCTGCTTCGCCAGATCCGCGAAGCCATGGCCGGCGAGCGGGCCGACCCAGGCCAAGCTCGACATGGTGGTGCGGACCATCGCCGTCTCCATGGTCGCCGAGGTATGCTCGATCTATCTGCGCCGGGCGTCGGGCGAGATGGAGCTGTTCGCCACCGAGGGCCTCGACCCGGGCGCCGTGCACGTCACCCAGCTCAAGCCCGGCGAAGGGCTGGTGGGCGAGATCATGCGCACTGGGCCGGCCGCTCAATCTCTCGGACGCGCCCAGCCACCCGGCGTTCTCCTATCGGCCCGAGACCGGCGAGGATCCGTTCCACGCCTTCCTGGGCGTGCCGCTGCTGCGCGGCGGGCGGGCGATCGGCGTGCTGGTGGTCCAGAACCGCACCAGCCGCATCTATGCCGAGGACGAGGTCGAGGACCTGCAGATCATCGCCATGGTGCTGGCCGAGATGGTCGCCGGCGGCGACCTGCTCTCGCGCGAGGAGCTCAAGGACGTCGAGATCGCGCCCCGCCGGCCCGAGCGGCTGCAAGGGGGCGAAGTTCGCCGATGGCCTGGCTTTCGGCGTCGCCGTGCTGCACGAGGCGCCGGTCGCCGTGGGCCGGCTGCTGTCGCGAGGACAGCGCGGCCGAGGAGGCACGGCTCGCCGAGGCGATCGCCAGCCTGCAGGCTCAGATCGATTCCATGCTCGATGGCCACGAGGGGATGCTGGGGCCGTCCTACGACGTGCTGGAAACCTATCGCATGCTGGCCCACAGCCGCAGGTGGAACCACTCGCTGCAGGACGCCGTGCATTCGGGCCTGACGGCGGAAGCGGCGGTGGAGCGGGTGCGCTCCGAACATCGCGCCAGCCTCGGCCAGGCGCGCGATCCCTATCTGCGCGAACGCGTTCACGATCTGGAAGATCTCAATGATCGCCTCCTTCGCCACTTGACCGGCGATGGCGTCAAGGACCGGGCGCTCCCCGACAACGCCATTCTGATCGCCCGCAATCTCGGCCCGGCCGATCTGCTCGAATACGACCGCGACAAGCTGTGCGGCCTGCTTCTCGAAGAGGGATCGCCAGCCAGCCACGCCGCCATCGTGGCGCGGGCGCTCGACATCCCGTGCGTGGGTCGTCTGGTCGGACTTCGCGACCAGGTGAGCGAGGGCGATCCGGTAATCGTCGATGGCGAAAGCGGCGAAGCCTATCTTCGGCCGCGGCCCGATGTGGTGAAAGCCGTCCACGCCCGCATCGGCGTGCGGGCCCAGCGGCAGGCGGAATTCGCCAGGTTGCGCGACACGCCGGCTTTCACCCGGGACGGCGCCAAGATTTCCCTGCTGATGAACGCCGGCCTGGCCGTCGATCTGGACAATCTGGCCGAAACCGGCGCCGAGGGAATCGGCCTCTTTCGCACCGAATTCCAGTTCATGGTCTCGGAAAGCATGCCGCGCCGCAGCGCCCAGACCGAACTGTACGCTCGGGTGGTGGAGGCGGCTGGAGGCCTGCCGGTCACCTTCCGCACACTCGATCTGGGCGGCGACAAGGTGCTGCCTTATCTCGAGGCCGAACGGGAGGATAACCCGGCCCTGGGTTGGCGCGCGGTTCGCATGGGGCTCGACCGGCCAGCCTTGCTGCGCACTCAGCTTCGCGCGCTGATCGCCGCGGTGGCCGGGCGGCCGCTGCGGGTGATGTTCCCGCTGGTCGCCAGTGTTGACGAGTTTCGCACGGCGCGGTCCCTGGTCGATCACGAGGTAGCCTGGGCGGAGCGCCGAGGTCGTCCAGCGCCCGAGCGCCTCAGCGTGGGGGCGATGATCGAGGCGCCCTCCCTGCTGTGGCATCTGGACGCTCTGCTGACGCTGACTGACTTCGTGTCGGTGGGAACGAACGATCTGATGCAATATCTATTCGCCGCTGATCGGGGAAATCCCCGGGTGGCGGATCGCTACGATCCGCTTTCGCCGCCGGCCCTGCGGGCGCTGAAGGCGATCCAGCAGGCGTGCGCCGAGTCGGGAACGCCGGTCTCGGTCTGTGGGGAAATGGCCGGCCGGCCTTTGGAGGCCTTCGCCCTGGTGGGGTTGGGATTCGAAGCCTTGTCCATGCCACCCTCCGGTATCGGGCCCGTAAAGCAGATGGTGCTGTCGTGTGATCGCGGCGCCGCGATGCGCGGCATCGCCGGTCTGTTGGGCAGTCCCACCGGTTCGGTGCGCGGCGAGATCGAAGCCCTGGCCCGAAAGCTGCAAGTTGCCGCCTAGGCCGTTGAAACCGCACGGCTTGCCTGCTACGGCGACAAAAACCTCCATGGGGCCAAATTGACCACATCGCCGCGATCGGCGTCGGCCCGCGCCCAGCCGGGTATCGACCACGACGAACTGGCGCCGCTGCGCCCGGCCAAACTGGCCCTGAGCGAAGCCGGACATGTGGGCGAGGCCTTGAAGGCGGCCCGGGAATCCATCGGCATGGACGTCGAGGACATCGCTCAGGCGACACGGGTGCGCGCCCCGCACATCGCCGCGCTGGAGGCTTTCGATCTGGAAAGCTTGCCGGCACGGCCGTTCGTGATCGGCTATGTGCGCGCCTACGCCCGGGCCCTGGGTCTCGATTCCGAATCGGTGGTGGCGCGTTTCCGCGCCGAAATCCCAAGCGCCGACACCGATCTTCGCGCGCCCGCCGGCCTGCTGTGGGAAGGCCGTCGACGTTTCGGGTGGATCGCCGCCGCCGTGACCCTGGCGCTGGCTCTCGTGGTAGCCTGGAATGTGGCCCAGCACCTCAAGGCGACCTCCGGGGCCAAGACTGCCTCGGCGGCGCCCAGGCTGGCGCTCGCCCAGCGCGCCCCGGAACCGGCGCATCTCGGCGCGCCCTTGCCCGTCCCGGCCGAGGCGACGACGCCGGCGGCGTATCAAACACCGGGTCTCGCCAGCGCCATGGTCGCCGGCGACTCGGTAAAACACGCCTCGCCCGTCCCGGCGACAGCGCCCCCTCCGGAGCAAAACCTAGCCGGCGAGTCTTTTGCGCCCAGGGGCACGATCTATGGGGCCGCGGCGCCTGGATCGGGGATCGTGCTGCAGGCCCGAAAATCCACTCTCCTGATCGTCCGCGGCGGCGGGGGCACGGTGTATTTCGCCCAGCAATTGGCGGCGGGTGAAGCCTGGCGCGCGCCCGCACTGTCGGGTCTGACAGCGGATGTAGGCGATCCCGCGGCCGTGGAGGTTTTCGTGGCCGGGGTCTCTCGCGGAACCCTTACCGCTCCCCAGACGTCGATCGCCAAGCTCGCCGCCACCCAATAACTTCGTTCCGCTCTTGGGGCGGCGGACGATTGAGCCTATTCTTCAGCGGTCATGACACAGCAAGATCACACCCACCTCCGCCCCTGGCGGACCATCGAGCGGCGCAAATCGCGTCAGATTCACGTAGGCGCCGTGCCTGTCGGGGGCGACGCGCCCATCACCGTCCAGTCGATGACGAACACCATCACCGGCGACGCGGCGGCCACCATCGATCAGATTCGCGCCCTGGAAGAGGCCGGCGCAGATATCGTGCGGGTGTCATGCCCAGATGAGGACGCCACGGCCGCCTTCAAGACCATCGCCAAGGCCGCGCGCGTGCCCTTGGTCGCCGACATTCACTTTCACTACAAACGTGGCGTGGAGGCGGCGAAGGCCGGCGCGGCGTGCCTGCGGATCAATCCGGGCAATATCGGCTCGCCGGCGCGGGTTCGAGAGGTGATCCAGGCGGCGCGCGATCACGGGTGCTCGATGCGTATCGGCGTCAACGCCGGGTCGCTGGAACGCGAATTGCTGGAGCGCTATGGCGAGCCCTGTCCCGAGGCCATGGTGGAAAGCGCCCTCAACCACGCCCGGATCCTTCAGGATAATGACTTTCACGAGTTTAAGATCAGCGTGAAAGCCTCGGACGTGTTCATGACGGTGGCGGCCTATCAGATGCTCTCCGAGGCCATCGACTGTCCGCTGCACCTTGGCGTCACCGAGGCCGGCGCTCTCAGGAGCGGCACGATCAAATCGGCCATCGGCATGGGAAGCCTGCTCTGGGCCGGAATCGGCGACACCATTCGCGTTTCCCTCGCCGCCGATCCGGTGGAAGAGATCAAGGCCGGTTTCGATATTCTGAAGTCTCTGGGCCTGCGTCATCGCGGCGTGAACATCATCGCCTGCCCGTCATGCGCCCGGCAGGGATTCAACGTCATCGAGACGGTCAACAAGCTGGAGGAGCGCCTCAAGCACATCTCGGCGCCCATGAGCCTTTCGATCATCGGCTGCGTGGTCAATGGCCCCGGCGAAGCGCTGATGACCGACCTGGGCTTCACCGGCGGCGGCAGCGGCAAGGGCGTCGGCATGGTCTATGTGGCCGGCAAGCCCGATCACAAGCAGGACGCCGACGGCATGGTCGATCACATCGTCGAGCTGGTGGAGGCCAAGGCCGCGCAGATCGAGGCCGATGAGGCGTCACTCAAGCTTCACGCCGCGGAATAGCCGCAAGCTCTTGCGCCCGGCTCGGCGGGCTGGTTTAGCTTGAGGGCTAAAATCCAGAACAGGGAGAAACCGCATGTCAGCCGACGGCGCCTGGAAGACCACAGTCAACTCGCCCATGGGCGTCCAGCAGGGCACGCTGGAGATCGCCACCAGCGGCGCGACCTTCACCGGCAAGATGGCCGGCGCCCAGGGCTCTCAGGACATATCCGGCAAGGTGGACGGAGACACCCTGACGTGGTCCGCCGCCATCACCCAGCCCTTCCCCATCACCCTGGAATTCACCGTCAAGGTAGACGGTGACGCCATGACCGGCAGCGTCAAGGCGGGCGCCTTCGGCTCTTCCCCGCTCACCGGCGTACGGGCCTGAGGCCACCGTCGCGCGAGGGCCTTTGACGACCACCCTCGTCTCGGCCTGGACCGGCGCCAAGCGGCGCCTTGAGGCGGCCGGTATCGATAGCCCGGTGATAGACGCGCGGCTGTTGGTCGAGGCCGCCGCCGCCGCCTCCCGCGCCGAGATCATTTCCGACCCCCACCGGGCCCTGACGGAAGACCAGGCGGCGGCGCTGGAGGCCTATGTGGCGCGCCGCGAACGGCGCGAGCCGGTGAGCCACATCCTGGGCTCCAAGGGCTTCTGGAAGATCATGCTGCGCGTCACGCCCGATGTGCTGACGCCACGGCCCGACACCGAAACCATTCTCGATGTCGTCCTGCCGGCCTTCGAGGGAGCCCAAAGATTTTCGGTGCTGGACCTCGGCGTCGGTTCGGGCGCCCTGCTGCTGGCGATATTGGCCGAGCGGCCCGGGGCGCGGGGCCTGGGCGTGGACGTCTCCGAGGAAGCGCTGGCGGTGGCGCGCGAAAACGCCGCCAATCTCGGCCTCGCCTCCCGCGCCGCCTTGCTGCGAAGCGACTGGACCGCAGGTCTCGATGAGGCAAGCTTTGATCTGGTGGTCTCCAATCCACCTTACATCGCTTCGGCCGACATCGCCGATCTGGCGCCGGAAGTGCGCGACCACGAGCCGCGCCTCGCCCTGGACGGCGGCGCCGACGGCCTCGACGCCTTCCGTATTCTGGCGCCGCGGATTCTGCGGGTGCTGAAGGACGGCGGCCTGTTCGCGGTGGAAATCGGCGCCGACCAGTCAGCGGCGGTCGAAAGGCTTTTCACGCAAGCCGGCGCCGTGGAAGTCAAGACGGTCAAGGATCTCGCCGCCCGAGACAGAGTGGTGACCGGTCGCAAGAAAGCTCTTGGTTAAATGCAAATCTGCGGCTAGAGCAGAAATTGTCTCCACCCAAATCGCCGGAGCCGAGCCTAAGGCGCCAATGCCCAGATACGGGCCTGGAGCACGGCTCTTCCGGCAGCGCGACCGACGACACCCTCGCCAAGGCGCGCCTCCTGCCTGGTGGCGGAGACGGGGAACAAAACGTTCTTAACCACCCTTAAGGGCGTTGCGCCCCACAACCACGAGAACAGCGTCCCTTGGACGAAGAGCCTCTCAAGATGAGAGTCTCGATCCGGCCAAAGGCAGCGCAATAGGTCAGACACTATGAGAGATTTCAAAGGCATGAAGCGCCAACGCGGCCGCAACCGCAACGGCGGCGGCGGTGGCGGCGGAGGAGGCGGCGGCAAACCGCAGCACAACGCCAATCGCGCGTTCGACTCCAATGGCCCCGAGGGCGTCAAGGTTCGCGGCGCCGCCCAGCACGTCTATGAGAAATATCAGCAGCTCGCCCGTGACGCCCATACTTCGGGCGACCGGGTTCTGGCGGAAAATCATCTCCAGCACGCCGAACACTATTTCCGCATGATGCGGGCCATGCAGCCCCAGCGGCCGCTCTCGGACATCATCGGCCGCGACCAATTCGTCTCCGGCTATGACATCGACTTCGAGGACGAGAGCGGCGGGGAGGCAGTGGAGGGCGAGGCGGAAGCTTCAGAAGGCGGCGAAGGATCCGAGTATCGCGCCTCGGACTATCGAAATCGCGACGATCGTCCGCGCGAGGAGCGGTTCTCAACCGACCGTCCCCAGAATGAACGCGGCCAGAATGAGCGCGGGCAGAACGAGCGTCAGCAGGGTGATCGTCAGGCGCGCCCCTTCCGTGATGATCGGCCCCGTGACGACCGGCCCCGGTACAACCGGGATGATCGACCGCGATACGAACGGCAGGACGGGTTCGACAACCAACCCCAGCCCGATCGCACGGTGAGCGCCGTGGCCGAACCACAGACGGTCGCTGAGCCGATGGCCGATACGCCTGTCGCCTCGGTGCTGCGAGCCGACGACGGCGAGGTCAATCACGCCCCCGCCTTCCTTCAGGTGCGGCCAGCCGAACCCCGCGACGAGGGCGAAGTGCGTCGTCCTCGCCGCCGGCGCGCGCCGCGCAGCTTCGAAGGCGCCGAGGGCGCTCCGGCGAACGTTGACGAAGCTTAGGCCTGGACAGCCGCTGGGCTTGGGCGCGGCAGATAGGCGAGCAAATGCCGCCAATCCCACGCCGGCCGCCCTGGCGGCAGGCAGGATTCGAGGCATTCCAGGAGAACCTCCGCCGGCCCATCGTTGAGGAAATGATTGGCGCCGGGGACCTGCTCGAAACGCAACGGGCGGCGAGCCTTCGCCTCTTTGGCGAACCGGCGGGCCAGCTCGATCGGCGCGAAATCATCCTGATCGCCATGGAAGACATGGATCGGCGCCCTGACCCGACGCAAGGCGTCCCGCATATGGACCATCTGCGGCCGATGGCCGGAAACTTCCGTCACGGCGTTGCGTAGATCGCGGGGAATGATGTTCAAAACGCGAGACCCGAAATCGACCAGCCACCGGGCGGTAGGGCCTGACTCTCCAAGGTAGCTGGAGAGCAACACCAGACCGGCCACCGGTCTTGGATTTTCAGCCGCCATGAGGGAGGCGATGGACGCGCCATAGGATTGGCCGACCAGCAGAATCTTTTGTCCCGGCGCCGCTTCCAGCAGCGGGGCGAGGGCGCGGGCCTGCAGCCGGATATCCGGCACGCAGTCAAAGGGCTCGCTGGCGGCGTATCCCGGCCGATCGACCACGATCATCTCACGATCCTGTGGCAGGGCCGCCAGAGTCGGGGCCCAATATTCGGCCCAAGATGGCGCGCCGGTCACCACGACGATCTTCCACGGCGCCGGCGTTCTGCGCGGGGTGATCAGGGCCGAGATTTTCCAGCCGAGGCCGCCGCCGGCGGTGAAGCTGACGCGGCGAACCACGGTGTCGGGATAGTCCGCGCTGGTCGGACGATGTTCTGTGCGCCCACTTACGGCCGATTCGAGACAGGCCCAGCCGAGCGCCAACACCCCCTTCGGCCTAGGGCGCGGGGCGCGCCGGCGTGCGACCCTCGCTCCATCGATGACAGCCATCGTATCGGTCATCGGCTTCGCCTCATCGTTCACGCCGAGGTTCCAACGCGCTCCGCGCATTTGGGTTCGAACCCGCCGGCTGCAAACATTAGCCATTTGCACCGGACACCTGAATGCGACCTGACAGCGCGCCAGGAGGTTCAATCGTCGGGCCTCTTGTGTGACTTTCTCGCCACACTACATCCGGGCCAGACCCCATCGAATTTTGCTCAAAAGGCGCCCATGAACATCGACCTTTATTCCGACCGCGCGAAGCAGGCTATCCAGTCGGCCCAATCCCTCGCCCTCGCGCGCCGCCACCAGCAGTTCGCTCCCGAGCATTTGCTCAAGGTGCTGCTTGAGGAAACCGACGGCCTCGGCCGCGCCCTGATCCAGAACGCCGGTGGGCGGCCGGACGCCGCCGATCAGGCCGTGGAAACCCTTTTGGCCAAGACCCCGAAGGTCGAGGGCGGCGCGGGCCAGCTTTATATGAAACCCGAAATGGCCAGCGTCTTCGCCGCCGCGGAGGAAGGCGCCAAGGCGGCCGGCGACGCCTTCGTCACAACCGAGCGCCTGCTGATCGCCATCGCCAAGGAAGGCGGCGAGGCGGCCAAGGCCCTGGCCAGCGCGGGCGTCAAGGCCGCCGCTCTGGAGGAGGCCGCGAAGGCTCTGCGCAAGGGCCGCACCGCCGACAGCGCCTCGGCCGAGGAAGGCTATGACGCGCTTAAGCGCTATGCCCGCGACCTCACCCAGGTCGCCCGGGACGGCAAACTCGATCCGGTGATTGGCCGCGACGAGGAAATAAGGCGCACGATCCAGGTGCTGGCCCGGCGCACCAAGAACAATCCAGTGCTGATCGGCGAGCCTGGCGTCGGCAAGACCGCCATCGTCGAGGGACTGGCGCAGCGGATCGTCAACGGCGATGTGCCGGAAAGCCTGAAGGACAAGAAGCTGCTGGCGCTGGATATGGGCTCTTTGATCGCTGGCGCGAAATACCGCGGCGAGTTCGAGGAGCGGCTGAAGGCGGTGCTCAATGAGGTGACGGCGGCCGAAGGCGGCATCATCCTCTTCATCGACGAGATGCACACCCTGGTGGGCGCCGGCAAGAGCGAAGGCGCCATGGACGCCTCCAATCTGCTCAAGCCGGCCCTGGCGCGCGGCGAGCTTCATTGCGTGGGCGCGACCACCCTCGACGAATATCGCAAGAACGTAGAGAAGGACGCCGCGCTGGCGCGCCGCTTCCAGCCCGTGTTCGTGGGCGAGCCGACCGTCGAGGATACGGTTTCGATCCTCCGGGGCCTTAAGGAGAAGTACGAGGCGCACCACGGCGTGCGCATCTCCGACGCCGCGATCGTCGCCGCCGCCACCTTGTCCAACCGCTACATCGCCGACCGTTTTCTGCCCGACAAGGCCATCGACCTGATCGACGAGGCGGCCAGCCGCGTGCGCATGGCGGTGGATTCCAAGCCCGAGGAACTCGACGAGATCGACCGGCGCGTCGTGCAGCTCAAGATCGAGCGCGAAGCGCTTTCCAAGGAAACCGACAACGCCTCGCGCCAGCGACTGGAAAAGCTGGAGGAGGAGCTCGACGATCTCGAGGGCCGTTCCGCCGAGATGACCGCCCGCTGGCGCGCCGAGAAGGACAAGATCGGCCATGCCGCCCAGGCCCGTGAGGCCTTGGAGCGTCTACGCGCCGAACTTGCCGCCGCCCAGCGCCGGGGTGATCTGGCACGCGCCTCGGAGATCGCCTACGGCGAGATTCCACCCCTGGAAAAGCGCCTGGCCGACGAGGCCGAGGCGCCGGACGCCAACGCCCTGACGCCGGAAGTGGTGGACGCCGAGCAGATCGCCGCGGTCGTCTCTCGCTGGACCGGCGTGCCGGTGGAAAAGATGCTGGAGGGTGAGCGCGACAAGCTCCTGCGCATGGAAGATTCGTTGCGCGGTCGTGTCGTCGGCCAGGAAGAGGCGCTCGAAGCGGTCTCCGACGCTGTCCGCCGCGCCCGCGCCGGCCTCCAGGATGCGGGCAAGCCGATCGGCTCTTTCCTGTTCCTCGGCCCCACCGGCGTCGGCAAGACCGAACTGACCAAGGCGCTGGCCGAGTTCCTGTTCGATGACGAGACGGCGATCACCCGCCTCGACATGAGCGAATATATGGAAAAACATTCAGTGAGCCGCATGATCGGCGCCCCTCCCGGCTACGTCGGCTATGACGAAGGCGGCGCGCTGACCGAGGCCGTGCGCCGGCGGCCCTATCAGGTGATCCTGTTCGACGAGATCGAAAAGGCGCACCCGGACGTCTTCAACGTGCTGTTGCAGGTTCTCGATGACGGCCGCCTGACCGATGGTCAGGGCCGGACCGTGGATTTCCGCAACACCCTGATCATCATGACCTCGAACCTGGGCTCGGAATATCTGGCCGCCCAGGCCGAGGATGAAGATGTCGAAGCGGTCCGTCCCTTGGTGATGGATGTGGTGCGCAAGCATTTCCGTCCAGAGTTTCTCAACCGGATCGACGAGATCATCCTCTTCAAGCGCCTGGGCCGCGCCCAGATGGACTCCATCGTCCGTATCCAGCTTCAGCGGGTGGAAAAGCTGTTGGAGAGCCGCCGCATGGCCATCGCGCTGGATCCCGCCGCTCTGCACTGGCTGGGCGAGCGCGGCTATGATCCCGTCTATGGCGCCACGGCCTCTGAAGCGGGTCATTCAGAAAGAGCTGATGGACCCGATCGCCAAGAAGCTGCTGGCCGGCGATCTCGCCGACGGCGCCGTGATCCAGGTCGGCGCGGGACGCGGATGGGCTGGAGATCGGCCGCGCCACGGTGAATTAGCGGCGGCGGACGGCGCCTATTTTCCCTGCATGGCGTTGGAGATGGCGGCCGTGCATTTGTCGATCTCCAGGCTCAGCTCGCCGCCGTCGGCGTCGATCTTGTTGGCCGTGACGCCGTAGGTCCGGCCGTCGGGCCCGACCACGGTGACGTGCTCCTGCTCGATGGGGTGGATCTTCTCGGCCCGGCTCTGGGTGACCGTCCAATGTCCGCCGGCGTCCTCGACGTCGACGATGGGATACTTCTTCAGAAGATCCGGCCACGCGGCGGCGGCATAGGCGCGAAAGATCGCCTCGGCGACGTCCTTGGTCGGGGCGAAGGGGCCGCCCACGCCGCTGGCCGGCTTGGCGCAGACGACGGCCTGATCCGGATCGGGCGCCTGGGCGCGACTGGGGTGACCGACGGCGAGGGCCGCGCCAAAGGCGATCAACGATAGGGCGCGGTTTTTCACACGGGTATCCTCGGCCTGGTCGCTCAGGCGCACTGTGACCGACGCCGCGCCGGATGGTCAACGCGCCGATGGCCCATCTGGAACCGTCCCGGTTGTCAGGCTTCGGCTAAAGCGCCACCATTCCGAATCAGTCGGGAAGGAGGGCTGGACGATGGGGTGGGCGTTACAACACGCCTGTCGCGCGCGAGCGCCCTTCGTCGCGGCGCGCGCTGTCTGGCTGGCCGGCCTCGGATGCCTCTGGTTCGGAGCGTCTTTTGCGACCGCCCAAGCCGCGACTGACGATCTGATCGCGCCGGGCGATGTCATTTCGATCACTGTGTTCCAGGTCAAGGACCTCAGTCTCGAGAAGGTCCAGGTCGATTCCGGGGGCCAAGTGCTCATGCCGCTGATCGGCCCGGTGGAGGCAAAGGGCAGGACCGCCGCCGAGCTTTCGGCCGACATCGCCAGCCGGCTCGGCCAGAACTGGCTGCAATCGCCCCAGGTGACGGTCGTCATCAATTCCGCGGCCGGGCAAAAGGTCAGCGTCGATGGCGCGGTCAATCAGGCGGGCGTGTTCGACCTGACCGGGCGAACGGGCCTCGCCGAGGTGGTGGCGCGGGCGCACGGACCTTCGCGCGTCGCTAATCTGCACCGGGTGACCATCATCCGCAGCATAGATGGCGCGCCTCACGCGGCGAGCTTCGATCTGGCGGCCATCTGGGCGGGCCGCGCGCGCGATCCGGTCATCGAGGGCGCCGACACCGTGGTGGTCGACACTTCGGGGATAAAAAGCCTCTGGCGCGGGATCATAGAGACCCTGCCGTCCTTCATCGTGTTCACCTATCTTTGACCGCCCAGGCCCATTCCACGCGCGCCGCCTCTGGCCGGCTGTGGGCGGCATTGTCGAGGCGGCGCTGGATCATCGTGGGCGCCGTCATCGGCGCCCTGCTGATCGGCTTGGCCTGGGTGGCCCTGACCTCGCCGGTCTACACTGCCGAGGCGGTTCTTCAGATCGATGATCAGGGGCGACCGGCGATCGAAAGTCAGGGGCGACCGTCCCTTGACGCGCTCGTCTCGGGAGATGGGTTCCTGCAGACGCAATATGGCCTGCTTCGAAGCCGTTCCCTGGCCGAGAGGGTGGCCGAGACGCTCGATCTGACCGCCGACGACACATTCATCCGCCAGATGAAGGCGCGCCGCGGGCGCCTCAGCCGCCGCGACCGGGTGCTGGAGCTGCTCAGTCGACGCCTGGCTGTGGTCCCCGTTCACGGATCACATTTGGTGTCGGTCCGCTTCTCAAGCCCCGATCCGACAGTGTCGGCGAGGGTGGCCAACGCGTTCGTCGACGCCTTCATCGCCCAGACCGTCGCCCGCGGCCAGCAGGCCGGCGCCGCCAACAGCGACCTCCTCGCGCGCCCGCTTGAGGCGACCAAGGCCAAGCTGGAGACCAGCGAGCGCGCCCTGGCGGCCTACGCGGCCCAGAACCAGATCATCGATATCCCCGGCGCCAGCGGCGCGGGCGACCCCGAAGCCGGGCCCTCGATCGCGGCGGCCAATCTGGAAGCCTTGAACGCCGACCTGATGGCGGCCCGCGCCGATCGCATCGCCGCCGAACAGCGCTGGAACCGGGCCAAGGCGGTCAACGGCCTGGGCCTCGCCGATATTCTGCAGAGCCCGACCATCCAGGCCCTCAGTCAAACCCACGCCCAATTGGCCGCCGACTATCAGGATCGCCTTCGCGTCTATAAGCCCGACTGGCCGGATATGCGTCAGCTGAAGGCCAGGCTGGACGAGACCGATCGCCAGATCAAGGCCGAGGCTGACGTCATCCGCAGCGCCCTGCACAATACCTACGCCATCGCTCTGGCCAGAGAGCAGGCCCTGGAGTCTGAGGTGGACGGCGCGAAAGCGGGCGTTCTGGATCTGCGCGCCCGGTCGGTGCGCTACACCATTCTTCGTCGGGACGTCGAAACCAACCGCGCCCTCTATGATGCGCTCCTGGCCAGTTACAAGGTCGCGGGCGTCCAGGCCGGCATGGCGGCGGGCGCCATCTCGGTCATCGATCGCGCCGAACCGCCGCCGCGGCCCTCGAGCCCTTCCCCATGGCTGGTCCTGACGTTCGCGCTCGCGATTGGCGTCATCGCCGGCCTGGGGCTCGCCTGGCTGGCCGAGGTTCTTGCGAATGACTGACCTGGGCGTGGCTTGCGCTTAGCGCGCCAATTCGAACACGCCGGAAACCTCGATCCTCACGGACGTCTCTCCAGCTTCCACGGGGGTGGTGGCGGCGTCCTGGACTCTCATGGCCATCAGGGGTCGAGGCGCCGCGGGCCGATAGCCGCCGCTTTCGGCAAGATTGACCAACCGCGCTATGTGATAGCCAGCCGCCTGGGCATAGAGGGCGGCCTTGTCCTCAAGCGCCTTCACGGCGGCGATGCGCGCGGCGTTTTCCGCGGCCAGGGGATTGGCCAGGCCGAAGCTGATCTGGCCGATGTTGTCGGCGCCGGCGGCGACCACCGCATCCACCACGCCGCCCAGCCTCGCGATGTCGTCGACCGAGACCGTGACCTGATTGGACGCCTGATAGCCGGTCAGGCGCGGCGGCTTTCCCTCGGCGTAGGCATATTGCGGCGCGAGGCTGAGGTTTGACGTCTGGATATCACGCGGGGCGATCCCGGCGGCCTTGAGCGCCGTGATTGTCGCGGTCATCCGGGCGGCGTTGGCGCGCAAGGCGCCGGCGGCGTCGGCGGCGGTGGTCTGCACGCCCAGCGTGAGGGTGGCCATATCGGGTGTCGCCCGGGTCTCACCGGTCGCGGACAGACTGAGCGTCGTGGCGGCGAAGGTGGCGCTGGAGGCGGCGTCCTGCGCCCACACCGAGAGCGGGGCGGAGAGGAGACAGAGCGCGGCAAGGGTGGTGAAAGGGCGAAGGTAGGGCATGGACCGGAATCTCCCGCGATTAGGAAGGCGCGCATACAACCATGATCCGCCGAAGATGAACGCACACTTTAAGCGCCGCGGCGCCCATGATAACCGCACCTTCCCTCGCGCTTTTGGGGGCCCGTAGCTCAATGGTTAGAGCCGGCCGCTCATAACGGTCTGGTTGCAGGTTCGAGTCCTGCCGGGCCTACCAACTCAGATAGGCGCCTCATGTTCACCCAATCTTATGAAAGGCGCCCATAGCGTCACCATGTGCCTGCCGAGACAATATAGCGCAGTCTTGGGGGCTTTAGACTTGTCAGCGGCGGCCCTATGATTTCGTGGGACGCGGGCGCATGGGGCGACGCTTGGTAATGCCGATGAAGGCTCGGCGCAGTTAGTTACTGGGGGTTTAGTCATTTTCATCGGGGACATACTGGTAGCAAACGGCGTGGCGACGCCGGCCGAAGTGTCGCAGGCGCTTGAGGTGCAACGCGTTCGGGGCGGCCCGTTGGTCAATTGCCTCCTTGAGCTTGGACGACTGAAACCCTCCGATATCGAGCCGATCCTGCGCGAAGCGCCGCAGTCGCCCAACACCATCGCCGAAACCGGGCTATCCATCACCGACGTAATTAATCTCGCGACGAAGTGGATATTCTCCACCGGCGAAGTCACGCCCTCGATGCTCGCCGACATGCTGAAACTGCCGCCGAGCGCGGTCCAGGAGATGCTGGACGAAGCTGATGCGCGCCGTCTGCTGGTCGTCATGGGCGCGGCGCACGGCGCCGGCTCCTCGGAGCTGCGCTATGCGCTTAGCGACAAGGGCATCCAGTGGGCTCACGACGCGACCCGGCAAAGTCAGTACATCGGCCCCGCGCCTGTCACCTATGAGGCCTTCTGCGACCGCATCGGTCGCCAGCGCATCGCCAGAGAGACGGTCGGCCAATCGGCAATCGACGCCGCCTTCGGCGACCTGGTGATCTCAAGGGATTTCATCCTGGAGATCGGGCCAGCGATCAATTCAGGCCGATCGATCCTGCTCTACGGCCCCCCCGGAAACGGCAAGAGCTCGGTCGGCTCGCGGATCGGCGGCATGTTCCGCGAAGTGGTCTACATCCCCTATTGCTTCGAGGTCGATGGCCAGATCATCAAGGTGTTCGACGAGGGCATTCACCGGCCGGTCGCAACCGGAGACGATTTTCCGGACCGGGGCGCGTCCCTCCACCGCGACGAACTGGATCCGCGCTGGGTGCCGTGCTGGCGGCCGCTGGTCATCACCGGTGGCGAGTTGACGCTGGAAATGCTGGATTTGAGCTACAACGTGGAAGCCAAATTCTATGAGGCGCCGGCCCACGTGAAGGCTCTGGGCGGCGTCTTCATGATCGACGATTTCGGGCGACAGCTGGTCTCACCGACCGCTTTGCTGAACCGATGGATCGTGCCGATGGAAAATCGGGTGGATTACCTGAAGCTCCATACCGGCAAGACCTTCTCTATCCCGTTCGACGAACTGCTGATCTTCTCCACCAACCTTTCGCCCGAGGCCCTGATGGATGGGGCTTTCTTGCGCCGGATTCCCTACAAGATCGAAATGGCGGCGCCCTCGGCCGAACAGTTCCACCGCATCTTCCAGCAGGCCTCGCAAGCGGCCGGCCTGGAGGTGGCGAGCCAAGTGATCGACGCGGTGATAAGCGAGTTGCGCGACCGCCGCCGCCTTTCCCTGGCCAGCTATCAGCCCCGGTTCATTGTCGATCAGGTGCTGGCCGCCAGCCGGTTCGAGGGCGTGCCGCCGGAATATCGGCCCGATTTCATCGCCATGGCCCTGGGCAATCTACACGCTCGGGAAGCCGCCGAACCCAGCGCGACGCCTGTGACCGGCGCCTCCGTGAGCCCGATCCGCGCGGCTTGATCTTACGATTGGAGCCGTCGGTCTCTACTTTTTTTGGTCCGGACCCATTCGATCTTTAAAGCGAAGCGAGCCCAGGATTGGTCAGGCTTCCTGGCCAATGGCGGCGTCGCGCCAGATAATTCCGTCGGCGTTACACACCCAGCGGCCCAGCCGGCGATAGTCCTTGCCGTCGATAAGCTCGCCGAAGGGGAGGAGTTCGGTGAGCGCGGCCTCCACATATTGGAAATTCCGACCACCCTGTCGGCGCGCGAAATCCAGGAGTTCACCCTGGGCCCAGGCGATGGCTTCGACGTCGCCGGCCACGCGCTTCTTCAACGGCTCCAGGCGGTTATCCGGCAGGGCGTTGAGCTTGCGTTTCGAGGCCGCGTGGCGAAGATCGAGGTTATAGGTTTTCATGAATTTGTCGGCGTTGAGTTCAGTCGCCCTTGATCAGCCGGCGTTGATTGGCCTTCACGCGGCGGCGGTAAAGCGCCACGGCGCGGGCCGGCGCAAGATGGCCATCGCCAGCGAGCACGCTGCGGGCCACGACCAGATTGGCGTCAAAAGCGGCCTTGATCTTTTCGGAAACCATCAGGGCGGCTTCTTCTCCCGCTTCCGGTCCGCCAAAGGCCGCTTTGACCATGCGCAGCCCGATCACGCTCTGGGTCTCCATGCCCAGGCGCATGGCGTTCATGGAAAGGCTCAGCCAGGGATTGCGCAGGGTGGTCATTCGAAGGGTCCTTTGCCGTTGGCTTCGGCGACGGCGGAAAAACGCGCGCTAAAGACTAATGCTGCAATGCACCATTTTGTTCAACCGCCAATTCCCGCCATGCGCTGAAAGGTCGCCGTCCACCCTTCGATAGAGCGCCGCGGAGGCCTATATTGTCGCCATGAACGCGCCTGTTCCCCCCCCCGAGACCCGCGAAGCCGTCTATGCGCGCCTCGCCGACGAGATCGATGCGGTGCTGGAGGGCGAGCCGGACCGCGTCGCCCGCATGGCGACGGTGGCCTCCATGCTGGCCGTCGCGTTCGATCGGTTCTCCTGGACCGGGTTCTATGTTGTCGATCCTCGCAAGGGCGACGAGCTTGTGGTCGGGCCCTATCAGGGCGCTCTCGGTTGCCTGCGCATCGCCTTCGACCGAGGCGTGTGCGGGGCGGCGGCCACCGCCAAGCGGACCCTCATCGTGGATGATGTCGAGGCCTTCCCCGGTCACATCGCCTGCGACGCGGCGACCCGCAGCGAGATCGTGGTTCCCGTGTTGGATCCCGCCGGCGAACTGATCGCGGTGCTCGATGTGGATTCAACCGCCAAGGCGGCGTTCGACGAGGCGGATGCGCGCGGACTGGAAACCATCGTGAGGCGTGTTTTCGCTATTGAGAGCTGATCCCTTCGCACGGAACAGGTGTGAAGCTGAAAACCATCCCGCTCTAGCGTCGTCGCAGCGACGTTGCAGCCAGAAACCCGGCCGTCGCGGCCGCGGCCGTCAGGCACGTTCCCCAGCCAAGGTCGATAAGAGTGAGACGAGTGGCCCACACCTTGAGTGTCGCCTGGTTGGTTAGATCGTAGGTGGCGTAGGCGAAGAAGCCGAAAAGAGCGCCCATCAGCGTGGCGGTTGTCCATCGGCCGCGCCGGAGGGCCGGGGTCACCGCGAAGATGATCACGCCGACCAGATAGACCAGATAGAACAGCACTGCGGGAACCGGTCGAAAGCCGTCGGTCAGAATTGGCGCGAGGACGGGGCGATAAAGTCTGGAATTCGCCATCGCGAGCCAGATCGCGTCCAGCGCGGCCATGGTAACGCCGGCCCCAAGATACGCAGCGAGCCAGCGGATGATCATGACGCCGTGGCGTGGGCCGGCTTGAGGCGATAATGGCTCACGCCCCAGGCCGCTCCACCCTGCTCGCCGAAAAGTCCCGCGGTGGCGAGGAAAAACAGTCGCCACCGCCGCTTCCAAAGCGCCGCCTCCGAGCCGTACACGCCCAGAAATATGTCGTCGATCTCCCGGCTGGCGGCGTCGAAGTTGGCCAGCCAGTCCTCGGCCGTGCGCCTATAGTGCTCGCCGCTCCAGCGCCACTCGTCCTCGACCTCGAACAGATCGGGAAACTGCCGGATGAGGCCGTGGCTTGGCATGATGCCGCCGGTGAAGAAATGCCGGGCGATCCAGTCATCGCGGTCGGCGAGGTCAAAGCGATAGGGCCTGTTTTTGTGAGTGAACACGTGCAGGAACAGGCGCCCATCGGGATGGAGCCATCCCGCCGCCCGTCCCAGGAGCGCGCGCCAATTGGACATATGCTCGAACATCTCCACCGAAACCACGCGGTCGAAGCGGCGCCCGGGGGTGAAGTCGTTCATGTCGGCGGTGATCACCGTGAGGTTGGTGAGCTGACGCGCCTTGGCCCGGGCCTCGATCAGGGCGCGCTGAGACCTGGAATTGGAGACGGCGGTAATCTTGGACGCCGGATAGCGTTCGGCCATCCAAAGGCTGAGCGAGCCCCAGCCGCAGCCCAGCTCCAGGACGGACTGCCCATCGGTGAGATCGGCGTGGACACAAGTCTCGGCCAGCGCTCGCTCCTCGGCCTGCGCCAAGGTTGAAGCGCCATCGTCATAGAGCGCGCTGGAATATTTGAGGCGCGGCCCCAGAACCAGACGGAAGAACGAGGATGGGACCTCATAGTGCTGGGCGTTGGCCTCGCTGGTGTTTTCCGCGATCGGATGGGCGACCATGCGGCGGGCGAATTCGCCGTCATCAGGACCCAGGCCCGTGTCGAGCCGCTCACGGGTGCGCCCAACCATCACGCCGACACCCATACGCAAGAGAGCGTCCGGCAGCGGCGCTCGCTCGGCCGCGAGTGTGGCAAGCGAAGCGAAACTCATGGCGCACCTACGGTCAAAATAGCTCTGGAAACGATCAGATTCGAACGAACGGCTGGAAGAGCCGGCCCACCCAGTCACGCGGCACGAGCGCCCCGTCAGCGCAGATCAGACAGACGCATTCGCCTTGGGGGGTCACCGTGGGTATGTGCTCGACGCTCTCGTCGCTCTCGGAAAAGTCGCCGGGCTCGTACAGCCGCCCGCGATCGGTGAAGGCGCCTTTCAGGACGCAGACAAGCTCGGCGCCGCGATGGGTATGGCGAGGCACGCTCATGCCGGCGCCCACTCGCAGCAGATAGCTGCGCGCGCCGCCAGGCCCCCGGCCGATCGGCGCGACCCAGACGCCCGGCGCCGCCCAGCGCCGCTTCCGCCTCGCCGCGCGTAGCACGGGCTCGGGAACCTCGATCCAATCGGGCTCAGCCGGCGCTCGCTTCGGCGCCGGCGCATTCGCCGGCCGCTCGATCCTTGCCAGAGCCAGGGCCAGGGCGTCATCGCTCATCGGCGCAGGCGGCAGGGCGTCCAGGAGCGCTCCGCCCACGGCCTCGCATAGGGCGACTGTCTTGCGGCATTGTTGGCAGGCGCCGACGTGGGCCGCGATCACCAGATCCGCGCCTGGCGTTCCGGTTCCGGCCGCATAGTTCAGCAGGCGATCCTCGGAGGGATGATGCCGCGGGCTCACGGGGCCTCCCCCAGCAGGAGACGCAACCGGGCCATGGCCAGGCGCAGGCGCGATTTCACCGTGCCCAAAGGCAGCGACAGCTCATCGGCGATCTCCGAATGAGGCTTGTCGGAGAAGAAGGCGAGTTGGATTACCTGAGACTGCTCCTCGGGAAGGGTGGCGATCGCCGCGCCGATCCGCGCCTCATCCTGAACAGCGGCCAGGACCAGGTCCGGGGAGATAGGCGACGGCGCCACATCGGAGGGGTCGTCCAGAGCGATCGGCCGGTTCGCCCGCCGCGCCGCGTCGATGCGGAGGTTGCGGGCGATGGTGAAGATCCAGGTCGAGGCGGCGGCGCGCGCCGGATCGAACGCCGCCGCCCGCCGCCAGACGGTAAGAAGAGTCTCCTGGGCGATCTCCTCGGCCAGTTCCGGAGAGGCGCCAAGACGGAGCAGATAGCTCTTTACCCTTGGCGCGAAGTGTTCGAACAAAGCTGCGAAAGCGTCGCGCTCGCCTCGCGCGGCGATGGCCTGGATAAGCCGCGCCATCCTGACGCCCGTCGTTTCTCCGACGCCGAGCGTCATGGCTGTGCCCGGATCGCGGATCGTCGCGCCCCGTCTTGCCGGTGCGGGACGGATGAACCTGTGGCCTCGAGGGTCGAGCGCGATGGCATTCATGGCCCTGTTACGTGGTCCGCCAAGCATCGGATCACCCGTCAATAGCGCTCACCCGCGGCTGTGATCCAGGCGCCGGTCCGAGCCGTAGAGCTAACGCGGCCTTGAGTCGATCCGCCCACGCAACGCTCCAGGGGAATCGTGAAAAACTTCAACCTCGACCGCCAGCCGCTGAAAATCGCCATCGTTGGGGCCGGGATTTCCGGCATGTCGGCCACCTGGCTGCTGAGCCAAAGGCACGAAGTCACGCTCTATGAGGCTGAGGGGCGGTTGGGCGGACACAGCCACACCGTCGACGCCCCCACCGGGCGAGGGCCGCAGCCCGTCGACATGGGCTTCATCGTCTATAACGAGCCCTGCTATCCCAATCTGACGGCTCTTTTCGACCACCTCGGCGTGCCGACCAAGCCCTCGAACATGGGCTTCAGCGTCAGCATGGACGCGGGCCGGATGGAATATGGGGGAGACAATCTGCCGGCCCTGTTCGCCCAATGGCGAAATCTGGTGCGGCCGGACTTTTGGGCCATGCTGGCCGATCTGACGCGCTTCTATCGCGAGGCCCCCACCCACGCCTGTGCGCTGGAGGCGGACATGACGAGCCTTGGCGACTATCTAAACGCCCAGGGCTATGGCCGCGCCTTCCAGGACGATCACCTGATCCCCCAGGCCGCGGCCATCTGGTCGGCCTCTACGAATGACATTCGCGACTATCCAGCCGCCGCCTTCATCCGATTCTGCGAGAACCATGGCCTTCTGAAGATCTTCAATCGCCCGCTCTGGCGCACCGTCGACGGCGGGAGCCGGGCCTATGTCTCGCGCCTGACCGAGGCCTATGCCGACAGAGTGCGCCTGGGTGCGGCGGTCGTCGGGATCAGGCGCGCGCCGGACGGCGTTCTCGTCCGCGACTCCCGGGGCGGTGTGGAGCGCTACGATCACGTGGTGGTGGCCACCCACGCCGACGAGGGTCTCGCCCTGCTGGCCGACGCCACCTCGCCGGAAAAGGTGTTGCTCGGCGCCTTTGGTTATAGCCGCAACGAGGCTGTGCTCCATTCGGACCCGTCTCTGATGCCTCGCCGCCGCAAGACCTGGTCGGCGTGGAACTATGTCGGACGCACTAGGACTGGCGGCGCCCAGGCGCTATGCGTCACCTATTGGATGAACCGGCTGCAGTCCCTGCCGGCCGATTCGCCGCTCTTTGTCACCCTCAACCCGATCCACGCGCCCGATCCGGCGCGAGTGATCCGCACCGAAAGCTATATGCATCCGCTGTTCAACGCCGCCGCCATGCGGGCGCAGAGCGAGCTGTGGCGGCTCCAGGGCCAGGGCGGTGTCTGGTGGTGCGGATCCTATTTCGGGGCCGGTTTCCATGAGGATGGGCTGCAGTCGGGTCTGGCGGTCGCCGAGGCTTTGGGGGGCGTGCGGCGGCCCTGGACGGTGGCAGACGAGTCGGCGAGGATCGGGCGCACGCCCGCGCCCCTCATCGCGCTGGACGCCGCGGCGTGACCGCCTTCGCTTCCCGCCTCTACGCCGGCGTGGTCACCCACCAGCGGTTCGCGCCGAAGACCCACCGCCTGCGCTACCGCATGTTCCAGATGGTGTTCGATCTGGACGAGACGCCGCGCCTCGGCGCTCAATTGCGCCTGTTTTCCCACAACCGGTTGAATGTCTTCAGCTTCCATGACGCCGACCATGGCGACGGCCAGCCGGGCCCCTTGCGCGCCTGGGTGGAGGAGACGCTCGCCAGGGCCGGCATCGCGATCGACGGCGGTGGGATCGAGCTGCTGTGCATGCCGAGGATCCTCGGCCACGTCTTCAATCCCCTGAGCATCTACTACTGCCGCCGCGCCGATGGATCGCTCGCCGCCATGATCTATGAGGTGAACAACACCTTCGGCCAGCGGCACAGCTATGTGATTCCGGTGGAGTCTCCGGAGACCGGCGTGGTCCGCCAAGCCTGCGACAAGGCCTTCCACGTCTCCCCGTTCATGGACATGGCGATGACCTACGACTTCGAGGTGACGAACCCAGGCGATCGGATCGCCACCACGATCCACGGCCACGCGCGCGACGGCGCCCTGATCATCGCCGCGGCCTTCACCGGCGAGGCGCGGGCGCTGAGCGATGGCGCCCTGCTCCGCGCCCTTGTCGCCTATCCTCTCCTGACGCTGAAGGTGGTCGCCGCCATCCACGTCGAGGCGCTCAAGCTATGGCTCAAAGGCGTGCGCTTGCGGCCGCTGCCGCCGGCTCCGGCCCGATCGGTGACCGTGGCGCCGAGAGCCTCCGTGACCTAAGCCAGGCCGAGACCCGCGATCGGGGCCGCCCGACATTCACAAAAGCGACAAGCAATCAGCTTACCGGCCAAAGGCTCGGAACAGCCAGCGGCGCGGGGCGCACGGCATGGACGGCGAGCACGCGCCGACGCACTACCGCAGCGTCTTCATCTCCGACATCCATCTGGGCACGCGCGGCTGCCAGGCCGATCTGTTGCTCGATTTCTTCCGGCATATGAGCTGCGAGAAGCTCTATCTGGTCGGCGATATCGTCGATGGCTGGCGCATGAAGCGGCGCTGGTACTGGCCGCAGACCCACAACGATGTGGTGCAGAAGATCCTGCGCTTCGCCCGCAAGGGCGTCGCCGTCACCTATATCCCCGGCAACCATGACGATCGGGTGCGCGATTTCTGCGGCGTGCATTTCGGCGGCGTGGTGGTGGCCCGCGACGCGATCCATCAGACCGCCGACGGTCGGCGCTTCCTGGTGCTCCATGGGGATGAGTTCGATGGGGTGGTGCGCTATGCGCCCTGGCTCGCCTTGGCCGGCGATTTCGCCTATAGGTCCGTCCTTGCGCTGAACACTTACCTCAACCGCGCGAGGCGTCGGTTCGGGTTCGGCTATTGGAGCCTCTCGGCGTTCCTGAAGGCGAAAGTGAAGAACGCCCTGCATTTCATCGACGATTTCGAAACCGCCGTCGCCGCCGAGGCCAGGCGGCGCGGCGTCGATGGCGTCATCTGCGGCCATATCCACAAGGCCGAGCTGCGCTCGATCGGCGGCGCCCTCTACGCCAACGACGGCGATTGGGTGGAAAGCTGCACCGCCCTGGTGGAGCATTTCGACGGCACGCTGGAGATCCTCGACTGGGCCAAGATGCGCTCTTGGTCGATGCTTGAGCGCGCGCGCCAGATCGAGCTGGCCCTGCCTGACATCGTGGCGCCTTCCGCCGCCTGATGCGCATTCTGCTGGCCACCGACGCCTGGGAGCCCCAGGTCAACGGCGTCGTGCGCACCCTCACCCGCGTGGTCGCCGAATTGCGCGAGATGGGCGATCAGGTGGAGGTGATCAGCCCCGATCAGTTCCCCACCTTCCCGCTACCGACCTATCCCGAGATCAAGCTCGCCGTCGGCGCCTATGAGAAGGTGCAACAGTGCTTCAAGGCCTTCGAGCCGGAGGCCATCCACATCGCCACCGAAGGCCCCATCGGCCTCGCCGCCCGGCGCATTTGCCTGGATTGGAAGCTGCCCTTCACCACCAGCTACCACACCCGCTTTCCCGAATATGTCTCGGCGCGCCTGCCGCTGCCGCTCGCCGCCGGCTACGCCTATATGCGCTGGTTCCACAAACCCTCCGGCCGGCTGATGGTGGCGACGCCGACCATGGCCGAGGAGCTGGAGCGCCACGGCTTCCACAGTGTCTCGATCTGGTCGCGGGGGGTGGATACCGAGCTTTTCCATCCGCGCCGCGAGGGCGAGCCCGATGTCTTCGAAGGCATGGCGCGGCCGATCTGGCTCTATGTCGGTCGCGTGGCGGTGGAGAAGAATATCGACGCCTTCGTCGGTCTCGATCTGGCCGGAACCAAGGTGGTGGTGGGCGACGGCCCCCAGCGTGAGGAGCTGGCCGCCAAATATCCGGGCGTCGTCTTCCTGGGCGCCAAGTTCGGCGAGGACCTGGCGTCGACCTACCGCTGCGCAGACGTGTTCGTCTTTCCCTCCCTCACCGACACCTTCGGCCTCGTGATCCTGGAGGCCTGGGCGTCGGGCACGCCGGTGGCCGCCTTTCCGGCGCCGGGCCCGGTGGACATCATCCCCAACACCGGCGCCGGCGTCCTGGCCGAAGACCAGACCAGCGGCCTCAAGGAGGCCTGCCTGCGCGCCCTCACCCTCGATCGCGGCCTGGTCCGCGCCAGGGCCGAGCAATACTCCTGGCGCGCCTGCGCCGAGGAATTCCGCCGCCTCCTGCAACCCTACCCCGAGCCAGAAAAGAGCCGTTTCTGGCGGAGACTGCGGCGGCTAGCGCGGTTGAGGCGTGGGCCGAGGGCGGATCAGTCGAGTTTGGCGACTTGAGGGGGCGTTCCTTCTCGGGGATCAATATCTGCTACGACGGCGATCCCAAATTATTGATGTGGTGCGATGATTAACATGACCGCGAGCGGCCTAAAGCTCCGATCATGGCCAGTTGTCGCCTTGGCGTACGTTTTTGCTCCCCTCATAGGTGTCAGCATATGGTATGGCGCCCTGACAGTTCCAGACGCCCTAGGGGGCAATTTTCGCCCGTTGGGAGCCATCCCGGTTTGGTTCAGCCTTCTTGCAATGGGAACCGCCGCTGGCCTCATTGTCGAACTCGTGATCGTGACGCCGATTTTGATAAGATTCCATCGGCGGCGGTGGCCTTGGTTCACCCGGTGGGTAGGTGCAGGGTTTGGATTTCTTCTAGGCTTCGCGCCACAGTTTATATTCGGAGCGTTGAATCCAAGTGCAAACCCCCGACAAATACCCGGAAGCATAACCCTTTGCACAGGCGGGCATTGCACAACTGAAATCATCACGCCGGCCCCAGGTGGCACGACGTGGGAGATCAACGGGCATTGGCTATTGGCAGGCTGGGCTCACGTGGCAGCTGATGCAGTGGTGATGGGAAGTCTTGGGTTGGCTACAGCGGTTGTGTTCTGCGTAATTGCCTTCCGATCAGCGCGGTGATGACGCAGAGGTTTGGCAACTCAGTCCGCCAAGAGGAAAAGAGGCAATAAATTTTGCCTCAAGCCGCCTCCAGCCCGAACTGCAGCCGCGCCAGCCGGGCGTAGAGGCCGCCGCGCGCCGCCAGTTCGGCGTGGGTTCCGCTCCTCGACCACCCGGCCCTCGTCCATCACCACGATGCGGTCGGCGTTGAGCACGGTGGCCAGGCGGTGGGCGATGACCAGGGTGGTGCGGCCGGCCATGGCGTCGTCCAGGGCGCGCTGCACCAGCCGCTCGTTCTCGGCGTCGAGGGCGCTGGTGGCCTCGTCGAGCAGCAGGATCGGCGCGTCGCGCACCAGGGCGCGGGCGATGGCCAGGCGCTGGCGCTGGCCGCCGGAGAGGGTCTTGGCCCGCTCGCCCAGCGGGGTGTCGAAGCCCTGCGGCAGGGCGGCGAGGAAGCCCTCGGCCTCGGCGGCCTTGGCCGCCGCGCGCGATCGGCCTCGACGCTGGCGTCCTCGCGGCCGAAGCGCAGGTTCTCCAGCGCCGAGCCGGAGAACAGCGGCGCGTCCTGGGCCACCAGGGCCATGCGGGCGCGGACCTCGGCCGGGTCGGCGTCGCGCAGGTCGACGCCGTCGAGGCGCACCGCGCCCGACCTGCGGATCGTAGAAGCGCAGCAGCAGGCGAAACACCGTGCTCTTGCCGGCGCCGGACGGGCCGACCAGGGCGACCCGCTCGCCCGGGCCGCACGCTGAGGTCGAAGCCGTTCAGCGCCGGCAGGTCCGGCCGGCCGGGATAGGCGAAGGTGACGTCCTCGAAGGCGATCTCGCCGCGCGGCGGCGACGGCAGGGGCGTGGGGTGCGCGGGCGCGGCGATGCCGGGCGGGCGTGCGAGGATCTCGCTGATCCGCTCCATGGCGCCGGACGGCCTTCTGCACATCGCCCCAGGCCTCGCCCAGCGCGCCGACCGAGCCGGCGGCCAGCACCGCCAGGATGACGAACTGCAGCAGGGCCCCGCCGGTCATGGTGCGGTCGACGACACGGCGTCGGGCGCGCCAGCCAGAACACCGCCGCCGACGCCGCCGAACACCAGCGCGATCACCAGGGCGGTCATCAGCGCCCGCGCGCCGATCCGCGGCGAGCGAGGCGGCGAAAGGCCGTCTCCACCGCCTCGCCGAACCGGGCGCGCCGCGCTGCGCCTCGCGGCCGAACGCCTGCACGGTGTCCAGCGCGTCGAGGGTCTCGCCGGCATAGCCGACCGCGTCGGCGAACCGGTCCTGGGCGCTGACCGACAGCCGCCGCACGCTGCCGGCCGAACAGGAACAGCGGCGCGATCACCACCGGCGCCAGCAGGACGACACAGAGCCGGTGAGCGCGGGGCTGACGACAGATCAGCAGCGCCAAGCGCGCCGATCAGGGTCAGGAGGTTGCGCAGCGCCACCGAGACCGAGGAGCCGACCATGTTCTCGACGATGGTCATGTCGGTGGTCAGGCGCGACAGCACCTCGCCGGTGCGGGTCTTCAGGAAGAAGGCCTGATCGAGGGTCAGGACGTGGCGGTAGAGCGGCTGCGCGCAGGTCGGCGACCACCCGCTCGCCCAGCTTGGTGATGAAATAGAACCGGCAGCGCCGTGGCGAGCGCCAGGACCAGCGGCGACGCCGGCCAGGATCAGCGAAGGTCGCGGTCGATGCGCGCCGGCGAGTGCGGCGGCGAAGCCCTTGTCGACCACCAGCCGCGCGGCGGCGGTCAGGCCGAGGCGTCGCGCCGGTGGAGAACAGCAGGAAGAACACCGACCAGACGGCGTCGCCCCAGTGGGCGCGCAGGAACGGCGCCAGGGCCGCCAGCGGCCGCAGGTCGCGGCCGGCCGGGCGGCGCTCGGCCGCGGCGCCAGTCGTGCGCCGGCGCGGCGTCCGCGCCAGGTCGTCCGGCGCCGGCGGCGGCGCCCTCAGATCGGCTCATGATCGGCTCTACCCTTGCGCTTCGGGCGCGGCCTTCGTGTATAGGCCCGCGTCCCCTTCGTCCGCCCCAGCCGGGGCCCTCACGTTCCGCTCACAGTCGGTTCGAGATCGCCATGAAACAAGACACCCATCCCGACTATCACTTCAT
Organism: uncultured Alphaproteobacteria bacterium; assembly: GCA_963817995.1. Taxonomy (GTDB): domain Bacteria; phylum Pseudomonadota; class Alphaproteobacteria; order Caulobacterales; family Caulobacteraceae; genus Acaudatibacter. The sequence continues at coordinate 259,300 of CAWFQJ010000009.1, forward strand.
CACCGTGGTGATGACGGACGGCACGACCTATCAGACGCGCTCGACCTACGGCAAGGAAGGCGCGACGCCTGAACCTGGACATCGATCCGAAGACCCACCCGGCGTGGACCGGCGGCAACCAGCACCTGCTCGACCGCGGCGGCCGCGTGTCGCGCTTCACCGCCAAGTACGGCGGCTTCCTGAAGAAGTAGCGCCTTCGCGCCCGATGCGGCGCGCCGAGACCTTGACAGCGCTCTCGCAGCGCCGGCCCATCAACACCCATGAACGCCGACGCTCCGGCCCCTTCCGCCATGGCCATCGCCACGCGACTGGCCGCGCCGCTATCTCGCGCCGCGCTGGAAGGGCCTGGCGGTCTCCATCGTCTGCGCCGCGGCCTTCGCCGGCCTTTCGGGCCTGCTGCTGGGCATGCTGCAGCCGGCGGTCAACGATCTGGTGGTCCACCCCAGGGCCGCCGCGCTGCGCACCATTCCCTGGATCATCGTCGCCCTGGCGCTGGGCCGGGGCCTGGCCCAGATTCTGCAGACCACCCTGGTCAACCGCATCGGCAACGGCATCGTCGGCGACGTCCAGGTCGAGCTGTTCGGCAAGATGGTGCGGGCCGACCTCGCCCGCCTGCGCGCCTCGCACACCGGCGGCTTCGTCTCCTCGGTGCTCTACGACGCCGGCCTGATCCGCGAGGCGGCCACCACCGGCGTGGTCAACTTCATCCAGAAAGCCTGACCCTGATCGCCGCCGGCGTGGTGATGGCCAGGGCCGACTGGCGGCTGGCGCTGATCGTGCTGCTGGCCGCGCCGGTCGCGGCGATCTCCATGCGCCGGTTCCTGAAGCGCGCCACCAAGGCCGCCAGCGGGGCGATGGCCGCGACCGGCGCCCTTTCCACCGCCATCATGGAGGGCCTGGACGGCGTGCGCGTGGTCAAGATGGAGAACCGCGAGGCCTATGAGGAGGCCCGGGTGGCCGCGGTGATCGCCGAGCGCCAGCGCCACATCATCAGCGGCGACAACGCCCGCGCCGTGGCCGCGCCGGTCTCCGAGACCCTGATGATGATCGTGGTCGCCGCGGTGCTGGCCTACGACGGCTGGCGAGCCAGCACCGGCCATCCGGATGTCGGCGCCTTCACCGCCTTCTTCGCCGCTCTGCTGATCGCCGGCCAGGCGCTGCGGCAGGTCTCCAACCTGCTCACCGTGCTGGGCCAAGGGCGTCGTCGCCGGCCGGCGCCTGTTCGCCGCCCTCGACGTCGAGCCGGAGGTCGCGCGACCGGCCGGGCGCGCCGGCGCTGGCGCCGAGCCAGGCGACCCTCCGTCTCGAGGACGTCACCTTCGCCTATGGCGCCGACTCGCCGGTGCTGGACGGCGTCAGCCTGGAGGCGCGGCGCGGCGAGATCGTCGCCCTGGTCGGCCCGTCCGGCGGCGGCAAGACCACCGTGCTCAACCTGATCCCGCGCTTCTACGACGTCACCGCCGGCGCGGTGACGATCGACGGCCAGGACGTGCGCGACGTCACCCTCGCCTCCCTGCGCCGCCAGATCGCCCTGGTGACCCAGGAGCCGTTCCTGTTCGACGACACCATCCGCGCCAACATCGCCTACGCCAAGGCCGGCGCGACCGCAGGCCGAGATCGAGGCCGCCGCCAGCGCCGCCGCCGCGCACGACTTCATCCTCGCGCTGCCCGAGCGGCTACGACACCCTGGTCGGCGAGGCGGGCGCGCGGCTCTCCGGCGGCCAGCGCCAGCGCATCGCCATCGCCCGCGCCTTCCTGAAGGACGCGCCGATCCTGCTGCTGGACGAGGCCACCAGCGCGCTGGACACCGAGAGCGAGGCCCAGGTGCAGGCGGCGCTGGAGCGGCTGATGGCCGGCCGCACCACCATGCTGATCGCCCACCGCCTGTCCACCGTGCGCGGCGCCGACCGCATCTATGTGATCGACCGCGGCCGGGTGGTGGAGACCGGCGCCCACGCCTCGCTGATGGACAGCGGGCGGCCTCTACGCCCGCCTGGCCCGGACCCAGGATCTGGAGCCCGCCTCCGAGGCGGCGGCGTGAAATCCTTCTTCCGGTCCCCGATCGTTCAGGGAATCCTCGGCTGGCTGGCGGCTGGCTATATCGAAGTGATCGGTCGCACACTGCGTTGGCGTATCGAGAACCGCGCACCCGCCGACGAGGCTATCGCGGCGAGCGAAGGTGTGCTCGCCCTGTTCTGGCACGGCCGGATCACCCAGGCCCTCGCGATCCGATCTCTGATGGACGGCAAGCCGCGACGTGCGATGATCTCCCTCTCCGCCGATGGCGAATTTATCGCCAGGGCCGCCGAGTTCTTGCGAATACCGCCCGTGCGTGGGTCGTCCGGTGGCGAGCAACGAAGGACGTCCAAGGGTGGCGCTGCGGCCTTTCGTGAAGCCTTGACCTTTATTCGGCAGGGCGGTGTCATGGTGCTTACACCTGATGGTCCGCGTGGCCCGACCGAGGTTCTTTCTGTCGGCGCCATACGGCTGGCCCAGGCGGCGGACTGCCCCGTGTTTCTCATGAGCCTGGCGGCCACGCCGGCGCTGACCCTTAGGAGTTGGGATCGAGCGCAAATCCCGTTGCCTTTCGGCCGCGGCCAAGTCGTGCTCGAAGGCCCATTGCATTCGCCATCGGACAGAGGTGACGAGGCGCTGGAGGCGACGAGGGCGGATTGGCAGGCCAGGATGCGAGCCGGCCAAGCGCGGGCCGAGGCCCTGCTGCAAGGTCGGCCACCTTGACCGGTCGCGGTGGGGAGGGGCGCCCGTTATCCTTGAAACTTTATGCTCAAGCGGCGCGCCATCTCGCGCCGCGCGTGCTTACCCGCCGTGCCAGCCAGGGCAAGGAGGATGTCGCGCGCCTGGGCGAGCGGCTGGGTCGCGCCGGCCGGCCTCGGCCGAGCGGCCCGCTCATCTGGCTTCATGGCGCAAGCGTCGGCGAGGGGCTCTCCCTGGCGCCCCTGGCCCAGCGGCTGGTCGCCGAGCGCCCGGACGCCACGGTCCTGGTCACCACCACCACCCGCGCCTCGGCCGCGCTCCTGGCCAGCCGCCTGCCCGATGGCGCCATCCATCAATACGCCCCGCTCGATTCCCCCAGCGCGGTCGCCGCCTTCCTCGATTACTGGCGCCCAGGCGTCGGGGTGTTCGTGGAAAGCGAGCTTTGGCCCAATCTGATCCTGGCGGCCAGGGCGCGGAGGGTGCGGCTGGCCCTGGTCTCCGCCCGCATGTCGCCCGCCAGCCTGCGCGGCTGGCGCCGTTTTCCCGGCGCGGCGCGCGCGGTTCTGGGCGCCTTCGAGGTGATTCTCGCCCGGGATGAGGCGGCGGCGGAGGGCTTACGCTCACTTGGCGTCACGGTGGCCGGGCTGGCGGATATGAAGATCGGAGCGCCGGCGCCGGAGGTGGATCAGGAGGAATTGACCAGGCTTCGCACCGCGCTGGCCGAGCGGACGGTTCTCCTGGCGGCGAGCACCCATCCTGGCGAAGAGGCGCTCATTCTCGAAGCGTTCATGCGTGCGGGTGACGAGAAGGCGCTGCTGATCCTCACGCCTCGCCATCCGGAGCGTGGAGCGGCCGTGGAGGCCCTGGCCTTGGGCGCCGGCTTCTCCGCGGCCCGCAGAAGCGAGGGCTTTGGCCCCGAGGGGGTGGATGTCTATGTGGCCGACACCTTGGGCGAGCTTGGCCTTTGGTACAGCCTCGCCGCCCTGGCGGTGGTCGGCGGAAGCCTGAACTCGGGCGCGGGGGGCCACAATCCCTTGGAGCCGGCGCGGCTCGGCTGTCCGTTCGTCAGCGGGACTCATGTGGAAAACTGGCCGGTCTATGGCGAACTGGTGGCCTGCGGGGCCACGCGCCTTGTCGGTGATGCGGCCGACCTCGCGCCTTTCTTCCAGCGGGCGATCGAGGATCCTTCATCGCTGAAGGCTATGGCGGAAACCGCGCGTGCGATGGTCTCGGCGCTGGACGCCGGAAGCGGGACCATCGGCGACAGGGTTCTGGGATTGCTGGGAACGTGAAGATCGCCACGCCGCGCTGGTGGTACGAACGGCGTCGATCCATGGCGGTGACGCGGACGCTGCTCACCCCGATCTCCTGGATCTGGGCGGCGGCCACGGCGCGGCGGATCGCGCGCGGTCGACCGGTCGATCCCGGCGCGCCGGTGATCTGTGTGGGCAACCTCACCCTGGGCGGAACCGGCAAGACACCGATCGTGCGGGAACTGGCCGGGCGGCTGAGCGCGGCGGGATGGGCGCCGCACATTCTCTCGCGCGGCCACGGCGGCCGGCTGACTGGCCCGACGCGGGTCGATCCGGCCCGCCACACCGCGCTCGATGTCGGCGACGAGGCCCTGATGATGGCCGGGGATGCGCCGGTATGGGTCGCCCGCGACCGGCTGGCCGGGGCCGAGGCCGCCGTCAGGGCCGGGGCCGACATCATCGTCATGGACGACGGCCATCAGAACCCGAGCGTCGCGAAAACGCTTTCGCTGATCGTTGTCGATGGCGAGACCCGGGACGGCGAATGGCCGTTCGGCGATGGCGCTGTCTTTCCAGCCGGCCCGATGCGCGAGCCGCTCAAGGCGGGCCTGGCGCGCGCCGATGCGGTGGTCATGCTCCTGCCGGACGATCTCGCCGGCGCCGAGCCCGGAACTGCTGGATCTGTTCGGCGACACGCCGGTGCTGATCGCCCGCCTCTCGCCCGTCTCGCCCCCGCCGCCCGGCCCCCAGATCGGCTTCGCCGGCATCGGCAAGCCGTGGAAGATGGAGCGAGCGCTGAAGGCCGCCGGCTGCGATCTGGTCGACTTCGCGGCCCTGCCCGATCACGCCCAGCTCACGGACCAAACCCTGAGTTTTCTCGCGGCGCGGGCCGAGGCGCTGGGCGCCGGTCTGGTCACCAGCGAGAAGGACTGGGTGCGGCTTAGCCGCGAACTGGCGGACGCGCGTGGCCGCCTGGCCGGTGCGGGCGAGGTTCGAAGACGAGGCGGCTCCGACGACGCTGCTCAGCCGCCTACCGCCCAAGTCTTAGGCCCCCGCCATCTTGGCGAACTTCCAGGCCGCCTCGCCCAGCAGCGGCACCCGCGCCTCCATGGCCGCGGCCTGGGGGCTGTTGGCGGTGCCGTCGCGGACGCGGCCGACGATGCCCTGCAGGATGCCCGCCAGGCGGAAGATGTTGTAGGCGAAGTACCAGTTGAGGTCGGGCAGGCCGGCGCGGCCGGTCAGGCGGCAGTATTCGGCGACATACTTCCTCCATGGTCGGGATGCCGTGCGCCTTCAGGTCGGGGATGGTGGCGATCGTGCCGTTGACCCACTGCATCAGCAGATAGGTGAAGTCGGCCAGGGGGTTGCCCAGGGTGGCCAGCTCCCAGTCGAGCACGGCGACCACGCGCGGCTCGGTGGCGTGCATGACCATGTTGTCGAGCCGGTAGTCGGCGTGGACGATGGTGGTCTGGTCGTCGTCCGGCACGGTCTGCGGGCAGCCACTCGATCAGCCGCTCGATGGTCTCGATGATGCTGGGTCTCCGAGGCCTTGTACTGCTTGGTCCAGCGGTCGATCTGGCGGGGCATGTAGTTGCCCGGCCGGCCGAAGTCGTCGAGGCCGACGGCCTTGTAGTCGGTGTTGTGCAGGTCGGCGAGGGTCTTCACCGCCGCCATGTAGATCGGCGTGGCGCTCGGCGGGCGCATAGGCCGGGCAGGGACTGGTCCCACAGGATCCGGCCCTCGACCATGTCCATGACGTAGAACATGGTGCCGATCACGCCGTCGTCCGTGCACAGGCCGTAGGGCCTGGGCGACCGGGAAGCCGGTGGGATAGAGGGCGGTGATCACCTTGTATTCGCGGTCGACCGCGTGGGCCGAGGGCAGCAGCTTGCCCGGCGGCTTGCGGCGCATGACGTATTTCTTGGCCGGGCGTGATCAGCTGGTAGGTCGGGTTGGACTGGCCGCCCTTGAACTGGCGCACCTCCAGCGGGCCCGCGTAGCCCTCGACGTTGGCCTGCCATCCAGGCGGCCAGGGCGGCCTCGTCGAACCGGTGGCTTTCGGCGACCGCCTTGGTGCCGGTGTTCAGCGCCTCGCGGGTCTGCTCGTCGGTGGGGACGTCGTCGGCCATATCGTTTCCTCGGGATCGCATTCTTGGCGGCGACATTAGTCAGCAGGCGTCGGGCTTGCAAAGCCGCTTGCGCCTTCAGTCGGCCAGGGCGCGCCAGCCGATGTCGCGTGCGGTGGAAGCCCTCCGGGCCAGTCGATCGCGCTCGACGGCGGCGTAGGCGCGCGTCGCGGGCCTCGTGCAGGTCGGCGCCCAGGGCGCAGACGTTCAGCACCCGCCCGCCGGCGGCGATCAGGGCGCCGTCGTCGCGCCGCGCTCGTGCCGGCGTGGAAGACCACCACGTCCTCGCCGAAGTCGGCCTCGGCGCCCGTCGATCACCGAGCCGGTCTTGCGGCGCGTCCGGATAGCCCTCGGCCGCCAGCACCACGCAGATCGCCGCCTCGTCGCGCCAGGTCGGCGCCGGCAGATCGCGCCAGGCCGCCGGTCGCGCGCGGCCAGCAGATAGGGCACGAGGTCGCTCTCCAGCCGCAGCATCAGCACCTGGCATTCCGGATCGCCGAAGCGGGCGTTGAACTCCACCAGCTTCGGGCCCGTCGGCGGTGACCATCAGCTCGCAGAAGAGCACGCCGCGGTAGGGCGCGCCCTCCGCGGCGATGCCGGCGAAGGCCGGCTCGATCAGCCGCGCGCGCGCCGCCTCCACGTCGCCGGCGGTGAGGACCGGCGCCGGCGAATAGGTCCCCATGCCGCCGGTGTTGGGGCCCTGGTCGCCGTCGAAGGCGCGCTTGTGGTCCTGGGCGCCGCCGAACAGCGACACGGTCTCGGCCGTCGCAGAGGGCGAACAGCGAGGCGATCTCGCCCTCCAGGAATTCCTCGATCACCACCCGCGCGCCGGCGGCGCCGAACCGGCCGCCCAGAGCATGTCGTCGATCGCCGCCTCGGCCTCGGCGCGGTCGGCGGCGATGACCACGCCCTTGCCGGCCGCCAGGCCGTCGGCCTTGATCACATAGGGCGGCGTGAAGCCGGTCGAGGAACGCCTTGGCCGGCGCGGCGTCCTCGAACACGCCGATAGCCGGCCGGTCGGCAGGCCGTGGCGCTCGCGCGAAGGCCTTGGTGAAGGCCTTGGAGGATCTCCAGCCGGCCGGCGGCGGCGGTGGGGCCGAAGCAGGGGATGCCCGCCTCGGCCAGGGCGTCGGCCAGGCCGGCCTCGATCGCCGTCTCCGGGCCGATCACCACCAGGTCGGCGGCGATCTCCCGCGCCAGGGCGACCTGGCCGGCGACGTCGGTCGGCGCCGACGGCGCGGGTCTCGCCAAGCGCCGCCATGCCGGGATTGCCCGGCGCGCAGACCAGGCGCGTCACCAGCGGCGACTGGGCGATCTTCCAGGCCAGGGCGTGCTCGCGCCCGCCGGAGCCGACGAGCAGGATGTTCATGACCGGCGCAATGGCCCGCCCATCGCTTGGCCGTCAAGTCGCGCGCGGCGGCGCCGGCCACGGCCGCATGGGCACGTAGACGGTGAAGACGAGCCCCGGCCCTCGGCGCTCTCCACGGTCATGCCGCCGCGGTGGCGGTTGACGATGTGCTTGACGATGGCCAGGCCAAGGCCGGTGCCCGGCTGCTCGCCGCTCTTCTGACCCTCGACGCGATAGAACCGCTCGGTGAGCCGGGGCAGGTGGTCGCGGGCGATGCCGGGTCCCGCGTCGCGGACGCGCAAAGCCACGTAGCGCAGATCGGTGACATGGTCGGGCGTCAAAAGGGAGAGATGGGTCGTCCCGGGAGAGACCGGCGTCGCCGCGGACGCCGAGTCCAGGCCGGTCACGACTTCGACGCGTACGGTCCCCCCGTTCGGGGTATATTTGACCGCGTTCTCGGCGAGGTTCTGGATCACCTGAAGGATCTGGTCGCGGTCGCCGGCGACAACGGCCTCGCCGAGCGCCGGAAACGCCGGGGCCAGCATCACCGAGCGCTCGTCGGCCATCGGTCCCAGAGCATCGAGCACGTCGATCGCCGCCAGGGCGACATCGACTTCGCCAGAGGGCGGTATGTGCTCGCCCAGCTCGATGCGCGAAAGGCTCATCAGATCGTCGATCAGCCGCCGCATGCGGTCGGCCTGGATCTGCATGATGGCCAGGAACCGCTCGCGGGCGACAGCGTCGTCCTTGGCGTGCCCTCGGAGGGTCTCGATGAATCCGGCGAGGGAGGCCAGCGGGGTCCTGAGTTCATGGCTGGCGTTGGCCAGGAAGTCGGCGCGGGTGCGTTCGCTGCGGCGAAATTCGGTCTCGTCGCGCAGCGACAGCAACGCAAGGCGCTCCTCGCCGAGGCCTTCGAGGGGCGCCACGTTCACCCGCCAGACCCGATCCTGCACACCCCCGGACTGATAGAGCGCCTGGCTGGTGACCGCGGCCAAAAGCGCGTCGTCCACCGCGGCGAGCACCTCCGGCGCGCGAATCGCCATCGTCAGCGGGCCTTCCTGCCTTTGCAAACGCAGGAGATCCCGCGCCGCGGCGTTGGCGAAGACGAAGCGGCGGGCGTTGAGATCCCGCGGCTCGCCACCAGCCACCAGCAGCACCGGATCGGCGAGGTGCTCAAGGATCGCCGCGAACGGAGGCGTTCGACCGCGGTCAGGCGGCATGGGCGGAGAAGGAGGTGACGGCGGGGCCACGGCCACGGGCGGCGAGCGATCCCCGGGCGTCAGCGCATAGGCGAGAATGCTGGCCAGGACGATCACAGCCGAGGCGATCAGCGCGGGAAGCGGGCGGGCGGCGCCGAGCGTCCACAGCGCGATCGGGGCCGCCGCGCCGGCCAGGGCGAGCATGGCCAAGGAACGGATCGACACCCCGCGGACGGGGCGTGACGCTTCGCCGGACTCAGGCATCGCTTCGGTCCAATCGATGAATCACCAACCGCCTATCTTGAGGGATCGCGTGTGTCATGCGCGTGACATAGGGGCCGGCGTGGCGCTTTGCCTTGAAACGCGCCCCTTTGCGGTCGTATTAGGCTGCTCTTGTAAGACTCACACACCGCCGCCACTGAAGAGCCCTTTATGAAGCTTAACCTTCTCGCGGCGGCGTTGTCCCTCGCGGCCATGGCGACCGCGGCGGCCGCCCCCGCCCAGGTGACGATCAACAGCGCGACCTCCACGCCGGTGGCCACGGCCACGGTCGATGGCGGCAAGCCGGCGGATATCAATATCACCTCTAGCGGCTCGATTGGGGTCACCCAGCCTGGAACCGCCGTCACCATCAACAGCAACAACTCGGTTACTAACGCCGGTGCGATCGGCTTTACCAACATCGATAACGCCGTTGGCGTTCTGATGGAGGGCGGAAGCACTGGCAACTTCGTCGGCACCGGAACCATTAGGGTCATCGAGACCTACTCGCCGACCACCAATAACAACAACGGCTTGGCCACTGGCGCCTGGGCTCAAGGCTCTAATCGGACGGCGATCGAGGTCGGAGGCTCAGGCGCCGTCACCGGCGGTATCACTCAGACCGGCGCCATCACCGTTCAGGGCAATGATTCTCAAGGAATCCTGGTCCAGGCGCCGTTGACCGGCGACCTCCTTATGGTGACGGTCACCCCCGCCACCAGCAGCGCGGCCGCCGTGGTCAATAACGGCTCGATCACCATAACCGGGGACGACACGGTCGGCTTTCAGGTCGGCGCCCGGCGGCGCGATCGGTGGAAAGGTCTGGATCAGTTCCATAACCGCCAGCGGCGTCGGCGCCGAAGCGATCAATATCGGCGGCGACATTGGCGATAAGACCGGCGGCGCTCTGGATATCTCCGGCACCGTCAGCGCCACGGGTTATCGCACCACCACTAGGTCCACCAATACCGCCGTGACCGACACCTACACCGCTTCGCAGATGGAGCAGGGCGGTCCAGCCGCCACCATCGGCGCCAATATCGCGGGGGGGGTCATCCTCAGCGCTCCGCCGATCATCCTCAGCACGACCAACCTCGATCAGGACGAGAACGGTGTGCCCGACGCCCAGCAGGGAACGGGCACGATCTCGGTCTTCGGCTCGGCCCCCGCCCTGCAGATCGGCGCGGTCGCGCCTTCGGGTGGAGGAGCCGCGCCAGCCATCACCCTCGGCCCCTACACTGCCGGCGCCGGAACGGCGGCCGGGCTCAACGGTTATGGCTTGGCCATCCAGGGCGACATCCTCGCCAATGGCGTCTTCGATCAATACACCTCGCCCTATCTGCCGGCCCCGGTTTCGGCGACGGCGCTTCAGATCGGCGGCCAGATCACCAACCCCGATGGCACCACCTCGACCAGCGGTTCGGTGACCATAACCAAGGGCGTCTATAACAGCGGTCAGATCTCGGCCACCTCGTACCAAGCCAACGCCACGGCGATTCACATCGGCGCTGGCGCCACCGTGCCGTTGATCACCAACGATGGGGCAATCGTCGCCAACACGACCTTGGTGAGCTCCACGACCACGGCGACGCCGGCCTCCGGCGGCTTGCCGGCGATCCCGGCGCCCGTCGCGCTCGATGTGACCGCCATTCAGATCGACAAGGGCGCTTCGATCAAAGAGATCGACAACACCAGCGGCATCACCGCCGACCTCACCGGCACGGGCGGTGTTGGCGGAAACGTGGTGAGCGCCATAGTCGACAAATCCGGCACACTCTCGACGATCAACAACACCGGCTCCATCGTCGCCGAGCTCACGCAGACTTACACCGTTCAACCCATTCAGGGGACCACGGTGGCCATCGACATGTCGCAAGGGACGGGCGCGCAGTCGATCACCCAGGCCGTTTCTCAGAACTCGGTTAATTCGACCCCCTATGTGACCACCAACAGCTACACGGTGGGGACCATCGTCAGCTACCAGGGCAATATCTATATCAGCACCGTCGCCGCCGGCGCCGGATACGATCCGGTGGACTACCCCAGCTATTGGCACCAGATCGGCGCTCAGACCCCCTCCATCTACGGCGACATCCTGATGGGGTCGGGCTCCGACACCCTGGATATCGAAGGGGGCGTCGTTTCTTCCAGCATCATCGCGATGGGGGGAAAGACCAACACGATCAACGTCCTTAATGGCGCCACAGTCTCCGGCGCGATCACCGAGCAGACCGGTGGAAGTTTCGACATCAATGTCGGCACCGAAATAAACCCAACCGCCACCAGCACTCTGACCGACTCCAACCCTCTCGCAGTCAAGGCCACCAGCGTGAATGTTGGCGCGAGGGGCGTCCTGATCGTGGCGGCTGATCCGGTGAACGGCCACAACACCGATTTCGTCACGACCGGAGCCTCGGTCTTTGCTCCAGGCGCTCAGGTTGGCCTGACGATGCTCAGTCTGCAGAGCGCGCCGGTCGAGACCTACCACATCGTCGAGACCACGCCGGGATCGGGGGCAACCCTGACCGTTGGGGCGTTCGGAACCAGCCTCGTGGCGATCTCGCCCTTTCTCTACACAGCGACACCCTCCTATGTGGAGTCGACCGACCCGACCACCGATCCGAGCTATATCAACCTGACCGTTTCTCTTAAATCAACGCAGCAACTCGGCTTCAACGCCGCTCAAGCCGCCGCGTTTGACTCGGTGCTCCAAGCCTTGCCTTACAACAAGGCCATCGAGCAGGATGTTCTTTCCCAGACCACTCAGGCGGGTTTACAGCAGGCCTACAATCAGCTTCTGCCCGATCAGGGCCAGGGCATTTTCGAGGCCCTGGATTCGGCGGCTCAGTCTGTCTCGGCCATGACCGCCGCCAATCCCGACCCAGCCACCCGTGTCGCCGGAACCAGCCTTTGGTTGCAGGAGGTCAACGACCGGGTCGATCGGCAGGGAGTCGATACGCTCGGCACCAACGCCAAGCTGCTGGAGCTCGTTGGCGGCTATGAGCATATGGGCTTGGCGGGCGGCGCCCTGGGCGCCACCCTGGCCTACATCAACGACAGCGAAGAGAACAACAATCCCAACATCGGCGCCGGCGTCGTGGCTTCCATGGTGGAGGCCGGGCTCTATTATCGCCGCGTCGCCGGGCCGCTCACGTTCTCGGCCAGGGCCGCCGGCGGTTACGCCTGGTTCTCCGGAGTCCGCACCTATGACGCCCCCGGTGTCGCCGTAACCGCCAATTCGAGCTGGGATGGCACATTCATCGACGGCCATGCGGGCGTCGCTTACCAGGGGTCACTGGGTCGATTCTACGCAGTTCCGTCTCTCTCTGTCGACTATCTGCAATTGGATGAAAGCAAGCGTAGCGAAACGGGGGGTGGGACCGGCTTCGACCTGATAACTCAACCACGCGACAGTTCCCGTCTTAGCGGCGAGGCCTTGATAACCTTCGGGGAGCAGTGGGGCCACACTGTTTGGGTGCGCGCCGAGGTTCGAGCTGGCTATCGCGATATCTTTTCAGGCAACATCGGCGACACCGTCGCGAGCTTCGCCGGCGTACCGAACGCGCTTCCCTTCACCATGGCGCCCGACCCCAACGGCGGCTGGGCGACCTTCGGCTTCTCCCTCAAGACCGGCACCCAGTATTCCTATGTCGCCCTGGAAGGCGACATCGATCTGCGTGAGGGCGAACAGAACTATGACCTGAGAGTAGCCGGGCGCTCGATGTTCTAAAGAGCCTTGACGGGCCGGTCCGTGGCCGCCTTCTAGGCGTATTGGCTATAGCTTGAAGGAGCCGCCGCTCATGTCGTCCCATTATCGCGAATGGATCGTCGGCGCGGCGCTCGTGCTATGCGCGGGCGCCGCCGTCGGCGCCGACCTCACCGGGGTAGAAGCGGCCAAGGCCCGCATCGCCCACATGAAGGCCCTCGGCGGCGCGGCGAAGGCCTTGGGCGATCAACTGAAGTCGGGCGCGCCCGATCCGGTTGTCGTCAAGGCCGAGGCCGCGAAGATCGACGCCGCGGCCAAGGCCTTGCCGACCTGGTTTCCCGCCGGCAGCGGCCCGTCCTCCGGCGCAGAGAACTCATGCCCTGCCGCTGATCTGGAGCGATCCCGCCGGATTTGCCGCCAAACAGCGCGCCCTGGCCCTCGCCGCCGGCAAGCTCGACGCGGCGGCCTCCGCCGGCGACATGGCCGCCGTCGGGCCGGCCATGCAGGCGGTCGGCGGCGCCTGCAAGGGATGTCACGAGACCTATAAGGCCAAGGAACGATCCTAGATCGTCTGGTGATCGGCCGTGCGTGACGCCGCGCGGAAGCCTTTGGTCGCGGCCAGGGTCTGGGATCTGCCGACCCGCGCCGTCCACTGGCTCATCGCGGTTCTGGTTCCCTTCTCATGGTGGTCGGCGCACAGCGATCATCTGCCGTGGCATCGGCTGTCGGGCTATACGATCCTGGGGCTGCTTATCTTTCGCCTGATCTGGGGGGTGTGGGGATCGCCCACCGCCAGGTTCTCGAACTTCCTGCGCGGGCCGGCCGCGGTGCGCACCTATCTCGCCGGCCGCGCGGGGCCCGTCATCGGCCACAATCCCCTGGGCGGCTGGAGTATCGCGGCGATGTTGGCGATGCTCGCCGCGCAACTGACCCTGGGGCTGTTCTCGGTCGACGAGGATGGGCTCGAGGCCGGCCCCCTCGCGCGGCTCGTAAGCTTCGACACCGGCCGGGCCGTCGCCAAGATACACCACCTGGGATTCTGGGTCCTCTTGTCGCTGATCGGCCTGCATCTGGCGGCGATTGCCTTCTACGCCCTTCGGCGCCGCGATCTGGTGACGCCCATGATCACGGGCCGTGCGGTCGTGGCGCCAGGCGGCCAGCCGCCACCCTTCGCCCCGCGTTGGCGTGTCCTACCGGCCGCTGTCGCGGCGGCGGCGATCGCCTGGTTTATCGCCCATGGGTTGAGAGTTTAGCCACGACGAGAGCGCCGGTCGCGAGCTCGGTCGGCGTCACGCCCTGTAGATCGCATCGCCGGCTTCCGCGCGAATGCTCAGGCCCAGCCGCCCGCCGAGGGCGGCGGCGTCGGCCTCGCTGGCGCAGGCGGCGCGGTCCTGCCTTCGCCAGCAACGGGCGCCGTCCGGGGTGAGTGTCTCGCCGACGAAGTCCATCGTCCCGCCCTTCCAGCGCGCCAGGGCGGCGATAGGCGTGCGGCAAGAACCATCCAAAGCGGCCAGGAAGGCGCGCTCGGCGCTGATCTCCAGCCGCGCGGCCTGGTCTTCGATCGGCGCGAGGACGGCGAGAGCGGCCTCATCACCAGTGCGGGCCGTAATCGCCAGCGCCCCTTGGCCGGCGGCCGGCGGGGTGGTCAAGGGATCGATGAGGGCGACGGCCCTGGCCGCCAAGCCGAGGCGTCTCAGACCCGAGACAGCCAGTAAGGTGGCGTCTATCTCGCCGCTCTCAACCTTGCGCAGACGCGTCTCGACATTGCCGCGCAGCATGACGATCTCGAACGTCGGTCGCAGGGCCAAGACCTGGGCCTGACGCCGCAAGCTGGCGGTGCCGATCCGGGCGGTGGGAGCGAGCGCCTCCAGCGAGGCCGCCGAAACGCAGATCAGAGCGTCGCTGGGATCCTCGCGCGCCGGCGTGCAGGCAAGAACAATCCCTTCCGGCAAGGCGGTCGGCAAGTCCTTCATCGAATGGACGGCCAGATCGATCCGGCCGTCGAGCAGGGCCTCGTCGAGCTCCTTGGTGAAAAGACCCTTGCCGCCCGCTTCGGCCAGGCTCCGGTCGACGATCCTGTCGCCGGTGGTGGTGATGGGGATGATTTCAAAATCCAGACCCGCGTTCGCCGGCGCCTCGATCAGCCAGGAGCGGACGAGGTTGGTCTGGGCCAGCGACAGCGGTGAGCCGCGCGCGCCGATGCGCAGGGTGCGGGAATTTGCGGAGGAGCCGGCCACGGCTCGACCTATCCGAGTGCGTGGCGCCGGCGCAAGCCGGAAGTCAGGCCAATCTCAGGGCGCGGTGGGCGGATCGAGCGCCAGGGCGGCCGCCTCGGCGGCGCAGTCGCGGGTCGGCGCGAGCCCCTTGGCCCGGACGTCCGCCAGCTCCTGACGCGCCGCCGCCAGGTCGGTTTCGAACGCGGGGTCGGCATGCAGTCGCGCCACGGTGGCGGCGCCGACGAAGCGACCCTCCAGAACATCGCTCTCCCAATGGACGTTGCAGACGATGCGGCTGCGCCCGAAAGATCGGCCTCGGGCCAGGATCGCGTCCTGGCGATCGGGCGCGATCTCGCTGAGAATTAGCGCCCAGGCCCAGCCGATCGAGGTGTGGCCGGAGGGATAGGACCCGTCCTTGCGCAAGGCCGGCTCATCCTGTGGCGTACAGGTCGGTTCTCCGTCGGTCATGAACGGCCGGGCGCGCTTGTACGTGTTCTTGGCCGAATAGGTCGCCAGGCCGGCGTCGGTCAGGGTCCGGTGGAGCAGAAGATAGAGGTGCGGCGTGTCAGTCTCGGTGACGGGTGCGCCCAGGGCGCAGGAGAAATCGCCCGCGGCGTGGGGAAATTTAAGGTCCGCGTCCTCCATCGCCTGGGTCCAGCGCGCCGTACCCTTGAAGGCGAGACCCGCCTTGCTGATCGCATCGTCCAGGACTTTCGCGGCCGAGCCGTCCGCCGGCGGCGGTGGAACCAGGGCGACGCTGCTGGGCAGATCCTTCGGTGACAGATAGCCGCGCAGGATGCCCGGCGCGATCTCGCCTGGCGCCAAGGGTTGCGGCGGGGTTGATTGGGCGAGGGCCGGGGCGGCGATCAGCAAGGCGCCCATAACGGCGAGGGGCGTCCGGGGGCGAAAGCCGATTTTGCGTGCCTCGATCATGGATATCCCCCTTCAAGCCGGCCCGTGGTTCGCCGCGCTTTCTCGCGCATTCGCGCCCAAAGCCAAACCCTAAAGCAGCGTCGCGGCGCGTTGCCAATCGCCGCCATTCACTGTACAACTGTTAAATAGTGACGGCGGCACGCGCGGAGGGGTTCATGGACCGGTCGTTGAGCGAGAGCCTTCCGGCCTGGATCTACCACGACGACGGCTTCTTCGCCCTGGAGGCCCAGCGGGTTTTCCGCCAAGCTTGGCAGGTGGTCTGCCACCTCAACGACATCCCCAAGGCCGGCGACTACCACACCCTTGAATTCATGAATGAGCGCGTGGTGACGATCCGGGGGGAGGACGGGGTCGCGCGCAGCTTTCACAATGTCTGCCGCCACCGCGCCGCGCGGGTGGCCGATGGCGACAAGGGTTCCTGCGGCCGCCGGCTCGTCTGCCCTTATCACGCCTGGAGCTACGGCCTGGACGGGACCCTCCTCTCGACGCCGCGCTGGCAGGAGTTCGGGCGGCTGGACGGCGCCGAACATGGCCTCGCACCGGTTGAGCAGGAAATCTGGCGCGGGTTCGTCTTCGTTCGCTTCGCGGACGGCCTGCCTTCCGTGGCCGAGATGATGGCCCCCTATGACGCCGAAATCGCGCCACACGGCTTCGAGGATCTGGTCCCCCAAGGCCGCGTCACGAAGCGCCCGCGCCCGGTGAACTGGAAGAACGTCGCCGACAATTACGCCGACGGCCTGCATATCCCGGTCGCTCATCCCGGCCTCTCGCGGCTCTTCGCCGGCAGCTACGAGATCGAGGCCAAGACCTGGGTCGACAAGATGTGGGGCGTTGTCGGCGATGATCCTGGGTTCTCGTGGTCGGAACGGCGTTACGCCAGCCTCCTTGACCGGTTCGACCATCTTCCGTCTGCCGAGCGGCGGACCTGGAGCTATTATAAGCTGTGGCCGAACGTGGCCTTCGACGTCTATCCCGACCAGGTGGATTTCATGCAGTTCATCCCGGTCTCGGCGACCATGACTCTGATCCGTGAGATCGCCTACGCCAGGCCGGACGCACGGCGCGAGGTGAAGGCCGCCCGCTATCTCAACTGGCGCATCAATCGCCAGGTCAACGCCGAGGACACCGTCCTCATCGAGCGGGTGCAGGCGGGGATGGAATCCTCCAGCTACGCCACCGGGCCGCTCTCGCCCCAGGAGGTGTGCATGGCCAGTTTCGCCGATCGGCTGCGGGATCTTATTCCGGAGGCCAGATCGCCACGGCCGCTCGGCAAGGCGGCCTGACCATGGCTGAACCCACACGAGACGTGATTGTCGTCGGCGGGGGCCACAATGGCCTCGTCTGCGCCTGGTATCTGGCCCGCGCCGGCCTGAAGGTCACCGTATTGGAGCGTCGCGGCGTGGTCGGCGGCGCGGCGGTGACGGAGGAATTCCATCCCGGCTTCCGAAATTCGGTGGCCAGCTACACCGTCTCCCTGCTCAATCCCAAGGTCATCGCCGACATGGACCTCGCCGGCCACGGCCTGCGCATCGTCGAGCGCAAGGTGGCCAATTTCCTGCCGTTGAACGCGCGCGACTATCTGATCGTCGGTGACGGCCGGACCGCCCAGGAAGTGGCGAAGTTCTCCCAGAAGGACGCCGCGCGGCTCCCCGAATACAACGCCCGGCTCGAGGCCATCGCCGATACGGTGCGCGATCTGGTGCTTCAGACCCCGCCCAACATGCCGGTCAGCCGCCGGATGCTGGGCGCGATCGGCCAGCTTCTCAAGAGCGCCGGCGTCGGCCGCCGGCTCGCCAAGCTGGATGTCACCGCCCGGCGCGACCTTCTGGCGCTCTTTTCGCAGTCGGCCGGCGATTGGCTGGACGGCTGGTTCGAGAGCGCGCCGATCAAGGCCGCCTTCGGGTTCGACGGCATCGTCGGCAACTATGCGTCGCCCTATACGCCGGGCTCGGCCTATGTGCTGCTGCACCATGTGTTCGGCGAGGTGAACGGAAACAAGGGCGCCTGGGGCCACGCCATCGGCGGCATGGGCGCCATCACCCAGGCCATGGCCGCCGCCTGCCGGGGGCTTGGCGTGGAAATCCGCGTCAGCGAGCCGGTGGCCAAGGTCCTGACGCAGAACGGCCGGGCCACGGGGGTGGTCACCGCCGCCGGCGAGACCCTGACCGCGCGGGCCGTGGTCTCGAACCTTCATCCCAAGCTCCTGTTCGAAACCCTCGTCGCGCCCGAGGTCCAGCCGGCGGATTTTCGCGAGCGGATCGGCCGCTACCGCTCCGGCTCCGGCACCTTCCGGATGAATGTGGCGTTGAGCGAGTTGCCGCGCTTCACCTGCCTGCCCGAACCAGGCGGACCATCTGACCGGCGGCGTCATCATGGCCCCGTCCCTTGCCTATATGGAAAAGGCCTTCACGGACGCTCGGGCCTTCGGCTGGTCGAAAGAGCCCATCGTGGAGATGCTGATCCCCTCGACCCTGGACGATTCGCTCAGCCCGCCAGGCCAACATGTCGCCAGCCTGTTCTGTCAGCATGTGGCGCCTGTCCTCCCCGATGGCCGCTCATGGGACGATCATCGCGAAGAGGTCGCCGACCTGATGATCGACACGGTCGATCGGTTCGCGCCGGGCTTCAAGGCCAGCGTGCTGGGCCGTCAGGCGCTCTCGCCGCTCGATCTGGAGCGCACCTTCGGCCTGGTCGGCGGCGATATCATGCACGGCGCCATGGCGCTGGATCAGATGTTCAGCGCCAGGCCGGTCCTCGGCCACGGCGACTATCGCACCCCGGTGGCCGGTTTGTATCAGTGCGGCGCCGGCACCCATCCGGGCGGCGGCGTCACCGGCGCCCCCGGGCACAACGCCGCGCGCGAGATCCTCGCCGACATCAAGCCCCGCCCAAGGCGTGCGTAAGAGGCCGCTCGCACGCCGCCGGCGCCTGAAACCTGGGCGCCGGCGCATCCCCGGCTCGGCGGGCGCCAAATAACTTGACATGCGTTAAATAACGCGCGTTCCTCGCCTCCAAGAGCCAACGTCGGCCGGTCGGATTCCGCCACGCGCGGACCGGCCGCCGGCAAGACCGGGGGCGCCTTTTGGATGACTGAGACCAAGCTGAGATTTGGAACTGCCCTGGCGAGCATCCTCGCCCTGGGCCCGGCCTGGGCCGCCGCTCAACAGGCGCCCACGCCTCAGACGACGACGAACCCGCCGGCCTCGCCACCCCAGAAGGCTTCGAACCTCAGCGAAGTGGTGGTCACCGCCACCCGGCGCACCGAGAATGTTCTGAAAATTCCCTATAATATCAGCGCGATCAGCGGCAAGGTCTTCGCCGACCGCGGAATCAATAACCTCGCCGAGCTGCGCAACGAGGTCGTGGGTCTGCAATCCGCCGACTATGGCGAGCGCGGCTCGGGCCTGAACAACAATTTCGTCATCCGGGGCGTCACGACCAACGATATCGGGGTGGGCGAGAGCGAATTTCCCAATCTGGCGGCGCCGACGGTCTCCAACTACATCGACGAAGTCCCGATCTTCGTCAATCTCAAGCTCACCGATGTCGAGCGGGTCGAGATCCTGCGAGGGCCACAGGGCACGCTCTTCGGGGCCGATTCGGAAGGCGGCACGGTCCGCACGATCCATAACAAGCCCGACACCAGCGGCTATGACGCCTGGATCGATTCCACCGTCTCCGGCACGCTTCGCTCCGGCCGGCCCAACGGCAATATCGACGGGATGGTCAACCTGCCGATCAACGATCGGCTCGCCCTGCGCATCGACGCCGGCTACGAATATTTGGCCGGCTATATCGACGCCGACAACGCCGTCCAGTACGATCAGAAGGGCGCGTTCCTGCCCATGACGGCCCAGCCGATCCTGGCCGATCCGGCTCATCCGCTGACCAGTCCTTACGTCACGGGATCGCTGAGCGACATCAACTACAGCCACACCTGGTATGTTCGCGGAGACCTGCTCTGGAAGATCTCGGAGTCAGATCACGGCCGAGGCGACCTACCAGCACCAGGACGCCTACGCGAATGCGTTCAACATGGAATATCCGGGGACAGATTACGTCACCCACCGACTGATCCCGATCAATCCGGCCCAGACCGACACCGATATCGGCGCGGTGACCCTGACCGGCGATTTCGGCTTCGGCACCATCACCTCGTCGACGTCCTACTACAACGTCAGCACCGACGATCTCTATGACAATAGCGGCATCGACGTGGAGTATCCGTACTACTACGGCTCCTACCCCAGGATCACGACCACAAACTACGATTTCAATCGCGACCAGGGCTTCACCCAGGAGGTCCGGCTGGTGTCGCCCAAGGGCAAGTACGTCGACTATATCGTCGGGCTCTACTACCAGGACCGGCGCGACAGAGCCTACAGCATCGAGACGGTGCCGGGGTTCGCTCAATGGGCCAATCTGCCCGGCAGCGCCGGCGACTCCTATCCAACCTTCGCCGATCAGATCGTCGACTATTATGGCGGCACGCGGCCCGGCACGCTCAATCCGCCCGACCTGACCTACGATTTCCTGCGTAACGTCAGCTATTCGGATCTGGCGGCCTTCGGCGAAGTCACCGGCCACGTGACGTCGAAGTTCCGCGTCACCGGTGGCGCGCGGGTCTTCCGCGAGGACTTCGCCCAGACCACGATCCAGCACCTGTACAACGCCGGAACCACCTTCGGATCGGACTCGCTGGGCACTTCCGAGGGGTCGGGCTCGCAGGTATCCTACGATGCGATCTTCAAGGCCAACGCGTCCTACGACATCAATCCCCACACGATGGCCTATTTCACCTTCTCTCAGGGTTATCGGCCTGGGGGCGCCAACGCCTATCCCGTGGGCGATTGCCTTTTCTGTAACGACGCCAGCCTTATCAACTTCAAGCCTGACAACACCGACAACTTCGAGTTGGGGATCAAAGGGTCCACCAGCGTCCTTCAGTACACGGCTGACGTCTATCAGATCGATTGGTCGGACGTGCAGCAGGAGGTGAGTTCCACCGCTGGCACGCCGATCATCATCAACGGCAACAACGCCCGCTCGCGTGGCGTCGAATTGGAACTGCACTACGCGCCGACCGATCGGCTCCGTCTCTCGGCTGGCTACGCCTTCACCGACGCCGAATTGACGCAGAGCTTCAGCGTCGATGGCGGAAACTACACCGGGGCGGCGGGAACCCCCCTGCCCGGCATTTCCAGGAACCAGGTGAACGCCTCGCTAGACTATACGGCGATGTTCGCCACCCAGGCGGTGGTCTTCCATCTCGACGGCTACTATCGCTCGGCGTTCAACAACCAGATCGAGGTCGATCTGCCCAACTATGTCCGAATCGCCGGCTATTCGATCTTCAACGCCTATGTGCAGACCAAGCTCACCAGCCACACCATGGTCCAGCTTTTCGCCCAAAACCTGTTCAACGCCAAGGGCGTGACGGCCGTCTCGTCCCTGCAGCCCGGCGGCCCGGGCTGGGACGAGGCCGAGACCTTCGAGAAGTCGGAGTTCGTCACCCGACCGCTGACCATCGGGCTTCGCGTTGTCGTTCGTCGGTAGGCTGGCGAGCCCATCCGGTCGGGCCCCCATGGCGGTGCGTTGGCGGATCTTCTGGCTGCTGCTGGCCCTGACGATCATCGCCTATATCGAGCGCACTTCGGTCTCGGTGGCCGGGGCCAAGATGATGCCCGACCTCCAGTTGAGCCAGGTGCAGCTCGGCTGGCTGGAGACGGCCTTCCTGGTCAGCTACACGGCGCTGCAGTTTCCAGGCGCGGTCGCCGGCGGAAGGCTCGGCGCGCGGCGGATGATCACCCTCTGCGGCCTTCTCGGCGTCGCCGCGGTCCTCGCCATGCCGGCAGCGCCGGCCTTCCTTTCCGGCGCGCCGCTGTTCGTCGCCCTGCTGGCGGCCCAGTTCGTCCTTGGGATGAGCCAGGCGCCCTTCTTCGCCATGGTCTCGGGCGCCTTGGAGCGCTGGTTTCCGGCGCGCGACTGGGCGATGGCCCAGGGCGTCAACAGTTGCGGCATAGGCCTGGGCGCGGCGGCGGCGCCGGCGATCATCGCCTCGCTCATGGTGGCCTTGGGTTGGCGGGCGGCCTTGGTGATCACCGCCCTGCCCGTGCTGGGTCTTGTGGTCTGGTGGTGGATCGAGGCGCGTGACGGTCCCCACCTTCATCCCGCCGTCACCCCCGCTGAACTGGATCATATCGGGCGGCGCGCCGAGGAGCGGCCGGCGAATTGGCGCGACGCCATGCGGCTCATCGCCCATCCGAGCCTGGCCGGGCTCACCTTCAGCTATCTGTTGATGAACATCGCCTTCTATCTGATCGCCTATTGGAGCTTCCTCTATCTGGTTCAGGCGAGGGGGCTCTCCTTGCTTGCCGGCGGCTTCGCCGCCGCCGCGCCGCCGCTGGCCGGCGCCGTGGGCGCAGGCGTGGGCGGCCTGGCGGTCGGCGCCTGCGCGGCGCGCTGGGGGGCCAAGCGAGGCCTGAGGATAATCCCCCTGATCACCCTGCCCTTAGCGGGGCTCCTGCTGTGGGCGGCGGTCCGTCTCGACCTGGCCTGGCTGGCGCTCGCCGCCCTTTCAGCATCGTTCGGATTTCTGGAGATGAACGAATCGGCGTTCTGGACGGCCAGCATGCGGATCGGCCGGCGCGACGCCC
This sequence comes from uncultured Alphaproteobacteria bacterium, assembly GCA_963817995.1. GTDB lineage: Bacteria > Pseudomonadota > Alphaproteobacteria > Caulobacterales > Caulobacteraceae > Acaudatibacter. Next base: position 281,713 of record CAWFQJ010000009.1, read on the forward strand.
CCGCCGCCGGAGGACTGCTCAACACCGGCGGCAATCTGGGCGGCATCATAGCCACCCCGGCGGTGGCCTATCTTTCCTCCCACGGGGGCTGGAACCTTCCCTTCGAGGTCGGCGCCACCTGCGCGGCGCTGAGCGGCCTGGCCTGGCTCTTCATCGACCCGGCGACGCCAGCCAGATCGCTCGAGGCGCGATCATGCTGACTCTCCCCCGCCGATCCCTCATCCTGAGCGGCGCCCTGGCCGGCGGCGCGCTGATGCTCGATCCGCGCGCCTCCTGGGCGCTTGGCCCCTCGATACCGGCCCGGCCGTGGTCGATTGACGCCGGACCGGTGAAGGTGGCGCGCGGCCCCTGGCCGGGGGCCGACTATCTGCCGGCGGGAGTCCACTTCGAAAACCTGATGCTGACCATGCCCGACGGCGTGCGGCTCAGCGCCCTTCTCTTCATTCCCGCCTCGGTGAAGGCGGGCGTGAAGGTCGGGACCCAGATGGCCGCCGACCCCTATCGCAACGAGCCCAATGGCGATCTGGCCCGGGAAATGGCGGGCCATGCCCAGGACGGTTTCGCCAGCCTCTATCTCGATGTGCGCGGCACCGGCGGCTCGGAGGGCGTGGCCACCGACGAATACGCCCTGGCCGAATATGACGACCTGGTCCACGTGGTCGAATGGATCGCCGCTCAGCCGTGGTCGAACGGCGCGGTGGGCATGTACGGCACTTCCTATTCGGCCTTCAACTCGATCTGGATGGCCGCGAAATACAAGCCCGAGGCGCTCAAGGCGATCTTCGTGCGCGGCGGCACGGATGATCGCTATACGGATGATTGCCACAGCCCCGGCGGCATCCAGATGATGGTGGATAATTCCTGGGCGCTCGGCATGATCACCGACAACGCCTCCCCCGGCGCCCCCTACTATAATCTGTACGACAAGGCGGCGATGGAGCGGTGGGAGACGCCGCCCTGGCTTGATCTGTTCCTGCACAATCAGCTCGACGGGCCGCACTATCGGCGCGGCTCCCTGGCGCCGGATCAATATGGCCTCTTGACCGTCCCGACCTTCCTCGTCGGCGGCACGATGGACATGTACCAGAACTTCGTCCCCCGGATCATGAGGAACAGTCCGGCCCTCACTCACGGCGTTCTCGGGCCCTGGAACCACAGCATGACCTGGCCTGGGCCGCTGATGGACTGGCGCGCCCTGCAGGGCCGCTGGTTCGGCCATTTCCTCAACGGTCAGGATAACGGCATGCTGAAGACACCGAGAGTGTCCTACTACATGGCGCGCTGGCGCCGTCAGACATTCCGCGACGCCAGCGCCATTCCCGGCGAATGGCGCTATGCCGACAGCTGGCCCGACAGCGTTTTCGAGCCGCCGGCCAAGTTCTTCCTGCGCGCCGCGCCGCAGACGCCCCTGGCCGACGCCCTCGCCGCCGATCCCGCGCCGGGCCAAGGCGGAGACCTCGCAGAGCTCGCCCCGCCGGCGTCGGCTCTGAAGCTGCGTTACGCCCCCGCCACCGGTGGCTTTTCCGAATCCATCGGACCCTCCAGTTACGAGGGCTACTACGGCATCGATTCCCGGGAGGATGACGCCTGGGGCCTGGTGTTCGACAGCGCCCCCCTGCGCGAGCCGATGGAGCTGCTCGGCTTCATCCGCGCCCACCTGTGGGCCGCCGCCAGCGCGCCCCAGGCCAACTGGATCGTGCGCGTCAACGACGTGGCCCCGGACGGGACGTCATACATCGTCACCTATGGTTTCCTGAACGGGACCCACCGCGCCTCCCACACCCACCCCACGGCCTTGCCAGTGGACCGACCGGTGGAGCTGGATTTCAATCTCTTCTGCGCCGCCTATCGCTTCGATCCGGGCCACCGGATCCGGGTGGTGGTGACCAACGCCTATTTCCCCGTGGTCTGGCCCTCGCCCTATCCGATGACCACCACCCTCTTCACCGGCGGCGATCGCGCCTCCTTCATAGCGTTGCCGGTGCTGGCGCCGACGCCGTCGCTCGAGGGCGCTCTTCCCATCCTGGCCTCCCATCGTCCGCCCGCGCCCGACGCCATGAGCGCCTACAGGGTCGAGCGCGATCTGGTCAGCGGCCTGGTCAAGGCCACCTACAAGATGGGCGACGATGTGATCGGCTGCGAAATCAACGCCGCCGATCCGGCCCGCGCCTCCCTGACCATCGACACGCGCGATGTCTTCCAGCCCCTGGGCGGCGCGCCCACCGTCGAGTCGCACACCAACGGCGCCCTCACCAGCACCGCCGACAGCTTCCGCATGGATCTCACCTGCACCCTCTCCCAAGGCGGCAAGACCGTGCGCTCCCGGCGCTGGACCACCGAGGTCAAGCGCGATCTTGTTTAACTACTGAACGATTGTAAAATAATGGCGGCTGTCCGTTCGTCGCCCTGAAACACCGCCCTGAAAGGCGCCGCCATGCCGCGCAACCCTCGCTGGGACCTGTTGTTCGAACCGGTGAAGATCGGTCCGGTGACCGCGCCCAACCGCTTTTATCAGGTGCCGCACGCCAGCGGCATGCCAAGCCTCCCTCACGTCCGCGCGGCCATGCGCGAGGTCAAGGCCGAAGGCGGCTGGGGCGTGGTGTGCACGGGCGCGGTGTCGATTCATCCGTCATCGGACGACACGCCTTTGCCGGCCGCGCGCCTGTGGGACGAGGACGATATCCGCGCCCATGCCTTGATGACCGAGGCCGTCCACCGGCACGGCGCCCTGGCCGGGATCGAACTTTGGCATGGCGGCGCGGCGACCATGAACCGGGCCAGCCGCCTGGCGCCGCTCTCCCCCTCCGGCATCGGCTGGGCCGCCCACCCACGTCGGCTTCATGGGCAATCTGCGATCCCGGGCCATGGACGAGGCCGACATCGCCGCCCTGATCGGCTGGTATCGCGACGCCGCCTTGAGAGCGAAATCGGCCGGCTATGACATCGTCTATGTCTATGCCGGCATGGGCTATCTGCTGCACGAGTTCCTGCTGCCGGCCTACAATCAGCGCACCGACGGCTACGGCGGCGATGTGGCGCGGCCGCTGCCGCCTCATCCGCGAGCTGCTGGAGACGGTGAAGTCCGCGGTCGGCGACCGGTGCGCCGTGGCCTTGCGCATCAGCCTGGAGGAGCTGCGCGGCCGGCCGGGAACGGTCCTCGGAATCCGAGGCTCACGAGGTGGTGGCCCATCTGGGCGACCTGCCCGACCTCTGGGACGTAAAGCTCGATTCCAGCCCCACCGACTGTGGCGCCTCGCGGTTTCGCGAGGAGGGCAGCCACGAGCCGATCATCGATTTCGTCAAGACCCTCACCACCCGGCCCGTGGTCGGGGTCGGCCGCTTCACGTCGCCGGACGCCATGGTCTCGCAGATCCGGCGCGGGGTGCTGGACCTGATCGGCGCCGCGCGGCCCTCCATCGCCGATCCGTTCCTGCCCAGGAAACTCGACGAAGGCCGCGAGGACGAGATCCGCGAATGCATCGGCTGCAATATCTGCATCGCCAGCTGGCACGATGGCGTGCCCGTGCGCTGCACCCAGAACCCCACCTTCGGCGAGGAATGGCGCCGCGGCTGGCATCCGGAACGCTACGCGCCGGCCCGCTCGTCCGACCAGGTGCTGATCGTCGGCGCCGGGCCGGCGGGCCTGGACGCCGCCCTGACCCTGGCCCGGCGCGGCTATGAGGTGGTGGTGGCCGACAAGGGCCTGAAGGCCGGCGGCCGGGTGCTGGCCGAATCCGAACTGCCGGGCCTTTCCGCCTGGCGCCGGGTGATCGATTATCGGCTGGGCGCCCTGTCGAGCCTGGTCAACGCCCAGATCTATCTCGATAGCGACATGGGGGCCGAGGAGGTGCTGGCCTTCGGCGCCCAGCGCGTGGCCATCGCCACCGGCGCCGACTGGACCCGCGCGCTCTGGGATCCGCGCCTGGAAGCCCCCGGCGAGGCTTTGGAGGGCCCCGGCGTGTTCACGCCCGAGGATGTGTTCGCCGGCAGGGTGACCAGAGGCCCGGTCTGGGTGTTCGACTACGACAACTATTATATGGGCGGCTGCATCGCCGAACGGCTGGCGCTCGGCGGCCTGGAGGTCGGTTATGTCACCCCCGCGGGTTTCGCCTCGGCCTGGACGATCATGACCAACGAGCAGCCCGACGTGCACAATGCGCTCGCCCGCGCCGGAGTCGAGATCGTCACCCGCCGCAACGTGGTCCGCTTGGCGGGCGGTGTGCTGACCACCGCCGATATCTTTACCGGGGCCGAGACCAGCCACCTCTGCGGCTCTCTGGTGATCGTCGGCGCGCGCCAGCCGCGCCGTGATCTGTACGACGCCCTGATCGCCCAGCGCGCGGACTGGGCGGAGGTCGGCCTGAGGAGCGTCGATCTGATCGGCGACGCCCTGGCTCCCGGCGCCCTGGTCCACGCCACCCACTCGGGCCACCTCTACGGCCGCGAGCTGGATGCGGCGGCCGCCGCCGCGCCTTACCGTTATGACAATGGCCTCGCCGCCACGCCCGTAAAGGTGGGCTGACCATGAGCGCCATGGCTCCCTCCCTGCCATCGGCCGCCTATCTCGATCCGGCCCAGTTCGCGGCCGAGACGGCCCGCATTTTCGCGCGCGAATGGATGGTCGCCTGCCGCTCGGAGGAGATCGCCGGCCCCGGCGCCTACAAGGTCGTCGATCTGGTCGGCGAGAGCGTGCTGGTAAGGCGCGGCGCCGATGGCCGGCTCCACGCCCATCACAACGTCTGCCGCCATCGCGGTTCGCGCCTGTGCCTGGGCGACGCGCCGCGCAAGGCCGGCCAGGCGGTTATTCCCGATGCGGTCAGCGGCGCCGGCGCCGTGCGCTGCCCCTATCACGGCTGGGTCTATGACGCCGCCGGGGCCTTGATCGCCGCGCCGCATGTCCAGGATGAGCCGGGCTTCGACAGCGCCGATTTCTCGCTCTATCCGGTGGGCCTCGCCGAATGGGGCGGGTTCGTCTTTCTGCATCTGGGTCCAACAGAGGCGATCCCGCTGGAAGCCCAGATCGGCGAGGCCGGCCGGCGGATCGCCAACTATGGCCTGGCGGCCCTGCGCATCGGCCATCGCATCGCCTATGAGGTCGAGGCCAATTGGAAGCTGCTCTGCGAGAACTACAACGAATGCTACCACTGCGGCCCGGTGCATCCGGAGCTCTGCGCCCTGGTCCCGGCCTTCCGCCAGGGCGGCGGGGCCGAGCCTCGAATGGGAGCGGGGCATTCCCCATCGCGAGGGCGCGGTCACTTTCACCTGGAGCGGCCAGACCCACCGCGCGACCTTGCCCGGCCTCAACGCGGATGAGCGCACACGGCATAAGGGCGAGCTGATCTATCCCAACCTGTTCCTCAGCCTCGCCGCCGACCACGTGACCGCCTTCATTCTCCATCCCAAGAGGCCGGCCTCGACCCTCGTCGAATGCCTGTTCCTGTTCGCGCCGGAGGAGATCGCACGGGATGATTTCGACCACGCCGACGCCAGCGGTTTCTGGGACGTGGTCAACCAGCAGGACTGGGCGATCTGCGAGCGTGTCCAGCAAGGACTGGGATCGAGCGCCCACGTCCAGGGTTTCTACGCCCCGATGGAGGACGCCAATCTCGATATGCGGCGCTATATAACCGAACGCATGAGCCGGCCGTGACCCAGGAAGACCTCGCGCCCCCTAAGCGCAAACGCATGCGCCACGACGAGCGGCGCCAGGCGATCATCGAGACGACCCTAGCGTGCCTCGCCCGCGATGGGGCCGAGGGAACCAGCCTGCGCAGCGTCTGCCGCGACCTCGGGGTGGCCCCTAGTCTGGTCAACCACTTCTTCTCCAACTGGCGCGACCTGTTGGACACCGCCTACCAGACCCTGGTCGGCCGGCTGATCGCCCAGCTCACCACCGTGGTCGATGGAACCTACCCATCGGCCCGGACCCGGATGGACGCGGTGATCGCGGTCTATCTCTCCACCGACTGGGCCGGCGAGAACTCCATCGGCGCCAGCTTGGCGTTCTGGCAGCTTTCTCGCAACGTCCCCGAGTTGCGCCAGTCCTTTGGCCACTATCTGCAGCTTCGCCGTCGGTTGCTGCGCCGGGCCCTGGCGGCGCTGGTCGAGGAAGCGGGGGCGCCGGTGGACGTAAGCCGGCTCACCGAGGGGCTGATGCTGATGCTCGACGGCATCTGGCTGGAGATCTCTCTCAACCCCGGCAGCATCGACGAGCCACGGACCCGGCGTCTGTGCTGGTTCTGGCTCGATCTGGCGCTGGGCGCACGCGCGCCGGCGGCGAGGCGCGGCCGACCGCTGGCCTCGTGACCGCGCCGGAGCTCGACAGGCAAGCCCGCGCCGCCATGGCCGCCCGCGATGGCGCGGCCGCCGCCTCGATCACCGCAACCCTGACCAAGACCTTTCCCGGTTTCGCGCCCGGCTGGCTGACGACGAGCATCTTTCGTCTGGACGTCGGTCATGCGCGCGCGGCGCTGGAGGCCTGTGAAACGGGCTTGCGGCTGGCGCCGGCGGACGGGGCGCTGCGCGTGCAGCAGGTGCGTTGCCTGATCGCCCTGGGCCAGCGGCGGCAAGCGCTGAAGGCGGCGGACGCGGCGCAAGGCGCCGTCGCCGGCTCGCCGCCGCTCCTGCACGAACTGGGCAACGCCCTGTCCCTGCTCGGCGACTATGACCGCGCCCTTGGGCTGATGCGCGAGGCCGCGGCCCGGGGGCCGGCCGAACCGGCGCTCAACTACAACATGGCCGCGGTGCTCCGCTTCCTCGGCAAGTTCGAGGAAGCCGAGGCGTTGCTCGACAGGGTGGTCGCCGAGGCTCCCGGCGATTTCGAGGCCCAGGGCGCGCGCTCCCAGCTTCGCACCCAGACGCCCGACCGCAACCATGTGGCCGAACTGGAATGCCTGCTAGAGCGGCCGCCCGCGGCCTGGGCCGGCGAGGTTCAACTTCGGTACGCCCTGGCCAAGGAATTGGAGGACCTGGGCCGCTATGCCGAGTCCTTCGATCACCTCGCGCGCGGCGCGGCGGTGCGACGCCGCCACCTGGCCTACGATGTCGCCGGCGATGTCGCGGCGATGGAGTCGATCGCGCGGGTGTTCGACGCCCCCTGGATGGCGAGGGCCGCGGCCGGCGCACACTCGGAGGCGCCGATCTTCGTTTTCGGCCTCCCACGATCGGGCACGACCCTGTTGGAGCGGATACTGGGCAGCCATCCCAAGGTGCGGTCGCTGGGCGAGCTCAACGACTTTCCCGCCGCGATCTCAGCCCTCGGACGGGGCGTCGGCAAGGAGGCGCTGATACCGATGGCCGCGGCGGCCGACCCGAAGGCTCTGGGCGAGGCCTATCTGGCCCGCGTCGCCGAGCACGCGACCGGCGCCGAGCGCTTCATCGACAAGCTGCCGATGAACTATCTCTACGCCGGCCTGATCGCCAAGGCGCTGCCCGGCGCTCGTCTGGTGCTCGTCGAGCGCGACCCGATGGCCTGCGGTCACGCCATGTTCAAGACCCTGTTCAACCAGGGCTATCCGTTCTCATACGATCTGGACGATCTCGGCCGTTACATCGCCGCCTATCTCAAACTGATCGACCACTGGAAGGATCTGCTCGGCGAGCGACTGATCGTGGCCGGCTATGAGGCGTTGGTCGCCGATCCGTCCGTTGAGACCCGGCGCCTGATCGCCCGATGTGGCCTGGAATGGGACGACGCCTGTCTCGCGCCCCACCGCAACCCCGCCCCCAGCTCCACGCAAAGCGCCGTCCAGGTCCGCCGACCGATCTACACCGAGGCGGTCGACCGCTGGCGGCGGTACGAAGCGCAGCTCGAGCCGCTGGCGCGTAGGCTGGCGGAGGACGGGTTTAGCCGGCGAGGATCCCCAGGCGCCGCAGCTCCTCGAACAGCCGGCTGAGTTCGGTGGCGAGGGTCTCAAGGGTTCGCCGCGTTTCCTGTGGAATTGAGGCAGGCATGCTGGAGGTGACGCCGCGCGCGCCGAGGTCGGTGATCAGGCCAGCCTCCAGCAGATCCTTCACCGCCCGTCTCGCCGTCTCCCTGGGAAGGCCGGTGGCTTCGGAAAGGGCGCGCCGAGAAATCGCGCCGCATTCGGAAGCGGGAAGGGGTTCCACGCCCCGGAAGGTCCCCTCAGGCCCGGGCCGGCGGGCGAACTTCTGGATGCTGGCCATGGCGATGGTCAGATAGATCAGGGCCGGCGTCGGGCGAAGGCCGAGATCGGCGGTCAGAATCCGCTGTTGGCACAGGAAGCTGTTGATCATGGCGTAAGCGCCCAGCCGCGCCTGATCGGTCAAGGCCTCGGGATCGACCCGTACGCGAGGCGACCGCAGAGTGTCACTCAGCATGATGTTCATTGGAGGGCTCCAAGGAGGTCTTGTGTGGCGATCGGGCCGCCCGACCCCGGCCGCCAAGCCGGCGGTGGGGTCGGGGGTCTCGCCCCGTGAGCTGGGGCCCGCGCCTGAAAGGCGCGGGTTGTTCGCGCGTCTTCTGAAGAGATCAGCCGCCGGCGGCGTGAGCGGTCATCTTGTCCATGACATCTCGCAGAGCGAAGCTGGCCGCCTTCTGACGCGGCGGAAATTCCGCGAAGGTGGCCAGGAACTGCGCCACCAGAGCCTGGGCCGGCACCAGCAGATAGGCGTGATCGAAAATCCAGTCCCAATAGGTATTGGAGGTAATGTCGGCGTTCTCGTAAGGGTCGGTGCGAAGATTGAAAACCTTGGGCACCCTCAGGGTGACCATGGGTTCGGCCCAGATCTGCATGGTGCCAGGGCACCGCTGCTCCATGAAGACCGTCTTCCAGTTGTCGAAGCGCAGGGCCGCTAGATCGCCATCGTCGGTGAAGTAGAGGAAGCCGGGGCGGGGCGACGTCTCCGCCTCGCCGGTGAGGTAGGGAAGAATGTTGTGGCCATCGAGATGGACCTTGTAGGTCTTCTCGCCCACCGAATAGCCCTTGAGGAGCTTTTCCTTGATCGCCGGCTCGCCGGCCATGGCGGCGAAGGTTGGCAGCCAGTCCAGGTGGGCGACGATGTCATTGGAGATGGCGCCCGCCTTGATGTGCCCGGGCCAACGGACCATCGCCGGGACACGGTAGGCGCCTTCCCAGTTGGAGTTCTTCTCGTTGCGAAACGGCGTGGTGCCGGCGTCGGGCCAGGAATTGCAATGCGGGCCGTTGTCGGTGGAATACATCACGAAGGTGTCGTCGGCGATCTTCAGCTCATCCAGAAGGTCGAGGATCACGCCGATGGCCTTGTCATGGTCGATCATCACGTCGTGGTATTCCGATTGCCAGCGGCCCGATTGGCCCAGGCTCTCGGGTTTGGCGTGGGTGCGGAAATGCATGTGGGTGGTGTTCATCCACACGAAGAAGGGCGCCCCGGCGGCGTGTTGGCGCCGGATCCAGGCCGCGGTCCTTTCCACCACCTCGTCATCGATGGTCTCCATGCGCTTTTTGGTCAGCGGCCCGGTGTTTTCGATGGTCTGGCCGCCCTTGCCGTCGGCCTTGCAATGCAGGACGCCGCGCGGTCCGTAGTTCTTCTTGAAATTGGGGTAGTCTTCCACCGGCGGATAGTCGCGCAGCTCAGGCTCTTCCTCGGCGTTGAGGTGATAGAGGTTGCCGAAGAACTCGTCGAAGCCGTGCATGGTCGGCAGGTGCTCGTCCTTGTCGCCGAGGTGGTTCTTGCCGAACTGGCCGGTGGCGTAGCCCTGGCCCTTGAGGATGCGGGCGATGGTCGGATCCTCGTCGCGCATGCCCATATCCGCGCCCGGCAGGCCGACCTTGGTCAGGCCGGTGCGCAGGCCGCACTGGCCCATGATGAAGGAGGCGCGCCCGGCGGTGCAGCTCTGCTCGGCGTAATAGTCCGTAAAGAGCATGCCCTCGGCGGCGATGCGATCGATATTAGGCGTGCGATAGCCCATCATTCCCTTGGTGAATACCGACAGGTTCGATTGGCCGATGTCGTCGCCCCACAGGATGACGATATTGGGTTTGCCGTTGGGCATGGGTTCGTTCCTCGCGTGACCGGTTATGAGTGGAGACTCTGACTTCGGCGGCGCGAGTACGCGGCCAGCGCCGAAGTTGGCGGTGACCGATATTGGGTAGGGTGTAGGCGGACTAGCCTGTCTTTTCGCCTAGGGCGATAACCTGAGGTTTTCGGCCAAGCGTGTTTGACCCTCTGCGCGAGGATCTCGGACGTCCCCTGTGAAGGAAGCGGCCGCTCCTTAATCCTTCAGAACCGCATCCGCCTTTTTGTCGATCTTGGCTTCTCCCGCCGCCGACATGCGTCCCGCCTTGACCGCCTGGCTGGCGCGCGCCTTGGCGTTGCGGGCGTGGGTCTTGTCCTCAATCGGGTAGGCCCGCTCGGCGGGTTCGGCGAAATCCTTCGCGGGGAGTTTGTTGCGCGTCTTGGTCTTCAGTTCAGCCATGACCACCTCCATCGGTTCATAGCCACAACGCGGCGGGCGCCGAGATGTTCAAACCGGCGATGCGGTCTCGCCGCGTGGTGCCAGGGCGCGAAAGGCGGCGGGGATAAAGCGGACGGTCAGGGCTCGGCCCATGCGCACCTTCTCGCCGTCCAGGATCACCGGGACACGCCCTCGGGCGGATACGGTCACCTTTTGAGTCTTCGCCAGGGCCAGAGACGTTTCTCGCCGCCAATCGTCGAAGATCGCCAGAAAGGCCAATCGGAACATCGGGCCCGCCGCCGCAGACGGAAGGGCCGCCGCTTCCATCGCCGGCTCCTCCGCCGCCAGGGCCGTGGAGATAAGGGGACAGAGTATGACGACCGCCTCGGCCGAACTCGACGCGCCGTCGCCGATCGAATAGGTCAGCGGCTCGCCCGATCTCCTGGCGGCGGCGGCCGAGCGTTTCACCGCCTCGAAAAGATGGCCATGGCGCAAGGCTTCGCGGGCGTCGGCCCAGAGGGAGGGCGCGCCGAAAATGGCGGCGCAGAAGAACCGGCGACCCTCGGCCTCCGCGCCACTGATCTCCCGGACAGCGGGATCGGCCAGGGTGGCGGCAAGGGCCTGATCCCAGGCGATCGGCCCATAGATCGCGCGAGCCAGCATGTTCATGGTGCCGCCGGCCAGGGGGATGAGCAGCTTGCCGGCGCGCCCGCATTTGGCGGCCGCGGCGCGGATGGTGCCGTCCCCGCCAAGAGTCACCACCACCTCGGCGCGTTCCACGGCCTGGGTCAGCGCCTCTTCGATGCCCGCCGGCTCGACGCAATTGACCTCGGTCCCGGCCAGGCCGGCGGCGGCGAACACCTGGGTCATCCGCTCCGCCGATTGCGCCCCGGCCCCGCCGCTCGCTAGATTGATGACCGCGATCACCCGCCCGCCGTCTTGCGCATTCCACCCGGCGGAAGGGGGCGTGGGCGCTTCGAGCGACGCCCCGATCATCGGTCGGCGCCGATCTCTTGTGGCGATTGGGCGCCGGCCACGGCGGAGCCGTCGCCTCTCGGCCGCAACTCCGCGGCCCAGGTGCGCCAGACCTCGAGCGACCGCCCATTCCAGGCCATGGCCTTGACGGTAAGCTGATCGCCGTCGATCTCGATCACATTGAACCCCGGCGGCGCGCCGCGCTCGCGCCGGGAGAGGGTGCTGGCGCCGAGAGCGTAGGTTCGGCCATCGCCGAACGGCAGGGCCTGGAAGAACGGCGCGTGCAGATGGCCGGTCAGGATGAGGTCCACGCCCGCCTGCGCGAAGCACTCCGCCGCCGACCGGCCACCCCTCACCCGGCCCGTCATCGGACCGCCGACCACTTCCACCAGGGGGTGATGGCAGACGAGCAGCCGGGCGGCCCGCGGCTCCCCGCTCGCCAGGCGTTGCGAGGCGCTCGACGCCTGACGCCGCGAGATTTCCCCCTTCGACCAGTTGAGGCGCAACTGCCATCCTCGCGCGCTGTTGAGAGCCTCCACCTTCAACGCGCCGCGCTCGAAACTCGCCTCGGCCGGCGGCCCGATCATCCGCGCATAAAGGGCGAACGGATCGGTGAAACGCTCCCACAGTCCCGCCCAGGGCGTGTCGTGATTGCCCGGCGTGGACAGGATCGGTCCCGGCGCGGTCTTGAGCCAGGACGCCGCCGCCTGAAACTCGTTCTCGTGGCCGAACTGCGTGATGTCGCCGCTCAGCACCAGCAAGTCGAAGGGCGTCGACTGGGCGAAGTCTGTCGCCGCGCGCAGAGCCAGGGTGTCTTCACAGCCGAAATGGATGTCGGAGAACTGAAGTACACGGGCCGGCATGGGGTTTCCTCGACGAACCGGCGCATCATACCCCGGCGCTGCAATCTATTCGCGCGCCGGCGCCTTCGTCAGGTGATACTCTCTCCAATAGGTCGCGTGCATATCTTCTCGGCGCAGGCCGCCGATCGCGGCGGCGACGGCCGCCGAGAAGGCCCCCAGCAACAGGCCGATCCCCAGGAAGAGCGAGGCCTGGGAAGCCAGATTGTCCTCGTGGACCATCTGCGCGTGCAGCGCCGCCGGATCGACCGGCACCGGCGCCGCCTGGGACGCGTCGCTGGCGGCCGGCGGAAGGCCGGGCATGATGTCGATATGGCTTGTGGGATCCGAGAACGAGCCCACCAGAACCGCCGCCATCGCCGCCCCGACAAGGGTGGCGGTCGCCCAGGAAAGAAAGCCGTGCGCCGTGTCGCGGAAATGAACCTCGTGACCGTGCACATTCGTCCATTTGGTTCTGAGGCGCCCGGCCAGATAGCCGCCCAGGGCGCTGGAAAGCACCTGGATCACCACCATCGCCGTCCCCACGGTCGGCGTGAACGCCGTCGGATCGCCGTAGGCGCCCAGCCAGGGCGATGCCGCCTTCAGGCCAAAGCCCGCGAACAAGGTGACCAGGACGAAGGCGCTCGCCAGGCCCGCCGCGGCTCCGGCCAAAACCGCGCCCCAGGAAACCGCCGAATGCGGTTCAGCTTCGGAGATCGCCAGATCGTTTTGCATCGCCATGGTCGCGCCGCCTCAAAAATGATGGGTGCAGAAGGCGAGCAGCAGGATGATCGGCAGCGGAACGCCCAGAAGCATCAGCAGAATGGACCGCATAGTCAGACTCCCGGTTTGATAATCGTCGAGCGGCGATCCAAACGGTCCGCACCGGCTAAGGTTCCCGGGAGCATCGCGCGGCGGATGTTTGGTGGCCTAGCCGCCGCCAGCCGCCCAGGCCGATCGTGGCGGCCGCCGGAGCCGAGCTCGTTTTACAGTGCGAGGCCAAGGAATTGCCGGCAAGCGCCAGGAAAATCCAAGGGAACGATCCAGGCTCACCCTGCTGGCGCTGGGCGAGCGGGCGGCGATAAGATCTAGCGACTATTGATTGGGAAAGGTCGGGCGATGTCCCCCCCGAATACAGGATCGAACGCCCCGCAAAAATGTGGCGGGTTGTCGCATTTCCCGAGCCTGCTCTAGGCGGCGACGAGATCGTTCTCGGCGAGATTGTGCTCCACCAAGGCCAGGACCCTCTGGGCGGAGCGCGACAGGGGCCGGGAGATGGCCGATATGCAGTGGATATCCTGGTGGAAATCGAATCCTTCGATCCGCAGCGGCGCGAGCGCGTAGATACGACGAAGGCGATCGACGGCCTGAGTTGAGCCCAGGGAGACCATGTCGGTAGCCTGCACGGCCTGGGCGAGGAGGTCGAAGTTGTCGCACTGGAATTGGATCATCGGCCTGGGCGTGCCGGTGGCCGCTTCATACCACTGCTGCAATCTCGGATAGAGTGTCGGCATGGCCATGGGCCATTCCGCCAGCCGGGCCGCCGGCACGGAGTGCGCCTGGGCCAGGGGATGGCCTCGTCGAGCGAAGAAGACGCCCTCCACCGTGTGCAATAGGCGGGTCTGAATGTTGCTGCTCATCGGCAGGCCTTCGGCGAAGCTGATCAGATAGTCGAGCGTTCCTTTTTCGACTTCCTCAATCAGCCTGAAGGCGGTGCCGATCTCGATCTGGATTGAGATGCCCGGATATTGCCGAAGGCAGGCCGAGACGATTTCGCGGGCGATGACCGGCGCCACCAGCGGGCCGGCGCCGATCCGCACCAAACCGCCTTCATCGCTCGCCATTTCGCGCACATCGCGCACAATGCCTTGCAGATCGAGCAGCACCTGGCGTCCGCGCTCGATCAACACATGGCCGTATTCGGTGGGCGCCGCTCCGGAGGTGGCGCGCTGGAAAACCGCCGCACCCAAGCGATCCTCGATCAGGCGCAGATTCTTGGACAGACCCGGCTGGGTCATGCCGAGATGATCGGCGGCGCGCCGGATCGAGCCGGTGTCGGCGACGGCCAGGATCTGTATCAGATCCCGCGATCCCAGGGCGTGGTGAACGGGCAGTGGACATAACTCCGGATCGGCGTCGCCAGCTTGGTATCATCGCCAAAGGCTTTATGTATAGAATCGACCCTGGGTCGAATCTCAAAGGTTGCATTGTGACAAGGGCCGACCGTCGGGAAACCTCCGATTTGTCGCTTGGTGAACGAACCGAAGCTTTGAAAAGCCTGCTGGAAGCCATGCCAGGCGCGGTGGGGGCGCCGATGACCGCTTCCAGGGGCTCGGTCCCCCTGGTCCTCATCTACAAGGTGATGGGCAAGATGTTCGCCATCCTCTCGGTGCGAGGCGACGAAAGCGTGATCCTCAAATGTGATCCGCATCTGGCCGAGACACTGAAAGCGCAATACGCCGGCGTCGGCCATCGCTCCCACCTGGACCCGCGTTTCTGGATCAGCGTGAGCCTGGGCGCCGACGTGCCAACCGAGGAAGTCGAGCGCCTGGTTGGCCACTCCTACGACCTGGTGTGCGCTGGGCTCACGCGGAAACAGAAGGCGGAACTAGCGGCCTCGAAACCGCCCGCTTGAGGCCAGGCGCGCCGGACGGCCTAGCCTGGCAGTCCGCCGCCCGCGAGGAAGTCCATCTTGCCGAGCGGCGCGCCCTGGCTTCTCAGCACGTCGTAGGCGGTGGTGACGTGGAAGAAGAAGTTGGGAAGCGAGAACTGGAAGAGGAAGTTGGGGGCGGTGAAAGTCAGGGCGCCGCTTGGCAGCGGCAGCTCGATGGTGCGGCCCTCGCCGCCTTCGACATCGGCGCGCTGGAGGGTTTCGACATAGGCGATGGTCTTGGCTACCCGTTCCTTGAGCTGGGCGTAGGTTTCTTCGGTGTCGGGCATGCTGGGCGCCGTGGCGCCGGCGAGGCGCGCGGCGCCGCCCTTGGCCGCGTCGCTGGCCAGGCGGATCTGGCCGGCCAAGGGGTGCATGTCGGGCGCCAGGCGGGCGTCGAACAGGCTCTGGAGATCCTTGCCCTCCGCCTTGGCCCAGGTCTCGGCCTTGTCGAGGACGGCGGCGAGGTTGCGCAGCCCGCGCGCATAGACCGGGATGGAGGCGTCGTAGAGGGAAAGGGCCAAGGGGTGTCTCCGCTTCAGTTTGAAGGTGAGACCGCCAGATAGTGACGGCGCCCGCCTAATCCAACGGCCAGGGGGGCCTTCGCATCTCGAACATGGCGTCGGGCCGGATCACCGCATAGTCGCCCATGCGGCCGGCGCGCAGGATCGGTCGGGCGGCGGCGGTGTCGTAGATCCCGTCGCGGATCAGGGCCTTGTCGATATGAACGGCCACCACCTCGCCGATGGTCAGCCAGCTGTCGACCTTCACCCCGTCGGCGCGCTGGAGCTGGATGATCTGGCTGACCTTGCACTCGAAATTGACCGGGCTTTCCAGAACCCGGGGCGCGGCGACGATGCGGCCCGGCGCGGCTGTGAGGCCGGCGACCGCGAACTCGTCGACATCTGGCGGGGCGGGGGCGCAGGAGAGGTTCATCGCCTGGGCCAGGGCCTCGGTGGCCAGGTTCCAGCAGAATTCCCCGGTGGCCTCGGCGTTGGTCACGCTGTCCTTGCGGCCGATGCTGGAGAAGCCGATCAGCGGCGGCACATAGTTGAAGCCGTTGAAGAAGCTGTAGGGCGCCAGATTGGCGACGCCGGCGGCGCTCACGGTGGAGATCCAGCCGATCGGCCTTGGCCCGACGATGGCGTTGAACGGGTCGTGGCGCAGGCCATGGCCGCCGGCCGGTTCGTAGATATGGGCGCTCTCATCGGCCATGACGCCGATTTAGGCGCTCCGGCGGCCGGGCGATAGGGGCGCGTCCGCGATCAGCCGGCGGCCTCGGTTTCGCTCACCCCGCCGACGCGGGTGAGCAGGCGGGCCAGTTCGACCTGGCCGCGGGTGTGGGTCTTGTCGCGGATGCGGGCCAGGTGGCCGCGAACGGTGAAGAAGCTGACCCCCAGATGCTCGGCCGCCTCGCGCGGGATTCATCCCCTCGAAGAGCGCCAGGGCCACCCGGACCTCGGCGCGGGAGAGATCGAAGAGTTCGCGCAGGCGCCGCTCGCCAAGGCTGATAGGGCCTTCCAGGTCGGTGGCGCAGACCAGGGCGGCCGGACCGCGCATGAACACCGAGAGGCTCTCGGCCCGGATCGGCGCGACGATGAGCGATAGGGGCAGGCCGCGCGGGCGGCGGACGGCCATGGAGCCGCCGGCGCAGGGTCCGCCATCGGCGCCCAGGGCGGCGGCGATCAGGCGCTCAAGTCGCCGAGCGTCGTCCTGACCGCCGGCCGCCAGGCGCCCGCCAACCACCCGCAGATCGCCAGAGGCGGCCAAAAGCCGTTCGGCGGCGCGATTGAGGTGGCAGACCCGGCCGTTCTCGCCCAGCATGAACAGCGCCTGGGTCGTGCGATCCAGGGCCTCGGACATGCCGCCGTTCAACAGCTTCAGGTCCGCGACCTTCTCACTGAGGCGGTAGGCGCGGATGAGATGGGGGTGCAGGTGATGGGCGATGTCGAGCTGCGGCGCCTGGAACTGGCCGCGCTCCTTGGCCCGGCCGATGTTCAGCACCGAGATGTCATAGCCGCGCGCGGCCAGCCGGATCATCAGCACCGAGTCCATATCCTGGGGGATCAGGAACTCGTTGTAGAATTCGCTGCGGACCAGATCGTCCTTGTCCATCCAATCCTCGTCGGTGAGGATCTTGGGCCGCCAGGCGCGCATATAGGCGCCGGGATCGGGCACATTGTGCAAGGGATTGCGCTCGGCGAAGTGTTCGAAATAGCCGGACCAATAGTCCGGATCGACCCGCGAGGTGATGACGCCGCCGCCGTTGTCGGCCACGCTCAGCAAAGACAGGGCGCCCCCGGTTCCACCCAGGGCGTCGGCGATCGCCTCCATGGCGCCGGCCCAGCTTTCCGGCTGGAGCGCCGCTTCATAGATCAGATCGAGGAGGCGGCTGAATTCCGGCTCGGTCACGATCGTTCCACTGGTCAGGGGCCGCGTCTTTGGCCGGCCCGACCCACAGTGGGCATGAAGAGCGCCGGCGCCTAGCCGGATGCGACCGCGAGCCGCAGGGGGCGATATTCAGCCTTCACCATTCAATTCGGCGAGAAGTTCGTCGGTATGCTCGCCAAGCCTTGGCGGGTGGCGCCGGATATTGGCCGGCGTCGCGGCATATTTCACCGGCGGGCGAAGGCTCAGATAGGCGCCCGCCTGCGGATGCTCATAGCGCTCGAAAAGGGCCACCGCCGCCAGGTGCGGATCCTCCTGGAGCTCGTCGAGCCGGTTCATCCTCACCACCGGGATCTGCAGGGGCTTGAGGCGCGCCAGCCACTCTTCGGTGGTGCGGGTGCGCGTCACCTCCTCCACCAGGCCGTAGAGCTCGCGCACATGGCCGGCGCGGGTCTTGTAGTCGGAAAAGCGCGGGTCCTTGCCGAAGGTCTCGCCCCAGCCGGCCACCTCGAAGAACTGGTCCCACTGCTTGTCGGTGTAGGGCAGCAGGCCGATGTAGCCGTCCTTGGTGGCGAACGGCTTGCGCTCGGGATTGGCCACCCGGGTGTAGGCCCAGGGGCCGGTGGGCGGATCATAGACATGACCATAGAAGTGCTCGGCGAGGTTGAAGCTGGTGACGCACTCCAGCATCGGCACCTCGATGAACTGGCCCTCGCCGGTCCGCTGCCGGTGATAAAGCGCGGCGCAGATCGCCTGGCTCATGAACAGGCCGCTGACCTTGTCGGCCACCAGGGTCGGCACCAGCCGCGGCGTCGGGTCGCCGTCGACGCGCGGAAGCAGGTCGGCCAGGCCGCTGGCCGACTGGATCAGGTCGTCATAGGCCGGCTCGCCGGCGTAGGGGCCTTCGGAGCCATAGCCGGCGCCGTGGACATAGATAATGTCGGGCCGGATCGCCTTGACGGACTCATAGTCGAGGCCCAGGCGCCTCAGGCCCTCATAGCGCACCGAGACGGCGAACACGTCGCAGGTCTTGATCAGGCGCCGCAGAGACTTGGCCGCCGTCTCCTCGCGCAAGTCGAGCAGCATGGAGCGCTTGTTGCGGTTGATGGTCATGAAGATCGGGCCGAGATCCTCCGGC
Source organism: uncultured Alphaproteobacteria bacterium (assembly GCA_963817995.1). GTDB lineage: Bacteria > Pseudomonadota > Alphaproteobacteria > Caulobacterales > Caulobacteraceae > Acaudatibacter. The sequence continues at coordinate 300,099 of CAWFQJ010000009.1, forward strand.
CCGCCGGGCTGGCCGTGACCGGCCCAGCGCATGATGTCGCCGCCGCCGCCGCGCCGGCCGCCCGGAAACTCGACCTTGATCACGTCGGCCCCCAGATCGCCCAGCATCTGGGTGGCGTAGGCGCCGAAGACCACGCTGGTCATGTCCAGCACGCGCACGCCGGCCAAGGGTCCCGTCGCCTCGCGCGCCAATTGGCGATCCTTGGCCAATTTCCTCTCCCTAGTTTCCTTGGCGGCACGGATGACGCCCGCGCCTTCTATGCCTAGAGTGAGCGCAACAAAGCAAAATCATGGACAGGGCGGAAGCGGCGGATGGATTTCGAACTCCCCGAAGAGCACCGGATGCTCAAGGATCTGGTGGCGAGGTTCGTCAATGACGAGCTGATGCCTCTGGAGGCCGGCGTGCTGGCCCGCGAGGCCGACGGCAAGGGCCTGGGCATCGGCGAGGCCGAACACAAGCGCCTGGACGAGGTCTCCAAGGCGCTCGGCCTCTGGGGCCTGGACGCGCCGGAGGATGTCGGCGGGATCGACCTTCCCAATGTGGCGATGATCGGCGTCAACGAGGAGCTCGGCCGCACCATCACCCCCTACACCCTGCCGCCGGACTCGCCCAATCTGCGCATGCTGGCCGCCACCGTGACCGAGCGCCAGCGCGAGGCCTATCTCGCCCCCTATGTCCGCGGCGAGACCATCTCGGCCATCGGCATCTCCGAGCCGGGGGCCGGGGCCGATCCGGCCGGCATGGTCACGAGGGCCGTGCGCGACGGCGACGACTGGGTGATCAACGGCCGCAAGATCTGGATCAGCCGCGCCGCCGAGGCCGATTTCACCATCCTCATGGCGGTCAGCGATAAGGAGAAGGGCGCCCGCGGCGGCATCTCCGCCTTCCTGGTCGACAAGGGAACGCCCGGCTTCAACGTCCTGCGCCGCATCCCCATGATCGGCGGGGCGGCGACCTATGAAGTGGCCCTGGAGGATTGCCGGGTCGAGGGCTGGAAGCTGCTGGGGACCGAGGGCCAGGGCTTCGCGCCCATGCAGCTGCGCCTGGGCACCCGGCGTCTGGAAATGGCCGCCTGGTCGATCGGCATGGCCCAGCGGGCCTTGGACATGATCTGCGAATTCGCGCCCCAGCGGGTCACCTTCGGCCAGCCGCTTTCCCAGCGCGGCGTCATCCAGGGCTGGGTGGCCGACGCCGCCACCCGCATCCACGCCGCCCGGCTGATGACCTACGACTGCGCCTGGAAGCTCGACCAGGGCCGCGACACCCGGCTGGAAATCTCCATGATCAAGGCCTTCGCCACCGAGATGGCCTGGGAGGTGATCGACCGGGCCATGCAGGCGCACGGCGCCATGGGCATGACCAAGGAGCTGCCCCTGCAATTGATGGCCGCCAAGATCCGCACCATGCGCATCTACGACGGCCCCACCGAGGTCCACACCTGGGTTGTGGCCCGCAACCTTCTGGGATCGAAACGATGAGGCGCCCTCGGGAGGCTAGCCTTTGGCGTTCCAGTCCGCCGGAAGCCCGTCGCCGGGATCGGCCGGCCGGTCCGCCACGCCATCCAGCAAGCGGCCCAGGCCATCGCCCGTGCGTCCGTTAGCGCGCCGCCCGAGAAACTCGGCCGCCGTTTCGGCTACGCCGACCTTCTGGGCGACTGCCGAGGCGATCCACTGGTTGAGGCTGACCCCGTCCTCCTTGGCCAGCCGCGTCGCCGCCGTCTTGATGGAAGTGGGAAGTTTCAATGGATAGGTCGCCTTGCTCATGGCCTCATCTCCCGCAACATGTCGGCCGGCCTCGCGATACGGACGCCGAACCGTGGCGCCGCGGCCGCGAAATCCCGGATATTATAGGTGACGAGCGCGTCCGCCCGACCATTGATCGCCGCCTCGAACACCATTTCGTCTCCAGGATCGCGAAGTTGCGGCCGCCACGTCAGGCGCACGTCCACCGGCTCCAGGATCGCCGCCAATTCCTCCAGCAACGCGTCGACCTGGGCCAGGGTCATTCCGGAGACCTGACGTTGATCGGCGCGTTTCAAGACATCCTCATATTCAAGGAACAGCGGCGGCGTGGCGAGCGCCACCACCTGGCGGCGCGCAACCGCCTGCAACAGGGCGAAGCTCGCGCCTTGGCGACTTCGCACGCTCGTCGCCAAGACCGAGGTGTCGATCACGATCCTCAACACGGCATGAAAAGTAACATCCCATGGGATGTGTTCCTAGCCCCTTTCTCGCACGGCGAGACCCGACGAACCCATCGTCCCGGCAAAGCCGGCCGCACAGACCTTCAGCTATCGGAGTTGACCTTATGAAAGACCAATACGGAGAGGTTTCCGCTCGCCTTCAGGGGCATGTGGCGCTGCTGGAGATCGATCGGCCGCCAAATAATTTCGTCAGCGTCGAGCTGATGCGCGACCTGGCCGACGCCCTTGAGGATGTCGACGCCGACAAGACCCTGCGCGTCAGCGTGCTCAGCGCCGCCGGCAAGGCGTTCTGCGCCGGGGCGGACCTCGCCTCACCCACCGGCGTCGGGGGCTCGGGCATGTCGGGGATCAATCCGCTCTACGCGCAGGCGGTGCGACTGTTCTCGGCCAAGAAGCCGATCGTGGCGGCGGTCCAGGGCGCGGCGGTGGGCGCGGGCCTCGGCCTCGCCCTGGTGGCGGATTTTAGGGTCGTGGCGCCCGAAGCGCGGTTCGCCGCCAACTTCGTCAAGCTGGGCTTCCATCCGGGCTTTGGCATCACCCACACCCTGCCGCGCGTGGTGGGGATGCAGCGGGCACAGCTGATGTGCCTCACCGGCCGGCGCATCAAGGGCGAGGAGGCCCTGGCCTGGGGCCTCGCCGACCAGATAGTCCCCCTTCCGGATCTGAAGTCCGCCGCCCTCGCCCTCGCCGAAGAGATCGCCGAGGCCGCGCCCCTGGCGGTGCAATCCACCCGCGCCACCCTGCGCGCCGGCCTGGCGGCGGCGGTGAAGGGCCAGACCGATCACGAGCTGATCGAACAGACCTGGCTGCGCGCCACCGCCGACTTCGCCGAGGGCGTCAAATCGGTGAACGAGCGCCGGCCCGGCGTGTTCGTGGGCGCCTGAAGGAAGAACGCGCGATGGCCAAGCTCAACCGCGATGGGGTGGAGATCTATTACGAGGTCCACGGCGAGGGCCCAGCCCTGCTGCTCACCCACGGCTATTCGGCCACCAGCCAGATGTGGAGCGGCCAGATCGAGGCCCTCGCCAAGGCCTACAAACTGATCCTGTGGGATATGCGCGGCCACGGCCAGTCGGACTATCCCGCCGACCCGGCCGCCTACAGCGAAGCGGCCACCGTGGCCGATATGGCCGCCCTGCTGGATGCGGTAGGGGCCGAGCGGGCGATCGTCGGCGGCCTCTCGCTGGGCGGCTATATGAGCCTCGCCTTCCACCTCGCCCATCCCGAGCGCGTGCGGGCGCTCCTGATCATCGACACCGGCCCCGGCTATCGCAACGACGAGGCGCGCGAGGGCTGGAACCGCAATGCCCTAAAGACGGCCGAACGCTATGAGACCGAGGGCCTCGGCCGCCTCGCGGCGGGCAGCGTGGAGATGCGCACCAGCCGCCATCGCTCGGCCGATGGCCTGGCCCTGGCGGCGCGCGGCATGCTGACCCAGAAGGACGCCCAGGTGATCTCCAGCTTGCCGACCATCGCCGTCCCCTCGGTGGTGGTGGTGGGCGCGGACGACACGCCCTTCCTGGCCGCCAGCGACTATATGGCCGCCAAGATTCCCGGGGCCAGGAAGGTGGTGATCCCCGCCGCCGGCCACGCCGCCAACATCGACCAGCCGGCGGCGTTCAACACGGCGATCCTCTCGTTCCTGAGCGACGCCGGCCTCGCCGCCGAAACCCCCTGACCGTGGCCGGCCGGCTCAAAGGCAAGGCCGCCGTGGTCGTCGGCGCCGGCCAGACGCCGGGCGAGACCATCGGCAACGGCCGGGCCACGGCCATGCTCTTCGCCCGGGAAGGCGCGAAGGTGCTGTGCGTCGATCGCCGCCGGGATTCCGCCGAGGAGACCGTGGCCATGATCGCCGCCGAGGGCGGCGAGGCCTTCGCCTTCGAGGCCGACATCACCGACGAGGCGCAATGCGCGGCGCTGGTCGCCGAGGCCGGCGTCAGGCTCGGCCGCCTCGACATCCTGCACAACAATGTCGGCATCGGCGCGCGGGATTCCTCGGTCACCCGGCTGGAACGGGTCGACTGGGAGCGGATCCTCTCGGTCAACCTCACCGGCATGTGGCTGACGATCAAGCACGCCCTGCCGGTCATGCGCGCCCAGGGCGGCGGCGCCATCGTCAATATCTCGTCCCTGGCGGCGATCGCCCCGGCCAATATCATCGCCTATGAGGTCTCCAAGGCCGGGGTGAACAAGCTCACCACCTCCACCGCCGCGCTCAACGCCCGTCACAAGATCCGCTGCAACGCCATCATGCCCGGCCTGATGGATACGCCCATGGCCGTGGCCGGGATTTCGGCGGCCAGGGGCGAGAGCGTCGAGACCGTCCGCGCCGCCGCGCAACGCCCGCGTACCCCTGGGCGGCAAGATGGGCGACGCCTGGGACGTGGCCTACGCCGCCCTTTTCCTCGCCTCCGACGAAGCCAAATTCATCACCGGCGTCGTCCTGGCCGTGGACGGCGGCGCCTCGGTGCGGCAGGGGTAGGACGAAAGCCTCTCCTCCCCCGCCTCTATGCGGGATCAAGCTGAGGTTTACCCGCCTTGCGCCCCCTCCGTCACGCGATGCGAGAGGGCATCGCGCGCCACCTCCCCCGCCGCGCTTCGCTTGCATGGGAGGAGAAGGAGAGATTCTCCTCCCCCGTGCCTCTTCACGGGGGAGGTGGCGCGGCGCTCTTTCTTGCGCCGTGACGGAGGGGGCGCAGAGCCACGCCAACGGCGCCCGGCAGAAAGGGCGTTGACGCGGCCTTGCGCCCCCTCCACCACCCGGCAAGAAAGAGCCGGGTGGTCCCCCTCCCCCGCAAGAGGGCGGGGGAGGAGAAAAGACGCAAAGGAACGAACATGACCGTTCTCGATCCCATCGACCTCGCCCGCGACCTGATCCGCCGCCCCTCGGTGACGCCGGCCGACGCCGGGGCGATGGATGTGCTGCAGGCGGCGCTGGAGCGCCTCGGCTTCGCCTGCCGGCGGATGCAGTTCGGCGAGATCGAGAACCTCTACGCCCGGCGCGGGAGCGCGCGGCCCAACCTCTGCTTCGCCGGCCACACCGACGTGGTGCCGGTGGGCGACGCCGGCGGCCTGGACGCCACGAGCCCTTCGCCGCCGCCATCGAGGACGGTGTCCTGCATCGGCCGCGGCGCGGTGGACATGAAGGGCGCCATCGCCGCCTTCGCCGCGGCGGCCAGCGAGGCGCTGGCGGAGGGCGAGCCGGCCGGCTCGCTCTCCTTCTGATCACCGGCGACGAGGAGGGCGATCGCCGAGCGACGGCACCAAGGCCGGTGGTCGCGGCCCTGGCCGCCGAGGGCGAGATCATCGACCACTGCCTGGTGGGCGAGCCCACCTCCAGCGCCGGTCCTCGGCGACATGATCAAGATCGGCCGGCGCGGCAGCGTCAACGCCGAGATCACCGTGGAGGGCGTCCAGGGCCACGTGGCCTATCCCCACCGCGCGGCCAATCCGGTGCCGGTGCTGATCCGCTTCCTGGCCGCGGCTGCAGGCGCCGGGTGCTGGACGAGGGCTATCCGAGGCTTCCAGCCGTCCAACCTGGAGGTCACCACCATCGACGTCGGCAATCCGGCCGACCAACGTGATCCCGGCCAGGGCCACGGCGCGGCTCAACATCCGCTTCAACCCCCACCACACCGGCGCCTCGCTGAGCGCCTGGCTCGACCGAGGAGGCGCGGCTGGCGGGCGAGGGCTTCGCCGGCAAGGTGGAGATCGCCTGCCGGATCAGCGGCGAGGCCTTCCTCACCGAGCCCGGCGCTTTCACCCGCCTGGTGGCCGGCGCCGTCGAGGCGGTGACCGGCACGGCGCCGGAGCTCTCCACCACCGGCGGCACCTCCGACGCCCGCTTCATCCGCGCCCTGTGCCCGGTGGTGGAGTTCGGCCTGGTGGGGACCACCATGCACAAGGTCGACGAGCGCGCGCCGGTGGCCGAGATCCGCGCCCTGACGAAGATCTACCGCCGCATCATCGACGACTATTTCGCAGCCTTCGGCCAATAGATCCGCCGCCGTCAGGCGGCCGTTCGAAAACAGGATTCACCACGGAGGACACGGAGACCACGGAGTTTTGGAGAAGCCGGCCAGCCCTCAGGATATTATTAATCCTCCGTGGTCTTCGTGTCCTCCGTGGTGAAAAAATCAATGTCTCCCGCCTCCGGCGGATAGTCCACCGCCGTCAGGTAGAGGCCCTGGGCCGGCGCCACCGGGCCGCAGGCGGCGCGGTCGCGGGCGGCCAGGGCGGCGGCGAGATCGCTCGGCGACCAGCGGCCGAGCCCGACCTCGGCCAGCGAGCCGACCATCGAGCGCACCTGGCGATGCAGGAACGAGCGGGCGGCGAAGGCCAGCGCGCACCTCCTCGCCTTCGCGCCAGACCCTGGCCTCATCCAGGGTCTTGACCGGCGACTGCGGCCTGGCAGGCGGCGTCGCGGAAGGTGGTGAAGTCGTGCAGGCCGACCAGGGCCTGGGCGGCGGCGTGCATGGCCTCGACGTCCAGCGGCTGTCTTCACATGCCAGACGCGGCCGCGCTTCCAGGGCCGGCGGGCCCGGGCGGTTGAGGATGCGGTAGAGGTAGCGCCGGCCGATGGCCGAGAAGCGGGCGTGGAAGTCGCTCCGGCGCCACGCGGCGCGTCCAGCACCGAGATCGGCTCGCGGCCAGATGGGCGTTGAGGGCGTTGCGCACCACCTCCGCCCGCCAGTCCTTGGCCAGGTCGAAGTGGACCACCTGGCCGCTGGCGTGGACGCCGGTGTCGGTGCGGCCGGCGGCGTGCAGGCGCACGGCCTCGCCGCAGAAGGCCAGCACCGCCGCGCTCGATCGCGCCCTGGACCGAGGGCAGCGTCGCCTGGGCCTGGAAGCCGAAGAAGGGGCCGCCGTCGTATTCGATGGTCAGCCGATAGCGCGGCATCAGTCCAGCCGCGTGCCGGCGCGCGATCGGAAAGCCGCGCAGGAAGTCCTCGGCGTCCTGGGCCGCCGCGGCCCTCGCGCTGGGCGCGCAGGAGGCGCACCGCGCCCTCGCCGCAGGCGATCAGCAGGCCATCGTCCAGAGCGACGCCCGGCTCGCCCTCGGCATCCTCGGCCCGCGACAGCAGGGCCTTGACCCGCACCGGCCCGCGCTCGGACGGGGCCACGAACCAGGCGCCGGGAGACGGCGAGAGGCCGCGGATCTGGCGGTCGACCTCGCGCCGCCGGCCGATCCCAGTCGATGCGCGTCTCCGCCGGCTTGATCTTCTTGGCGTAGGTCGACGCCCTCGTCGGGCTGGGGCGTCGAACATCGCCTCGCCCCGGTCGAGCGCCGCCAGGGCCTCGGACCATCAGCGCCGCGCCCGACCGGCGGCCAGGCGGTCGTGCAGGGTCCCGGCGGTCTCCAGGGCGTCGATGCGCAGGGTCGCCGTCCGCCAGCACCGGGCCTTCGTCCAGGCCGGCGGTCATCCGCATCACCGCCGACGCCGGTCACCGCGTCGCCGGCCATGATCGCCCGCTGGATCGGCGCCGCGCCCGCGCCAGCGCGGCAGCAGCGAGGCGTGCAGGTTGAAGCAGCCCAGGCGCGGCGCCTCGAGGATGTCCTCGGGCAGGATCTGGCCGAAGGCCACCACCACCGCCGCGTCGAGGTCGAGGGCGGCGAAGGCGGCGATCTCGTCCGGATCGCGCATGGAGGCCGGCGTGCGCACCATCAGCCCCCGCGCCTCGGCGAAGGCCTGCACCGGCGAGGGCCGCAGCGCCTGGCCGCGCCCGCGCGGCGCCGGCGGCTGGGAATAGACGCAGGCGATCTCGTGCCCCGCCCCGATCAGGGCGGCCAGGGTCGGAACGGCGAAATCGGGCGTGCCGAGAAAGGCGAGGCGCATGGGAGAGCGTTACCTTCTCTTCCCCCTCTGGGGGAAGTCCCGGCGAAGCCGGGGAAGGGGGCTCCAGTTTGGAGCCAACGTCTCAGCCTGGCTGAAGCCCCCTCCACGTTGGCGTCGGGGTCCCCCTCCCCCAAAAGGGAGAGAGAGCCGGAACCTACGCCGCCTCCTTGGCCGCCTTTCTCACCTTGCTCACCGCCCGGTCGCGCTTCAGGCGCGAGAGGTGGTCGATGAACAGCACGCCCTCGAGGTGGTCCATCTCGTGCTGGATGCAGACGGCGAACAGGCCCTCGGCCTCCTCCTCGACCGCCTCGCCGTCGTAGTCGAGATAGCGCAGGCGCACCCTGGCCGGCCGCTCGACCTCGTCGATAGATCTCCGGCACCGAGAGGCAGCCCTCCTCGTAGGGCGCGGTCTCTTCCGAGGCCCAGAGGATCTCCGGATTGACGAAATAGCGCGGGGCCTTGGGCTCGTCCTCGCCGCGGCCAGGTCCATGACGATCACCCGCTTGGGCACGCCGACCTGGATCGCGGCCAGGCCGATGCCGGGCGCGTCGTACATGGTCTCCAGCATGTCATCCATCAGGGCGCGCAGGTCGTCGTCGACCGCCTCCACCGGCGTGGAGACCTGTCTTCAGGGTCGCAGGTCGGCATCGACGGTGAGGATGCGGCGAAGGCTCATGTCCGCCGAGGTAGGCGCCGTCTCCACGAGCGTCAAGGTCGGCTGGCCCCCGGCGGCGGGCGCCGGCGCCAGCTTGGCCAGCGGCCGCACCGCCGTCTCCAGCGGCGCCAGATCCTCGATCTCCTTGCCCTCGTGGTCGACCTTCAGGTCCTCGAACCGCCGGGCCTGGGTCAGCACCTGGGTCTCCAGCGAGCCGACGAACTGGTTGTAGCTGCTCCACCGCCCGGCTCCAGCGCCTTGCCCAGGCCGCCGCGTGGCCGCCCATCACCGACAGGCGCTTGTAGAGCTCGCGGCCGAGGGCGGCGATCTCGGCGGCGTTGACGGCCTGCTCCTCCACCCGCCAGCCATAGGCCACCGCCTTGCAGAGGGCGAACAGGGTGGTCGGCGTCACCAGCATCACCCGCCGGTCCATGGCCTCGGTCATCAGGTCGGGCAGGCGCTCGAGCGGCGGCGGCCAGGAAGCCGTCGCCGGGCACGAACATGGCCACGAAGTCGGGCGAGCGCCTCGAACTGGTCCCAATAGGCCTTGGCCGACAGGGCCTGCATGTGGCCGCGCACGCTCTGGGCGTGGCGCATGATAGCCGGCCTCGCGCGCGGCGTCGTCGAGCGCGTCCTGCGCTTCCAGGAAGGCGTTCAGCGAGCATTTGGCGTCGATGACGAACACCCCGCCGCCCGGCAGGCGCACCATCACGTCGGGCCGCGCGGCGGCCCTCGTCGGTGTCCACGTGGAACTGCTCGTCGAAGTCGAAGCGGCCTGCGAGGCCGGCCAGCCTCCAGCACGTTGCGCAGCGTCTGCTCGCCCCAGCGCCCCTGCACGCCGGCGCCGCGGCGCAGCGCCGCCGACAGCTTGCGCGCCTCGTCCTGGGTGGCGGTGGAGGCCATGCAGCAGCTGTTCGATCTGGGCCTTCAGGCCGCCGGTCTCCTCGGCGCGGGCCTTCTCCGGCCGCCGCCTGGCGCCTCGAACTTGGCCAGGGTCTCGGCCACCGGCTTCAGCTGGGCCTCCAGCTTGGCCTGGGCCAGGGCGTCCTGGGCCTTGAAGTTCTCCGCCGCCCGCTGGACCAGCTCCTCGGCCACGGCGTTGGCCGAGAGCGCCGCCTGGGCCTTCAGCAACTCAGCCCCGGCCCCGGCCTGGCGTTCCAGTTCGGCGGCCTTGGCCTCGAACCTCGCCGCCCGCGCCCGCTCCGCCATCGCCCACATCGCCGCGGCGACGCCGGCCAGGGCCAGGATGACGATAGCGATGATCAGGGCCACGGCGTTCATGTTGTGTTCGTCTATCAGGAGTCGGCGCCGGGCGACAATGCCGCCTGGGTGGAGGCGCGCGCCGCGCCGCTCAAAGCGCCCAGACCACAAGGTCGCCCGCCACCTTGAATCCGGCGGCGAGCGTCTCCGCCAGCGCCTCGCCGCGCTCATAACCGACCAGATCGCGATGGGGAAAGGCCGTGGCGGCGGCGTTGATCGCCTCCGCCGCCTCGCCGAAGACATTGCTCAGCCCGAGCACATCGGCGCCGACGGTGATGACGCAACCGGCGACGATCTCCCCCTCGGCCCGGCCGGCCAGCATGGTCACCGAGGGCGTCGCCAGAAACGCCGGCGTGAAGAGCGCGGGCTCGCGTGCGCCGCCGCTCCAGGCGCCCTCCCAATCGCCCAGCTCCGCGCCGCCCGACACCACTCGCCAGTCCAGCCGCGTCGCGCCGGCGGCCAGGGCGGCGGACCGGTGAATCCAGTTCGCCTCGAACAGCGGCCGAAAGCCGAGGCTGTCCAGCGCGAGCGCCCGGAAGCTGTCCTTGACGCTGAAGGGGCCGGGCGCCCTGGAAGTCCGCTCGGCGAGATCGCGCATCAGGGCCTGTGTAGAGGTCTCCGGCTCGATCGTGACGACGTTCGGATAGAACCTGGGCGGCGTTCCCGAGCCGGCGAGAAAGCCGTCGCCCCGCTCCACGCCAAGGCCGTGCGCCCGCCACATGGCCTGGCACAGCGCCGCGTTGTCGAGCGCGGCCAGCCGATGAATATCCGAGACGGTCACGCTCATGCCCCTGGCGCCAGCCTAGCCCGGCGAGCCGGCGATTCAAGGCGCCGCCCCACCCGCCTGCGACGAAATGCCCGCCGTGAACCCCTTGGAAAGCTTCGGCGTGCTTGTGCTAGGGGAAACCGGCGAAAGCCGCCGCGGGGGCGTTATGGACCTTATCGGATCGAGGAGCGCGGGCTTGGGCGCGGCTGTGGTCGGCGCCCTGAGCCTTCTGGCCGGCGGCGCCGCCGCGGCCGACGCGCCGGGCGATAGCGCTCCGACGGTCGAACTCCGCACCCTGGTCACCGACGGCGCCAAGCTGACCCGGATAGACGCGCCGACCACCAGCCTGACCGCCCTCGACGCCCCGGGCGGCCCGCTCACCCGCCTGGACAAGGCGCCGGTGATGCGGCTCGGCCCGGCCGACGCCTTCGTCGATCTCGACCGGATGATGGCCGCCACCGATCCGGTGATGTGCCTGGCCGAGGCGGTCTATTTCGAGGCCCGGTCGGAAAGCTATGAGGGCCAGGAGGCGGTGGCTCAGGTGGTGATGAACCGCACCCACATGGCCACCTATCCCAGCAGCGTCTGCGGCGTGGTCTTCCAGGGCTGGGAGCGGACCACCGGCTGCCAGTTCACCTTCGTCTGCGACGGCTCCCTGCGCGAGCCCAGCGACATGGTCGCCTGGGAGCGCGCCACCGAAATCGCCAAACACGCCCTGGCCGGCTTCGTCTATAAGCCCATGCAATACGCCACCCACTATCACGCCACCTGGATGACCCCCTATTGGGAGGCGAGCCTCACCCGCATCGGCAAGATCGGCGGCCACGTCTTTTTCCGCTAGCGTTCTGGCAGGCGCTTCTTTCGGCCAGTAGTGGCTTGGTTTCCGGGCCCCGCTCATCCCCGCCCAACCGCGTCATCCCAGTTGAAATGGGGCGAAGCGCTCCTCTCACCCCCCGCGTCATCCCGGCCGTAGGCCTGCCCTCTCGCAGGCCGGAGAGCCGGGACCCAGGGGCCACATTCAACGGGCGTTGAAGCCGCATGGTGGCCGCATCCCGGCGCCCAGTCCCCTGGGTCCTTAGGTTTCCGTTGCGCTTCGCTCCACGGCGCCTGGGATGACGCAGGTGGATGGGAGGCGCCGCCGGATCAGGCCGCGACGGTCGCCCGGCGCCGCGCGCGCATCGCCGCGCCCAGGCCGCCGAAGCCGACCAGCATCAAGGCCCAGGCGGCCGGCTCGGGAACGCTGGTGATCGTGAAATTCACGCCGGTGGAGTCGTTATAATAGACGCCGTCATAATCCACCGCCAAACCAACGGCTTGGCCCGCGGTGAGATAAAAATTCGGGTATGATTGCGAGAAGCTCGTATTGCCCGAACCCAGCGTCGTCAACAGGACGTCGGAAGCGCCTTCCTCCACGCCGTAAATCTTCACCCCGCTTGGATTGATGTCGGCGACGAAGGTCGAGACATCAACAATATATTCCCCTGTCTTCGGGGCGATGAAGAACACCGCCGAATCCTCGCCGGCAAGCGGGCCGGGGTGAAGGATCAGGGCGTCTGCCGGCACCAGCACGGTGCCCGACTGGTAAGGCGCGCTCTGGGTGGTCTTGAACACCGCCGGCAGGGGCGCGCCGGCGCCGCCGTCGAGGCAGGTGACATTGGCGATGAGCCCCGCGCACCCGCCGGCATCCCCGGTGAAGGGCGTGAAGGTCTGGCTCCCGCCGTCGTAGGAGCCGTAGGTGAAGCCGCCGGCTCCGTTGGTTCCGGTGAAGCTGCTGAAAGCGTCCCAGGTGGTGGCCGAGGCGGCGCTGGCGACACCCAGCGCGGCCGCTCCGGCGGCGAGCGCCAACCCGAAGGAAACCATTTTGCGGATCATGACGACGCCTCCTGAAATCTGATCTGTCGACCCTGGCCAGGGTTCGCCGGCCGACGCAAGAAAAAAGGCGAAATATGGCGAATAAAGCGCCCGTGCGTGGGAAAATGACCACCATCCCTCATGGCCCTCGCCCCTCGCCCGCGTGACCGGGAGGTCGTGACAGCCGACGCCGCGCCAGGGCCGGCGACCCAAGGTCAAGCCCGGTGGATCAAGGCTTTAGCTTTGCCGGTCAGCGACCTTCGCCCGGCGCGCGGCGCCGTCGGCGGCCGCGGGCGCCCCAGAGTCCGGCCGGGTCGCGGACAGCGGGCGCCTCCGCGATATTGCCGATCTGACACAAAAATGCCTGAAAATTTCATCCCGGCCGAAGTGGAGCGCAGTTCCCCTCACAACTATTCGCCGCCCTGCATGCGGATGTTGCCGGAGATATCCCAGCCCACCACCAGGGCCGGGTTCATCTCCAGCGCCCGATCGACCAGGGCGCGGGCGACCACCATGTCCTTCTCGGCCAAAAGATAGGCCTCGGCGACCCAGACCAGCACGTCCGCGTTGTCGGCCCCGGCGATCATCGCCCGATCGAGGATCTCCCCCAGCCGGGCTTCGAGCGCGCTCAGGTCCGCGCCCTCGTCGGCGTAGGCGATACGGAACCCCAGGGCGGTCGCCAGAAGCGCCAGGGAGGGGGCGTGGCCGCCGTCCAGCGCCACGGCGCGCTCGCCGAGCGCCTGGATCTCGTCCACCTGCTCGAGCCCCGCCCGGCGGATGGTTTCCCGCGCCCGCAGCCACAGTTCGTGGGTCGTGAGGCTTTCGGCCGGGCGGCCGGCGATGCGGGCGGTCTCATGGGCGAGCACGGCCGACTCGGCGCGGCCGGCCACCTTGCCCGCCACCTCGTCCTGAAGGGCGAAGGGATCGTCCAGCGCCCCGTCGAACCGCTCGGCCCACACCCGCTCGCCGCGGGCGGCGTCGCGGAGCTGGACATTGATCCGCGCTCTAGGCCCGGAGCGCTGCACGCTTCCCTCGAGGACATACCGCGCCGCCGAGTTCGGGCCGGCGTCGACCACCGCCAGTATGGCGAAACGCGCGAGCGCCGTGGCGATCTCCGCCGCCAGCCCCTCGGCGAAGCCGTCGCCGGCGGCGGCGGGATCGGCGAACGGGGCCAGGGCGATCGAGAAGGTCTCGGGTGTGACCGCCGGCGGCCCGGGCGCGGCCGGCTCGTCCGCCGGTCGGCCGGGCGCTCGGCCCGCCAGCAACTCGGCCACGCTCTCGGCCACCTTCCTCCATCCGGCGTCCGCCATATCGCCGTCCCATCCGCGAAGGTCGGCGCACTGGATGCGGTTGAAGGGCAGCGGCAGGGGCGCGCCGTCCAGGGTCAGTTGCACCAGGGCGCCCGCCTCGCGGGCGAGATCGGCCTCGGCGCGGACCCACTGGCTCTTCACCGCCGCCTCGGACCAGACCACCACCACCGCCTTGGCGGCGCGAAGCCGTTCCTCGATCACCTCGGAATAGTCGCGATGCGCCGGCAGCGCGTCGTCGCGCCAGACTTCGTAGCCCAGCGCCCGCAACGCCTCGGCGATCCGCCGGGCCTCGCGCTCCGTCGAGCGGGCGTAGGAGATGAAGATCTCAGGCATGGGTGTCGCCGCGGGCCGGTCTCGTCGGCGAACCTATCGACGCCGGCGCGCCGGGAGCAAGGAAAACGTCACCAGGCCGGTAGTGTCTCAGCCCCCGGAGTCGCGTCCAACCCACCACACCTGCGTCATCCCAGGTGCAGTGGAGCGAGTCACCCCCTGACCACTTGCGTCCTCCCCGGGGGTGGTGGAGCGCAGTGCTCCCCTCACCACCTGCGTCATCCCGGGTGCAGTGGAGCGAAGCGCAACGGAAACCCGGGACCCAGGGGACCGGGCGCCGAGGGTGCGGACATCATGCGGTTTAAACGCAGGTTGAATGTGGCCCCTGGGTCCCGGCTCTCCGGCCTGCAAGAGGGCAGGCCTGCGGCCGGGATGACGCAAGTTTTGGGGGTGGATCGTCCCCGAGAACCTACGCCTTTGAATCCAGGCCAGGATTCAGAAAATCATCCGGCCCTAGGCGCTGCCCTTGGCCGGTTCGATCTCCAGGGCGCGGTCTTCCAGGGTGCGGGCGCTGTCGCGCAGGATATTGGCCTGGAGCTTGAGCAGGCGGCGCTGGAGCGAGCGCGGCAGCGTCTCCGCCCGGCCCTCCAGGGCCTTGGCCCCGCCGCGCACGCGCGCCGCGCCTTCTCTCAGACGCGCGGCGGTTTTGACGGGGTCTTCAGCCAAGGCGAGAGGTCCGAATTCAGCGGTGGGCGCGCCAGTTTATCAAACACCGCCCGACAGGTCATCGGCCCCGTTCGCCAGCGCCGGCGGCCGCTCGTCCTTCAGCGCCACGCCGGTGAGGCCCCGGCGCCGGCCCTCGCCGATCAGCCAGGCGAGCGTATCGGCGGCGGCCTCATAGCCGAGACCCTCGGGCGGGCGGATGTTGGAGACGCAGTTGCGGTCGGCGTCGAGGCGGCCCACGCGCGGTCGCCAGGTCAGGTAGGCGCCCAGGCTGTCGGGCGCGCTGAGGCCCGGCCGCTCGCCGATCAGGATGAGCACCATCGCCGCGCCCAGGCGCTCGCCGATCTCGTCGCCCAGGGCCACCCGGGCCATGGAGGCGATCGTCACCGGGGCGATGGCGAGGCCGGCCAGGCGCGGGAGGAGAGCCTGGATCAGGGGCGCGGCGTGGGCGTGGGCGGCCGGGGCGCTGAGGCCATCGGCGACCACGATCGCGAGGTCCCAGGCGCCCCGCGCCAGGCGATCGGCGCTCGCCGCCTCCAGGCGCCGGCCGAGATCGGGGCGGCGCAGATAGCTCTCGCGGCCGGCGGCCCGGCTGGCGACTTCGAGGGCGTGGCCAGCGGCGCGAGCGCGGCCGCCACGCGCGCCGGCGCGAAGGGCGCCCAGACGGCGTCGCGCGCCTGGGCGTGGGCGATCTGGAAGCTGAGCATCGCCGCGGTCGGCAGCCCCTCGCCGGCCCGGCCAAGGCCCAGGCGCGCCGGGCGTCAGGCCACGCAGCCGGGCGAAGGGATCGGGCGGCCCTCACCTCGCTCACGGCGCGTAGTCCAACAGCCGCCCGGCCCCGGCCCCGCCCGCGCCGATCCGCCCGGCGCCGTCCATCATCCCCATACGCACCAGCCAGGCCTCGAACTCCGGCGCCGGGCGCAGGCCGAGCGCGGCGCGGGCGTAGAGCGCGTCGTGAAAGCTGGTGCTCTGGTAGCCCAGCATCACATCGTCGGCCCCCGGCACCCCCATGATGAAATTGACCCCGGCCACGGCCAACAGGGTCAGCAGGATATCCATGTCGTCCTGATCGGCGTCGGCATGGTTGGTGTGGCAGATGTCCACCCCCATGGGCAGGCCCAGCAGCTTGCCGCAGAAATGGTCCTCCAGCCCGGCGCGGATGATCTGGCGGCCGTCGAACAGATATTCCGGCCCGATGAAGCCGACCACGCTATTGACCAGGAACGGATCGAAGGCCCGCGCCACGCCATAGGCCCGGGCCTCCATCGTCTGCTGGTCGAGGCCATGGTGGGCGCCGGCCGACAGCGCCGAGCCCTGGCCGGTCTCGAAATACATCACCTGGCCCCCGCCGCGCCCCAGCGACAGCGTCGCCTCGCGCCCCTCGGCCAGGAGGGCCAGATCGACCCCGAAGCCTTGATTGGCCCCCTCGCTGCCGGCGATCGACTGGAAGGCCAGGTCCACCGGCGCCCCGGCCTCGATCAGGCCGAGGGTGGTGGTGAGGTGGGTGAGCACGCAGCTCTGGGTCGGGATCTCGTGACGCAGCCGCACATCGTCGATCAGCCGCAGCAGGGCGGCGGCGCATGGCCGGGCTGTCGCCGGCCGGATTGATCCCGATCACCGCGTCGCCGCAGCCCATGACGAGGCCGTCGACGATGGAGGCGGCCACCCCGGCGAGGTCGTCGGTCGGGTGATTGGGCTGCAGGCGCACGCTGAGGCGCCCAGCCAGACCCACCGTGGTGCGAAAGACGCTGGTCACCCGCCGCCGGGCGGCCACGGCGATCAGGTCCTGGTTGCGCATCAGCTTGCTGACGGCGGCGACCATCTCCGGCGTGAGGCCCGGGCCCACGGCGGCCAGAGCCTCCGGCGCCGCGGCCAGCAGCCAGTCGCGAAAGGCGCCCACGGTCAGATGGCTGACCGGCGCGAAGGCGGCGGCGTCGTGGCTGTCCAGGATCAGCCGGGTGACCTCGTCGGCCTCGTAGGGGATCAGGGCCTCGGCGAGAAACGCCTTGAGGGGCGCCTCGGCCAGGGCCAGACGCGCGGCCACCCGCTCGCCCTGACTGGCCGCCGCCACCCCGGCCAGCTCATCGCCCGACCGCGCCGGCGACGCCTTCGCCAGAAGCGCCTTCAGATCCTCGAATACATACCGCCGGCCGCCCAGCGTCGCCGTGTGCATGGGAAGAGCGGATTAGGTTTTGCTGGCGTTGTAAAGGCGGCGTGTGGGGAGGGGGCGTGGAGAGGGCTGCTTTCGGGACGAACCGGTCTTTCGCGCTTTCTGAATGTGGTGCGGCGCATCGACCTAATGCTATCCCGTTTTCTATGAAAGGCCTGATCCCACCCTACGGCGAGGTCTCGCGGCACGGGACTCATTGTCGCCCCATCGGCGCAACAATCGGCCGATTTTAGGCGCAATGACGATGATTGCGGCAGCTCTTTTCGCCCTTGGCATCCAACTCGGAACCGTTCCAGCGACCATTGATGCGCTTTGCCCGCGCGATAGTGTTGTTTCCGGGGTCATATCGTCTAGCTTCCGGGCGCTGGCAGCGCAGGCGCTGGCCCAACGACCCTGCCTAGTCGTGAGCAGTACCGGAGGAAGCGCCGAGGACGCTCTCGTTTTGGCGGCTGGACTCGTTTCCAGCCATGCGTCTCTCCGTGTTGTCGGGCCCTGCCTTTCTTCATGCAGCCAAATACTTGTGCCAGCGGCTAGGAGCGTCGCCTTGGACGATGGCGCTCTGTTGGGCTTTCACACCGACTACGCAATTAGCGATCACCTCGCCGGAGAACTAGGCGCACCCGGGCTGAAGCCTTGCGGGGCGGGGAACGGCGCGAAGGTGCGGCTTCTTGAATCCGCCCGCGGGCTTGACCCGGCGTTTTCGAGAGAAGTATTCGATAGATTGGGTGTCTTCTCCCCTTCCTACAAACGCGATCCAGCCGCGCACTGCGATCTTATATTTTTCCACTCTCTGGTATCCATGTGGTTTCCCACCTCTAAGCAACTGAGACGTCTTTGGCTGTTACCTGTCCATGGCCCGATCTGCGCCGATCGAGAGCGATGCTGGCGTACCGAAATCGCCAAAGTGTCTTCACCAGGGCAAGTGTTCTTGGTTGGCGACCGGAGGGTTATGCGCAGCGCCACCAAAGGGTTCGTCGATGTCCCTTTGGTGCTCCCATACGATGGGACCGCCGTGTTGAAATGGTGAGATCTAGGCAGGTCTGGCGACGCGGCAAATACCCTACCGCGAGCGTGCGTCCGGCTAGGGTGGGATGTCGGGCCGAACGGCTAAATTCGCAGCCCCCCTTTAAAGCGGCTGTTCGGGTTAGGTCGAATGCCTGCAAACCCCTGATTGTGTTGAAAAACTCCTGGCGACCTCTTTGTAGGGGTAGATCATACCTCAAACGGAACTTAAAGTAGAAGTTTAAACTCTACTTCCGCCACGTCTCGCAACGATATTGCTCAATTTTCGGCAAGATGAACGGGTTGGGGAGTTTTTCAACACAATCGGGACGAAGCGGTCCTTACTGACGTCCGCTTCCTGTGTCCTAGCTGTCGGAGCCAACGACGATAGCGATACTCACATGAGGTTTGAGTGTGAGGAACATCGCGGATGCCGCACACTCGCCGAAGCGAGCGATCAGAGTTTCTCGTCCCCCGTCATTTTCAATTTCCAGCTCGGTGAAGGCGGTGAGTTCCGTTTCAGCCAACTGCCGACCGTCGATTTCTATCGCCACCTTTAGCGTGGAGTAGGAAGGGCTAATCTGAAATTTGACCAGGAAGCCATCCCGCTCGATCTCGTAGACCGCAGTATTGTAGACCCAGGGTTTTCCTTCATCGAGGAACGCGGGCTCAACCTCAAACAGCGAGAGAAAGGCGAGTTCGTCAGGTGGTGGCGTCGACATGTAAATTCATCCGCTCGTTGAAAACCCGGACCATCTCTGCGGGAACAGACCTCAGGTGGCAACGCCTGCTGTCCACCCTCACCCGCCATCCGCGCCAGCCGCGCCCAGGTCCCGAATCGCGTCCTCAATCTGGCTGAGTTCCGCCTCGAGTTCGGCGATGGCGGCGCGATAGTCGGGCGCGCTCCTCAGGGCCGATGGAGACTGGCAAATCTCGATTTGGCGGCGAATTGTGTCGCGCGCCTCGATCAACTCCTCGCGGAGCGTCTTCTTGGGCGCCGGGCTAAACAGAGGCTTCGGTTCCATGGCTGGGCTGACCACCGTTGCGAAACGAGCGCTTCGTCTCGATTGGGAGTTCGAACGTGGCGCAGCGAAGGACCGGAATTTACCCGATTGTGTTGAAAAAAATCCCCGGCTCGTTCATCTTGCCGAAAATTGAGCAACGTATTTGCGAAAGCTATCCGCATTAGAGTAGAAAAATTCGGTGATGGGCGAGTTTGGGGTCGGCCTTGCCTCGCCAAGAGGGTCATACAGAGTTTTTCAACACAATCTACCCCAAAGCGGCCTTGGCGAGCCCTCATTCAGACGTTGCTGTCATTGAGGGCGCGGGTCAAAATCCGAGCATGTCTGATTTATTGCCCAGCTTCGATGACTCCGAAATGGCCGCGCTCGATGAGATCGGGAGGCGCCTGCGCGCGCAGGGCTGGGCGGATCACGTTACGGTCTACAGGCTGTTGTCCAGCTGGCGAGAAGTCGCTTCGACAGCTGATCACTACCATTCGACAATCGACGACTACACAAACGACGTCACCTCCCGAGACGGCATCGAGCTTGTCCTGGCAGCCTGCGCACCGCCTTTGCGAGACAAGCTTCTCCACTGGGTCGAGGCCACAGATGGTGAGTTCGTCGCGAGGACGATTGATGACCCAGGCGAGGCCATCGGACGCTATTATCGCCTCGACGAGGCGTCAGGCTGGTGGTGGAGACGCAAGCCGGAACGGGGGCCGCTCGCAGATTATCTGGCCGGTTCTGAGACATAGGCGACGTTTCTGCCGTCCCGTGGAACACCCTGAAGTTCGGGCCGGAGGGCAGGCGGATGAATGTGTGTGAGCCACAAGTCTTACGGACACTGAATTTCGTCGCGGCGCTCTGGTGGACAGGCATGCTGGTGTTCGCCGTCCATAAGCGGCGTTTTGGCTTCGGTCGGTGGGCCCCTTTTGGCGGCTCCAGAGGAATCGACCTAACCGCCCGGCCGACCGCCTATCGGGTCTGTGTAGGGGTATACGTCGGCATAATACTGATACTTCTCGCCGAAGGCTTCGTGTGGCCGTGGCCGATCCCAATGGCGACCGTCAAAGCCTTCATGTCTTCGACCTGTCGGTAGGACCGCTTTCCCCCCCAGGCGGAAGGTCGCGAGGCCGGCATCCGGGCCGCTCGCCCATGAGAAAGGGCCGCCCCTTGGAGCGGCCCTTCCACGTCCCGATGACGCGGGCCGTCAGGCCGCGAGCGCCACCGCCCGCCGGCGCAGGGTCGCCCCGGCAAGTCCCAGTCCAAGGACCATGATGATCCAGGCCGCCGGCTCGGGCACGCCCGTGACCGTCAGTTCGCCTTGAGGGAATCCGTCGCCCAGGACGGTATCGTGCACCCCGTTGGTCGTGAAAGCATTGCCGGCAAAGTAGTAATACAAGCCGAGGCTATCGCCTTCCGAGTCTCCCGCGCCGAATTCCACGGTATTGTACGGTGGGTAGAAGGTCGCGTACAGATTCGGGCTCAAACAATGTGTGTCGCCCAGGGAGTTGGTGACGGCGCAGCTGGATAGGGCGGTGGGAAGCGGCTCAAGGTTACCGGTGATCGGCCCCGGCAAGGTGAAGCTCATGGATTCGGTAAGCACCGTTCCGAAACCCAGTGAGCCGGTGTCGAAGGGCGCCGTCGCTGTGAATACATAGGTCACCGCGGCCGAGGCGGCGTTGGCGAAAGACAAAGTCGCGACAACAGCGGCGGCAAGCATGGCGGCGCCGCGTACGAGCTTCATGGACATAAACCCTCTCCCCTGCCACGCCGGAACCGGAGCTCGGCGGCGATGTGCTCGGGCGGCGCCCCAGCGCCCGCCGCCAAGGTTCGAACTGAACCTCGGCCGCCATTTTAGAGCCTATCGGGAATGCGGTTAGTTGCAGCGGCGCGCATTGGGATGCATCGGCGCGCATTCTGGCGCAGAGCGCCTTCAGCCCCTCGAAGACATGCCGCCGGCCGAGGGCTGGGTTGATGCGCCCGGCGCCGACCGCTACCTTCCCGCCTCGCCTCTCGCCATGGGGGTCATCCGATGACGCTTTCCTGCCTTTGCGGCCAAGTCCACGTCACGGTGGAACGACAGCCGGACTACATCAATGAATGCAACTGCACCTTGTGCGGCAAGGCCGGCGCGCGCTGGGGATATTTTCCGCCTTCGGAGGTGAGCCTTGACGGCTCGACGCGAGGCTATCGCCGGGCGGACAAGGAAGATCCGAACGCGGAGGTCCATTTCTGCCCCGAGTGCGGTTCGACCACCCATTTCGTCCTGACCGAGAGGGCCGTCTCGAAGTTCGGAAACACCCTCATGGGCGTCAATATGCGGCTGGCCGACGGGCGCGATCTCTCCGGCGTCGAAGTGCGTTATCCCGACGGGCGGGCCTGGTCCGGCGTTGGCGGCTTTGATTATATCCGAGAGCCCCGGATCATCGGTTGAAGCCCGCGCTCAAGTCTTCGGTGTGAGCCGATCGGCGCCTAGGCGCGCGCATCGCAGGTCTTGGCGCATGAGGCTCGTCTCCTCGGAGATCTGGCAGGCGAACTGGCCCATGCGCGCCGAGAACTCGTCCAGAGCGCCCAGGGCGGCCTCGCCGAACCGGCGCCATTCGTCCGCCGGCGCCCCTTCGCCCGGCCGCCGGACACGCGAAAGCCGGGCCGTGACAAGGCTGGAGATGGCGAGGGCCTCGACCGCGGCCTGCATGCGCCCGATGTGTCGCTCGCGCCGCGCGGCGAACGCCTCGCGACTTTCGACATCGGTCTCACCGTCCGCCCGATGCGGCGCCGACCAGGGCCGGCCGCCGCCGAAGGCCCCGCCTGGCGTCACCGTGTTCCGCCGTCGTCCGGACGACCGCGCGGCGCCGGCGACTTCGAGCGAAACAGCACCGCTTCGAGACCGGCGAACGCGATGATCGCCAGCCCGATACCGGACAGGGCGAAGGCCACGATGACGATAAGATGAGCATGGCCCATGGCCGCCGCTCCCCCTCTGCCTGGCCGCCACAATGAACGGCGGGAGACAGCCTAGCGACCGGGCGCGCAACGATTCCATCGGCGATCGAGCGCCTCGGCGTAAACGAATCATAGCCCCCGCGGGCGCGCCCCGGCGCGGCGCGGCCGTTCAGCCGGGCGACGGAGCCGCCGAAAGGCGGTCCTCGTGATCACGCCTCCCCGGCTCGTCCGCCAGCATGCGCGGCGCGAACCGGTCGGTCAGCACCGGCCCCAGGATGGCGGTGGTCAGCATCAGCACCAGCACGGCGTTGAGCAGGCCCTGGTCGATCAGACGATGGCCGGCGCGATCGAAGGTGTTGAAGGCGACCAGGGCCGCGGCCAGGGTCGCGGCCACCTGCGGCAGGGTGAGGGACCAGACGGTCCCGCGGGCCGCCGGCGAATAGCCGAACGCCCGGCCGGCGCCCTCGGCGGCGATCCACTTGCCGATCAGCAGGGCGCCGACCAGGCCCCCCACCAGCAGGAAGTTGTCCCTGATCCCGGTCACGAAGGTCACCGGATTGATCAGGAAGCCGGTGACCACGAAAAAGCATGGGATGAACAGGGATTTGGCGATGAACCCCAGCTTCACGCTGGCCGGCTTGCCTCGGGCCGAGGCGTTGACCGCGAGGCCGGCGAGAAAGGCGCCGACGATGCCCGGCAGCTGGATCGCCTGCGCCGCCACCCCCGCCACCGCCATGACCGCCAGCATGATGACGAAATAGGCCTCTTCCTGGTCCTCGACCTTGGCGAGAAGCCACGCGGCCACCCGGCTCACGCCAAACAGCACCACCAGAATATAGGCCACGATCTCGCCGATCAGCAGGGCCATGCCGCCCAGCGAAAAGCCGGTGGTGAAGGTCGAGACACAGACCGCGAACACCACCAGGGAGAGGGTGTCGCTCATCACCGTGGCGCCGACCGTGACCACGATCGGCTCGCGCCCGCCAAGCCCCAGGTCCGTCACCGCCCGGAGGCCCAGCAGGGTGTGCGAGGCCAGGAGCGAGCCGATGACGATCGCCGCGATCATCGTGTAGCCGAGGGCGAGGCCCACCCCGGCGCCCAGCAGCAGCGGGACGGTGGTGGTGGCCAGGCCGAAGATCGTCGAGCGACGCTGGGCGCGGCGAAACAGCGCCAGGTCGATCTCCAGCCCGGCGAAGAACATCAGCAGCAGCTTGCCCAGATCGGCGAAGAACTCGGCGATCGGGCGATGTTGGCCGAACACGCCCAGGACATAGGGCCCGATCACCACCCCGGCCAGCAGCAGGCCCACCGCCTCGGGCAGGCGCGCCAGCCGGCTGAGCCGCGGCACGCCCACGAAGATGATCATGCCGACGGCGAACTTCGCCAAATTCGGCAGAGTGAAAACATGATCCTGAATGAAGGACGAGACATCGGTCATGGTCGCGCCCCTTCCGGCCGCCTGGCCGCCGCCAGCCGGCGCCAGGACTGAACCGCCTTTTACGCCCTGGCGCCAGGGCTGTCTCGCCGGGTCGATCAGAGGGCGCGGACTGGCTTCGCCCTGCCGAAAACACGGTCACACCCGCCCGTCGCGCCGGGTCGAGATGGCCTCGGGTGGCGTTGCCTGCCGATGGGCCCCCCGCCTATTCGCGCTCTGGCCCGTTCAGGAATAGGCTGCGCGCCTGACGCGCACGTGAGGGCCCCCTCGATGATCGGCTACAGCGCCCAGCCCGGCTCCCCCGTGGTCGAGATCACCGTGGAGGGAACCCTGACCAACGCCGATCTGGCGGAGGTCATCGGTCGCCTCCACGCCGAGTTCGACGGCGCGGGCAAGCGCCGCGTTCTGGAGATCATCCGCCATTTCACCGGCATGGAGTTGAGCGCCCTGTGGACCGACGTCACGGCTCGGCGTGCCGCTCGCCCAGAAGGTCGAGCGCGTCGCCGTGGTCGCCGACCAGGCGTGGATTCGCGGGCTGGCCGAGCTCGGCCACCTGTTCACCCGGGCCGAGCTGAAGGTCTTCACCCTGGAGGAACTCCCGCAGGCCAGGGCCTGGATCGCCGCGGCGGCTTAGTGGCTGACTCGTCACGCATGTGGCTTTACCCAATTTGACTCACTATACTTAAGTGAGTGAGGCTCCGGCGGTACAATCGGGGGATGTCGGGATGGTGGCGCGGAAAAGCGGTCTAAGACTGGGACCAGATGACATTCCAATCGTCTTGGGGATGATAGCGAGAAATGATCGCCGCCATGATATCGCCGCTTGGTTTGGCGTGAATCAGGGACGCATCAAGGGCGCCGAAGATGGCGACTACGGCGAGGTGGAACCCGCACCAGCCAATGAACTTCCGCCAAGCGGTCCCCCTGGCATCAAAGGGCGACATTTGCGGGACGCCGTGGAGGAGTTTCAGCGTCTAACGGCAAGGGGCGATGAGTCTGGCGCTAAGGCTGCACTAGCGGCCGGCGCGAAAGCCTATGACACGGACGAGCCTTAGCGGCGAGGCGCGGCATAGTCTCCTTTGCGCTCGAGCGCACGCCTGCATGGGGGCACCCACATTAGGCGCGGCGCAACGCCGACGCCTTTTTCCCACACAAGCCACGCGTAGCCTGTAGCCGTGCTCGCCTTTTCGTCTAGGCGCCCCCTGACCATAGGCACACGCTCAACGAACTGGGCGAACTTGCTTGGGGGAGTGTCGCGAAAGATCGCGCTGTAACGCCCCCCGCTCTCGAGGAAGACGGTCCGAGCGAGGATCGCCACGCCCTGCCTTGCGACATGGAGCGCCCGGAGCACAAATTCCTCGGCTAAACGGAAAGGAGGGTTCGTAATTACCCAATCAACGGCATTGGCCTCATATGGATAAGTCAAAAAGTCTCGCACCGGCCCATATCCGTAACTGAACGCGTCAGCCACCCGTACTTCTGCGAAGTACTCTTTCAGCACCTTTGCCATGTGACCCGCGCCGCACGCCGGTTCGAGGCAGACCTGAGAGGCAAGAGCGTCCTTGTCGGCCAAAACATGCTCGATTAGCCCGCGCGTCGCCCATGGTGGCGTAGGGAAGTCATCGGGGCTGTCCTTGGGCTCCGTCCGTTGAGCCATCACCGCATGAGAAGTATTCTGCATGGTACGCCAATCCCTCCGGGACCATGGAAAGGATAGCAGAATCAAAGTGTTATGCAACGTTGGCTAAGTGACTCATTTGACTCATGAAATTGTTCTTACGCCGCCCCGCGCTGCGGTTATCCCTTCCACACCCGCGAACCGGATTGGCTAGCGCCGCTGCCGTCGCAGCATGATATTAGCGGGGGAGAGAGTCCGAGCGGCGGCGCTGAGGAGGAAATGTTGCGTCATCATCATATCCAGTGACGTTGTTCATTTGATGCGCCGGTTTACCTCATCACAGTCAAGGGTTTATATCATCATATTCGATGATGGCTGGACACACGCCCATGGTCGCCAAATTGCATCCCATCAACGTGGAATACGAGACGCTCGCGAAGAACTTGTTGAAGGGGGAGCTACGGCGCCGGGGCGTCACTTATGCCCATCTTGTCCAGAAGCTTAACGCGATGGGAGTGGAGGAAACCGAGCGGAACCTGACCAACAAGATAAGCCGGGGCGGCTTTACCGCCGCATTCCTGTTGCAGTGCCTTGTGGCAATTGGCGCACCGAGCGTCAGGATCAACGACTAGGGTCGCGGAAGCCCCAGCCGGATGCGCATCGCATCCTGGGAAACGCCAAGGCGATCCGCCAGCCCGACCACAGAGGTTATCCCCTGCGACTTCAGCAGATTGATCGACTTCAGCGGCATAAGAAGATTGGCCGCGAAACTGTTGGCCTGGCGCTCATGGACCGGCCGGATAGCACCATTTGGCAAGCGTGTGCCTTCCGCACGATACGCCCGCGTGTCGCCAGTCCCAGCGCCCAGCAAGTCGCGGTGATAGATGTAATGGCCCAGCTCGTGTGCGGCGGTGAACCTCTGGCGCACTGGCGCGTGCGCGGCGTTGACCACCACGCCATATGAGCCGTTGGGCCTCCGCTCGATCCATCCAGAAATGTTGTCGTCCAGAAATTCGCACTCGGGTCCAAGCCCAAGCTCTTCGAGAATGCGAAAGACAGGCACTGGAATATCGCCCCAATACCTTTCGGCAAGTTTCAACGGGTTAACGGACGTAGTCATCCTGCCTCCTTTCCCATCTCGTCGGCGGCGGCTTCGTCGTCGTCGCCACCCAGCGATGCGTTCTGCAAAAGCTCCACATGTTTACGAACAATTTGTGGCGCTTCTTCAACCAACCACTTGTCCACTAGCCTATTTACGCACTCGGCGGCTTCCCTTTTTGCTTCCCGTTCAGCCCAATGCCGCACGAGAAAGCCCCATCCAATCGCCGCTACCACCGCAACCAACGCGAGGAAGATGGTTCCCCATGCGAAGGCGGCACTGAGAGATGCGAAGGAATTGGCCAACGCATCCCACGTTGGTTGGCGCACGCTCGGAGCCGTTTGGGTGCCGATCGCACAACTGCGCGAAGCGGCGTTCACAAACCGCTCGCACATTGCCGCATCGATGGTGTGCGGAACAGCCAAGAGTTCCTCCCCGACCCCGCCCAATCAAGCGATATACACATGCTACATGACGATTCGCAATCGATCGTTAAAGAAATCTCTGTGAATCCGTGGCGAACCATCATCGTATATGGCGATAAATTGCGCCGTGCCTGGGCCGCTCCTGAACCAGTGCATACGCCGACCGGAGCGCCTACACATCACTTGACCTCTGTCATCGTTTTAGGCGTGGTTGCTGCCTAATGCCGCGATTTTCCGAGGCTCTCGCCCCCTACGCCGCCATCGGCTGGGCGCGCGAGATCTGCCGAAAGCGCCGGGGCGTCATGCCGGTCGAGGCGGCGAACGCCCGGTGGAAATTGGCCTGTTCCGAATAGCCGGCGCGCAGGGCGATCTCGGCGACCGGCTGGGTCGTGCCGCCGAGCAGGAGCTTCGCCCGCTCCATCCGGGCGTGGCGCAGGAGATCGCGATAGCTGACCCCCTCGGCGTTCAGCAGGCGCTGGACGGTGCGGCGCGACGATCCCAGCTCCAGAGCGACGGCGCCCAGGCCGTGCCCCTGGCCTTCGGCGTGCAAGGCGATGTCGGCGAGGACGGCCTGCGCCATGGTGGTGGGCAGGGGCCTGTCGATATAGGGCGGCAGGGCCGCGATCGGCACGGTGGGCGAGGCTCCGGCGACCGGTCGCCAGCGACCCAGCCACGCGGCTGGAAACACCAGGGCGGCGTCATCGCGGCGCGGGCGCGCCTTGACGCCGAGCATCTCCTCCAGGAGGCGGGCGGCGGCCGGATAGAGGCCGGGCACATGCGCCTCGGCCGCCGCCACATCGTCCCCCACATAGCGCCGCAGGCCGTCGATCATGGTGGGCAGGAAGTGCAAGGCGTGCTGAACGAGGGGCTGGCCGGCGTCGGCGGGATAGGTCAGTCGCCACCAGGCCTCGCCGCCGCGAAGGCTCAGATCCCAGCGGGGCGCGTTCGACTGCATCGACGAAGCCGCCGTCTGGCGCGAGATCATCTCGCCGACGGTGTCGGCGGCCAGACAATAGTCGATGAAGGCGCCGAAATCCTCCGGCGTCATGGCCGCGCCGACCCTCGCGCCGAAGAGTTCGTCGCCGGCCAGTTTCGCGGCCCGTTCGAAAACCGCGTTCATCAGGGCGAAGGGGATCGGGGTCAGCGGATCGGCCGAGGCCAGGTCAAGGCCGCGATAATGAAAAAGGCCGGCGCCGCCCCGCTCCGGCGCGATCATCGCCGCCAGCGGGCCAAAGCCGGAGATGCGCGAAAAGCGGGGAACGCCCTGCGTCATGTCTGGATCGACCCCCTCGCGCCGGCGCCGAGCGAAATTTCCGCGCCCGACATATCGATCTGGCGCAAAATGACAATCTTCAAGGCCGGATCGCCGCTAGGCGAGGGCGAGTTCGCGGCGAAACCTTGATCCCATCGACGCGATGTCGCCAATATTCGCAGGCGGCCGCGCCTTGGCGGCGCCGGATCCGCTCAAGCCGCTTCAAACTCAGGAGGCTCCCACATGACCAGACATCGCAAGGTCGGACTGCTCGCCTTGGCCGCCACCACGGCGCTCTTCACCGGCGCCGCCCAGGCCGCCGTCCACGTCGAGGGCCGGGTGGAGATCGCCCACGCCCCGGTGCAGGGATCCAAGGTCACGCTGTGGTCGGCCAGCGCCGGCGCCCCGGCCAAGATCGGCGAGGCGACCAGCGGGCCAAACGGCGGTTTCATCATCGACGGCGCCGATACGCCGGCCGCGCCCGACTATTACCTCGTCGCCGAAGGCGGCACGCCGGCGGTCAGCGCCGCCAAGCCCAATCCCTCCCTGGCTTTGCTCTCCGTGCTCGGCGCCAATCCGCCGGCCAGGGTGGTGGTCAACGAACTGACCACCGTGGCTTCGGCCTACACAAACGCCCGGTTCATCGCCGGCGAGGCGATCAGCGGCAATGCGCTCGGCCTCAAGATCGCCGCCGGCAATGCGCCCAATCTGGTCGATCCGGCCACCGGCGGCTGGGGGGCCACGCTTCTCGATCCGCTCAACAGCACCCAGACCACCACCCTGGCCAGTCTCGACACCCTGGGATCCCTGATCACCGCCTACGCCACCGGCGTCGACGATGGCTGGCGCGCCCGCTTCCTCAAGGCGGCGACGCCCAGCGCCGGCGCGGCGCCGACCAACACCCTCGAGGCCGTGGCCGACATCGCCCGCGAGTCCTGGGTGGCGCCGAAGGACCTCTACGGCCTCTTCAACGAGGCCTATCCGCAGCCGGCCGATGGCGCCCGGCGCGCGGCCCCCTTCGTGCCCTATCTCGCCTATGTCCCCGACGACTTCGCCCTCAGCCTCACCTTCGCCGGCGGCGGAACCTATTCCGCCGGCCGCCTGATGTTCGACGCCGACGGCAATCTGTGGAGCGGCCAGAACTGGATGGCCGGATCTCAGTCGGGCGTGGTCAACAGCATCGGCGGCGGCGTGCTCAAGATGACCGCCAATGGGACGCCGCTGTCGCCGCCGATCACCGGCTTCACCGGCATGGGCATCGACGGCGTCGGCTGGGGCACGGGCGTCACCAAGACCGCCGTCTGGGCCTCGAGCTTCAACGGCAAGCTGCTGGTGACCGATTTCGATGGCAAGCCGGTGGGAACGCAGAGCGCGCTTCCGTTCAAGCAGCGGCTCACCGGCCTGATGGGCGTCGGGGTGGCGGCCAATGGCGATGTCTGGGTGGCCGACGGCTCGGACAATCAGCTGCTGTTCTTTCCCGGCGGCAGCCTCAAGGATGGCAAGATCGTCAAGGTCGCGGGCCTGAAGTCGCCCTTCGACATCGTCATCGACCCGCAAAACCAGGTGTGGGTGAGCAACTCGCAATCGGACACCGTGGTGCGGTTCCCGGCCGACGATCCTTCGAAGGCGCAAAGCATCCGCGCCGGCATCGGCGTTCGCGCCCTGGCGCTCGATTCCAAGGGCAATGTCTGGGTGGCCAGCAACATGAGCCTGGATTTCCCGCCGCCGGTGATTCCGGACGGGGCCTCGATCATGCAGCAGTTCCAGATCGCGGCGGCCAATATGCTGCACGTCCTGGCCACCGGCGAGCGCAAGAGCACCGGGGTCGTCAGCATGATCCGCCCCGACGGGGTTCAGCCAACGCCGACCGGCTATGACGGCGGCGGCCTGGTGAGCGTGCCCTGGGGCCTCAACATCGACGGCAATGACGACGTCTGGTTCGGCAATTTCTGGGGCCGCTCGGTGGGCTTCATGGCCGGCGCCGACACCAAGGGCCACCCGGGCGTCAAGACGGGTGACGTCATTCACGTCTTCAAGGGCGGCAATCTCCAGATGCTTACCGACGTCGCCATCGACGCCGCCGGCGACGTCTGGGCGGCCAACAACTGGAACGATCCCAAGGCGGCCACCAATCCCAACCCCGACCGCGCCACCTCCACCTGGGGCGGCGGCTCCGGCGTCACGGTGATCTACGGCGTCGCCGCCCCGGTGAAGCCGCCGCGCATGGGCGTCGTCCAGGGCTTCTGACGGTCGGACCGACCGCCTGAACCTGATGGAAACTCCCGGCCGGGCGGCCTACAGCCTCCCGGTCGATTCCATCGCGATGAAGGCGATCATGACCAGCCCAGCCCCTGATCCCCTCCCGTCCTGGCACGATGGCGAGGCCCGCCGCGCCATTGAGGCCTTTGTCGCGCGGGTGACCGCCGAGGGCGGGGCGGACTTCGTCCCGGCCCCCGAGCGCATCGCCGTGTTCGACAACGACGGTTGCCTGTGGCCCGAGAACCCCCTGCCGTTCCAGCTGGCCTACATCATCGATGAGCTAAAGCGCCGCATTGCCGGCGAGCCCGAACTTGCCGCCGACGCCATGGCGCGGGCGGCGCTGGCCGGCGATCTGGCGACCCTGTCGGCCGACGACCTCAAGGGCCTGATGCGCGTGGTCGCCCTGACCAGCGCGGGCCTGACCACCGAGGCGTTCCACGCCAGCGTGGAGGCTTGGCTCGCCGCCGCCCGCCACCCCCGCTACGGCAAGCCCTACGATCAGCTCATCTATCGGCCGATGCGCGAGCTCCTGAGCTTTCTGCGCGCCAACGGCTTCAAGACCTTCATCGTCTCCGGCGGCGGCGCCGACTTCATGCGGGTATGGTCGAGCGGGTCTATGGCGTCCCGCCCGAGCAGGTGGTCGGCTCCACGGCGCGCACCACCTTCGAGCTGCGCGCCGAAGGGCCGGTCCTGGTCCGGACCCTTGACCAGGTGTTCGTCAACGACACCGTCGGCAAGCCGGTGGGCATTCAGCAGTTCATCGGCCGCCGGCCCATCGCCGCCTTCGGCAACAGCGACGGCGACCACGCCATGCTGCAATATGTCACCATCAACAATCCGCGCCCGAGCTTCGGCCTCATCGTCCACCACACCGACGGCGCGCGCGAATACGCCTATGACGCGGTGGCCAAGAGCACCGGCAAGCTGGTCGAGGCCCTCAAGGAAGCCCCGCGCCGCGGCTGGACCGTGGTCAGCATGAAGGATGACTGGAAGCGGGTCTTCGCTTTCGAACCGCCGAACTCCGGCGACGATCGCTGAGCTAAGGAGACTTGAGCATGTCTGAACCCCTGACGACCTTGGCGAGCCTCGCCCTGGGCATGGCCGTCACCCTGGGCGCGGCAAGCGCCGCCGCCCAGCAGACCACCGCCATCGACATCCTGCTCGATCCCGATGCGACCATGATGGCCCACGCCCAGGCGGCCAACGCCGAGCTGCTGAAGGTCTTTCCCCAGGGCTTTTCCCTCGACGCCGCCCACCGCCCGCACATCACCCTGTTGCAGCGCTATGTGCGCACGGCCGATCTCGACAAGGTCTACGCCGCCGCCGGCGCGGTGCTGGCCAAGGAAGCGTTCACGACCTGGACGCTCACGGCGTTCAAGGCCTACTACATCCCCGCCGGCCCGATCGGCCTGGCGGGCATCGTCGTTAAGCCGACGCCCGAACTGCTCCGACTGCAGCAGGCCCTGATAGACGCGGTCGCCCCCTATACGGTGAAGACCGGAACGGCCGGCGCCTTTGTCACCACCGCCGCCGAGCCGGACATCAACCAGCCGACCATCGACTACGTCGCCGCCTTCGTCCCGGCCGCCAGCGGCCAGCGCTACAACCCGCACGTCACCACGGGCGTCGGAACCATCGCCGACCTAGACGCCCTGGTCGCAAGGCCCTTCGAGACCTTCACCTTCTCGCCGGTCGGCGCCTCGGTCTACCAGCTCGGCAATTTCGGCACGGCCGCCAGGCGGCTGAAGGTGATTTCGGGGGGAGCCATAGGCGGCTGAACGGCCCCCTCACCCCATCGGGTAGAGGATCTCCTTGGTCACCGCGTCGATCTTCTTCATCACGTCCTTTTCCAGGGTGAGGTCGGCGGCGGCGAAGATGTCGGGGAGCTGGTCCTCGTGGGTGGCGCCGACGATGGTCGAGGCGACGAAATCGTGCTGCTTGCTCCAGGCGGTGGCCAGGGTCACCACGCTGACGCCCGGCCTCCGCGGCGATGGCCTGGAAGCGCTCGGTGGAGGCCAGGCTCTTGTCGTTGACGAAGCGCTTGGCCATCACCGCCTGGCGCCCGCCCATCTCCAGATAGTTGGAGAACCGCGCGCCCTCCGGCCGCGCCCCGCCTTGTACTTGCCCGACAGCACCCCGCCGGCCAGGGGCGAATAGGGGATCAGGCTGACGCCCTCCTGGCGGCAGGCCTGGGCCAGCTCGTCCTCGAAGCGGCGGTTGTTGAGGCTGAGGTTGTTCTGGATGGTCTCATAGCGGGCCAGGCCCTCGGCCTCGGACACCGCCAGGCTCTTCATCAGGCCCCAGCGTGGTCTCGTTGCTGCAGCCGATCACCCGCACCTTGCCGGCGCGCGATCAGGTCGTCGAGGGCGCGCATGGTCTCCTCATAGGGCGTGCCGTGATCGGGCCAGTGGGTCTGGTAGAGATCGATATAATCGGTATCCAGACGCTTCAGGCTGGCCTCGATGGCGCGGACGATATTGTGCCGGTCCAGAGCGGTCATGCCCGAGCGCTGGGCCGACTTGATCCAGCCGTGGCTGGGGCCGCAGACCTTGGTGGCCAGGATCACCGCGTCGCGCGGCTTGGTCTTCAGCCAGCGGCCGACGATCTCCTCGGTGACGCCGGCCCATTCCTCCTTGGGCGGCACCGGATAGTTCTCGGCGGTGTCGATAGAAGTTGATCCCGGCGTCGAAGCGACTTGTCGAGGATGCGGTGCGACATGGCCTCGTCGGCCCCCGAGCCGAAGGTCATGGTGCCCATGCAGATCTTGGAAACCGAGATCGCGCTTCTGCCCAGCCGCTTGAATTGCATGCCCGCCCGCCTTTTCCAAATTCAGGGAAGGCTGGGCAATAGCCAGGATAAGCCCCGGGCGCAACGCGGGGCGCTCGGTTCGCAAGGTGGCCCAGCCACGCGCTGTTCCGTGGCCTGCGTCATCCCGGTGGTCAGCGCCCGCCCTACCGCGGCCGGGACCGGCACCCAGGGCTGGAACGCACCTTTCAACCGGGCGCTCAACGACCCGTTGAATGTGGCCCATGGGTCCCGGGTTTCCATTGCGCTTCGCTCCACATCCACCCGGGATGACGAAGCGTGCGTATGAGCGGTGGCCGCGGTCCACAAGCCCGGAATAACCCAGGTGATCGCCGCTCACCCCCAGCGGCGGAAGGCGAAGCTGGGGCCGCCGGCGAGGCCGAGATAGAAGCCGATGTCGTAGACCACCCCGGTGTGGCTCACCTCATACATGCGCAGCGGCCAGGGGATGAGCTTGGGCAGGAACTTGTGGCCGATCTCCACCAAGAGGGTGATCGGGGCGATGATCCCGTGCCAGAGGCCGAGCAGGAATTGCGAGAGCAAGCCCGCCCTGGGCCGCCTGGTGGGATTCCGGACCGCCGGCGGCGCAGGCCGCCAGGGTGAGCAGCAACACCGACGCCAACAGGAACTTGGGCCAAGGCTTCATGGTCGTCGCCTCCGAAAGAGGGCGCGCGGAAGCGGCGCCGTGGGCTTAACGCGCGGCCGGCGGATTTGATCCGCTTAGAGCCTGATCCCTTCACACGGAACAGATGTGAAGGGTGAATCAGGCTCTACACTTTAGAATCTAGGGCCAGGGCAAAGCTGTTTATCGGAAATGATAGGTGAGGTTCACGCCCAGGGTGGCGTCCGGCGCGCCGAACTGGCTGGCGGCGGCGGCGTCCACCTCGCTCGCCTCGAGGTGATTGGCGTAGTCGGCGCGATGATAGCCCACCGAGCCGACCAGGGCGCCGGCGCCATCGAAGCGGTGGTTCATCGCGGTGGGCATGGGATCGTCCGTCCGGGCCAGAGCCACGCGGTCGGCCGGCCGCGCCGCCGGGGTCGAGGCGTCGAGGGCGCGCAGGCTCACCGGGCGGACGGCGGCGTGCGCGCGGGTGGCATGGCGGGCCGGGCGGGGATGGACGGTTCGCGCCTTGGACGCGGCGGTGGCGTGAGACATCACGGGGATCGCCAGCACGGCGAGCGCCAGAAAATTCACCGGTTTGACCATGGGCCCCAAGCCTCCAGGACTCCCCTGCCGCGAACGATCACGCCGCCCCGCCGGTTCCCGGAAGTCCCGGGAGTTTGGCGGGGAACGCCCGGGTCCATTTTAGGCCCCGACGCCGCGAACCTCCAGCCTCGATTTTGCGGGCTATTGTCAGGGGCGACGTGTGAGTCCCGGAGATTTGGGAGATGGGCCCGTGGCGATCGCCAGGCCCGCACGCTATGAATCCATAAACCAGGATTCACCGCCTTCGCGAATTACGCTAGTGATTCTGGGCGCAGGGGAGATGGCGATGAGTGACGAAGAACGACAGGCGCTGCTGGAAAAGCTGCAAGCCTCCGTTCAGGAGGCCAGGCGCATGACCCGCGATCAAGCCCGCGCGCGCCTCGAAGACGAACAGCTTCGAGAGAAGCGGGAATTCGCCGAGGGGTCTTGGGCTCGGGGCTAAATGCGCCCCCATGCATCCTTCATCATCGGTTTCCACGGCTGCGACCGCGAGCTTGGTCTTAAGCTGGTCAGCGGCGCCGAGATCATCCGGGCCGAAGAGCGGGAATATCATTGGCTCGGCTCGGGAATCTATTTCTGGGAAAACGATCACGACCGGGCCCTGGAATGGGCGAAGGAGAAGGCGGGACGCGGGGAGATCAAGGAACCGTTTGTGATTGGCGCGGTGATAGAGCCTGGGCGCTGTCTGGATCTTTCCGTCCGGGAGAACGTGCCGCTAGTGAGGGCCGCCCATGAAAGCCTGACCGCTCTCTACGAGAAGTCCGGGAGGAAGTTGCCCAAGAATACACCGGCGCCCAAGGACCCTCGCAAAAAGGATAAGGTGATGAGGAAGCTCGATTGCGCCGTCCTCAACCACCTGATCGCGAGCACCGACAAGGGTTTCGATACAGTGCGCGGCCTCTTTGTCGAAGGCGAGCCGGTATACGAAGGCGCGGAGATATACGAGAAGACGCACGCGGAAATCGCCGTGCGAAACGCCGCCTGCATTCGGGGTCTGTTTTTGCCGCTCGGCCACCAACTCTCTCCACCGCCCCACACTTGACACACCCTCCAGCGTGGCGCGCAATCGACAGAATAGGCCGTGAATCGGCTCGGGGAGGAATGCGATGACCGTTGAACTGACAATGCTGGCCTACGCCACGACCTTGCTGATCGTCCTGGTGCTGATCCAGGCGGGCGCGGGCGTCGCCGCCCAGGGCGCCATGCCGATGGCCGGCCACCGCGATGATCTGCCGCCGCCCCGGCCCTTTCAGGCCCGAACCAAGCGGGTGGTCGACAATCATCGCGAGGGCCTGACCATCTTCGCGCCGCTGGTGCTGATCGCCGCGGTGGCCCACATCAGCAACGCCACCACCGTCCTGGGCGCCGAGCTGTTCTTCTGGTCTCGCCTCGCCCACGCCATCCTCTATCTCGCCGGCGTCCCCTTCGTCCGCCCCCTCGCCTGGGCCGCCGGCCTGGCCGGGATCCTCATGGTCCTGGGCGCGGTGCTGGGGCTCGCCTAGACCGCCAACAACGCTCTCCTCCCCCCTGGGGGAGGGGGACCCCGACGCCAACGTGGAGGGGGCTCGCGCCA
The DNA here is from genome assembly GCA_963817995.1 of uncultured Alphaproteobacteria bacterium. Taxonomy (GTDB): domain Bacteria; phylum Pseudomonadota; class Alphaproteobacteria; order Caulobacterales; family Caulobacteraceae; genus Acaudatibacter. The sequence goes on from CAWFQJ010000009.1 coordinate 335,769, forward strand.
GGTTGCCCCTACGCTCCCTCCCACTTCAACGGCTCGATCCGCCTGATCATCAGGCACCAGCCGACCGCGCCCAGCAGGCTGACGGCGCCGGCGACCAGGAAGGCCAGGACGAACTGGCCGGTGCGGTCGACGATGAAGCCGGTGACCAGCGGCGCGACGATGCCGGCGATATTGCCGAGGAAGTTCTGGAAGCCGACCCATTTGCCCGACGCCGCCCGGTCCCGCCAGGGTCTGGCCGATGGCGTAGACGCCGGCGCTGTTGAAGCCGAACCCTATGCCGGCGACGAACAGGCCCGCCACCGACATCGTCCGGTCGCCCAGGGCGCAGACCACCAGGCTGGCGGCGGCGACCACGCAGGCGGCGAGCGCGGCGGTCTTACGCACGCGATTGGCGCTGGCCCCGGCGCGCATCCACCGATCGGTGAGGCGGCCGGTGACGAAGGCGCTGGCGGCGTAGACCAGATAGACCAGCCCGCCGATCTCGGCCATTTGCGGGACGGTGAAGCCCCGGGACTTCACCAGATAGAGCGGCAGCCAGGAGATCACGAAATAGAAGGCGTAGTTGTTGCAGAAGTGGCCAAGGCCCGCGCCCCAGGCCTCCAACCGCCGCATGATCGCGCCATAGGTCGGGGCCGGCGGCCACTTCGCTTCCGGCGCGGGCCAGGCGCGGCGGGTCTGGGCGAGCCACGGCCATAGCCACAGCAGCGAGGCCGCTCCGAAGACCATGAACACCGTCCGCCAGCCGAAACGCGCCATCAAAAGGCCGCCGGTGAAGGTGCCGAAGGCCGGGCCGAGTGAGAGACCCAGGGCGACCATGCCATTGGCCGCGCCCAGCTTGTCGGCCGGCAGATGCTGTCCGATCAGCTTGGAGGAACAGGGAAAGGCGACGCTCTCGCCGATCCCCAGCAACAGGCGAAGGGCGATCAGCACCGAAAAGCTGCTGGCCAGGCCGGTGGCCGCCGTGGCCACCGACCAGATCGCCAGGCCGATCGCCAGGGTGCGATAGGCGTTGATCCGCTCGGCCAGCCAGCCGGCCAGGAGCTGGAACGGCACATAGGTCCAGAAGAACACCGACAGCAGCAGGCCGATCTGGGAGCCGGAGAGCTTCAGCTCATCCTTCATCAGCGGCGCGGCGGTGGCGAGGTTGCCGCGGTCGATGTAGTTGATGAACACCGCCAGGGCGAGCAGCGGCACCACCGCCGCGCCCAAAGGCGCCGCGCTGGGGAGTGCGACCTTCGCGCCCGATGTTTCCGCCGCCGCCATGCGCGCCCCCGCCCTGGAACCTTGCCGTCCGTTGTCGGCTGAATCCGCGCGCCGGCGCAAGCGCCGCTTTCGCAGGCGCCCGGCGCGCGCTTTGGCCAATCGCGCCCTCGCCGATGGCGCCGGCGGCCGACGCGATCTACCGTCGCCGGACCTTCTGGAGGAATCTGGCCGGCCGCATGAACCGCCTGGCGAGCTCGCCGCTGCGCAATCTGATCTGGATCATCGCCTTCATGGTGGGGGTCGTGGCCGTCGCCACGGGCGCCTACATGACCCAGGGCTGGAGCTTCGGCGACGCCCTCTACATGGTGCTGCTGACCGTCTACACCGTGGGCTACGGCGAGGTGCGGCCGATCAATACGCCGGCGCTGCACCTGATCACGGTGAGCACCATCGTGCTCGGCTGCACCGGCATGATCCTGGTCACCGGGGCCCTGGTCCAGGCCCTGACCTTCTCTCAAATCCAACAACTGCTGGGCGCCAACCGCGTGAAAACCGACATCAACAAACTGAAGCGGCCATGTGATCGTCTGCGGCTTCGGCCGCATCGGCGTGATGCTGGCCAAGGACCTCGCCGCCGGCGGCGCCGACTTCGTGATCCTGGAGCGCGAGGAGAGCCGCCTGGCCGAGGCCCGCGAGCTCGGCTACCTGCGCCTGGCAGGGCGACGCCACCGACGAGGGCGCCCTCCAGGCCGTGGGCATCGATCGCGCGCGGATCCTGGCGACGGTGCTGCCCAACGACGCGGCCAATGTCTTCATTACGCTCAGCGCCCGCAGCCTCAATCCGGCGATCCAGATCATCGCCCGGGGCGAGCTGCCCAGCACCGAGAGCAAGCTGATCCAGGCCGGGGCCGACAAGGTGGTGCTGCCCACCCACATCGGCGCCGAGCGCATCGCCGAGATGATCCTCTTTCCGGAGACCGCCCGCTTCATCCGCGGCAGCGAGCGCATGGCCGATTTCGAAAAGGTGCTGCGCGATCTGGGCCTGGAGATGGACGTGGCCGTGGCCGCCGAGGGCGCCGCCGTGGTCGGCCTCACCATCGGCGAACTGGAAGCCCGGGCCAAGGGCGCCTTCTTCGTGGTCCAGATCAATCGCCGCGACGGCGAAACCGTCACCCGCCCACCGGCCGATCTGAAGATCGCCGCCGGCGACGGCGTCCTCCTGGTCGGCAAGGCCGGCGCCGGCCTCAACGCCCTCTTCACCGCCAAGGCCGAGCGCACGCGGGCGGGCCGGACGACGTTTTGAGGGGGGTGCCCAGAAGCCCCACCAAGTCTCCTTTGGGGTGGATTCCTGACATTGTCCCGATGGCCCTGATGGTCATGCCGCGAGCCATTTCCCGGCTCCGGCGACTTTCTGAGAGCGACCTTCCCAACTTCTGAGGTGGGTGGAAGGCGGACTTAACGAACCAAGCGGAGTCCGAGACTGCCTGCCGCTTCTCGCGCGGTTCTCTCGACTTCCCGCACTAGAGTATCAAGCCGCGCATTGGCCGCCGGCAAATCCGCGCCACCTTCGCCGTAGAGGTAGACGTCCCTTAGCGAACCGGCGCTTCCCGTCGCTTCGGAGACCGCAGAAACCACCGCTTCCGTGTCGCCGCGAGCTAGGCGGGCTTCCAGATCGTGCAGCCGCGCCACCACCGAGGTGTAGCCATGCTCTGCGAGCAACGTGCGCGCTTCGGCGAGCACCTGGATAAGAGCCTCGACATCTGGGGTCATGTCACACTTGATCAGCCGAGTTGCGGACATCCGCAATGGGTCGATTGTCGCCGTTGGCTACCGCGCGGCGAGCGGATGCTCCAACTTTCATTCGCGGCCCGCAACGGTGTTAAACTTCGCGACTGCGAATGTCTCCTTCGTCTCGATTGTGTAGAAAAACTCCCCAACCCGTTCACCTTGCCGAAAATTGAGCAATATCGTTGCGAGACGTGGTGTAATTAGAGTTTTAAATTCTACTGGAAGTCCCATTTGAGGTCCGACCCGCCCCTCCAAAGAGGTCGCCAGGAGTTTTTCAACACAATCTCTCGAAAGCAGCCCTTAGCGGATTGCAACGATGCTGCGGTCGGGTGGAAACGTGAGCCCAATCGGGTTATCGCTACCCCCTTTCCCTCGAGGAGAGGCTATAGGGTCGAGCTCACATCAGATCCCGGGGGATGGCTTCTTTGTGCTCGCGCTCGAAGATCACCTCGCCATCCTTCCGAGCGACGAGGCGCTCGCGCACGCGGAAATGGCTCGCCGTCGATCGCAGCTCGACCCGGCTTTCCAACTGGCAATCCCAGTCCCCGCGCCGATAGCCGCTCGACTGGCTCACCCGCCAGAGGCCGCTGTTGGGATCGCCCTCGGTGATCGAAAGCTCGGCGTTCGGGCCTGATCCGGTGAGAACCGTGCCGATCTCCGGCGCCTCGGCGACGCTCTCTGGCCACCGGGCGCGAAAGGCGATGGCGCCGTCCTCCCGCGTCGCCTCCACAGCCGGACCGCCAGCCCCCGGAGGCACGCCGGCCTGAAGGGGAATGCCGAACGGCGCCTCGGCGGCCGGCCGCTCGCGAACCGGCAGGACGAGCCGGCTTCCCGCCAGTTCGATCTCCAGGCTCGCGGGCTCCGGCGCCGGCCAGACCAGGGGCCAGAGGCTCTGGCTCAAGGCCAGGCGCAGGCGCGATCCCTTGGCGAAGCGATGGGCGGTGAACGACAGGGCGAGCGGGATTTCATAGGCGGCGCCCGGCTCCAGAGGCGCGGGCTCGGCGTGGCTCTCTCGGTGAGTGAGGTTGATCAGGCCCCAGGCGATCAGCCACGAGCGGCCATCGGCGCTCACCTCGGTCAACCGCGCGGCGAGATGCGCCACCCGCCGATCGGCGGTAAGGCGTATGGCTACGCTTGGTGCGCCGAGGATCTCGAGATCGTCCTCGAGCGGGGCGCTGTCGAAGGCGAGGCTGAGCGCGTCGTCCGGCGTCTGTTCGCCGGGGACTTCGGCCAGGGCGAAGGGAACCCACTCGGGCGCGCACAGGCCGACGATCCGATCGCCGACGATCCGCGCCGTCCCGCTCTCGGCGGCCTGATCCGCCAATCCGTCAGGGCGGAGATGCAGCGTCCGCGTCCGCGCGTCCGGCGCCGGCCAGGCGCTCTCGGCCACCCAGCGGCCGGGGAGCTCGCCGCCACTCGTCCGCGCCTCCGTGGCCTCGGCCATGAACACCCGCAGCATCGGCTCGTCCATGATCCCTGTCTCGACCCCGTTCAGCCAATGATCCCACCAGCGCACTTCTTCGTGCGCCCAGTCGAGCCCGGGTCCCGGGGAGGCCGGCGCGGGATAGCCGTGGCGCCAGGGGCCGATCAGGGCCTTGCGCGGAACGCTCAGGCCGGCCAGTAGCCGGGGAATGGCGGCGTTGTAGGGATCGCCCAGTCCGCCGACCAGATAGACCGGGCAGCGGATGGCGCCATAATTCTCCGCCACCGATCCCTGGCGCCAATAGCCGTCTTCCCGCTGATGGCGGAGCCACTTCGCCGCGATCGCCGGCGACGCTTCCAGGCGCCGGCGCCATAGCGCTTCCCAATCCTCGCCGCTCAGCGCCGGATCGGGGGGCGCGGCCATCACCAGCTTGAAACTGGCCGCCCATTTGAGATCGGTGAGGCCAAGGGCGCCGCCGATATAGTGGGCGTCATCCGTATACCGACGATCCGAGGCGCACATGGGCATGATCGCCTTGAGCGCCGGCGGGGCGAGGGCGGCGGCCTGCAGGGCGCTGAACCCGCCCCACGAAACGCCCCGCATCCCCACCGACCCGTTGCACCACGGCTGGGCCGCCAGCCAGGCGATGGCCCGCGCCGCGTCCTCCTGTTCGAGCGGCAGATACTCGTCGGTGAGCACCCCGGTGGAATCGCCGCTGCCGCGCGTATCGACCCGGGCGTAGGCGATGCCGAACCCAGCCAGCCTTCGCCCCCAATACTGGCCATAGGCGCGATAGCGATCGCGCTTGCGATAGGGAATATATTCCAGCACCACCGGCGCCAGGCGATCGGTGTCCGGAATCCACAGCTGGACCGCCAGCCGCTCGCCGCCCCCGACCGCGATCCAGTCATTCTCCACCCCCCGCACCGGACCCGGCGCCGGCAGCTTCCAGTTATCGGCCATCGTCCCTCCCTTGGACCGCCGGCGTCCCCGCCGGCACGGGCGAAGCCCGAGTCTTTTCCAGCAAGAAGACGGCGCTTCGCGCTGCCGGCGAGGACGCCGGCGGTCCAGGCTAACCCAAACTCCGTGTTCTCCGTGCGCTCCGTGGTGAATTTATTCGATGCGGCGGCAAGGGTCCCGCGATGGGTTCGCGCCGTCCAGGTGGCTTGGCGCTTTGCAAACGGGAGACTTTGGAGAATAGACTCTTGCCATGGTCGATCTCGCCCACATCGCGCGGCTCCTCGGGGAGCGCCAGCCCGGCCACGGCCTGCCGGGGGCGCTCTACAACAGCGCCGAGGCGTTCGATTTCGACATGGCGGCGATCTTCGGCCGCGCGTGGATCATGGTCGGCTTCGAGGTCGAACTGCCGCGCGCGGGCGGCTGGATGGCGGCGACCGTCGGGACGGCGCCGGTGCTCATCACCCGCGACCGGGCCGGCGGCCTGCACGCCTTCCACAACAGCTGCCGCCATCGCGGCGCCCGGATCTGCCCGGCCGGCGCCGGGGCGAGCGCGCGGCTGGTCTGCCCCTATCACCGCTGGACCTATGAGCTTTCCGGCGAGCTGGTCTCGGCCACGCGCATGCCGCGACGACTTCCGGCCGGCCGATCACGGCCTGATCCCCGTTCACGTCGAGAGCCTCGGCGGCGTGCTCTATGTCTGCCTGGCCGACGATCCGCCGCCGACCGAGGACTTCAAGCGCGCCTTCGGCCCCCTGATCGCGCCGCACAATCTCGGCCACGCCAAGCTCGCCCACCAAAGCGTGCTCTATGAGAAGGCCAACTGGAAGCTGGTGATGGAGAACGCCCGGGAGTGCTACCATTGCTCCGGCGCCCATCCGGAGCTGGCCCAGAGCTTCCCGGTCGGCGCCTCGGCCCATTTCGACTATGGCGAGGATCGGCGCCAGGAGCGGTTCGTACGAACGCCTGGCCGCGGTCGGCCTGCCGATCGGGCCGATCGAGGGCGACTGGTGGCAGGCGATCCGCTTCACCCTCAACGACGGCTTCAAGTCCATGACCATGGATGGAGAGCATTCCGTCCGTAGGCTGATGTGCGAGGCCGAGGGCGGCGATATCGGCTCGCTGCGCTGGGCGGTGGAGCCCAATGGCTTCGCCCACGCCACCGCCGACCAGGTGTTCATGTTCACCGCCATGCCGGTGAGCCCGCACGAGACCCTGGTGGTCTCCAAATGGCTGGTTCATCAGGATGCGGTCGAAGGCGTCGACTACGAGATCGAGGATCTGACACGGCTGTGGACCCGCACCAATCTGCAGGACCGCGATCTGGTGGAGAACAACCAGGCGGGGGTGAGTTCGCCCGGCTTCCGGCCGGGGCCGTTCTCGCCGGACGCCGAGGCCCTGGCCCTGAGCTTCGTCGACTGGTACTGCGCCGCCGCCCGGCGCTATCTGGACGATGAGGGCGTCGGCCGTCGCCGGCCCCGGGAAGCGCCGCGCCTTGCCGCCGGCTGAGCGCGCCGCGCTCCATCCCGACACCCTGGCGGTGGGTCACGGCTATGACCCCGCCGACGCCTGGGGCGCGGCCAAGCCGCCGATCGTGCTCACCTCCACCTACGTCTATCCCAGCGCCCAGGCGGCCAAGGATTTCCACCGCGCTTTTTTCGACGGCGCCGTGGAGGCGCAGGGCGGCGGCCCGATCGCCGACGGCTTCATCTATTCCCGGCTCGGCCATCCCAATCTCTCCATGGTCGAGGCGCGGGTGGCGGCGCTGGATCGGGCGCAGGCCTGCGCCGGCTTCAACAGCGGCATGGCGGCCATCTCCACCCTGGCGCTGGCCTTCCTGCGGCCGGGCGACAGCGTGGTCCATACGAGGCCGATCTATTCGGGGGCGGACAATCTCCTGAACGTGCTGATGGCCGATATGGGCGTCCATATCGAGGCGACGGCCGACGGCTGCGACGAGGCGGCCATCCGCGCCGCCGCGCGGGCCGCCATGGAGAAGGGGCCCGCTGGCGCTTTTCATGCTGGAGAGCCCGGCCAATCCCACCGCCGCCATCGTCGACATCGCCCTGGTGCGTCGGATCGCCGACGAGATCGGCGAGAAACAAGGTAAGCGTCCCCTTATCTCCGTCGACAACACCTTTCTGGGCCCCCTGCTGCAGACCCCGCTGGAGGACGGCGCCGACCTCTGCGTCACCTCGCTCACCAAATATTGCGGCGGCCACAGCGACCTGCTGGCCGGTTCGGTCAGCGGCGCGGAGGCGCTGATCGCGCCGCTGAAGACTTTGCGGATCATCCTCGGCAACCACATGGAGCCGTTCACCGCCTGGCTGATGCTGCGCTCGCTGGAGAGCCTGGCGGTGCGCACCGAGCGCGCCTGCGCCAACGCCGCCGCCGTGGCGGCCTTTCTCCGGGGCAGCCCCAAGGTGGAGGGCCTCACCTATCTGGGCTTCCTCGCGGGCGGCTCGCCGGCCCGCGCCGTCTACGACCGCCAGTGCCGCGGCGCCGGCTCGACCTTCTCCTTCACCGTGAGGGGCGGCGAGGCGGCGGCCTTCCGCCTGCTCGATCAGCTGCAAATCCTCAAGCTGGCGGTCAGCCTCGGCGGATCGGAGACGCTGATCTGCCACCCGGCCACCACCACCCACTACAATGTGCCGGTCGATCGTCGCCTGGCCGGCGGCATCACCGACGGGACCTTGCGCCTTTCCGTGGGCCTGGAGCATCCCGACGACCTGATCGCCGATCTGGCCCGCGGCCTGGAGGCGGTATGACCACGCGCGGCTTCGATCCCAACGCCATGGCCGGCAAGTTCCCGGCGCCCGACCGGCAGGTCGAGGTGCTGGTGATCGGCGCCGGCGCGGCCGGCGTCGCCGCCGCCATCGACGCCGCCAGGGACGGCGCCCAGGTGCTGCTGGTGGACGAGAACCCGGTGTCCCCGGCCTGATGGGCCTCGACATCCCGCTCTACTATGGCGCGCGCTACAACGGCGCGGTCCAGGCCCGGGGCCGGATGATCGAGCAGGTGTTCGCCGCCCGCCCGGCCCTGGCCGAGGCCTTCGACGCCGGCGTGGAGATCGAGCTCGGCGTCTCCTGCTGGGGCGCCTGGGTGAACGGCTATGGCCTCGCCGCCCTGCCGGGCCCGGTGGTCGGCCTCGCCGACGAAGACCGCGCCTGGATGGTCGGGTTCGAGCGCCTGGTCCTCGCCACCGGCGCCCGCGACCTGGCCCTGGCCTTCGACGGCTGGGACCAGCCCGGCGTGATGGGCGCCCAAGGCCTCGCCGCCCTCTTCGAAATCTACGACGCCTTCGCCGGCCGCCGCCTTGTGATCCTGGGGTCGGGAGAGCTGGCGCTGAGGACCGCGCTTCTGGCGCTGCGCCGGGGGCTCGAGGTGGCGGCCCTGATCGAGGTCGAGGGGGCGCCGCGCGGACCTGCCGCCCTGCTCGCCGAGCTCGCGGCCGCCGGCGTGCCGATCCACGTCGGCGCCACGCCGATCCGCGCCGTCGGCGGTCTCGACGGTGTGGAAACTGTGATCATTCAGGGATCAAATGGCGATCAATTCGAGATCGTTTGCGACACCATCGTTGAGGCCCTGGGCGTCGTTCCGAACATCGAACTGCTCGATGGGCTCGGCGCCGGGCTCGCCATGCAACCGGCCCTCGGCGGCCATGTTCCCGCAAGCGCCGACGGCCGCGCGACCACCCTCGCCGAGGTGTTCGTCGCCGGCGACGTGGCCGGCGTGGCTCAGGCTGGCGTCTCCGACGCCCTGGCCTACCGGCAGACCTGGATGCGCGCGCTCATGGCGGCCGGTCCCGACGATGTCGTCATCTGCCAGTGCGAGGCGGTGACCCGCGAGGCCCTGCTGGGCGTGCGCCAGCCGGCCTATCTCGGCGCCGCGCCGCCGGCCATGGCCCGGCGGGATCTGGCCTCTCTGCTGGAGAGCGGACCGGCCAACCAGGACCAGATCAAGCGCCTGACCCGCGCCGGCATGGGCGCCTGCCAGGGCCGCCGCTGCCGCGAGCAGGTGGCTCTCGCGCTCGCCTGCGCCTCCAACGGCCAGGCGCGCGGATATCCCCCTGGCCAGCTATCGCGCGCCGGTGCGGCCGCTGCCGCTGAAGGTGCTGGCCGACTGGGACGAGGCCAAGGCGATGACCGACCGACTGGGACGTGTGGTTCGGCATCCCCACCCAGTGGATTCCCTACGACGACATCGGCACCGAGCGCGAGGCTCACTGCTCGGCGGCGATGCTGGCCGGAGAGCGTCGATCCATGACCGGCGCCTCGGTGGTCGTCATCGGCGGCGGGCGTCACCGGCCTTCAGCGCCGCCTGGTGGCTGGCGCGCTCCGGGGTCGACGTCCTGGTGCTCGACAAGGGCGTGGTCGGCTGGGAGGCCTCGGGCCGCAACGGCGGCGGCGCCTCGCACTATCACAGCCCGCTGTTCCACGAGGAACAGCGCCTGTGGCCGCTGATGGACGAGCTGCTCGGCTATCCCACCGAATATCGCCGCGAGCGGGTGATCTTCGCCACCACCGACCAGCATCTGCGCAACTACCAGCGCATGGCCCAGATGTGCCGGCGACTGGGCTATCAGGTCGACGATCTCGACCCGCAAGGCGTACGCGAGTTCGTGCCGCTGGCCGGCGACAATGCTGCCGGCGGCATTCATTTGCGCTTTGGCGGCCACGCCAATCCGCAGCGGACGGTGCAGGCCTATGCCTGGGCGCTGCAGGACCTTGGCGGCCGCATCCTGCAGCACGCGCCCGGTGACACGCATTCTCGACGGCCGGCGGAAGCGGCGACGCGGTCGAGACGCCGCGCGGCGCCTTTTGCCTGCGACCACCTGGTGGTCGCGGCCGGGCCGCAGACCGGAATGCTGCTGGCGCCAGGTCGGCGCGCGCCTGCCGCTGGCGCCGGCGCGCGCGGAGATGATCGTCACCGAGCCGGCGCCGCTGATGGCCATCGGCGGGGTCGACGGCAACGGCCTCTATGGCCGCCAGACCTTGCGCGGCAACCTCGCCTACGGCGGCGGCCCGCATGAGTGGATCGAGGTGGAGGAGGACGGGCCTCGGCGGCGGCCCTCCACGCCCCTGCTGCGCAATCTCGCGCGTCGCGTGGCGGAACTGCTTCCCGGGCGCCGGCGAATCTGCGCGTCATCCGCAGCTGGGCCGGGGTCGTCGAGAACACCCCCGATGGTCGGCCGGTGCTCGATCGCCTGGAGGATCCCGACAACGTCACCGTCGCCACCATGTCGCGGCGTCGGCTTCGGCCTCTCGCCGGCCAGCGGCCACGCGGTGCGCGATCTTGTTCTGGAAGGCCGCTGCACGTTCGCCGACATCGACAAGCTGTCGCTCAGCCGCTTCGCCGCCACGCCCGACCGCTGGCGCGAAGAAAAGGGCTGGGTGGCGACCAGCCATGCGGAGGCCTTGGCGCTCTCCGGCGCCAGCGCGCCCGGTTAGTCCACCGCCTCCAGAGGCGCGGCCAGGGCGCTGGGCTTGGGCGGCCGCAGGAAGAGCAGCAGCGGCGCCATGACGATCACCATCACCATCATCAGGCTGAACATGCTGTCATAGCCGATCATCGCCGCCTGACGCGTCACCTCGGCGTTGAGAGCCTGGATGCCGAAGTCGCTGTCGGGATTGAGCATGGACGGCAGGGCGGCGCGGAACACCGGATCGCTCGGCTGAGTGTGGGTCGCCAGCACCTGGTGGGCCATGGCGCTCTGGCGGATGAGGCCCGCCTGGAGCAGGGAGATGCCGGCGCTGGAGCCGAGATTTCGAGCCATGGTGGCGACGATGGTGCCCTCGGTGCGATGCACCGGCGAGAGGGTGACGTAGGCCAGGGAGGTGAGCGGCGCGAACATCAGGCCCGTACCCATGCCCTGGGTGAGGCCGGAGAGCATGATCGGCCCGGAGGTCATCATCAGGTCGAACCGGCTCATCTGCCACATGGCCAGCAGCGACAGCGCCAGCCCGACGAACAGGACCGGGCGCGCCCCGAACCTCGCCAGGAGCATAGGGACGGCGAGAAAGGCGATCAGGGAGCCAAGCCCGCGCGGCATGCTGGCGTAGCCGCTCTGCAGCGCCGAGAAGCCCATCAGGTTCTGCATCAGCGACGGCAGCAGGGCGGAGGTGGAGAAAAGCAGGGCGCCCGTGAAGAAGCCGAACACGGTGGTGGCGACGAAGTTGCGGTCCTTGGCGAGGTCGCGGTGGAAGAACGGGTGCTGGCGAGGTGAGGGTCTGGACGAGGAAGACATAGAAGCCGATGGCGGCGGCGGCGGCCTCGATCCAGATCTCCCTGGAGCCGAACCAGTCCTGGCTGGGCCCGCGGTCGAGCATCAGCTGGAAGGCCGCCGATGAAGGTGACCAGAGCCCCGAAGCCCAGGAAGTCGAAGGGCCGCTGCCTTCCCGCCCCTGTCGTCGTCCATGAAGATCCAGAGGCCGAGGAAGGCCAGGATGCCGATCGGCAGGTTGATGTAGAACACCCAGCGCCAGGAGAAGTTCTCGGTGAGCCAGCCGCCCAGCGCCGGGCCGATGATCGGCCCCAGGATCACCGCCGCGCTCCAGATGGCCATCACCTGGGGGATCTGCTTGGGCGGATAGATGTCGAGCATCACGGTCTGCGACAGCGGCATCATCGAGGCGCCGGCGATGCCCTGCAGCAGGCGGAAGACGACGATCTCCGGCAGGCTGGTGGCGATGCCGCACAGCATCGAGGCGACGGTGAAGCCGGCGATCGAGATCAGGAACATCCGCTTGCGGCCGATCTTCTGCGACAGCCAGCCCGACAGCGGGCGTCATGATCGCCGCGGCGATGATGTAGGAGGTCAGCACCCAGGTGATCTGGTCCTGGGAGGCCGAGACGCTGCCCTGGATGTGCGGCAGGGCGACGTTGGCGATGGTGGTGTCGAGCGTGTTCATCAGCGTCGCCAGCATCAGGGCGCCGGTGATCGGATGGCGGTTGTCGATGTCGCGTTGTGACGCCATGCCTGGTCAGGCCAACCGGCCCCGTCCCCCAAAAAAGTGCGCCCTGCGGCTTTCTGTCTCCGGCGCTAGCGCCGTTTCCGTCATGACCCTAAATGCTGTTAAAGTGAATGACGATAAGATGAACGCCAGTCGAGCGCGGCCGAGGAAATCATCGCGATGGAACATTTCGACGTGCTGGTGGTCGGCGCCGGCATCTCAGGAATCGGCGCGGGCTACTACCTCCAGTCGCGCTGCCCTAAACGGACCTACGCCATCTTCGAGGCTCGCGAGGCCATGGGCGGCACGTGGGACCTGTTCCGCTATCCGGGCATCCGCTCCGACTCGGACATGTACACCCTGGGGTTTTCGTTCCGCCCCTGGAAGGAGGCCAAGGCGATCGCCGACGGACCGGCCATCCTCAACTACCTCCACGAGACCGCCGAAGCCTATGGCATCGACAAGCACATCCGCTACGGCCGCAAGGTGAAGCGCGCGGCCTGGGATTCGGACACCTCCCGCTGGACGGTGGACTATGAGCAAGGTCCGGAGAAGACGCCTCAGCGCGTGACCTGCAATTTCCTCCATATGTGCGCCGGTTATTACAACTACGCCGCCGGCTATCGGCCGGCGTTCCCCGGTGAGGAGACCTTCAAAGGCCAGATCATCCACCCCCAGCAATGGCCGGAGAAGCTGAACTACGCGGGCAAGCGGGTGGTGGTGATCGGCAGCGGCGCCACCGCCGTCACCCTGGTGCCCGAAATGGCCAAGACCGCGGCCCACGTGACCATGCTGCAGCGCTCACCGACCTATGTGGTCTCAAGGCCGGCGGAAGACTCATTCGCCAACACCTTGCGCGAGCTGGTCCCCTCGAAACTGGCCTACGCCATCGTCCGCTGGCGAAATGTGCTCGGCCAACTCTACATCTTCAATTTGATGCGCAAGAACCCGGCCAAGGCCAAGACCGGCTTGATCGACATGGTGCGCGCGCAGCTCGGCCCTGATTACGACGTCGCCACCCACTTCACGCCGAAATATAACCCCTGGGACCAGCGGCTGTGCCTGGTCCCCGACGCCGACCTCTTCGAAGCGATCAAGTCCGGAAAGGCCTCCGTGGCCACCGAGCATATCGACACCTTCGAGCCAGACGGCATCCGCCTCAAGCGTGGACACAAGCTGCGCGCCGACATCATCGTCACCGCGACCGGACTCGATATGCAGCTCATGAGCGGGCTGGAGGTGATCGTCGACGGCGCCCGGATCGATCTGCCAAAAACGTTCAGTTACAAGGGAATGATGTTCAGCGGCGTGCCGAACCTGGCCGCCACGTTCGGCTACACCAACGCCTCCTGGACGCTCAAGGCCGACCTGACGGCCGAGTATGTCTGCAGGCTTCTAAATCACATGGAGAAGGGCGGCTTCACGCAATGCCGGCCAGTGAATGAAGATCCGACCTTGGCGCCGGCGCCCTGGCTCGACTTCTCATCCGGCTATGTCCAACGCGCGCTCGGCCGGTTGCCCCAACAAGGGAACAAAGCCCCTTGGAAGGTCTATCAGAACTACGCCCTCGACCTCATGGCCTTCCGCTATGGCAAGCTCGATGACGGCGTCATGCGCTTTTCGCGACCGGCGGCAGCGCTGGAATCGACAACTCCAGCGCGCCCCGCGGCGGCAGAAACCATCGCCGCCTGATTTCGGCGACCCGCCGCCGGCCTAGGCGGTAGCCGCATGCCGGGGCGCCATTAGGGCGGCCTGTCGGGTCGACATGAAGTCGTTCGCCGCCGTCACTGCCGCACCGGCGGAGGCGCCGAAGCTGGACATGGCCGTAGTGAACACCTGAGGTGACGCACCCGCGGTCGAGGCTGAGGCTTTGGTCGCCGTGGCGGGCGGATCACCGACGATGATATCGCCGTAAAAGCCGGAGCTGGCCTTGTCGCTCGCCACCGTGAGCACGGCTTGCACCGAAAGCACCGTATTGGTCCCGACCAGAGTCGAGCCGCTGACCAGCGAGCCCAAATCATCGGAATTGTCGGTGAAGTAGGTCTTGGCCGACGCCGCCGCGGTCGACCCGCTCCAGCTTTGGCTATCGACGTCCACACCATCGACATAGAGGTTGAACGTTACGCCCGTGACGCCCGTGCCAACCGAGGTTCCGTTGTAGAAGCCGACAACAAGATCCTCCGGCGTCTTGAGCTGGGTGAGATCCACGGTCTCGTTGACGGTTGAGGTAATCGACTGAGCGGTCTTGCCGCCGGACGAATAACCGCCGCCCAACTCGGCGATGCCAAAGAAGACCGGAGACGATCCGAACGCCGCCTTGATCTTGCTGTTCGCGGTCAAGACCGTTCCAGTGGCGATCGAACTCGGTGCGCCGGTGATTGCGGCCACCGCCGTCCCCGTTTTGACGAACCCCGGCACAGCGCCAGCTATGACCGCCTGAGCGGTCGCCACGCTCTTGCCATCGACGCTTCCGGTAGAGCTGGACGAGACCGACTGGACGAGGTGACCGGTGAGCAGGCCGGTTTTTGCAGCGGCGCTATAAGAGCCGCTCGTACCGCTGGTGGTCGTCGTGGCCGAAGCCGTTCCGGCGACATTGGCGCCAACCCCGCCGCTAGCCGTCGCACTCGCGTTCGCGGTTGCGGTTGACGTCGCTGAACTCGTCGCCGTGGCCGCGCCTCCGGCCCCCAAGGCCCCGCCGGTGTCCGCGCCGCCACCAGCGCCCCCGGCCGCAGTGACATTGGCGGTCACCGAGGTCGCGCCGGTCAAGGTCAGAGACGCAGTCGCCGCCCCGCCCGCGCCGCCGGACCCGCCGACACTGCCGTAGCCGCCCACACCGCCTTTAGCCGAGATCGTGCCGTTTACGAAGACGCTCTTGGTGTCGGCCAAGGTCTCGGTCAAGGTCGCCGCCCCGCCGGCGCCCGCCGCGGCGCCGGCGCTTCCCCCGCCCGCGCCGCCGGTGGCGCTTTCGGTCAGGGAGAGGCTTCCTCCCACCGTGGAGCCCGTCACGCCGTTGGAGATCGATGCGGCGCCGCCCGCGCCGCCGGCGGCCAGATCGTTCCCGGCGCCGCCGGCGCCGGCAACGGCCGTGGCGGAGTTCTGCTGACTGGTCGCCCCCGAGTCGGCTCCGCCCGCGGTCGCGGTCGCGGCGCCTCCGATACCCCCAGCGTTGCCCGAGCCGTCGCCGGCGCCCCCCTGGCCGCCACGGGCCGTTGCGGATGAGGTTCCCCCCGTCGCATCATTGGTCGTGGCCGCCGCCGCGCCGGCGCCGCCCGCGCCGCCCGCGCCGTTATTTCCGACCGCCCCGCCCGCGCCTCCGGTGGCGCTTGCCGAACCGGTCCCATTTGTCCCGGCTGTCACCGTTGTCGTCGCCGACGCGGCCGCCCCAGCGCCGCCGACATTGTCAAGCAACGCTCCGCCGGCGGCGCCCGCGACCGCACCGGTCGAGCCGTTGGCGTAGGTCGCTGTGGTCAGCGCCAAGGCGGCGGTGGCGCCGCCGCCCGCGCCACCGGCCGATCCGCCCGTCCCCGAGCCACCCGCCCCGCCAGTGGCGTTGCTTTGGGCGTAAACCGAGCCACTCTGAGTCTTGCTCTTGGTGTCGTCGAACGTCAGCGTCGAGGCGCCCGCGGCGCCCTTGGCCGAGACACCGCCGGCGCTGCCGCCACCGGCGCCGCCTGTCGCCTGCTGAACCAGCGACAAGGTTCCGCCAATGGTTGAGCCTGTCACCGCCTGGCTGAGGGTGCTGGCCGCGCCAGCGCCACCGTTGGCGTTGTTGACGCCGGCGCCGCCGGCGCCGCCATATTGATTGGCGGTCACGGTTTCCGAACCATTGCTCGCCCAGCGTTCCGGAGGCGGTTGCCGTGGCTGCCCCTCCAGCGCCGCCGACCTTACCGATTCCTTCGCCGGCGCCGCCGGCGCCGCCTTGGGCGGTTGAGGTCGATCCTCCGCCGCCGGAAACGCCGGTGGATGTCGATGTCGACTTGGCCGTCGCCGCGCCGCCAGACCCCGCCGGAGCCATACAGGCTGACGCCGCCGCCGGCCCCGCCAGTGGCGGTGGCGCCGCTGGACGCTCCGTTCGCCGAGGTCACGGCGCTCACAGCCGACGCCGCCGCGCCAGCGCCGCCGGCCGCATTGGCCGCCGCGCCGCCGCCGGCGCCCCCCGTGGCGTTCGCCGCCCCGCCGGCCTGCTCGGTTGCATTGAGAGTCGTGCTGGCGGTGGCCACACCGCCAACAAGGCCCGCGGTCCCCTCCGCGCCATTCCCCCCGCCTCCGCCGGCGGCGATCGACGTGACGCTGATATTGCTGCTCTGGGTTGCGCTCTTAGTGTCATCGACATTCATGACGGAGCTTGCCGCGCCGGCCGCGCCGGCGACGCCGCCATTGCTCAAGCCGCCATTGCCGCCGTAGGCGCCTTGAATGAGGGTCAGGCTGCCGCCGATGGTCGTTCCCGTCGCCGCATTTGTGACCGCGGCGGCCGCGCCGGCCCCGCCATTGGCGCTATCGTAACCGCCGCCCCCAGAACCGCCGTCCTGGTCGACGGCCACCTCCACCGATCCAGTTCCCGTCCCGGTGGCCTTGCCAGTGATCGTCGCCGCGGCGCCCGCGCCGCCGACATTGCCAAGACCCTCGGCGCCGCCGCCATTGCCGCCCTGAGCCGCCCCGACGATGGTGACTGTGTTACCCGTGGCGACCATGGTCGTCGTCGCCGCACCGCCTTTTCCGCCGCTGCCGTTGAGGCCGGCGCCGCCCCCGGCGCCGCCATCGCTGTACGCGCCGGCATTAAAATATTGATAGCCATAGTAAGAATAATCGGAGCCGCTGGTGATGTAGGCGCCGGTCAGGTTCATCGTCGTCGTCGCCGCGCCGCCGGCGGCGCCGGCGCCATTGGCCGCGGTCGACCCGCCGCTCCCGCCATAAGCGCTGGCGCCGGGGCCACCCTGGTAGTTGTTATAGCCCTCGACATTGTTGAGGCCGGTGAGGGTAAGTAGAGCCGTCCCTGTCTGGCCGGCGACGCCGACGGATGTGCCGTAGCCGGAACCGCCAGACCCGCCGACCGCCTGGACCCAGCCGTCGATGGTGCTGCTTGGCGTCGCCGCGCCGGTGTCGTCGAAATTAAGGGTGGAGGTGGCGGCGCCGGCCTTCCCGGCCACGCCGCCGGTGCTGGCCCCGCCCGACCCGCCGCGAACGGTTTGACCCAGGTCAAGGGTCCCGCCCGCCGCCGAACCCGTCGCGGCGTTGGACTCACTGGCCGCCGCGCCAGCGCCGCCCGCGGCGCCGTCCGTGCCCGCGCCGCCATTGCCGCCGGTTTCGTTGGCGATGGCCGACGCGGAGTAATAAACTTGGCCTGCGGTTTCGGTCATTTTGGCGCTGGCCGCCACCGCGCCTCCAGCCCCGCCCGACTTTCCGACGCCGTCGCCCGCGCCACCGGTTCCACCAAACGACTGAGCCGAGACCGCGCCTTCGTAGGAGGTTGATCCGACGGCGGTGGAATTCGCCGCACCGCCGGCGCCGCCGTTTCCGTTCGCCAGAGCCGCGCCGCCAGCGCCCCCAAATGCATTATCGGGAAAGCTGATATAGCCGGTTCCGCTGATCGTGGCGGCGACCGTGCCCGCGCCGCCAGCGCCGCCGCTGGCGTTGATCGCCGCGGCGCCGCCGGCGCCGCCCGTCGCTGTTCCGCCGCCGTACAGCGTGCCGGCGCCGATTTCAGTGATGGTGGACTTGGCCGCGCCGCCGGCGGCGCCCGCCGCGCCGTCGGTGCCCGCCCCGCCGATCCCCCCGGTGGCGGTGACCGTGCCATAGAGTTCGTTGGCGGTGTTGTCAGTCAAGGTCATTGCCGAAGTGGCCGAACCGGCCGCGCCACCGGTCATCTTAGCGCCGTCGCTCGCGCCGCCGGTCCCGCCGAGCGCCGTCGCTGAAACGTAATGATAGTAGTTGGTGGTGTCGGCCGTGCTGGTGAGGGTGGAGGCAGCCGCGCCACCCGCCCCGCCGGCGGCGTCGGTGCTGGCGCTACCGCCGGCGCCGCCCGTGGCCTGCTGGGTCAGATATAGGTAGCTGCCCTTGGTCGATCCGCTCACCGCGTTGCTGAGTGTCGCGGCCGCGCCGGCGCCGCCCGTGGCGCCGTTTGTGCCCGCTCCCCCGGCGCCGCCGGTAAGAAAGGCGTCCGCCGTGGCGCCATAGGCGCGGGTCGAGGTGGCGGAGGCCGTGGCCGTTCCGGAAACGCCCGCGGCGCCGGTATTGCCGGCTCCGTCTCCCGCGCCGCCGGCGCCCCCCGTGGCGTAAGCATAGGCGGAGACCGAGGAAAGGCCGGTGACGGTGGCGCTGGACGCCGCGGTGCTGCCGGCCACGCCGCTGGCGCCGAACCCATAGCCGCCCGCGCCGCCGGTGGAGCTAGCGGTGATGCTGACACTGCCGCTTTTTGTTTTCGACTTTGTGTCATCGACAGCGAGGGTCGAACTCGCCTTTCCGCCCGCCGCCGCCTTTCCGCCCGCGCTCCCGCCGCCGGCGCCGCCAATGGCCGTTTGATTCAACGACAGGCTTCCGCCGTTGGTCGTCCCCGACACGGCATTGCTGAGCGTGCTGGCGGCGCCTATGCCGCCGGCCGCGTCGTTTGTCCCAACGCCCCCGGCGCCGCCGGACTGGGCGACGGTCATGGAAGCAGACCAGGTTCCAGTGCCGGTGACCGACCCCGTGGCCTGGGCGACGCCGCCGGCGCCCGCCGTCTTGCCCGAGCCGTCCCCGGCCCCGCCCGTTCCGCCGGTGGCCGAAACGCCTCCGCCCTCGGAGTGCGTAGCCGTCAGGGTCAGCGACCCGGCCGCCGTGGCGCCGGCGACGCCGGAGGCGCTGACGCCCGACCCACCCGTTCCGCCGATGGCGTAGACGTTGGCGGCGACATAACCGCTCTTGGTCGCGCTGTTCCGGTCATCGAAAGTCAGGGTCGAGCTGGCCGCGCCGGCCGCCCCGGCCTTGCCGCCATAGCTCAGGCCGCCCGCGCCGCCATAGGCGTCCTGATAGAGGTACAGATTGCCGCCATTGGTCGAACCGGTAACGGCGTTGGTGATGGCGCTGGCCCCGCCGGCTCCGCCCGTCGCGCCATTGGTGCCCTGCCCGCCAATCCCGCCTGACTGGCTGACGGTGCCGGACGCTGTCCCCGCCCCGATCGCGGTCACCGATGCGCTCGCGGCCGCCGTCCCACCAGCGCCCGCCACACCCTTTGATCCGTCGCTTGCGCCGCCAGTGCCGCCCGTGGCGGTCGCATTGGCGCCGCCGTTATACCGGACTGTGAGCGTGCTAAACGCCGTGGCGTTGGCGCCGAGGTGGCCCGCGGATCCAGCCGTCCCGGCCCCACCGGCGCCGCCTATGGCGTTGGCGCCGCTTGTGACGGTGTTGCTGCGCGCTGTCTTGCTGACCGTATCATCGAACGTCAGGCTGGAGCTGGCCGCGCCGCCGGCGCCCGCCGTACCACCGGCGCTGGCGCCGCCCGCCCCACCAATCGCTTGCTGACTGATGCCAAGCGTCCCCAAAATGGTGCTCCCGCTGACAGCGTTGGTCATGGCGCTGGCCGCGCCGGCGCCACCAGATGCGCCGGAGAGTCCGGCGCCGCCGGCGCCGCCGATCTGATAGGCCGTAGCACTCCCGCCCGCGTGGGCGATCACATTGATCGCCGCGCTGGCGGTGGCGCCCGCGCCGCCGGCCCCGGTACTGCCCTTGCCCGTGGCTGAACCGCCCGCGCCGCCGGTCGCAGAACTGGTTAGGCTGACGGAGTGGCTGCTGGTGGCGCTTGCGGTGTCGTTTACGCTCAGTGTCGAGCTCGCGACGCCGCCGGCGCCGGCGAGGTTAGCGTCGCTGCCGCCGCCGGCGCCGCCAACCGCCGTCTGAGACAGCTTGAGCGTGCCGCCGTTTGTCGATCCGCTCACCGCATTGGAAAGCTTGCTCGCCGCTCCCGCTCCAGCCGTGGCTCCATCCGTGGCCGATCCGCCCGCGCCCCCGGTCTGGGTGACGCTAGCGTCCGCTTCGGTCGAACCGGTGAGGGCCGCCGAGGCGGTGGCCGTGGCGACGCCGCCAGCGCCTGCCACACTGCCTTTGCCGTCGCCGCCGCCGCCCGCGCCGCCGATCGCCTCGGCGCTCGCAACGTTCGTCCAAAGATAATAGTTAGTGCTGTAGTCACCGCCGGTGAAAGTGCTTGAGGCGGCCGCCGCGCCGCCGGCCGCGCCGCCCACACCACTGGTTCCCGCACCACCCGCGCCGCCCGTGGCTTGAGTATCCACCTTGTCTTCGCTGGCGTAGGTTCCGGCGATCGTGCCGTTGAAATTCAGGGTGGAACTTGCCGTCCCGGCGTGGCCGGCCACGCCGCCGGCGCTAGAGCCACCGGCGCCTCCGATGGCGATCTGTTCGAGCGTGTCGTCTTCAGCCGCGGTCGCCGTGGCTGCGTTGGTCATTGTGCTGTTGGCGCCAGCGCCGCCGCTGGCGCCCCCGGTCCCGGCGCCGCCGGACCCGCCGATCTGAGTGTCGGTGACGTTGTTGTCATACGTACTGACGCCGCTCGCAACGCCCGTTGCGACGCCACCCGCGCCGCCGACCTTGCCCGAGCCATTGGCCGATCCGCCATTGCCGCCATAGGCGTTCGCTGAAGCGGAGCCATAGGAGGCCCCGCCGGCCGTAACAGTCGCCTTGGCCGCGCCGCCGGCGCCGCCGGAATTGTTCGCCGAGGCGCCGCCGGTCCCCCCGTAGGAGGTCGCGGTGGCGTTGGCGGAGATAAGCGCGGTCAGCGTCGTCGTCGAGCTGGCGGCGCCGCCCGCGGCGCCCTTGGTTCCGGCGGTTCCAGCGCCGCCATCGCCGCCGATGGTCCGGCCACTCGCGTCGACGGCCTCAGGAAGGATGTCATCCACATTCAGGATGGACGTGGCCACACCGGCCGCGCCCGCCGTGCCGCCAGCGCTGGCGCCGCCATTTCCGCCCACGGCGGTCTGAAGGAGCTCCACAGAGCCGGAACTCGAACTCGTGGTTGTCGGAAGGACTTTGGGGCCGCCGATATCGGCGTTTCCGCCCTTAGCCTTCGCGCCCGCGGAGGACGACACGCTATGGAGCGTTGATCCGGTCACGGCGTTGTCCACGGTGCTGTTGGCCCCCGCGCCCCCGCTAGCGCCACTGAGGCCGGCGCCGCCGGCGCCGCCGACCTGCTCGACCTCGGCGTCGGCGTAACTATAGCCGATCGCGTTGGCCGTGGCGGCGCTGACGCCGCCGGCGCCGCCGGTCTCTCCGGCGCCCGTCGCGGCGCCGCCCATGCCGCCGAGCGAAGTGGAGTTCGCCAGGGCGTCGTCGGTGCTGTTCTCCGTATCGGCCGATGCAGTGGCGCCGCCGCCCGCGGCTCCCGAGCCGCCGGGAGACCCGGCTCCACCGGCGCCGCCCTCGCCACCGATGGCGACAGCGTAAGAAGCGGATTCGACAGGTTGGGCGAAGGTCGATGCGACCGTCGCCGTTGCCGCGCCGCCTACGCCGCCCAATCCCCCGGCGCCTCCGGAACCGCCCAGGCCGCCCGCGCCACCGATGGCGGTCGCGCCATTGGTCAGGTCCGAGGAGGTGGTGTTCGTGGCGACCGCCGCGCCGCCAGCGCCGCCCTTGCCGCCGCCGCTGGCGCCATTGACCCCGACGGTGCCATCCAAATTGACCTGCATCTCATCCTCCATCGGCACGGCGCCGCGATCGCGGCGGAACATAGGATCGGCGGCGCGGGAGCGGCTAGGTCCAAATGGATCGTTTTTGTGATCTCTTCTAGCCTTCGACGCACTCTTTACGCGTACTCACGGCCAGCATCCGCTGAACAGGGATCGAAGCCAGTTGGGAGAACCGACAGCGAGACGCCGGCGCCGCCCGATCGGAATTCCGTTAACCATACCGGCGGGGAAAAACCGTGTCGACTCAAGAGTGTCGACTCAAGAGATGCGCGGCACGCCGTCTTCACCGGCGAACCGGCCTGCGGATTTGAGCGGCGAGATTTGTAAAGATGTGCGAGCGGCGCCGAATTGCCGACTGCCCTGCCGGAAAGCGAAGGGGTCCAGGTTTCGCCCTATTTTCGCCTCCCGATCGCGAAGGTCGTCGCGACTAAAACGCGGGTTCGCTCGCCTTCCAATGGAAGTCGGTCAACGGGGTTACCCTGTCCGGCCCGCCATCGATGTCCTTGAGCCACGCGCGGCCGCCGGAGATCGACATGACACGATAGATCGGCAATCCGCCGGCGGCGGCGGACACCAGTTCGCCCACGGCGATGGCGTCGGCGGTCGCGCGATCGAAGAATTCCCAGTCGATGCGGTGGGCCTGATCGATCATCAGGGCCTCTCCTTGATGAATAGCCGCCGCAGCTCGCGGCTTGTTGATGTCAGATTGCGACGATGATGCTGAAGAAACTCTGAAGCGCGGCTTTAGCCGCCGTTCATCGCCAAGCGCCCGACCGCCCCCACTTGAAATTATTTGCGCCGTTCATCCCATAACTGGGGCAAGATTCAGACGCGAGAGGGCCGCCCGTGTGTCATTTTGCCGCGTGTGTCTTCGATGCGCCACTCCGCCCGCGCCCGAAAGTGTTCAAGGGTCTTGGCGACGCCCGACCTCAGATCCGTCGCCGGACGCCAGCCCAAGGCCGTCTGGCGGCTCACGTCCAGCCGTTTGCGGCGCATGCCAACCGGCTTGGCTAGGTTATGGATGAACGCCCCGCCGTAGCCCATGACCTCGGCGATCGTGCCGAAGATCTCATCGATCGATTGGTCGCGTCCGACACCGACATTCATCGTCGGCGGGATGGCGTCCCAGCGGCCGATCGCGCGCCAGATGAAATCCGCCAGATCCGGAGCGAACATGAATTCTCGCCGCGCGGTCCCATCACCCCAGATCTCGACTTCGCCCGCTCCGCCGCGACGAGCGGTATCGATTTTCAGGATCGCCGCCGGGACAAGGTGAGAAAGGATGGGATCGAAATGGTCGAACGGGCCATAAAGGTTGCAGGAGATCGAGCGTTTTATAATCCAGCCCCGGGGTCTCCCGCGACATGGCCAAGGCGAGCTTCCAGGCCGCGAGCTTGGCGAGGGCGTAACCGTCATTCGTCGGCTCTGGGGAGCCGGTGAGGAGGGCGTCTTCGGTGAGAGGGTCAGGACCGTCCGCCGGATACATGCAGCTGCTTCCAAGATTGATCAGCCGCGGCACGCCGGCGTCTCTGGCCGCCGTCAGGACATTGAGGCCGATCGCGAGGTTTTCCGCCAAGAAGCTGGCCGGCGCATCGATATTGGCCTGAATGCCCCCCACCCGGCCGGCCAGATGGATGATGAGTTCGGGACCCTTCGCGGCGATATATCGGGCGCTCGCGGCTTGGTCGGTGAGGTCGAGCTGTGATCTGGGAGGCGCCAGAATCTCATGATCGCGGGCGCGGGCATCGGCCAGCAGATTGCGCCCGACCATGCCGCTCGCGCCCGTGACCAGGATTTTCATCTATCCGGTCCCTTCCCCGGATAACGCCTAGGCGACCTTGACCATCCGCTTGCCGACATTGTCGCCGGCCAAAAGCCCGATCAGGGCGGCGGGCAGCTGGTCGAGCCCCTCGATGACATCCTCTCGCACCTTGAGTTGTCCAGATTCGACCCAGCCCTTGAGGTCCGCCAGGGCCTTCTCGCGCTGGCTGTCGAAGTCGGAGACGATGAAGCCGGTCAAGGTCAGTCGCTTCGTGACGATCAGACCCGGCACGCCACGCGGTCCATGCGGTGGGGCCGCGCCGTCATATTGAGAGACCGCGCCACAGCAGGCGATGCGGCCGTGGGTGTTCATGTTGAACAGGCAGGCCTCGAGGATATCGCCGCCGACGTTGTCGAAATAGACGTCGATCCCGTCGGGACAGGCGGCTCGAAGGGCGCGGCGAACGTCACCGGCCTTGTAGTCGACGGCCTCGTCATAGCCGAGCTCGCGTTTCAACACGGCGCATTTCGCGTCGCCGCCGGCCAGCCCGACCACGCGGCAACCCTGGATCTTGGCGATCTGGCCCACGATCGAACCGACCGAGCCGGCCGCCGCGGAGACCACGACAGTCTCTCCCGCCTTCGGGCGGCCGCATTCGAGAAGTCCGAAATACGCCGTCAGGCCAGCGACGCCATAGACGCTCAGAAGGTGAGTCAGCGGGCCCAGCCTTGGCAACGCCGTCAGCCGCCGCGCCGGCAAGACGGCCCATTCCCTCCAGCCGGTGTCGGCGAACACCAGATCGCCGACCGAGAGGCTGCTCGCCCGGCTCTCGACCACCTCCGCCAGGGCGCCGCCCGCCATGACGTCGCCCGCCTTCAGCGCCGAACGATAGGTCGCGCCCTGCATCCAGGCCCGGTTCGCCGCGTCGAGAGACACATAAAGCGTGCGGAGCAGAACTTCGCCCTCGGCCGGCGAAGGCCGCTCGGCGTGGCCCAGCGCGAAATGCTCGAGCCCAAGTTTGCCTTGTGGAATCTCGGCCAGAACAATCTGGCGGTTGGCCTCGAGCCATCGGTCGCCTCCTCTAACGGCGCCATAGTGACCACGATCGGTGCGACCATGCGAGCCCTTTTGCCGGCCGGGGATTTTCGCGAGCGCGCCGCGCGCGCTAAGCTTGCCGCTTCGATAGCTGAAAGTACCCGCATGGCCTCTGGCTGGATTGGAAACGGCCCGGTTTCGCTTCCCCCGCGATCCCTCGCCTACGGCGTGGGCTTCGCCTTGATCCTGCTGGCGGCGGCGGGCGTCGGCCTCGGACTGCGGGCGTCCTGGCGGGAAGCCGGGGCGCCGGAGCTTGGCGGCGGCGAGGCCGGCGACGCGGCGGGATCCGACACGCTTACGGCCAAACCCATCGTGGAACTGCCGCCGCCGGTCGCCGCCGCCGACAACAGCGCGAGCAACGCCGATGCCGACGCGGTCGAAGACGCGAAGGCCGACGCGTTGGCGGCGAAGACCGAGGCCGCCCAAGCGGTCCAAGCCAAACCTTCGAAGACCGGCGCCGACATCGACGATATTCTCACCTCGACCAGCGAAAAGCCGCCCGCGCCCGCCAAGCCGGCGACCGACGAGGCGCCGCCTAGCGCGCCGGTAAAGAGCGACGTGCCTTTCTGAAGGTCGAGCGAGCGCCGTAAGCCGGTTAGGCCCCTATTTCTCCGCCAGAAGTTCGTCGATCACGGCCTTGGCTTCGGGGCTCGACCAATCCGCGCCGCCGGCGAGACGGGCGCGCTCGACGCCGTGGCGATCGAAGAGGATCGTGGTGGGCATATCGCCCACCTGCGGATTGAAGGCGTAGGCCAGGGCGTAGGTCGGCTCGGTGTAGAAGATCAGCGGCGGATTGCGGCCGATGAAGGCCCGGCCGGCGATCTCGTCGTCCCCCTTGCCGACGCTGATCGGCGCCACGACCAGGGGTTTGCCGGCGTAAGCGGTCGAAAGCGCCGCAAGACTGGGTATCTCCGCCTTGCACGGCGGGCACCAGTTGGCCCACAGATTGACGATCAGCACCTTGCCGCGAAACTCGGCCAGGGTGTGGCCGGCGCCGGCCGCGTCCTTGAACGGCGTCGCGGGCGCGGCCGCCGGATGGTCGCTCACCACCAGCTTGGACATCGCGCCCCGAGCCAGGGGCGCAAGGCCGGGCGGCTTGGAACAGGCGGCCAGCGCGTATAGAAGCGCCAGGGCTCCAGCCAGGGCCAGTGGGATCTTCTGCATATGACCGACGACTCCGGGAAAGCCGGTCATTCTCTATGGGGTGGGCGCTTCGCCGCCAAGCCCGATGAGGTCATGCAGGCGATCAATGTCTCGATCGGCTTCGATAAGCGATTGGCCGCCGAGGATATCGCCGGCTCCCGCGCCCACGCCGCCATGCTCGGCGCGACGGGAATTATCTCGGCGTCCGACGAGGTCGAGCTCCAGCGGGGCTTAACCCGCGTGGAAGCCGAGATCGTCGATGGCGACTTCCCTTTCCGCGACGAGTTCGAAGACATCCACATGAACATCGAGGCGCGGCTGGCCGAGCTGATCGGAGACCCCGCGAGACGGCTGCACACCGCTCGCTCGCGCAATGACCAGGTGGCGCTCGATTTTCGCCTCTGGGTGCGCGGCGCCTGCGAAGAGGCGATCGGCGGCCTTCGCGCTCTTCAGCGCGCCTTGATCGACCGCGCGGCCGCCCACGCCGACACGCTCATGCCGGGCTTCACCCACCTGCAGTCGGCCCAGCCGGTGACATTCGGCCACCACCTGATGGCCTATGTGGAGATGTTCGGCCGCGACGCCGGCCGCTTCGCCGACGCGCGCGCGCGGATGAACGAGTGCCCCTTGGGCGCCGCCGCCCTGGCCGGCACGTCCTTTCCCATCGACCGCGAGATGACGGCCAAGGCGCTGGGCTTCGATCGGCCCACGGCCAATTCCCTGGACACGGTGTCCGACCGGGACTTCGCCCTCGAAGCCCTGAGCGCGGCGACGATCACCGCCATCCACCTCTCGCGCCTCGCCGAGGAGATCGTGCTGTGGATGACCCCGCAGTTCGGCTTCATCACCCTGTCGGACGCCTTCACCACCGGCTCCTCGATCATGCCGCAGAAGCGCAACCCCGACGCGGCCGAGCTGGTGCGCGCCAAGGCCGGCCGGATCGCTGGGCGCCCTGGCCAACCTGACTCTGGTCATGAAGGGCCTGCCGCTGGCCTATGGCAAGGACATGCAGGAGGACAAGGTCCCGACCTTCGAGGCCTTCGACGCCCTGGACCTGTCGCTGGCGGCGATGACCGGGATGGTGGCCGACATGACGCCGGATGTCGCGGCCATGGCGGCCTGGGCCGGCGCCGGCTACGCCACGGCCACCGACCTGGCCGACTGGCTGGTGCGCGCGCATGGGATCGCCTTCCGCGAGGCTCACCACGTCACCGGCGCGGCGGTGAAGCGGGCCGAGGCGCTCGGACTCGCCCTGGCCGATCTTCCCCTCGCCGAATTGCAGGCCCTGGAACCGCGCGTCACCAGAGACGTCTATGAGGTGCTGACGCCGGCGGCGTCGGTCGCCAGCCGGACAAGCTACGGCGGAACCGCGCCCGCCCAGGTGCGCGCCCAGATCGAGCGTTGGAAGGATCTGCTCGCATGACCAAGCTCCCCCTATTCCTCGCCTTGGCCCTCGTCCTAGCCGGCTGCGGAAAGGTCGGCGCCCTGGATCAACCCGCGCCACTCTATGGCGAACAGGCCAAGGCGAAATACGCGGCCCAGCAGAAGGCCGCCGCCGACGCCAAGGCCAAGAAGGAAAGCGACGAGCCCGAGCCCCTGCCGGACCAGCAGTATGATCCCACCAAGGATGTAGCCACCCAACGCGCCGCGCCGGTTCCCGGAACCAATCCCGATCCCAGCGGCGCCGCTCAGCCTGGCGTGCTGCCCGACCCCTTCACCCGTCCGCAATGAACCACTTCGAGCTGCGGGGCGGCGAACTCTGGTGCGAGGACGTGCGCCTGCGCGCCATCGCCGAGGCCGTGGGCACGCCGGTCTATGTCTATTCCACCGCCACGCTGGAGCGGCACTATCGGGTGTTCGCCGACGCCCTGGCAAGTTGGCCCGCGCTCGGCGCGCCCCTGATCGCCTATGCGGTGAAGGCCAACTCCAACCTGTCGGTCCTGCGCACGCTCGGCGCCCTCGGCGCCGGCGCCGACACGGTCTCGGAAGGCGAGATCCGCCGCGCCCTGGCCGCGGGCATCCCGGCCGATCGGATCGTCTTCTCCGGCGTCGGCAAGACCGCCGACGAAATCGCCTTCGCCCTGCGCGTCGGTGTCCGTCAGATCAACGTGGAGTCCGAGCCGGAGCTCGAGCTGATCCGACGGCTGGCCGGAGACCTGGGCGTGCGTCCCGCCCTCGCCATCCGCGTCAATCCGGACGTCGGCGCCGGCGGCCACGCCAAGATCTCCACCGGCAAGTCGGCCAGCAAGTTCGGCGTCTCGATAGCGGAGGCCGAGCGGCTCTACGCCCAGGGCGTCGAAGACCCGCGCGTGCGGATGGCCGGCGTCGCCTGCCACATCGGCAGCCAGATCACCGACCTCGGACCCCTGGCCGAAGCCTTCAAGGGTGCGCGCCCTGGTCGAGCGGCTTCGCGCGACCGCGGCTTCGCCGTCGAGCGGCTCGACCTCGGCGGCGGCCTGGGCGTGCCCTATTTCCACCAGCCGGACCCGCCAGGCCCATCGGCCTTCGCCGCGATGGTCGCCGCGGCGTTCAAGGGGTTCTCGGCCAAATTCATTTTCGAGCCCGGCCGGGTGATCGCCGCCAACGCCGGCGTGCTGATCGCCAGGGTGATCCACGTCAACGCTCGAGCCGAGGGTCACCGCTTCCTGGTGCTGGACGCGGCGATGAACGACCTGCTCCGCCCGGCCATGTACGACGCCTGCCACGACATCCGGCCGGTGAGCCCACGCGAGGGCCCTCTCGAAGCCTATGACGTGGTCGGGCCGGTGTGCGAAACCGGCGACACCTTCGCCCGCGACCGGCTGTTGCCGCCGCTCGAAGCCGGCGATCTGGTCGCCTTCATGACCGCCGGAGCCTACGGCGCGGTGATGGCCAGCGAATACAACAGCCGCCCGCTCGTTCCCGAAGTGCTGGTCAAGGGCGACGCCTTCGCCGTGGTGCGGGCGAGGCCCACCTACGAAGAAATGCTCGCAAGAGAACCTGTCGCGCCCTGGCTTTAGCCCGCCAACCACTCCACCCAGGCGCCGTGGGGATGGACGTTGGCCAGGCCGCGCTCCTCGCCGCTGGGCCACATCGTTAGGCGAAGCTCCATGGCGGCCAGATTGTCGGGCGGGGGCTCCATGCGCAGCCACGCCAAAGGCGCGTTGTCCCGCGCTTTCGCCCCCTGCGCCGATATCGCCTCCAACAAGGCGGTTTGACTGGCGGCGGGAAGATATTGAAAGAACACCGAGTGGAAAATGGTCGTGACGGCGCCAGGGCGGGGTTCACCCATTCGCCCGGCCCAGGTGACCGCATCCTCGGCCTCAACTCTCACCCTGGCGGCCCGGCAGACGTCGATCGCGGCGGCCAGGCGGGCGAGGCGCTCGCGCTGATCCGCCCAAATGTACGCCTCCAGACGCCGGCGGGCGATCGGATCTTCGATATCTACCGGCTTTCGGTCGCAGGCGCCGCGCTGGATCACCGAGACCTTTGCGTCGAGAGGCGGCGGCCGCGCCACGCCATTCGGTGTCCAAGATGACCGTCGAGTCCGGTCCCCAGGCGCCAGCCGCCCCGAAGTCGTAGCGATAGCGATCCCAGAGCTGATTGAGGCCAGCGCTGGCGCCCAACTCCAGGCAGCGCAAAGGCAGTTCCGTCTCCTTGGCGATCGTCAGGAAACCGGGCAGGAGGCAGCAAGATCGGCGAACTTCATTGGTCTGGGGTTCATGGTTCATGAACGCGGCCAAGCCGGCGGCCTCAATGTCGATCAGTCCGTCGATTTCAACCCACGCCTGTTCGACATCCCCAGGTCGAACGTCGCCAGGATAGGCGGCGGCGAGCCCCGGCGCCGTCCCACTCAAAGCCAAGTTGTGCAGCGCGCCCAAAAGCCGGATGGGAACAGCCTCGGCGAAAAGTTCGCGGGTCCCGACGTCGGCCCAAGGCGCGAACAACGCGCCGACTGGGCCGCCGGCCTTTACCTCTGTCGCCGCCTTCTGAAGCAGGCCCGCGGAAAATGCCGAGCCAAATCCGGCGCAAACCTCGGCCTGGATTTCAAGCGCGCGAATGAGGGGTTGGGTGTCCACCATGACGTGGCTGTCGCCTGGCTGGTGGGGCGTGGTCAATCTTGATTGAAGCGGTCAATCCTCGATGAAATCGAGCCTGGATCCTGGCCCGCTAGCGCCAGACGGACCGGCGCCCAGGTCATCCGATGGATCGGGCACGGCCCCAGCTCCATCAGAGCGCGAGCGTGACGCGGCGCGCCATAGCCCTTGTGGGCGGCGAAGCCATAGCCGGGATGGGCCGCATCCATGGCCTCCATCAGTCGATCGCGCGCGGTCTTGGCCAGGATCGAGGCCGCGGCGATGGAGGCGGAAATCGCATCGCCCTTGACCACCGTTTTGACCGGACAGGGAAGCTGGAAGGGATAGTTGCCGTCCACCAGAGCGAAGGCCGGCGCGTGGGAAAGCGCTTCCACCGCGCGGCGCATGGCGAGCCCCGTCGCCTGGAGAATGTTGATCTCGCCGATCTCCTCCACCGAGGCGAAGGCGACGGCCCAAGCGACCGCCCGCATCTTAACAACGGGCTCCAGGGCCTCGCGCTGTTTGGCGCTGAGGGCCTTGGAGTCGTCGAGGCCCTCGATCTCCTCGTCCGGCCGCAAGATCACCGCCGCGGCGCTTACCGGACCTGCCCACGGGCCGCGACCGGCCTCGTCGACGCCGCACACAGGCCCTGGGCAGGCCCGCTCCAGCATCATATCGGGGCCGAGCCGCGCCTTCACAGCCGCGCCACCTCGCCATGGCGGAAACAGCTCACCGCATGGTCATTGACCATGCCCACCGCCTGCATGAACGCGTAGGTGATCACCGGCCCGCAGAACTTGAAGCCCTTGGCCTTCAGCGCCTTGGC
This sequence comes from uncultured Alphaproteobacteria bacterium, assembly GCA_963817995.1. Classification (GTDB taxonomy): domain Bacteria; phylum Pseudomonadota; class Alphaproteobacteria; order Caulobacterales; family Caulobacteraceae; genus Acaudatibacter. Next base: position 366,642 of record CAWFQJ010000009.1, read on the forward strand.
CACCTCGACCGCCAGCGGAGTCTGAGCCGGAACCTGTTTGAAATCCGGCCACGCATTCTGGATCGGCTTGCCGTCGGTGAAGGCCCACAGGAAGGCGGAAAAATCCTCGCCGCGTTCGCGCATATCGAGCCATATCCTGGCGCCCGCGATGGCGGCGTCGATCTTGGCGCCGGAACGAACGATACCGGCGTCGCCCATCAGCCGCGCGCGTTCGGCGTGGCCATAGCGGGCCACAACTTCCGGATCGAAGCCCTCGAAGGCGGCGCGAAACGCCTCGCGCTTGCGAAGGATGGTGATCCACGCCAGGCCGGCCTGAAAGCCATCGAGAACCAGTTTCTCCCACAGGGCGCGACTGTCATATTCGGGCACGCCCCACTCTTCGTCATGATAGGCGACGTAGAGTTCATCCTTGGGATTCGCCCAGCCACACCGGCCGACGTCTAGGACCATGCCCGCTTTCCCATGAGAATTCTCAACGTAGCCGACTTCAACTGGATGACCGGCGCGGAGCGCCATACCGCCAGCCTGTCGCTGTTCGACATTCGCCGCAAGTTCACCCACGCGGCAATTCGGGCCGATCACCTAGTGGTGGAGTTCTCCGACCGCGCCGTCGCGCGCGGATCGCGGCTGCCCGGCCAGGGGGGCGCCTGGGCCAACAAGCGCTTCCTGCAGAGCGTGGACGAGCTCAAGCCCGACCTCATCTTTCTACATTTCGCCGATAAGATCACCAACGAGGCCTTGGCCGAGGCGCGGCGGCTGTCGCCTGGCGTGACCATCGCCGATATCAATATCGACCCCATCGACACCGAGAAAAACCGGGGCCGACTGGCGCTGCGCAAAGGCATGGCCGACGCGCTCTTCGTCACGACCGCCGAGCCGGCCTTGGGCGAAAACGCGGGCCCCGGCGCTTTCGCCGCCTATATGCCCAACCCCGTGGACAGGGCCGTCGAAACCGGACGGGCCTTCGAGATCGAGGCGCCGGGTTTCGACTTGCTGTTTCCGGTGGGCGACGCCCAGGCGCGGGATGTCGGCGAGGCCAGATTAACCCCGGCCGAGGCCATCGCCGGACTGAAGAGCATCACGCCCAATCTGCGCGTGTCGGCCCCAGGCGTCGGCGACCAGCCCTCGGCGCGCGGCTACGATTATTTCCGAGCCCTTCAGTCCGCGCGGATGGGCTGGTCTCTCTCGCGTCGCGCCGCCCTGCCCCTATATGCCTCGGACCGCATGGCGCATTTTTTCGGCTGGGGGCTCACCACCCTCATCGATCGCCGCGGCGGTTTTCAACGGTTTTATTCGGCGGACGAGGCGGTGTTCTACCACGATCTGGAAGACCTCGCCGGATCGCTCGCGCGCCTGCTGGCCGACGATCACGAAGCCCGCGCCATCGCCCGCCGTGGCTGGGAGAAGACCTGGGCGCTGTTCGAAAGCGGACGTGTATTCGCTTATGTCTTGAACCAGCTCTTCGATGACGGCGGCGCCAAGGATTACGAATGGCCCTGTGACCGGTGGCGCACGCCTTAGGTAGAAGGTTTGACCATCCACGCGGGCCAGACCGGTCGCCATGCCCGGCCATCCGCCATCTGGCGGGGTTCGGCGTCGGCGCGATCCAGGCGCAACGCCGCCATGGCCGAACCCGAGCCGCCGCTCAGCACCTCGCCGGCGCGCAGATCTCCGGCCAGAAGCTCCGCCCCCGGCGCCGGAGCGGCGCCCTCGAAGGCGATCGGCGCCATTCGCGTCTTGATCTGGCCGCGCCGTTTCATGCGCGAGGTTGTTTCCTGGCCGATGAAGCAGCCCTTCTTGAAGTCGATGCCGCCCAGGAGGTCGAAATTGGCTTCGATCGGATAAGTCTTGTCATCGCCGAAGTCGTCCGACCCCGGCACACCCAGGGCGAGGCGGTGGGCCTCGTAGGCGTTTCGATCCATGCGACGAGCGCCGGCGGGCGCCGGCGCGGCGTAACCTCGAAAGCCAAGGGCGGGCGCCCGAGGGTCAGCGATCCAGCCGGCGACGGCGGCGCCGGTGTTCCACAGCGCCTCCACCGCCAGGTCGAGGGGCGCGATCTCCACCTTGGCCCGCAGGCGATAGAGACCAAGCCGCCCGATCAACGCCTCGCGCCGGTCAGCGCGGCAATCGATCAGACATCCATCGTCCCGGCCGACCAGGAACAGGTCGAACAGCAGCCTTCCCTGAGGGGTGAGCAGGGCGCCGAACCGCATCTCGCCGACGCCGAGGGTCTCCACATCCTGGGTGATCAGGCCCTGAAGAAAGCCGCGCCAGTCGGGGCCGGCGACGGAAATGGCCCCTCTGTCGGTCAAGGCGGCGATCAACGGTGCGTCGGTCATAGCGGGCAATGTGAGGGCGCGGCGCCTGGAGCGCCAGGGTCGCTGGGCCTATAGAAGGCCTCCATGGCCAAAAAGCCCTTCCCGATCCTGTTCATCGCCCCCAGCCGGATCGGCGACGCCGTGCTCGCGTCAGGACTGATAGAGGCCCTCAAGGCAGAGGTTCCGGAGGCCCGCTTCACAATCGTCGGCTCGGCTCTCAGCGCGCCCCTGTTCGCTCGGACGCCCGGCCTCGAAACGCTGATCGTGCTTGAGAAGAAGCCCTTGAGCCTCCATTGGCTGGAACTATGGCGCAAGGTGAGCGGGCGCCATTGGGGATTGGTGGTGGACCTGCGGGGTTCGGGCCTCTCGGGCCGGTTGCGACGTTCGCGGCGAGCCGTCTACAGCAAGAGCGCCGAGAGAGGGGAGCACAAGGTGGTGGAGGCGGCGCGGCTGCTGCGCCTGGAGGCCGATCCGCCCTCTCCTTTCCTTCACACCGACGCCGAGATCGAGGCCCGGGCGGCGGCGCTCACCGCCGGCGCCGGTCCGATCCTCGCCGTGGCGCCCAGCGCCAACTGGATCGGCAAGACCTGGCCCATCGAGCGCTTCGCCTCGGTGGCGCGGCGCCTGCTCGGCCCTGGCGGCGCCTTGGCCGGCGGAACGCTGATGGTGCTAGGCGGCCCGAACGACCGCGCCGCCGCCGCGCCCCTGAAAGCCTCGGCGCCGGGCGGCCGCTTGATCGACCTGGTTGGGACAGAGGATATCCTTGTCGCCTTCGCGGCTCTCAAACGGGCGCGCCTGTTCATCGGCAACGACTCGGGTCTGATGCACCTGGCCGCCGCCGCCGGCGCGCCGACCCTGGGGCTCTTTGGCCCATCCGACGAAACCCGCTATGCCCCTTGGGGCCCGCACGGGCGCACGGTGCGCGGCTCGCGCCCGTTCGAGCACTTCGTCGAGGTCGATCCGAAATTGAACCAGGCCATAGGCCATATGATCGATCTGCCCGCCGCGCGCGTCTTGGCGGCCGCCGACGCCCTGATCGCCCAAACCGCCAGCGAGACCGTCCATGCCTGAGACCTTTGACCTGATCGTGCGTGGCGGCGAGGTGGTCAATCACGCGGGCCGGGGACTAGCCGACGTCGGCATCCGCGCCAGCAAGTTTGTCGCGGTCGGAGATTTATCGACCGCCTCGGCCGGGGAGATTATTGACGCAAGGGGTCTTACGGTGCTGCCGGGCGTCATCGACAGCCAGGTCCACTTTCGCGAACCGGGCCTCGAATGGAAGGAAGATCTGGAGACCGGCGCGCGGGCCGCGGTGCTGGGCGGCGTGGTCGCCGTCTTCGAAATGCCCAACACCGAACCGGCCACCACCGACGCCGAGGCTCTGGCTGACAAACTCGCCCGCGCCAAGGGCCGCATGCACTGCGATCACGCCTTCTATGTCGGCGGCACGCACGAGAACGCGCGCTTCCTGGGCGAGCTTGAACGCCTGCCGGGCTGCTGCGGTGTCAAGGTGTTCATGGGCGCCTCCACGGGATCGCTTCTGGTGCCGGACGACGACGGGGTGGCGGCGATCCTTCGGCACATCAATCGGCGGGGAACTTTCCACTCGGAAGACGAATACCGCCTGGCCGAGCGTCGTCCTTTGGCTCGCACCGGCGACTGGACGAGCCACGTCGAGGTGCGCGACGCCGCCTCCGCGATCTCCTCCACCCGCCGGCTGGTGAACCTCGCCAAGGGCCTTGGCAAACGCATCCACGTCCTGCACGTCACCACCGCCGAAGAGATCGCCTTTCTGGCCGACCACAAGGATGTGGCCAGCGTCGAGGTCACGCCGCAACATCTCACTCTCACGGCGCCTGGCGCCTATGAGACCCTCAAGGGCTTCGCCCAGATGAACCCGCCGATTCGCGAGGCGGCGCACCAAGCGGCTTTGTGGCGCGGGATCGAGATGGGCGTGGCCGACGTGCTCGGCTCCGACCACGCGCCGCACACCCGCGAGGAGAAGGCGCGGCCCTATCCGGCGTCGCCATCCGGCATGCCAGGCGTCCAGACCCTGGTCAGCGTCATGCTGACCCATGTGGCGGACGGGCGTCTCACCCTGGAACGCTTCGTCGACCTCACCAGCCACGGCCCTCAACGCATCTTCGGCCTGGCCGACAAGGGCCGCATGGCCGAGGGCTTCGACGCCGATCTCACCCTGGTGGACCTGGCCGCCCGGCGGATCATCCGCCATGAAGACATGGCGACCCGCTCCGGCTGGACGCCGTTCGACGGCTTCGAAGCCAAGGGCGGCCCGGTGGCCACCATCATCCGCGGCCGCGCGGTCATGCGCGATGGCGAGGTGGTCGCGCCCAGCCTCGGCGAGCCGGTGCGGTTTCTCGAAACCCTGGCGGCCTGACCTATGCGCGGCGCCGTTGATATTCCCATGCGGGACCCGCGCTATGCGCCCAGGCGGCTGGAGGTGGAGCGCCGCGAGGACGGCTCGATGCTGCTCCACAACCCCACGCCGGTTTCCACGACCTTCGAGACGACCCTGAACGCCCTGGATCACTGGGCGGCGGCGAAACCCGCTGATCCGTGGCTTGGCGAGCGCTCAGGCGAGGGTTGGCGCATGGCGACCTTTGGCGAGGCGCGAGAGCAAGTCCGCGCCCTGGCGGGGGGTTTGAGGGAAGCTGGCCTAACTCCAGGCGCGCCCCTGCTGATTCTGGCCCGCAACGGTCTCGACCACGCACTCGTTGCGTTCGCCGCCATGAGCCAGGCGATCCCGATCGCGGCGGTCTCACCGCAGTATGGCCTCGCGGGCGCCGATCTCTCGCGCCTCGCCCACGCCGCGGCGTTGCTCGCGCCTCAAGCGGTGTTCGTCGATGACGCCGCGGCCTTCGCCGGCGCCCTTGAAGCGCCTTTTCTCGCCGACTTGCCGGTTATCGCGAGCCAAAACCCGCGACCTGGCGATCTGACGATCGACAGCCTGCTCAAGGTCGCGCCAATCGACACCATCGCGACGGGCGACGACATCGCCAAGCTGCTCCTCACCTCGGGATCCACCGGCCGGCCCAAGGCGGTGATCTGCCTGCACCGGGGCGTCGCCATCAACGCCGCCCAGGTGGCGGCCTGCTATGACGATCCAGAGCCGCCCGTCGTGGTCAACCAGGCGCCCTGGAGCCATAGTCTGGGCGCCAACGCCATTTTGCAGATGGTGCTGCACCGGGGCGGGACCCTCTACATTGATGCGGGCCAACCGGTGGCCGGCCGCCACCTTGAGACGGTTCGCAACCTCCGGGAGATTGCTCCGACCTATCACAACATGGTTCCGGCCGGCTGGGATCTCCTGGCGGGCGAACTGGAAGCCGATGAAGGCTTGGCCCGCACCTTCTTCAGCCGTGTCCGGGTGCTGCAGTACGGCGGCGCGGCCCTGGGCCAAAGCACCTGTGATCGCATCCAGGCGGTGGCGACGCGGGTGGCCGGCGAGCGCATCACCTTTGGCAGCGGCTATGGCGCCACCGAGACCGGACCCACGGCCACCAATGTTCATTGGCCCAATCAGACCATGGGTCTGATGGGTCTGCCGATTCCCGGAACGACGGTGAAGCTCACCCCCGCCCAGGGTCGCCTCGAGTTCCGCGTCCGGGGACCCCAGGTTTCGGCCGGCTATTATAACGCCCCCGAGGCCACGGCCGCGGCCTTCGACGAGGAGGGTTTCTATCGCCTGGGGGACGCCGCCCGATTCGTCGATCCCCAAGACCCAGAGGCAGGCTTGGTGTTCGACGGCCGCCTGTCCGAGAATTTCAAACTTTCCAGCGGCACCTTCGTCACCGTCGGCGCATTGCGCGTCGCGGCCGTTTCGGCCATCGGCGGCGCGGCTTTGGACGCCATCGTGTGTGGCGAGAACCGGAGCGGCGTGGGCCTGCTGATCTTCCTGAATGAGCCGTTCTGCCGGACCCTCGCCCCCACGGGCGACCTTGCCGGTCAGCCGGCCGTGGTCGAGGCTATCCGGTCCGGGCTGGAGCGGTTCAACGCCAGGGCCGGCGGCGCCGGCGGCCGTATCGCCCGCGCCCTGATCCTCGGCGACTCTCCCGACGCTCATAGCGGCGAGATCACCGACAAGGGCTATATCAACCAGACCCTGGCCCGGGCACGCCGGGCGACCGACATTGAGCGGTTGTTCGGCGAGCCGGCGGGCCAGGACGTCCTGGTCTTCTGACGGCGCGACATAGCCCCCCGCCAAGCGGCGGGGCCATGCCGAGATCGCCGCATCGCCTACTTCTTGGTGTTGCCCGGCAGGGTGCAACCATTGGATATGCCGCTTGCCTCGGAGCAGATCAAAGCGCTCTGAGCCGTGATCGGCGACATCGAATAGACGATCATATAGCCCTGCAGGCCATCGGCGCAGCCGACCTCGATATAGCCCTTCTGTTCCGGGCTAACTCCCACGGTGCGGGCTTCGGAAACCGTGCAGCTAGTCTTGCCGGCGGCGCGAAGGTCCTTGGTGAGGGCCGGATAGGTCGTGTCCGCCTTCGTGAGCGCGCATCGGAAGCCTTTCAACTCGGCGTGAGCGCAGTCGTAGACCGTGGAGGTGTCTGAAGCTGTCGCCCCGAAGACGCCGATGGCGCCGTCCGGCCGATTGGAACAGCTCAGCTCCACAACTTCCTTGCCTCCGGCGTTCACCGGCAGCGGCGCATAACCGCTCACCGTGCAATCGAAGCCGGCCTTCTTGGCCAAGGTCGTATACAGGCCTGCCTGTTCGGTCTTGGCTTGGCGACTGTCGGTGAGCTTGCAGCCACCGGCGATGGCGTCAGCTTCGGTGCAGGGAATGGCGCGGCCAAGAGCCCCGCCCGGCTTCTCTTCAAGCACATAGCCCTTGCCGTCCTGGCAGGCGACTTCGAAATAAATTTCCCCAGTTTCGGTCTTGCCGAGCACGCCGCGGTCCTTGACGACGCACGCCTTGCCGGACTGGGCGGCGAGATTATCGATCACCGAGAGCTGAGTGGCCCGGTCGGTGAGCGTGCAGGTCACCTTGGAGTTGGGATCGTACATCAGGCATGGATCGGCACTGGCCGGCTTGGAAAGGCTCGGCGGCGTCGAGATCTGCAGGATGTAGCCGCCACCGCCCTCGTGGCAGGCGAGTTCGAAATACGACGTGGTGTCCGAATGGCCGATGGCCCGCACCTTATCCGGGGTGCAGGTGATCTTGGCCTTGGCGATATAGGGTAGCGAGGCCGGCCTTCGGATCGGCGTTCGCCGGCAAGGCGCATTGATTGGGACCCTTTTTGCCGTCCGGCCCAGGCGTTGCGGCCTCCAGGCAGGTGAACACCATAGGCGCGGCGCCGGCCGTGCCTGTGTTCTCGATCAGCAGGCCTTCGTCGCCTGTGCAAGCGACCTCATAGAGGGAGCTTTTGACCTTGGTCTTGGGGTCGATGGCCTCGCCGATGAAACGAGCGTCCGCAAGTTGGCACGAGGAGCCCGCCGCGGTGAGCATGGCCGGCGCGGCCGCCATGCCTTTGGCTCGCTGTTCCTTGGTGATCTCCACCGCCGGCGCGGCGGAGGCGGCCAGGGCCAGAGACGGCGCGGCGACCGTAGCGATCACGGCGAAAAGACCAAGAACGGCCGCGAGACCAAGGCGGACTGGCCGCATGGCGAAACTCCTATTGTGACATTTCCTCTTTAGAGTCGCCCACATGCCCGCCGCGCCGCCGCCGGTCAAGATCGAGCGCCGGCGTCAAGGGGCTTGGCTTGGGCCGCGTGGGGCGCGACAAGGGTGAGAGCGCAGGAGGTGGAAAGGTTGCGGGACGGCGTGGAGGAGACAGACGGGGGCCGGGCGCGTCTCAGCTATCCTTTCGAGGCCGCCCCGGCTCTTGGCGCGGCGATCGAAGTCGCGCCGGGCGTCAAATGGATGCGCATGCCGCTCGGCGGCCAACTCGCCTTCATCAATGTCTGGGCCCTGAAGGATAAGACCGGCTGGACCATCGTCGACACCGGCCTGCAGACCCCGGCCACCGCCGCCGCCTGGCGCACGATCTTCGCCGAGGTGCTGAAGGGCGAGCCGGTGACCCGGGTGATCGTCACCCACATGCATCCCGACCATATCGGCATGGCCGGCTGGATGACCCGCAAGTTCGGCGCGCGCCTGTGGATCACGAGGCTGGAATATCTGATGTGCCGGATGCTGGCCGCCGACACCGGCCGCGAGGCGCCGCAGGACGCGCTTGCGCTTCTACCGCGCCGCCGGCTGGGATACGGGCATGCTGGATACCTATCAGTCGCGCTTCGGCGGCTTCGGCAAGGCTCTGCACGCCCTGCCCGACAGCTTTCGCCGCCTGGACGACGGCGAGGAGTTCGCCATCGGCGAGCAGACCTGGCGCGTGGTGGTGGGCAACGGCCATTCCCCCGAACACGCCTGTCTCTATTGCCCGGCGCTGAAGCTGTTGATCTCCGGCGACCAGGTGCTGCCGCGCATCTCCTCCAACGTCTCGGTCTTTCCCACCGAACCGGACGGCGATCCTCTCCGCGACTGGCTGAGCTCGCTCGCCCGCATCAAGACGCGGGTGCCCGACGATGTGCTGGTGCTGCCGGCCCACAACGATCCCTTCCACGGCCTGCACGCGCGCCTCGATCATCTGATCGGCGGCCATGAGCGGGCGCTGGTCCGTCTGGAGGGGCTGCTGGCCGAGCCCAAGCGCGCGACCGAGGTGTTCAGCGTCCTTTTCAAGCGCTCCGATCACGCCCGAGCTTCTGGGCATGGCCACCGGCGAGGCCCTGGCCCATCTCAACTGCCTGATGCATCGCGGGGTTGTCACCCGCGTCGCCGACGCCGACGGCGTCGACTGGTACCGGGCGGCCTGACGCCGCCTCAAGGAGAGTGAATTCAATGATGCCTCCCCCGATCACCTCCAGCTACGGCGCCTTCACTCCGGCTCACGAAGTGGCGCACGGCCATGATCTCACCGGCAAACGCGCCATCGTCACCGGCGCGGCCACCGGCATCGGCGTCGAAACCGCCAGGGCCCTGGCCAAGGCCGGCGCGGAGGTGACCCTGGCCGTGCGCAACAAGGCCGCCGGCGAAGCCGCCGCCGCCGATATCAACGCCAGCGCCCGAGCCGGCGCCGGCGCCGAGGTCCGCCTGGTCGATCTCTCCGACCTGGCCTCGGTGCGCGCCTTCGCCGCCGCCTGGGGCGAGACGCCCCTGCATATCCTGATCAACAACGCCGGGGTCATGGCGTGCCCGCAGAGCTACACCGACCGACAATCTGGAGATGCAGATCGGCACCAACCATTTCGGCCACTATCTGCTGGCCGTGCTGCTGGCCCCGGCCCTCGCGGCGGGCGCCGCCGAGCAGGGTCGACCGGCACGCGTCGTCGCCCTCACCTCGATCGGTCATCGCCGCAGCGGCATCAATTGGGACGACCCCCACTATCGCACCCGCCCCTACGACAAGTGGGAGGCCTATGGCCAGTCCAAGACCGCCAACGCGCTTTTCGCCGTGGGCTTCCATGAGCGGTTCAAGGATCGCGGAATCACCGCCAATTCGGTGATGCCCGGCGGCATCATGACCCCACTCCAGCGCCATCTGCCGCGCGAGGAGATGATCGCCATGGGCTGGATCGATGAGGCCGGTAAACTTTCCGACGCCTTCAAGACCCCCGAACAGGGCGCGTCCACCAGTGTCTGGGCGGCCCTGGCCCCGGAGCTCGAGGGCGTCGGCGGCCTCTATCTGGAAAACTGCGCCCAGGCGGCGCCTTGGGTGAAGGAGGCGCCCTTCGCCGGCGTCCTGCCTCACGCCCTGGATCCCGAAGCCGCCGAGCGTCTGTGGGCGCTTTCGGCGGAAACCACCGGCGCCGGTTAGGGAGCGCTTCCGACGACCGCCGTCATCACGCCCCGCCAAGCCCGCCGACGCGCCGCTGATCCTCGCCTTCATCGGCGAGCTGGCGGCCTATGAGCGCCTTGCCCATGCGGTGAAGATCACCCTGGGGGATGTGAAGACCCTGCTGTTTGGCCCGGCTCCGCGCGCCTTCTGCGACATCGCCGAGCTTGACGGCCAGCCCGTCGGCTTCGCCCTGTGGTTTTACAGCGTCTCGACCTTCGAGGGCCGCCACGGCCTCTATCTGGAAGACCTGTTCGTGCGCCCCGCCGCCCGCGGCGCCGGCGTCGGCCGCGCGCTCCTGGCGCACCTGGCCAAGCGCTGCGTGGCCGAAGATCTGCGCCGCCTGGAATGGTCGGTGCTCGACTGGAACGAAAGCGCGATCGCCTTCTATGATCGTCTTGGGGCGACGACCAAGAGTGAATGGATCATGCGGCAGCTGGCCGGGCCGGCGCTGGAGGCGCTGGCGAGAGAGCCCTGAGGTCGCGGCTACTTGCCCGTCGCCACCGCTGAACTCGGCTTGGCCACCGGCACGGCTTCGGCCTGAAGCTCTTCCGCGTGCTTGCTGACGGGGAGGGGCGCCATCTGCGATGCGCCGAGCGGTTTGGACCATGGGTTCATGCCAATGCAGTAGCCCGATAGGTTGCCGCATTGCCGCAGTTCGCCGGTGTTGCTGTCCAGAACGACGATGACCTGATCATCGTCGTTCAATTTTGACGCGGCCGGGTCCTTTGGTTGGTTAGCAACCACGATCTGCGTCCACATGGTCCCCGGCGAATAGATGCCGACACCGACGTAGCGCCCACGGTGGCTAGAATCGGCGGCCGCCTCATCTGGTCTTTTCGCACAGCCGGTGGCGCACAGGATTCCGACTAGCCCAAGTACGACCAATCGCTTCATTTTCCCTCCACTGCCACTAGCAGTGTGCTCAACGGCGCACCTGTAGCACTTCCGGCCGCCCGGCCACACCGGGCAGGCAAACCCCGATGCTAAGCCATCGTCCATAGACCGCGCCGCTGTCGAGATTGGTGCGGAAGGGCGGGCTTTGTCGGAAATCCACATACCCTGTCGGGGAATGGCCGTGGACGACGTGCTTGCCGAAGTCGTGGTCGGCGTCGAGGAATGCGTGGCGGATCCAGATGAGCTGGCGCCGGCCCTCTAGGGTCGCCAGCGCCTCCGCCAGGGTGCTCCGCGGCGGGATGCCCGCGTGGACGAAAACATGGGTCTCGGTCTCATAGGCATAGGCGAGGGAAGCCAGCCACGCGGCGTGGGCGGGCGGGATGTCCAACTCTACCGCCGCATCGATGCTTGGCCGGGCGCCATAGGATCGCAGGGTTTCGTCCCCGCCGTTGTCCAGCCACCGCCCGGCCATGCGGCGATCGCCCTTCAGCGCCTCGATCATGAATTCCTCGTGGTTGCCCATGAGGTTCACCTGAGGCGCGAAATTGTCGGCCCGCGCGCCTCTGATCAGCCGTTCCACACAGCCGGCCGAGTCCGGTCCGCGATCGATGGCGTCACCCAGGAACACCACCCGCGCCGGCCGGCCGGCGGCGTGGGCCACGATCAGATCATAGGCCCGCTCCAACAGGTCGAGACAGCCGTGGGTGTCGGTGATGGCGTAAACGATCTCGGCCATGGGTCTCCGGCCACGCGAGACTTCAAGCATAGGGGCGGCGCATCGGGCGCGAGGCCACACCTTGACGGCCGCCCCTCAATCACGGAACAACACCGACGTGGTTCCCGCAAGGGATCAATAGGGAATGCGGTGAGGGTCTTCCGGTCCCAATTCCGCGGCTGCCCCCGCAACTGTGAGCGGAGAGTCTTTCGAGCCGATCTATAGCCACTGGGGCGTTTTCCCTGGGAAGGCTGGCCCAGAAGGCGTCGACCCGTGAGCCAGGAGACCTGCCACACTCGTGGTCACACGCGATGCGCGTCGGACGGGGTGTGCCGATGTGAATGGACCAGGCGAGGCTGGCGCCCATCGGGCGTTCGCGCGCACGGACCGTTTTCTTCGCGGGTGACGTGCCACGGTCACGCGCGAAAGACGCAAAATCCCATGAACTTCAAATCCAAACTCGCCGGCGCAAGCCTCATCTGTCTGGCCGTCCGCCGCTCCAGGCGCAACAGGCGTCCGCCCGATACGACGCCGGTTTCTCCGTTGGTGATCACGGCCACCAAGATCGCCACGCCGCTTGATCAGGTGGCCAGCTCGATCACCCTCATCACCGCCGACCAGATCGCCGATCATCAGTGGCGCACCCTGCCCGATGCGCTTCAAGACGTGCCGGGGCTCAATCTCGTCCAGGTGGGCGGACCCGGCGGCGTCACCTCGGTATTCATCCGCGGCGCCAATTCCAACCAGACCAAGGTCATTCTCGACGGCATCGAGGTCAACGACCCCAGCCAGAACGACGCCTTCGACTTCGGTCAGGTGCTGACCAGCGACATCGACAAGGTCGAGGTGCTGCGCGGACCGCAGGGCAGCCTCTACGGCGCCGACGCCCTCGGCGGGGTCATCAACATCGTCACCCGCAAAGGCGACGGCGCCACCGCAATTCACCGGCAGCCTGGAAGGCGGGTCGTTCGACACCTTCAACCAGACCGCCGGGCGTGGCCGGGTCGCAGGGCGCCTTCCATTTCGCCGCCGATCTGGCCCACTACCACGCCGGGTCGACCCCGGTGACGCCGCTTGACCTGCTTCAGCCGGGCCAGGCGCGCCTCGACGACTATTACAACAACCTGACCCTCTCCAGCCGCCTGGGCTGGGATGTGGCCAAGGACGTGAGCCTGGGCTTCGTGGTCCGCTATGTCGACGCCGAACTGCGCACCACCGGCGACAACTACAACTATTATCCAGCCATTCTCGACTCGGCCCAAACGGTGCAGGACACCTCGCAACTGTTCCTGCGCGGGGAGGCCAATTTCGGTCTCTTCGGCGGCAAGCTGAAGAACATGTTGGGCGTGGGTTTCGCCGATTATCACACCACCATCCAGGCCCCCGACGACGGCTTGGCCGACCCGCGGACGATCGACGACTCCGACCGGATCAACATCGACTGGCAAGGCACGCTGGCCCTGTCGCCCCGGAACACCCTGGTCATGGGCCTGGGCGAGGACATGCAGCAGATCCTCAATGTCTCCCCGGCCGAGCGCCAGGCGATCTTCGGCGCCTTCGCCGAGATCCAGTCCCGGCCGATCGACCCCCTGACCGTCGCCGCCAATGTCCGCATCGATGATGACGATCACTATGGCGACTACGCCACCTGGCGGATCGCTCCTGTGTTCACGGTTCCGAGCCTTGGGACCCTGATCAAGGGCAGCGTCGGCACGGGCTTCAAGTCACCGACCCTGACCCAGCTCTATGTCAGCTTTCCACCCTTTTTTTCCGCCAAGTCAAACCTCCAGCCCGAGACCAGCCTTGGCTACGACATCGGCTTCGAGCAGCCCTTGGCGAAAAATGTCGTACGCTTCGGCGCCACCTGGTTTCACGACAATATCGATAACCTGATCACCACAAGCCGCGATGGAACCACCTGGGCCAACATCGGCAAGGCGACCACCTACGGCATCGAAAGCTTCGTCTCGGTCACGCTACCCAAGCGGCTGACGGTGACGGCCAACTACACCTGGACGGTGGCGCGCGACGATATCCTCGCCGAAGAGCTTTTGCGCAGACCCGCTGATCGCGCCAGCGTTGCCGCGACATGGCGGCCGATCCCGCGCCTGGTTCTCGCCGCCACCTGGCTCTACGTCGGCGCCTGGATCGATGGCAATCGCGACTTCTCGATCCCGCGCCTGACGGCGAGCCCCTATGGTGTGGTGAATATTTCCGGCGCCTATGACCTTGGCCACGGCGTCACCGCCTTCGCCCGCATCGATAATCTGCTCGACCGCCAATACCAGGACCCGACCGGCTTCGATAAGCCAGGGATCGGCGCCTATGGCGGCCTTAGGCTGAGCCTAGGGGGAAAATAAACGCCCTTCCCCCGCGAGGGGAGAAGGGCGGGCCAGCGGCTCTAGCCGCCGCCGAGGTCTTCGGCGATCAGGCCGATCTTGTAGTAGCCGTCCAGCTGGAGCTGATTGATCACGTCCATGAACTGGCTGTACTTCACGTGCCGGTCGGCGCGGATGAAGATGCGTTCATTGGTGGGGTTGGCCACGCCGAGGGACGCCGGGAGATCGGAGGCCAATCCCGCCATCGAGGACGGCTTCATCGATCCCGCGCCGAAGCTGACGAAGATCTGACCGCTATCGGCGATCGAGATGAACGTGGGCGGCTTGGACTTGTCTTTCGGCGGCGGCGTGGCCGGCGGAAGGTCGATCTTGATCGAGACGGTGGCCAGGGGCGCGACCACCATGAAGATGATCAGCAGCACCAGCATCACGTCCACGAACGGCGTGACGTTCATATCGGCGTTCTGACCTAGGTCGAACTTGCCGCCGCCGCCACCGCCTAGTTTTGCCGCCATGGGATGCTCCGAGAAATCTCCCTTCCCCATCGCCTGGATAATCCGGCCTTGTAAAGTCCCGCCGCCTCGCCAAGTCGCGCGCCTTCGCCTATGGCGGGCGCCATGCGCTTTTCCTTCGACGCCTATGTCACCGAGACCTTGTGGGACGCCGGTCGCGCCGCCTTCGCTCTAGGCGATGGCCAGGTGCGTTGGGAAAGCGGCGAGGCGGCGGCGGCCCACGACGGGGCGATCCTCTGCGCCGCACTTCACCCCTCGGGCGATGGAATTATCAGCGGCGGCGATGATGGCCGGCTTGTCTGGTCGCGCCTGGCGCCGGGCGCAGCGCCCGTGATCGAAACTCTCGCCGAAATCCCCGGCCGGTGGATCGACGCCCTGGCCGTCTCGCCGGCCTCGGGCCTGATCGCCTTCGCCACCGGCCGCGATGTTCACATCCGCGACGCCGGCGCTCCCGCTTTCGAGCGCCGCTTCGCCCATGAAAAATCGGTCGCGGGCCTGGCTTTCGATCCGAAGGGCCGGCGCCTGGCGGCGGCCACCTATGGCGGCGTCGCGCTCTGGTATGCGCGCATCGCCGAGCAGAAGCCGGTAATGATGCGCTGGGCCGGCTCGCACGTGGGGGTCGCCTTCAGTCCGGACGGCAAGTTCCTGATCTCGGCCATGCAGGAAGGAGCCTTGCACGGCTGGCGGCTGGAGGGCGCCACGGACATGCGCATGGGCGGCTATCCCTCCAAGATCCGCTCGCTGGCGTTTGTCGAGAACGGCCTGTGGCTGGCGACGTCGGGGGCCAATGGCGTGGTGCTCTGGCCGTTTTCCGGCGCCAATGGGCCGATGGGCAAGCAGGCGGCCGAGATTGGTTTCGACGAGACCGCGCTCGTCGCGCGCGTCGCCGCCGAGCCCGAAGGCAGCCGGCTCGCCGCCGGCCTCGGCGACGGCCGGGTCTGGACCGCGACCTCGCAACCCGGAAGATCACCCAGATCAAGGTCGATCCGGGCCCGCCCATCACCGCCGTGGCCATCAATGACGGCCGGGTCGCCTGGGGCGACGAAGCCGGCGGCGCGGGGGTGGAGGCGATAAGCTAGGCCGCGTCCCTACCCCTCGAAGCCGCGCATCTCGCACCAGGCGTCGAACGGGTCGCGCCTCGTGCGCCAGCCGTTGATCGGGTGGGCCTCGTCGCGATAGCCCAGCGCCATGCCGGAAAACACCATGTGATCGTCCGGCAAGCCGATGAATTTGGCCACCGTCCTGGGATAGCGAGCCCAGAATTCCTGGGCGCAGGTGTCGAGACCGCGCTCGACCGCCAGCAGCATCACCGTCTGCATGAACATGCCGACATCGGCCCACTGCGGCGGCCCGAGCCTTGCGGTCGAGGCAGAAGAACAGGCCCACCGGCGCGCCGAAGAAGTCGAGGTTGCGGGCGAGCTGGCGAAAGCGCGCCGGCCGGTCCTCGCGGGGGATGCCGATGGAGGCGTAGAGGTCTTCGCCGCACTGAAGCGCCGCGTGCGCAACGGCTCCCAGAGGTCTGGGCGGATAGACGTCGTATTCCGGCTCTTCCATGGGCGTGGCGGCGACGATCGCCTTGAACGCCGCCAGCGGCTCGCCGGCCAGGGCGTAGACCCGCCAGGGCTGCAGATTGCCGCCGGATGGCGCGCCATGAGCGCCCTCCAGGATCGCCTTGACCACCGCGCCGGCGACCGGATCGGGCTTGAACGCCCGCACCGACATGCGCCTGGCCGCCGCCTCGCTGACATCCATGTTTTCCTCGCCTCCTTGCCGGCTTGACGAACGCCGCCGGCGCCCGTCAAGCCATAGCCAACTTTGGGATAGAGAGGCGATGGCGAAAAGGCCGATCCGGAGATCCGTTCAACCCAGACGCGGCGGTTTCTGGAGCGCCGTGCGGCGCCTCATCACCTGGCTGGTGATCGCGGCGATCGTCATCCCGCCGGTGTGGGTGGTGGTCTACCGCTTCGTGCCGCCGCCGATCACCATCCTGATGATCGAGCGCATGATCGAGGGTCATGGCCTCGACCACCGCTGGGTCCCGCTCTCAAGGATTTCGCCCAACATGGTGCGCGCCGTCGTCGCCTCCGAGGACGCGCGCTTCTGCTCCCATCACGGCTTCGATTTCAACGCCATCGACAAGGCGATTCAGCACAACGAGAAAAAGCCCGGGCGCATCCGCGGCGGCTCGACCATCAGCCAGCAGACGGCCAAGAACGTCTTCCTGTGGCCCCAGCGCTCCTGGGTGCGCAAGGGCGTCGAGGCCTGGTTCACCGTGCTGATCGAGGCGATCTGGGGCAAGCGGCGGATCATGGAGGTCTATCTCAACACCGTGGAGATGGGGCCGGGCCTCTATGGCGTCGAGGCGGCCTCCCAGCGCTATTTCCACACCGACGCCGCCGATCTTTCCGACGCCCAGGCCTCGCGGCTGGCGGCGATCCTGCCCGATCCGCTGAAGTGGAAGGCGGCCGACCCGGGCCCCTATGTCGCGCGCCGCACCGGCCGCATCGACGCCCGCGCTGGCACGGTTCGGCGCGATGGATTGGCGGCCTGCGTGTCGCGGTGAGGCGCACTTTGGAAGGCCGGAGGCATCACGACAATATGGGCGGCGGTCGTTCGACACGAGTGTCCGTGTTGGGCTATTGCTAGGCTTTCTAGGGGGAATGCATGGAGGCGGTGGGGAGTCACAACGGGAGCGAGCCCCGGCGCCGCCGCCCCTTGCTCGCATTCGCACTCAATCTGGTCTTCTGCCCGGCCGGATATATCTACGCCGGCTTCCCGCGGACCGCGCTCGCCACTTGCGTCATCATGGTGGGCGTCGGCGTTGCCGTAGGCATGTGGACGATCACGGTGCCGCCTGGAATCTACGGCGTTTTTTCTTTCCAAAATAGCAGCCTTCCCCTCAAATTCACCGCCCTGGCATGGACTCTAACCGCTCTTCTGGGTGCGCATGCTGCCTGGCTTTGCACACGACCGCCACGATGGACGCCTCGTGCGACAAGGTTGTGGCTGGCGGCAGCGGGCAGCTGGGTTCTGCTGCTCTCATTGGCGCTTCTCGTTCGCCTCTTCGCCCCGTTCGCAACATATGCGGTAGCAAGCGTGTCCATGGAGCCCTCACTATCGGTTGGTGATATTGTTCTTTCTCACAGCGCGCGGGGCCTTTGTGGCCGCGAAACCATCCATCCGGGCGACGTGGTTTTGTTTCGACGCGCCGGTGCCATCTATATTTCACGCGCGATCGCGGATGGCGACGAAACCATTGAGCTGAAAAATGGTGTGCCGATCATAGATGGCAAACCCGCCAGTCAACGTCTTATCGTGGCGCGGCGGCCGCCGGTATCGGAATACACACCCGACGAGAGCGTCTTGGAAGAAACGCTGCCGGGCGGGCGCAGCTATCGGATCGCCGTGTTTCGCGAGCCGCAGCCGCAGGACACAATGGCCGAGCACAAGGTTTCACCCGGCCACTGGTTCCTTCTAGGCGACAATCGTGACGACGCCATGGATTCCCGATTCCGGGGCGACATCGGCGCCAGCGAGGTTTGCGCGGTGGCAATGAAGGTATTGTATTCGAAGGAGGGTGCCCGGATTGGCGGGAAACCCTGAGGACGTCGCGTCTCGACCAAAGCGTCACAGCGCTTCGCCGCTCGCGCTCCACAGGCCGCCTGTGGGCGCCAGGGAATGGCTGGCGGGGATCGAAGCCCAGGCCGGAAGAACCCTCGCCCCGGCCAAGCGCGGCCGCAAGCCGCGCGCGGCGGACGTGGCCGATCAGGGTTCGTTGTTTTAGTGCAGTGGCACCGTAATCCAGCCGCCGATCTAGAACTTGGGGGGCGGCAACAATCTCTGCGGGTCTTCAGTCCGCTCGCAATGATCGTGCTCTTCGTAGGTCCGGGTCAGGATGTGCGGCGTGAACCCGCCCGTGGAGTCGAACACGCCCGACTTTTCGTCGAGCAGGCCTTCGTCCCGGCCGACTTCAACGGTCTGAACAGCCGTCAGCTCACCGCTGCTGCGATCGATCTTGAGGTGAGTGGCTATGGCGCCCTCGAAATAGCGATAGGCGCGCACCCGGCCCTCGGCGTCCGCTCTCTCCCACGCGTTGAGCTTTTCGGTCCAGCGGGCCGTTCCATCGCTGGACCAGGCGATGTCGTAGTATTCGGGATAGGTGGCGCAGGTCCTCGACGGGCACTTGTTCTCGCCCCAGACCTTTCCGTCGTCGCTCCAGGCGGCGAAGTAGTTATTCCCCACCCGCCGGAAGAAGGCGGCGCCCACGGCCGGCGCGGGCGGTGGGAAGGTGGTGGCCTGCACCGTGCACTTGACCACCACGAAGCTGTCCCTGGCAAAAGCGTTCGCGGCGACGCAGAGCGCGAGGGAGGCGATCGCCAAAACCGTCCTCGGCCTTGCGCTCAAAGTCGAAATCATCAACCACCCCGCTCAGGCGTTCCTGGATCGTATGTGCGCCGCTCGAGGTCGGGTGGGAAGAGCCCCCCCAGAGCCTGATCCCTTCACACGAAACAGATGTGAAGGGTGAATCAGGCTCTTCGCTTTTGAATCTAGAGCAGGATTCAGCCTTTAGACGGTTTCGTCTAAAGCCATCCTGCTCTAGGCCGCCTCGCGCGCCAGGTTCCGCAGCACATAGTTCAGCACGCCGCCGTTGCGGAAATAGGCCAGCTCCGTCGCCGTATCGATGCGGCAGCGGACCGGGAAGCGGGCGATCTTGCCGTCGGTGGGGCGGTAGAGCTCGACCATCAGCTGGCGCGCGGGGCTGATGTCGTCGAGGTCGCGGATGGTGACGATCTCCTCGCCGGTGAGGCCCAGGCGCTGCCAGCCGTCGGCGATGAACTGCAGCGGCAGCACGCCCATGCCGACCAGGTTGGAGCGGTGGATGCGCTCGAAGCTCTCGGCGATCACCGCGCGCACGCCCAGCAGCTTGGTGCCCTTGGCCGCCCAGTCGCGGGAGGAGCCGGTGCCGTATTCCTTGCCGGCGAACACCACCGGCGGCGCGGCCCTCGGCCTTGTAGCGCATGGCCGCGTCATAGATCGACATCACCTCGCCCGAGGGGAAGTGATGGGTGACGCCGCCCTCGATCTCCGGGCGTGATCTTGTTGCGGATGCGGATGTTGGCGAAGGTGCCGCGCATCATCACTTCGTGGTTGCCGCGCCGCGCGCCGTAGGAGTTGAAGTCGGCCTGGCTGACCTGGTGCTGCGAGAGGTATTCGCCGGCCGGCGAGGTCTTGCGGATGTTGCCGGCCGGGCTGATGTGGTCGGTGGTGATGCGAGTCGCCGAAGATGCCCAGGATGCGCGCCTCGACGATGTCGGTGACCGGCTCGGGCGTCATGGTCAGCCCCTCGAAATAGGGCGGGTTCTGAACATAGGTCGAGCCCATCTCCCAGGCGTAGGTCTGGCCGCCGGCGACCTTGATCGCCTGCCAGTTCTTGTCGCCCTTGAAGACATCGCCGTAGCGGGCGGCGAACATGTCCTTGCCCACCACCTTGCGCTGGATATCGGCGATCTCCTTGTTGGTCGGCCAGATGTCCTTGAGGAAAACGTCCTTGCCGCCCTTGCCTTGGCCGAGCGGCTCGGTGGCCAGGTCGGTCGAGCATGGTGCCGGCCAGGGCGTAGGCCACCACCAGCGGCGGGCGAGGCCAGATAGTTGGCGCGCACGTCCGGGTTCACCCGGCCCTCGAAGTTGCGGTTGCCCGACAGCACCGAGACCGCCACCAGATCGCCCTTCGGCCACCGCCTTGGAGATCGGCTCGGCCAGGGGCCCGGAATTGCCGATGCAGGTGGTGCAGCCATAGCCCACCAGGTTGAAGCCGAGCGCGTCCAGCGACTTGGTCAGGCCGGCCTTGGTGAGATAGTCGGTCACCACCTGGGAGCCGGGGGCCAGCGAGGTCTTCACCCAGGGCTTCACCTTCAGGCCCTTGGCGATGGCGTTCTTGGCCAGCAGGCCGGCGGCGATCAGCACGCTGGGGTTGGAGGTGTTGGTGCAGGAGGTGATGGCGGCGATCACCACATCGCCGTTGCCGACGTCATGGCTCTCGCCGGCCACGGCGACCCGCGCGCCGGCGTTGGTCTCGTCCTTGCCGAATTCGCCGTGCAGGGCGGTGCGGAAGCTCTCGGCCGCCTCATTGAGAAGCACCCGGTCCTGCGGCCGCTTGGGGCCGGCGAGGGAGGGAACCACCGAGCCCAGGTCGAGCTCCAGGGTGTCGGTGAACACCGGCGGCGCCATGCCGGGCTCGACCCACATTCCTTGTTCCTTGGCGTAGGCTTCCACCAGGGCCACGCGCTCGGCGTCGCGGCCGGTGGCCTTCAGATAATCGAGGGTCGCCTGGGTGACCGGGAAGAAGCCGCAGGTGGCGCCGTACTCGGGCGCCATATTGGCCAAGGTGGCCTGGTCTTCGACGGTAAGGCTGGCCAGGCCCTCGCCGAAATATTCGACGAACTTGCCGACCACGCCCTTCTTGCGCAGCATCTGGGTGACGGTGAGCACCAGATCGGTGGCCGTGGCCCCTTCCGGCAACGCGCCGGTCATGTGGAAGCCGATCACCTCGGGGATCAGCATGGGAATCGGTTGGCCGAGCATGGCCGCCTCGGCCTCGATGCCGCCCACGCCCCAGCCAAGGACCGAAAGGCCGTTGACCATGGTGGTGTGGCTGTCGGTGCCGACCACCGTATCGGGATAGGCCACGGTGGCGCCCTCGGCCTCGGCGGTCCACACCGTCTGGGCCAGATTCTCCAGATTGACCTGGTGGCAGATGCCGGTGCCGGGCGGCACGACGCGGAAGTTGTTGAAGGCGCTCGATCCCCAGCGCAGGAAGCGGTAGCGCTCGATGTTACGGTCGTATTCCTTGGCGACGTTCTCGGCGAAGCTCTTGGGGGTTCCGAAATAGTCCACCATCACCGAGTGGTCGATCACCAGATCGACGGGGTTGAGCGGATTGATCTTTTCGGGATCGCCGCCCAGCTTGGCGATGGCGTCGCGCATGGCGGCCAGATCCACCACCGCCGGCACGCCGGTGAAATCCTGCATCAAGACCCGCGCCGGACGGAAGCTGATCTCATGCTGAACCGATCCGCGATTTTCCACCCAGGCGGCGACCGCTTCGAGATCGGCCTTGCCGACGGAATTTCCATCTTCATGGCGCAGCAAATTTTCCAGCAGCACCTTCATGGAGACCGGCAGGGTCGAGATGCCGGAAAGGCCGGCCGCTTCGGCGGCGGCGAGGCTGTAATAGGCGTAGGTTTTCTTGCCGACCTTGAGGTCGCGGCGCGTGTTGAGGCTGTCGGTGGAAGCCATGATGAGGGGGTCCTTTTCCTGTTCAAGGCCGTCCGAAAATCGGTTCGGAGGATCGCGCGCTTGATGGGCCGGACACACAGCGACCGCCCCCCGCGCCGCTGTCCCCGTGCGGCCGCGGTTCTCTTAACCCCGGCCGCCGCCGAAGTCGATGCGGCGTTAGCCACGCAATGATCACCGGCCTCCAGATCGAAGCTCTGAGCATCCGGCGCGGCGAGCGGGTGCTGTTCTCTGGGATCAGCGCGGATATCAAAGCCGGCGAGGCGGTGGCCCTGACAGGCGCCAACGGGGCGGGAAAGACGAGCCTCCTTCGGGCCGTGGCGGGGTTGATCAGACCCTCGGCCGGCGCGGTGCGTTTCGAGGGCGTGGCCGACGCCGACGAGGCGCGGCGCGGCGGTCTGCATCTCATCGGCCACCAGGACGGACTCGATCCTGGCCGTCCGGCGCGCGATGAACTCGCCTTCCAGGTTCGCTGGCTCGGCGGGGAGGCGAGCGCCGCCACGGCCGCCGCCGAACGCCTGGGCCTGACGCGCCAGCTCGATCTGGAGGTGCGCCGCCTCTCGGCCGGCCAGAGACGGCGGCTGGCGCTGGCCCGCCTGATCGCGGCGCCGCGTCGGCTATGGCTTCTCGATGAGCCCCTGGCGCCGCTGGACGCCGCCTCCCGCGGCCTGTTCGGCGAGGTCATGGCGGCCCATCTGGCCGGCGGAGGGCTGATTCTCGCCGCCGTGCACGATCCGTTGCCGATCGAGGCGCGCATATTGGAGGTTGGCGCGTGAGCCCATTTCGCGCGCTCCTCGGTCGGGAGATTTCCCTCGCCTGGGGACGGGGCGGCGGCCCGTTGCTGGCCCTGGGGTTCCTGGCGGCCGTGGCCACCCTCATGCCTCTGGCCCTAGGACCGACCCCGGCGCCCCTGGCGGCGGTGGCCGGCGGCGTGGTCTGGGTGGCGCTGGCCCTTTCGACGCTCATCGCCCTTGATCGTGTTTTTCAGCGGGACTTCGAGAACGGCGCGCTCGATCTCATAGGTCTGGGGCCCTTGCCGCTGGAGGTGGTCGCCGGGGTCAAGTGTCTGGCGCAGTGGCTGGTCACCGGCGCGCCGCTCGCGCTCGCCGCCCCGATCGCCGCGGTGGCCCTGGGGGCCCCGGCGCGCGCCGCGCCTCTGATCGCGCTCGTCTCGGCCTTGGGAGGCGTGGCCTTCGCCTTTCTGGGGGGGACGGGCGCGGCGTTGGCGCTCGCCAGCCGCCGGGGCGGGGTGTTGATCGCCGTGATCGTCCTGCCGCTGTTGATCCCGCCGGTGATCTTCGGCGGCGCGGCCATCGGCGCGTTCGAAGCCGGCCTTCCCTACCTCACCGGCCTGGCGTTCCTCGCCGCCTACAGCCTGGCCGCCGCCGCGCTCGCGCCGCTGGCCATGGCCGGCGCCTGCCGCAACGCCTTGTCTTAGCGGACATTGGGCGGACACAAACGCCGTGCAGGGCGTTAGGCTCTTGGGGTGCTGGAGACTTCCATGGATCGATCCTTTCGCCGCGCGGCCCTGATCGCGGTCTTGGCGTTGTCGTTTGCCGCCGGCGGTCAGAGCCTTGCCCAGCAGCCGCCCCCGCCCGGCTATCAAGGCGTTCCGACGCCCGCCGCGCAGTCGGACCGCCTCCGCCAGGCCCTCAATCTGCGGCCCGACCAGGAGACCGCCCTGCAGACCTTCGTGGCGGCCATGACGCCCCGACCGGATGAGATTGCCCGCCAGCGCGCGGAGAGCGCGGCGATCGCCGCCTTGCCGACGCCCCAGCGGCTTGACCGGCTGCTCGCCCAGATGGATCAGATGCGGGCGGCGACCGTCGCCAAGATGGAGGCCACAAAGCAATTCTACGCCCAGCTCACGCCAACGCAGCAGGCGGCCTTCGACCGCCTTTCCGCCCCGGGCCAGGCCTCGCGACCCACCGGTCAGCCCCATTACGGCGCGCCGGGCTATCCGCCGCCGCCCCCACCGCCGAACTGATCGCGCCCTTCGCGCGCTTGCCGCTCCGCTCGCCCGGCTCTAAGCCTCGCGAATGATCGCGAGCCTCGCCAATCCGCATCGGTTCATGGCCTTTTCCCGCTGGGCGGCGCCGATCCTGGGAGCATTGGCGGCCGGGCTGATCGGCGTGGGCCTGTGGCTGGGCCTCACCGCGCCGCCCGACTATCAGCAGGGCGAGACCGTGCGGATCATGTTCGTCCATGTGCCGGCCGCCTGGACGGCCATGCTGGCCTACGCCTGCCTGGGCGGCGCGAGCTTCTTTTCCCTGGTGTTCCGCCACGCTCTGGCCGACGCCGCCGCCAAGGCCGCCGCGCCGCTGGGCGCCGCCTTCACTTTCGCCGCTCTGGTGACGGGCTCGCTATGGGGCAGACCCATGTGGGGTACTTGGTGGGCCTGGGGGGATTCGCGCCTGGTTTCGGTGCTGGTGCTGTTCCTGCTCTTCATCGGCTACATGGCGCTGCGCGCCAGCATCGACGATGAGGCCAAGGCCGCCCGCGCCGGCGAGATCCTGGCCCTGGTCGGCCTGATCAACCTGCCGATCATCAAATTCTCGGTGGACTGGTGGAACACCCTGCATCAGGGCGAGTCGATCTTTCGCGCCGGCGGGCCGACCCTGGCGACGGTCTATCTGATCCCCCTGGCGATCACCGGCGCCGGCTATAGCGTCGCCTTTGGCGCCTTATGGCTGGCCCGCACGCGGGCGGAGGTTTGGCGCCGCCGCGCACTCAGCCTCGCGCTCCAGGCGGCCCTCTAGATGCTCGATCTGGCCGCCATCGGCGGCAAATACGCCGCCTTCGTCTGGCCGGCCTATGGCGTCAGCGCGGCGGTTTTCGCCTGGATGATCATCGACACTCTGGCGCGCGGCCGCCGCGCCCGCCGTGAAGTCGAGCGTCTCGAAGCGGCGACCAGGACGCCTCCGCGTCCGTGAGGCGTCTTCTCGCCCTGGCCCCCCTGGCGGCGTTGGTTCTCGCCATCGCCCTTTTCGCCGGCTGGTCGCTGCGGCGTGACCCCAAGGTGGTTCCCATGGCCCTTGTGGGAAAGGCCGTGCCCGACCTCGCCCTTGCGCCTCTCGCCGGCGGGGCGCGGGCGAAGCTACGCGATGAGATTCATGGCCCGACCCTGATCAATTTTTACGCCTCCTGGTGCGCCCCCTGCGCGCAGGAGGCGCCGGCGTTGATGGCGCTTAAGGCCGAGGGCGTGCGGATCATCGGCGTGGCCTACAAGGATGACCCCGGGGCCGCGGCGGGTTTTCTCGCTCGCCTGGGAAATCCCTATGCGACGACCCTTACCGACCGAGATGGACGGGCGGGCATCGAGTTCGGCCTTACCGGGGTGCCGGAAACCTATGCGGTGGACGCCAAGGGGGTGATCCGTGACAAGGTCGCCCTGCCTATTACTCCCGCCGACGCCGAGGCCCTGCTGGCGGCCGCCGGAGGTTAAGCCGCGACGGGCGCCTTGGCCTTCTTTTCTTTCTTCTTCTTGGCCTTTTTGTCCGGCTTGGAGGCGGCGATCGCCTTGGCCGGTTTGGCGGCCTTGATCTTAGCCGGCTTGGCCTTGTCGGCCTTGGGCGTCTTGGTCATAGCCGAAGGGGGCTCGTCGGCGGCGCTGGCCAGTGAGCCGAGAATCTTCAAGAAGGTGTCGCGCTTTTTCGGCGAGAGGAACGAGAGGAGCCGGGCGTCGGCGGCGGCGGCCGGGCCGGTTCCAGCCTCCAGCGCGGCGCGTCCGGCGTCCGAGAGGCGAACACTGTTGGCCCGCGCGTCGGTGGCCGAACGCTCGCGCACCAACAGGCCCTTGGCCAGCATCCGCGCCACCAGATCGGCGAGGGTCGAGCGATCGATGCCGGTGGCGCGGACCAGATCGTTCTGGGTCAATCCGTCGGCGGCGCCAGCGGCGGTGAGCACGGTGAACTGGCGCTGTGTGATGGAGGCCGGCCCGACCGCCTCGGTATGGAAATCGAGCGCGAGTTGCAGGGTGCGATGCAGCAGATGGGTGACCGAGCCGCCCAGCGCATCTTCGGGTATCTTGGTCTTGCCCTTGGCCATGGCGCGCCCCCGTCTCCGCCGACCGATTTCGCCGACGGAGCTGTTATCGCACTTTCGCGTCAGTTTGACGACAGATCATCCGTGGTCGGCGGCGAAAGCCTAGATTCCGAGATCGGGCGGAGGCGGCGCCTCCGGCTCGCCGCCCGCGCGATTATGCTTCATCAGAAATGGCGTCTGGGCCAAGGCGAAGACGACGGCGACGCCGAGCGCCGCGCCGCGGAAGATCACCCAGGTATGGTCGCTCTGCGTGCGGCGCACCACCTCGTTGGCGATGGCGCAAACCCACCAGAAGAGGCCGTAGCGAATGGCCAGCGTTCGCCAGGCGCCGTCGCTGAGCTGGAAAGTGCCGCCCAGCGCCATCTTCAGCGGGTTCTTGTTGAGGGCCAAGCCCACGAACAGCGCCGCCCCCAGAAGCCCATCGACGATGGTCATCTTCATCTTGATGATCTGAGGATCGTGCAGCAGCAGGCTGCCGCCGCCGAAGACGACCGCCAAGGCGCTGGTGATCGCGGGGATCGGCCGGATACGGCGCTCGGCGATCAGGCTGATCGCTAGGGCGACGAGCGATGCGACGACGATGACCCACGTCGCCAGCCGAAAGTCGCGAGTAACCAGATAGACGGCGATGAAGGCCACGCCCGGGGCGCCGTCCACGGCGTAGCCGAACCAGGCGGGAAGAGAGCGTCGCTCAGCCACGGGCCGGCATCGGATCGAGCCCGACCAGCGAGCGTGAAAAGGCGCGGGCGTCGAAGGGCTGCAGGTCCTCGATACCCTCGCCCACCCCGATCAGCTTGATCGGAGAGTCCGAGGCCTGAGCCACCGGCACCAGCACCCCGCCGCGCGCGGTGCCGTCGAGCTTGGTCATGACGATGCCGGTGACGCCCATGGCGTTGCCGAAGATGTTTTCCTGGGCGAGCGCGTTGCGGCCGACGGTGGCGTCGAGCACCAGCAGCGCCTCGTGCGGCGCGTCCGGATCGACCTTCCGCACCACCCGGATCATCTTGGTCAGCTCGTCCATCAGATCCTTGCTTGTTCTGCAGCCGTCCGGCGGTGTCGATCAGCAGCACGTCATAGTCCTCCGCCTTGGCCTTTTCCACGGCGTCGAAGGCGAGGCCCGCGGCGTCCGCGCCCGTCGGCCGCGAAATGAAGTCGGCGCGCGAGCGCGTCGGCCCAGACCGCCAGCTGCTCGACCGCGGCGGCGCGGAAGGTGTCGCCGGCGGCGATCAGCACCTTGCGCCCCGTGTTCGTCAGGTCGGCGGCGATCTTGCCCAGGGTGGTGGTCTTGCCCGATCCGTTAACGCCGATGAACAGCACCACGAAGGGCTTTGGGCCATTCCGCGGATCGAAACGACCCTGGCGTGGGATCAGTTCCTCCGCCACCGCCGCCGCCAGGGCTTCCTTGACTTGATCTTCCGTGGACGATTTGCCGAAGCGCTGTTCGCCGAACGCCTGGGCGATACGCGCGGCCGCCTTGGGCCCGAGATCGGCCTCGATCAGCATCTCCTCGAGCGCGTCGAGCTGATCCTGGTCGAGCGGCCGGGCGGTGAAGGTCTGGGTCACCTGCTCGGTCATCTGGCGCGATGTGCGCGAGAGGCCGTCGCTGAGACGTTTCAGCCAGCCGCGTGGGGGTTCGGTCATGAGCGTGCATGTAGCCCACGCCATCCCTGGCGTCGACGCTGGCCTTCAGGCGGCGGCCCAGCGTCGGGAATCGAGAACTTCGGGATCGTCGATCGCCATGTCATCCCAGTCGAGATCGGGCGGCGGGCTCGCGGCGGCGGCCAGAACGGCGGAAAGCTCGGCGGTCGTGGCCGCGCCCACGATCACCGCGGCGGCCTCGGGCCGCGAGAGAGCGAAACCGAGCAAGGCCTGGAGCGGATCGCTGCGGCCCTCGGCGATCAGGCGCCGGGCGCGGGACAGCCTGGCGATCGCCGCGGCCCCAAGCTTGCTGGGCGCCCGCTCCGGGGGAAGGAAACAGCAGGCCGTTCAAAAAGATCGAGCGCAGATGGACCTCGACCCCAGGTCACGCACGCGCTTGAGGCTGCCGTCGAGCAGCAGGCGCTGGTCGAGGAGGCTGGCCGGGGCCTGGATCAGGTCGGGCTTGAACCGCCGCGCCAGCCCCGCCGGATCGTCCGAGGCGTAGGCGGAGATGCCGACCCTGGTGAACAGGCCCTCGTCGCGGAGGCGCTGCAGCCGGTCCCAAAGCGCGGCGCCGTAGGCGGAGAAAAGGTCGCCGGCCGACTGGACCATGATGGCGTCGGCGCGGCCAAGGCCCAGCCTCGCCAGAGAGGCACGGGCCTCCGCCTCGACAAAATCCGGCCCGCGATCGCCCCGGGCGGCCTTGACCGTGATGCGAAACGGCGCGGGCCTCGGCATTACGGCGCCCAGCACCGCCTCGCCGTGTACGGAGGCCGCGCCGGTGTCGAGCACGCGAAGGCCATGCTTGGCGGCAAGGCTCAGCATGTCGCGAACCTCGGCCTCTGGCGCCCGGCCACGGACCGGCGCCGCGCCGTCCAGACCGAACTGGGCGGCGCCGAGACCAAGCTTGGATATCAGCGGATGTGCGGGCAAGTTTCTTTCGTCCGAGCGGCGCGGCGGCAAATCACATCGGGGATCATGCGACCCTAAGCGTAAAGAACCCGTATCGATGGCTTTGAGGGTTGGTTAACCTTGAAGTCACCAACCCGGTCGCTCCGGGGGCAGCGCTTTTCGCCCTTACCGATGACGTGCCGGCCCCAATTGCGCTCACCGCCGGGCCGGGATGAACGACACGGCGGCCGGTCGGCTCAAGGCGGCGACCCGCGGCAGAAGGTCGCGGTCTAGAAACTCTCCGCCGGACAACCGGCGTTCTTGGCGGCGGCGACAGCGGCGGTCAGGCCGGTGACGTGGAAGGTCTTGGGATGATATTTCGGGCTGGCCCGAATCATCACCTTGTAGGCGCCATCGAAATAGGAAACCGGCAGGGCGACATCGCCGCCGGCGGGATCGTCGATCCAGCCGCGCATCGGGAAATAGCCATTGGCTTCCTCCTCGGCGAAAGCCTCGGATACGGGCCGCGCCGGGGCGGCGTCGATCTTGAACCAGGCGTGGGTGGTTTCGACCCCGGCGGCCAGATGGAAGATCACCGTGTTGCGCTGCACCTTCATGTCCTGGCCATGGACCTTGCACGACAGGCGTCCGGTGAAGTTGTCGCGATGAACATCGATCCTCCAGCGGCCAACGCCATAGTGAACGTCGGCCGGCGGCGCGGCGCTCTTGGCGTGGGAACCGAAAAGGCTAAGGGCCAGGGCCGCGGCTGCCAGCATCTTGTCACTCCGGTTCAGGCGTCGCTGTCATAGCCGCCTGACCGGCGCTGCGTCCACCGCCTCGACAGGGCCGCGCCTACGCGCATCGGCCGCAGACGAACAGCATTGGCGCGGGGGCCCGACCCTGAACGCTTCGACAAGAGGTCGGCGCGCTCTAGGATGCGCCGGCATGGACACTTTTCCCGCCTTCTTCCCCTTGAAGGGCAAACGTGTGGTGATCGCCGGCGACGGCGAACCGGCCGCCGCGAAGGCGAGGCTGTTTGAGGGCGCTCCGGCCGAGATTGTCAGGCTGGAGGGCGAAATAGCGCTGGATCCGGCGGCCTACGAAGGCGCGGCGCTGATTTTCGTGGCGAGCTATGACGAAGCTTTCGCGCGCAAGGCGGCGGCGGCGGCTCGGACAAGCGGCGCGCCGCTCAACGTGGTCGACAGGCCGGAGCTTTCCGATTTCCACACCCCGGCGATCGTCGATCGCGGCGCGGTGGTGGCGGCCATCGGCACAGCCGGCGCGGCGCCGCTGCTGGCGTCTCTGCTGAGGGCGGAGGTGGAGATTCGCGTCCCGCCGGGCCTCGGTCCTCTCGCCGCCCTGCTTGGCCAGCGCCGCGAGGCGTTGCGCGCCGCCTTTCCCGACCTCGCACAGCGCCGGGCCTTTCTCCGATCCGTACTCGCCGGACCTATCGCCCAAGCGGCGATGGATGGAGAGGAGGCGCTGTCGGCGGACCAGCTGGACGCGGCGATCGCCAAGGGAGGGTCTTCGGTCGGACGAGTCACCTTCATCCAGCGCCCGGGCGAGGATGACTTGATCTCCCTGCGGGCGGTTCGGGCGCTCAACATCGCCGATGTGGTTGTCGCCGGGCCCGAGGGCCGCTCCCTTCTGGCGAGCCACGCCCGGCGGGACGCCGAACATCTGAAGCCCGATGAAGCCGACGCCGATATTCTGGCGAACCTGGTCGGCGCGGGGCGACTGGTCGCGATCGTCGAGGACGATATCGATCAGGCGCTTGCTGCGGATCTGATCGGGCGTGGCCTCGCCGTCGATCAGGTGGGGTCATCCGGCTAGAGCGGCCGGCCGCGAGTCTCGGAAACCAGGAACGGCAAGGTGACCACGCTCACCCCGGTGAAGATCACCGAATACCAGAGGCCCGAATAGATATCGCCGGTGGCCGTGACGATGGCGAAAGCCGTGACCGGCAGGAAACCGCCGACCCAGCCGGTGCCCACATGATAGGGCAGCGACATCGCGGTGTAGCGGATGCGGGTGGGGAAGAGCTCGACCAGGCTCGAGGCGATCGGCCCAAAGAGGGCGGTGCAGGCGACCACGAAGATCATCAGCACCCCGACCAGGCCCCAGAAATTGAGTCGGGCCGGATCGGCCTTGGCCGGATAGCCGGCGGCGGCGAGGGCCGCCATCAGCCGGCCCTTCACGTCCTCGGCGGCGGCTTTCAGCGCCGTTGGCGGCAGGCCAGTCGCTTCGCGCGAGACCACGACTTGATTTCCGACCCGCACGCTGGCCACCGCTCCGGCGGGGGCGGTCTTGTTCTCATAGGAGATCCCGGCATTGGAGAGCGTGGTCTTGGCCAGGTCGCAGGAGGTGGCGAACCTGGCCTTGCCGATTATGTCGAATTGCAGGGAGCAGCGCGCCGGATCGGCGATCACCACCACCGGCGTCCTGGCCTGAGCGGCCTCAAGGGCCGGATTGGCGAGGTGAGTCATGGCGTGGAAGGCCGGGAAGAAGGCCACGAGCGCCAAGGTCATGCCGCCCCACATCACCCACTTTCGCCCGACCCTGTCCGACAGCCAGCCGAAAAGGACATAGAGCGGCGCGCTGGCGATGGTGATGGCGATCAGCAGCTGGGTTCCCGTCGTCGGCGCGATCTTCAGGAACCGCTCGAGGAACACCTGCTCGGCGTAGAAGAAGAGGGTGTACCAGGCCGCGCCCTGGGCGCACATGATGGCGACAAGGGCGATCAGCACCAGCTTGAGATTCTTCCACCGGCCGAAGGCCTCGGCGTAAGGGGCGTGAGCTTCCTCGCCGGCCGCTTTGAGCGCGGCGAAGGCCGGGCTCTCGCTGAGCTTGAGGCGCATCCAGATCGAGATGGCGAGCAGGACGGCCGAGACCAAAAAGGGAATCCGCCAGCCGGCCAGCCAGTCGCCGCTGGCGAACCGCGCCTCGCCCAGGGTGGTGCGCGCCAGCAGGATGATCCCCAGGGCCCCGACCAGGCCGAACGCCGCGGAGGACTGCACCCAGGCGGTGGAGAGGCCCCGGCGGTTCGGGCGCCGCGTGCTCGGCGACATAGATCACCGCGCCGCCATATTCGCCGCCCAGCGCCGTCCCCTGAAGGATCCGCATGAGGATAAGCAGGATCGGCGCGATCGGCCCGGCCTGGGCGTAGGTCGGCAAGAGGCCGATGGCGAAGGTGGCCAGGCCCATCATGCTGACGGTGATCAGGAACGCGCCCTTGCGGCCTCTCCGGTCGCCAATGCGCCCGAAGATCAGGGCGCCGATGGGTCGGAAGAAGAACCCGGCGCCGAACAGGGCCAGGGCCGCCAGCAGGCCGGCGGTGGGATCGAGAGCCGAGAAGAAGTTCTTGGCGATGACCGGGGTCAGCGTCCCGAAGACGAAGAAGTCGTACCACTCGAAGGCCGTGCCCGCAGCGCAGGCCGCGATCACCGTGGTCATCGAGGCGCGCTTGACGGGCGCCGCCACACCCCCTGCGTCAGCCACCGTCAGAATGCGTTTTCGCCGGTGATAGCGCGACCCAGGATAAGAGCGTGGACATCGTGCGCGCCTTCGTAGGTGTTCACGGTCTCCAGGTTCGCGGCGTGGCGCATGACATGATACTCGCCGCTGATGCCGTTGCCGCCGTGGATATCGCGGGCGGCCCTGGCGATATCCAGAGCCTTGCCGCAGTTGTTGCGCTTCATCAGGCTGATGGCTTCGGGAACCCAGGCGCCGGCGTCGATCAGCCGGCCAAGGGCCAAGGCGCCCTCATAGCCTAGGGCGATCTCGGTCATCATGTCGGCCAGCTTTTTCTGCACCAGCTGACGGGCCGCCAAGGGCTTGCCGAACACCTGGCGGCTGGCGACATAGTCTCTTGAGGCATGCAGGCAGAATTCGGCGGCGCCAATGGCGCCCCAGGCGATGCCGTACCGCGCCTTGTTGAGACAGGAGAACGGACCGCGCAGGCCGCTGACGTCGGGCAGGATCGCATCCTCGGGCACGAACACGTCAGAAAGCGAAATTTCTCCGGTGACCGAGGCGCGCAGGGAAAGCTTGTTCTTGATCGTCGGGGTGGCGAAACCCTCGGTCCCGCGATCGACCAGGAAGCCCCGGATCACGCCATCGAGTTTGGCCCATACCAAGGCGACATCACAGATCGGCGCATTGGTGATCCACATCTTGGCCCCATTGAGCACGAAGCCGCCGTCTACCGTCTTGGCTACGGTGCGCATGGACGCCGGATCGGATCCGCCATCGGCCTCGGTGAGGCCGAAACAGCCGATGATCTCGCCCTTGGCCATGCCGGGCAGATAACGGCGCCGTTGCGCTTCGGAGCCGAAGGCGTAGATCGGATACATCACCAGCGACGACTGGACGCTCATCGCCGAGCGGTAGCCGCTGTCCACCGCCTCGATCTCGCGCGCGATCAGGCCGTAGGCGACGTGGTTCACCCCGGCGCAGCCATAGGCTTCGGGCAGCGTCGGGCCCAGGAAGCCGAGCGCGCCCATCTCGGTCATGATCTCGCGGTCGAACCGCTCCTCGGCGAAGGCGCTGACGACCCGCGGGCAGGAGCTTTTCCCGGGCATAGGCGCGCGCCGCCTCGCCGATCATCCGCTCCTCCTCGGTAAGCCGCGAGGCGAGATCGAGCGGATCGTCCCACTGAAAGGTCTTGGCGGACGCGCCAATGTCGAGGGCCATGGGGCTGAAAGGCTCCTATTCGAAGAGAGCGCCTGTTATCACGCGGCGCCGGCGGATCGCAAAACGCGGGCGAGGAGTCTTGTCACAAACCTGTCGGACGGCGTCTGTATCGCCCTGGCGTAATCCCCAACAGCGGACCGTAGACGGATGCATCTGGCGAAATGGGCCGCGGGCGTCGCGGCGATGGCCATGGCGGGCGGCGCGACCGCGGCCGGGGCGCCCCCGCACAATGTGATCATTTTCGTCGCCGACGGTCTGCGCTCGGCCGTCGTGAGTCCACAAACCGCGCCGGCCTTGGCCGCCGTGCGCGACCAGGGCGTGGATTTCCACAACAGCCATTCGCTCTATCCCACGGTGACCACGCCCAACGCCTCGGCCATCGCCACCGGCCATCGGCTGGGCGACACCGGCGACTTCGGCAATTTCCTCTATGTCGAGACCCCCTTCGCCGCCCCCTACAGCGTGCCGTTCGTGGCGCTGGAGGACGACGTGGTGCTGGGGCTAATGAACGAGCGCTATGGCGGCAATTATCTGGGCGAGATGAGCCTGCTCCAGGCCGCGCGGGCAAAGGGCTTCGAGACCGCCGCTATCGGCAAGCTCGGCCCCACCGCCATCCAGGACGTCACCGCGCGTGGCGGCGCCGGCACGATCATCATCGACGACGCCACCGGCTATCCCGGCGGCGAGGGCGTCAAGCTGGCGCCCGATGTCATCGCGGCGATCAAGGCGGCCGGCCTGCCGGCCCAGACCCCCGACCGAGGCCTGAACGCCTCGCCGGGCGCCTACAACATGCCCGGCGTCCAGGTCGCCAATGTGGAGCAGCAGAACTGGTTCGCGGCGGTGGCGACCAAGGTGCTGCTGCCAAGGTTCAAGGCCTCCGGCAAGCCGTTCGTCATGGTGTTCTGGTCGCGCGATCCGGACGGCACCCAGCACAATCAGGGCGACAGCCTCAACACCCTCACCCCCGGCATCAACGGCCCGACCAGCCTGGCGGCGATCCGCAACGCCTCCGACGACCTGCAGAGCTGCGCGACGCGCTGGCCGCCCTGGGGCTGGCGGCGACCACCGACATCATCGTCACCGCCGACCACGGCTTTTCGGTGATCTCGCGCCAGAGCGCCACCAGCGCGGCGGCCAAGCTATCCTTCCCCGACGTGCCGCCAGGCTTTCTGCCGCCCGGCTTCCTGGCCATCGACATGGCCAAGGCCCTGGGCCTTGGGCTCTACGACGCCAATGGCTTCGAAGTGGCGCTCACCGATGGCGTCCATCCCAAGGGCGCCTCGATCCTGGCCGAGGATCCGGCCAAGCCCAGGATCGTCATCGCCGCCAATGGCGGCTCGGACCTGATCTGGCTGCCCGGCGCGCCGGACAAGGCCCTGGCGGCGCGGGTGGTCGAGTTCCTGACCGGCGAGGACTACACCGGCGCCATCTTCGTCAATGACGCCCTTGGACCGATCCCGGGCGCGCTGCCGATGAGCGCCATCGGGCTTTCAGGCGCCGCGCTGACCCCCGCGCCGTCGATCGTGGTCAGCTTCAAGAGCTTCTCCACCGGCTGCGCCAATCCGGAGATCTGCGGCGCCGAGGTCGGCGACACCGACCTGCAGCAGGGTCAGGGCATGCACGGCTCCTTCGGCCGCCAGGACACCCACAATTTCATGGCCGCCATCGGCCCGGACTTCAAAACCGGCTTTAGGGATCCTTCGCCGGTGGCCAACTCGGATCTGGCGATCACGATCGCCAAGGTTCTCGAGCTGAACTTGGGCGGCCACGGCAAGGAAAAGGGGCGGGTGCTCGGCGAAGCGCTGGTCGCCGACGGCTTGCCGGTCGCTTCGACAAGGCGCGTGTTGGCCTCAGCGCCCGCCGCCAACGGCTTCACGACCGAACTCGACTGGCAGAAAGCTGGCGACACGCCCTATTTCGATGCGGCCGGCATGCCGGGACGAACGATCGGGTTGGACTCGGAAACGCCGGTCCGTAATGACGACTAGACGGCGGGCGCGACCGCCGCGCGACGCCGAAGAAGCGCGCCAACGCCGCCGAAACCCAGCAGCATCAAGGCCCAGGCCGCAGGCTCGGGAACTTCGACGCTCAGCGTTTGGACGCCAGAATTATCTGTATAATCGCTGTCCCAATATCCTACTTTGACGTCGCCTGAGAGATCATTGAACTTCGCTCCAGTGCCGATCAGGAAGAACCCGCTGCTGTCTTCACCCACTAGCGCCCCATAGTTCGCGGTGAAGCCGTCGAAGGTATACTGACCGTAGCCGCGGCTCGCCGGGATTCCGTTGGCGTTCGACACGCGGGAATACGGGATATCATTCCCCGCGCTCCACAACGTCGATGGGTCAATCACGAACAGGCTGTAGGTCGTGCCCGAGGTGAACGTGCCGAGATCCAGCCAGTGCGACATGTCGTTGGTGGCTTCTACGGTGTAGGTTGCGGCGCTTGCGGCGTTCGAAACGGCCAATGCTCCAACCATCGACATCGCGGCGATAAGTTTCGATTTGGACATCGCATGGCCTCAGGGCTGACGCACAGCTTCCAACGCACCGAGTATTTAGCCTATTTTGGGCCTCAACGCAACGGGCTTTTGTCCGAAATGTGGCGCATGCCCCGTGACCCGGCGCGGGTCGGTGCGATCCCGAAGTCCCTTTCGCCGATGGGGGGATCGTGTCAGATTCTCGGCAAATCCAATAAAGGGGTGGTTACATGGGTATGAGTCAGCGCCTTACGGCGGAGTTCATCGGGACCTTATGGCTGGTGCTGGGCGGGTGCGGCTCGGCGGTGCTAGCCGCCGCGTTTCCCAGCCTCGGCATCGGATTTGTCGGCGTTTCCTTCGCGTTCGGTCTCACCGTCCTGACCATGGCCTACGCCGTCGGTCACGTCTCCGGCGGCCATTTCAACCCGGCGGTGACCGTGGGCCTGTGGGCCGGCGGCCGATTCCCGGCCAAGGACATTCTTCCCTATGTGGTGGCCCAGGTGCTGGGCGGCATCGCCGGCGCCGGCATCCTCTACGTGATCGCCAACGGGGCGCCGGGCTTCGACATGGCCGGCGGTTTCGCTTCGAACGGTTACGCCGAGCATTCGCCGGGGCATTATTCGCTGATGGCCTGCGCTCTGACCGAACTGGTCATGACCTTCGGCTTTCTCTACGTGATCCTTGGCTCGACCCACGGCAACGCGCCCAAGGGCTTCGCCCCGATCGCCATCGGTCTTTGCCTGACCCTGATCCACCTGATCAGCATTCCGGTGACCAACACCTCGGTGAACCCGGCCCGGAGCCTCGGCCCGGCCATCTTCGAGGGCGGTTGGGCGCTTGGCCAGGTCTGGCTCTTCTGGGTGGCGCCGATCATCGGCGCGGCCCTGGCGGGGGTTGTCTATCGCTTTGTCGGCGGCCCGAACCCCGACATGACCGCGGTCCGCGGCGACAGCTGACCACCGGCTCTCTAGGCTGCGCTGGGCAGGTTCCAGTGCAGCCAGACGGCCAGCAGTCTTAGCGAAAAGCAGGCGGCGGCGCCCAGGCCCGCCGCCCAGCGCTCGCCCACCTTCAGGCGGCGCGCAAGGATCATCACCGCCGCGCCGGCCAAGGCGGCGGTGGCGTAGATATCGGTGCGGAGCACCGCCGGAATCCTCATCAGCAGCAGATCACCCACGGCGCCGCCGCCAACGCCGGTCACCGCGCCCATGAGCGTGGCCGTCAAGGCGCCAAGCCCGGCGTTGAGGGTCTTGTCGGCGCCGGCGACGGCGAGCAACGAGAGGCCGGCGGCGTCGAGGATCACCAGAACCGCCTCGGGAATTTCACGCACATATTGGTGGAAGACGAAGGCGGCGAGGCCGGCGGCGAACGCCGTCGCCGGATAGCGCCAGTCCCGCAGAGGCGCCGGCGGCGCCGCGCCGATCAGCAGATCGCGAAGGATAGCGCCGCCAAGCGCGGTGACGAAGGCTACGGTGAGGACGCCGAGCAGATCGAGCCGACTGGCCATGGCCGCCTCGGCGCCCTGCACCCCCAGCAGCGCCGTCCCGGCGAGGTCGAGCCCGAAGATCAGTCTTTCGGAACGCGCGCTCATGATCGATCCCTTCACGAGGCTCCGAGCCAGCCCTTGCACCGCAGGGGGCGGTTGCCTGACGCCGCGCGAGGGGCCTAAGGACAAGACGCGGCAGGGCGAGGAATGAACCATGGAAGTCAACGGCGTCGCGCATATTTTCATCACCGCCGGCAATTTCGAGCGGTCTCGGGACTTCTATCGCCAGCTTCTCCCCTATCTCGGCCTCAAACCGGTGATGGATGCGGCCGGCACCTATTATTGCGTGGGCGGCCGCACGGGCTTCGGCGTCCGCGCCAGGACGAGCGGCGACCCGGCCGAGCGCTTCGATCAAGGGAGGGTCGGCCTGCATCACGTCTGCTTCCGAGTGCGCGAGCGCGAAGAAGTGGACGAGGTCCACGACTTTCTGACCGGAATCGGCGCCAGGATCGTTCACCCACCCCAGGACGACGAGTGGGCGCCGGGCTACTACTCGGTTCTGTTCGAGGATCCCGACGGCGTTCGCCTGGAGGTCAATCACGTGCCGGGTCAAGGCCTGCTGGCGGCCGGCGGCTCGGGCCACCTTGGCGGGCAGTGGAGCTGAGAATGGTGCAGAACTGGCAGCGAGGTCGGCCCCCAGCGCTACCGCGAAACCTTCGGCCGCTATTTCGAGGATTTCCAGGTCGGCGACGTCTACGAGCATCGGCCCGGCAAGACGGTGCTCGAATCCGACAACCACCTCTTCACCCTGCTGACCCTCAACACCCATCCGCTGCATTTCGACGCCGAATACGGCAAGGCCACCGAGTTCGGCCGCAACCTGGTGGTCAGCACCTACACCCTGGCCCTGCTGATCGGCATGAGCGTCACCGACTGCTCGCAGAAGGCCATCGCCAACCTCGGCATGGACGAGGTGCGGTTCACCGGCCCGGTGTTCGCCGGCGACACCCTCTATGCCGAGAGCGAGGTGCTGGCCAAGCGCGAGTCCAAGAGCCGCCCGGGCCAGGGCATCGTCACCATCCGCACCATCGGCAAGAACCAGCGCGGCGAGACCATCTGCACGTTCAAGCGCGACATGCTGATCCCCGGCGCGGGGCCAGTCGGTGGAAGACCGGCTGGGGACCTATTGATGGCGTTCACGCTCGAGGCGATCGGTCACGTGCGCGGCGGCCGGGCCGCGGCGATCGACGACGACTGGGGCGCCAGCCGGGCCGCCATCGAACTGGATCCCGCGCGGTTTGGCCCCGAGGCCCTGGCCGGGCTGGACGAATTTCTCCCACGCCGAGGTGATATTCCTGTTCGACCGGGTCGCCGAGAGCGAGATCGAGATCGGCGCGCGCACATCCGCGCGGCCGCGCCGACTGGCCGCTGGTCGGCATCTTCGCCCAGCGCGGCAAGGAACCGGCCCAATCGCCTGGGCCTCGTGCGTCTGCCGCATCGTTGCGGTTCGACGGCCTGCACCTCGAGGTCGAGGGGCTGGACGCCATCGACGGCACGCCGGTGCTGGACATCAAGCCGGTGATGCGCGGGTTCCTGCCTCGCGGCGAGGTTCGCGAGCCGGCCTGGGCCGCCGAAATCATGAAGGAGTACTGGTGAGATGAACGCACACGCCCAGCATCAGCGAAGCCGACGAGCGGGCCCTGCTCGATTCCATCGACCGCTGGCTGACCAAGAAGGTCGCGCCGGTCGCCGCCAAGTTCGAGCAGGCCGACGAATATCCCCACGAGCTGGTCGCCGACATGTGCGAGATGGGCCTCTTCGGCGCCCTGATCGAGCCGGAGTACGGCGGCCTCGGCCTGTCGGCGGTCGACCTACGCCCGCATCGTCGCGCGCATCTCCGAAGAGTGGATGAGCCTGACCGGCTTCTTCAACAGCCATCTGATGATGGCGCTGATCGTGCAGAAGTTCGGCACCCAGGCGCAGAAGGAGCATTGGCTGCCGCGCTTCGCCACCGGCGAGCTGCGCGGCGGCCTCGGCCTGACCGAGCCGGAGCGCCGGCACCGATCTGCAGGGCATCCGCACCGTCGCCCGGCGCGAGGGCGACAAGTACGTCGTCAACGGCTCGAAGCTGTGGATCACCAACGTGCATCGAGGGCGACATCCTGGCCCTGCTGGTGAAGACCGATCCCGACGCCCAGCCGCGCCACCGCGGCATGACCATGCTGATCACCCCGACCCGCGATCCGGACACCGAGAGCCGACCTGCCGGGCGTCACCCGCGGCCGCAAGCTGCCCAAGCTCGGCTATCGCGGCATCGACACCGGCGAGATCGGCTTCGACGACTACGCAGTGCGACGCACGGCCTCAGCCTGGTCGGCGGCGAGGAGGGCAAGGGCTTCCTCATGGCGACCGGCGGCCTGGAGATCGGCCGGGTCAACGTCGCCGCGCGCGGCGTCGGCATCGCCCGCCGCGCGCTGAAGGAGGCGGTGGCCTACGCCCAGATCCGCAAGACCATGGGCAAGCCGATCGCCGAGCACCAGGCGATCCAGCTCAAGCTGGGCGAGATGGCCGCCAAGACCCGCGCCGCCGAGCTGCTGGTGGAGGACGCCGCGCGGGCCTACGACGCCGGCGGCCGGGTCGATCTGGAGGCCGGCATGGCCAAGTGGTTCGCCACCGAGACCGCCTTCGAGGTGGCCACCGAGGCCATGCGCATCTTCGGCGCCAACGGCTATTCCAAGGAATATCCGATCGAGCGGCTCTACCGCGACGCGCCGCTGCTGATCATCGGCGAAGGCACCAACGAGATGCAGCGCATCATCATCGCCAGGCGCCTGATCGCGCGAAATCCGGTCTAGCCAGCTTCCCAGGCCGCGACGAAGGCCGCCGCCCGGGTTTGGATATCGGCGAGCGCGCGGCCGGGTCGATAGAGCGCGCCGCCTATTCCGAAGCCGGCGGCGCCGGCGGCGCGCCAGCCCGCCATGGCGGTCGCCTCGATCCCGCCCACGGGAAAGACCGGCGCCCCGGCCGGCAATACCGCCGCCATCGCCTTCAGCGCCGCGGGGCTCACGGCTTCGGCCGGAAACAGCTTGAGCGCATCCGCGCCGGCGCTCAGGGCGGCGAAGGCTTCGGTGGGACTGAAAACGCCAGGCAGCGAGATCAGGCCCGCGGCCTTCGTGGCTTCGATCACTGAAGAGTCGGTGTTGGGCGAAATGATCAATTCCGCGCCAGCATTACCGGCGGCGGCCACATCCCCGGGCTTAAGGACCGTGCCGGCGCCGACCAGCAGGCGGCCATCGAAACGAGCGCGGATGGCGGCGACGCTGCGCCAGGGCTCCGGAGAATTTAGGGTGACCTCCACACACAGAAAGCCGGCCTCGGCCAAGACCTCGGAGACATCGACCGCCTCTTGAGGCTTCACCCCCCGGAGGATCGCGATCAACGGCCGGCGCGCGAGGAGCTCGTCCCAAATCACGTTAGGCCCCTCGCCATTTGATCCAGGCGCCACAGCCCCCGCGCCGACGCGGTCGCGCCATCCACAATGGCGGCTGGTTCGCGACCGGCAAGGGCCAGCGCCCTGGCGTAGAAGGCGGTCAGTTCCGGCGCGCCGATCAGGAGAAGGGCGGCCTGGGCCTCAAGGCCCGCCAGCCCCTGGGCGACTTCGGCGCCTATCAGGAGGCCCGACAGGTAGCCGCCAAGCGACTCGGGCCTGATTCGCCCCAGGAGTCCCTCGGCGCGGGCGCCGAACAGCAGGCTGGTTATGGCCGGATCGTCCCTCGCGCGGAGAACACCCAGGGCGAAGGCATCGGGATCGTGGAGTTCGCCAACGGCCAGGGCGCCGACCAGGGCGTGGGTCATGAGGAGGGCGTAAAGCTCGCCCGTCATCCATGTGCGAAAGCGGGTGATCCGGCCAGCTTCGAGCCGACACCATTTGGAATGCGTACCTGGCGTGATCGCAACCCCGGTCCAGCCGGCGGGCAAGGCGCCGATGATCTGGGTCTCCTCGCCTCGCATGACGTCGGCGCGGTCATCAGACTCGAACGCAACGCCAGGCGCGATCCAGGCGTGGCCCAATGAGGTGGCCAGCGGAAGAAGGCGGCGAGCTAAGCTCTCCGCGTCAGCGGGGCACGAGACATAGGGCGCCTCCGCCCATCCTTGCCGACTGCCGACCATGCCGCAGAGCATCAGCCGGGCGCCGCCCGCGCCGGACCAGCCGGCGATCAAAGCGGCGAGCGTAGCCTCGAAACCGTCCGGCGCGATATCGAGGAGGGCCTGCCGGCGCTCCCGCGTCTCGACCACCTCGCCTCCATCGTCATAGCGGAAAGCGCGCAGATGACTGCCGCCCCAGTCGACGCCGATGAGGGGTTCGCTCAGCGAGGGCGCCTGATCATTTGTCCGCCGCCTTTTCATGGGCGCCGCGGGCCACGAAGTGGCCGTTGCGAAAGCCTTCGGAGGCCTTGCCATAGACGAAGGGGCCGCCATCCGGCGCGGTCAGCCGCCCGCCGGCGGCTTCCAGCACGGCATGGCCAGCCGCGGTATCCCACTCCATGGTCGGGCCGTGCCGCGGATAGATGTCGGCGGCGCCCTCGCAGATCCGGCACAGCTTGATCGAGGAGTCCATCGGCTCGGTCTGATGGAAGCCGTACTCCTCGGCCAGCTTGGTCAAGGTCTCGGGCTTCATGGTGTGGCTGGTGAGAGCCACGGCCGCGCCTTCGGGCCACGGTCTGACACGCACCGGCGTGACGCCGCCCTCGCCCATCTTTCGTTTGAAGGCGCCGCCAGGTCCGGTGAACCAGGTCTCGCCGCTCGGGGGCGCGGTCACGGCGCCGGCCACGGCGCGGCCGTTTTCGATCAGGCCGATATTGACCGTGAAATTGGGATCGCCGCGCACAAAGGCCTTGGTGCCGTCCAGCGGGTCGACAAGGAAGAACCGCGCGGCGATCTTGTCCGGCGTGCCGAACTCGCTGGCGTCCTCCTCCGAGATGACGGGAATATCCGGAAAGGCGCTGGCCAGTCGCGCCAGAATGAGGGCCTCGCCGCGACGATCGGCCTCCGTGACCGGACTTTCATCGGCCTTGGCGTCCACCGTCAGGCCCGACTTCCAAAGCGGCAGGATCAGACGCGCGGCTTCTTCGGTTATATCGGCGAGGCGCGCGCCAACCGAGGCGTCCATAGGCGTGAGGGCTGTGTCCATAACCTCTTAATAGGGATGGCCCCGGCGTTTGCCAAAGCCGCAAATCAGATGAAGCTCGCGCCCTCTATGACAACGACACTTATGGCCCCCGAAGACTTGGCCGCCCGGCTGGCGGCGCGCCTGTGCCACGACGTGGCGGGCAAGATCAGCGGCCTGACTTTCGGCGTCGACCTGATGGCGGAAGCCAAGGACGATGGACGGCGCCAGGAAGCGATCTCGGTTCTGACCGCCAGTCTGAAAGGCCTCAACGATCTCCTCGCCCACTATCGCCTCGCCTTCGGCCGCGGCGACGTTGAGGTGCCAACCGCGGATCTTGAGGCGGGCGCGCGCACAGTATTCGAGGATCTGAGGCCGACCTTGGACTGGCGGATCGATGCTCGGAGCCTTCCAGCCCCGGTGGCCCGCGTCGTGCTCCATCTGGTTGAGATCGCCGGCGGGGCTTTGGCTTCCGGCGGGGTCGCGAAGGTTTCAGCCGTGGTTGCCGAGGGAGACACCCAAATCCGGATCGAGGCCTCTGGCCCACGCGTAAAGCTACGCCCAGGAACCATGGCCGGGCTGAGCGGCGAGGCGGTTCCCGACGGCCAGAACAGCCGGTGGATCCAGGCCTGGTTCCTCCAGGCCCAGGTCGCGGCGATGCAAGGTTCGATAACGATCGACGAAGGCGTGGAAGCGATCGTCTTTCGGGTTAGCCTTCCAACGGTTCCGGCGGGCTGACCATACTCGCCGCGATCCCACGCGAGCCCGCGTCGGGGCGCGCGGCCAGATGTCGAGCCACCCGCTCCACCTCGGCCGTCGGCTTGTTTTGAGAGAGCTTGGCGATCCCCTCCAGTCGTTCGATCCGCATCTCGAAAGCTGTGATCCCATCCAGCATGACCTCGAATTTCGCCGGATTCATTTTCGCCCTCGTCCAGGGAGGCTTAGGCGCAAGCCGCGCCTCGAAATGGGCGGTCAAATCGTCCAGCAGCTCGAACGGCCTGGGTCCGGGCCAGAACGCGAATTGGGCCTTCGATTTCGACGGACAGATAGTTCCAGGTGGGCACCTGATCGGCCGCGGCGTACCAGTCGGGACTGACATAGGCGTCGTCCCCGGTAACCACCGCCAACGCGGAGCCGGCTGTCCTCAAAATCTTGGAAAGCCGATTGGCGGCTGAAAGATGGAATAACAAGCGATCATCGCGCAGTACGACTGGCGCGTGGGCCACCGACGCGCCGCGCCCGTCGAGGCCAACAATGAGCCCAAAACCGCGCTCCGCCACCAGCAGGGCGAGCCGTTCACGGTCGGTCTGACGGAACGACGGCGCCGGATGCACTGGGACACCTCTCGCAAAATGCGGAAGGTCGTCCCTAGAGCATCAGGCGCTGGATCGCCAGTTCGCTAGTTGGGCTTGGCGTCGTTAGCGGTGGTGGTGACCGCGTGGCCCGCGGACGAAACGTCCTTGCCCGCGCCCGCGACGGTATTGCAGGCGGCGGTGGCAAGACTGGCG
The DNA here is from genome assembly GCA_963817995.1 of uncultured Alphaproteobacteria bacterium. GTDB lineage: Bacteria > Pseudomonadota > Alphaproteobacteria > Caulobacterales > Caulobacteraceae > Acaudatibacter. Next base: position 410,477 of record CAWFQJ010000009.1, read on the forward strand.
GCGAGCACCGCGATAATTATGAAAGCGCGCATTTTGATTGGTCTCCAAAGGATAAACTTGCGGCTCTCGAATGCATCACTTGCCTGTTTGTTCCTCAGCTATCTTCCGATCCGCGCCCGGCGGTCGAGCTGGGAATGTGAGACGCGCTGTCAATCCGCCATCGTCGTTGGCGGCGAAAACGACCTCGCCTCGCAGTTGGCGGGCAAACGCACTCATTAGGGTGCGGCCGACGCCCTGGCCAACCGTGGGGACCGCCCCGGCCATGCCGGAATCACTGATTGTCAGGGTCGCTTCGTCTTCCCCGACCCGCAATCTTACGCAAAGCCGGCCCCCCGCCTTTTCCAGCCCGTGTTTCTTGGCGTTGGTGATGGCCTCCACGGCAAACAGGGCGAGCGGCGCGAGGCGATCGGCGTCGATGACCAGGGAGTCGATCTCCAGTTCGGTGCGGATTGGGACCGACTGCGCGGCGTCGCCCATGATCGTCTGGGCGATCAGATCATCGAGGAAGCCACGCAGATTCACCTGCTTGAGATCCGGGCCCTCATAGAGCGCGCGGTAGATGAGCGCGAGGGCGCCGATACGCTGGCGACTGTCGGACAGGGCCGCGCGCGCCGCCACGTCCGACAAAGCGCGCTGCTGCAAATTCAGCAGAGAGGAGATGATCTGGAGATTGTTTTTCACCCGGTGATGGATTTCGCGCAGCAAATCTTCTTTTTGAACCAGGCTCACCTTGAGATCGGCGTCTCGGGCGGCGATCGTCCGAGCCATGGTGTCCAGGGTTGTCGCCAGCGTGCGAATCTCCGGCGGCGCCGATTCGGCGCGCCATGGATGAACCGAGTATCGACCTCGGGCGTAGATCGCCGCGATACGGCGCAGGTAGGCGATCCAGCGCACCACGCCGCGCTCGGCGACCACGATCACGGCCAGAAGGGGCAAGAGGAAAGCGAGCAGCGGCAGCACCACCGCCGAGACTGGATTTATCCTCGCCCAAGAGAGCAGACCCTCGGAAGGGGCCGACAGCACGACATAGACATCCTTGCCCACCAGCGGCGCCGACGAGAAGACCCGTGGGGCGCCGCTGCGGTCCGCTCCAAACCACAAGGCCTGACCTGTTCTCGCCGCGCCCTGCAAATGCGCCTGGATGTCGGGCGGAAAGGCTGACGCCTTTGTGGTCGATAACAGCCGGCCAGCCGCGTCGGTCACCGCGACGTCGGACCGATCGGGTAGAGATCGATCAAGCGTCTGCGGACGCAGGCTGGCCAAGGTGATGACCGCCGAGAGCGCGCCGGCGAAACGGCCTTGCTGGTCTTCGGCCCTGACGCTGGCCAGAAGCGCGGGCTCATCGGCGTAAGCGGCGCCGGCGTCACTGGAAATCGAGATCGGCTCTCCCGACATGAGAGCCTGAAACCAAGGACGATCGCGGCGTTGCGGATCCGCCGGAGCGGTGCCGGCCGTGCAGGCGACCCGGCCGATTGCGTCGAATCGGATGAGATTGGCGTAGCCGGGGAGGCGATCCCTGATCTCCGCCAGCCTGGGCGCGCACTGAAAGCCGATCGAGGCCGGCGCCAAGGTCTCGAGAAGGACTTCGCTGGCCGCGATCCTGGCTCGCGCCGTGGCGGCGCTGCGTTCCGCCGCTCCGGCCAGCTCCACACGCCTTGCGCGGCTTTCGCGTTGATACTCAAGGGTGGACTGTAGGCCGCTCAGGATCAAAACCGGCGCCAGGGCGGCCGCCAGGGCCAATCCCAGCCGAAGCCGAATGGGCATGGCCCGCCAGCCGCCGGCGGGACCGGGCAGTTTCACCGAGCGCCGCTCAGGCGCTCCGCCTGGGCGAGGATGGACCCCATGGCTTCCCCTGCGGCCGCCCCGTCGCGGTTGTAGTCTCCGCGCTCCAGAATGCCCTGCAGCGCGCGCCGCGCCCGGCTGACCCGGCTCTTCACCGTGCCCACCGCGCAGCCGCAGATTTCGGCCGCCTCCTCGTAGGCGAAGCCGCCGGCGCCCACCAGGATCAGGGCTTCGCGCTGTTCGGCCGGCAGCATGGCCAAGCCCAGGCGCAACTCGTCCAGCGCCACCGGCGCGTCGGGGTCGTCGACCGCCACCAGGGTGCGTTCGGCGGCTTCCTGATCGAGCTGGGTCTGGCGCCAGGACCGGCGCTTCTCGGAATAGAACTGGTTGCGCAGGATCATGAAGGTCCAGGCCTTCATGTTGGTGCCCATCTCGAAGCTGGCGCGGGCGTCCCAGGCCTTCATCATGGCGTCCTGCGCCAGGTCGTCGGCCGCCGTCGGATCGCCGGACAGGGTGCGGGCGAAGGCGCGCAGATGCGGGATGAGCGCCACAAGCTGGTGCTTGAACGCCGCGTCGCGCTTGGCCTCCGGCGGCGCGCGAAGAGAGGTCGTATTCATCCCCCTTTTTCCGAACCGCGGGCATCAGCCCTGCGGAGAATGTCGAGGAACTCGTCGGGGACGGGCTCGTTCACCACCTCATCGAACATCTGCCGAAGCTTGGCGCCGATCGCCTGTTGTCGGAGCCTGGCGTCGTCGAGGGAGGGAGCGCCCGTGGCTGGCGATTTCTTGGCCATGTGTTCGATCATGCTTCCCGGTGCGCCAAGGCAGGCGCGCGCCTTCAATATCACCGGCTTGAGAGCGGCAAACGCGGTAGACAACCGCTGGTTCCAAATTTTTCCTATTTTTGTCGGCGAACCTCTTTTTTCTGACATGGGAGGTGGAACCGATCGGCCAGGACAGCGTTTAGGTTGCCGCGCGCCCGAGCCGCTGCTCTAGCTTGCGCGCCTCAGCCACCCACGGGAGGGATCATGGGTCTACTCGCCAGCCTCGCTCCGCATCTGCCTTATGTCCGCCGCTACGCGCGGGCGCTGACCGGCGATCAGGCCACCGGCGACCAGTATGTGCGGGTTTCGCTTGAGGCGCTCGCCTCGGGGGACCGATCGCTGGACGAAAATCTGTCCCCGCGCGTGGCCCTTTACCGGGTCTTCCACGCCATCTGGCGGACCTCTGGCGCGCAGTTGGAGTCACGGCCCGCGGCCGAGATCCTGGCCGCCAACAACGCCGGCGACCGATTGATGCGAATTGCGCCCCGCTCACGCCAGGCCTTCCTGCTGACGGCGCTCGAGGGCTTCACCCCTTCCGAAGCGGCCAAGATCCTTGGAACCGATTTCGCCGAGGTCGAAACCCTGATCGCCGGAGCTCAGGCCGAGATCGACGCGGAACTGGCCACCGACGTTCTCATCATCGAAGACGAACCGGTGATCGCCGCCGATATCGAGGCTCTGGTCAAGGAACTGGGGCATCGGGTGACTGAAATCGCCGCCACGCGCGGCGAGGCGGCGTCCGCCGCCGCGCGCGCCACGCCGGGCCTGGTGCTCGCCGACATCCAGCTGGCCGACGGTTCCTCGGGCATCGACGCGGTGAAGGACATTCTTGCCGAACTCGATGTGCCGGTGATCTTCATCACCGCCTTCCCCGAGCGGCTGCTGACCGGCGAGCGTCCGGAGCCGACCTTCCTGATCACCAAGCCCTTCCAGCCGGAAACGGTGAAGGCCGCGATCGGCCAGGCGCTGTTCTTTCACCCAAGGAGGGTGGCGGCGGCGGCCTGAAACCCCATCAGTGAACAGATAGGTGCACCGAGACGTCGACCCGCCGCCGTACGGGTTTGGCGTCGCCTTGCTCCGTGGTCGAGCCGGTCTGGCCGAGCGCGGCGATATGGAATTCGACGTTGGTGAAGCCCCGTTTGCCCAGGGCGTCCGTCACCGCATCGGCGCGGCGCTTTGAAAGTTCGAGGCTGTCGGCCGGGCTCCCCGCCGCGTCGGCCAGGCCAACCACGACCACGCCGGTCACGTTGCAGCCCACCGCGCGGTGCTGGGCCAAGTCGATGAGCTTGGCGGCCTGGGGCGTGATCGCGTCCGATTTCGGTTCGAAATAGATTCGGAAATTGAAGTCAGCGCAGTTCGTGGGCGCCTGGATCAAGGGAACCTTGGCGGCCTGAGGCTTGGAGGTGGTCGTGCAAGCGCCCAGCGCGGCCAGGGCGCCGATCGCACCGACCGTCGCCGCCACCCGCCAATTCAGATTGTCCCGCACGCCCATATTCAGCTTTCCTCTTTTCGACGAAGCCCATTCTCAATGACCAGCAAACGCCCCGACCGCAATAGCTTCGGGCGGCGCCAACGGAACCGAAGGCTGGGCCGCGGCGTTTCCACGGGGCGAAATCCGGAGGATCCGTCATGAGATCATGGTTTGGCCGCCGCGCGGTGACGGCGGATGGCGTAGAAACACCCGATCAACTTGAAGCGTACAAGGATGGGCGCCGTGACGAGCTCCATCGAGTGGAGCGCGACGGGACGGTCGCGACCGTGGGCAAGGCTGACGTTGATCGCGCTTATAACCGGGGGCGGGCGGACGAACGCCAACGCCATCGCGGATCGCCGCTTTTGACTTTGTTGGTCCTTGTGGCGGTTCTGATCGGGGCCGGGCTCATATACCTGGCGGTGCGTAACGGTTCGTTCAGTCAGGGCGGCGCCGTGGTCGATCAAAGCCTGTCGAGCGCGCAAGCTCCGCTCCGCGGCGCGGCGGCTAAGGCAGGAGACGCTCTTCAAAACGCCGGCCAGAACCTGAAGCAGGACGCAGGCGTCTCGAAGGACAAACCCGCGACCAATCCCTAGAGTTAGCGCCGTTTGCGGCCCGGGGGCTCGCGCCCCTCGAGGAAGCTGCGAACGGCCGCGCCCAAGTAGCGTGGGTTTCTAACGGCCAGAAAGCCGGCGCCGATCGCCGCACTGATCGCCACCACCGGCTTTTCCCGAAGAAAGTTCATAGCCCGGTCAGCGAGCTCCTCGGGCCGTCGGGGGAAGGTCTTTGGAAGGCTTTGGCCGTGAGGCGATAAATAGGACAGCGGCGCCGAGGCCAATGAAAAGAGCAGCGGCCCCGGCCACTATCGCCCCCGCGCCAGCATCGCCGACATATGGCTTCACCAGCGCGTAGAGAGCAAACGCGAGGGCGACCACGAAGACGCCTCCAGCGGCGGCCAGCATGGCCGCCGCCGTCAGCGCCAAAGCGATCCGGCGGAGGATCAGACCGATCACTTGCCGCGATTTGACAGAAGAAGGCCCAGAAGGACGCCGACGCCGAGGCCGGTGAGCGTTGCGGTCACCGGGCGCTCCTTGACCCGCTCCAGCACGTAACGCTGCGCCTCTTCCGCCTGCTGGCCGGCCGTCTCGCCGTAGACCTTGGTTTGGGCGCGCAGGGTCTCGATGCTCTCCTTAAGCGCTTTTTCCGCCTTCTTGGCCGCCTCGGTGATGGTGCGTTCGGCGACCGCCAAGGCCTCATTGAAAGCTTTCTGGCCTTGTTCGCCGGCCGTCTCGGCCGCCGACTTGGCTTCGTCGACCGCGTGGTTCAGGGATTCGGTGGTCATGGCTGTTCTCCAGCTGTTAGGCGCCGTCGGACGACGGCTTGGCGCGCGTCGAGTGAACGCGACCCGCTTGACGCTGGTTCCGCGTCCCAAGAAGCTTCAGAATAGGCGTTTAAGCCCGGTGTTTCCACCCTTCTACCGCACAGCGGCGGTATTGGCGTCGGAATTGCGTTGAATAAGCTCATCATAGGGATCGACGCCGGCAAATTTCGGCTTCACCGCCGTGACGAACCTCAAGGTCTGGGCGCCCGAATGTATCGGGATCTTTTGGAAGGTGACCACTTTGGCGTCGCCGAACCCCGGGTCGCTCGGCCGAACGGTGAAAAGGCCGATGTTCAGCGGCTCATTCATCGGCGCCGACGTCTCCTTGCCGACGCCATCGGCGTAGGATTTTCGGGCGGTGACGGTCATGGAGACGTCGTATCTGCCATCAGGCCGTCGCGTGGCGACCGCATTGCTGACGGCGAGGTCGTAGAGGGTGATCTTCTCGAACAGGTCGGTGATCAGCTGCTGCTTGTCGGCGGGCGCCTGGGCGCGCAGGTCGGCGACGAGATCGAGCGCGGTGGGGTAGGGCGCGCCCTTGAAGGCGTATTGCGCCAACAGCGTGCGCAAGGCCCGGTTGACCGCGTCCTCGCCGATCTCGTCGTCCAGCCGGTACATCACCAGCGAGCCCTTGCGGTAGTGGATATAGCCCTGGTCCTCGACCTTCTCGAGCGGCTGCTCCTCCGACGCCTCGCCGCCGCGATTTCGCAGATAGCTGTCGAGTTCGTACTTCAGGAACTTGCGGATGTGGGCCGGGCCGTAGAGTTGCTGCATCACCATCAGAGCGGAGTATTGCGCCAGGGTTTCCGAGAGGACCGTCGCCCCCTGCTCGTCGGCGCCGATCACCTGGTGCGCCCACCACTGGTGGGCGAACTCGTGGGCGGCGACATAGGTCACCAGGTCGATGCGATCGGGGTCGCGGTAGTCGGCGATGAAACCCAGGCCTTCGGACCAGGGAAAGGTGCCGGCGAACGACTGGGCGAACTGGTCGTAGTCCGGGAACTCGACGATCCGGGCCTGGCGGAACTGGTAGGGGCTGAAATTGGCCTGGTAGTAGTCAAGCGAGGCGCGCAGGGCGCGCAGCATGCGCTCGACGTTCACGCCGTGCTGGGGATCGTAATAGACCGAAAGGTCGACGCCTTTGTAATGATCGGTCTTCACGGCGTACCGTGCCGACTGGATGGAAAAGAACTGAAGGACCGGCTTGCCAGTGACAAACCGCGCCGTCCGCCAGGCGCCGTTCACCACATTGGACACCTGATAGCCCGGCGCGATCGGCGTCTGATCGGCGCGGGTGGTGATGGTGATGTCCGAAGTCGCCCAGGTCCCGTGGCCCGCGTAGGAATACGCCCTCGAAGCCTGGTCCCCCAACGGCGCGGGGTGAAGCGCCGCCGGCAGGCCATATTTGCGGCGCTTGGCCCTGTCGGTGAGAAGGCGGTCTCGGCTCATGCCGATAACCGGGGCGATCTGGAACGAATTGGCGAAGGTTCCGTTGGCGACCACCGTGGTCAGGTCTCGGGTTCGCCGGCGGGAATTGCGAAACCCCTTCTCCGTCAGGCGCGTATCGAAGGACAGGGTGCGTCGCTCGCCCGGCGCCATGGGCATATCGAACGCGAATATCCGATAGTTGAACTTGCCGAACGTCTGCTTGGCCCAAGCCCCCTGGACGCTGAGCGCGCGCACCTCCAGATCGCGGTCGAATCGTACATGGACTTCGCGTAGGGGCTGGCCGGTCTGGTTCTCCAGCACATAGACACCCTTGGTTTCCATCAAGGGCCGATCGGGGTCGATCACCACGTTCATGGTCACGGCGACCACATTGGGTTGAGGCACGTGTTCGAAGGGCAGCAGGGCGCGTTCGTAATCGGCCTGCCAGCGGTCGTCGCTTTCGGCCGTGCGGTAATCGTTCCAGACATGGGTGTTATGATAGATGAACAGCCCGGCGCCGATAAAAACCAGGGCCGCGGCCGCGCCGATCCCGGCGGCCGGCCCCCTAAGGCGCCTCGGCGCCGCGGCCAGGCGAGAAACGAGCGATCGGCCGGCGCCCCGGCGCCATAGCAGGTAGGCGCCGACCAGCAGAAGCAGCGAGAACGCGCCCCAGTAGAGTCGATACCACCAGGCGCCGATCCAGAACCGTCCCTCGCCGTTCATATCCGACAGCGGCACGGGGTTCACGCCGCCGAAGATGTAGAGGTTATCCTCGAAGCCGTTCGCCGGCAGCGCGAACCGGGCGATGATGTAAAGGACCATCACTCCCCAGCCGGCGAACTTGTTGGGGGCGATCACCTGGCCAAACACCGCCAGGGCGGCGAGAAGGATCAGATCGATGGTTCCCGGAACCAGATACCACAACAGATATTTGCCTGGTTCGAAGTTGTCGTAACCCTTGACGACCTGGACCAGGACGGCGGCCGCCACGCTGCTGAGAAGCGCGCAAACCAGCACCAAACTCACCGCCGCCATCTTGGGGACGAGGAACGTCCAATCCGGCGCCGGGGTGGAATCGATGACCTCATGCATGCGCCGGTCGCGGTCGCGCCACACCAGCTCGCCTGCGTAATAGGCGGCGATGATCACGGCGAAGATGCTGAAGCTGCCATCAAGCGTGGGAATGAGGATTCGGGTGACCGGCAGCAAGGCGCCGCCATAACGCCCATCGTCCGTCGTCTCCCAAAGGCCGTCGGCGGAGTTGGCCAAGCCCAGGCCAAGAATGATCCAGAATACCGGGCTCTTGAAGATTTGACCCATGTCGAAGCGGGTGCGGGCGACGAACTGCGCCCAAACGGCGCGGCGATCGAAGCGCGGCCGCGCGAGTACGGTCTGCCGAGCGTCGGCACCGGCGGTCGGCGCCGGCCTTGTGAGGCGCCGAGAGGCTTTCCCCGGCGGCGCGTCATAGCGATAAAACCCATAAGCGAGGCCTAGGGCGCCCAGGCCCAGCGTCAGGCAGAACAGGCGATTGAACAGCAAGGCGCCGTGCACGGCGGGCAGGAGCGTGTTGCGGTCGCTGGCGGTCCAGTAGCGGGTCGCCACATCGAAGGCGAATAGACCCAGGGGGTCCCACCGGGCGACCAAGGATTCCAGATCCGGCTTGCCGAAAGCTATCGCGCCCAACGAGTAAACCACGACGACCGCGATCACCGCCACGAAGGTCCAGGCCATCGACCGGGTAAGCGTGGCCACGGCAAAGAACAGGGCGGAGGTCAGCAGCATCGTCGGCAGCGCCATGACCGCCAGGGCGAAGAGATAGGCGTCCGGACGGAAGGGCCCGAGCTTTTCCGGATCGACACCCGGCATGAGCGAGCCGACCAGCAGCCCCGCGGCCACGCCGAGGAACGCCAGTAGGGCGGCGGTGAACGCCCCCGTGAAGCGGCCGAACAAATAGTCGAACTTGGTAAGCGGCGCGGCTCGAAGGATCGGCCCAAAGCCCGTCTCATCGTCGCGCAGCACGGCGCCCGGCGACAAAGGCCGTGGAGGCGAACATGAAGAACAGGCCCATGATCAGATAAATCTGGATGATCACGAACGGGGCGTTCTTGTGGACGTTGGCGGTGTCGCCGATCTGGATCTGTTCGCCGGTGACGAAGCCGAAGTTGAGCAGGAAGAAAATCCCGGCCACCACCCAGAAGAGCGGCGAGCGAAGCTGCTGGCGGATTTCGAAGGCGGCGATCTTGCCGAACATGGCGCGTCCGTCAGACCGCGCGCGCGGTCTGCGACAGGGTGGAGAAATAGACGTCCTCCAGACCCCCGTGGGTGGGCGCAAAGCCCTCGCCTGGATCACTGTCGGCCAGGACATGGATCACCGTGCGGCCGGCGAACAGGCGCGAGGAGATCACCTGGTGGGTAGCGCTTACGACCGCCAATTCATCCTTGTCGACGGTCTTCATCCAGATGCGGCCGGAGAGGCCGGCCAGCAGGACGCCAGGCGCGCCCTCGAGAACGATCCTCCCGCGGCTGATGATCGCCATGGCCGGGCAAAGATCCGCCACGTCGGCGACGATGTGGGTCGAGAGCAAAACCACGACGTTCTCGCCAATTTCGGCCAACAGATTTAGGAACCGATTGCGCTCCTCCGGATCCAGGCCCGCGGTGGGTTCATCGACAATGATCAGGGAAGGCTGGCCGATCAGCGCCTGGGCGATACCGAAGCGCTGGCGCATTCCGCCGGAAAACCCGGCCAGGGCCTTGTTGCGGTGCTCCCAGAGATTGACCTGGTTCAACAGGGCGTCGACCGTCTCCCGGCGCTGCGTCCCATCGGCGATCCCTTTGAGCACCGCCATGTGATCGAGCATTTCGCGCGCGGTCACACGGGGATAGACGCCGAAGTCCTGCGGCAGATAACCGAGGGTCCGACGAAGGGCCTGAGGAGTTCTTCAGCACATCGATGTCGTCGAACCGGACGAAACCGGATGTGGGCGTCTGCAGGGTGGCGATGATGCGCATCAGGGTCGACTTGCCCGCGCCATTAGGCCCGAGAAGTCCGTACATCCCCTTGGGAATCGTCAGGTTGATCTCGTCCAGAGCTTTGACGCCGCCGCCATAGACGTGGCTCAGGGCCTCGATGATCAGCATGGCGACGCCTCTCTTCCGGCGGAGCTTGGCGTGTCCGCCATGAGCGCAAAGCACGCCCGGGCGCTGGGCGGCAAGTGAAAGAACGGTTAGATAGCCGGCCCATGACCACCTTCGTCATCTCCGCGCCGCCCCAGGCCTCGACCGAGGTGCATGGAACCAGCAACCGGTTTCCGGTCCGCCGCATCCTCTGTGTGGGCCGAAACTACGCCGCCCATCGCCGGGAAATGGGCGGGGACGATCGCGACCCGCCGTTCTTCTTCTCCAAACCGGCGGACGCCTTGGCGCCAAGCGGCGCGGCGATCGCCTATCCCATGGCCACCAACGACCTGCACCACGAGATCGAACTGGTGGCGGCCCTGGGGGCTGGCGGCGTCGACGTTTCGGTGGGCTCGGCGCTGGATCTGGTGTTCGGCTACGCCGCGGGCGTGGACCTCACTCGCCGCGATCTGCAGAACGCGGCCAAAGCCAAGGGCGCGCCATGGGAAGCGGCGAAAGCGTTCGATCAATCCGCGCCCATGGGTCCTTTGCGCAGAGCCGAGGGCGGGCAGCCGGAAGGGAGGATATGGCTTGGCGTCAACGGGGCCATGCGGCAGGACGCCCTGGTCTCCGATATGATCTGGAACGTCGCGGAGATCATCTCCCAGGCCTCTCGTCTGTGGCGCTTGGCCGCGGGCGATCTGATTTTCACCGGTACACCTGAAGGCGTGGGCCCACTCGTCCGAGGCGACAAGGTCGAGGGCGGCGTGGATGGCGTGGGCGGCGTTTCGTTCAGCGTGACGTGACCTTCGATCGGGCCTAAAGTAGACGTCATGAACCAGGGACGATCATATCTGATCGGCGCGAGTTTGGCCGTGTTGTGTGGGCTCGCCGCATCGACCTGCGTCGCCCAGGACACGCCGACGGCCGTGCCGTTGAACACCGAAACCGTCATCGGCGACGTGGCCGTCGGCTGTTCGGGAGTGGGCCAGCAGAAAGCCGAGCCGCGATGGCTGACCTATCCGATCCGGGTGGAGTTCTCGGACCCGGCGCGGGACTACCTGGCCGACGGCGCGGTGGCCGTTTCCGACGCCAAGGGTCGCCAGCTGGCGGTGGTGAGCTGCGAGGGCCCATGGATCCTGCTGCGTCCGGCGGCGCCTGGCGCGTATGGGGTCAAGGGCTGGCTGACCGGGACGAGCGTCAAACCTCAGTCGGGCGCCTTCCATATCCCCTATAAGGGCCAGATGCGCATGGTGCTGGTGTTCCCAGACGCGCCGGCCTCCTGATGCTTGACGATCTGAAGGCCAACAACCGCGCCTGGTCGCTCGCCAAGCGCCAGGTCGATCCCGACTTCTTCAGTCGTCTCGAGCGACAGCAAACCCCCGATTATCTCTGGATCGGCTGCTCTGACAGCCGGGTGCCGGCCAACGAAATCGTCGGCCTCGACCCCGGCGAGCTTTTCGTTCATCGCAACGTCGCCAACCTCGCGCCGCCGCAGGACGCCAACTATCTCTCGGTGCTGCAGTTCGCGGTTGAGGTGCTCAAGGTGCGCCACGTCCTCGTGGTCGGCCACTATGGCTGCGGTGGCGTGAAGGCGGCGATCGACGACGAGCGCCATGGCCTGATCGATCATTGGCTGCACCCGATCCGCGAAACCGCCGAGGCGCATGGCCATGAACTGGCCGCCCTGACGCCTGGCCGCGCGCGGGAGGATCGGCTGTGCGAGCTCAACGTCATCCGCCAGGTGCGCAACGTGGCGGCCGATGTCTTCGTCCGCGACGCCTGGGCTCGCGGCCACGCGCTTTCGGTTCACGGCTGGGTCTACGCCCTGCACGACGGCCTCGTGCGCGACATGGGCGTGACCGTTTCGTCGCCGGAGGACTATCGGGCGCTAACCCGGGCGACAGGCGCCAAATAGCGTCTTGCTTGCCGGCGCGAGGGCCGGCGTTGCTGACCTTGCGCCGCTCGCCAGTCAGGCGGGCGCGGGCTGCGCGGCCGGCTCGCGCAGGGCCGGAGCCCACCGCTCCGCCAGGGCGAAACCACCGAAAAGCAGGGCTGTGAAGGCCAGATTGCCGGCCACGGTGTTCTGCAAGAACGGAATCGCGGCGAAATAGCAGTCCATGAGCCCAGAAACCGTGCGCGGGTACATCGAGCCGAACGCCCAGACGCCGAAATTGGTCACCAGATAGAAGACAACCGATCCCGCCAGAGCGGCGCCCGCCACTCGCGCCGGCGATCGGTCCGCACGGAGCCACCAGCCCAGGCAGACCGTCAAAGCCGTCGCGGCATAGACGATGCCCATGTCCGGATAGAACCCCAGGACCAGGTCGCTGAGGAGCAGGGCGGCCAGGGGGGCGACAAACCCAGCCCACTTGTGGCGCATATAGGCGCCGCCGAACAACCCCATCGCGGCGACAGGAGAAACATTCAGCGGATGCGGCAGCAGGCGCATGCCAGCGGCGGCGAGAATGACCGCCACGAGCATCGTAGGCCGGAGTTTCAGCATGGCTATCCCTCGTCGATTTTCGTCTATTGTAAGCCAAAGGCCGGGTCGCGCAAAAGCCGGGTCGCTCGTGCTGACTCCGACCCGCGCAAATCCATGATAGATACCCACGATGACCGAGATCCAGCGACCCGTGCTGACGCCCCCCGGCGGCGAGACCAAGGTGCTCCTTCATTCCTGTTGCGCCCCGTGCTCGGGCGAGGTGATGGAAGCTATGCTCGCCTCCGGCGTCGACTACACGATCTTCTTCTACAACCCCAACATCCACCCCGAGCGGGAGTACCTCCTGCGCAAGGAAGAGAATGTGCGCTTCGCCGAGAAGCACGCCGTCCCTTTTATCGACGCCGACTACGACACCGACAACTGGTTCTCCCGGGCCAAGGGAATGGAGTGGGAGCCTGAGCGGGGCGCTCGCTGCACCATGTGCTTCGACATGCGTTTCGAACGCACCGCCCTTTACGCCCACGAGCATGGCTTTCCGGTCATGACCTCGTCGCTGGGCATCAGCCGCTGGAAGAACATGGCCCAGATCAATGATTGCGGCGCGCGGGCCGCCGGCCGCTACGAGGGCCTAAGCTATTGGGATTACAATTGGCGCAAGGGCGGCGGCTCGGCGCGGATGATCGAGATTTCCAAGCGCGAGGAATTCTACCAGCAGGAATACTGCGGCTGCGTCTATTCGCTGCGCGACACCAATCGCCATCGCCGGGAGACCGGTCGAGCCGCGATCGAAATCGGAACCCAGTTCTACGGCAAGCCAGTTCTACAGCAAGAATGAGCCGCGGTCGTCCTGAGGTGAAGCTAAGCCCGAAAGCTTAGGATTGGCCCAGCCCACCGAACGCCGTCGCCCTGAACCGTGGTCAGGCCCTCAACTCCAGGCGTCGCCGTCACCGCGCGCGGCCAGAAGGCTTTCGCGCCGACGTTGCGCTCGGCGATCGCGATTTGCCAGCGTCCGGGATACCTGCCGAGAATCGCGCGCACCGCCGCGCTTCCGGCCCCGCATCGGCGATAGCGGCGCATGACGAAGAACTCGGCCATGTTCCGATCCAGCGGCGCGCCGCTGGGCGAATGATCGTTGACCAGGGCGAATCCCGCCGGCGCGCCATCGAGCCGGATTACCAGCGGAACGCGTGACGCTTCCCGCCAATAGCTTTCCATGTAGGGATAGGGGCCGAAGGACCCGTCCTGGCCTATCTGGAAGTCCGAGGAGCCGGGGGGCGACATCTCTGAAAAGTCGTAGGCGTAGAACTGGAACAGTCCCTCTATCAGGGGCCGTTCGGCTTCGGTTGCGACGGCCACAACCACGCCAGGGGCCAACTCTTCCATCACATTTCGCCGCTGATCCGAAGCCCAAAGCATAGGGGCCGGTCCGGCGTTTACACAAGGCGTCGCAAGCCGCGCCGCACGGGTGCGACCCAAGGCCGCATTTGAATTGTAACGGCTAAGTGATTGTGTCCTCGGCGATTCTAATTGCCGCGTTGATTGTCGCGTTTGTCTCCAAAGTCACGTTCTCGCACACGCCGCGCCTGAAGCGGCCTCGTGGAGCCTCGACGATGGCAAAGTGTTCGTTCTCGAGGTTTTTAGGAGCCATTTTATGGAAAGATGTGGCGATTGCCGCATTGCCTTGGCGTTCCTCGCCACCGCGATATTCCTTCTTACCGGCGGCGCGGGTCTGCCGACACTCGGCGCCAGCATAGCCCGCTACGCGGTCAACCTGCGCCTGGGCGTATCCGCCAGTGCGGCCACAACCGCCTTGGGTTGCATGGCGGGCTTATCCCTCGCCCTGGTGCTTGATTGGATCTGCTGCAACATCCTTCAGGTGAAGAGTTGCTGCTAGCTGCGCATTGCCGATTCCTAGTCGAAGTAGGTCTGCGTCAATTTCCCGCAGTGCGTCATAAGTTAACATGCGCTTAACTGCCGCGGTAGAGTTCCGGCCACGGGGTAGGCTGAGATGTATATTGCGCGTTCCCATATGCTGGAGACCCTCTGGTCTTCGCTCGCCGATTGTCGGGGGTGCCGGAGAGGGGCGCTCTTTGGCGCGGCGCTAGGCTGGGCCCTTGCCGGGCTGACCATTCTCGCGGGGGATCGCCAGCAACTGGCTCTGGCCGCCGTTCTGGCCGCCATGGGCCTGACCGCCCTATGGGGGCTTCATCGCCTGGCGGTGAGCATCAAGGGCGTACCGAAGCCATTGGTGAACGGCCGCGTTGCGCCGGTGGCCCCGGTCGAGGAGCCTTTGCGCGAGAGCGTTGAAGAGGCCCCCGCGACCTTTGACGCATCGGAATCCGTCGCGGAGACCACGCGCTTCGACCTGACCGACCTCGAGTGGGCGGTAATCAAGCCATTGTTGCCCACCAACCCTCGGGGCGTCGCCCAGACTGATGAGCGCCGCGTCTTGAACGGCATCATGTGGCGCCTGCGCGCCGGGGCGGCGTGGGCCAGCATTCCCGAGCGCTATGGGCCGTATACAATCTGCGCTAGCCGCTTCAACCGTTGGCGCAAGGCGGGAATATGGGACAAGATCTTGGCGGCCGTGACGAGGGTCTATGATGGCGAAGTCGAGATGATCGACAGTTCCTCGCTTAAACCTCGCCAGCCCAACCTCAATTACACAACCAAGGCGGCCGATCCCGTAGCGTGGCTCCCGCGCGCGGTCGCCCGACAAGGGCTTTTCTGAAGAGGGGCTGAGCGCGAGGGTTCAGTAACTTGGCGCCTGCGTCAATTGTTCGCAGTGCTTTAGGCGTTAACCTGAGGTTAAGTATTCCAATCCGCTTCCGGCCGTAGGGGTAGGGCTGACATGTTTAGCGCACGACGCAGTTTGTTCGAGGTCGTTTGGGCCAAGCTTGGCGAGTGTAAGGCCTGCCGCCGCGGGGCTCTTCTCGGCGCGATGCTCGGTTGGTTTCTTGTCGGACTGGTCTTTATCGCGGGCGATCGCCAGCAACTCTCTCTCGCCGCCGTTCTGTCCGTCCTGGGCCTCACGGCGCTCTGGGGCGTGCATCGCATGGCCCTGGCGATAAAGATGCGGCCGACACCGCAGGGAGAGCGCTTTGGCTCGGCTTTCGCGCGCGCGCACGCCAGACCGAAATTATAGGCGCGCGCCCGAATAAAAGGCGACCTTTAACCCTCCCTTCAGCATCCGACGCGGCGTAATCTCGCCAAGCGATTCTGCTTGGGGAACGGCCGATGGCGAGGACGGCGAGACGCCGCGGATTGGCGTCATGGGTGGCGAGGGCGTGGGCGCGATGGTCGCCCGCCATCACACCAAGGCTTATAGGCCTTATCATCGCGACCATGGGCGGCGCGCTTGCCGTCACCTTGGCGACATATAGGGCCGGTGACGCCAGCCTGGACGCCGCGGCGCCCGGACAACCGGCCAACGCCCTTGGCGTGGCGGGAGCGGATATAGCCGACCTGGCCATCCAGACTCTCGGCGTCGGCGCGTGGGCGATAGCGCTTATTCTCATCATTGTCGGCGTCAGCCGGCTGGCGAAGGGCGGCGAGGCGCCAAAGCGCGCGCATAGGCGGGTGCGCGCCGCTGCTGGTTTGCTGGGCGTTGTCGCCCTCAGCGGCGCGGCGGCGGCGGCGACGCCGCCTGCGGCTTGGCCCTTGTCGGCGGGCCTCGGCGGCGTGACCGGAGACAGCCTCCTGGCGCTCGCGAGCGGACCCCTAGCCTTGCTGAACCTGCCGTCGCCGACTCTGATCTGTGCGGCGCTCCTGGGCCTGATCAGCTTTGCGGCGCTCGCGTCGACCGTGAGCCTGGGTCAGGCGCGCGCGGCGCGGCCAAGCGACGCCAAGGCCAAGCCGCGCCGTCCCGCGCCCCTCGTCCGCGCCGATCCGCCCCACGGACGCGAGGCGCTAGCACCCGAGGCGGAGTCGCACCTCGCGCCCGCCCAGGAGGGCGCCACCGAGAGTTTGCTGGCTATCAAGACGCCAAAGGGCGGCGCGCGGCCGTCCGGTCGCGAGGAGCGCGAGATCCAGCCGGGCCTGCCGTTCGCCGAGGCGTCCGGCGGCTTCCGGCTGCCGGAACTGGCCATGCTGGCCAAGCCCAAGCCGCGCGCGGCCGCCGTTCGACGAAGGCGCGCTGCGCCAGAACGCCCGGCTGCTGGAGAGCGTGCTGGCCGAGTTCGGCGTCACGCGGCCAGATCGACCAGATCCGCCCCGGCCCGGTGGTCACCCTCTACGAACTGGTGCCCGCGCGCCGGCGTGAAGTCGGCCCGCGTCGTGGCCCTGTCCGACGACATCGCCCGCTCGATGAGCGTCGCCGCCTGCCGCGTCAGCGTGGTCCCGGGCCGCAACGCCATCGGCATCGAACTGCCCAACGCCCAGCGCGAGACGGTCTATCTGCGCGACCTGCTGTCCTCGCGCCGAATACGAGAAGGCCGAGCCAGACCCTGCCCCTGGCGCTGGGCGAGACCATCGGCGGCGAGCCCTACATCGCCGACCTGGCCAAGATGCCCCACCTGCTGATCGCCGGCACCACCGGCTCGGGCAAGTCGGTGGGCGTCAACGCCATGATCCTGTCGATCCTCTACCGCCTGTCGCCCGACCAGTGCCGCTTCATCATGATCGACCCGAAGATGCTGGAGCTGTCGGTCTACGACGGCATCCCGCACCTGCTGGCGCCGGTGGTCACCGATCCGAAGAAGGCCATCGTCGCGCTGAAGTGGACCGTGCGCGAGATGGAGGACCGCTATCGCCGCATGTCCAAGATCGGCGTGCGCAACGTCGCCGGCTACAACGAGCGGGCCCGCGAGGCCCTGGCCAAGGGCGAGCACTTCGTGCGCACCGTCCAGACCGGCTTCGACGAGCAGGGCCGGCCGATCTACGAGGAGGAGAAGCTGCGGCCCGAGCCCATGCCCTATCTGGTGGTGGTGATCGACGAGGTCGCCGACCTGATGATGGTGGCCGGCAAGGACATCGAAGGCGCGGTCCAGCGCCTGGCCCAGATGGCGCGCGCGGCCGGCATCCACCTGATCATGGCCACCCAGCGCCCGTCGGTGGACGTGATCACCGGCACCATCAAGGCCAACTTCCCCACCCGGATCAGCTTCCAGGTCACCTCCAAGATCGACACCCGCACCATCCTGGGCGAGCAGGGCGCCGAGCAGCTGCTGGGCCAGGGCGACATGCTCTACATGGCCGGCGGCGGCCGGATCACCCGCCTGCACGGCCCGTTCGTCTCCGACGGCGAGGTCGAGGCGGTGGCCAAGTTCCTGCGCGACCAGGGCGAGCCGCAATATCTGCGAGGAGGTCACCGCCGTGCCCGAAGAGGACGAGGGCGACCTCTTTGGCGGCGAGGGGGACGGCGCTGGCGGCAACGACCTCTACGACCAGGCCGTGGCCGTGGTCACCCGCGACCGCAAGGCCTCGACCAGCTACATCCAGCGCCGCCTGCAGATCGGCTACAACCGCGCCGCCTCGCTGATGGAGCGGATGGAGCAGGAAGGCGTGGTCGGCCGCCGCCAACCACGCCGGCAAGCGCGACATCCTGGCCGCGCCGCCGCCGGTCTGATAGGCGAGCCGGATGTCCTCCGGCTTTCTCGATCGGCGCCAGGCCTTTCTCGCTCTCGGAGCCGCGGCGATGGCGTCCCGCGCCATGGCGCAAGCCGTTTCACCTGCCTCGGACGACGACATCGCCTTGGTGGCGAGGGCCAGGGCCTATCTGATGAGTCTTTCGAGCGCCAAGGGCCGATTCATCCAGACCGACCCCCGGGGCGTGGAGAAGCCCGGAACCTTCTATCTCCAACGGCCCGGCCGGGCCCGGTTCGAATACGATCCCCCCTCGGGCCTGGTGGTCGCCTCGGACGGCCATCGCGTCGCGGTGGTCGACAGCCGGCTCAAGACCATCCAGGCCTATCCGCTGGGCATGACACCGCTGGGCCTTTTCCTCTCGCGCGATATCCGCATCGATCGGGGGGTGGTGGTCGGCAAGGTCACCCGGCGCGAAGGCGGATTTTCCATCGTCGCCCACGATGCCAAGCGTGGCCAGGGTCAGATCACCCTGGATTTCACAGATCCTCCCCTGGCGCTCGCCGGCTGGACCATCATCGACCCCCAGGGCGGCGCGACGCGGGTTCGCCTCACGGACTTCGCGCCGGCTGGGCCGTTTCCGGCCTCCCTCTTCGTGCTGAGCGACCCCCGGTCGCCGCCGAGTTCCTGAGGGTAGAACCCCCGACATGCGCCTTCGCATCGCCTCCTGGAACGTCAATTCCGTGCGCCTGCGCGCCGAGCAGGTGGCGCGCTTCGTCGCGGCAGGCGCCGGACGTGCTCTGCATGCAGGAGATCAAGTGCCAGGAGGGCGAGTTTCCGGCGCGGGCCTTCGAAGAGGCCGGCCTGCCGCACCTGGCGATCGCCGGCCAGAAGGGCTGGCATGGCGTCGCCATCGCCTCGCGCCTGCCGCTCGAGACGACCGCCGGCCTCGACGTCTGCCGCGAGGGCCACGCCCGCTGCGTCTCGGCCAAGGTGGCAGGCGTCGAGATCCAGAACTTCTACATTCCCGCCGGCGGCGACGTGCCGGACCGGGCGATCAACCCCAAGTTCGACCACAAGCTCGACTTCTACGAGAAGCTGACCGCGGAGATGGCCGCGCCGCGATCCCAAGGCGCCGCTGGTCCTCGCCGGCGACCTGAACGTCGCGCCGGGCGAGAACGACGTCTGGAACCACAAATACATGTCCAAGGTGGTCAGCCACACGCCGGTGGAGATCGAAGCCATGGCGGCGCTGAAGGCGAGCCTGGGCTTCATCGACCTGTCCGCGAGGCCATTCCCGAGCCGGAGAAGCTGTTCTCGTGGTGGAGCTACCGCGCCGCCGACTTCCGCGCCTCGAACCGCGGCCTGCGCCTGGACCACATCCTGCTGACGCCGGGCCTGCGCGACGCCGCCTCCCGCCCCGGCAGGCCGCTCGCGCGAATCCACGACGACGTGCGAGCCTGGGAAAGACCGAGCGACCACGCCCCGGTCAGTGTGGATCTGATGCTTTGACCAGGCCTACGGCGCGAGCCGGTAGCCGCCGGCCTCGGTGATCAGCAGCCGGGCCGAGGCGGGGTCCGGCTCGATCTTCTGGCGCAGCCGATAGACGTGGGTTTCCAGGGTGTGGGTGGTCACGCCGGCGTTATAGCCCCAGACCTCGGCCAGCAGCTCGTCGCGCGACACCGATTTGGCGCCGGCGCGGTAGAGGTATTTCAGAATGCTGGCTTCCTTGTCCGTGAGCCTCAGCTTGTGGCCCTTGCCGTCGATGAGCACCTTGCCGCCGGGGCGGAACTCGTAGGGACCGATACGGAAGACGGCCTCCTCGGAGTGCTCGTGATCTCGCAGTTGGGCGCGGATTCGCGCCAACAAAACATTGAACTTGAAAGGCTTGGTCACATAGTCATTGGCCCCGGAATCGAGACCGAGAATGGTGTCCGACTCCCCGGCGGCGGCCGTCAGCATGATGACCGGCGCGTTGACCCCGGCCGCGCGAAGAAGCCGGCAGGCTTCGCGGCCATTCATGTCGGGGAGATCGACGTCGAGCAGGATGAGGTCCGGCCGACCTTCGCTGGCGGCCTTGATCCCCTCCGTAGCGGTGGGCCGGCAGCTGGCGGCGAATTCCTGGTGCACCTCCAGTTGCTCGGCCAGGCCCTCCCGCAGATCGGGATCGTCATCGATTATGAGGATCGTCTTGCGCGGCGACATGCTGGCGACCATGCACCGTTTACAGCGCCAACGCCAAGGGGGCGGGAAAGCTCCAGGAGCCGCTCGTGCGTCTGATCGCCCATGCCGACGGAAGAATGCTGATCGGCGACCGCGCCGTCCGCTGCGCCGTGGGCCGGGCCGGCGTGGTTCCGGCGAGCGCGAAAATCGAGGGAGACGGCGCGTCGCCCGCGGGCCTTTGGCCCTTGCGCCATGTCTATTTTCGCCCTGACCGCATAGAGACGCCGGTTACGCGGCTGCCCGTTTCGCCGCTTACCCCTTCGGATGGATGGTGCGATGAACCTACCGATCCCAACTACAACCGTCCGGTCGCATTGCCCTACGACGCGAGCGCCGAACGGTTGTGGCGCGACGATGGCGTCTACGACTTGATCGTGGTCCTCGGACACAACGACGATCCGGTGCGACCGGGGGCCGGCTCGGCGATCTTCCTGCATCTTGCCAGCGAGGACTACGGGCCGACGCAAGGCTGCATCGCCCTTTCGCGTGAAGATCTGACGGCGGTGCTGGCCGAGAGCCGCCCCGGCGACGCGCTGTTGATCAGTCACCCTTAGCCGTGCGCGTCGAGCCCTTGCGGTTGGCGGGTTCCGAAAAGCGCCGAACCCACCCTGACCGAGGTCGCGCCAAATCGGATCGCCGTCTCGAAGTCGGCGCTCATACCCATCGACAGCGCACGCAAGGCCGTTGCGCCGGGCGATCTTGGCCAGCAGAGCGAAGTGAGGGCCGGGCGGTTCGTCCGCCGGCGGGATACACATCAGGCCTTCAATGGCCAGGCCGTATTCGCCGCGGCAAAGATCGACGAAGGCGTCGGCCTCCGCCGGCGCGACCCCGGCCTTCTGCGGCTCCTCTCCGGTGTTGACCTGGATCAGAAACCTCGGGCTGGCGCCCCGAGCCTGCACGGCATCGGCAAGCGCGCGCGCAAGCCGGGGCCGGTCCACGGTTTCGATAACATCGAAAAGGCCGAGGGCGTCTCGCGCCTTGTTGGTCTGCAACGGGCCGATCAGCCGCAGTTCGAGCCCCGCGCCGTCCGGAGCCTGCCGATAGGGCGCCCAGCGCGCGATGGCTTCCTGGACACGATTTTCGCCGAACACCGTCTGCCCGGCGGCGAGGACCGGCTCTATCGCCGCCCATGGTTGTTGCTTGGACACCGCCGTGAGGCTTACCTCGGCCGGATCGCGCCCGGCGGCGCGCGCGGCGTTGGTCATGAGGTCGAGAATCTTGCGCAGCGCGGTCGCGTGATCGAGGGATGGGGAGGTCATTAGGCGTGGATGGCGTCTCAGCGCTTTGGCGGGTCGCCCGGACGCTACGGCCTCCTCGGCGCCGGGGAAAGTCCCTGCCGACAATGCTGTTCTTCACCGATCCCGAGCGGACACCGCATCCCGAAACGGTCATAAGCCGTTTGCCTGCCGGCGCGGCTGTGGTGTTCCGCACCTTCGGCGGAGCCGATGTCGAGGCGCGAGGTCACGCCTTGGCCACGCTGGCGCGCCGCCGGGGCGTGCGGTTCATTGTCGGCGCCGACGCCGCGGCTGGCGAGGCGACTGAAGGCCGACGGCGTGCACTTGCCGCAGCGAGCGGCTCATCGCGCCGGTGAGATTCGGGCGCTTCGATCCCGGTTTTGGGTGACCGCGGCCGCGCACGATCTTCCAGCGGCCCTGAAGGCGGCGCGCGCCGGCGTGGACGCGATCATCCTGTCTCCGGTTTTTCCGAGCGCCAGCCCGTCGGCCGGCCGCGCCATCGGGCCGCGCCGCCTCGCTGGACTGGTCCGCGCGGCGGGGGCGCCGGCCTATGCTCTCGGAGGCGTCAACGCCGCAACTGTCCGCGCCCTTGGGCTAACAGGCGTGGTCGGAATAGCGGCGATCGAGGGTTTTTCACCAAGGCCGTCAGGCCGATCGACCCTTAGAACTTGAAGGTCGTCTCGAGGCGAACGCGGGGCGCCGGCATCTGAGGCTGGCCCAGACGCTGGGTTTCAGCTTCGTCGGGCGCCAAGACTGACGGCGCCGCCGATGTGCAGGCGCCGGGTTACCCGGTAGTAGACGCCGGGAGAGACGTCCTTGAGTTGCACGTCGCGGTCGGTGTGCTGCTCCACGCCGAGGTTCAAGCCCCAGCGGCCCTTGCTGGCGTCCCATTCCAGAGTGCGGCGTGGCGTGGTCGTACCGTTGACCCCATAGGTCGGGGCGGCGAAGTCATTGGCAGCCAGAATGAACGCGGGCGCGGCCTGTTCGGCGCGCGCCGCCGCCGCCGCGGTCATCAAGACCAGCGGCGCCGCCATCGCGCACAAGAGCCTGCCAAGTTTCATGGCCAGCCGGGTTCCCCAACATCGCGGTCGCCACGCTTGTCGCGCGATCCGCCATCAAGTCGATTAAGTGTCACTCAACGCCCAGGTCAACCGGTTGGCGCCGGATTCCGCCACGATCACCCCCGATACGCCTGCGCTGTGGCATGAGGGACACGCGATTCCCGTTTGGTGGTGTGACGCGAATGTTATAGACGCAGGCGCTGGCGGTTTGAAGGCGCCGCGCGCGAGCGCGGGGCCGATGGGAGATACATGGAGCGGATGAGAATGCCGGCAAAGTTCGTACCGATTGGACAAGGATCGATCGGGCGCGGCGCCAGGGTCCTTGTCCTCTCGGCCAGCCTGGCCGCGCTGGCGGCTTGCGCAAGCAACAACACTTCGCACCACACGAGCAACAGTCACGCCGCGCCGGCCACGGCGATCGGCGTGAACGGCTATCTGTGGCGCGCCACCCTGGACACCCTGGCGTTCATGCCCCTGCCCTCGGCCGACCCCTACGGCGGCGTGGTCATCACCGACTGGTACGTCAATCCCGAGAAGCCGGACGAGCGGTTCAAGGCCACGGTCTACATCCTCGACACGCGCCTGCGCGCCGACGGCCTGAACGTCACGGTGTTCAAGGAAATCAGCAACGGCGCCGGCGGCTGGACCGCGGCGCCCACGGCCGCCCAGACCTCGACCGACATCGAGAACGCCATCCTGACCCGGGCGCGCCAGCTGCGGCTGTCGAACCTGAACGGGCTGACCGGGCTGCAGCCATGGCCCGCTACAATCCCAAAGAGGTCGAGCCCAAGTGGCGCGCCGCCTGGGACGGCGGCCGATGTCTTTCGCGCCGACAATCGATCCCGATCGGCCCAAATACTATGTGCTGGAGATGTTCCCCTATCCGTCGGGGCGCCTGCACATGGGCCATGTGCGCAACTACGCCATGGGCGACGTGGTCGCCCGCTTCAAGCGCGCGCGCGGCTTCAACGTGCTGCACCCCATGGGCTGGGACGCCTTCGGCCTGCCGGCCGAGAACGCCGCCATGGAGCGCGGCGTCGATCCGGAGGACTGGACCTACGACAACATCGCCGCCATGCGCGACGAGCTGAAGCGGCTGGGCCTGTCGATCGACTGGTCGCGCGAGTTCGCCACCTGCGATCCGGACTACTACGGCCGAGCAGCAGGCCTGGTTCCTGGACCTCTGGAAGCGGGGCCTGGTCTATCGCAAGGAGGCCATGGTCAACTGGGACCCGGTCGACATGACCGTGCTGGCCAACGAGCAGGTGATCGACGGCCGCGGCTGGCGCTCCGGCGCCGTGGTCGAGCGCAAAAGCTGACCCAGTGGTTCCTGCGCATCACCGACTATGCCGACGAGCTGCTCGAAGGGCTGAAGACCCTGGACCGCTGGCCCGACAAGGTGCGGCTGATGCAGGAGAACTGGATCGGCCGGTCCAAGGGCCTGCGCCTTCGCTTTCGACTTCGCCGGCGAGGGCGCCCGGCTCGAGGGCCTCGAGGTCTACACCACCCGGCCCGACACCCTGTTCGGCGCGAGCTTCGTGGCCGTGGCGCGCCGACCATCCCCTGGCCGCGCAGGTGGCCGCACGCCAACCCCGAGGCCGCGGCCTTCATCGCCGAGTGCCGCACGGGCGGCACCTCCGAGGCCGAGATCGAGGCGGCCGAGAAGCTGGGCTTCGACACCGGCCTGAAGGTCGCGCACCCCTTCGATCCGAACCGGCGCCTGCCGGTCTGGATCGCCAACTTCGTGCTGATGGACTATGGCACCGGCGCCATCTTCGGCTGCCCCGCCCACGACCAGCGCGACCTGGATTTCGCCCGCAAATACGGCCTGCCGGTGACGCCGGTGGTGCTGCCGCCCGGCGCCGACCCGGCGACGTTTCACGTCGGAACACGAGGCCTACGTCGGGCCCGGGCGAGATCTACAATTCCGGCTTCCTGGACGGCCTGGAGGTCGAGGCCGCCAAGGCCGCGGCCATCGCCCGGATCGAGGCCATGGGCCAGGGCGAAGGCGCCGACGGTCTATCGCCTGCGCGACTGGGGCGTGTCGCGCCAGCGCGGCTGGGGCTGCCCGATCCCGGTGATCCATTGCCCGGCCTGCGGCATCGGTCGCCGTGCCCGAGGCCGAGCTGCCGGTGCGCTTGCCCGAGGGCATGGACTTCAGCCGGCCCGGCAACGCCCTGGCGCGCCACCCGACCTGGAAGCACACCACCTGCCCGGCCTGCGGCGGCGCGGCCGAGCGCGAAACCGACACCCTCGACACCTTCGTCGATTCAGCTCCTGGTACTTCGCCCGCTTCACCGATCCGGCGCGCCGACGAGCCGATCGACAAGGCGGCGGCCGACTACTGGCTGCCGGTGGACCAGTATATCGGCGGCATCGAGCACGCGGTCCTGCACCTGCTCTATGCCCGCTTCGTCACCCGCGCGCTGAGGGACGAGGGCATGCTGTCGGTCGAGCGAGCCGTTCGCCGGCCTGTTCACCCAGGGCATGGTCACCCACGAGACCTATCGCCGCCAGAACGGCGAATGGGTCGACCCGCGCGAGGTGGAGATCCGCAGCGAAGGCGCCAGCCGACGGGCGTGTCTGACGTCGAGACCGGCGAGCCGGTGATCATCGGCGACGTCGAGAAGATGTCGAAGTCGAAGAAGAACGTCGTGGCGCCGGCCGACATCGTCGACACCTATGGCGTCGACGCCGCCCGCCTGTTCGTCCTGTCGGACTCGCCGCCCGAGCGCGACGTGCAGTGGACCACCGCCGGGGTCGAGGGCGCCTGGCGGCTGATCAACCGCGTCTGGGCCGAGTTCGACACCCAGCCGGCCGTGGCCCCCGAAACGACCGCGCCGGACGACGCGTCCGCCCTCGCCCTGCGCCGCGCGACGCACCGCACGATCAAGGCCGTCACCGAAGCCATCGAGGGCTTCCGGTTCAACAGCGCGCATCGCCCGCCTCTACGAATTCGTCGCCGCCCTGCGCGCGGCGCCGGCCGACGGGGCCACGCCAGCCCTTCTGCGCGCCAGGCGCGAGGCGCTTGGGGCCCTGGCGCGCCTGATCGCTCCCTTCGCCCCCCACCTGGCCGAAGAGGCGTGGAACCGATTGGGGGAATCCGGACTGGCGGCCCTCGCCCCCTGGCCGGTATTCGACCCCGCCCTGGCCGAAGAGGACGAGCGGGTTCTGCCGGTGCAGATCAACGGCAAGCGGCGCGGCGAGGTCCGCGCCCCCGCCGGCGCCAGCGAGGCGGCGGTGCGCGAACTGGTGCTGGCCGATCCCGAAATCAGCCGCCGCCTCGAGGGCCTGACGGTGCGAAAGGTGATCGTGGTCAAGGACCGCATCGTCAATCTGGTGACCGGCTGATGAGCCGGACGCGCGCCTTGATGGTCACCGCCCTGGCCGTTGCGACGTTGGGCCTCGAAGGCTGCGGCTTCACGCCGCTCTACGCCACGCCCGGCGTGTCCTCCGGCCTCTCTTCGATCCAGGTGGTCGCGCCGCAGGGCCGGGTCGCCTACCTGCTGCGCGAGGATCTCGACGACGCCCTCGCCCACGACAAGGACGCTCCGCCGGCATACCGGCTCGACTTCACCGTGACCGAGACCCGGGGACCTCGCGGCCTCACCATAAACGACGTGGTCGAGCGCTATGAACTGGGCCTGACGGTGACCTACACCCTCACCGCCGTCGCCACCGGCAAGATCGCCCACTCCGGCGAGGTCAGCTCCCAGGTCAGCTATGACGAATCGACCCAGCCCTACGCCGGCATCGCGGCGCGCCAGGACACGCAGGACCGCGCCGCGTCCGACGCCGCCCGCCGCATCCAGCTCGATCTGGCGGCATGGATGGCGAGCCACCGCAACGGCTGACCGGCGCGCGCCATGCTGATCAAGGGCCGCCAGGGCATCGACCGGTTCCTCGCCAAGATCGATCCGGGCCTGCGCGCGGCGGTGATCCACGGCGACGATCTGGGGGTGGTGCGCGAGCGGGCGGAAGTCTGGTCGCGCGCCAGGTCACCGAGCGACCGGACGATCCCTTCGACGTCGCCCTGCTCACCGACACCGATCTGAGCCTCGACCCGGCGCGGCTCGAAACCGAATTGACCGCGATCTCGATGATGGGCGGCCGGCGCCTGGTGCGCCTGAGGCTCGACGAGGAGTCGAAGCAGCTGGGTCGGGCGGCCGAGGCGCTGACCGATCACCTGGCCGGCGCCTTCAATCCCGACGCCTTCTTCCTGATCGAAACCGGCCGCCTGCGGCGGGACGCGCCCCTGCGCAAGGTTGCGGAGAAGAGCAGCCTCTGCGCCGTTCTCGAATGCTATGCAGACGAGATCGGCGATGTGGAACAGCTGACACGCGACGTCCTGGCCGCCGACGGGATCCATCTCACCAGCGAAGCGCTGGACCTCTTCGTCTCCCGCCTGCCGCACGAGCGCGGCGTCGCCCGCCAGGAGATCGAACGCCTGGCGCTCTATCTGGGCCCGGGAAGCCGGCGCGACCGCCGGCCCGGCCGATCTGGCGGACTTCCTGGGCGTCGAGCCCGAAGCCTCGCTCGCCGACGCGGCCCTGGACGCCTTCGGCGGCCGGCTCGCCCTGGCCCAGGCCGGCCTGCGACGAGCGGCGCAGGAAGGTGAGCGCGGGCCGGCGGTGGTGCGGGCCGTGAGCCTTCACCTCGGCCGCCTTCGGCGCATCGTCACCCTGGAGAAATCCGGGGTGCCGGTCCAACAGGCCGCCAAGGCCGCGGGCGTCTTCTGGAAGAACGAGCGGGAAATGGCGCGGCAGGCCAGGATGTGGCCCCTGAGTGAACTGGACATCATCCAGGCCGAGGCGCTCGCCGCCGATCAGCGCTGCAAACAGGCCGGGGCGCCCGATGATCTCATCGCCGAACGCCTGGCGTTTACCGTCGCCGGCAAGGCGCGGCGCCTAGGTCTCTAGTCAATCGGCGCGGGTGAGCCGGCGGCAGAGATCGTCGAGCTGCTCAAGGGTTTTGTAGGCGATGCGAAGTTCGCCGGCGCCGCCCGCATCGAGAATCTCCACCGAAAGTCCCAGCGTCTCCGAAAGATCGTTCTCCAGCGCGCGGGTGTCGGCGTCCTTGCCCGGGCGGTTGAGGCGCTTTCCTCACCGGTCCGGCGCGCAGGCGCTTGGCGATGGCCTCGGTCTGGCGAACGTTCAATCCCCGCCGCACGATATCCTGAGCGATCGCCTCGGCCTCATCGAGTCGAGAAGGGCGCGGGCGTGGCCGGCGCTCAGACGCCCAGCTTCCAGATGGTCCTGCACCGCCTGCGGCAGACGGATCAGGCGCAGGGCGTTGGCCACATGGCTGCGGCTCTTGCCGACGATGCCGGCGATGGCCTCCTGGCTGCGGCCGAACCGCTCCATCAGCGCCGCATAGCCCCGCGCCTCTTCCAGGGCGTTGAGGTCGGCGCGCTGGACGTTCTCGATCAGCGCGATCTCCAGCACCTCAGCTCGTCGAGGTCGCGCACCAGGGCCGGAACGAGCGTGCAGCCCGGCCCGCTGGGCGGCCCGCCAGCGGCGCTCGCCGGCGACGATCTGGTATTCTCCTGGGTGCTCCGGGAGCGGGCGGACCAGGATGGGCTGCAGCACCCCTGCTCGCGGATCGAAGCGGCCAGCTCGTCCAGCTCGTCCTCGCCGAACACGCGCCGGGGCTGATCGGGATTGCGCCGGATCAGCTCGATGGCGATCTCCTGGGCGCCCGCCGCGCGGCGTCCTTCCGGCGTCGAGGCCGATTCCGCCTCGCCCAGCAGGGCCGAGAGCCCTCGACCCAATCCCCGCCTGCCTTCAGCCATCGGCCCCGTCTCCTCGCGTCATCACCGCCTTACGCCTCGACCGCGCGCCGGGCGCGCTCGCGGCCCACCACCTCGCGGGCAAGCTTCAGATAGGCCTGGCTGCCCGCGCATTTCAGATCGTAGATCAGCGCCGGCTTGCCGAACGACGGCGCCTCGGAGACCCGCACATTGCGCGGGATCACCGTCTCGTAGACCTTGTCGCCGAAGTGGTCGCGCACGTCGCTGCGCCACCTGGTCGCGACAGGCTGTTGCGCCGGTCGAACATGGTCAGCACGATGCCCTGGATCTCCAGCGTGGGATTGAGGCTGCCGCGCACCAGCTCGATCGTGCGCATCAGCTGGGTCAGGCCCTCCAGCGCGAAGAACTCGCACTGCAGGGGCACCAGCACCGCGTCGGCCGCCGCCATGGCGTTGACGGTCAGCAGGTTCAGCGACGGCGGGCAGTCGATCAGCACATAGGTGTAGGTCTCGGCCTCCGCGCAGCGGCGCGAGCGCGTCGCGCAGCCGGTAGGACCGGCGCGGCTCCTGGCCCAGCTCCAGCTCGACGCCGGAGAGGTCCGGATCGGACGGGCACCAGGTCGAGGCCCGGCACCGCGCGTCTTCACGCGCCGCGGCACAACGGACGTCTCGCTCCATCAGCACGTCGTAGAGGTGTCTTGCGCCGCGCGCTGGCCGGCACGCCGAGGCCGGTGGAGGCGTTGCCCTGCGGATCGGTGTCGATCAGCAGCACCCGCTCGCCCACCGCCGCCAGGGCGGTGCCGAGGTTGATCGCCGTGGTGGTCTTGCCGACGCCGCCCTTCTGGTTGGCGACGGCGAGCACCCTCAAGGGCCGGTCAGGCGCGTGCGGGCACGGGCAAGCCTCCGTTACGCGAACGATCCGCCCGCGCGGATCGCTCAGGCTGGCGTCCGACGTCGGCCTCGAACTCTCCAACATCTTGCGCGCCTCGGCCAGCTCGGCTCTCAACATCTTGCGCCCTTCAGGAACAGTCCGGTGGCGCCGCGCTGCAAGATAGGGCTGGGCATAACCCAGCAGACGGTCCAAGCGGCGCGCAGGCCCGGGCGGTGACGACCTCGACCTTGAGCTTCAGGTCTTCGGCGCGCGCGTTGTGAACTGTCGGCCGGCAAGCGCGAGGGCCTCGACGACCTCGGCCAGGAACCGGCAGCGCTTGGCCATGCTCTCCACCAGATGGACCTGGGCGCCCGCCGTCCCCTTCAGAGGATCGCCAGCACCAGGCCCGGCAGGCCGGCGCCGGCGCCGAGATCGGCCCAGGTCAGGGCGCTCGGGCGCGAACCATCGACAGCTGGGCGCTGTCCCAGGCGTGCCGCGCCCAGAAGGCTCGCAGGGTGGACGCGCCCGACCAGGTTCATCCTGCGCGTTGCGTTCGGTCAGCATCTCGCGGAAGGTCTCGAGGTCGGCCAGCTAGCGGCTTCGGTCAGCCCGACGGTTTCGCTGAAACCCTCCGGCGTCGGCGGCCAGCCGACGCCGGCCGTTCAGGCGGCGCGGCGGCGGCGGACATGGGCGAGCAGGGCGGTGAGCGCGCCGGGGGTGACGCCTTCGATCCGCGCGGCCTGGCCGAGGGTCGCGGGCCGGACGGCGGCGAGCTTCTCGCGCACCTCGTTGGAAAGGCCGCCGACCGCGGCGTAGTCGAGGTCGGCCGGCAGGCGCAGGTCTTCGTCGCGGCGGAAGGCGGCGACATCGGCGGCCTGGCGGTCGAGATAGCCGGCATAGGCCGCGTCGATCTCGACCTGCTCGCGCAGCGAAGGCCGGCCACGCGCCGATCTGCGGCCAGATCGCCGCCAGGTCGTCGAAGCCGATGTCGCGGATAGGCCAGCAGCTGCGGCAGGTCTGCGCCGCTGGCCGTCCGGCCTTGACCTGCAAGCCCGCCCTGGCCGCCTCGGCGGGCGTCAGCGACAGGCTCGGCCGCTTCGGCGCGCGCGCTCCGGCGAGCGCCTCGGCCTTGGACGGCGAAGGCCGCGGCGCGCTCCGAGCCGACGCAGCCCAGAGCGATGCCCTCGCGCGGTCAGCCGCTGGTCGGCGTTGTCGGCGCGCAGGCTCAGGCGGAACTCGGCCCGGCTGGTGAACATCCGATAGGGCTCGGTGACGCCGCGCGTGACCAGGTCGTCGATCATCACGCCGATATAGGCCTCGTCGCGGGCGAAGCGCGGCCGGCGTCGGCGCCGGCGGCCGCGCGCGCGGCGTTCAGCCCGGCCATCAGGCCCTGGGCGCCGGCCTCCTCATAGCCGGTGGTGCCGTTGATCTGGCCGGCGAGGTAGAGGCCCGGCAGGCGCTTGACCTCCAGCGCCGGGGTCGAGCTCGCGCGGATCGACATAGTCGTATTCGATGGCGTAGCCGTAGCGGCAGCACCTCGCACCTGCCTCCAGGCCCGGAATGGTGCGCAGGAACAGCGTCCTGGGTCTCCTCCGACACCGAGGTCGAGATGCCGTTCGGATAGACGGTGCGATCGTCCAGCCCCTCCGGCTCCAGGAAGATCTGGTGGCTGGTCGTGTCGGCGAACCGCACCACCTTGTCCTCGATCGAGGGGCAGTAGCGCGGCCCGCGCCCGGTCGGTCCGGCCGCCATAGACCGCCGACTCGCCCAGCCGCTCGGCGATGATCCGGTGGGTCTCCGGCGTTGGTGCAGGTGACGCCGCAGTGCGATCTGCGGCCGGTCGATCGCGCTCGGTCAGGAAGGAGAACGGCGTCGGGCGGCTCGTCGCCGGCCTGCATCTCCAGCCGATCCCAGGCGATGGTGCGGCCGTCGAGCCGCGCCGGCGTGCCGGTCTTCAGCCGGCCCATGGCGAGGCCCAGGCCATAGAGCCGGTCGGCCAGGCCGATCGCCGGCGCATCGCCGATGCCGGCCGGCGGGGATCCGCTCGTCGCCGCGATGGATCACGCCCTTCAGGAAGGTGCCGGTGGTCAGCACCACCGCGCCGGCGCGGTAGATCTCGCCGCTCGGCCCCGACCACGCCGACGACCCGGCCGTCCTCGACGATCAGGTCCTCGACCGCCTCGGCGCGGATCGTCAGGTTCGGCTGGTCGGCCAGGTCGGCCTGCATGGCCGGCCGGTAGAGCTTGCGGTCGATCTGGGCGCGCGGGCCGCGCACCGCCGGGCCCTTGGAGCGGTTCAGCAGGCGGAACTGGATGCCGGCCACGTCGGCCAGCCGGCCCATCAGGCCGTCGAGCGCGTCGATCTCGCGCACCAGATGGCCCTTGCCCAGGCCGCCGATGGCCGGGTTGCAGGACATCTCGCCGATGGTCTCGAGCTTGTGGGTCAGCAGCAGGGTGCGCGCGCCGAAGCGCGCGGCCGCCGCCGCGGCCTCGCAGCCGGCGTGGCCGCCGCCGATCACGATGACGTCCCAGACCCTGGTCACGAGGTCATTTCCAAAACGAACGCCGCGGCCAATCCGGAGGCGGCGAGGGGCGACCCTTTACCCCACCGCCGCCCACGGGTCGAGCGCCAGCCCCGGATGTTTCACGTGAAACAGTCCCTCACTTGCCGATGCAGAAGGTGGCGAACACCGGTCCAGACGTCCTCCGCGTCGATCCGGCCGGTGATGCGCGCCAGAGCGCGCGAGCGGCCAGGCGCACATCCTCCGCCGCCAGTTCGGGTTCATCGATGGCGCCGAGCGCGCGGCCAAGCGCGTCGCGGGCTTCGCCAGCAGGCCCTCGATGGCGCGCCGGGTCGCGGCCGGGAAGTCCGCCGCCGCCGAGATCCGTCTCCACACGCTGGGTGAGCCAAGCCTCCGCCTCGACCCGGGCCGCCGTCCGTCAGCGAAAGTGGCAAGACGGATGCGCCCGCCTCCCGGGCCGCTTCGCCCGCCGCCGGCCCGTCGGCGCCGACCGCCAGATCGCGTCTTGTTCAGGAGGCAAAGATCGCCCGGCCGCACCAGATCGACGCGACTCTCGCCAGGCGCCGTCGCCCGCCGATTGCGTCCACCACCCACAGCCGCAGGTCGGCGCCCGCGGCCCAGGCGCGCGCGCGGCGCACGCCCTCGGCCTCGATCACCTCGTCGCGTCTGGCGCAGGCCCGCCATGTCGGCCAGCACCACCCGATAGCCGGCCAGGTCGAGCGGGACCTCGATGACGTCGCGCGTGGTGCCGGCGATCGGCGGTGACGATGGCCGCGTCGCGGCCAGACAAGGCGTTGAGCAGGCTGCTCTTGCCGGCGTTGGGCGCGCCGATCAGCGCGACCCGGTAGCCCTCGCGCACCCGCTCGCCGCGCCCCTCGTCGGCGAGGGCCGCCTCGAGTTCGCCGTCAGTCGGCCAAGAGAAGCCCGGCGCGCGATCGGCGACATCGGCCGGGCAAGTCCTCGTCGGGAAAATCCACCGCCGCCTCGAGCCGGGCCAGGGCCTCGATCAGGAGCCGTCGCGCCACGCGCGCCTAGCGCCGGCCAAGCCGACCGCTCCAGCTGGCCAGGGCCTGGCGCGCCTGGCCCTCGGTCTCCGCGTCGACCAGGTCGGCGACCGCCTCGGCCTGGGCGAGGTCCAGCTTGCCGTTCTCGAACGCGCGGCGGGTGAATTCGCCCGGCTCGGCCAGGCGCAGACCCAGACCGAGCAGCGCTTCGGTCACCGCGTCGACCACCGCCGCGCCGCCATGCAGATGGAGTTCGGCGCAGTCCTCGCCGGTGTAGCTGGCCGGGGCCGGGGAACCAGAGCACCAGCGCCTCGTCGAGCATGGCCCCGTCGCCGTCCTCCAGCGTCGCGCTGGTCGCTCTGCGCGGCGCCGGCGCCTTGCCCGCCAGGCGCTCGCAGCGCCGCCCTGGCCCCCGGCCCCGAGAGCCGCACCACCGCCACCGCCGCCCGCCCCGGCGCCGTGGCCAGGGCGAAGATGGTGTCGGTCATCGCCCGGTCGTGCGCCGCTCGTCCGCCGGCGCCGCGGTCATCAGCTTCCGGAACTGCTCGGGGGCCTGGCCGCCGAAGGCCATCCAGTTCTTCATCAGCTCCTCGGGCGCGGCCATGGCGATATTGGCGTCCATCCGGGCCTTCATCTCCTTGACCAGATGCTCGTTGAGGGCCGTGACGTCCGGCAGGCCCAGGAAGGCGCGCGCCTCCGCCGGGGTGCAGTCGATTTCGACGTTGAGCTTCATGACCGGCGGCTCCTTGATCCCACGAGATTGTTATGGGCCAAGGGGGCGGCCCCGCGCTAGTAGGCGCACAAGCAACAGACATTTGGAGACGCGCCATGGGCGAAACCATCACCATCACCACCGCCGACGGAGACATCGGCGCCTATGTGGCCAGGCCGGCCGCGGTCCGGGCCCCGGCGATCATCGTCATCCAGGAGATCTTCGGCGTCAACGAGGTGATGCGCGACATCGCCGACGACTATGCCAAGGAAGGCTATCTGGCCATCTGCCCCGATCTGTTCTGGCGCATCGAGCCGGGCATCGACATCACCGACGGCTCCGAAGCCGAGTGGAAGCGAGCCTTCGAGCTCTTCAACGCCTTCGACGTCGATCAGGGGGTGAAGGACATCGAAGCTGCGATTGCCCATGCCCGCGGCGACCGGGGATGTTCGGGACCTGTCGGGCGGTCGGCTTCTGCCTGGGCGGCCTCCTGGCCTTCCTGACGGCCACCCGCACCGACGCCGACGCGGCTGTCGGCTACTATGGCGTCGGCATAGAGCGCCATCTGCCCGAGGCCGCCACCCTGGTCACGCCCCTGATGCTGCACATCGCTGAAAAGGATCAGTTCGTCCCGCCGCCGGCCCAGCAGCAGATCATCGCCGCCTTGAAGAACCAGCCGCAGGCCCAACTCCATACCTATCCCGGCCGCGACCACGCCTTCGCCCGCAAGGGCGGCGAGCACTATGACGCCGCCGACGCCGCCACCGCCAACACTCGCACATTGGCGTTCTTCGCCGGGCGGCTGACCCGCTAAGTTTAGGTGTTCATCGACTGGAAGAAGTCGGCGTTGTTTTTGGAGCTGCGCAGCTTGTCGAGCAGGAACTCGATGGCGTCCTGCGGCCCCATCGGGCTCAGGATCCGGCGCAGGACGAAGGTCTTCTGCAGCTGGTCCTTGGGCGTGATCAGCTCCTCCTTGCGGGTGCCGCGACTTGAGCACGTCGATGGCCGGATAGATGCGCTTGTCGGCCACCTTGCGGTCGAGAACGATTTCCGAATTGCCGGTGCCCTTGAACTCTTCGAAGATCACCTCATCCATCCGGCTGCCGGTGTCGATCAGGGCGGTGGAGATGATGGTGAGCGAGCCGCCCTCTTCGACATTGCGCGCCGCGCCGAAGAACCGCTTGGGCCGCTGCAGGGCGTTGGCGTCGACGCCGCCGGTCAGCACCTTGCCGGAGGACGGCACCACGGTGTTGTAGGCGCGGCCCAGGCGGGTGATGTTGTCCAGCAGGATGATGACGTCGCGCTTGTGCTCGACGAGGCGCTTGGCCTTTTCGATCACCATCTCGGCCACCTGAACGTGCCGCACCGCCGGTTCGTCGAAGGTGGAGGAGATCACCTCGCCCTTCACCGTGCGCTGCATGTCGGTCACTTCCTCGGGACGCTCGTCGACCAGCAACACGATCAGATAGCATTCCGGGTGGTTGGCGGCGATCGACTTGGCGATGTTCTGCATCATGATCGTCTTGCCGACCCGAGGCGGGGCGACGATCAGGCAGCGCTGCCCCTTGCCCAGGGGCGCGACGATATCGATCACCCGGCCGGTGCGATCCTTCAGGGTCGGATCCTCGATCTCCATCTTCAGCCGCTCGTCCGGATAGAGCGGGGTCAGGTTGTCGAACAGGACCTTGTGGCGGACGTTGTCTGGGTTCTCGAAGTTGATCTGGTCAACCTTGGTGAGAGCGAAGTATCGCTCGCCCTCTCGCGGCGCGCGAATGCCGCCATCGACGGTGTCGCCGGTGCGCAGGCCAAAGCGCCGGATCTGCGAGGGGCTGACATAGATGTCGTCAGGCCCCGGCAGGTAGTTGGCCTCCGGGCTGCGCAGGAAGCCGAAACCGTCCTGCACAACCTCTAGGGTGCCGGAAGCCGAAGATTTCCACGCCTTCCTCGGCGGCGGTCTTCAGGATGGCGAACATCATGTCCTGCTTGCGCATGGCGTTCGCGTTTTCGATGTCGAACTGCTCGGCGAACGCCAGCAGATCGGCCGGCGTCTTCTCCTTGAGCTCCTGCAGCGACATGCGGGTCAGGCCCATAATGGCGATGGCCTTGCTGGCCTCGCTGGGCTCGGCCGGTTCGCCGCCGTTGACCTCGACGATCTCTTCGCCGGCTTCGACCGGCAGGTCGGTGATATCTGACATGGAAAGTCGTACTCTTCTGGTGGATGGAGTCCGGGCCTAAGGTCGGGCCGGTCCTGATGAAACGCCTGGACGAATCTCGACGCGGGCGCGGGTGTGTAATCGGGAGTGGATCGCGCGCTCGCCTGAAGCCAGGGGCGCAATCCTTAAGGATGCGGGGTAAGCGCGGCTCGATATCCTGAACGCGCTTCGCAGATAGCCCAAACATAAGGCGGGGCGGGCGTCAAGCAAAACGCGGCGCCTGTCGCTTCGTCAGCCGCCAAACTTGGTGGTCACCGAAAGGACGATCACGATCGCGGCCAGGAAGGGCAGCTCATTGGTCATCCGCCAGAAGCGTTCGGATTTCGGCCGCCGCCCGGCCGCGAGATGCTTTCTCGCCCTCGCCAGATAGTGGTGCCACAGCAAAAGGAAAGTCACCCCAGTCAGTTTGGTCAGCATCCAGGGCCTTAGCAGGAAGCTCCATCCCCAGCGCAGCCGGGCGGCGTCGTACCAGACCAGGCTTACGCCGAGGATCAACACCGCGATCATCGCCGGGTTCATGATGATCCGAAGAAGCTTGGCCTCCATGACCTTGAAGGTCTCATCCATCTCCGAACCCGGCGCCGCCTTGGTGTGATAGGCGTAAAGTCTGGGCAAGTAGAGCAGTCCGGCCATCCAGGCGATCACCGCCAGTATATGAAATCCCATGAGTAGACCGTGGATCATGCGGCCAGCGCCTGCCGACGACCACAGCGGGAGAGCTTGTCCGGACAGGCGGCGCCATCGGGGCAAACACCGTTCTTGGCCAAGGCCCGCTCCACCGCGCCGGCCAGCCCATCGATGAAGCGCCCCGAGATTCCCACCACCGGCGCGCGCAGGTAAACCGCCATTCCGGCCTCCTTGGCCAGGGTCGCATAGTCCCGATCCAGCTCGACCAGGGTTTCGATATGTTCCGAAACAAAAGCCACCGGATCGATGAGTACGCCGAGACCCTCGCTTCCCGCGGCGAGGATCGCCTCGGGCGTCGAAGGTCCGATCCATTCCAGAGGTCCCACGCGGCTCTGATAGCAAATCTGCCAGTCCCAGCCCTCCCCCAGACGCTGGGTGATAGCCGCGCAAGTGGCCTCGATCTGCCATCGATAAGGATCACCGCTCTCGGCCACACGGCGAGGCAAACCGTGGGCTGAAAATAGCAACCGCACCTTGGGCCTGCCGGCGTCCTCCCACGTCGCCTTGATCCGCTCTGCGTGCGCCTCGATCAATCCATCGTTCTCGTACCAGCAACAGATGCTCCGGCTCTCGCCCGAGCCCCTGTAGCGCCGCGCCCATTCGGCCAGCGATGAGGCGGTGGTCGTGGTGGAATACTGTGGATAGAGCGGGCAGAGCACCAAGTCGTCCGGCGCGAAATCGGCTACCTTCCGCGCCGCCTGATCAATGAGCGGTCGCCAGTGGCGCATGGCGACAAACACCCGGATCTCGGCGCCCGACAATCGACGGGCCAAGGCGGCTTGAAGGGCCCGGGCCTGAGCCTCGGTCTCCTCGACGATCGGCGAGCCGCCGCCCATGACGGCGTAGTTGTCGACCGCCGACCGTTCCCGAATCCGCGAAATGAGTTCCGCCAGGGGCAGCCGCACCACCGCCGGCGCGGCGATGATGGCCGGATCGGCGAAAAGGTTGCGCAGGAAAGGCCGCACCGCGGCGGGTCCATCGGGTCCGCCGAGATTGAACAACACCACCGCCAGGCGGCGGCCATACGACCCCGACGCGGCGCTCATGTCCCTGTGACCCGGCGCACGACGCTCTCGATATGAGCGATGGGCGTATCCGGTAGGACGCCGTGGCCGAGATTGAAGATGTAGGGGCCCTGACCCCACTGCTCGAGCAGGACGTCCACCCGCGCGTCCAACGCTGAACCGCCGGCCCGGAGCAAAAGGGGATCGAGGGCGCCTTGGATCGCGCGCCCTTTCTGCAACCGCCGCCCCATCGCCGCCGGCGCCTGGACATCGAGCGCCACCGCCTGGACAGCCACCTGATCCGCATAGCCCTCCACGAGCGCCCCGGCGCCGCGAGGAAAGCCGATCACGGGTATCGTTACGCCCTGCGCCCGCAGCCCCTCGACGATCGCGGCATGGGGCTTTGTCACCAGCCGCGCGAACTGATCCTCCGGCAACTGATCGGCCCAGGACTCGAAGATCTTGAGCACCTGGGCCCCGGCGCGAGCCTGCATGGCCAGATAGCGCACCGTGGCGCGGGCCAATATGTCCAACAGCCGATCGACCGTCTCGGGCTGTTCGAACGCCAGCGCGCGGGCGCGGTCACGCTGGCCGCCCCCGCCCTCCAGCATATAGGTCGCCACGGTCCATGGGCCGCCGGCGAAGCCGATCAAAGCCCGTTCCGGCTCCAGGGCCGCCCGCACCCGCCTCAGAGTCTCGCCCACCGACGCCAGCCTCTCGGTGGAGGCTTCCACCTCGCCATCGAGAGCGTCGAGTTCGGGCAGTGGGCCCAGCTTCGGCCCCTCGCCGGCCTCAAACCACAGGGCTTGGCCGAGGGCCCTTGGGATCAACAGAATGTCGGCGAACACGATCGCCGCATCGAAGGCGAACCGCCGCATGGGTTGGAGCGTCACCTCGGCGGCCTTCTCCGGGTCGAAGCAAAGAGAGATGAAGTCGGCCGTCGTCGCTCTGAGCGCACGATACTCAGGCAGACTTCGCCCCGCCTGGCGCATGAACCAGATCGGCGGACGGTCCAGAACCTCACGGTCCAGGGTGCGGAGAAGGCGGGGCGGAGTGGCTAGGTTCATGGTGCTCTTAGATCGAACCTTGGGAATGGTCTCAAGTGCAGGTCGCTTATCCCACCGGACCGTTTGATTCTAAGAGAAAGAGAGATTCTTGGAGAAAGAGGCAGTAAGGCTCGGAATCTCGGGGAAATCGATTCCAAGGCCCGTATCGTTGGGCTTGTTCCCACAGGTTCCCGAGATCGATGATGAGGCGGCCCGGAGAGTCTCACTTCCTGTGGGACTCGGCTTCCTGATTGTTTATCTTAGAGAAATTAGGGCGATGTCTGTGGACAATGGGGTGAATCAATCGGCGATCGCCGGCCTCGCCAACATCGTTGTCGCAATATTCGTCCACTGACGAAATTATGTGGATGAAGGGCGCCTCATCGGCCGACTTTTCCCCAGGCGAGCGAGCTTGGCGACCAAGGCCGGCGAACCGCTCACCTATCTTCCACCCGCGCGGGCGATTGATTAAGGCGTTGTTAACCATGCTTGCACAGCTGTTTTTGCCATGAGCGAGGCCTGATGAACGCGCCCACGCGTCTCGCCACCTATTTCCATGTTCACCTGGTGTCGGATTCCACCGGCGAGACGCTCAACGCCATGGCCCGAGCCGTGTGCGCGCGGTTCAACAATGTCCTGCCGATCGAGCATATCTACGCCTTGGTGCGGTCCCACCGGCAGCTGGAGCGCGCCCTGGCCGAGATCGCCAATGCCCCCGGCGTCGTCCTGCACACCATCATCGATGAGACCCTGCGCAGCCAGCTCGAGCAGGGCTGCCAGGCCTTGGACATGCCCTGTATCGGCGCCCTCGATCCCCTGGTGTCGGTTCTCTCCTGGTATCTCGGCGCGCCGCTCTCGACCCAGGTGGGCGCGCAGTACGCCCTGGATACCGACTACTTCAATCGCATGGACGCCCTCTCCTACGCCCTCGGCCATGACGATGGTCAGGGCGGCCAGGACCTCGAACGGGCGGACGTGGTTCTGGTGGGCGTCTCACGCACCTCCAAGACGCCGACCAGCATCTATCTGGCCCATCGGGGCGTGCGGGCGGCGAATGTGCCGCTGGTGCCTTCCGCCGGGCCGCCGGAGGCGCTCATGAAGCTGAAGGGGGTTCCGGTGGTCGGCCTGACGGTCTCGCCCGATCGGCTCGTGCATCTCCGCCGCAACCGCCTGCGCGGCGCTCAAGGAGGTGCGCGACAGCGGCTATATCGACAATGACCTTGTGCGGGCCGAGGTGGTGGCGGCGCGCCGCCTGTTCGAGCGCGAGGGCTGGCCGGTGATCGACGTGACCCGCCGCTCGGTGGAGGAGACGGCGGCGGCGGTGATCAATATCCTCTCCGGCGGTCGCGGCCAGGTCGAGGTGCTGGGGTGACACCGGTGACGCTCGCTTCGGCCAGCGCCGCGCGCGCGGCCATTCTGTCGGCCGCCGGGATCGCCTTCGAGGTTGTTCCGGGCCGCGTCGACGAGGCGGCGCTGAAGGGTCCCCTGCTCGCCGACGGCGCCGGGCCGCGCCAAATCGCCCAGGCCCTGGCCGAGCAGAAGGCGCTGAGCGTGGACGGCCGGGACGGCGTGGTGATCGGCGCGGACCAGACCTTGGATCTGGACGGCGCGCTGATGGACAAGGCCGGCTCCCTCGACGAGGCGCGAAACCATCTGCGGCGGCTGCGTGGCCGCGGGCACCAGCTCCACGCGGCCGTGGCCGTGGCCCGGGATGGGAGGCTCGTCTGGAGCGCGGTCGAAACGGCGACGCTGACGATGCGCGCTTTCTCCGACGCTTTTCTCGAGGGATATCTCGCGCGCCATGGCGAGGCGGCGCTCTCGTCGGTGGGTGGCTATCATCTGGAGGCGGAGGGGGCGCAGCTCTTCGAGCACGTCGAGGGAGATTATTTCTCCATCCTCGGCCTGCCCCTGATCGGCTTGCTCGGCGCGCTTCGGCGGGAAGGGGCGGCGTCGTGGTGAGACCGGTGATCTCGGGCGCGACCCGGGTGGCGGCGGTCGTCGGCCGGCCGGTGGCCCATTCCCTGAGCCCAGTGATCCACAACGCCTGGATCGAGGCGTCGGCGCTGGATGCGGTCTATGTCGCGCTTTCCCCCACCGCCGAAGGGTTTCACGCCTTTCTGGAAGGCCTGCGTGGCGGCATTCTCGCCGGCCTGAACGTCACCGCGCCGTTCAAGGAACAGGCGCTGGCCGCGGCCGACGACGCCAGCGGTCGGGCCAAGCGCGCGGGCGCGGCCAATCTGATCGTCTTTCCAGCCGATGGCCGGATTGTCGCCGACAATACCGACGGGGAAGGCCTGTTGAGCGCCTTCGCTTGGCAAGCGCCCGGCTTCGATCCCGCGGCAGGGCCGGTCGTGGTCTGCGGCGCGGGCGGGGCCGCGCGCGGCGCCATCGCCGCGTTCCTGGACGCCGGGGCGCCGGGCGTAAGGCTCCTGGCGCGCTCGGCGGAGCGAGCCGCCGCCCTCGTGGATCTGTTTGGTGAGAAAATCGTCGCCGCGCCGTTCGATGAGGCACGGCGGGCGCTCTTGGGCGCCAATGCGATCGTCAACGCCACGCCGGCCGCGATCGAGCTGCCGCTGGAAGCGGCGCCGGCCGCGGCGGTGGTGATGGACATGGTCTACAAACCCTTGCGGACGTCCTTGCTTCAGCAGGCTGCGGCGCGGGGCCTGCGCACGGTCGACGGCCTGGCCATGCTGATCGGCCAGGCGGTTCCAAGCTTCGCGGCCTTCTTCGGCCAGGCGCCGCCGGATATCGACGTGCGCGCCATCGCCTTGGCGGCTCTGGAGAGGCGGCAATGATCGTCGTGGGCCTCACCGGCTCGATCGGCATGGGCAAGTCGACCACCGCCGCGATGTTCGCGGAGGCCGGCGCGCCGGTCTATGACGCCGACGCCGAGGTGCGGCGACTGTACGCCGCCGGCGGACCGGCCGCCGCGCCGATCGAGGCGGCCTTTCCCGGGGTTACCCGGGACGGCGCCGTGGACCGGGCGCGGCTCGGCGATCGGGTGCTGGGCGATCCGGCGGCCCTCGCCCGTCTCAACGCCATCGTCCATCCCTTGATGGGTGAGGCGCGGGCGGCGTTCTTCGCCGAGGCGAAGGCGGCCGGGGCCGACATCGTGGTGCTCGACATTCCCTTGCTGTTCGAGACCGGCGGCGAGCGCAACGTCGATGCGGTGGTGGTCGTGACGGCCCCGGCGGCGATGCAGCGCGAACGCGTGCTCGCCCGTCCCGGCATGAGCGAAGCCAAGCTCGACGCGATTCTCGCCGCCCAGATGGCCGATGAGGAAAAGCGCGCCCGCGCGCACTACGTGGTCGACACCGGCGCTGGCATGGAGGCCGCCCGGACGCAGGTTCTTGGCATATTGGCCGCCTTGCGCGCGGGCGGCGAAGCGGCTCATTGATCGGCCATGGCGCGCGAGATCGTTCTGGACACCGAAACCACCGGCCTTGATCCGCGCCAGGGTCACCGGCTGATCGAGATCGCCTGCGTCGAAATCGTCGATCTGATCCCCACGGGCCAGCATTTCCACGCCTATATTCATCCGGAGCGCGACATCGATCCCGATGCGCAGCGGGTGCATGGCATTTCCCTCGCCTCGCTCGAGGGCAAGCCGAAGTTCGCCGACGAAGCGGTGGCGGCGCGGTTCCTGGAGTTCATCGCCGACGCGCCCCTGGTGGCCCATAACGCCGGCTTCGATCGGGGGTTCGTCAATCACGAACTGGCCCTCGCTGGCCGGCCGATCCTCGCCGAGGCGCGCTGGATCGACACCCTGAGCCTGGCCCAGAAGCGCTACCCCGGGATGTACAATTCCCTCGACGCCCTTTGTAAGCGATTCAAGGTGTCCCTCGCCGAGCGGGAAAAGCACGGCGCCCTGGTCGACGCCAAGCTGCTGGCCCATGTCTATCTGGAGCTATGCGGCGGCCGCGAGCGGTCCTTGGATCTGGACCCCAACAGCGACCGGCCCACCGGCATCGATGCCCCTAGGGCCGCCTATCCGCCCCGGCCTCGGCCGCTGGCGCCCCGGCTC
The DNA here is from genome assembly GCA_963817995.1 of uncultured Alphaproteobacteria bacterium. GTDB lineage: Bacteria > Pseudomonadota > Alphaproteobacteria > Caulobacterales > Caulobacteraceae > Acaudatibacter. Next base: position 452,797 of record CAWFQJ010000009.1, read on the forward strand.
ACCGAAATCGAGCAGTCCCTGCACGACGCTTTCGTCGCCGGAAGCCTGAAGGACGCCCTCTGGCTGAGGTTGGAGGGTTAGGCGTTTCCCGATGTCTGGGCTTCGGCCTGGGCGCGGCGCGCCGTGTACACCGCGGCGAAGTCGATCGGCTCCAGCATGAACGGCGGAAAGCCGCCTTCGGCGGTCAAGTCGGCGATCGTGCGGCGGGCGAACGGGAACAGATAGCGCGGGCACTCGATCATCAGCACCGGCTCCATGTCCTCCTGAGCGACGCCGACGATCTGGAACAGGCCGGCGTAGACCAGCTCGATATGAAAGACCGTCTCGGTCTCGCGAACGGCTCGCGCGGTCAGCTTCAGCTCGACTTCAAACAGCGCGTCCTCGCGGCCCTTGGCGTTGAGTTCGACACCCAGTTCGATCTGCGGCTGGATGTTGCTGGCGCGCAGCGAGTCCGGCGCGTGCGGGCTCTCGAAGGAGAGATCGCGGATGAATTGCGCGAGAATGCGGATGCCCGGCTGAACGGTCCCATCGGCGCCGTTGGCGCCCGGCGGCGTGATGTCGGTGGAAAAGTCGGTCATACGAACTCGGCTCGTGAGATGGGGAGGCGGGTCGCTAACACGCGGCAAAAGGGGTGGCAACGTGGCGCGGCTGACGGCGCCGGCGAATTGGCCTATATAGGCGTCAACACGCTCACGAAGTCATTGGTGTCGCTTTGCAGGTTTTGGAACTCGTGGTCCTCGCCGTCCTCGCCGGCGTTGTTCTGTTTCAGCTCTACGCGGTGCTGGGCAGGAAGATCGGGCGCGGCCCCGAGGCGCCGGCCACATCGCCGCAATCGCCGCCGGCCTTGGAGGCGCCGCGCCTTGTCGCGCCTTCCGGTGACGAGCCCGCGGCGCTGACCGGCCTCGCGGCCCTTCGGTCCCGCGACCCCAGTTTCGATTCATCGCGCTTTCTGCAGGGTGCGCGCGGCGCCTATGAGACAATCGTCAAGGCCTTCGCGCAGGGCGACCGGGCGGCGCTTGTCCCGTTGCTGGCGCCCAGCGTGATGGAAGGCTTCGAGACCGCCATCAAGGCGCGCGAGGCGGCCGGCCGCACCGAGACCGTGGAATTTCTCCAACCGCCTCGGGCCGACCTGGAGAGCGCCGATGTCCAGGGGGATATGGCCCGCGCCTCGGTCAGGTTCCTCGCCGAGATTCGCAGCCGCTCCAAGGACGCCGCCGGCGAGGGGGTGGACGACCACCGCACCGCCGAGGTGTGGACCTTCGAGCGAAACCTGAAAAACAAGAATCCGAACTGGACCTTGATCCACGTCGACGCCGCCGAGGCCTGAGCCTGGTGCGACGGCGGGGGCCGGTCTTCGCGGCCTTCGCCGCCGCCATGGCGCTGGCCGGGTGCGCGACCACGCCGCGCGCTCCGCCTGTTTCGCCGCAATCCCCGCCACCGCCGCCTCCACCGCCCTCCGAGCCGGCGCCACGTTCGGCTGAAACGCCCGCCAGCCTCGCCGCGCTGCCCGGCTGGGAGGCCGAGGACCATCTCGCCGCCCTGTCGGCTTTCCAGGCCGGTTGCGCGGTCTCGCGCGACATCGCCATGGCCATCGTTTGCGGCGAGGCCCGCGCGCTCGGGCCGGTGGACGAGGCCCGGGCGAGGATGTTCCTTGAGGCCAATCTGCGCCCGGAGCCGGTGGCCGGAAGCGGCTTGCTCACCGCCTACTTCACCCCGATCTACGAGGCGCGTCAGCGGAGGCGTGGCGAGTTCACCGCGCCGGTCCGGCCCCGCCCCGCCGATCTGCCGGCGGCCGATGTCGGGGGAATCGTGGGAGCGCCTTATCCAGACCGCGCCGCCATCGAAGCGCGCGCCGCCGATGACGCCGTGGCTTGGATGCGGCCGGAGGATCTCTTCTTCCTCCAGATCCAGGGCTCCGGAGTCCTGGTGTTTGAGGATGGCGCCCGGGCCAAGGCGGTGTTCGACGGATCGAACGGCGCGCCCTTTCGGGGCATCGCGGCGCCTATGCGTCAGATGGGCCTTCTTGCCGATAAGGATACCTCCGGCGAAGCGATCCGCGCTTGGCTGGCGGATCATCGCGGCGCCCAGGCCGAGGCGGTGATGCGCCTTGATCCCCGCTATGTCTTTTTCCGATTGGCCCCGGACGACGGCGCCGATCCGGCGGGCGCGGCCGGGGTTCGCCTGACGGCCGGGCGCGCGGTGGCGATCGATCCGGCCTGGCATGACCTTGGCGAGGTGTTGTGGATCGACGCCGCATCGCCGGCGCTTTCCGGCGCCTTTCCCACATATCGACGGCTGGCGATGGCGCTCGACACCGGCGGCGCCATCAAGGGCGAGGTGCGGGCGGATCTCTATATGGGTCGCGGCCCGGAGGCGGGCCTGGAGGCCGGCAGGGTGCGCCACGTGCTGCGGCTCTACCGCCTTGTCCCGACGCCGAGGGATGGCTCGTGAAGCGCATGAATGATCTTTCCGGCGCGCGATTATGGGCTGTGGTGACCGCGACGGTGCGGCCGCTGGCCGGCCGTCAGCCCATGACCGCGGCGCCAATCGCGGCGTCGGCGCCGGTCGCGACCGCAAAGCGCGACAAGGCCTTGAGTCCATCACCGCCAAAAACGCGATCCGCCGCCGCCGTTCAGACCGCCGCCCGAGGCGCTCGAGCCGGGCCGCATGCGCCGTCTGCGAAGCGAGCGCGATCCCGTCGGCGCCCGGATCGACCTGCACGGCCTCACTCAGGACGCCGCCCGCGCGGCGCTGACGGGATTCGTCGCGCGCGCGGCGGCGCGGGGCGAACGGACCATCCTCGTGATCACAGGCAAGGGCGCTCTGGGCGATGGCGTCCTGCGGCGCCGCGTGCCCGAGTGGCTGGCCGAGCCGCCGATCCGGTCCATGGTGGCCGGCGTCTCGGAGGCCCATCGCCGCCACGGCGGCGCCGGCGCGCTCTATGTGGCGCTCAAGCGCGTCGCGTCGCGATAAGGCGCCCGCCGTCAAAAAAAGCACAGCCCGAAAAATGGGCTTTTCGGTCGTGTGATCACGCTTGCGTGTCGGTGATGCGATGGCAGGACCCCCTTGTGATCACAGAGGGGGCATCATGAAACACCTTCAGACGACGGCTATCTGCACCTCGACGGCGCTTATGGCGATGGTCGCGCCGAGCGCGTGGGCCGCGGACGCCGCCACTCCCACGGCCACGGACGCCGCCCAGCCGTCGACCCAGGTGCAGGAGATCGTGGTCACCGCCACCCGCCAGGCCCAGAAGATCAACAAGGTGGCCGAGAGCATCACCGCCTTCAACCAGAAGGCCATGGATATTCGCGGGATCGACAATATCGTCGATATCACCCGCATGACGCCGGGCCTGCAATTCAACGCCAACGGCTTCGGCACCCAGACCGATATCGCCATTCGCGGGGTCAACTCGCAGGTCGGCTCGGCGACTACGGGAATTTATATCGACGACACCCCGATCATGGTGCGGGTCGTGGGCTATTCCGCCACCAACGTCTATCCGCAGGTGTTCGACCTGGATCGGGTGGAGGTACTTCGCGGTCCGCAAGGCACCCTGTTCGGCGCCGGATCGGAGGGGGGCACTCTCCGGTTCATCACGCCTCAGCCTAGCCTGACCAACTACACCGCCTATGTGAAGAGCGACGTTTCCGCCACCTTGGACGGCTCGCCTAGCTATCAGCTCGGCGCCGCCGTGGGCGGCCCGATCGTCACCGACAAGATCGCCTTCAGGGTCGCCTATTGGGCTCAGCATGAGGGCGGCTATGTCGATCGTCAGAACCTCAATCCCGAGATCGCCCATGCGCCGGTCCAGCAGGACAGCAATTGGACGGACACCCAGGTGGCGAACCTCGCCTTCACCTTCTCTCCGACCGCGGGGATGACGATCACCCCGTCCATCTACTGGCAGGACCAATGGCTCAACGACATCGGCACCTATTGGGAAGACCAGTCCAACCCCGGCAAGGGCCAGTACGTCAATGGCCAGCCGCTACGGCAACCTGATCACGATCAGTTCATCCTGCCGGCGCTGAGGTTTCAATACGATTTCAACGGCATGACCTTGATCTCGAACACCTCCATGTTCCAGCGCAAGGACGATCTGATCGATGACTACTCGACCCTGGTGCCGGCGATCTTCGCCGGGGTGAACTTCATTCCTGGGTCGCCCGACTACGCCGCCTACGCCAACATGGTGAACAAGCAGACGACCTATGTCGAGGAACTGCGCCTGCAGAACGCCAACCCCACGGCGCGTTTCAACTGGGTCAGCGGTCTCTTTCTCTCGCAATCGGAACAGAAGGCCTATGAGACCATCGTCGATCCCAACTTCGGTGACGTCACCGAATATGCCGCTGGCATGACAGTGGAAGAATTCACGAACGGGATGTCCCTGATCGATGGCAAGTATTCCCTGAAGGCGGCGGGCCAGGGCCTCGACAAACAGGCGGCGTTGTTCGGCCAAGGCGATTTCAACATCACCAGCCAATTCAAACTGACGGCTGGCCTCAGAGTGACCTGGGCCTCGTTCACGGGCTCAAGCTTTGGCACCGGACCTTTTCTCTTCGATACCATTGTCCAGCCCGCTCAGACCGTCAATGAAACCCCGGTGACGCCCAAGTTCGCGGCCACTTGGCAACCTAATCACGATAATCTCTTCTACGCTTCGGCGTCCAAGGGTTATCGCATCGGCGGCACCAACGCGCCGGTGTCGACCTTCTGCGAGAGCAGTCTCCAAGCCCAAGGCTACAATGATGGGATGCCAACCCAATACAGTTCCGACAGCCTGTGGAGCTATGAGATCGGATCCAAGAACCTGATCGACCACGGACGGGTGCAAGTGAACACCAGCGCTTTCCACATACAGTGGAGCAATATCCAGCAACTGGTATATCTCAGCCAATGCGGTGAGCAGTTCGTTGACAACCTCGGTTCGGCGACCAGCAACGGCTTCGATATTCAGTTCCAGGCCCGGCCCATCAGTGGCCTGGAGATCGATGGCACGGTTGGCTACACCGTCGCCACATTTTCGCAGAACGTGAACAAGAATCCCGGCAATGCGCTCAATGTGGTGAGTGCGGGCGACAACCTGGTCACCCAGCCATGGGATGTGACCCTGGGCGCGACCTACGACAAGGAATTCGCAGGCGGCTACGACGGCTATATCCGCGGTGACTTCACCTATCATAGCGGGTCGGGGATTCTGCCGGTGACCAATCCGGAGAACGGTGGCTTTGACGCCTCGGCGGAAGCCATACCGTCGACCACCTATGTCTCTTTGCGCAGCGGCGTGCGCTGGCATGGCTATGACCTGTCGATCTATGTCGACAACCTGTTCAATTCCCATCCGGAGCTCACCCGTTATTCCGAGGTTATCGGAAATCCCGTGCACCGGGATTTCACCTTCCGGCCGCTGACGGTTGGATTGACCGGCATCTACCGGTACTAGAATGGGCCACGTGGGAGGGACGGGGATGATCCGGACACTGATTCTGGCTGCGACCGCTCTGACGGCGCCGTTGGCGGCGGCGGCCGCGACCGCCTCGGCGGACTATGTGCTCACCAATGCCCAAATCTACACCGAAGACCCCGGCCGCCGCACGGTCCAGGCCCTGGCCGTCAAGGATGGCAAGATCATCTATGTCGGCGACGCCAAGGGCGCGGAGGCTTTCATGGCGCCGGGCGTCAGGTTGGAAAACGCGCGGCGGCCGGCTGGTGTTGCCCGGATTGGTCGACGCCCACATCCATCCCGCCGGCATCGTCGACCTGGATGTCTGCAGTCTGGACAGCCGTCCGGTGAGCCTCGACGAGTTGCCCGCTTTCGTGCGCGCCTGCATCGCCAAATACCAAATCCCGGCCGGCGCAGTGGGTGACGGTTCAGCAATGGAACTTCAGCGCCGGCAATCAGCCTAGCGCCGCCAACCCGACGCTTGCGGGCGGCCCTCGACCACGCCTCCACCGATCATCCCATCGAACTGCTCGGCAACGACGGCCACCATGGCGCCTTCAACAGCGCTGGGCTGGCTCTGGCCAAGAACGACAAGGGCGCGGTGGTCGGGTATTCGCGCGCCACCCTCAAGAGCGATTTCGCCGAGTATCGGGAGGTGATCGGCGTCGACGACGCCGGCGAACCGAACGGGACGGTCAATGAGGATGCGCGCGATCGCACCGGCGCGCCGGATGATCTGACCTCCGCCCTGCCGCTCCTGCTGAAAGACCCCAAGAAGGTGCCGCAGCGGCTCAACAGCGTCGGCATCACCGCCATTCAGGACGCCATGGTGACGCCGCCTCTGCAGGCGCTTTACGACAGCCTGCTGGCCGACAACGCTCTGACCGTCCGCGTCAATCTGATGCAGCTCTATGAGCCGGAGGACTATCGCCGCGACGATGGCTCGATTGACTACGGCAAGCTTCTCGACGCGGCCAAGGCCACCCGGGCCAAATACGCCGGCCAGGAGCTTGTCCGGGCGCCGGGCGTCAAGATCTTCGCCGATGGCGTGCTTGAGGGAAATCCCTACGCCTCGCCGCCGACCCTGCCGGATTCACCCGCGCTCAACCCCTATCTGCAGCCGATCTTCGGACCGGGCGCGGACGGCAAGCTGGCCGTGACAGGCTATGTCGATCTGCAGTCGACGGCCTGCGAGGCGGTGCGCGCCAGTCCGGCGGAATACGCCGACCCCGCGATGTGACGGCCTCGTTCAAGAAGGCCCACGGCTATCCTGCCGGCCCAGTGCGCGATCTCGTCGGGCAAGTATCAGCACCAGCGCCAGGTGATCCTCGACTACGCCAAGGCCGCGCACCTCGCCGGCTTCACCCTGCATATCCATGCTATCGGCGACGCCGCCGTGCGCGCCGCGGTGGACGCCATCGAGCAGGCGCGGACCGCGGACGGCAATGACAAGACGCCGGACGCCATCGCCCACCTGCAGGTGGTCTCGCCCGAAGATGTGCAACGGATCGGCAAGGATCACATCTTCACCGTCTATACCTACTCCTGGGCGACCGGCTGATCCGGAGTACGACATCACCGTGGTGCCGTTCTTCACCAAGATGAGCGGCAATAGCTTCGCCGCCTTCCATGATCCGAACAGCTATTATGAGCGCGGCTTCTATCCGGCCAAGTCGACCAGGGATGCCGGCGGCATCCTGGCGGCCGGCTCGGATGCGCCGGTCAACACTCGCGATCCCGCAGCCTTTCGTGAACATGCAGATCGGCGTGACCCGCGCCCTGCCGCCCTATCCGCCGGCCAATCCCTGGGAGCGGTTGACGGTCCGCGACATGATCGACGCCTACACGATCAACGGCGCCCGGGCGATGGGGCGCGAAAGCGAGTTCGGCTCCCTGGAAGTCGGAAAATCCGCCGACTTCATCCTGCTCGATCAGGATGTGCTGAGCCTTGCCGACGCGGGCAAACCAGAGATGATCGGCGCCACCAAGGTGCTGCAGACCTGGTTCCGCGGCGTCAAGGTCTATGACGCCAACACGACAGCGCCGGTTCACTAACAGTCGATGCGCGAAACGGGTCACGCTAATACTGGCTTGGCCATGGGGTTAACTTAACAATAACGGCCCGCGCGCTATTGCCGCAGCCATCTGGGCGAAAATTTGGCGGTAATGCGTTGACGCCGACGCGCCGTCGCCATACACACCACGGCGGATAGTTTCTCCGCCGCGTCCAGTCGCGTTTCAGCAAAAAAATCAGGGGCTTTGCTATGAAGACCGTCTTCGCGGCTCTCGCCGCCGTGGCCGTGTGCGCCCTCGCGGGATCGGCAGTCGCCGGTCCCGCCAACCTAGTCACGAACGGTGGGTTCGAGACGACGACGGCTGGGCCTGGGCAGCTCGGTTACAATACCGATGCGACCGGGTGGACGGTATCGGGCGGATACACCTTCCTTTTCGCTCGCGGGACGGCCGATACGACCGGTTCGAACGGCCAATACGGAAATCTGCAGCTGTGGGGTCCGAACAACGATTCTCCCAACAACAACGGCCTCCCTGCCTCAAGCCCGGACGGCGGTAATTTCATCGCCCAGGACAGTGATTTTCAGCCTGCTGCTCTCACCCAAATGATCGGAAATCTGACGGCGGGCGAGAAATACACGGTCAAATTCTATTATGGGTTTGGCCAACAATATGGTTTCAATAACTATTCGGACGGTAATGGTGGGTATATACCGCTCAAGCAGTACTGGACGGTAAGTTTAGGAAATGAGAGCCAATCAACGTCCACTTTTGATGTTGGAAATCATGGCTTCACAGGTTGGCAATTGGGCAACTTTACATTCACTGCGACCGGCGCAAGCGAGCTGCTATCGTTCGTAGCTACGGGTGATACCCCCGTCCCGCCGTTTGCGCTGCTCGATGGCGTCTCCGTCTTCGCGGACGTGCCCGAACCGGCCACCTGGGGGCTGATGCTGATCGGCGTGGCGGGCCTTGGCGGCGCTGCGCGGGTTCGGCGTCGGCGCGCGCTCGCGACGGCGTAGTCAAAAAATATTTTGGTGCCTGCGGTCTTGTCGGACCGCGCGCGGTAAGCAGGAGTAGAGCGTCATGAAGATTTTTTCGGCGGCGGGTGTCGTCGGGGCGCTCGTTTCCACCGTCTTGGCCGGATCGGCGCACGCCGCGATGGTGGTCACCTACGGCGATCCGGGCGCCACCATGGCCAGCCCCAGCATCACCGCCAACCTCACCGGCGGCGTGGAGACGTTTGACAGCCAGACCGGTCCGAATTTCATGTCGACCTTCGGCGGCGGCATGACTGGAACCTATACTGGAGTAACGATCAACCCGGCCGATATTTACGGCGGCGCTGGCGGTGTGGGCAGATACGCCCTTGCCCTGGATGCGGGTACGCCGGTGCAATACAACTTGGCGCTCACCACCACGGGCCAATCGATCAACTATTTCGGCTTCTGGCTATCGGCGGCCGATCCCAGCAATACCGTGACATTTACCACCACGGATCATTCGACCTATATCTTTACCGCCGCCGAAGTCTTGAACGCGATCGCCGCCCGTCCCGGCGCCGGCGCCTATCTGGACCACGCCAACGGCCAGGACGATGTGTTCATCAATTTCTTCGACACCACCGCCGGCGACTCGATCAAGAATATCGTGTTCTCTCAGAGCGTCGGCTACGCTGGCTTTGAATCTGACAACCACACCGTAGGCCACTATGTCGGCCCGATCACCGGGTTCTCGGTTCCCGAGCCGGCGACCTGGGCGCTTATGACGATCGGCGTGGCCGGGCTGGGCGGCGCCGCGCGCCTGCGGCGCCGGCAGGCGATCGCCACCGTCTAGGCCCGCTAAACCGGGCGGATCTCTCCGCCGGTGAAAATCCCGCCGCCTTGCGGTAAGAGTAGCCGATGTCGTCTCTGCTGGCCTCGCATCAACACCTCCTGGGCCTGATCGTTCAGCTCGCGCGCACGGGTGTCTGGCTGGTGCTGCTGGTCGCCCTGTTTGGCCCGCTGGAGCGGTTCTTTTCGGTGCGCCCGGCCGGTCTTTTCTACACGGGCTGGGCGACCAATTTGGCTTGGTATTTCGTCAACAGCCTTGTGCCGCTTTTCCTGCTGGGCCCGCCCTCCGCCCTGATCGCCTGGGGAATCCATGCCGTGCTGCCCGCCGCCGTGACGGGCGCGGCGGCCGCGCTCCCGCTCTGGGCCCGAATGGTCGGCGCGATGGTGGTGGGGGAGATCGGCTTCTACTGGGGCCACCGCTGGAGCCACGAAATTCCCCTCCTCTGGCGGTTCCACGCCATCCACCACAGCGCCGCGCACATCAGTTTCCTGGTCAACACCCGGGCGCATCCGTTCGACATGGTGTTCACGAGGCTTTGCGGCCTGGTGCTGCTCTACGCCACCGGCCTCGCCTCGCCGGTGGGCCCGCATCCGGCCCTGGTGCCGGCCCTGGTGCTGTTCATCGGCTCGATGTGGAGCTTCTTCATCCATGCCAATCTGCGCTGGCGGCTGGGCCCGCTGGAGGAGGTGATCGCCAGCCCGGCTTTTCACCACTGGCACCACACCCGCGACGATCATCGCGACCACAACTATTCCTCCATGCTGCCCTTCATGGACCGGGTGTTCGGCACCTTCTATCTGCCGCGCGAATGGCCGGCCGCCTACGGCATCGACCGCCCCATGCCCGAGAGCGTGACTGGCCAGCTCCTGGACCCCTTCGCGCCGAGGGCGACCGTGGACATCTCTCCGTGAGGAGGGGTGAATTTGAACGCCGGTCGGTCATCTAGACCCGATCGCTCTAGCGGAGCGGACTGGCGAACCCTTGGAGCAGGCTGACGATCTCCACCTGGCGTCTGGCGCCCGTCTTCTCGAACAGGCTGCGCAGGTGTGTGCGCACCGTGGTCACCGAAACCCCGAGCGTCCGGGCGACCATCGGCGTCGCGCCCACCTCGGCCACAGCCCGGGCCACCCGGCTCTCGGCGCCCGTCAGCCCATAGGTTCGGGCCAGGGTCTCCAGGGCCGGGGCCAGGTCCGGGTGGGTGGCGTTGACGAAGACAGCGATCTTGCCCCCGGGCGTCTCGAGGTCGTCCTCCGCCGCGACCGCCGACAGGGGCGCCACATGGGCCACAAAGCTCGCGCCGTCGGCGTCCCGCAGAGCGGTTGAGGCCCCCCTCTCGCCGCGCAGGGCCTCGCGCAGCGCGCGGTCGGCCTCCAGGCTCGCGAACCTCAGGACGCCGCCGGGGGCCGTCACTAGGCGCCCCGCCGACAGCATCGCCGCGCCCGCCGCATTGCCCCGCAGGATCTCGCCCCTGCCGCCCAGCACGAACACCCCGGCGGCGAGGCCGTCGACCACCCCGCTCAGTTCGCCCTCGCCCCGCCGGTGCATCTTCAGCACGCGGCCGATCAGCACGCTGCGCCGGATGTGCGGAAACAGCAGTTCGATCTTGCGCAGGTTTTCCCCGGTGAGCACGCCATCCTCCACCCGCGTGACAAAATCCAGGGTGGCGACGTGGCTCACCGTGGCGTCCAGCACCACCTCGGCGATGTCCAGGATGCGCTGCGGCTTCACCCACTCCTCGTACATGGGCTGACCGTCGAAGGCGCCGATCAGGCCGGCCACGGACAGGCACTTGATCTGGCCGATGTCCCGGCCGCTAGTCGCGCCCACCAGCGGGTTCATGGCGCCGTACTTCTCCCGGTAAAGCTCCACCCAGTGGGCCTCGTAGCCGGAAAAGATGTGAATGTCGTAGCGCTTCGGGCCGATCGCGTAGGAGCCGATCCCGCCCATGGGCGCGCCCACGAAGCGGCAGGCGGCGCCCATGGCCTCGGGCCACGCCGAGGCGTCCAAGGAGGCCTCGTAGATCTGGCCCACCACCGTGGAATAGGCGTCGAGCATATCAGGCATGCGGGCATTCTAAATCGACGGCGGGGCGCAATCTATCGTCGTTTCTCATCCGATCGAAGGAGGCGCGCCCTCGCGCCGACCGCTAGCGTCCAGCGCAACGCCAGGAGACTTCCGTGCGCTCAATGACACTCGCCGCCGTATCGGCTTCGCTTCTCGTCTCGGCTGCGGGCCCCGCCTTGGCGACACCTCCGCCCAGCCTTGACGCCAGCGTCAGCGCCCTTGGCGTGAACCAGAGCCAGACCCTCAGCCCCGCGACCGCCGCCGACACTCTCACCGCCTCGGCCAGCAACGCATCCAGCTTTGGATCCCACGCCCGGGCTGACGCCACCGCCACCTTCGGCGTCCTGAAAGCCTATTCGGACGCTCTTTGGGCCGCGACCGACACGGCCCCCGACGCCGGCGGCCAGGCCTTTGCGCGGTTCACCGACTACTTCGCCGCCGGCGCCTTTGATCCCAACACGATCTACAGCCTGAGCCTCGCCATCACCGGCTCGACCTCCACCCAGCCCCCCTTCGGCCCCGGCTCCTTCGGCGCCGTGGACTGGGACCTCTACGACATCACCAGTCAAACCGATCTCGTCCTGGGTCACTGGTTGAGCAGCGACGCGACCTTCCCGGTGAGCGCCGCGTTCAGCGTCCGCGCGGGGGATGTGACCGAGTTTGTCGTGCAGCTGCAGGCCGACGTCTATTCCGGCTCCAGCTCGGTCCCGGGCCTCGTCTACGCGGACTACGCCCACACGGTTTACAGCCACCTCGACGGCGCCGGGCCCGATGTGGTCGGCCTGAGCGGCCACGACTACGCCACTCCCCTCTCCGGCGTTCCGGAGCCCGGCGCCTGGGCGCTGATGCTGCTGGGCTTCGGCGCCCTGGGCGCGGCGCTGCGCCGCCGCCCGGATGTTCATTCCTTAGGTCAAGGGCGCCGGATCAGATCCGGGCGAGACATTGCCAATTAAACACCAGAGAGGGCTGATGATGCGCAAACGGTTTGAGAAACGTGAACTGACGGTTCTGGCGGCGCTGGCCGCCTGCGCCATCTCGGGGCCGGCGCTGGCCGGGGAGCTCGTCGTCAGCAGCTACGACACGCCCAACGGAGATGGCACGGCGGCGGGCGGCACCTACAACTATTGGGATGGAAACTACTCCGGCTCGGGATCGAAAACGACAGACGGCGCGGCGCTGACCGGGGGTGTGGGGGCCCTCACCGACGGCGTGATTTCATCGAACTTCTGGTATAATGTCTCTAACACGGCCGGAACCGGCCCTTACGTCGGTTGGTTCCACGGCGACAACCCGACCGTCACCCCCGACCCGACCGTCACCTTTCACTTCTCCGGCGCGCCGACCATCAACGAAATAAAGATCTACGTCGACAACAGCGGGGTCGGCGGCGTTGTCTCCCCGGCCTCCATCCTCATCGACGGCGTCAATAGGCCTTTTTCCGGTCCGGCGTCGGGGACCGTCGGCCTGATCGATTTTACGGGCCTTAACCTGACCGGCGGCCTCCATACCATCCGGTTTTATCAGCCTAACACCAGCGACTGGACGTTCGTCAGCGAGGTGGATTTCTTCGGCGGGAGCGTACCGGAACCGGCGACCTGGTCGCTGATGTTGGCCGGCTTTGGTGGTCTGGGGGCGGCGCTCCGCTCGCGGCGGCGCCCGGCTACGGCCGCATCCTGAGCCTCCTGCCGGTCTCGCTATAGGGCGTCGTCGGCTCCGGACGGGAGGAGTGGCTCAGCGCGCCCCGCCTTCTCCTCCACGCCCGAGCGGCCTTCGCGCGCTTCGAGGGCGACTGCGACCTCGTCCAGGCCGACCCCGGTGGCGGCCAGCAGGGCCAGCCAGTGGTAGATCAGGTCGGCGCTCTCGGCGGCGATCGCGTCCTTGTCGCCCTGGCCGGCGGCGAGCGCCGTCTCGATGGCCTCCTCGCCGAGCTTCTTGGCGGCCAGCGCCGGATCGGCGAGCAGCTTGGCCGACTAGGAGGCCGCCGGATCGGCGCCCCGGCGGCTTTCGATCACGGCGGCCAGGCGCTCGAGGACCTCGGTGAAGCGGCTCATGCGCCCACGCGCTCCCGTCGATGGCCGGACCGGGAGGCCGGCGGCGGCCATGGCGCGCCTTGGCCTCGCCGATGGTGATCTCGCCGAAGTGGAAGATCGAGGCGGCCAGCACCGCGTCGGCGCCGCCGTCTTGCACCGCGTCGACCAGATGGCTGCGCGTCTGCCCGCGCCGCCGGTGGCGATCACCGGCACGCCGACGGCGGCTGGAACGGCGGCGAGCAGGGCGAGGTCGTAGCCGGTCTTGGCGCCGTCGCGGTCCATGGAGGTGAGCAGGATCTCGCCGGCGCCGCTTGTCCACCGCCAGCGGCCGCATAGTCGACGGCGTCCAGGCCGGTGTCGCTGCGGCCGCCGTAGGTGAAGACGCTCCCAGCCGTCGCCGGCCCGCTTGGCGTCGATCGCCGCGACCACCGCCTGGGAGCCGAAGGCGTCGGCGCAGCGGGTGATCAGGTCGCGGTCCTCCACCGCGGCGGTGTTGATCGAGATCTTGTCGGCCCCGGCGCGCAGCAGGCGCGCGGGCGTCCTCCACCGTGCGGATGCCGCCGCCCACCGAGACCGGCATGAAGCAGACATCGGCCGTGCGGGCGATCACGTCGAGGATGGCGCCGCGGCCCTCGTGGCTGGCGGTGATGTCGAGGAACATCAGCTCGTCGGCGCCCGGCGGCGTCATAGGCCGCGGCCTGCTCCACCGGATCGCCGGCGTCGCGCAGATCGAGGAACTGCACGCCCTTGACCACGCGCCCGTCCTTCACGTCCAGGCAGGGGATGACGCGGACCTTCAGCATCAGGCGGCGGCCTCGGCCAGGGCTTCGAGGGGCTGGATGGCGCCGGCGTAGAGCGCCCGGCCGAGCACCGCGCCGGCGATCGGCGTGCCGGCCCGTTCGCGCAGGCGCTCGATGTCGAGCACCGAGGCCAGGCCGCCGGCGGCGATCACCGGGATGTGCACCGCGTCGGCGATGGCCCCGAAGGCCTCGACGTTGAAGCCCAGCAGGGCGCCGTCGCGGTCGATGTCGGTGATGATCAGGGCCGAGACGCCGGCGTCCTCGAACCGCTTGGCCACGGTGACGGCGTCCAGGCCCGAGTCCTCGGTCCAGCCCTGCACGGCCACCTGGCCCTTGCGCACGTCGACGCTGACGGCGATCTGCTCGGGCCAGCGGCGGGCGGCGGTCTTGACCAGCTCCGGATCGCGCACCGCGGCGGTGCCCAGGATCACCCGGCTGACGCCGGCCTCGATCCAGGCCTCGATATTCTCCAGCGAGCGTATGCCGCCGCCGAGCTGCACCGGGATGGAGACCGCGTTCAGGATCGCCTCGACCGCGTCGTCGTTCACCGCCCGGCCCTCGACGGAGCCGTTGAGGTCGACCACGTGCAGCCAGGCGAAGCCCGCCTCGCCCCAGGCCCGGGCCTGGTCGGCGGGATCGGTGTTGAAGACCGTCGCGGTGTCGAGATCGCCGCGCACCACGCGCACGCACTGGCCGTCCTTCAGGTCGATCGCCGGATAGAGGATCAAGGCCGCCACTCCAGGAAGTTGGCGAGCAGTCGCGCGCCCGCGTGCTTGCGACTTTTCGGGGTGGAACTGCACGCCGGCGATATTGTCCTTCAGCACGGCCGCGGCGAACCGTCCGCCATGGTCGGTCCAGGCGGCCACGTCGCCGTCACGGGCGGGGGCGAAGGCGAAGGAGTGGGTGAAGTACATATGGGTTCCCGCCGGCAGGCCGGCGAAAAGCGAACAGCTTCCGGCCGGGTCGATCTGGTTCCATCCCATGTGGGGTATCTTGGCATGGGGATCGCGCGGAGCGAGCCTGGAAACCTCGCCCTCGATCCAACCCAGACCGGGCGTCTCGCCGAATTCCAGCCCGCGTGTCGCCAACAATTGCATGCCCACGCATACGCCCAGAAATGGGGCGCCTCGGCCTCGGACCGCTTCGCCGATCGCCTCGGTCAGGCCCGGGCGCTCGTCGAGCGCGTGGCGGCAGGCGGCGAAGGCGCCCACGCCGGGCAGCACGATCGCGTCGGCGCGCGCGACTTCCGCAGGCTCGCCGGTGACCACGACCTCGACCTCATGCGCGTGCTCGCCGGCGGCCTTGCGCAGGGCCTTCTCGGCCGAGCGCAGATTGCCCGACCCGTAGTCGATCAAGGCGACGGTCGTCCCCATGGGAGCTGTTTCCTAAAGGACGCCCTTGGTGGAGGGGGCTTGGCCCATCGTCTTCGGGTCCAGCTCCACCGCCTCGCGAAGGGCGCGTGCCAGGGCCTTGAAACCGCTCTCGGCGATATGGTGCGAGTTCTCGCCATACAGCGTCTCGAGGTGGAGGCAGGCGCCGGCGTGCATGGCGAAGGCGTGGTGGAATTCCTTGAAGAGCTCGGTGTCCATCTCTCCCACCTTCGGCCGCGAGAAGGCGACCCGCCAAATGAGATAGGGCCGGTTGGAGAGGTCCACGGCGCAGCGTGTCAGGGTCTCGTCCATGGGGATATAGGCGGCGCCGAACCGCCGGATCCCCTTGTAGCCATCAAGCGCCTTGGCGAAGGCCTGGCCGATGACGATGCCGGTGTCCTCCACGGTGTGGTGCATGTCGATGTGCAGATCGCCGGTGGTGGCGACCTCCAGGTCGAAGCCGCCATGGCGGGCGAAGCTCTCGAGCATGTGATCGAAGAAGCCGATACCCGTGGCGACCTTGGAGAGCCCGGTTCCGTCGAGATCCAGGCGCACCCGAACCTGGGTCTCCTTGGTGTCGCGCTTGACGTCCGCCGTTCTGGCCATGAGCGTCTTCCTAGAGTCCCCGCGCCGCGGCCAGTTCGGCCAGCGGCGTCATCGGGCGTGGCCCGAAGTGGGAGATGACCTCCGCCGCCGCCAAGGAGCCGAGCCGCCCGCAGGCGCTCAGACCCTGTCCGCCGGCCAGGCCGGCCAGGAAGCCGGCGGCGTATTGATCGCCGGCGCCGGTGGTGTCCACCACCTTGGCCACCGGTTCGGCCGCAACCGGAATCTCGCCGCCGCCTGACAGGATCACCGAGCCTTCGGCGCCCAGGGTGACGGCGCCGATCTTGACCCGGCCGGCCAGCGCTTCCTTGGCGTGCGCCAGACGGGTGGTCTGGAACAGGGCCAGCAGCTCGGTCTCATTGGCGAACAGGATATCGACCTCGGCGTCGATGAAGGCCAGCAGGGCGTCGCGGTGGCGCTCGACCACGAAGGCGTCGGACAGGCTGAGCGCAATCGAGCGACCGGCGGCCCGGGCGGCGAAGGCGGCCTTCTCGAACGCTCGCCGCGCTTCGGGCGGATCGAAGAGATAGCCTTCGAGATAGAGGATCTCCGCCGCCTCGATCAGAGCCGGGTCGACATCGGCGGGCGTCAGCTCCACCGAGGCGCCCAGAAACGTGCACATGGTCCGCTCGCCGTCGGGCGTGACATTCACCAGGCACCGGGCGGTGGCGGGGCCGCCCGCGAGCGGCGGCGTGGCGAAGTCGACGCCGATGGCCTTGATATCGTGGGCGAAGATCTCGCCCAGCGGGATCGGAGGCCACCTTGCCCACATAGAGCGCCTTGCGGCCGAAGCTCGCCACCCCGGCGATGGTGTTCGCCGCCGAGCCGCCGGAGGTTTCCAGCCCCTGGCGCCATGCGGCTGTAGAGATCGTGAGCGCGCGGTCCTCGTCGACCAGCCTCATCGCGCCCTTGGTCGAGGGCCTCGGCGGCCAGGAACGCATCGTCGGCCTCGGCGATCACATCGACGATGGCGTTGCCGATGGCGGCGACGTCGTAGCGGGCGGTCATGGCGGCTCCGGAAGGTCAGCCGCGCGAGGTACACCAGGATGGCTTCGCTGGCGAGGGTTGAGCGCGCCTCGCCCCTCAGCCGCCCATGAACAGTTCGCGGGAGGGGCAAAGATCGGCGACGATGCACGCCCCGCACCTGGGCTTGCGCGCCACGCAGACATATCGGCCGTGCAGGATCAGCCAGTGATGAGCGCGGGTCAGGCGCCGCGGCGGGACCACGGCCATCAGGTCGGCCTCCACCTTGTCGGGCGTCGTCGCCTTGGAAAGGCCCAGGCGGTGGGCGACGCGGAAAACATGGGTATCGACGGCGATGGCCGGTTCCACATCCAGCTCATTGAGCACCACGCTGGCGGTCTTGCGGCCAACGCCGGGCAGCGCCTGCAACGCCTCGCGATCGAGGGGAACCTGGCCGCCATGGCGCTCGATCAGCAGGCGCGAGAGCGCGATCACGTTCTTGGCCTTGGTGCGGAAGAGGCCGATCGAGGCGATGAAGGGCGTCAGGCCCGCCTCCCCCAGGGCGATCATGGCGGCCGGCGTGTCGGCGACCTTATAGAGGCGCGCCGTGGCCTTGTTCACCGAGACGTCGGTGGCCTGGGCGGAAAGCACCACCGCCACCAGCAGGGTGTAGGGCGAACTGTAGCCAAGCTCGGTGCGCGGCTCGGCCGTGGCCGCGGCGAACCGATCGAAGATCGCCGCGATGCGCGCGCGCTCCTTGGGGCCTGGACGGCGGGGTTGGAGTCGCGGGCCATCTCGACCTCTCCTCCCCCTCTGGGGAGGGGGACCCCGAAGGGGTGGAGGGGGATCCAGCGGAGTCGGCGTTTGCGCCACGCCGGCCCCCATCCCCCGCTTCGCCGGGACTTCCCCGAGGGGAAGAGAAAATAGAGCCGCGCTCATACGTCCGACCATCGCCCGCTTCGCTGGTCTCGCCAGGCGCCGCTCCGTCCCTATGGTCGGGGGCCATGGACGGGCCTTTCTTCATGGACGCGGTGATCACGCCGCACCGCTCGCTCTCCCAGCGCGGCTTTCTGGTGCTGATCGGGGCGCTGACGGCCATCAACACGGCCACGGCGATCCTCTTCGTGAAGATGGGCGCGGCGCCGGTGCCGATCTTTCTGGGCCTCGATGTGGCGGCGGTGATCTTCGCCTTTCTCGCCAGCCGGCGGGCGGCGACACGGCGCGAGCGGGTGCAGGTCACCGCCTCTCAGATTCGCGTCGTTCTGGAGACCCCTCAAGGGACGGAAACCCTCTGGCTCTCGCCCACCGCCTTCACCCGCGTCCATCTGGAAGGCGAGGCCGAGGACGAGACCGATCTTCAGCTTCGCCTGTCCAATCGCGGCGTCGCCGTCGCCCGCGCGCTCAGCCGTCCCGAGCGCCTGGAGTTCGCCAAGGCGCTGGACCGCGCCATCATGCGCGCCAAGGCTGGAACGGCGATGGTATGAGGCCGCGCGAATAAATTGGCTTTCGCCGCAAGAATCGGGCCGATTTGGCGTTCGGGCGCGATCTAGTTTGGGCTCATGAACATGCACGCCCCCACCCCGATCCGCCCGGCTTCCCTCGACGAACGCGCCGCCGACTATCAGCGCATGGCCGGCGCCCTGGCCTGGCTTTCCGAACGCTGGCGCGAGCGCCCGAGCCTGGATGAGGCCGCTGACGCCGCCGGTCTCTCGCCGTTCCATTTCCAGCGCCTGTTCACCCGCTGGGCCGGGGTCAGCCCCAAGACCTTCACCGCCGCCCTCGCCCATGCCGAGGCTCGGCGCCTTCTGGAGTCGGGCGCGCCGGTGCTGGACGCCGCCCTGGACACCGGCCTTTCCGGCCCCTCGCGCCTGCACGATCTCTTCATCGCCCAGGAGGCGGTGACGCCGGGCGAGGCGCGGCGGCGCGGCGAGGGCCTGACGCTCGCCTTCGGCTGGGCTCCGACGCCGTTCGGAAACGGCCTGTTCGTCATCGCGCCGCGGGGCCTCGCCGGCCTCGCCTTCGCCGATCCAGGCCAGGAAGAAGCCGCGCTCGCCGACATGACCGCCCGCTTTCCCGCCGCCGCCTGGACGCGCGATGACGCCGCCGCCCGGGCCATGGCGGCCAAGGCCTTCGGCGTCGATGCCGGCCCGATCCCGGTCGTGCTCATCGGCCCGCCGTTCCATGTCCAGGTGTGGAAGGCCCTGCTGCGCATCCCGGCCGGCGCCACGGCCAGCTATGGCCAGGTGGCGGCCTGGGCCGGCAAACCCGGCGCCAATCGCGCCGCCGGCGCCGCCATCGGCGCCAATCCGGTCAGCTATCTCATCCCCTGTCACCGCGCCCTGGCCGCCGACGGCCGCCTGACCGGCTATCATTGGGGCCTGGCGCGCAAGGCCGCCATGCTCGGCCTGGAGGCGGTGGCGACCCGCGAGGCGGCCTGAGGCCCTTACCGCTCCCACGGATTGATGATGGGAACGCCAACGCCCAGGAAAGGCGCGGTGTCGCGCGTGGCGACGGTGAAGCCGTGTATCGTCGCGATCGCGGCGATCTGGCCATCGCCCACCGACAGCGTCCGTCCCGACTCGCGCGCCCGACCTGCCAGGGCGGCGTAGGCTTTGGCGGAAGGCTCATCGAACGCAAGAACGCGCGACCCAAATAACCTCGCGAGAAGGTCGCCCAAGGCGGCCCCAAGACCGCTCTTGCGACGGCCGGCGGGCAGGATCTCGATACCGACCAGCAACTCGGAAAGACTGGTTGCCGTAAGGTAGAGCGTTTCGGGGTCCTGACGGTCGAGCCAGGCCGTCACCTTTGGATCGCCCCGGCGTCTCATGGGCTCGGAGACGACGTTCGTATCCAATATGATCATTCAAACCTCGCCGGCTCGGTGGGCGAGGCGTCGCGCGGGGCTTGAAAGTCGAGATCGCCAAGCTGGCGTCCGAACGCCGCCAGTTCAGATCCGATCCCGACGCGCGCCTTGGGATGCACCGCCTCATGCAGGATCTCCCGGATTTCGGCCTCGGTGCTGCGTCCGTGCCTGGCGGCCCGCACCTTAAGGGCGCGGTGAGTTTCCTCAGGCAGATTTCTGATCGTCACCACGGACATCGCCATCACTCCGCAATATCGCTATCATTGATAGCACTATACGCCATCTGATATCACATTTCGAGGGCGACGCGAACGCCAGTATTGTCGTCGGCGGTCGCGGCCCTCAGTAGGGCGCCGGCGCTGTTTTATAGTCAGCGGAGACGTCGCCGCTCAGGCCGATGTTGTTCGGATCGAGCGTGCGCACCGGCGCGCCGGCGCTGAAGTCGAGCTTGGTCAGATCGGTCCAGATCACATTGGGCGTGGTGGTCAGCTCGAAGAAATACATCTTGTTGGTGAGGTCGCTCACCGTGCGGTATTCGGTGTTGTAGACGCCAAAGTCCTTGTAGGGCGCGCCGAACGGCACCGAGACGTTGCGGGCGATGGCGAACATGCCGGCCACGCCCTCGCGCTCGGTCTGCGGCGTCGGATAGATCGCCAGATAGTATTCGGCCCGGGCGAAGCGGTCGCGCGGATTGACGTTGCCGGGCAGGGGCGTGTCGCTGGTCGGCTTGCTGAAATCCAGCGTCTTGAGCAGCGCCAGCTGTTCGTCATAGGGCGGATCGTTGGTCATCACCCGATAGTCGCGACCGTGGTGAACCACCGCCTTGCCGCCGATATATTCGATGATCGCCGAGTCGCCGCCGGCGTCCTCCAGGGCCAGATGGACGGTGGCCTTGCGCCCGTGGGCCTCGACCATGATCGGCTGGATCTTGGCCAGCAGAGCCAACGCCTCTTCCACGGTGGCGGCGTTGTCCAGGGCGTACTGCGCCCAGAGGCCGGCCTGGATGCCCGGCCGCTGGGTGTCGCGCGCGCCGAAATCGCTGGCGGTCAGATAGAGCATGTGGGCGGCGAGGCCGCGCTCGTTCACCCCATCGGCGGCGCCCAGGCCATAGACGGTGGTGACGAGGCTGCCGTACTTCGAGGTCCACTTCATCGGGTTCGGATCATTCAGCGGATGGCCGCCCAACACATCGCCGTTGTGGGCGAGGCCGCGCGGCAGAACCGTGAGGATCGGCTGGGTGGATTCGGGCCAGTCCATGGTCCGCCCCGCCAGCACCGCCGCGCCGCCGCCGTTCCACAGGATCCGCGTGCAGGCCTGGGCGGGGCCGAGGGTCAGGCTGGCGAGGAGAATCGCCGAGACAACGCCTACGGAGCCAAGACGAAAGGTCATGCGCGCGCTCCCTGGGTTCAGCCGTCAAGGCCGAGGCGGCTTGATCTCAACATTCCACGACGATCCCGCCCGCGCAACGGATCGGCGGGATTCTCGGCCTCTCTTGCGCGGCGAGCAAAGGCGTCGCTAAGTCGCACGCTGATGTCTGATATCTTCATCTCCTACGCCCGCTCGACGGCGACGCAGGCCCAGCGGATCGCGGAGGCCCTGCGCGCCCTCGGTCACCGCGTATGGCGCGACGATGAGATTCCGGCCCACCGCGCCTATTCGGAGGTGATCGACGAGCGTCTGTCGGCGGCCAGGGCCGTGGTGGTGGTCTGGTCGGCCGAGGCGGCGAAATCCGAATGGGTGCGCTCCGAAGCCGAGCGCGCGCGGGAGGCCCACAAGCTTGTCCAGCTCACGCTTGATGGGGCCAGGCTGCCCATGCCTTTTGACCAGACCCAGTGCGCCGATCTCATCGGCTGGGTGGGCGACGAGGCGGCGCCCGGCTGGCGCCAGGTGGTCGAAGGCGTCGCTCAGCTCACCGCCGATCCGGCTACTCGAGGGGCGCCGCCAGCGGCCCAGAGCAAGCTGTCCGTCTGCGTCCTGCCGTTCGCCAATATGAGCGACGATCCGCAGCAGGAATATTTTTCCGACGGCATCAGCGAAGATATCATCACCGACCTCTCCAAAGTCTCGGCCCTTTCCGTTGTCGCCCGCAACACGGCGTTCACCTTCAAGGGCAAGGCCGTCCGTGTCCGGGATGTCGCTCGGGAGCTCGGCGTCAGCCACGTTCTGGAGGGCAGCGTCCGGAAAGTCGGGGATAGGGTGCGGATCACCGCCCAGCTCATCGACGGCGCCGCGGGCGACCATATCTGGGCCGAGCGCTACGACCGCGACCTCACCGATATCTTCGCGCTGCAGGATGAGATCAGCGAAGCGATCGTCAAGGCGCTGAAGCTGCGGCTGGCGCCGGAGGAAAAGAAGGCCATCGAGCGGCGCGGCACCGATAACGCCGAAGCCTACAATCTCTATCTGATGGCGCGGCAGTATCTGGTGAACGGCAATCAGGGCGATCCGCGCCGGGACGAGGCCATAGTGCGCCTGTGCCAGGCCGCCATCGCCGCCGATCCGAGTTACGCGGCGCCTTGGGCCCTGATGTCACGGGCCCAGCGGTCCCTTCACTTCACCTATCGACGCTCCGACGAAAATGGTCTGGCCGCGGCCGAACGGGCGATCACGCTGGATCCGAACCTGGCCGAAGCCCATGCGGTGAAGGCCCGGCACCTCGCCGAAATGGACCGTCCCGATGAGGCCGACGCCTGCCTCCAGATCGCCCTGCGGCTGGATCCGGAGTCCTATGAGGCAAACGATACGGCCGGAGACCTTCACTTCCGACGGCAACGCTTCGTCGAGGCGGCCCCGCATTATGAGAAGGCGGTGATCCTGGCGGAGTCGGAGGTCGGATGCGCGGCCATGCTGGTCACCTGCTACACGGCGCTGGGCGATCACGAGAATCTCCGCCGGGCGGCGAAAATAACCGTCGAACGCGCCGAACGAGCCCTGGCCCGGGAGCCGAGCAACTGCGCGGCCATGAGCTGGGGCGTCGCCGGCCTTGCCGCTTTGGGTGAACGGGATCGGGCCAGGGACTGGTCGAGGCGCGCCATGCTTATCGATCCGGACAATCTGCTTATGCGCTACAATCTCGCCTGCGCTCTCAGCGCTCAGCGCCTCGACATCGAAGGGGCCATGGAACTACTGGGCCGGTTCTTTGAGACGACCCCGGAAGGACTCCTCAAACACGCCAAGATCGATCCTGACCTCGACCCCGTCCGCGAGGATCCGCGGTTCATCGATATGGTGGCGAAGGCCGATGCGCGCCTGGCGGCGGAAGCGGAAAAAGCCGGGGCGTCCTGATCAGGCCGCCCCGGCTGTTCTCAACAGCGCCGCGCCCACCATCTCCTGCAGCAGGGGCGCTCGCGGATAGGGTTCGTGGCGATAGTGGCGGAAGCCTTCGGCATGGGCGACGCCGAATTCGCGGCCGCGACGCCGGGAAAGGGCCGTCATCGAGGCAGCCGGATCGGTGATTCCGTGCTGTTTCAGAAGCCAGGCGTCCTGGCTCTCATGCGCGGCCAGCATCCGCCGCTTGGTCTCGAACCACGGGCCGATGTCGACCGCGAAGTCGGGCGTCGCCGGCCGGCCCTCGCGGTCGCGTCCGCCGATCGGGTCCATGAAATAGAGGTGGGGAATGTCGGGCAGGGGCGTGGCCGGTCCGGTCTTGTAGTTGGGCGCCGAGGCGGCGAAGCAGGCGTCGCGCACCAGAAGGCTCGTCGCCTCATGGTCGGGGTGATAGTCGGCCGCCGCCGAGGTGATGACGATCTTGGGCCTCGCCGCCCGCACCGCCTCGGTCACCCGCCGGCGCGTGGCGTCGTCATTGAAGACGGCGAGGTCGCCGATGCCCAGCGCATACATAGTCCGCGCCGATCATCGCCGCCGCCCTGGCCGCCTCGCCCTGGCGGATGCGCGCCGGTCTCCTCGGGCGCGAACTCGGCCGATCCGCAATCGCCCGCGGTGAGCGTGGCGATGGTGACGGCGTGGCCGGCGTCCGCCAGCAGGGCCAGCGTCCCCGCGGCCAGGGTCTCGATGTCGTCCGGATGGGCGTGGATGGCCAGAATGCGCGTCATGCGGTTATCTGTGACTCGTGATTGTGGCCTCTCCGATAACGATGAAGATGCGTCTGTCGGCAACGTCCTTTCGCGCGGCCCACTCGTGCTCGATCAGGCTCATGGCTTCTTTGGCGCGCGCGTATCCACGGGATTCTCGGCAGTTAAAGCGGATCAGGCTCAACGTTCTGAATTGACGCCGCCCCATTCCAACTCGGGACGCCAAGGCTTTCATGTCCTTGTCCCATGCAAGGAGTATGGCGCCATTGAGTTCTGCCGCCTTGCATACCAAGTCGTCCGGGGAAGCGGGGGCTACCGCTTCCCGAAATTTGATGACCTCGTGCCCCGCCTCCTCGAAAGCTCTTCCAACAGATACCGGTGCGCCTTCGTCTAGGAAAAGCCGAAGGATTGGCCGCGTCTCCGTCACGCAGCCGCAGCCCCTCCGTCATGATCCAGCGCGGCTCGGATGTCGGCCTCCGTGATAGTGGGATATTCTCCTATGATCTGCGCGGGTGTGTAGCCGTCCTCCGAGAGGCGACGGATCGACGACACCCGGATGCGCGTTCCCCCGACCACCCAAGAGTTGGCGCCCACATTTCTGTGCCGTTCTATCTTGCCGATCTTTTCGACCGGGCGAGCCCAGAGGCGGTCAATCGCATCCTTTGTATCGGAAACGACTGCCTCCAGCGCCATCGGGAAGATGTACTGCCCGCTGACCACTTCCCTCGGCATATCGGTACCCGGCTCGTGGAAGATCACCTTGCCCTTGAGGACATAGAATTCGTCCCGGTCCAGGCCGAGACGTTCATTTCCTTCATTCGATTGCCAGCATCGCGCAGGTGTTGAAGTGAAACCCGCTTCCGAAGGGCGCTCAGGGTCTTCAGCGCCGCGACATCTAGGAATGAATAAGCCGCGCCAGCACGGTTGGTGCACTCCTCATCCGCATAGGAAGGCGACAGAACGCCTGTCTTGTCCCAGTAGCGAATTTGCCGACGGCTCAGGCCTGTAAGGCGCTGAACCTGCTCTTCGTTGAACGCGGCAACTACGTTTTTTCCGTTCATGCTTCTCCACCTCTCTTTATGAGGCGTTAACACCATCCTAACATTCCAACGAAAAGTGTAAAGGAGTCAGTCACTTAGAAAGCGGAATGATCTTCTAAGCCTCGGAAATATCTGGCGAACCAGAATTCTGAGGGCTTACGTTGGCAAGGTTTCAGACGACGCTTTTCCACGCGCGTCGCCGGTTGGGTATCTTGAACCGCGCCGGATCCAGGCGCTGCTGGACGTGCCAGCCGACACGCTGCATTTGTCTACAATGGCAGCAGACAACCACCGAGGTTCTCAACATCCTCGCCGCCGGCGGACCATGGGCGAGGTGCTGGCGGCGCTTGGCCGGCCGAAGGTCGCCCTGATGCTGTTGCTGGGCTTCTCGTCTGGCCTGCCCTTCATGCTGATCGGCAACACCCTGGGGTTCTGGCTGGCGGACGACAAGATCCAGCTGGCGGCGATCGGCTTCCTGTCGTGGATCGGCCTCACCTATTCGGTGAAGTTCCTGTGGGGGGCGGTGGTCGATCGCATCCCGGCGCCGCTGATCGGCTTTCTTGGCCGCCGGCGCGGCTGGATGATCCTTACCCAGATCGGCGTCGGCGTGGGCCTGATCGCCATGTCCCGCGCCGATCCGCGCACCCAGCTTGGCCTCCTCACCGCCTTCGGCCTCGTCACCGGCATAGCGGCGGCGGCGCAGGATACGGTGATCGACGCGTGGCGGATCGAGTCGGCGGCCGACGCCGATGAGCTCGGCCTGCTCACCGCCGCCTATTCCCTGGGCTACCGCGCCGCCCTGATCGCCACCGAGGCCCTGATCCTGGTGGTCGCCCAGGCGATCGGCTGGCCGATATCCTACGCCATCTATGGCGCCTTGATGGTCGTGGGCCTGGCGGCGGCGCTGATGGTCAAGGAGCCGGCCCGGGCCGACGTGGTGATGCAGGCCAAGGCCGGCGAGGCCAAGGCCCACCCCCTGCGCGGCGCCTATGATGCGGTGGTCGGGCCGTTTATCGAGTTCTTCACCGCCCACGGGTTCGGCCTGGCGCTCCTGATGCTGACCATGATCACCACCTTCCACCTGTGCGACTATATGCGCGGGCCGATGAGCAACCCGTTCTATACGGCGCTTGGCATCGGCAAGACGACCATCGCCGCGGTGCGCGCCACCGTCGGCCTTGGCGGCACCCTGGCCGGCATCGCCCTGGGCGGCCTCTCCTCGGTGCGCCTCGGCAATGGCCGCACCCTGATCCTGGGCGCGATCTTGCAGCCGATCGGCATCGGCGCCTTCGCCCTCCTGGCCCGGCACGGCGGCGACTGGGATCTCGATCGCGATCGGCGGCCTGCATGTCACCGCCTTCGTCGCCATCATGACCGTCGACGCCTTCGCCATCGGCTTTTCCGGCGTCGCCCTGGTGGCCTATATGTCCACCCTCACCAGTCTCGGCTACACGGCCACCCAGTACGCGCTTCTCACCTCCGCCCTCACCTGGAGCGGCAAGACCCTCAAGGGCTTCTCCGGGGAAATCGTCGAACATCTGCAACAGGGGCGAAGCCTGCTGGACGCCTATGGCCTCTTCTATCTGCTGTGCGCGGCCATCGGCGCGCCGGCCATCCTGCTGACCCTGGTCCTGGCGCGGGCTGGTCGCGCCGCCCGCGCCGTTCCGGCCGCCGACCCCGCATGATCGCCTTGGCCCCGACCATCGCCGTGCTGCTGGGCTCGGCGGTGGTGATCTATCTGGCCTGCGAATACTTCGTGAACGGGGTGGAATGGGTCGGCCGCAAGATGGCGGTGGGTCAGCAGGCCACCGGCACCATCCTCGCCGCCTTCGGCACCGCCCTGCCCGAGAGCGTGGTCACCTTCGTCGCCGTGGTGTTCGGGGCCACGGCGGCGCAGAAGGCGATCGGCGTCGGCGCCGCTCTGGGCGGGCCCCTGGCGCTCTCCACCATCGCCTACGCCACGGTCGGCGTCACCCTGCTCCTCTGCCGAAAGCCCCTGCCCAGGACCGACGCCGTGAAGGCCGACTTCAAGCGGCTGAGCCGCGACCAGGGCTGGTTCCTCTGCATCTTCGCCGCCAAGATCGCGCTCGGCCTCATCGCCTTCGCCTGGAAGCCCTGGCTGGGGGCTGCTCTTCCTGGCCGCCTACGGCGCCTATTTCTGGCAGGAGATGCGTGGGCAAGGCGCCGAGGACAGCGAAGAGCTCGATCCCTTGCGGATCACGCCCAAGACCCGGGTCCCGAAGACCTGGGCGGCGATTGCCCAGACGGTGGTGGCCCTGGTGGTGATCTTCCTCGCCTCGCGGGTCTTCGTCGGCCAGCTCGAGGTGCTGGGTCCGGCGCTCGGGCTGAAGCCTCAGCTGCTGGCCCTGCTGCTCTCGCCCATCGCCACCGAGCTTCCGGAGACCCTCAACGCCATCATCTGGGTGCGCCAGGGCAAGTTCCGCCTGGCGCTGGCCAATATCAGCGGCGCGATGATGATCCAGGCCACCGTGCCCACCGCCTTTGGCCTCATCTTCACCCCCTGGCGGCTCGATCCCCCTCTGATCCTGGGCGCGGGGGTGACGGCCCTCGCGGTGGCGATCATGTTCATCGCCTTCCGCTTGGGGATGCTGTCGCGGTGGTTTCTCGCCTCAATGGCCCTCTTCTACCTGGCCTTCGTCGCCATGCTGCTGATCGGCTGGCCGGCGTAGCGTTCGCCAAGATCAGCGGGCGGGAAGACAGACCACCTCAGCCACGCTCAGCGACGCCCGCAGCCCCGCCGCCGCCGAGCCATAGTTGGCTGGCGTAAGCGCCAGGGCGGCCCCCGCTGGCGCGGCGCTTACCCCGGCCGCCGCCAGCGCGCCTCTGAGCGAACTCGGCGTCGTCGTGTAAAGCCGCCCCCGCCTCGGCGCCTCGGCCACGGTGACGCCCACCACGCGGCCCTCGCTGTCGAGCGCCGGCGCGCCGGAGATCCCCGTCAGCGGCCCCGAGAGGCCCGGCGTGCGCCCGGTCTCGGCCCACGCCAGCACCGGCTCGGCCCGCACGCCCCGGCCGCGCAGCAGGCCATGAACGATCAGGGTGTCGCGGTCGATCAGCCTTGAGGCCGCCTCGCCCGGCTGGCCGTGGGGAAAGCCCGGATGATAGGCGCTCTGGCCACGACGCAGCTGGCCGGCGGGAGCTATCGGCAAAGGCGCCGCGCCACCCTGGGTGAAGAGGACGGCGGTCTCCCGCCCGGGGGTGAGCAAGATTCGCGCCAGCACCCCGCGGCCCGGCGCGGCGACGATGACCACGCGAGGGCAGCCTTCAACCACATGCCGAGCGGTGAGCCACACGCCGCGGCTGGACACCGAAAAGGCCGCTCCGGCCCCGGGCGCCGTCGCCGGCGCCTCGACCAGGATCGCCGGATCGAACAGCGACGCGGGCCCTAGTGGCGCGCCGGCCTTGGGCGCCGCGCGCGCCCCGGGCGTTACGATCCGATGCTCGGCCCAGATCGCCGCCGCGCCCAGGGCGACGGCCAGGCCCGCCCCCATCAGCCATCCGGGCGGACGGGGAATCTTTCCGTTTCTCGAAATGGCGGTCACGCGTCAGGTCTATCCGCCGGGGTGGTGAGGCTTCACCTTCTGCATAGACGCTCGCCAACGCCCGGATCAAACGGGTTCTTGGGCGATTGGCGGCCCGAACCGGGTCATGCAGGCCGCCTGGCCGCCCGCATTCACCCTAACGTCACTTTCCCGCGCCCGGTTTAGCGCCTAGGTTGCGCCCCTTCCCCAGCCAAGCCATCAACACGCCACCTGATCGAGAGAGGTCTTCATGCCCGATAAGAAACCCAATATCCTCATCCTCTGGGGCGACGATATCGGCTACTGGAACATCAGCCGCTACAGCCTTGGCATGATGGGCTACCCCACCAAGAACATCGACCGCATCGCCGAGGAGGGCGTGACCTTCACCGACTACTACGCCCAGCAAAGCTGCACCGCCGGCCGGGCGTCCTTCATCACGGGCCAGAACCCGATCCGCACGGGCCTGACCAAGGTCGGCATGCCGGGCGCCACCGTGGGCCTGCAGAAGGAAGACCCCACCATCGCCGAGCTACTCAAGCCGCTGGGCTACGCCACCGGCCAATTCGGTAAGAACCACCTGGGCGACCGCAACGAATACCTGCCCACCGTGCACGGCTTCGACGAGTTCTTCGGCAACCTCTATCACCTCAACGCCGAGGAAGAGCCGGAGCTGCCCGACTATCCCAAGGATCCGAAGTTCAAGGCCGCCTTCGGCCCGCGCGGCGTCCTGCATTGCAAGGCCACCGAAACCGATGACGCCACCGAGGATCCGCGCTGGGGCCGGGTCGGCAAGCAGGTCATCGAGGATACCGGCCCGCTGACCAAGAAGCGCATGGAGACCATCGACGAGGAGATCACCGACAAGGCCGCCGCTTGGATGGAAGATCAGGTCAAGGCCGATAAGCCGTTCTTCCTCTGGTACAACGCCACCGCCATGCACTTCCGCACCCACGTCGCTGAGAAGAACATCGGCAAGAGCGGCCAGGATCCCTATTCCGATCGCATGTTCGTCCACGACGAACAGATCGGCCAGATGCTCGACAAGCTCGACGAGCTGGGCATCGCCGACAACACCATCGTCATGTACTCCACCGACAACGGTCCGGAGAACGACACCTGGCCCGATGGCGCCACCACCCCCTTCCACGGCCAGAAGGACACCAACTGGGAAGGCGGCTGGCGGGTTCCCTGCATCATGCGCTGGCCGGGCAAGATCAAGGCCGGCTCTGTGCTCAACGGCGTCGTCTCGCACATCGACATGTTCCCGACCCTGCTGGCCATCGCCGGCAATCCGGACGTCAAGCAACAGCTCCTCGACGGCTGCACCGTGGATGGCAAGACGTTCAACGTCCACCTCGATGGCTTCAACCAGATCCCCTACCTCACCGGCGAGGCCAAGGAGAGCGCCAGAAACCACATCATGTACTTCAGCGATGATGGCGAGGTGATCGCGGTCAGGGTCGGCGACTACAAGTTCAACCTGGCCGTGCAGCGCGCCGAAACCATGAAGCTGTGGGCCGAGCCGTTCGTGAAGCTGCGGGTGCCCTACATCGTCAACCTGCGCCGCGATCCCTTCGAAAAGGCCCTCTCCAATTCCAACACCTACTGGGACTGGATGGTGGATCACATCCCGCAGATGTATGTGATGCAGGCGGTGGTCGCCGCCGAGATCGACGGCTTCGCCAAGTTCCCGCCCCGGCAAAAACCCGCCTCCTTCAACCTCGACGCGGTGCTCGAACAGGTTCAGCACCACGGCTGAGCCGGCCGCCAAGGCCGTACGGCGATCCGATCGCCCCTTCCCGCCAAGCCGGGGAGGGGCGTTTCGCGTTTGGCCGGGATGACCAAACCGATCGATGACGAAGGCGGCGGGGCCCTCGCCGACGCCGTGGCCGGCTTCTACGAGGCCCATCCCTATCCCCCGCCGCTGGATGATCTCGAGGCCTATCGGCGCAACTGGGACGATCATCGCCGGCGCGCGGAGTCGCACCTGCTCTGGCCGGCCGAGCGCTTCCGCGATGATCGCTCGATCCTGGTGGCCGGCTGCGGCGCCATCCAGGCCGCCCACCATGCCGCCCGCTGGCCCCGCGCCCGGGTGGTCGGGATCGACGTCAGCAACGCCAGCCTCGCGTTCACTCAGGAACTGAAGCGCAAATACCGGCTGAAGAACCTCGAGGTTCGCCAGCTTCCCATCGAACGCGCGGGCGAACTCGCCGAGCGCTTCGATCACGTCGTCTGCACCGGCGTCCTGCACCACCTCGCCGATCCGGACGTGGGCCTGGCGGCTCTGCGGGATATGCTCGGCCCGGCCGGCGCCCTGCACGTGATGGTCTATGCCCCCTACGGCCGCGCCGGCATCTATCTGATCCAGGACTATGCCCGCCGGCTGGGGATCGGCGCGACCGCTGGAGAGATCGACGGTCTCGCCGCCAGCCTCAAGGCGCTGCCGCCGGATCATCCGCTCGCCCCCTTACTGCGCCATTCGCCGGATTTCGCCGACAAGGCCGGCCTCGCCGACGCCCTCCTCAATCCCCGGGACCGCCCGTATAGTGTCCCTGAATTTCTGGAATTCCTCGGCCGCGCCGACCTCGTCTTCGGACGGTGGGTGCGCCAGGCGCCCTATCTGCCGTGGTGCGGGGCCATCGCCGCCGCGCCGCATGCTGAAAGGCTGAAGGCGCTCAAGCCCGAGGCGCAGTTCGCCGCCATGGAGCTCTTTCGCGGCGCCATGGTGCGCCACGCCGCCATTGCCTACGCCGATGAGGCGGCGGCGGAGGCCGCGCGCATCGACTTCGATGGCGGAGCATGGTCCCGCTATATCCCCGTGCGCCTGCCCGATACGCGGATCATCCGCGAGAAGCTCCCGCTCGGCGCCGCCGCCGTGCTGATCAACCGCAACCACACCTTCAACGATCTCTACCTGCCCATCGACGCGCGCCAGCTCGCGCTCCTGGAGGCGATCGACGGCGAACGTAATATCGCCGCCCTCGCCGGGAACGAGGCCAATATGTCCGTATGCCGATCGTTCTTCCAGCAGCTCTGGCGCTGGGACCAGGTGGTGTTCGACACCTCCCACGCTTAGGCCTCCCGCATGCGCCGTCGCCATGGCGTTTGACGAAATCGAAAAATGGCTCAATCGTGTTCCGGAGTGAAACGCGTGGAGCCCGATCACGCTTAGCCTCTGTTGGAGGTCGGGCCCCGGGGGAGAGCCATGTCCGAGCGGTCCGAGCCCCGGCCTTCAAGACCCTTGGCCGCGCTGCTGGCGGCGGCGACCTTTCTTGCCTGCCTCGCCGGCCGGCCGGCCCTGGCCCAGACCGATCCTCTGCCCTCATGGAACGAAGGCGGCGCCAAGGCGGCGATCGAAACCTTTGTCGGGGCGGTCACGGATCCCGCCAATCCGAAATTCGTCGACCCGCCCGCCCGCATCGCCGCGTTCGACGAGGACGGCGCCCTCTGGGTCGAGCATCCAATCTACACCGAGGTGATGTTCACCCTCGATGAGGTTCCCGCCCTGGTGCACGCCAAGCCCGAGCTGAAGGATGTCGAGCCCTTCAAGACGGTGATGTCCGGCGATCGGGCGGCCATCGGCAAGCTGCCGGAAGGCGATCTGGTCAAGCTGGTCGCGGCCACCCACACCGGCATGTCGGTGGAGGATTTCCGCGATGAGGTGCGGGCCTGGATCGCCAAGGCCAGGGACCCGAGATTCCACCGCGCCTACACCGACCTCACTTACAAGCCCATGCTCGAAGCCATGGCCTACCTGCGGGCCAACGGCTTCAA
Source organism: uncultured Alphaproteobacteria bacterium (assembly GCA_963817995.1). Lineage (GTDB taxonomy): Bacteria > Pseudomonadota > Alphaproteobacteria > Caulobacterales > Caulobacteraceae > Acaudatibacter. The sequence goes on from CAWFQJ010000009.1 coordinate 485,175, forward strand.
GGTCTATATCGTCACCGGCGGCGAACAGGATTTCGTGCGCGCCTTCGCCGACAAGACCTACGGCGTTCCGCCCGAGCAGGTGGTGGGCACGGCCCTCGACACCGCCTACGGCTACGACGCCGCCGGCAAGCCGGTTCTCACCAAGGCCCCCAAGCGCCTTCTGCTGGACGATCATGCCGGCAAGCCTCAGGGCATTCACCTGATGATCGGCCGCCGCCCGGTGATCGCCTTTGGCAACTCCGACGGCGACCAGCAGATGCTGGAATACACGACTGGCGGCGCGGCCCCCGGAATGGGCCTTCTGGTGCTGCATGACGACGCGGCGCGGGAATATGCCTATGGCCCGGCCGCCGGCCTGCCTAACTCCAAGGTTGGGACCTTTTCCCAGGCGCTCTACGACGAAGCCAAGGCCAAGGGCTGGACGGTCATCAGCATGAAGAATGATTGGAAACAGCTATTCGACTTCGCGCCTTGACGTCCGCGGGGCAGGTTTGCAAAGGACGGATACGAATGAAGAGGGAGCAACATTGATGCGCATCGGCCAATTGACGGCCGCCGTGGCGGCGATGGGCGGCTTGGCTCTGGTGTCCCCTGCCATGGCCCAGGCGGCAAAGCCTCCGGCCACCCCGCCGGTGTCGACGACATCGCAGGCGGCCACCGGCATATCGCCTGAGGCCGACAAGCTGCTCAAGCAGATGAGCGACTATCTGGGCGCCGCCGGCGCCTTCACCTTTCACGCCGACGTGCTGTTCGATCACGTCCTGCCGTCCGGCCAGAAGATTCAGTTCTCGGCCATGGAGGATGTGGCGCTGAAGCGTCCGGGCCAGCTCTATGTCGAGTGGACCGGCGATCTGGGCGATCGCCAGTTCTGGTACGACGCCGGGGCCGTCACCCTGTTCGATCCGTCCAAGCCGTTCTATGCCAGCGCCCCGGCGCCGGCCGATATCGACGGCATGCTGAACGGCATCCAGGCCCTGGCGCAGTTCACCCCGCCCCTGGCCGATTTTCTCTATCGCGACCCCTACGGCACGGTGAAGGATAAGGTGGTCTATGGCGTCGACCTTGGGCCCCGGAACGTGGAGGGCAAGACCTGCCGCTCCCTGGCCTTCGTCGAGAAGGATGTCGATTTCCAGATCTGGATCGACGCGGGCCCCAAGCCCCTGCCGTGCAAGCTGGTGATCACCTACAAGAACCGGCCCTCCGAGCCGCAGTTCAGCGCGGTGTTCTCCGATTGGAACTTCGCGCCCCAGTTCGAGGCCGGGGCCTTCGCCCCTGAAATTCCGGCCACCGCCAAGAAGATCCCGTTCGCCACCGCGGCGGAGGCCCGGTGATGGCGAGGCGTGTGATGACGAGGAGCGCAGCGATGATGAGACAACCGACGCGCCGGGTCGGACGGCTTGAGAGTTTGGCGGCGGGCGCGGCGATTCTGGCGGGCCTGTGGCTCGCCGCCGCGCCGGCGGATGCGCGCGGCTTTGGCGGCGGCGGCTTCCGGGGCGGCGGCTTCGGTGGGGGTTTCGGCGGGCATAGTTTCGGCGGCGGCGGCTTCGGTGGGGGCGGTTTCCACGGCGGCGGCTTCAATGGCGGCTCCCGCTTCGGCGACGGCGGCGGTTTCGACCGGGGCGGCGACGGCGGTTTCGGCGGCCACGGCTTCGGCGGCGTCAACAGCGCCTCGGGATTCTCCAGTCACGCCAGCGCGTTCCAGAACGCCCACCCGGAAGCCTCGCATGGCGGCGATGGCGATCGGAACGGCGGCAATAACGCCAACCGTAATAACGACAACGGCAACCACAACAACAACAACGATAATCACAACAACAACAATAATAACGACTACAACCACAACAATAACTACACCCAGAACAATTACTACGGCGCCTATGGCGGTTGGGGCGGCTACTATGGCGGCCTGGGATTTGGCGCGGGATTCGCCATCGGCGCCACCTTCGCCGCCTTGCCGGCGGCGGCCTACGCCCTGTCGGTGGCGGGGACGGATTATTGGTACAACGACGGGGTCTACTATGGCTGGGACGCTGGCCAGTACGCCGTGGTGGCCCCGCCGCCCGGCGCGATCGTGCCGGCCCCGCCGCCTTCCTGCTCCACCGTGGATTTCGGCGCCGGCAAGACCTTCGACTGCGGCGGCGCCTTCTACAGCCAGGTTCCACAGGGCTATCAGGTGATCCCGCCGCCCATCGGCGCCAAGGTCGCCGCCCTGCCCAATGGCGCGGTGAATCACACGGTGGACGGCGTGACCTACTTCACCTTCGGCGGCGCCTGGTACAAGCCGGTTTATCTCGGCGCGGGGGTGATGTATGACGTGGTCGCCCAGCCGGCCGGCGCCCCACCGTTAACCAACGGGTAAACCGCCACGCTCTAATCAACGGCTGAAGGCGGCCCCGGGGGCCCGCGGAGAATCCGTCATGAGCCGCTGGCTCCGTTTCATCGTCTCCGCGGCCGCGCCGCTGGCCCTCCTCGCCGGCGCCGCTCGCGCCCAGCAACAGCCCGACGCCCCAACCCCGCCCGACGCCTCGGCGGCGTCGGCGGCGACCGACGCCTCCGCCTCGAGCGACGATCAGCAGGATGCGTCGGCCCTGGCCAAGAAGCTGCAGAACCCGATCGGCAACCTGATCAGCGTGCCGTTCCAGAGCAACACCAACTTCTCCGTCGGCCCCAACAAGGGCACGCAGGAGATCCTCAACATCCAGCCAGTGATCCCGTTTCACATCGGCGATAACTGGAACATCATCACCCGCACCATCCTGCCCCTGATCTGGCAGCCGTCGTACCAGCCCCTGGCCAGCGTGGCGCCCTTCGGCACGGGCCCGATCACGTTCTCGTCCTTCCTCTCGCCCAGCCAACCGACCAATGGCTGGCTTTGGGGCTTCGGCCCGGTCACCCAGATTCCGGTGGCCAGCAGCGCCTCCCTCGGCTCCAACGTCTGGGGCCTCGGGCCCACCGGCGTGCTGGTCTATATGAAGGGGCCGTGGGTTACCGGCGTTCTGGTCAATAACGTCTGGTCTCTGGGCGGCGAGGCCGGGCCGGGCGGCACGAAATACAACAACTTCCTCATGCAGCCGTTCATCAACTTCAACATGAAGGGCGGCTGGTATGTGGGAACCTCGCCGATCCTCACCGCCAACTGGCTGACGGCCGGAAACAACGCCTGGACGATCCCACTGGGCGCCAACGTCGGCCGGGTCATCAAGCTCGGCAAGCTGCCGATCAACCTCTCCGGCGGCGCCTACGCCAACGTCGTCCACCCGGAATTCGGCTCGACCTGGCAACTCCGCACCCAGATCACCTTCATTTTCTGATCCGCGCGCGCCGTCCTGGCGGGTCGGACACGCTTGCCTTGATCGGCCAGGTCCCCCATCCTCCGGCCACCTCAATATTGGTCGGAGCGTGCGATGGTGGACGACCAGCGGATCACCCAAGCCTATGTCTATCTGCTCGCCCGGGCGCTGGTCGTCCGGCAGGAGCATATCGACCGCCAAGCCGAAGGCTTCGCCTTCAACCAGGTGAAATATAATCCCCTCGGCACGGCCGATTTCGTCAATCCCAATTTCGATGTGGCCTATCTCGAGGCCTGGATCGCGGTCGACGCCGACCACCCGGTGATCCTCGAGGTCCCGCAAGTGGACGGCCGCTACTACACCGCCCAGATCCTCGACGAGTGGGGCGAGGTCATCGTCAACATCAACGAGCGCACCTTCCCCACCAAGCCGTTCGGCCGCTTCGCCCTGACCGCGCCCGGTTCAGCGCCCAGCCTGCCGGACGGCGTCTCGCGGATCGATCTGCATTCGTCCAAGGCCAAGCTGCTTGGCCGGGTCGAGCTCAAGGGCGATCCCGATGGGGCCGTGGCCCTGCAAAGGAAATTCACCCTAAGCGAGCCGTTCGGCGCGCCGGCGGTCGCCCCGGCCGCGGCCCTGCCGATGTTCGACAACCAGGCCCTCATCGGGGTCGAGATCTTCGACGCCGCCGGGGCCCTGCTGGCCAGCGCCCTGGATGTCTCGCCCCATGCCGCCCAGTCGCAGCAGCAAGCGCGCGCCGTCGCCGCCCAGGTCGCCTCCGGCGCGGCGGCGCGCCAGGCGATCGACACCCTGATCCACGGGACGATCGTCCCGGCTTTCAAGGAATTTGTCTTCACTAGGTCGGCGCCAGAGCGAGGCCACTGGGTCGGCGGCGCCCCGGACGTGGGCGCCTATGGCGTCAACTACCAGCTGCGCTCGGCGGTCAACTATGCCGGTATCTGGGCGAACACCATCGACGAGGTGATCTATTTCGTCGCCAACCGCGACATCGTCGGCCAGCCCCTCGACGGCGGGCAAAGCTATGGGATCCATTTTCCGGCCGATGGCCTGCCAGACGCCGTGGTCGACGCCTATTGGTCGGTGATCCTGGTCGACGCCGTCGACTACCGCGTTATGAAAAACCCGCTGAACCGCTACAATTTCAACAATCGCTCGCCGCTGCAAAAAGAGCCGGACGGCTCTCTGAAGATCGGCCTCGGCCCGGCGCCGATCGCCGGCGTGCCGGATTCCAACCGCCTGCCGTCCGTGGCCGGAAAACCCTATTCGCTTACTTTCCGCACCTATGTGCCCAAAGCCATCGTCAAGCGCGGAGGCTGGGCGCCGCCGGGGATCACGCCGGCGGGGTGAGGCTTGCGGCAGGCCGCTCGCTCCGACCCATTGCGCCGTTTCTCGCTCTGGCCGGACCCCAGGAACCGAATCGCCGCCCGGCGGTTCTGTGAGCAGCGCGCCGTTTCGCGGCGCGCCTTTCGTTGTCATCGCCAGTCCGACGAGTTCCCATGCAGATTCGCGCCGGTTTCCGGATCTCCTTCAATTGCCCGGCGCCGACCCCGATGTCGCTGCTGCTCAGCGTCCACCCCGATCGCCGCGCCGATCTGATCACTCCCGACACCCTGGCGGCCTCTCCCGCCGCGCCCATGTCACAGGAGCGCGATCTCTTCGGCAATATCGTCACCCGGGTTCTGGCCCCGGCCGGCCCGATCACCTTTTCCGCCCTGTTCGATATCGCCGACAGCGGCGAGCCCGACGCGCAGGACTGGGCGGCCGGCCAGGTTCCGGTCGAGGCGCTGCCCTCCGAGGCGCTGCCGTTCCTTGCTCGCCAGCCGCTATTGCGAGACCGACGAGCTGAACGATCTGGCGTGGTCGCTGTTCGGGGCGACCAGGCCCGGCTGGGCCCGGGTCCAGGCCATCGTCGACTATGTGCACGATCGCATCCGCTTCGGTTATCACCACGCCCGCGCCACCCGCTCGGCCAAGCAGGGTCATGAGGAGCGGGTCGGCGTCTGCCGCGACTTCGCCCACCTCGCCGTCGCCCTGTGCCGGTGCATGAATATCCCCGCCCGTTACTGCACCGGCTATCTGGGAGACATCGGCATCGCGCCGGTCGATGCGCCGATGGATTTCAGCGCCTGGTTCGAGGTCTATCTCGAGGGCGGCTGGCGCACCTTCGACGCCCGGCACAATACCCCCAGGATCGGCCGCATCGTCATCGCCCGCGGCCGCGACGCCGCCGATGTCGCCATCAGCACCAGCTTCGGAACCGCCTGGCTCACCGAATTCAAGGTCTTCACCGACGAGGTGACCGGGCGCAACCGCGGTTTTCACGACGCTCGGTTGATGGCGGCGGAATAGCCCGGCCAGCGGCCCAGTCTTATTCGCTCCGCGAAGCGGAGCCATTGTCGGCCAGCGGCGTTTGAACATCACACGGAGTTCAGCCATGACCGAATTTCACCCCCGCGCAGGAAGCCAGTTTCAAGGCCGACCTCGTCGCCCTCATCCCCCATATGCGCGCCTTCGCCCGCACCCTGTGCCACGACTTCACCCTGGCCGAGGATCTGGCGCAGGACGCCCTGGCCCGGGCGTGGCGCTGCCGCGCGAGCTATGAGCCGGGCACCAATCTCAAGGCCTGGGTCTTCATGATCCTGCGTAACGGTTTCTACTCCCACACCCGCCGCTCGTGGCGCTCGTGCGAACTGGATCCGGAAGTCGCCGCCGCCACCCTGGTGGCCGTCTCCAACCCGGCCGGCGCGCTGGAGCTGAACGATCTTCGCCGCGCCATGAACATGCTGCCGTCCGATCAGCGCGAAGTCCTGATCCTGATCGGCGCCGCCGGCCTCTCCTATGAGGAAGCGGCGGAGATCTGCGACGTCGCCGTCGGCACGGTCAAAAGCCGGGTAAGCCGCGCCCGCGCCCGCGTGGCCGAAATCCTCGAAGGCGGCGAGCTGGACGACGACGGGATCCTGCCCCACGCCGCCATGGCCGATATCTTCTCCCACGTCGACCGGCTGCGGGCCGCCTGAGGCGGCCGAAGGTTCCGATCGCGGCCAGCCGCGTGGGCCGGTCAAACCAGCGTGAAGGTCCCCCTTCCGGCTAGTCCTGTCATATCGGCATGATAGGGTCGGCCTAAGGGGAGACGAAACGCTGCGGAGGCCGCCATGCCCAATGGAAAACCCAATATCCTCGTCATCTGGGGCGATGACATCGGCATCAGCAATCTGAGCTGCTATTCAAACGGCTTAATGGGCTACAGGACGCCCAATATCGATCGCCTCGCTAAGGAAGGGATGCTGTTCACCGACAGCTATGGCGAGCAGTCCTGCACCGCCGGCCGCTCGTCCTTCATCACCGGCCAGGGCGTCTTCCGCACCGGCCTTTCCAAGGTCGGCATACCCGGCGCGCCGATCGGCATGAACGACAAGCTCGTCACCATCGCCGCCTGTCTCAAGAACCAGGGCTACGCCACCGGCCAGTTCGGCAAGAACCACCTGGGCGATCTCAACCACATGCTGCCCACCAACCACGGCTTCGATGAGTTCTACGGCAATCTCTACCATCTGAACGCCGAGGAAGAGCCGGAAATGCATGACTATTTTCCGGAGGAGGACTTCCCCAACATCAAGAACATGATCGGCCCGCGCGGGGTGATGCGTTCCTGGGCCACCGATGTCGACGATCCCACCGAAGAGCCGCGCTGGGGCCGGGTGGGCAAGCAGAAGATCGAGGACACCGGTCCCCTGACGCGCAAGCGCATGGAGACGTGCGACGATGATTTCGCCGCGGCAGCCAATGATTTCATGAAGCGCAAGAGCGCCGAGGGCCAGCCGTTCTTCGTCTGGCTGAACTTCACCCACATGCACCTGTTCACCCACACCAAGCCCGAGAGCCTGGGCCAGGCGGGCCGCTGGCAGTCGCCCTATCACGACACCATGATCGACCACGACAAGAACGTCGGCCAGGTGCTCGACTACCTCGAGGAACTCGGCATCGCCGACGACACCTTCGTCATGTACTCCACCGACAACGGCCCGCACCGCAACTCATGGCCCGACGGCGGCACCACGCCCTTCCGCAGCGAGAAAGACACCAACTGGGAAGGCGCCTTCCGCATCCCCATGCTGGTGCGCTGGCCGGGCAAGATCGAGGCCGGATCGGTCTCCAACGAGATCATCCAGCACCACGACTGGCTGCCGACCTTCCTGGCCATGGCCGGCGATCCGGATGTGACGGAGAAGCTGAAGGCCGGCTACCAGGCCATCGGCCGCACCTACAAGAACCATATCGACGGCTACAACCTGGTTCCCTACCTCACCGGCGAGGTGGCCAAGAGCCCCCGCAAGCTGTTCATGTATCTGAGCGACGACGGCGACGTGCTGGGCATGCGATATGACAACTGGAAGGTTGTCTTCATGGAGCAGCGTTGCCGGGGAACGATGCAGGTGTGGGCCGAGCCCTTCACCAGGCTCAGGCTGCCCAAGCTCTTCAACCTGCGCACCGACCCCTATGAATACGCGGATGTGACCTCAAACACCTATTACGACTGGTTCCTCCACCACGACTACATCCTCTACGGCGCCTTCATCATCGCCGACCGCTGGGCGGCGACGTTCAAGGACTTCCCGCCGATCCAGAAGCCCAACAGCTTCACCATCGACGACGCCGTGCACGCCCTCTCGGAAGCGGCCGCCGCCGGGAAGCAATAGGCGCCAGGGGAGCCCGATGACTGTCGATCTTTACACCTTCGTCGGGCTCTACCGCCGCGCCCTCGACACCGCCGCCCATCTCCTGGCCAAGGGCGTGGATCATGCCAAGGCCGCCGGTGAGCCGGAAGAGGCGTTTCTGGACTGGCGGCTGATCGAGGATATGCAGCCGCTGCGCTTCCAGATCATGGTGGTGTGCAATTTCACCCGGCAATGGCCGGCGCGGGTGGCGGGCCTGCCCCTCCCGGAAGATGTCACCGACGATCTCACCGTGGCCGGATTCCAGCAGGTGATCGACGGCGCCAAGGCCTATCTCGCCGGTCTTACCCCCGCCCAGTTCGAGGGTCGCGACGAGGTTCCGCTAACCGTCACCATCGGCGGCGACATGACGCCCACCATGCCGGCGGCCCAGTGGCTGACGGTCTTCTCCACCACCAACCTCTATTTCCACCTCTCCATCGCCTACGCCATCCTGCGCGCCCGAGGCGTCCAGATCGGCAAGGTCGACCTGTTCCCCAGCGGCCTGTAAGGCGTGGGCGAACCCTCCTGGACCGCCGGCGTCCCCGCCGGCAGCGCGAAGCGCCGTCTTCCTTTTGAGGAACAGGGAAGCGATCCTCGGATGTCGCGGATTTACACAGATGGGGAAGATGCGGATCGAGGCCTTATTCTTGATCTGCGTTCATCTGCGTCATCTGCGGATTTTGCCCTGAAAGATCCGGGCTGACGCCCGTGCCGGCGAGGACGCCGGCGGTCCAGACGAGGTGCGGGCGCCCTTGCCGGACACGCCAAACCATCGTCTTCTGCTAGGCGGAATGGCGAGGGGAGCGGCCCATGATCGAAGCTGAGTTTCGCCTGATCGCCAGCCTGGTGGCCCTGTGCATCGAGGCCGGCGTCGTCATCATCGTGGCCGGCGGGGCGATCGAAGCCATGGTCAGGACGGCGCGGCTGATCTTCGGCGGCAAGATGTCGAACGAGCGCCGGCGCGACATCTGGCTGCGGTTCGCCGTCTGGATCCTGCTGGCTCTCGAATTCGCCCTGGCGGCCGATATCATCCGCACCGCCATCGCCCCCACCTGGGACGATGTCGGCAAGCTCGGGGCCATCGCCGCCATCCGCACCGTCCTCAACTGGTTCCTCGGCAAGGATATCGAGGCCTACGACAGCGCCAAGCTGGCTGCGGCCGCCGCCACGCCGCCTACTGCATGAACCATCCGTGTGAGACCACGATCGACTGACCGGTCAGGGCGTTGGTCGGAAAGCCGGCCAGGAACACCGCTGTGCGGGCCACATCGTCGACGGTGGTGAATTCGCCGTCCACCGTCTCTTTCAGCATCACGTTCTTGATCACCTCGTCCTCGGTGATGCCCAGCTCCTTGGCCTGCTCGGGGATCTGTTTCTCCACCAGCGGCGTGCGCACGAAGCCCGGACAGATGACGTTGGCCCGCACCCCGTGCTTGGCGCCTTCCTTGGCCACCACCTTGGCCAGGCCGATGAGGCCGTGCTTGGCGGTTACATAGGGGGCCTTCAGCACCGAGGCCTCCTTGGAGTGGACCGAGCCCATATAGATCACGCTGCCGCCGCGGCCCTGGGCGTACATGTGCTTGAGGCAGGCCTTGGTGGTGAGGAAGGCGCCGTCCAGATGGATGGCCAGCAGCTTCTTCCAGTCGGCGAAGGCGAAGTCCTCGATCGGCCCGACGATCTGGATGCCGGCGTTGGAAACGAGGATATCGATGCCGCCCATCTTGGCCGCCACGGCCTCGATGCCGGCGTTGACCTGATCCTCTTCGGTGACGTTCATCGCCACGCCCATGGCTCGCTGGCCGGAGGGGTCGAACTCGGCGGCGGTGGCGCCCGCCGCCTCCAGGTTGAGATCGGCGATCGCGACCTTGGCGCCTTCTTCGAGGAACAGCTTGGCGATGTCCTTGCCGATGCCGCTGGCCGCGCCGGTGACCACGGCCACCTTGTCTTTCAGCACCATGATGATGGCTCCCTATTGCATATAGTCATAGACGACCTTGCCGAGGTCCAGCGTCAGGTCGGCGAGGATGTGGGTGGCGCCCAGGATCTCCAGCACCGGCAGGTCGGCCACCGGCGCCAGGGCGTGAGGCGTGAGGCTCAGCGCCGCCGGCCCGGTCCAGGCGCCTTTCAGGTCGATGTCGGTCAGGGCGTATTCGACGATCTCGCAGATGCGCGGCGTGCCATCCACATGCGGGATGATCTTCAGAAGGAAGTTGGGCGCCTGCATGGAGGCCAGCACCGCGGCGTGGTCGGCCGCCTTGTGCTTATAGCCCATGGTCGCCAGCGCCACCGGCACGCCATGATAGTCCAGCCGCCCGACCAGGGCGTCGATGTCGGGTTTCAGCGAAGGCTCGGCCAGCTTCTTGGGAAAGCCCCAAAGCTCGCGGCCGCCGGCGATCGGCGGGTGGTCGTTGAGGAACATGCAGTGGGTGTAGCCGCCGGCCCGGCCCTCGAAGGTCACCGGGATCACCTGGCCGGTTTCGGTGTAGTCGCCAAAGCCGGTGGAATCGGGCATGCGGATGAATTCGTACTTGACGATCGGCTCGGTCACCTCGAGCGGCTCGGGCACCACCGCGCGCAGCCGCTCCGGATCGGTGCGATAGGTGATGATCATATATTCGCGGTTGTAGAAGCGGTACGGCCCTGGCGGATAGGCCGGGCTCGTCAGCGGCATGGCGAAAGCGTTCTTGCGGACGTCGGCGAGCTTCATCGATCAGCCTCCTCCCACTGGCTAAGACACCACTCCCGCCCCCCGGGCAAGCCGCCGCCGCCCCTTTGCGCCCACATTGCAACGATGGCGTGAATATGGGGCGAGCTTGGCCGGGTTGTGCGCGCCGCACAGGTTCAGTTCACCACGAAGGACACGAAGGGCGCCGTCGCTCTTTTGGCCGAAGGCCGATCTGTCATGAGCGTTGGGCCGTTTAGCGCCTTCGGCTAAAGAACCCGGCTTCCTTCGTGTCCTTAGTGCTCTTCGTGTCCTTCGTGGTGAATCCCTTGATTGCCACACCACCCGCGCCCGCCGCCGTCCCCAAGCGGTTGGTTCAGCCCCCTCGACGCGGCTATACGGAGCGAAACCTCGCACAGGGGAGGCGCACATCGAACCCTATCAACCCGCCTGGACGGGCAACTGGATCTGGGCGCTGTCGCTCACCGCCCTGACGGTCGCCATCCACACCAGCGCCTTGATCGCCTTCGCCGCCGTCCTGCTTCGCGCCCGGCTGTTCGCCGCCCGGCCGAACATGGGCCGCGCGCCGGCGATCCTGCTGTGCATCGCCTTCATGGCGGTGATCGGCTGGGTGATGGCGGTCCTGCACGGCTTGGCGGCGGTGATCTGGGCGGTGGCCTATCTGAAGCTGGGCGCTCTGAGCAATTTCCGCGACGCCATGCTCTATTCGGTGGATTCCATGACCGCGCGCGGCGCGTCCGAGATCAAGCTGAGCCAGCCCTGGCGCCTGATGGGCGCGCTCGAGGCGGCCAATGGCCTGCTGCTGTTCGGCATCAGCACCGCCTTCATGGCCGTGGCCATCAACGAGCTGCGCGTGGTCCTCGGCCGTCTGTCGATCCTGAGAGGCGCGCCCGAGGAGCGCCCTTAGGCCTCCGCCGCCGCCTCGGCTTCACGCCTCGCGCTGGCCCGGAGCTTCTTGCTCTCCGTCCGCAGCTGGCCGCAGGCGGCGAGGATGTCGCGGCCCGCGCGGGGTGCGGATCGGCGAGGCGTAGCCGGCGCGGTTGACGATGTCGGCGAAGGTCTGGATCGTCGCGCGGCGGAGCACTCATACGGGCTGCCCGGCCACGGATTGAACGGGATCAGATTGATCTTGGCCGGTATGCCCGCCAGCAGCCGCACCAGGGCCCGCGCCTCGGCCGGGCTGTCGTTGACGCCCTTCAGCATCACATATTCGAAGGTCACCCGGCGGGCGTTGGAGAGGCCCGGATAGGCGCGGATCGCCGCCAGCAGCTCGGCGATCGGATAGCGCCGGTTGAGCGGCACCAGCTCGTCGCGCAGCTCGTCGTTGGTGGCGTGCAGCGAGATGGCCAGCATGGCCGAGGTGCGCTCGCCCAGCTCCTTCAGCTTGGGAACCACGCCGGAGGTGGAGACGGTGATCCGCCGCCGCGAGATGGCGATCCCCTCGTCGTCGGAGATCACGTCCAGGGCGTCGGCGACCCCATCCAGATTATAGAGCGGCTCGCCCATGCCCATGAAGACGATGTTGGTCAGCCGCCGCTCGCCCGGCCCGGCCGTCCATTCGCCGAGGTCGTCGCGCGCCACCTGAACCTGGGCCACGATCTCGGCGGCGGTGAGGTTGCGCACCAGGGGCTGGGTGCCGGTGTGGCAGAAGGTGCAGTTCAAGGTGCAGCCCACCTGGCTGGAGACGCACAGGGCGCCGGCGCGGCCCACGTCGGGGATATAGACGGTCTCGGCCTCGATCCCCGGCGCGAAGCGCGATCAGCCATTTGATCGTGCCGTCCGTGCTCTGCTGGCGCTCGACGATCCGCGGCCGCGCCAGGGTGAAGCGCTCGGCCAGGGCCGCGCGCGTCTCCTTGGCGATATTGGTCATGGCCTCGAACGAGGTCGCCCCATGCCCCTGCACCCACCCCCACACCTGGCCGGCCCGCATCTTGGCGGCGGCCGGCGTGGCGACGCCGGAGTCCACCAACGCCGCCGCGATCTCGGCGCGGCTGAGGCCGGCAAGGTTGAGCGGCGCGGGCGCGGCGGTGTTGCGTGTGAGATCGAGGGTGGCGGCGGCCATGGCGGTTATATAGCGCGGAATTGGCGGAGAGCCGCAAATCAGGGAGACCTGGAGCGATATGCCCCGGGTAAATCAGCCCGCGACCGCTAGCCGGAGTTTGGGCCTCAGGCTGAGCCACAAGGTCGCTTCATCCATTTCGCCGAAGCGAGCGATGAGCGTTTCGCGACCACCGGCGGCATCTATCTCGAGCGAACTGAAGTTGTGGACATCCGCTTGAGCAATTTCGTGCTCGCCGACCTTCAAGGTCACTGAAATTGTAGAGTAGGACGGCGCGAGTTGGCACGTGACATCGATGCCGTCGCGCTTGGTTTGAAACGTCAAAGTATTTCGTCTCCAAGGCACGCTCGGGTCGAGCAACGACGCCTCGCACTCGAAAAATGCTTCGAGTTCTACGTCGTCTGGGGGATCTGCTGCCATTTCGATGGTCTCCCGATGGGGGTGGAATAAGGAGACAGGATAGAGCGGAATTGGCGGAGGCCGAAACGGCGTGAGCCCGCCGCCGAAGAGAACCCGGCGATCCCGCCTCCCGTTCCCGGAGAGGGACAGCGGGCGAAGCCGTCAGGGTGAGAAATTGGGGGCTGTAGCGCGACTGTCTTTTGCGCCGCGTGAAATCTGGGTGGATATAACGTCCTCGAAGATTGACAAAACTACGGCTTTGCAGTAGTGAAATGATCGATGACGACTTCGAATGGGATGACGCCAAGGCGGCTTCGAACGACGCGCTTCACGGCGTCACCTTCGATATCGCCCGTGCGGTTTTCCAAGACCCTTTCGCCCTCGACTGGCTCGATGACCGCCAAGACTACGGGGAAGCCCGGTTCGCGACCATCGGCATGTCGGATCGCCGCCTGCTCTTTGTCGCCTATACGATGAGGGGCGATCGGATCCGGATTATCTCCGTCCGAGGCGCGGAACCCCATGAGCGACGAGCCTATCATGAAGACAATGGCTGACTCCGAGCCGCACGATTGGCGCCGGTACGACGGCATGACGGACGCGGAACGCCACGCCGCCGCCATGGCCGACCCCGACGCCCGGCCCCTTACCTCTGACGACCTGGCGCGTCTGCGACGCACGCCCAGGGCGCGGGTGATCCGCCGCGCTCTGAAACTGTCTCAGGAGGACTTCGCCGCGCGGTTTCGTATTCCGCTTGGCACATTGCGCGACTGGGAGCAGGGCCGCAAAGAGCCCGACGCCGCCGCCCGCGCCTACCTCACAGTGATCGCCCGCAACCCCCTGGCCGTGACCGAGGCGCTGGGCGCAGCGGCCTGATCGCCTCTTCGGGACAGCGGCTTACCGCGGGGCCGAATATGTAGACATAGTAGCCATGGCAGGGATCGGGTGCTGGGAATGAACCTGCGGGGATAGGTAACGTGTCGATGTATTCCCAGGCCGGCAACGGTAGATCGGGCGCCACAGCTGTCAAAGCGATGGCGGAGGAATAGTATTCCTATCCGGTATTGGCCCTGTGCTCCGTCAACGAGAAGCTTCTCCGTTAACCGGCGCAGGGCGTGCGCCGGGGCCGTGAGCTTCGATCTGTTGCCATATTGGGAGGTATAGCGGGACGATCCTGGATTTATCCCGAAAAGGGATGAAGACTATGCCGAGCGTGCGGTCACGCCCGCAGACCGTGAATGGCCACACCTCCATCCATGCCTCTGAAAGGTCAAGTTGGGCCAGTTGATCTTGTGGCATCGCTGGTAACCCGATGGAAGGATGTCCTTCCCGTGGCGCACGCTCAGCAGCGCCGGCGGGTCGAATATCGACGTCTCCCGGTTTGGCGGCGACGTATATATTCTGCAGCGATGAGCCGGCGCATTGCGCCGGTGCTTCGGATCGCGCCTGCCCCACCGCCTATGGGTACGTCGAGAGCTGCAGCGTCATGTCCGCGATGGTATCCCCAGGCACGTTGCCCACCATTCGCCAGGGCGACGCTCCCCCAAACCGGCCCACGTTGACAATCTCGATAGTGCTGCGCCCGCAGCCGGTAATCCTCAATCGCTCACGCCAAACCACCAAACTCGGTTGGCTCTCGATTTTCCACGGCGCCGTATTGATACGTTCGATGTGTGCATCGTCGCATCGTGATCCGGCAAACTTAGCGTCCGCATCACGCGCCACCTGGAACAGGGTGGTCTTATATTGAACACGCTCGTTGGCGTGCACGCCTTCCGCCGGAGGGCCACCCAATAGCGCCGCCAAAACCAAGCCAACGAACATCTTTCCCCCTATCGCGGACGCCAACCGGTTTGAGTTTCAATCTTTGAGCTTGAGGCCGCCTTACCAAAAAAAGCGGCGGCCAACCGCGAGGGAAACACTCGGCGCTAGGCGCCATAACTAGGCGCTCCCCGCCACCTCCACCACGGTCTTCCCCATCCCCGCCCCACTCAGCGCATAGGCCAGCGCCTCCGGCGCCGCCTCCAGGCTGAAGCGGCGGCCCACCGTCGGGGCAAGCCTGCCGTCCGCGACCCAGCCGAGCAGTTCGGCGAGCTGGGCGCTGGCACGTTCCGCCTCGAACAGCAGGAATTGCCGCAAATCCACCCCCACCCGGGCGGCGCTCTTCATCAGCGGAAGGTTGACGGGGAGCGCGGTTTCCCGGGAGGTGTCTCGAAGTCGCGTATAGAGTGAAATGCGCCTCAAGACGAATTCGAGCGTGCGTCGCCGTTTGCTCTGGTGGTGGTGGTCTCGCTAGGAGCGCTACAATGTTTGAAGCGTGAGCGCGTATTCGTTGATGTGACCGACCGCGAGGATCGCCGCCTGGACGTCCGGCCTGGCCCGCACCCTGAGTCTTCGGCGGGTTATTTCCGCGGCAAACGGTTGCTCGCGGACGGGCGCGTAGGTTTGCAACCGAACCAGGAAAGTACGTCGGACCTTGGGATCCGCAAGCTGGCTCGTCAGGTAGCGCGCCGCGTGATCCTCGTCGCCGGTGCAGAGCAGCGTCTCAAAAAACAAGACCGGGGCGTCGGCTTGATGCGCCTCCATGTAGTTCAATGAGGCCGCGACGGCGGCCGTATCACCAAGCTGAGCATAGGAGCACGCGCGGATTCCCTCCTGGGTCATCCGCCCATAGCCAGACATGTTCTCGACGTCCTTGATCTGATCGAGCGCGTCCTTGGGGCGTCCGAGTTCCTCATACATCTGGCCAAGATTTAGGACTTGGCTGACATTTGGGCCGCCATCCTCTGGGCGTCGCGCCGCTTTGGCGAGCGTGGCGAGCGCCTCATCATCCCGTCCCAGCATCACAAGCGCATCTGAACGACTATTCATGACCCATATCAAATGGTCTTGGTTGTCCATCTTCGATGCCGCGGTCGGCGTCGGCGTCGGCGTCGCTCTGGCCATTGTCTCATCGACGAACGACAGGGCCTCTGCTGGCCGGTTCTGGCTGATGAGTTCGTCCGCCAAAACGTATGCGGCGAGCAGATCGTTGGGCGCGGCCTTGGCGGCGCTGCGGAGAGTGGCCAGTCTGCTGGCCATGACGGACGTAACCGCCGGTAGGGCGGAGTCATCACTTGTCACGGAATCGAAGGCCTTGTCGGCCCGCATGGCGACGATTGCCATCGGTGTGTCCAAATTCTTTGCCACGGCGAGGGCGACGCCGGTCTTGCCATGGGCTACCAGCATCTCGATGAGATCCAGCCAGAGTTCATCGGCGTCGCTGCTAGGGTCGGTGCTTCTCCATCCCGCATTGGCCAGCGCCGACAGCGCCTTATAGCGCGCGTCTGTCAGCCCGGCGCTTTTGCGCGTCCGGCTATCAAGGCTCACGATGAAGCGGGCGCTGATTTGATCAAGGGAGGTGGGCCAGCGGTCGGCGATCGTGGCAAGGGCGTATAGGCTGTCAGCGTCGTCGCCGAGCCTTGCGGCTGCATCCAGACGCTCGTGCCAATCCAGGCCGTTGGTTTCATCCATCGATGTGGATTTCTCCAGCATCGCATGAGCCTGCGCATAGTCGCCACTCGCGATCAGTAATATGCCGTAGAAATAGAGCGCGGAATGGCGCTCATCGCTGGTCAAATCTGTGAAGCTAGGTGATGCGACAACGGCCCGCAGCAACGTCTCTGCGTTTCGGTTGTCGTTGTCCTGCACCCTGGCGACCGCGGCGCGAAGGTTCTCCCGCTCGAGATCAAGAGCCGAGGCTGGCGGTGAACTGGCGCCGCTTGGGTCCTGGGGCGTTGCGGACGTTGGCCCTGGGTTTGCAGTCAGGAAGATCGCGATAAGGACGGGCAGGGTGCTTAATCCCAACCCACGGTCGCCGCCGTGTTGGCGCCGAATCCCCTGCTGAGCACCGAAATGCATTTTCGCCCCTCGCCTACAGTGACGGATAGAGCAGAGCACGGGGCTGAGAATTTGGAAACGGCCACACGGCCTGGGCGTCCCGGCAGCCGGCTTGGACCTTCAGACGCCCCCCCAACCTCCACCACCGTCTTGCCCATCCCCGCCCCACTCAGCGCAAAGGCCAACGCTTCCGGCGCCGCCTCCAGGCTGAAGCGGCGGCCCACCGTCGGGGCAAGCCTGCCGTCCGCGACCCAGCCGAGCAGTTCGGAAAGCTGGGCGTTCGCCCGTTCGCCCTCGAACAGCAGGAATTGCCGCACGTCCACCCCCACCAGGGCGGCGCCCTTCATCAGGGGAAGATTGACCGGCAGCGCCGGGATCGGGCCGCCCGCGAAACCCACCACCAG
Organism: uncultured Alphaproteobacteria bacterium; assembly: GCA_963817995.1. Taxonomy (GTDB): domain Bacteria; phylum Pseudomonadota; class Alphaproteobacteria; order Caulobacterales; family Caulobacteraceae; genus Acaudatibacter. The sequence goes on from CAWFQJ010000009.1 coordinate 502,622, forward strand.
GTGCCGCCCGCCCCAGACGAGCGAGCGGAACGCCGGCTCGAACAGGGGCCCGCACACCGGATCGAACACCACGTCCGGCCCCTTGCCGCCGCAGGCCGCCTTCAGCCGATCGCGCCAGCCCTCGGCGGCGGTGTCGATCGTCGCCTCGGCGCCGATCTCGCGGGCGAAGGCGCGCTTCTCTTTCGTGGATCCGGCGCCGATCACCCGGGCGCCGAGGATCTTGCCGACCTGGACGGCGGCCGCGCCCACCCCGCCGGCCGCGCCCAGCACCAGCAGCTGTTCGCCGCTCTTGAGGGCGGCGCGGTCGCGCAGGCCGTGGAGCGCCGTCAGATAGTTGATCCGAAAGCCGGCCGCCTGGGCGAATTCCATGGCGTCGGGCAGGCGCACGACGCTCGCCGCCGGCGCCAGGGCGAACTCAGCCATCCCGCCGCGCACGCTCGCCATGACCCTGTCGCCGGGCGCCAGGCCCTCCACCTCGCGGCCCATCTTTTCGACCCATCCGCTCGCCTCCTGGCCCGGCGTATGCGGCAGCGGCGGCTTCACCTGGTATCGGCCCAGCGCCACCAGGGCGTCGACATAACCCACCCCGCAGGCGGCGATGCGGATCAGCACCTGGTCGGGCCCGGGTTCGGGCGTCTCGGCCTCGATCAGCCGATAGTCGTCGATGGAGTCCAGAGACTCCGCCTGGATTTGCTTCACGATCCTGACCCCGCAAATTGCATTGCCCGAAACGCTCGCCTCATAGCCGAGAGAGTAAGAAGTCTTGACAAATTGCAAATCTCATGATCCAATATACGCCATGGATATCGCTTACCACCCCTGTCCGGACATGACCGATGAGGTCGAACTGCCGGACGATACCGAGGAGATGCTGCAGGTCCAGGCTTCGATCGCGCGGAGCGAGCGGCATGCGGCGATCCTGGCGCGCCTGGCCGATGTGGGCATGGAGATCGCCGAGGCCCTGGCAGTCGAGGTGAAGAAAAGCCCTAGCCCCGATCTGGCCGCGGCCTTCGCCAAGGTCGCCCAGGCGGTCCGCCGCACCATCGCCCTGGAGGAGCACCTCGCCAAAGGCCTTGAGATTCTGAGAAACGATCTCTTCGCCAAACGCGAGACGCTGTGGGAGCAAGCGGCGCGGGCCGAAGGGACGAAAAAGCAGGAGGCCGTCGACATGGCCATGGCCGACGCCGTCTGCGAGAAATTTCCCGACGGCGACGAGGCCTGCGACGCCCTGATGGGCGATGTTGAAATGCTGCTCGCGGACGCCGACGAATTCCAGGGCTGGATCGACCGGCCGGTGGGCGAGATCGTCGCCGGGCTATGCAAGGCCCTAAACCTCGATCCCGACTGGGCTATCCAGGACGAGGATGGCCAGTGGCTGATCAAGCGCGGGATTTGCCCCCCGGAGGTTTCGGAATACGCCGAGGTCGCCTGGCCGCCGCCGGACCCGGCCGCCTCGGCGCCGCCGGGCGTCGGCCCCGCGCCGGCCTGATCACCCAGGCGACGCGACTCTCCTCCCCCGCTGGGGGAGGGGGACCCCGAAGCGGCGTGGAGGGGGCTCCAGCCAGGCTGACATGTACGCGTCAAGCTGGAGCCCCCTTCCCCGGCTTCGCCGGGACTTCCCCCAGGAGGGGAAGAGATCAGGTCGCGCTCAAAACACCTCCGACGTCACCCTGCCGTCCGGCCACAGCGCCGCGCGCTTCATGCCCTGTGACGTATACGGCATGGCGATCGCGCCATCGGCGGCGATGGCGATCAGGCCGCCGTCTCCGCCGAGGCTCAGGGCGTCGGCCAACGCCGCCTGCGTCGCCTCGGCCAGGCTCTGGCCGGCCAAGGCCATCCGATGCGAAACCTGGGCGGCGACGGCGGCGCGGATGAACATCTCCCCGGCGCCGGTGCAGGAGACCGCGACCTTGTCGTCGGCCCACACCCCGGCGCCCGGGATCGGGCTATCGCCCACCCGGCCCCACATCTTTCGGAACACTCCGGCGGTGGAGGTGGCCGCCGCCAGGGTCCCGGCGGCGTCGCGGGCGACGCAGCCCACCGTGCCGGTGGCGAGGTCGGCGCGCTTCACCGGGCCGCTCCACCCGGCCTTGGTGAACCAGGCCTCGGGATCGGCGATGCGCTCCAGCCCCTGTTCCGCCGGCGAAGGCGGCCGCGCCCTCGCCGCCAGCAGCACATGCGGCGTGGCCTCCATCACCGCCTTGGCGGCGCGGATCGGCGAGGCGAAGCCCTGCAGGGCGGCCACGGCCCCGGCGCGGCGCGAGGGGCCAACCATGACGCTCGCGTCCAGCTCATAGACCCCGGCCGAATTGGGCGACGCGCCGCGTCCGGCCACATAGAGCCCCGAGGCCTCCAGCGCCGCGACGGTCTCGACCACCACCTCCAGCGCCGCCGCCCCGGCGGCCAGCCGGTCGCGCCCGGCCTCGATCAGGCCGCGCATGTGGATGACCTCGCGATCGTAGTCGCGGCCCTTGAGGGCGCCGGCGCCGCCATGGATGGCCATGCTGAAGGTCTTGTCGCTCATTCCATCTCCTTGAAGGGCTTCCGCCGCCAGGGTCCATCGGATAGCGTCCGCGCGCCAATAAGAAAACGTGGAGAGGACGCTCATGAAAGCCTTGCTGAGCAAACAGGTCGGCGGCCCCGAGACCCTGGTGATCGAGGATGCGCCGGACCCGGTGGCCAAGCCCGGCGCGGCGGTGGTGTCGGTCAAGGCCTGCGGCGTCAACTATCCCGACGTGCTGATCATCGAGGACAAGTATCAGTTCAAGCCGGCGCGGCCGTTCTCGCCCGGCGGCGAGATCTCCGGCGTGGTCAAGGCCGTGGGCGAGGGCGTCACCCATCTCAAGGTCGGCGACCGGGTGCTGGGCAGCACCGGCAATGGCGGCATGGCGCAGGAGATCGCCCTGGAGGCCGTCGCGCCTGACGCCGATCCCCGATTCCATGCCCTTCGACGAGGCGGCCGCCTTCCTGATGACCTATGGCACCTCCTACTATGGCCTCAAGGATCGCGGCCATCTGAAGGCCGGCGAGACCCTGCTGGTGCTGGGCGCGGCCGGCGGCGTCGGCCTGGCGGCGGTGGAGCTCGGCAAGGCCATGGGCGCCCAGGTGATCGCCGCCGCCTCCTCGCAGGAAAAGGTCGATCTGTGCCTGGCCCACGGCGCCGACGCCGGGGTGGTCTATCCCGCCGGCCCGTTCGACCGCGACGGCCAGAAGGCCCTGGCCGATCTCTTCAAACAGGCCTGCGGGGCCAAGGGCGCCGACGTGGTCTATGACGGGGTCGGCGGCGACTACGCCGAAGCCGCCCTGCGCTCCATCGCCTGGGAGGGCCGCTTCCTGGTGATCGGCTTCCCCGCCGGCATTCCGCGCATCCCGCTCAACCTCGCCCTGCTTAAAGGGTTGCGACATCGTCGGCGTCTTCTGGGGCGCGGCGGTGGCGCGCGATCCGGCGGCCCACCAGGCCAACGTCAAGGCGCTGATGGACCTCTACGCCGCCGGCAAGATCAAGCCCCACGTCTCCGAGCGCTTCCCCCTGGAGCGCGCCGGCGAAGCCATCGCCCACCTCGCCGCTCGCAAGGCGCTCGGCAAGGTCGTGGTGACCATCGACTAGCTTAGCTTTACGCGCCGCGGGCGCCCTAATTCACCACGGAGGACACAGAGGACACCAAGTTAAGGTCTTTCGCTTCGCGACGAGGAAGCCCTCGCTCCTCCCGCCTCCGTGCTCTCTGTGTCCTCCGTGGTGAATTAGATCGTCGCCGCATCCACCCCCTCAACCCGTTTCAACCAGAATGGAGAGCGCCACATGGCCGGACGTCTAGCGGGCAAGGTCGCGGTGATCACCGGCGGCTGCTCGGGCATCGGCCTGGGCGCCGTGGAGCTGTTCGTGGCCGAGGGCGCCAAGGTGGTGGCCGCCGACATCCAGGACGAGAAGGGCGCCATGCTGGAGCAGCGGTTCCCTGACGCGGTGCGCTACGCCCACTGCGACGTCACCGTCGAGGCCGACATCGCCGCCGCCTGCGCCCTGGCCAAGAGCGCCTTCGGCGGTCTCGACATTCTGTTCAACAACGCCGGCCACGCCGGCATGCCGGGCGGGGTCGGAGACCATGACCGCCGAGGGCTGGGACGCCATCTTCGCCGTGCTGGTGCGCGGCCCGGCGCTCGGCATGAAGCACGCCCTGCCGCTGATGCTGGAGCGCGGCGGCGGCTCGATCATCAACACCGCCTCCATCGCCGGGCTGCAGGCCGGCTGGGGGCCGCTCGCCTATTCCACCGCCAAGTGCGCGGTGATCCACATGAGCCGCTGCGCCGCGGCCGAGCTTTCGCCGCACAAGATCCGCGTCAACGCCATCTGCCCGGGCCTGATCGCCACCTCGATCTTCGGCACGGCGCTGGGCATGGCGCGGGACGGCGCCGACCAGATGGCCGCCATGGTCGCCCAGAACGCCGCTATCGCCCAGCCGGTGCCCAAGGCCGGCCTGCCCCACGACATCGCCGCCGCCGCCCTCTATCTGGCCAGCGACGATTCGGTGTTCGTCACCGGAACCCACATGGTGGTCGACGGCGGCATCACCATCGGTTCGCGCCACGCCTGGGACCAGGGCGCCCCCTCGCCGTTCGCGGCGATCTTCGGGGTGACCACCGAGCAATTGCAGGCGGGCTTTGGAAACAACCCCGAGCCGGCGCCCTGATTTCGTCTCAGCACGGAAAACACGACGCAACAAAAACCGCGTACGGCGAAGGCTCCCGCAACTGAACGGACGCCGTCATGAACGCCGCTCGCCTTTCCGCCCTCGCCCTCGTCGCCGCCCTCGCCGCGGCGCCTGTCGTCCAGGCCCAGGACGCCCCTCCCGGACCGCCGCCCATGGCCGGCAAGGGCTGGGACCCGGCCCAGATGCAGGCCCGCATGGACGCCCGCCGCGCCGCGCGCATCAAGGCCCTGCACGACGCGCTCAACATCAAGCCCGATCAGGAGAGCGCCTTCGCCGCCTTCGCCGACGCCATGAAGCCCGCGCGCGGGCCGGGTGGTCCGGGCGGCTGGCGCGGCGGCCCCGACGGCAAGATGGGCCAAGATCGCGCCGCCATGGCTGCCATGACCACGCCTCAGCGCCTGGATTTCATGGCCCAGAAGATGGATGAGCGCATGGCCCAGATGAAGGCCGCCTTCGCCAAACGCGACGCCGCCACCAAGGCGCTCTACGCCCAACTCAGCCCCGATCAGAAGCGCACCATGGACGCCCTGCCGATGCTGCGCGACGGAGATGGCGGCCACGGCGGCTGGGGACGCGGCCGCGGTCCGGGCGGCCCGGGCGGTCCCGGCCGAGGCTAGCGCTCTTATCGCCCACGCGGGCGGTGTGATAGACTAGGGATCATGTCCGTCGCCGCCCGCGTCAATCCCAGGGACTTCTTCACGCCCGAAGAGTGGGCGCCGCTGTCCGCGCGCTCGTCGTGGAAGGGCCTGGCGCTGGTCGCCCACTGCTGGATCGTCATCGGCCTGGCCATGGCCATGGCGATCGTCTGGCCGATCACCCTTCCCCTGGCGGTGGTCATCATCGGCGCGCGGCAGCTGGGCCTGGGCATCCTTCAGCACGACGCCGCCCACGGCGCCCTGCACCCCAACGCCGCCATCGGCGACTGGGTGGGCGAGTGGCTTTGCACCGGCGGGGTGGCGAGCTATCGCGCCTATCATCTGCAGCACCACAAGTTCGCCCAGCAGGCCGAGGATCCCGACCTGGTGCTCTCCGCGCCGTTCCCGATCAGCCGCGCCTCCTTCCGCCGCAAGATCGTCCGCGATCTCACCGGCCAGACCTGGTTCAAGCAGCGGTTCGGCCGCCTCGTCGCCAAGCTCAAGGCCCGCAAGCGCGGCGAGCCGCTCCTGCCCATCCTGGGCGATGAGATCTATCGCCAGCGCCGCTGGCTGATCCTCAACGCCGCCGGCGTCCTCGCCTTCGGCGCCATCGGTGTCTGGTGGGGCTGGTTCGCCCTGTGGCTATTGCCGAGGGCGACCTGGTTCCAGCTCGTCACCCGCCTGCGCAACATCGCCGAGCACGCCATGGTGGCCAAGAACGAGCCCGATCCCCTGCATCACGCCCGGACCACACGGGCGGGCCTGATCGAGCGGGCCCTGATCGCGCCCTACTACGTGAACTACCACTGCGAGCATCACATGTTCATGCATGTGCCCTGCTGGAACCTGCCCCGGGCCAGCCGCCTGCTGGAGGCCAAAGGCTGGTTCCCCAAGATGGAACGCGCCAGCGGCTACGCCGAGGTGATCCGGGCCGTCGCGCCGGCCTGACGCGGAGTTCGTTGGCCCGGCTTTGCGCCCCCTCCGTCGCGGCGCAAGAAAGCGCGCCGCGCCACCTCCCCCGCTGCGCTTCGCTTGCATGGGAGGAGGAACCTTCTCCTCCCCTGTGCCTCTTCACGGGGGAGGTGGCGCTCGCCGAAGGCGAGTGACGGAGGGGGCGCAAAGCCGTGTGCTGGACGCGGGCCGTTCAGCCCCTCGCCACCCGTGCGTTCCGCCGCGCCAGCACCCGCAGCCTCAGGGCGTTGAGCTTGATGAAGCCGGCGGCGTCGCGGTGGTCGTAGGCGACCTTGCCTTCCTCGAAGGTCACCAGGTCCTGGTCGTAGAGCGAATAGGGGCTTGTCGCGGCCGATGATGCGTGACATTGCCCTTGTAGAGCTTGACCCGCACCTGGCCGGTGACCAGGGCCTGGGAGTGGTCGATCGCCGCCTGCAGCATCTCCCGCTCCGGCGAGAACCAGAAGCCGTTGTAGATCAGCTCCGCGTAGCGCGGCATCAGCTCGTCCTTCAGGTGCATGGCCCCGCGATCGAGCGTGATCGACTCGATGCCCCGGTGCGCGGCCAGCAGGATCGTCCCGCCGGGCGTCTCGTAGACGCCGCGCGACTTCATGCCGACGAAGCGGTTCTCCACCAGGTCGAGACGGCCGACGCCGTTGTCGTGGCCCAGCTGGTTCAGCCGGGTCAGCAGGGCGGCGGGCGACAGCGCGCTCGCCGTCGATGGCGACCGGATCGCCGTCCTCGAAATCCATGGTGAAGACCATGCGGCCTGTCGGGCGCGTCCTCCGGGCGCGATGGTGCGCATGATGGACGAATTCGGGCGCCTCGACGGCCGGATCCTCCAGCACCTTGCCCTCGGAGGAGGAGTGCAGAAGGTTGGCGTCGACGCTGAACGGCGCCTCGCCGCGCTTGTCCTTGGCGATCGGGATCTGGTGCTGTTCGGCGAAGGCGAGCAGGGCCTCGCGGCTCTTGAAGTCCCATTCGCGCCACGGGGCGATGACCTGGATGTCGGGCTCCAGGGCGTAATAGGCCACCTCGATAGCGCACCTGGTCGTTGCCCTTGCCGGTCGAGCCGTGGCAGACGGCGTCGGCGCCGACCTTGCGGGCGATGTCGATCTGGGTCTTGGCGATCAGCGGCCGGGCGATCGAGGTGCCGAGCAGATACTGGCCCTCATAGACCGTGTTGGCCCGGAACATCGGGAAGACGTAGTCGCGCACGAATTCCTCGCGCAGGTCCTCGATGAAGATGTTCTCCGGCTTGATGCCCAGCAGCAGGGCCTTCTCGCGCGCCGGCGCCAGCTCCTCGCCCTGGCCGAGGTCGGCGGTGAAGGTCACCACCTCGCAGCCATAGGTCTGCTGCAGCCATTTCAGGATGATCGAGGTGTCGAGGCCGCCGGAATAGGCGAGCACGACCTTCTTGGGGCTCAGGTCGGCGGCCATGGGGGTGTCCTTTTGGAAGCAGGAAGTCGGCGCGCTTAAAGGCGGCCTTGGCCTTGAGCGCAACCCCCGCGGGCCCGCGGGCTAGACCGTCACCTGGGCGCCCAGCTCCACCACCCGGCCCGGCGGGATCTGGAAGAAGTCGGTCGGGTTGGCGGCGTTCTTCATCAGGAAGATGAAGAGCTTGTCCTGCCACAGCGGCATGCCCGAATGGGCGTCGGCGATGATCGAGCGGCGGCCCAGGAAGAAGCTCGTGGCCATGATGTCGAACTTCAGACCCAGCTTCTTGCACTCGGCGAGGGCGCGCGGGCAGGTTGGGGCTCTCCATGAAGCCGTAGGTCAGGGTGAGGACCTGCTTGAAGTCGTCGTTGATCGGCTCGATGCGGATGCGGTCGGCTTCGGCGACCCTGCGGAGTCTCGGCCGTCCTGACGGTCAGGATGATGTTCTTCTGATGCAGCACCTTGTTGTGCTTGAGGTTGTGCATCAGGGCCACCGGCGCGACGTCCGGGTCGGCGGTGAGGAAAGATCGCCGTGCCGGGCGCGCGCTACGGCGGCCGGGTGCGCCAGCATGGCGATCAGATCCGTCAAGGGCACGCTTCTCGCCTGGCTCTTGCTCGTTGAGGATGGCGCACGCCCCGGGCCCAGGTCCACATGACGATCACCATGGCCGGCGCCGAACGCCAGCGGCAGCCAGGCCCCGTCGGGAATCTTCGGTAGGTTGGAGGAGAGAAACACCGTGTCGATGACGGTGATCGGCGCCAGCAGGGCGATGACCCTCGGCCAGCCCCACTTCCACAGCTGGCGGACGACCACATAGGCCAGCAGGGTGCTGACGAACATGGTGCCGGTCACCGCGACGCCATAGGCCGAGGCCAGGCGGTGCGAGCTCTGGAAGACCACCAGCAGCAGGAGCACGCCGATCATCATCAGGCCGTTGACCGCCGGCACGAAGATCTGGCCGGCCTGGGTCTCCGAGGTGCGCTTGATGTCGATGCGCGGCAGCAGGCCCAGCTGAACCGCCTGCTGGGTCATGGAGAAGGCGCCGGTGATCACCGCCTGGCTGGCGATCACCGCGGCCAGCGTCGCCAGGATCAGCACCGGCCAATAGGCGAAGTGCGGCACCATCTGCGAAGAACGGATCGTGCCGCGCGTCGGGGTGATGCAGGACCAGGGCGCCCTGGCCCAGGTAGTTGAGCGCCAGGCACGGGAAGACCAGACCCAGCCAGGCGGCGCGGATCGGGTTTTTGCCGAAGTGGCCCATGTCGGCATAGAGCGCCTCGGCCCCGGTCACGGCCAGGAACACGCTGCCCAGGATGACGAAGCCGACGAAGCCGTTCTCGATCAGGAAGCGGGCCGCGTAGTAGGGGTTGAACGCCCAGAAGCACCGAAGGATCGTCGGCCAGATGTGTAGATGCCCAGGGCCGCCAGAGTGAGGAACCACAGGCCGATCACCGGCCCGAACAGCGCCGCCACGCCGGTGGTGCCGCGCGCCTGCGCCAGGAACAGCGCCACCAGGATCGCCGCGGCGCTGGGCAGCACGAAGGGCGTCGAGCACGTGGCCCAGGTGCGGCGCGACCTTGAGGCCCTCCACCGCCGAGAGCACCGAGAAGGCCGGCGTGATCACGCCGTCGCCATAGAACAGCGCCGCGCCGATCATGCCCAGCAGGAAGAGCGCGCCGGATCGTCGGCCCAGCGCGCGCTGGGCCAGGGCCATCAGGGCCAGCGGTGCCGCCCTCGCCCTTGTTGTCGGCGCGCATCAGCACGGTGACGTATTTGACCGTGACGATCAGGGTCAGGGCCCAGATGACCAGCGAGACCACGCCCAGCACGGCGATCTGCGGCGACCCCACCGGCGCGTGAATGGGCCAGGGCTTCGCGCATGGCGTAGAGCGGGCTGGTGCCGATGTCGCCGAACACCACGCCCACCGCCCCCAGGCTCAGGGCCGCGAAGCCGCGCCGGGTGCCCGGCACGTGCGGGGCCTTGTCTCGCCGCGAAAGTCCCGCGTAACGATAGACAGATGCGATGTGGTCGCGCGGAGGTCGGGGCAGGCCTTTTACGGCCAAGGTCTTGCCTCCAAGGGCTGGCGATCCGCGCTGAAGGCCGCGCGGTACACCTAAACTCTGCCCCGTTCAATCGCGGCGTACCGCCGCCGGGGCTCGGGAGCTGGAACGTTTGAGGTCGCCACGATCGAAGGCGCCAAAGAACATTTTCTTAGCCAGTGGGGCGGGGCGACGTTAGGCTCCCCGCCATGGTAGATTCCACGCCGCCGCCGTTGAACCAGCGCCTCGCCCTGATCACCGGAGCGTCGGCCGGCATCGGCGCGGCCCTGGCCAGGGTCTATGCCGCCCATGGCTATGATCTAGCCCTCAGCGCCCGGCGGGAGGATCGTCTGCGCGCGCTCGCCGACGAAATACGCCTCAGCCACGGCGTCGAGGTGCTGATCGTGCCGGCCGATCTTGCCGATCCGGCGGCGCCCAAGGCGATCCTGGATCATATCGAAGCGCACGGGCGGGTGGTCGACGCCCTGGTCAACAATGCCGGCTACGGCCTTGTCGGCGCCTACGCCGACACGAGGTGGGAGGATCAGCGCGCCTTTCTGCAGGTTCTGGTCACAGCCATTTGCGAGCTTGCCCACCGGGTCGCCCCTGGCATGATCGAGCGGCGTTTCGGGCGCATCCTCAATGTCGCCTCGGTGGCGGGGCTGATAGCCGGCAGCCCTGGCGGCGGCCTCTACAGCGCCGCCAAGGCCTTCGTGGTCAGCTTTTCCGAGAGTCTGCACCTGGAAATGGCGCCGCACTGGCGTCCACGTATCGGCGCTCTGCCCCGGCTTCACCTACACCGAGTTTCACGACGTGAACGGGACCCGCGCCATCGTGGGCCAACAGGCGCCGCCATGGCTGTGGCTGGGCGCGGACGAAGTGGCGGCGGCGGGTTTCGAGGCGGCGGAGGCGAACCGGCCGATCTGCGTGCCCGGCGCGCCCAACAAGGCGATCGCCGCGGCCGCCCATATCCTCCCCGACGAATGGGTCATGGCGCTGATGGCCAGACGGGCGCGGCGGCGGGTTTAGGCCTCGACGGGCACGGCTCCCACCAGGGCGCCGAGGCTGGCGGCGCGAGCCGGCGCCGTCTCGACGATCTGAGGGCGCCCAACGGCGCCTGGCTCCTGTTGCAGGGCGTTGAAGCGGCGGATCAGGGCGGAGGGCGCGATTTCCTCGGGAACGCGTAGCAGCCCCCACCGCGCCGCCAGATCGCCGAGCTCGCGGCGCGATGTCCAAGCGGCGATGGGAATGCAAAGAGCCATGCCGGCGATGACTGGGAGCATCCAGGCAAGGGTGTGGATCGAAACGCTCCAGGCCGCCACGCCAAGCATCACCCCAACCGCCGTATCCCCCAGATGCTGATTGGCCGCGTCCTCGAGCGAGAGGGCGTCCTCTTCCCGATGCTGGGCGCTCCAGCCCGAGTCCCGGCCCGAGAGGATGGAGATCAGGGCCCAGATCTGATGCAGCATGAGCACCGGAGCGAGCAGGGCCGAAAGCAGGATTTCCAGCACAAGGCCCGCGAAGGCGCATCGCCCGCCGCCAAATCGGGCGCGCTCCTCCGGAGAGGCCAGCATGGCGAAGAAGGCGATAATCTTGGGGGCGATCAGAAAGGCCATCGACATCACGAACACCGCGGCTATCGCCCCACTGGCCGGGACGCCGCCGACCATTCGCTGGTCGGCGATCTCGGTGTCGGAGACTCCCCAGGCCGGCTTCAGCGCCAGCAGGGCGCTCATCATCAGCAGAGCGAACCACAGGGGCGCCATCAGGTAGGAGGCGACGCCGCGCGCCAGATGCAGGCGGCTGACGAGGCTGAGCCCCCGGCCGCGCAGCACCTTGAGATGCTGAAGGTTCCCCTGGCACCATCGCCGGTCGCGCGTGATCGCGTCGGCCAGGGTCGGCGGGCTCTCCTCGTAGCTTCCGCCAAGGCCCGGCGCCATGCGCACCTTCCAGCCGCCGCGGCGCAGGAGGGCGGCCTCGACAAAGTCGTGGCTGAGAATGTGCCCGCCGAACGGGCGGGCGCCCGTCAGGTGCGGCAGTCCCGCGTGTGCGGCGAAGGCGGCGACCCGGATGATGGCGTTGTGGCCCCAGTAATTGCCGTGATCGCCGGACCACCAAGCGATCCCCCGCGCCAGGAGAGGCCCATAGAGCCGGCTGGCGAACTGCTCGGCCCGGGCGAACAGGCTGTGGCGATTGACCACCACCGGCGTGGTCTGGATCAGACCGAGCTTCGGGTGTTGCTCCATCGCGCCGGCCAGCCGCACGAGGCTTTCCCCCGCCATCAGGCTGTCGGCGTCCAAGACGACCATGAAATCATAGGCCCCGCCGAAGCGGCGAACCCAGTCGCCGATGTTGCCGGCCTTGCGGTCGATATTCTTCGCCCGATGGCGATAATAGACGCCCATCCTTCCCGAAAGACGACGTCGCAGCCGGCGGAAATGATCCTGCTCGCTTTCCCGCAACTCGTCATCGGAGGTGTCGCTGAGCACGAAGATATCGAAGTGCTCTCCGGCGCCGGCGGCCTCGATCGATTGAGCCATGGCGTTCAGCCGCGCGAACAGGCGTCCCGGCGTTTCGTTATAAACCGGTGACAGGATCGCGGTCCGACTTGCGAGGCTGGGAAGCGGTCCCGCCCAATGGGCGCTGATGTCATCGGGCCCGGCGAGCAATCCGGCCATGGCGCTGGCGAAGGAGAAGGCCGTCCAGGCGAACAGAGGCGCGAAGACCATTAGAATGAGGACGTCGAGTGGCCCCAGCGTGTCCTGTTTGAGAACGTCGTACAGGGCGGTCACCGCGAAGCCGGTCATCACCAAGGTTGTGGCCATCAATATCAAGGCGCGCCGCGCGCCGGCCAAAGGCGAGACCGTTTCCATCGGCGCCGCGTCCAGGGATTGCACCGGCATGTCCAAGGGTGCGTCGGCCGGCAGGTCGCGGTCGTTGCTTCGCGGATTTGCTGGAGACCCGCCGGCCCAGGCTCTCGACAAGACATCGCGTTTCAGCACGAGCACCGCGTCGCTGGACAACACCCACTCCATTTTCCAGCTTGCGCCCCCGGCCGGACCAAGGCCTTCGTCGCGTGGCCAAAAGAGGGCGCGGAAACGGCCGGGCGGCGCCAAAATCGGGTCCGACCGGCAGTGGCTCAGCCGGTCGCCTGGAAGACCCAGGTTTCGGTCAACGCCTCCGCGCCGAGGCGTAGGAACGCCCGAAGCTCAAGCGTGTTCCCGCGCGCCGGGTCGACATCGAACATCAGTCGCCAGCGATCGGTTCCAACCACGGGATAGGCGGCCGCGGCGATTGATTTCCCGTCGGCGGTCACCACCGGCGTCACGCCGCTCTGACGCGTGAGACCAGCCAGCCGTCCGCCGGCGAAGTCCACGACGAACTTGCGCCCGCTAGCCTCGGCCGCCACCCCTGGGCGGCCGCCAATCCCCTGGCGTGTGGCGACCGTCCGGGCGACGCCGAGGGGGCTGGGCTCCTCGTCGCCCCAGTGCAGGTGATAGCGCGGACTAAGGGTGTCGCCTGCTTTGACCGGTCGCGCGGGGGACCAGAAAGCGACGATGTTATCCTCGGTCTCGCCAGTGGTGGGGATCTCCACCAGCTTCACCGATCCCGCGCCCCACCCGCCGACGGGCTCGACCCACACGCTGGGGCGCCGGTCATAGAAGGCGCCGTCGTCCTGATAGTCCTCGAAGGCGCGGTCCCGTTGCATGAGTCCAAAGCCCTTGGGATCGGCGTCGATAAAGGCGTTGGTGGTCACCTGGGCGGGATCGGTCAGCGGCCGCCAGATGCGCTCGCCGGCGCCGGTCCACGTCGCCAGGCCGTCGGAATCGTGGATCTGCGGGCGCCAGTCGAGCGCCTTCGCCCGATCCGCGGGACCGTACCAGAACATGCTGGTCAGGGGCGCGACGCCGAGGGTTTCCACCGGCTTTCGAAAATTGAGCGTCGCCTCCACATCCTGGGTAAGGCCGCCGCCATTCCGATGATGGATGATGCGATAGGCGCCCACGACGCTGGCGCTCTCCAGCAGGGCGCAGACCACCAGGTTTCCCTGATCGTGCGAGAGCCAGAAGGCGGTAAAGCGGGGAAACTCTTCGGGCCGCCCGGCCCCGGTGTCGATCGCCAGGCCCCGGGCGGAAAGGCCGTATTGGTTGAACGGCGTGGCGGCGCGGAAATAGGAGGCGCCGAGATAGGCGATCCAGTCGCCCCGGCCGTCAGGGTTCATCACCCGAAAACCGGCGAAGCCGAGATCGGCGGGGAGCTGGCTGGCCAGGTCGCCGCCGGGGATATCGAAAAGGGCGGGCGAGTAGAGGATCTCCCTGGCTACGCCGCCTTCGACCATGCGGATCTTCACCGGCGTCTGGGCGTATTTGCCGAGATGGAAGAACTCGACCGCGTCGACGCCGGGTCTGTTCCGCCACAAAGCGGCTTCGGAGCGATAGCGAATCTGGCCGATCGCATCGAAATCCAGCCTCGCCAGACGGTCGGCGAAAGGCGACGGCGCCGGGCGATAGGGCGACCTGGCCAGCATCCGGGCGCGCGTCTGGAGCGCCTCGAATGAAAAGACCGTCGGCGGCCCAAGCCGCGGCGCCGCCTCATCCGCACCGACCGCTCGTCCCGCGCTTGCCGCGACGAAGCCCAGGAGGCCGGCGCCCACAACCTCGCGCCTGGATGGCCGCACCGATTTTGATCCTCGGCTCACGTGATCCCCTAGACTTGACGCCCTGCGCCGACTGATTGCCGCAGGCGCCCACTCGCGGCAAGCCGGGGCGATCTTTCGTTGACCATCAGACCATTTCTCGGCATCGAACGCGCATGACTGACCAAGGCGCGGGCGTGGTGATCGTGGGAGCCGGCCACGCCGGAGGCACGGTCGCGGCCCTGCTTCGGCAATATGGTTTCGAGGGCAAGATCACCCTCATCGGAGAGGAGCCGATCCCTCCCTATCAACGGCCGCCGCTCTCCAAGGCCTGGCTGAAGGGCGAAGCAGACGCCGACAGCCTGGCTCTCAAGCCCCTCTCCTTCTACGCCGAGGCCGGCATCGAGCTGATCCTCTCGGCCAAGGTGACCGAGATCCATCGTTCGGCCCACACGATCAGCCTCGCCGACGGGCGCGTCATTCCCTATTCCACCCTGATCCTCGCCACCGGCGCCCGGGCGCGGTCCTTGGATATTCCTGGCGTCGATCTGGCCGGCGTCCTCACCCTCCGCTCGGCGGCCGACGCCGAGGCGCTGAAGGCCCTGTTGGGACCGGGCAAGCGGCTGGCGGTGATCGGCGGCGGCTATATCGGCCTGGAGGCGGCCGCCTCGGCGCGGGCGCTGGGCGCGGAGGCCGTGGTGATCGAACGCGAGCCGCGCATTCTCGCCCGGGTGGCGTGCGAGGTGCTGTCGGACTTCTTCACCGACTACCATCGCCGCCACGGCGTCGCGTTCGAGGTCAACGCCCAGGTTGAGCGCCTGGAAGGGGCGGGCGGCAAGGTGACCGGCGTGCGCCTCGCCGATGGCCGGGTGATCGCCTGCGATGTCGCCCTGATCGGGGTCGGCGCGCCGCCCAACGACGAGCTCGCCAAGGACGCCGGGCTCGAGTGCGCCGGGGGTGTCGTGGTGGACGAGGAGGCGCGCACCAGCGATCCGGATATCTTCGCCATCGGCGACGTCACCCATCGGCCCATGACCCACTATGGCCGCATGTTCCGGCTGGAAAGCGTCGCCAACGCGCTGGAGCAGGCCAGGCAGGCGGCCTCGGCCATCACGGGACGGCCGCCGGCGGCGCAGGAAGTCACCTGGAACTGGTCCGATCAGTATGACCTGAAGTAGCAGTTCGCCGGCGTGCCCTTCGACGTCGACGACGTTCTCGTGCGCGGCGATCCGGCCGCGGCCAAGTTCGCGGTCTTTCATCTGAAGGGCGATGTGATCCAGGCGGTGGAGGCGGTGAACGCCCCGGCCGAGTTCATGGCCGGGCGCCAGCTGATCGGCCAAAGACGCCCGATCTCGCGCGCGAAGCTTGCGGATACCGCCATTTCCATGAAAGAGGTCGCCGCATAAAACGCTCGCGCGGGGAGTCCATGGCGAAGATCACCTACATCGAACACAGCGGCACCGAGCACGTCATCGACGTGAAGACCGGCCTTTCGGTCATGGAAGGCGCGGTCAAGAACAACATCCCCGGCATCGACGCCGACTGCGGCGGCGCCTGCGCCTGCGCCACCTGCCACGTCTATGTGGACGAGGCCTGGACGGACAAGACCGGCACGCCCTCGGCCATGGAGGAATCCATGCTCGACTTCGCCGAGAACGTCGAACCCAACTCCCGCCTCTCCTGCCAGATCAAGGTCACCGACGCACTCGACGGCCTGGTCGTGCGCATGCCGGAGAGCCAGCACTAAGCCTGGGCTTAAGGCCTTCCGATCGCGTAAAACCGTTCGGCGCGCTGGTCGCGCAGGGCGTCGGGAGAGAGTGGTAGCAACGCCTTCAGCTCGGCTTCCACCGCATCGCCCACCCGGCTGATGGCCAGAGCCGGGTCGGCATGGGCGCCGCCGACCGGCTCCTCGATGATCCGGTCCACGACCTTCAGGGCGATCAGATCCTCGGCGGTGATCTTCATCGCCTTGGCCGCGCCCTCGGCCAGGGCCCGGTCGCGCAGCAGGATCGAGGCGCAGCCCTCGGGCGAGATCACCGCATAGATCGAGTGCTCCAGGATCAGCACCCGGTTGGCCGCGGCGATGCCGATGGCCCCGCCGCTCATGCCCTCGCCGGTGATGGTGGCGATCATCGGCACGCCGAGCGTCAGGCATCGCTCGGTGCCGCGGGCGATGGCCTCGGCCACGCCGCGCTCCTCGCTGCCGATGCCGGGATAGGCGCCGCCGGTGTCGACGAAGGACAGCACCGGCAGGTTGAACTGCTCGGCCAGGTCCATCAGCCGGACCGCCTTGCGATAGCCCTCCGGCCGGGCCGCGCCGAAGTTGTGCTTGATGCGGGTGGTGGTGTCGTGGCCCTTTTCCTGGCCGATCACCACCACCGGCTGGCCGCGAAACCGGCCAAGGCCGCCCAGGATCGCCTGGTCGTCGGCGAAGGTGCGGTCGCCGCGCAGCTCGACGAACTCCTCGATCAGGCCGGCGACGTAGTCGACGAAGTGCGGCCGGTCGGGATGGCGGGCGATCTGGGTCTTCTGCCAGGCGTCCAGATGGGCGTAGGTCTCCGCGCGCAGCTCGCCGACACGGGCGCGCAGGGCCGCGATCTCGGCGTCGAACGCGCCATGGCCGGCGGTTTCGGAGAGCTTGGAAAGCTCATCGATCTTGGTTTCGAGCTCGCCGATCGGGCGCTCGAATTCCAGATAGTGCGCGGCCATGAAATCCTGGAACTGCCCGGCTCGTTGAAGCGCGCGAACCTAGGGCCGATGACGGCCGCGAGCAAGTTGTCGCCGAAACGCCTGGGTGTCGCGAATTCAGAGGCCGTAGATCGCCGCCATCGCCGGATCCTTGGCCGCCACCTGGCGGGCGAGGTCGAGCATGACGGCCGCCTGCTTCCAGGTCGCGTCGTCCTGCATCTTGCCATCGATCATCGCCACGCCGGAGCCGTCCGGCATGGCCTCGACGATGCGCTTGGCGAAAGCCACCTCGGCCGGGTCCGGTGAGAACACCCGCTTGGCGATGGCGATCTGGCTGGGATGCAGGCTCCAGGCGCCGGCGCAGCCGAGCAGGAAGGCGTTCTTGAACTGCTGCTCGCAGGCCTCCGGATCGTCGATGGCGCCGAACGGCCCATAGAAGGGTTTGATCCCGGCGCTGGCGCAGGCGTCGACCATCCGCGCCAGGGTGTAGTGCCAGATGTCCTGCTGGACCGAGGCCCTAGGCGCCCCGTCATCGCGGGGATCGGAGAGCACCCGATAGGCCGGGTGGCCGCCACCCACGCGCGTCGTCTTCATCCCTCGGCTGGCGGCGAGGTCGGCGGGGCCAAGGCTCATGCCCTGGAGCCGGGGGCTCGCCGTGGCGATGGCCTCGACATTGGCGACGCCCTGGCCGGTCTCGAGTATCGCGTGCAGGAGGATGGGGCGCTTGAGGCCATGACGCGCCTCCAGAACCGCCAGGAGCTGGTCCATATAGTGGATATCCCACGGCCCCTCGACCTTCGGGATCATGATCACGTCCAGCACATCGCCGCAGCCGGCGACGATCTCGGTAACGTCGTCGAAGTGCCAGGGCGAGGCCGGCCCGTTGATCCGCACCCAGAGACCCGTGCCCACGGCGGCGAAGTCGACCGCCCTGGCCATCTCGACAAAGCCTTCGCGCGCGGCCGCCTTGGCGTCGGCGGGAATGGCGTCCTCCAGATTGCCGCACAGCACATCGACGCCCTGGGCGGTCTCCGCGGCCTTGGCGCGCACCTTCTCCAAATGCGGCGGCAGGAAGTGGATCACCCGCTCGAGCCGGACCGGCAGCTCGCGCGGCGGCGCCGGCGCGCCCTGGGCCAACGGCTGGAAGAAGGCTCGGGGCGGCTTGGTCAAGAATCTCTCCGGCGCGACAAGCGGGTGCTTGGTCTCCACCACCTCGCGCAGCCGGTCCTGGGCCACGTGGGTGTAGATCTGGGTGGTGGCGATGTCGGCGTGGCCCAGCAGGGTCTGCACGACGCGCAGGTCCGCGCCGCCTTCCAGCAGGTGGGTGGCGAAGGCGTGGCGCAGGACGTGGGGGCTGACCTTGGCCGGGTCGAGGCCGGCGGCCAACGCCGCCTCGTCCAAGAGCTGGGAAAAGCGGCGCGGCGTCAGCCGTCCCGCCTTGCCGCGCGAGGGGAAGAGCCAGGGGCTCTCCTTCACGCCCTTGGGCAGGAACGAAGCGGCGATGGACGAGATAGGCCTTCACCGCCTCGCGCGCCGCGTCGTTGAGCGGGGCAAGCCGCTCCTTGCCGCCCTTGCCCTTGACGATCAGATAGGCCGGATCGCGCGCCAGGGCCGCGAGGGTCAGGGCCGGTCAGCTCGGAGACGCGCAGGCCCGAAGCGTAGATGAGCTCGACCATCGCCGCCAGCCGCGCGGCCCCGGCGTCGTCGGTCCGGGCGGCGGCTTCGATCAGCCGCTCCATCTCGGCTCGGCTCAAGACCTTGGGCAGCGGCCGGCCCTGGCGCGGCGCCTCGACCCGGCGGGAGGGATCGTCCGGGCGCCAGGTCTCGCCAAGCACGAATCGGTAGAACTGGCGCACGGCCGAGCGGCGCCGGGCCGCCGTCGAGGGCGCCAGGCCCCGCGCGCCCAATTTGGTGAAATAGGCCTCGATGACGGCGGCGTCCGCGGTGGCGAGATCGGAACCGTTGGCCGCGAGAAAGGCCTGGGCGTCCTCGAGGTCGCGGCCATAGGCCGTCAGGGTGTTGGCCGCCGCCCCCCGTTCGGCGGCCATCATCTCCAGAAAGGCTTCGATCCAGTCCGCGCTGGTCACTGTGATGCCCTGGGGCGAATCATGGCCAAACTTGGCGCTTGCCGGCGGCCTCGTGTAAAGCCCACATCTGGTCATGAGCACCTTTCCGCCACCCATCCGCAAGACCATCGCGCTCGTGGGCCTCATGGGCGTAGGCAAGAGCAGTATCGGCCGGCGACTGGCCAACGCCCTGTCGATGCCGTTTCGCGACGCCGACGCCGAGGTCGAGGCCGCGGCCGGCCGCACGATTCCGGAAATCTTCGAACAATATGGCGAGCAGGCTTTCCGCGAAGGCGAGCGCCGCGTGATCGCCCGCCTCCTTGAAGAACCCGCCCATGTGCTGGCCACGGGGGGCGGCGCTTTCATTGACGAGCGTACGCGAGAGCTCATTCAATCGCGGGCGATCTCGGTCTGGCTGCAGGCCGATTTGGAGGTGCTGGCCCGCCGCGTCGGCCGGCGCGACACCCGGCCCCTTCTGACGGGCAAGGACCCGCTGGAGGTGCTGAGCGCCCTGGCTGCCGCGCGCAACCCGATTTACGCCCAGGCGCACCTTTCGGTGGAGACCGGCGACAGCGCCCACCAGGTGGCCGTGGACGCCATCATCAAGGCGCTGGCCCCACTTGCGGCGGCCGCCACGTGACCGCCCGCGTCAACATCGCCCTGGCTGGCCGGGACTATGAGGTGGCGATCGGCTCCGGCCTCGTCGATGACGCCGTTTCGTGGATCAGCCCCCTGTTGCGGCGGCCGACGGTGGCGATCGTAATGGACCAGACGATCGCCGACTTGCATGGCCCAAGGCTGATCGGCGCGCTGGAGGCGGGGGGCGTCTCCAGCCACTCCATCATCCTGCCGCCGGGCGAGGCGACCAAGAGCTTCACCCATCTGGCCGAACTCTGCGACCGCCTGCTGGCCCTGGAACTGGATCGCGGCGACATGATCGTCGCCTTCGGCGGTGGCGTGATCGGCGATCTGACCGGCTTCGCCGCGGCGATCTACAAGCGCGGAATCGATTTCATCCAGATCCCGACCACCCTGCTGGCCCAGGTCGATTCTTCTGTCGGCGGCAAGACCGCCATCGACACGCCGCGGGGCAAGAATCTGATCGGCGCCTTTCACCAGCCGCGCCTGGTGTCTGGCGGACCTGTCGATGCTGGACACGCTCTCCGCGCGCGAGCTTCGCTGCGGCTATGGCGAAGTGCTCAAATATGGCCTGCTCGGCGATCGGGGGTTTTTCCACTGGCTCGAAGACCATGGCGCCGCGGTGCTGGACCGGGAGCCGGAGGCTCCTCGCGAGGGCCGTGCGCCGGTCCGTCGAAATGAAGGCCGATATCGTCGCGGCCGACGAGCGCGAGGGCGGCGCGCGCGCGCTGCTCAATCTCGGCCACACGTTCGCCCATGCGATCGAGACCCTCACCGGATTTGGCGAGACGCTGAAGCATGGCGAGGCAGTGGGTCTGGGCTGCGCCATGGCGTTCCGATTTTCCGCCCGGCTGGGCTTCTGCCCATCGGGGGACGCCGATCGCGTCGCCCGGGCCGTGGCGGTCGCCGGCCTTCCCTCTCGGCTGGCGGACGTGACCGCCAAGCCATTTTGCGCCGACAGCCTTATGGCGGCGATGGCTCACGATAAGAAAACCAAGGCCGGCCGCCTGACCTTCATCCTGGCCCGCGCCATAGGCGAGGCCTTCATCGCCGATGATGTCGAGGGCGCGGCGGTACGGTCCTTTCTGCTGACCGAAGGGGCGACGCCATGATGGCCGAGATTGGCCTGTTCTCTCTGCTGATCCTGGCGTTGCTGGCGGTCTCGGCGGTGTTCTCGGCGGCGGAGACGGCGCTCACCCGCGCCAGCCGCGGCCGGATGCATCAGCTGGAACGGGAGGGCGACAAGCCCGCCAAGCGCGTCAACCTGCTGCTCTCCGACCAGGAGACCATGATCGGCGCGGTGCTGATCGGCTACAACATCATCAATATCCTGAGCTCGGCCCTGGTCACCGAGTTCATCACCAAGGAGCTGCCCGGAGGCTGGGGCGTGGCCCTCGCCACCGTCATCATGACCGTGCTGGTGGTGGTGTTCGTCGAGGTCCTGCCCAAGACCCTGGCCATCGTCCGCGCCGACGAGGTCGCCCGCGCGCTTTCGACGCCCATGCTGTGGACGGTGCGAATCCTCGGGCCGGTGATCTTCGCCATCCAGTGGATCGTGCGCCACACCTTGAGGCTATTCGGCGTGAAGATGGACATGGAGACCGACGTCCTGGCCGCCCACGAGGAGATCCGCGGCGCGGTGGAGTATCACCACTCCGAAGGCGCGGTGGAAAGCGGCGATCGGCGCATGCTGGGCGGCGTGCTCGATCTCTCCGACATGGATGTCTCCGAGATCATGGTCCATCGCAAGTCGATCTCGATGATGGACATCGACCTGCCGCCCGCGGAACTGGTGGCCAGGGTGCTCAAATCCCCGCACACGCGCCTGCCGCTCTATCGCGGCGAGCCGGAGAACATCGTCGGCGTGCTGCACGCCAAGGATCTCCTGCGGGCCATGGCCGGGGCCGCCGGCAAGGTCGACGCGATCGATATCGCCACCATCGTGCGCGAGCCGTGGTTCATCCCCGAAACCACCAATCTGAAGGACCAGCTCAACGCCTTCCTCAAGCGCCGCAGCCACTTCGCCCTGGTGGTGGACGAATACGGCGCCCTGCAGGGCCTGGTCACCCTGGAGGACATCCTCGAGGAGATCGTCGGCGAGATCGACGACGAGCACGACCAGACCATCCAGGGCGTGCGCAAGGCAGGCTGACGGCTCGGTGCATGTCGATGGCTACGTCACCGTGCGCGATCTCAACCGCGCCATGGACTGGGACCTGCCGGACGACCACGCCGTCACCATCGCCGGCCTGGTGATCCACGAAGCCCGGGCGATCCCCGAGCCCGGCCAGAAATTCCTATTCCATCACCACCAGTTCCAGATCCTCGATCGCCGCCGAAACCAGATCACGGCGTTGAAGGTTGGACCGCCGATCGCCGCTGAGGACGAGGCTTGAGCGTCAGGCCTCTCCGGGCGCGCGCAGCTTCAGCGAAAGGGCGTGGACCGGCCCTGCGAGTTCTTCAGCGAGGAGGCCAAGCACCAGTCGCTGGCGCGCGATCCTGCCCATCCCGACGAATTCCGAGGCTTCTATGCTCAGGTTGAAGTGGCTTTCGCCCCCGACGCTTGCCCCGGCGTGACCGGCATGACGATGAGAATCGTCAACGATCTCGATGTTCGCGCCCTCAAAGGCGCGGGCGAGCTTGTCTTTGATGATTTTGGCGACGCCCGACATTTGGCGGCCTTTCCTGGCGGCTGTCAATTCTTGAACTTAGACCATCCGACCCCTTAGTTTGAGCCCATGCCCGCCGCCTTTTAATACCGACCTCGATTCGTCGATATCCGCGTGCGCCCGCCCAAGGCCGAGGCGGAGGCGGCGCGAGGACGTTCACGCACTCGAAGCCGGGCGAGCGGCCCTGCGACCACCAGGGCTGCCGCGCGGCCGCCTCCACGCGAGCGCCGAAGTCGCGCGATCTGCCTAATGAGCACTACTGGTTCTGCCAGGCGCACGCGGCCGAATACAACCGCTCCTGGAACTTCTTCGCCGGCATGAGCGACGGCGAGATGCGCGACCAGATCGCCGACGACCTCGCCACCGGCGGCCGACCGACCTGGTCGTTCAAAGCGGGCGCCCGCAACCGCGAGGCCGCCGCGGCGCGCGGCGTGTTCCGCGACGCCTTCGGCATCTTCGGAACGGCCCGGGCCAATGACGAGCGGGCCGCCTTCGAGCGGCGCCTCGGCAAGCTGGAACGCGCGGCCCTGGCCGACCTCGATCTCGACGCCACGGCCACCGGTCCGACCGTCCGCGCGCGCTACATCGAGCTGGTCAAACGCTGCCACCCCGACGCCAACGGCGGCGACCGCTCGGCCGAGCATAAGCTCCAGCGCGTGATCAGGGCCTACAAGACCCTGCGGAAGGCGAAACTGGCCTGATCCGCCAAGCGTGTGAGTTTGCGTCAGAGCGTTTGCGTCGGCCCAAGGCTCGCGTCTAGTGATCGCCGGTCATGACCAGCCTCACAGACCCCGCCGACGATCCGCTGCTCACCCTGGTTCCCGACCGCAAGGTCTCCGATCCGCGAGGTGTTCGGCGTCGATTCCGACATGCAGGTGCCGGCGTTTTCGCACGCGCGACAGCCATGTGCCCGATCTGGACGAAGCCTATCGCTTCGATCCGCAGACCACGCTGGCCATCTGCGCCGGCCTCGCCTTCGATCGCCGGGTGATGATCCAGGGCTATCACGGCACCGGCAAGTCGACCCACATCGAGCAGGTGGCCGCGCGCCTCAACTGGCCGATGATCCGCGTCAATCTCGACAGCCATGTCAGCCGCATCGACCTGGTGGGCAAGGACGCCATCGTCCTGAAGGACGGCAAGCAGATCACCGAATTCCGCGAAGGCATGCTGCCCTGGTGCCTGCAGCGTCCGATGGCCCTGGTGTTCGACGAATACGACGCCGGCCGCCCGGACGTGATGTTCGTCATCCAGCGGGTGCTGGAAGCTCAGGGCAAGCTCACCCTGCTCGACCAGAACCGGGTGATCCGGCCCAACCCCTATTTCCGCCTGTTCTCCACCACCAACACCATCGGCCTCGGCGACACCACCGGCCTCTATCACGGCACCCAGCAGATCAATCAGGGCCAGATGGACCGCTGGTCGATCGTCACCACGCTGAACTATCTGGCCCACGACGTGGAGGCCGAGATCGTCCTGGCCAAGTCGCCGACCTACGCCAAGACCGCCGAAGGGCCGGCGCCAGATCGCCGCCATGGTCCGGGTCGCCGACATGACCCGCAACGCCTTCATGAACGGCGACATCTCCACGGTGATGAGCCCGCGCACGGTGATCACCTGGGCCCAGAACGCCGAGATCTTCGCCGGCGACCTGGGCCTGGCCTTCCGCATGACCTTCCTCAACAAGTGCGACGAGCTGGAGCGGCCCACCGTGGCCGAATTCTACCAGCGCGCCTTCGGCGGCGACCTCCCCGAGAGCGCGGCCCGGGTGAAGGTGGCCTGATCAACGCTGCGGCGCGGCGATCGAGCCGACGAAGGCGCGGTGGAAGGACTCCAGGTCGGCCGGGCTGATGTCGGAGACGGCCCAGAACTCCAGCCCGCCCTGGGTCCACCGTACCAGGCTGTAGCCGTCGCGCCGGCTCATCACACCGGTCAGGGATGAGTAGGCGCCCGCCCGGCGCACGAACAGATTTATCGTGTGCAGACGGCGATGGTAGACGATCGCCGGGGTGACGGCGCCGCCCACATAGTCCAGCCGCCCGCCCGCCAGCGGGAAACCCTGGTCGGCCAACTCCATCACCGGCGGGGCGAAATCGATCTTGCCGTTGAACCACGGCTTGACCACGTGCTCGTTGGAGGTCGCCACATCGGTGAGGTGATCGGCCAGGAGCGAGCGGACATGGCTGGAAACCAGCTGATCCTCCAGCCGCACCGTGGCCAACTGCGGCGCGGCGATCAGCAGGGTTAGGCTGGCGGCGACGGTGGCGCCCGCCAGGGCGGAGAGCCAGGGCTGGTTCCGACGCGGTCTGGCGCGATCGGGACGGGCCGGCGCGGTTTCGGCCGCCAGGGCCCAATCGATGCGTTCTCGCAGGTCGCTCGGCGCCGCAAAGGCGACGGCCGGCGCGCGCAGGCCGGCGCGCATCGCCTCCAGCCGCGCAAGCTCTTCGGCGCAACCGGCGCAGCAGGCGATATGGGCTTCCGTGGCCACGCTGTTGGCGGCGTCAAGCTCACCGTCGATCAGGGCGTGGAGCTGGAGCGTTCTATCCTCGCACGCCGTCACGGCCTCGCCTCCAGTCCCCGTCCCTCGCCCGCGAACATCAAGGCCCCCAACATGGTCCGCGCGCGGGCCAGGCGAGACATCACCGTGCCGATCGGCGCGCCGGTCAGACTGGGAAATCTCCTTGTAGGAAAGCTCTTCAAGCTCGCGCAGCACCAGGGTCTCGCGGAAGGGTTCGGGCAGATTGGCCAAGGTCTCGCGTAGGGCTTTGGCCTCGCCCTCGCGCATCAGGATCGCCTCCGGGTGATTATGGTCGGCGCCTGCGCCTTCCAGGAATTCCTCGCCCAGATCGATTCGGGGGTTGGCCTTGCGCCAATCGAGGAAGCCGTTGCGGACGATGGCGAAAAGCCACGCCTTGGCGTTTCCGCCGGCGAAGGTGTGGAAACTTCGAAAGGCCCGCAGGAACGCGTCCTGAACGATGTCCTCGGCGGCCACCGGATCGCGGGCCAGATAGCGGGCGAGATTATAGGCGGCGTCCAGGTGTGGGAGCATAAGCTCGCGAAACCGGGCGGCCTGGTCGGGAGCCACCGGCGCCGTCCGGGCCGGCTCGCCCGCGGGCGAGTCGGCGCTGAACACCAACCGTGGTCTGAACAGGCCTCTATCCGCCGCCATCGGCCAGCTTTCCGCTCCGCCGGTCAGGGCGCCTTGACCACGATCCGCCCGGTCATGTGCGGGTGCATCACACAGAAATAGGCGTAGTCGCCCGGCTTGGTGAAGGTGAAGGCGAATTTGTCGTTGGTGTCCAGGGCCGGCGATCGGAAGCTCTTGTCGTTGGCCGCCGGGGCGTGGGGGTCCTCGTCGGTGTTGGTCCAGGTCACGGTCGTGCCCGGCGCCACCGTGAGGATCGCTGGCACGAAGGCGAAGTTCTGGATCGTCACCGCCGCCACCCGGCTAGGCGCGGCCACAAGAGGGCCGGCGGTGAGGGACAACAGGGCGAGGGACGTCAGCGTTGAGCGTAGGGCGAGCAAGACGGCTTTCCTTGATGTCAGGCGAGGGAGGAATCGATCAGGGCGATCGGGGTGTCGCCGCGCACGAAGGCGGCGGTGCGGATGCCGAGCACGCCCGGCAGTTGTTCGGCCGGTACCTTGAGCGGGCCGGGCGACGGCGCCGCGCCGGGCGCCGGCTGCGGATAGGCGGTGGAGCGGGCGCTGTGGAAGGTGATATTGCCCTCCGCCTTCTGCAGGATCTGGTGGATATGGCCGTTGAGCACGGTCACCGATCCGAAGCGGGCCAGCAGGGCCAGAGCCTGGGCGGCGTCGTCCGTCCCCCAGCCCCAGTCGGCGTAGACCGTCCACAGCGGAATATGGGCGAAGACCACGACCGGCGTGCTGGCGCCAAGGCGCGCCAGATCGTCCTTCAGCCAGGCGAGCTGGTCCTCTCCGATGTGGGCCATGCCGCCGGGCTTCAGATCGGCGACATTGACCAGGGCGACGAAATGGACGCCGCGGTGATCAAAGCTGTACCAGCCGGTTCCCTTCGTCCCCTTGCCGAAGCGGGCGAGGTAGGCCTTGCCGCCGCCCTCATCGAGCATGTCATGCTCGCCGGGCGTATAGAAAACGGGGAGGCCGATCTCCGAGATGATCGCCTCGGCCTCGGCGAACTGCTCATCCTTGGAAAGATGGCTGATGTCGCCGGTGTGCAGAATGAAGTCGGGCTTGGTCGGCAGGGCCTTGGCCTTGGCGACGGCCTCCCTGAAAGTGCCGCGGGTATCCGGATTGGCCGCCTTGTCGAAGCCGATGTGGCTGTCGCTGATCTGCAGGAAGGTGAAGGGCTTGGTCTTCGCCGAGCGCGGCGTCTGGGCCAGGGCCTCGTCGAGGCCGATCGAGGAGAGGCCGCCGCCAGCCAGGGTGTAGAGCGCGCCGGCGCCAGCCCAGCCCATGCACCGCATGAGCCCGCGCCGGTTCATGCCGTCCTCGTTCACGTCTGTCATCGTTTGGGTTCCGATCTTGCGCCTTCACGAGACAAGACTGGGGGCGGCGCGCGTTTATTCCCGACGCGGCGAAAAAATTTCCGAACGAAGGAAGATCGCCTTTGGGAGCGTTGGACTTGCCCGGAAGAGGCGCGCGCCTATGGTTCCAGGCGAGGAACCTGAGCCGAGGGGCGCGCATGATCGGGACACGTTTGACGGCCCTAACAGCCGCCAGGCCTTGAAACTTTTCCTTCTCGGAAAACGGGGCAGCATCGTCCATTGGCTGGAGGATGCGGCGAGCGCCTTCGCCGGCGCCGGTCACGAGGTGCGGGTGGGGATCACCCGCCGGCCCTGGCTGGACACGCGGCTGGAGCGCGCGCTTGCCGAACCGATCGGCGAGGCGATCGCCCGCCGGGTCGCGAGTTTCGAACCTGAACTGATCCTCGCCGTCGGCGCCTATCATGTTCCATCGGCCATCCTGACCCGAGTGGCGGCCGTGCGCGGCCGCGCGCCTCTGATCGGCTGGGTGGGTGACGTTTTCGATGAGGCCGCGGCCGCCGCCGCCGAGCTGTGCGACGCCGTGGGCTATACCGATACCGGCCTTCTCGCTCGCCACAGGTCCCTGGCGTTCCCCTCGCCCTCGCCCTCGCTCTTCCTCCCCCACGCTGTCGACCCCCGCGGCGCCGAGCCGCAAGCGGCCTCGCAGAGACGCACACGAATGTTATTCGTCGCCAACCCTACGCCCGAGCGCCGGGCGGTGGTCGACGCGGTCGCTTCTCCAATAGCGTTATGGGGACCGGCCTGGCGGCCATCGCCAAATGTTCGTCACGAGATCCATGCGCGGCGGATCGCGCCGAGCCAGGCGCGGCGCCTCTATCGCAACCATTTGGCGGCCCTGAACATCCGCAACGAGTTCAATGTTCTCACTGGACTCAACCAGCGCAATTTCGAGCCTTGCCTGGCTGGCGCCGCCCTGATCACCGACAACCAGCCCGATCTACATCTCTGCTTCGAACCTGGCCGTGAAGTGTGGGTCTGGCGAGATGTCGACGAGTTGAACGACCTCTACGCGCGCGCCTTACGCGATACCGCCGAGGCGACGGCCCTAGGCGCGAGAGGGCGCGCGCGAGTGCTGGCCTCACACACCTATGAGCGCCGGCTCGATGTGTTGAAGGCGGCGTTCTGACGCGCCCCGCCGCCGCTCCCTTGCCCGCGCCTGGAAATTGGGCGAGCTTGAGCTCAACGGCGCCGCTGACGGCGGCAAGTCGATCGGGGAGGATATCATGCAAGTTATCGTAAACGGGACAGTCGGCGCGGCCGGCTTGAAGGGATCCAAGGCCGGCCAGGCCGGCGGCGCGGGCGGCGCGGGCGGCGCGGCCACGGCGACCAACTCCAACACAACGGCGCCCGACAATACCGCGACGGCCAGCGGCGGCGCCGGCGGGGTCGGCGGCGTGGGCGGCGCCGGGACGACGGGCGCCGGCGGCGCTGCGGGGGCAGGCGGCGCTGGCGGCGCGGCCACGGCGGTCGCTAACGCGGCCAGCGCCGCGTTCGTCCACCTAGAGAGCGCCACCGCCTCGGGCGGGGTTGGCGGCTCGGCTGGGGCGAGCGGCGCTGGAACCCCGGCCGGGGCGGGCGCAAATGGCGGAGCGGGTGGTGCGGCTACAGCCTCGGCCTTCGCCCATAACGCCCAGCAGGGCCGGGCGATCTCTGCGGCCACCGGTGGGTCGGGCGGCATGGGCCAGGGCGCCGGCTTTGTCGGCGGCGCGGGCGGGGTGGCCGTCGCCACCGCCGACGCCACGGCCAACTCCGGCGGCCAGGCCTCGGCGACCCAGACCGGCGGCTCGGGTGGGACGGGTCTCAACGGCGCCGGTGGCGGGGCCGGAGCGGCCAGCGCGATGAGCAACGCCGTGATGGGCGTCGAATCCGATGGCGACAGAATGAGCTTGGCCCAGACGGCGGTGGGCGGCAGCGGCGGGTCAAGCGCCGGCGGTGTGGCCGGCGCGGCGGGCGCCGCGATGTCATCTCTGACCGATACTATCACCACCGGTACGCCGGGAAACGGTCAGGATCAGGCCCAGGCCTTCGCCATCGCCGGCGACGGCGGCGATGGCTCGGCCGGGTCGAGCGGCGCCGCCGGCGGTGTCGCCCAGGCGAGCCTCCAACTCACCAGCGTGGCGGATATCGATGACTCCTACGCCGTGGCCACGGGCGGCGATGGCGGCTCGACGGCGCTCAGTGGCGACGGCGCGGCGGGCGGAGCCGCCAGCGCCACTGGATCGGGCGCCGGCGCCGGCAGTATGGACATGGGCGCCTATGCCTTTGGCGGCCAAGGCGGCGGCGGGGACGGCGTGGGCCATACCGCCGGCGCCGGCGGCGGCGCCACGGTTACGGCCAGCGCGACCGGCAACAACACCGAGGCCAATGCAGGGGAGCTGGGTGGAGCCGGCGGATCGGGATCGGATGGCGCAAACGGGGGCGCGGGCGCTTCGGTGACCATGACCAATCTTGTGACCACCGTCGGCGTGGCCGAGGGCGACAACGGGCCGCAGCAGGTCAATCTTGAGCAGCGCGCCGTCGGCGGCGCCGGCGGCGGCAGCGCCGGCGGTGTGGCCGGAACAGCCGGGGCCGCGACCTCGAAGCTGACCTATGACGACACTTTGAACGCCGCCCGGAGCCAGTATGTGGAGGCCGACGCCGACGCGACCGGCGGCGCCGGCGGGACCGGAACAGCCGGGTCGACGGGCGTGGCCGGGGGTGCGGCGACGGCCTCCACCACGGTTACGGGGGCGTTCCAGGTAACCTCCTACGTCACCGCCACGGGCGGCGATGGCGGCGGCGGCGATGGCGCCGGCCACAAGGGCGGCGCGGGCGGCGTCGCCACGGCCAAGGCCTCGACGATCAGCACCGGGACCAGCAATACAGGCGGGTACGTCAGCGTCGAGCAGACCGGCGGTTCGGGCGGTGCGGGGACCGATGGCGCCGCCGGCGGGGCGGGGGCGGCCAGCACCCTGGCGAACGCCGTGACCGCCTCGGTCGGACGCGGCGGGCGTGACGCTGTCACAGACCGCCGTGGGCGGCGACGGCGGCGACTCGGATACCGGCGTGGCCGGCGCGGCGGGGGCGGCCAAATCCACCCTGACCTTCGACGGAACCAAGGCCACAACCTTGGCCTCGGCGATCACCGCCACGGTCGAGGCCGACGGCGGCGCGGCCGGGGCGCGGGGCGCCGGAACCAACGCCGTGGCCGGCGGCGCGGCTACGGCCACGGGTGTCCTCACGGCTTCTCAGACCGTCATTGGGACGGTGACCGCCGTGGGCGGCGTCGGCGGCTCGGCGCTGGCGAGCGGATCCGGCGCCAAGGGTGGCGCGGCCACGGCTTCGGGCACTGGCACAGGGAAAATGGCGACTGTTACCGCGAGCGCCACCGGCGGCGCGGGCGGCTCGGCCGATGGCAAGGGCTTCACCGGTGGCGCGGGGGGCGCCGGCGCGATCACGGCCGCCAAGGGAACCTCCACCGGCTCGACCCTTTCCACCGTTGCGGCCGACGCCACTGGCGGCGCGGGCGGCGCTGGCCTCGACGGCGCCAACGGCGGCGCCGGCGCGGCGGCCAGCCTCGCCAATGTCGCCACGGGTTCGAGCGTGTACTACGCCTTCTGGGCGACACAGAACGCCACCGGTGGCGCGGGTGGCGCGAGCGCCGGCGGCGTCGCCGGCAAGGGCGGCGCGGCGACCTCGACCCTGACCGACACCGACCTGACCAGCGGCGCGCTGTTCGGCACCATCGATGCGGTCAGGCGGCGCCGGCGGCGCCGGAACGGCCGGCTCGAACGGGGCGGCGGGCGGCGCCGCCAAGGCGAGCGTCGACCATGAGCGGCGCCTACGAGGTCGCCATCGGGGCCACGGCCACCGGCGGCGGCCGGCGGCGCGGCTACGGGCGGCGGCAAGGACGGCACTAGCCGGGGCCGCGACGGCCACCGCCGTGGCGACCACCCAGTCCCACACGACAGTGGGTCCGATCCCGCCTATGGCAACGCCGTGGCGGTGGCCGCGGCGACGGTCGTCCGGCTCGTCGGGAACCTATTCGGCCACCTCCGCCACCACCCTGGTCGCCACCGACCTGATCGAGCAGGTTTCGGCCACCGCCAGCGGCGTCACCGACGGGACAAGCGAGGGCGTCTACCGGCATCGGCATTGGCGTCGCCTTCAGCCACTCACTCAGCCACGACCTCTCAGGCCTTCGCCGCCGAAGACGGCGCGCCGCCGACGACTCGCTCACCAGCCAGGTGCTGTCGGCCAACGCCAATATCGCCTCGGCCTTCGGCGCCTCGCCGACGTTCCTCAACGACGGCGAACTGGGCGGCGGCTATTCCACGGGCGGGATCAAGAGCCAGACCGCCACGGCGACAATGAATGAGACGGTCAATCTGGCCTTGCTGCCTTCGCGCCAGGATCTGGTGGTCGGCTTTTTTGACGGGACGGCCCTGGCCGGAACGGGGGTCACCAAGATCACCTTCGATCTCTATGTGAACGGCGTCGACGAAGACGCCCAGAGCTGGACCGGCGCGGGCGCCGCGGCGGCGGCCACGACCTATTTCACCGATAACGCCGTCGATCTCGGCTCCCTGGCCAGTGGCGGCGCCCTTACCGGGACCAGCTCCACCCTCACCCTCAAGGCGGTGATGACGGTGACGTCAACGACAGCCAATTCCGGCTTCTATGGAGGCGTTGGTCATCGGCGACCCGCCGGCGGCGAAGCTGAAAACCAAGACGCCTTCGGTCCCGCTGTTCGCCAACGCCGCCGCGGGCTTCGCTCCGGCCGCCGCAACCACGGCCGTGGCGTCCGCAAGCCATCACGGCGCCAACGCCCCGCTGACCCTCCTGTCGCCTCGAGGCGCCGCTCTGGCTTAAGGCGCCGAGCGCCTCTTCCTATCGGCCCTCCCGGCGCGCTATGACCGTCCGGCCATGAGCCAGAAGGAAAGTCCCGGGGAAGTCTTCAAGCGCGCGCTGGCCCACGCCGCGCGCTCGCTGGCCGAGCAGCCGGACCTGGAGGTGGTGTTCTCCGGCGACGGGCCGAGCCTGGTCGGGCAACCGGGCGATCCTGCCGCATCCGCCGCGCGAGCTTTCCGGGCCCGAGACCACGCCGCATCCGCGGCCTCGCCGACCAGATGGCCCTGCGCGTCGCCCACCACGACGATGGCGTTCACGCCAAGGCCAAGCCGAAGTCGCTGGAGGGCGCCCAGGTCTACGACGCCCTCGAGCAGGCGCGCATCGAGGCGATCGGCGCCAACGCCCTGGCCGGCGTGCGCGAGAACCTGGCGGCGGTCTGGGAACAGGCCGCCCAGCGCAAGGGGCTGGACCACCTGGGCGATCCGCGCCACCGCGCCGATGGCCGATATCGTCGCCCTGATGGTGCGCGAGCGCCTGACCGGCTCGCCGCCGCCGCCGGCCGCCCAGGCCCTGGTCGACGCCCTCGCGCGACGAGATCGAGGCCAAGGCCGGCGCCGATCTCGACCGGCTGACCGGCGCGGTCGAGGATCAGAAGGCCTTCGCCCGCATCGCCCGCGACCGTCGTCCGCGATCTGTCCATGGGCGACGACCTCTCCGACGCCCCCGACCAGCGACAGCGAGGAGGAGGAAAACCAGGAGGGCGAGCCCGAGGCCTCGACGAAGGCGAGGGCGAGGGCGAGGAGCAGTCGCCGCAGAGCGCGGCGCTCGACGATTCCGAGAAGAGCCACCGCGAATCCGAGACCGCCGAAAGCGAGATGACGCGAGGCCGAGGACGACGAGAACGCCGAGCCTTCCGACGATGAGACTGGACCTGACCGACGGCGACCAGCCCGGCGCGGCCGGACATCAAGGACACGGCCTGCCCGAGCCGGCCTACAAGGTCTTCACCACCGAGCACGACGAGGTGGTCGCCGCCGAGGAGCTGTGCGAGCCCGAGGAGCTGACCCGCCTGCGCGCCTATCTCGACCAGCAGCTGGCCAGCCTCTCCAACGTCGTCTCGCGCCTGGCCAACCGGCTGCAGCGCAAGCTGCTGGCCCAGCAGAACCGCTCCTGGAGCTTCGACCTGGAGGAGGGCATGCTCGACGTCGCCCGCCTGACCCGGGTGATCGTCGATCCCACCGCGCCGCTGTCGTTCAAGCAGGAGGAGGACACCGAGTTCCGCGACACGGTGGTCAGCCTGCTGATCGACAATTCCGGCTCGATGCGCGGCCGGCCGATCATGGTCGCGGCGGTCTGCGCCGACATCCTGGCCCGCACCCTGGAGCGCTGCGGCGTCAAGGTCGAGATCCTCGGCTTCACCACCCGCGCCTGGAAGGGCGGCGCGTCGCGCGACGACTGGCTCAAGGCCGGCAAGCCGCCCTCGCCCGGCCGGCTCAACGACCTGCGCCACATCATCTACAAGTCGGCCGACGCGCCCTGGCGGCGGGCGCGCAAGAACCTCGGCCTGATGATGCGCGAGGGCCTGCTGAAGGAGAACATCGACGGCGAGGCGCTGATGTGGGCGCACCAGCGCCTGATCGGCCGCACCGAGCAGCGCCGCATCCTGATGGTGATCTCCGACGGCGCGCCGGTGGACGATTCCACCCTGTCGGTGAACTCCGGCCACTATCTGGAGCGCCACCTGCGCCGGGTGATCGCCGAGATCGAGGGCAAGTCGCCGGTGGAGCTGATCGCCATCGGCATCGGCCACGACGTCACCCGCTACTATCGCCGCGCGGTGACCATCGTCGATGTCGAGCAGCTGGGCGGCGCGATCACCGAGCAGCTGGCCGCGCTGTTCGAGGAGGAGCCCCGCGCCGTCGACCCGCGCCAGCGCCGCCCTGCTCGGCGCCTCTGCCGGCCGTCCAGGGCGCGCCGCGCCAAGACCGCGCGCCCAGCGCGCGGGTGCGCGAGGCGGTGGCGTGAGGCCAGCCTGCGTCGCCGACTATCGCGACGCGGCCAGGCGCGCGCCTGCCGCAAGGTGCTGTTCGACTACATCGACGGCGGCTCCTACGCCGAGGCGACCCTGGCCGCCAACGTCGCCGACCTCGCAGGCGCTGACGCTGCGCCAGCGGGTGCTGCGCGACGTCTCCAAGCTCTCGATGGAGACCGAGCTGTTCGGCCAGGATCTGGCCATGCCGGTGGTGCTCTCGCCCGATCGGCCTGGCCGGCATGTACGCCCGCCGCGGCGAGGCCCAGGCGGCGCGGGCCGCCAAGGCGGCCGGCGTGCCCTTCAGCCTCTCCACCGTCGGCGTCTGCGCCATCGAGGAGGTGGCCCGCGCCGCCGACGCCGCCCTGGTTCCAGCTCTACATGATCCGCGACCGCGGCTTCATGGCCGAGCTCCTGGCCGCGCCCGCGAGGCGGCCTGCCCGGTGCTGGTGTTCACCGTCGACCTGCCGGTGCCCGGCGCCCGCTACCGCGACACGCGCAACGGCATGACCGCCGCCGACCTTCGGCGCCCGCCTCGCGCCAGGCCTTCGACGGCCTCGCCCATCCCGGCCTGGCTATGGGACGTGCAGCTGAACGGCCGGCCGCACACCCTGGGCAATGTCGCCGCCGCCGCGCCGGAGCTCGAAGCGCCTCGATCGAGTTCTGGCGCTGGATCGGGCGCAACTTCGATCCGTCGGTCACCTGGAAGGACATCGACTGGGTGCGCGAGCGCTGGCCGGGCCCGATGGTGCTCAAGGGCGTGCTCGATGTCGACGACGCCCGCGAGGCGGTCCGGTGCGGCGTCGACGGGATCGTCGTCTCCAACCACGGCGGGCGCCAGCTCGACGGCGCGCCTCCGGCGATCCGCGGCCCTGCCGGCGATCGCCGAGGCGGTGGGCGAGCGAGCTGACGGTGCTGATGGACGGCGGCGTGCGCTCGGGCCTGGACGTGCTGCAAGGCCCTGGCCCTGGGCGCCAAGGCCTGCCTGATCGGCCGCGCCTGGGCCTTCGCCCTGGGCGCCGGCGGCGAGGCCGGCGTCGCCCACATGCTTTCGATTCTGCGCCAGGAGCTGCGCATGGCGATGTCGCTGACCGGCTGCACAGATGTGAAGGCGGCGGATGGCGGCCTGCTGCTCGGGGCGGGCGAGCCATGAAGATCGAGGCCATCGAGACCTTCCTCGTCCCGCCGCGCTGGCTGTTCGTGCGGGTGGAGGCGGGCGGCCTCGTGGGCTGGGGCGAGGCGAGCCTGGAGGGCCATGCCGAGGCGGTGGCCGGGCGCCTTCGAGGCCTTGAAGGATCGCTTCATCGGCGCCGATGCGCGGCGGATCGAGGATATCTGGCAGATCGCCTATCGCGGCGGCTTCTATCGCGGCGGCCCGGTGCTGATGTCGGCCCTCAGCGGCCTCGACCAGGCGCTGTGGGATCTGGCCGGCAAGGCGCTCGACGTGCCGGTCTGGCGCCTGCTCGGCGGCCAGGTGCGCGACCGGGTCCCGGCCTACGCCTGGATCGGCGGTGATCGCCCTTCCGAAGTGGCCGAGGCCGCCGCCGCCCGGCGGGAGCAGGGCTTCAAGGCGGTGAAGATGAACGCCACCGCCGAGGTCGGCTGGCTGGAATCTCCCGAGGCTCTGGACGGGGCGCTGGAGCGTGTGGCGGCGGTGAAGGCCCAGGGCCTGGACGTCGCCCTCGATTTCCATGGCCGCCTGCGAAAGCCGATGGCGAAGCAACTGCTGCGCCTGCTCGAACCGATGGGCCTGCTGTTCGTCGAGGAAGTCTCTGCTCACCGAGGAGATCGGCGGCCTCGCCGAACTCAAGGCCGGCTGCGCCATCCCCTTCGCCCTGGGCGAGCGGCTCTATTCCCGCTGGGATTTCAAGCCGTTCTTCGAACGCGGGATCGTCGACATCATCCAGCCTGACCTCTCTCACGCCGGCGGCCTATCCGAGGTGCGTCGCATCGCGGCCATGGCCGAGGCCTATGACGTGGCGCTCGCGCCGCACTGCCCGCTGGGGCCATTGGCGCTGGCGGCCTGCCTGCAGATCGGCGCCTCGACGCCCAATCACGCCTTGCAGGAGATGTCGCTGGGCATCCACTACAACGCCGGCCACGATCTCTATTCCTTCGTCGTCGATCCCGCGCCGCTGACG
Organism: uncultured Alphaproteobacteria bacterium; assembly: GCA_963817995.1. GTDB lineage: Bacteria > Pseudomonadota > Alphaproteobacteria > Caulobacterales > Caulobacteraceae > Acaudatibacter. The sequence continues at coordinate 538,615 of CAWFQJ010000009.1, forward strand.
CCGGTGGACGGCGCCTTGCCGATCCCGACTGGGCCAGGCCTGGGGATCGAGGTCGATGAAGGCGCCGTTCGGGCGGCGGCCGTCAATCCTCACCGCTGGCGCAACCCGATATGGCGTTCGGCCGATGGCGGTTTCGCGGAATGGTGAAGGGGCGCCGCGCGAACGCGACGAATAGCTCTAAGCCGCCGGCGTTTCGGCCAGCTTGGCTTTCACCTGCTTCTTGATCTTCAGGGCGCGGGGCGAAAGGGCTTCGTCCTTGGCCTTGAGCAGGAAGGGATCAAGACCACCGCGGAAGTCGAGGGTGCGCAGGGCGGCGTTGGTGATGCGCAGGCGGAAGCTCTGGTTCAGGCTGTCGGACCGCACCGTGGCGGGGCTGAGCGCGGGCAGGAACACGCGCTTGGACTTGATGTTGGAGTGGCTCACATTGTGGCCGGTCATCGGACCGACGCCGGTGAGTTCGCAGCGGCGAGACATGGCGCGAGGCTTATCCAGGCAAAAGGGATCGGGCGGGAAGGTCCCCGCTCGGGGAGCGGCGATATAGGCCAAGGCGTGGTTACCCGTCAAGGCGGTCCCCCTCACCGGCGTTCGATCGTCCGTTTCGCGGGGCGGCTCGGCGTTGTCCGCCGGGTTAGGCCACGACTGCGGCATTGCGGCAAAGCTCGCCTTCGCATAGCGATCCGGAAGGGAGACTTCCAATCGTATGGCGGACATCTTCATTTCCTACGCCAGATCCACCGAACCCAAGGCGCGCCAGATCGCCGAAGCGCTGCGGGCTTTGGGCTATGGCGTCTGGCGTGATGACCAACTTCCGGCGCATCTTCCTTACGAGGAAGTGATCGAGGCGCGGCTGAAGTCGGCCAAGGCGGTGGTGGTGGTCTGGTCGGCCGAGGCAGTGAAGTCTCAGTGGGTGCGGGCCGAGGCGAACCGGGCGCGCGGCGAGGGCAAGCTGGTTCAGCTCTCGGTGGACGGCGCCAGGCGGCCCCTGCCTTTCGACGAAATCCAGTGCGCCAACCTGATCGGCTGGAACGGCGAGGCCGACGCTTCCGGCTGGCGCAAGGTGGTGGACAGCGTCGCCGATCTGCTCGCCGGCCGAGGCGGCCCGGGCCCACCCGAGGCGGCCGATGCGCCTGGCGTCAGGCGCCGCCACGGCATCTGCGTGCTGCCGTTCGCGAATATGAGCGGCGATGTCGAGCAGGAATATTTCTCCGACGGCATCAGCGAAGACATCATCACCGATCTGACCAAGGTCGCGGCGCTCTCGGTCACGGCGCGCAACACCGCCTTCAGCTTCAAGGGCAAACCGTTCGATGTCACCGAACTCGCTGGTCGACTTGGGGTCGGCTTCGTTCTGGAGGGCAGCGTTCGCAAGGCCGGCGCCCGCGTGCGGATCACGGCGCAGCTTATCGACGGCGTCGCGGGCGATCAGGTGTGGGCCGAACGCTGGGATCGTGACCTGGCCGATATCTTCGCCCTCCAGGACGAGATCAGCGAAGCGATCGTCGGCGCGGTCAAGCTCAAGCTGCTGCCCGAAGAGCGCGCGGCCATCGAGCGGCGTGGCACCACCAATCCGGACGCCTACAATCTCTTCCTGATGGCGCGCCAGCAGCACGTCAGCGGCAATCAGGGCGATACGCGCCGGGAAGAGGCGATTATCCGCCTGTGTCGCCGCGCGACCCAGATCGATCCGGGTTACGCCCGCGCCTGGGCGCTGATGGCCGTGGCCCAGACCTCCCTTCATTTCCGCTTCGGCCGCCAGGGCGATGACGGCATGGCGGCGGCCGAGCAGGCGCTTGCAGCTGCAAGGCGATCTGGCCGAGGCGATCGCGGTCAAGGCCCGGCATCTTCGTGAGGAGGGCCGCGACGAGGAGGCGATGAACGAGGTGGGCAGGGCGCTCGTTCTCGATCCCGAGTCCTACGACGTCAATCTGGTCGCCGCCTATATCAGCTTCCGCCAGCGCCGGTTCGAGGACGCGATCCGCTATTACGAGAAGGCGGCCTCGCTGATGGAAGCGGACTTCACCTCGGCCGGGACCTTGCTCTCCTGCTATACGGCGATCGGCGACCAGGAGGGCATGCGCCGGGCGGCCAAGATGACCCTCGCCCGGGCCGAACTGGCTGTGACCCAGGACCAAAGCAACGGTTCAGCCATGGGCTTCGCCGTCGTCGCCCTGGCGGTTCTCGGCGAAGCGGGAACGCGCCAACGGCTGGATCGACCGCGCCCTGCTTATCGATCCCGACAATCTCAACATGCGTTACAATTTCGCCTGCGCCCTTTGCGATTACCTCAAGGATGCCGACGGCGCGCTCGAGCTGATGGGGCCGGTATTTGAAAAGGCCAATCTCACCTGGCTCAAACACATGAAGATCGACCCGGACCTGGACGCCATTCGCGGCGACCCGCGTTTCGCGGCCATGGTCGCCGCCGCGGAGGCCCGGTTGGCCGCGGCCGATGAGGCCGCGCCTTAAGCGGCCGGTAAGCACTTCTTCTCTATGCCTAGTCCGCCGTACTTCCGAATCGGAAGGGTGGAGTCCGACTCGAGCTTCGAATCGAAGCCGTCGGGCGCCCGCGCCGAGGCGTTGCGGGGGGTCGAGTACAGGACGGGGCCGTTCGATGTTGCTTTTGTATGCTTTCGTCATCATGGCGACGATTCTGCTGGTCAGCCGGCTTCTGGTGACCATCGAGCGCGGCCGCCCGTCGCAGATCGCCTTTCACGTTATTGTCTCGCTCGAGGTGATCGCCGCGGTCGTTCTGGTCTATTTCGTCATGCGCAGCCCGGCTTCGCAGCCGCCGCCCGCACCCCAGAAGCTCGCCGCCGTTCACGGCCATCGGCGGCATGGCGCGCATGTGGCCGCGCCGCCGCCGGCCCCGACCTTCGCCGATGATCCTCTGGGCGCCACGGAAGCCGCGCTGGGCTTTCAGCGCTAACGCAGCCTCGCAGCGCCTCCGATTGGCGCGGCGTTCTTGCCCGGCGAACTGCTTTCTGCGCCGAAGATCCATGAACATTCTGGCGGGGCCATGGCTGTGCCCGCTCTGGGCGGCGGGGAGAGCTTGATGAATGGCGGCTCGAAAATTCGATGCGCATGGCGCCTCGGCCGGCAGCTGGAACGAAGTCCGAATTGTGGTTAATTTTCTTTCGGATACAATAGGTTGTGTGGAACAAACCCTGAATCGGCGGATGTCACTGATTCGGTCATGATTCGTTTCGCTCCTGTTCGGGGCGGTTAACCATGACCGTTTACCCCTGATGGGCGGCGCCAAGCTTTCCCGCGAGGCCTCCCGATCGGCGACCCTGTCGGCTTGATTCCATGGCGCCGCAACGCTAGAACAAACAAAGAACACGATGGGAGATGGTTATGCGCGAGGACGGCAAGATCGACTATGTCGAGTTTCCGGCGGCGAACCTGCCGGCGGTCAAGGACTTCTACGCCAAGGCCTTCGGCTGGAGCTTCACCGATTATGGGCCGGGCTACGCCGCCTTCGAGGGTGAGGGCGCCGACGGAGGCTTCACGTCGGACGCCGCGGAGGCGCCGGCCAAACCGCTGGTCATCCTATACGCCCACGATCTGGAGGCCATGCTGGTCAAGGTCGCCTCGTCGGGCGCGACCATCAGCCGGCCGATCTTCCCGTTTCCTGGCGGCCGCCGATTCCACTTCAAGGACCCGGCCGGCAACGAGCTGGGCGTCTGGACGACAGCCTGAACGCCATGCCGGCGTCGCTGACCCAGACTTTCGTAGCCATGGCCTATAACAACGCCTGGGCCAACCACCGGCTGCTGAGCGCTTGCCTGCCGCTGAGCCAGGAGGCCTTCGAGGCCGAACGAACCGGCTTTTTTCCAAGTCTGGCGGCGACCTTCAACCACATCCTCATCGTCGACTGGTTCTATGTCGATGGGCTGGAGGGTGGCGTGCTCGGGCCGGCCGCCTGGGCCGATGAGGTTCCCTTTCCGAAGCTCGCCGATCTGAAGCGCGAGCAGCGGGCGGTGGATGAGCGACTGATCGCCGTCTGCGAGGCGCTCACCGACGAGAGCCTGAACGGAGAGGCGCGGTTCCATCGCGGCGAACGAATCCAGGTGGAGCGCCGAGACCGTCTGCTATTGCATCTCTTTCAGCATCAGATCCATCACCGGGGACAGGCGCACGCCATGTTGTCCGGCGCGATCGAAAAGCCGCCACAGCTCGACGAGTTCTTCTCCATCGGCGAGGGCTCCTTGCGAAAGGCCGAATTCGCCGAGCTCGGCTGGACCGAAGAGACCATCTGGAGGCGGTGACGACGCGGGCCTCCCGCGGCTATGGTGGCGCGCATCGCCTGAGGACAAACCCGCCATGCGCCGCCGCACGTTTCTCGCCACCTTGCCAATCGCCGCCGCGGCGTCCACCACGACCGGTGTCATGAGCCCCACCACAGTTTCCGCGGAAACCGCCGCATCGCCCATCGTGACCCACGGCGGCGACCGGATCGCCGGCGCGCCCTTCGCCTCGCGATCGACCGTCTGGGGCAGGCACGGGGCCGCCGCCACGGCCCATCCCCTGGCCACCCTCACCGCCATCGACATCCTGCGCGCTGGCGGCTCGGCCGTGGATGCGGCGATCGCGGCCAACGCGGCGTCTGGGCTTTCTAGAGCCAATCTCATGTGGCGTCGGCGGCGACTGTTTCGTCATGCTCTGGGATCCGAAGACCAAGAAGGTGATGGGCCTCAACGGCTCTGGCCGCTCGCCCCGCTCGCTCAGCCTCCAAACTCAGAGGGCTCGGGCCAAGAACGGCTTCATCGCTTCCCATGGCGCGGTCTCGGTCTCGACCCCTGGCGCGGTGGACGCCTGGTGGACGCTCCACGGGCGCTATGGTCGGCTCAAATGGGCCGACCTCTTCGCGCCGGCCATCGACATGGCCCAGGACGGCGTGCCGGTGGCCGAGACCATTGCCTACTATCTCGCCGCCTCGAACCGATTCTTCACTCGCCCCGGAAACGGGATCGAGGAGGTCGAAAACTTCCAGAAGGTCTGGGCGCCCAATGGCGCGCACGCCAGCCGAGGGTGAGGTGTTCGCCAACCCCGCGCTGGCCCATACCTATCGCCTGATCGCCGCGGGCGGCCGCGAAGGCTTCTACGGCGGCGAGGCGGCGGCCACGATGGACGCCTATTTCAAGCGCATCGGCGGCTGGCTGACCAAGGATGATCTGGCGGCGCATCACTCCGAATGGGTCGAGCCGCGCTCAATCAATTATCGCGGCGTCGATGTCTGGGCCCTCCCGCCCAACAGCCAGGGCCTCTCCACCCTGCAGATCCTCAACATCCTCGAGCGGTTCGACATGAAGGCCCTGGGCTTTCAGACCACCGCCAGCCTGCACACCCAGGCCGAGGCCAAGCGCCTGGCGTTCGAGGACCGCGCCCGCTATTTCGCCGATCCCGATTTCGCCAAGATCCCCATCGATTGGCTGATCTCCAAGGACTACGCCGCCCAGCGCGCGGCCCTGATCAAGCCCGACCGGGTTCCTGCGACCATCTCTCCCGGCCAGGCGCCCAGCCACGGCGACACCACCTATTTCTGCACCGCCGACGCCGATGGCATGATGGTCTCGATCATCCAGTCCAACTACCGCGGCATGGGCTCGGGCCTCATGCCCGATGGCCTCGGCTTCATGTTCCAGGATCGCGGCGAGCTTTTCAGCCTGCGCGACGGCGACGCCAATATCTATGCGCCGGGCAAGCGGCCGTTCCAGACCATCATTCCAGGATTCGCCACCAAGGGCGGCGAGCCGTGGCTGGCCTTCGGGGTCATGGGCGGCGACATGCAGCCTCAGGGCCAGGCCCAGATCATCGTCAATCTGGTGGATTATGGCCTCGGCCTTCAGGAAGCCGGCGATTCCCCGCGCTGGCATCACGAGGGATCGAGCGAGCCCACTGGCGCGCCGGCCGACGGGACCGGAATCCTGCGCCTGGAGAGCGGCGTTCCCGAGGAGACGAAGAAGGGACTTGCGGCGCTCGGCTGGAAGCTCGGGCTCGGCCCCACCGACGGCGGCTTCGGCGGCTATCAGTGCATCGAGCGCCTTCCCGGCCGCTACGCCGCCGCGACCGAGATGCGCAAGGACGGCGCGGCCCTGGCCTATTGAGGCCCAATCGAGGATTGAGGCGATGACCCGGGAGGAAATGCGCGAAATCTGCCTGTCGTTTCCCGGCGCCGAGGAAGGGACCTCATACGGCCGCCCGTCCTTCCTGGTGAACAAGAAATTCTTCACCCGCCTGCGCGCCGAGGACGACAGCGTGGTGATCATGGGCGTGAGCTTCGATGAGCGGGAGATGCTCATGGAGGCCGAGCCGCGGACCTTCCACTTCACCGCCCACTACAAGGACTATCCGGCCGTGCTGGCCAGGATCGAGACCTTGCACCCCGGCTCTTTCCGCGCCTTCCTGGAGCGCCGCTGGCGCAAGATCGCCCCTAAGGCCGCGGTGAAGGCCTGGGACGCGGCGAAAGCGGGCTAAACTTCGAAGTCAGAACTCGTCATGGATCATGGCGTTGAACTGCTCCATGACCTCCTTCATCCCTTCCTCCGGCGTGGATGTCCGCCACAGGTTCGGCCTGGGCGGCCGGCGCATCGACGCTCAGTCGGGCCACGATGAGCCCACCCCTCACCAGCACCAGCGCCTCGCCGATCTCCAGCTCCGCCAGAGTCTGGGCGACGCGTGGCGGCAGGTCGTCGAGATCGATCTGTTTCATGGCTTGCCGATCATAGCGACGCCCCGCCAAGCGTGACAGCCCTCCCCGCCGGCCCTACGGAAGGGATCATGGCCTATCGCAGCTTGCGTGACTTCATCGCCGCCCTGGAAGCGGAAGGACAACTCGTCCGGGTGAGCGAGCCGGTCTCCACGGTGCTGGAGATGACCGAGATCTGCACTCGCCTGCTGGCGAGCGGCGGTCCGGCGGTGCTCTTCGAGCATCCGGTGAACGCCGACGGGACCCGTTCGGCCATGCCGTGCCTGGTCAACCTGTTCGGCACGGTTCGGCGCGTGGCCATGGCCGTGACCCTCGGCGACAAGGCGCGGACCACGGCCGCCGACCTTCGCGAGGTGGGCGAACTGATGGCCTTCCTGCGCAGCCCCGAGCCGCCGCGCGGCATGAAGGAGGCCTGGGACATGCTGCCCCTGGCCCGCACGGTGATGGGCATGCGGCCCAAGACCGTCAGCCACGCGCCGGTCCAGGACGTGGTGCTCACCGGCGACCGGATCGATCTGGCGCGCCTGCCGATCCAGACCTGCTGGCCGGGCGAGCCGGCGCCGCTGATCACCTGGCCCCTGGTGGTCACCAAGGGGCCCTCGGAAACGCGCGAGGACGACTTCAACCTCGGCATCTATCGCATGCAGGTGATCGGCCGCGATCGAACGATCATGCGCTGGCTGGCCCATCGCGGCGGCGCCCAGCACTATCGCCGCTGGAAGGAGGCCGGCAAGCCCGACGCCCTGCCCGCCTGCGCCGTGATCGGCGCCGATCCTGGAACGATCCTGGCGGCGGTGACCCCCGTTCCCGACACCCTTTCGGAATACCAGTTCGCCGGCCTGCTGCGCGGCGCGAAGGTCGAGCTGGTCCCGGCCAAGACCCAGCCGCTGCTGGTCCCGGCCCAGGCCGAGATCGTCATCGAGGGCGAGGTGCTGCTCTCCGAACACGCCGACGAGGGCCCCTACGGCGACCACACCGGCTATTACAACAGCGTCGAGCCGTTCCCGGTCTTCCAGGTGACGGCCATCACCATGCGGCGCGATCCGATCTACCTGACCACCCACACCGGCCGGCCGCCGGACGAGCCGAGCGTGCTGGGCGAGGCCCTCAACGAGGTGTTCATCCCGCTGTTCCAGGCCCAGTTTCCGGAGATCGTCGATTTCTGGCTGCCGCCGGAGGGATGCAGCTATCGCATCGCCGTGGTGTCGATGAAGAAGGCCTACCCGGGCCACGCCAAGCGGGTGATGATGGGCGTGTGGAGCTATCTGCGCCAGTTCATGTACACCAAGTGGGTGATCGTGGTGGACGACGACATCGACGCCCGCGACTGGAAGGATGTGATGTGGGCGCTCTCCACCCGCATGGATCCGGCGCGCGACATCACCCTGATCGAGAACACCCCGATCGACTATCTCGACTTCGCCTCCCCCGAGAGTGGCCTCGGCTCCAAGATCGGCCTGGACGCCACCAACAAATGGCCGCCGGAAACCAAACGCGCGTGGGGGCGGAAGATCGCGATGGATCCGGCGGTGGTGGCGAAGGTGACGCGAGATGTGGGGGCGGCTAGGTTTGCCGGGCGACGGAGTAGACGACTAGGCGCGGCCGCGCGAAGAATGTCGACGGACAGGGATGGAGCGATCGATGATATTTGAAAAGACGTTCTCGCGGCCGCCTTTTCGGCGCGGCGCTCGTGGCCGCTATCGCGCTCGGCGCGGCAGGCGTGGCTCAAGCCGCTTGCCCGCCTGGACTGCCGCCGGGCGTCTCCTGCGGCGGCGCCGATCTTTCCCTCGCGACTGCGGGGACCTACGCCATCGACCCCAACCACGCCGCCGTGATCGCCAAGGTCTCGCACATCGGCTATTCCTTCAGCGTCTTCCGCTTCGACAAGGTCGCCGGAACGCTTAGCTGGGATCCCGCCGCGCCGGAGGGCTCCAAACTTTCGGTGAGCGTGGACACCGGCTCCATCGCCACCAATGTTCCAGGCTTCGCCGCGGAACTCTCCGGCGACAAGTTCCTCAAGTCAGCCGCCTTTCCAAAGGCGACCTTCGTCTCAACCGCTTTCCACCGCAAGGACGCCAGCCACGGAACGGTGACGGGCGATTTCACCCTGATGGGCGTCACCGCGCCGCTCACCTTTGATGTGACCATGCTCGGCGCCGGTAAGGGCTTCGGGGCGCCGCGCCTGGGCGTGGAGGCGACCACCAGCATCGACCCCAAGAAATTCGGCATGCCGCCGTTTTTCGTCGATCCGATACAGCTCGTCATCGACGTCGAGTTCCAGCGTCAGCCCTGAAGCGCCTCGCAACCCTGGACATCGCCGCCCCCCGCGACTAGAAGCGCGCGCTTCGCTTTACCCAGGGTTCGATCCCCTGGTGGCGCAACCGTGAAATCCCGCTCGAATGTCTCGCCCATCCCAAAAGAGCCGCCGCCCGGCCGGCCCATCCCAGCGCCAGCTCCGCGCCGGCGAGCTCATCCGCCACGCCCTGGTGGAAATTCTGCATGAGGAGGATCTGGCCGATCCGGCTCTCGCCGACGTCTCGGTGACCTTGAGCCAGGTGAAGGTCAGCCCAGATCTCAAGCACGCCATCTGCTTCGTCGAGCCCCTGGGCGGGGTCAATTCCCCCGAGGTGGTGGCCGGGCTGAACCGGGCCTCCAGGTTCCTGCGCGGCAAGCTCGGCCACGTCATCGACATGCGCTTCACGCCGACCCTGAAGTTCGTTCATGACGACAGCTTCGACGCCGCCGCTCATATGAACGCCTTGCTCAGCGATCCGCGCGTGCGCCGCGACATCGAGGCGCCGTCCGCGCCTGAAGACCAGGACGACGACTGATGGCCCGCCGCCGCAAAGGCGACGCCGTTTCCGGCTGGATCTGCCTGGACAAGCCCCATGACCTGGGTTCGACCCAGGCCGTGGGCCGGGTGCGTCGCGCGTTCAATGCCCAGAAAGCCGGCCACGCTGGCACCCTCGATCCCCTCGCCACCGGCATCCTGCCCATCGCGCTTGGCGAGGCCACCAAGACCGTTCCCTTCCTGATGGACGCCGACAAGGCCTACCGATTCACCATCGCCTGGGGCGTCGAGACGGCCAGCTTCGACCGCGAAGGGGCGGTGACCGCCAGGTCGGAGGCTCGCCCAACGCCGGATACCGTGGCTGCCGCCCTTGGCGCCTTCATCGGCGAGATCTATCAGATTCCCCCCGACTATTCGGCCGTGAAGGTCGATGGCGCGCGGGCCTATGACCTCGCCCGCGAAGGCGTGGCTATGGAGCTGAAAGCCCGCCGGGTGGTCATCCACGACGCTCGCGTAACGCAGGCGCCGGACGCCGACCACACGGTGATCGAGATGGAATGCGGCAAGGGGACCTATGTCCGCGCCCTGGTCCGCGATCTCGCCGCGGCGCTCGGCGCCCACGCCCATGTGAGCGAGCTTCGCCGCACCCGCGTGGGCCCGTTTACCGAGGGGAAGGCGATTGGGCTGGAAATCTTGGAGAACTTGTGCAATACAGCCACGCCTCTGGAGGCCTTGCTTCCGGTCGAGACCGCCCTGGACGACATCCCGGAGCTGGCCGTGACCACCGAAGACGCCTTCAGGCTGACGCAGGGACGATCGATCGTTCTGCTTCCCCGGCAAGTGGAGACCTTGAGGGCGCGGCTTTCAGCCTCTCGCATCGTTTCCGCCCGTCATGGAACGAGGATCGTGGCGCTCTGCGAGATGCGGGCGGGACGGCTCAATCCCACGCGCGTCTTTCACCTCACTTGAGCGGAAAGAAACTTCCGATGTCGATCACGCCTCTACGCAAGACCGAACTGATCTCCACCCATGCCCGCGGGGCAAACGACACCGGGTCGGCCGAAGTCCAGGTGGCCATCCTCTCCGAACGGATCGCCAATCTCACCGAACACTTCAAGACCCACAAGAAGGACCACCACTCCCGCCGCGGCCTCCTCAACATGGTCTCGCAACGCCGCTCCCTGCTCGATCACCTCAAGGCCACCGACGAAGGTCGCTATACGGCCCTGATCGGCACGCTCGGCCTGCGCCGCTAGGCGGAGTTTGTAAGCTTTTCCGCCGCCCGCCATCGACAGGCATGAGGGCGGCGGGTCTCGCCTTCGCCGATGACCGGCGTGGGCGCCATACGCCGAGGGTTCAAACGCAATCCTCATCCCGCCTGTCGACTGGAGAGGATTAACGGAACCCCGGCCAAGACGGCCAACCGACCCTGTCCGCCCCCGAGGGAATTCGCCCCGGGATCACAGAAAGAAGCAAGACATGTTTGATATTCGACGCAAATCCATCGACTGGGCCGGCCGCAAGCTGACCCTCGAAACCGGCCGTATCGCGCGGCAAGCCGACGGCGCGGTTCTCGCCACCTACGGCGACACCACGGTCCTCGCCACCGTGGTGTTCGACAAGGCTCCCAAGCCCGGCCTCGATTTCTTCCCCCTCACCGTCAACTATCAGGAAAAGACCTACGCCGCCGGCAAGATCCCGGGCGGCTTCTTCAAGCGCGAGGGCCGTCCCTCCGAGAAGGAAACCCTGGTCTCCCGCCTGATCGACCGTCCGATCCGCCCGCTGTTCGTCAAGGGCTTCAAGCATGAGACCCAGGTGGTCCTCACCGTGCTCTCCCACGATCTGGAGAACGATCCCGATATCGTCGCCATGGTCGCCGCCTCCGCCGCCCTGACCCTGTCGGGCGTGCCTTTCATGGGCCCGATCGGCGCGGCGCGCGTCGGCTTCATCAATGGCGAATATGTGCTCAACCCCACCCTCGACCAGATCAAGGACCCGGCCAACCGGATCGATCTGGTGGTGGCCGGCACCGACGACGCGGTGATGATGGTTGAATCCGAAATCGAGGAAATGAACGAGGACGAAGTCCTGGGCGCGGTGATGTTCGCCCACCGGGGCTTCCAGCCGGTGATCCAGGCGATCATCGATCTGGCCGAGCATTCGGCCAAGGAGCCCTTCGACTTCACGCCGGAGGATCTGGACGCGCTTCAGGCCAAGGTGGCCGGCCTCGTCGGCGCCGACATCAAGGCGGCCTACGCCATCACCGCTAAGGGCGCCCGGCACGAGGCGGTCTCCGCCGCCAAGGCCAAGGTGATCGCCGCCCTGGCCAAGTCCGAGACCAACCCCGACGGCGTCGATGCAGCCAAGCTCGGCGGCGTCTTCAAGGCCTGTGAGGCCGATGTGGTCCGCCGCGGCATCCTGGAAACCGGCAAGCGTATCGACGGCCGTACCGTCGACACCGTTCGCCCGATCGTCTCGGAAGTGTCGGTCCTGCCGCGCGCTCACGGCTCGGCCCTGTTCACCCGGGGCGAGACCCAAGCCCTGGTGGTCGCCACGCTTGGCACCGGCGATGACGAGCAGTTCATCGACGCCCTGGAAGGCACATACAAAGAGTCCTTCCTGCTGCACTACAACTTCCCGCCCTATTCGGTGGGTGAGACCGGCCGGATGAACGCGCCGGGACGGCGGGAAATCGGCCACGGCAAGCTCGCCTGGCGCGCGATCCGCCCCATGCTGCCGTCCAAGGAAGACTTCCCCTACACCGTGCGCCTGGTTTCGGAGATCACCGAGTCCAACGGCTCGTCCTCCATGGCCTCGGTCTGCGGCGGCTCACTGGCCCTGATGGACGCGGGCGTGCCCCTGAAGAAGCCGGTCAGCGGCATCGCCATGGGCCTGATCCTGGAGAAGGACGGCTTCGCCGTGCTCTCCGACATCCTCGGCGATGAGGATCACCTGGGCGACATGGACTTCAAGGTCGCCGGCACCGCCGACGGCATCACCTCGCTGCAGATGGATATCAAGATCCCCGGCATCACCGAGGCGATCATGAAGCAGGCCCTGGCCCAGGCGAAGGGCGGCCGCCTGCACATCCTCGGCGAAATGGCCAAGGCCATCGACGGCGCTCGCGAGGACGTCGGCGAATACGCCCCCAAGATCGAGACCATCACCATCCCAACCGACAAGATCCGCGAAGTGATCGGCACCGGCGGCAAGGTGATCCGCGAGATCGTCGCCCAGACCGGCGCCAAGGTCGATATCAACGACGAAGGCACAGTGAAGGTGTCGGCCAGCGACGGGGCCAAGATCAAGGCCGCCATCGATTGGATCCGCTCCATCACCTCAGAGCCGGAAGTGGGCCAAATCTACGACGGCAAGGTGGTCAAGGTGGTCGATTTCGGCGCCTTCGTGAATTTCTTCGGGGCCAAGGATGGCCTGGTTCACGTCAGCCAGATCGCCAACGATCGGGTCAACAAGGTCTCCGACGTGCTCACCGAAGGCCAGGCCGTGAAGGTCAAGCTCATGGGCTTCGACGATCGCGGCAAGACCCGCCTTTCGATGAAGGTCGTCGACCAGACCACCGGCGAAGACCTCTCCGCCAAGCAAACCGCTGACGCGGAAGCTTAACAGCCCCAACGTCGACTTTTCTTTGGGCCGCCGGCATCTCCGTTGGCGGCCCTTTCTATTTTCGCTTCCAGAACGCTCCTGACCGCGCCACGTGTCGCGCCGGCAGGTCCTTGCGGCCGGCTTCACGTAGCCGAGGCCGGTCATAAGTTCGGCCACCAGCACCTGGGCGGTGGGGACGGCGGCGGGGTTCAAGCGATAGTCTTCGCCGAGTTGGTCATGGAGGAGGGTGTCGATCCCGGCCATGGCCGGGAGGCCGTCCAGGGTCGCCTCGATGGCCGCCGACCTCGCCGCGGGCGAAGCCATCACCTCGCGCATGGCGGCCATCAGGGTGTCGTCCGCCGCCAGGGGTTCGGGCTCGGCGTAGGGCAGGCCCAACCGCTCTATGGCCCTGGCCAGATGATTGCCCTCGGCCGAATGGAGCGCGCGGGCGCGCTTCCACACCGCATGGCGCTCGCTCTGGCTGCGCTCTCTGAGCTTGTCGCGGGTCCAGCCGCCGATGAAAACTTCTTCCTTCATGGCCCTTCAGATAGGGCGCCGGCGCGGCTTTGCTCAAGAGGGCGCCTCCTCTATCGTCGGTATATGGCTGTCTTCCAATCGCGAGGCCTTAACCTCGCCTATGACGATATCCGCCCCGAGGGGGGCGAGACCGGCGCCGTGGTGCTGGTCCACGGCTTCGCCACCAATCGCGAGGAGAACTGGCGCCGGCTCGGCTGGCTGGGCGCGTTCGAACGCAAGGGCTGGCGGACGGTGTCGCTGGATCTCGTCGGTCATGGCGAGAGCGACAAGCCGCACGATCCGGCCGCCTACGCCCGCTCCGACATGGCCACGGATATCGTCGCCCTGATGGATCATGTCGGCCTCCAGAGCGCCGATCTGATGGGCTATTCCATGGGCTCGCACTTGGCCATGTCGGTCGCCCTCAATCACCCCGGCCGGATCGCAAATCTGATTCTGGGCGGGGTCGGCGCGCGGGTGCTCACCGGCGGCGGGCCGGCGCCCGGCGAGACCATGACCATGGCCGAGGCCATGCGCGCGGCCGATCCCGCCATCATCACCGAACCGGCCCTCCGGGGCTTTCGCCAGTTCGCCGAGAACCAGGGCGAGGATCGTCTGGCCCTGGCGGCGTGTTCGGAGGGTGCGGGACGGTCGCTCACCGTCGACGATCTGCTGGCCCTCTCCGCCATCCCCACCCTGGTGGTCGCCGGCGCCCGTGACGAGATCGCCGGCGATCCGCAGACCCTCGCCGACGCCATCCCCGGGGCCAAATGCGTCAGCCTTCCGGCCTGCGATCACTTCAGCGCCATCCCTCACGCCCTCTTCAAGGCGGCGGTGTTCGACTTCCTGGAGGGCTGGCTGGAGGAGATGTGAGGGCCTTTTCCATCAGGATCAGCGGCACGATGATTCCCTCCACCGGCGCGGCGGCCGTGCGTTCGACTTCGCGATAGCCGCAGGCGCGGTAGAGCGGTTCGCCGGAAAGGGTCGCCATCAGCGTGGCACGGCGGAAGCCGGCCCCGGCGGCCGCGGCCTCGCAGAGCGAGAGGATCAAGCGCCCGACGCCTCGGCGCGCGAAATCGGGATGGGTGTACATGGCCCGCACACGCGCGGGGTCCCGCGTCGGATCGAGGGGCGCGGCGTTGCGCAGCGCGGCGCTGTGATCCCCGCCGTAGAGGGTGGCGCGCGCGCTCCAACCGCCGCAGCCGGCCAGGGCGCCGTCCTGTTCGACCACGAAATAGGTGCGGTCGGCGACCAGCTGAGTATCGAGGCCCATCACGCTCCGGCTGGCGGCGATCTGGGCCTCGTCGAGAAAGCCCCGCTGCAGTTCGGCGATCGAGCGGGCCATCAGCGCCCTCAGGTCCGGCAGATCGGCTTCCGTGGCCAGGCGGGTGACTAGGGCGCCCGTCATGCTAGGCGAGGTTGTAGGCGCCGCCCTTTTCCAGCGCCGCCTTGAACGCTGGCCGTTCATGCAGCCGTTCGACCCAGGCGGCGATATTGGGATAGTTCGCCAGCCGGCCGAAGGCGCGGCCCACCTCGCCGACAAAGCTCATCTGCACATCGGCGCCGGTGAGCGTCTCGCCCATCAGATAGGGCCGGCCCTCCAGCGCGGCGTTCACATAGCCAAGGTGATTGTCGATCTCGCCGTCGATGCGGTCCTTCAGCGGCGCGGCGGCTTCGCCCAGGCGCATGGTGTAAAGCAGCAGCATCAGGGGCAGCATGGCCGAGCCCTCGGCATAGTGCAGCCATTCCAGATAGGTCTCGTAGTCGGCGGCGTCCGGCGCCGGAGCGAGTTTGCCGTGGCCGTATTTGCGGATGATGTAGTCCACGATCGCCCCGGATTCGGCGATGGTGATGGCCCCGTCGGTGATCACCGGCGACTTGCCCAGCGGATGGACCGCCTTCAGCTCCGGCGGCGCCAGATTGGTGACGGCGTCACGCTGATAGAACTTGATCTCATAGGGAACGCCCAGCTCCTCCAGCAGCCAGAGGATGCGCTGAGAGCGCGAATTGTTGAGGTGATGGACGACGATCATGGGGCGCTCCTCCGAGATGAGGCCCGATCAGTAGCGGCCCGGGCGGCGAGGGGATAGGGTGGCGTCATGCATGACGCGTTCGATGTGCTCATTCCCCTGGCCTTGGCGGCGGTGACGATCACTCTGGGGTTCGGCATCTATTCGCTGTTCCGCGGCGGCGATTTCGCTCGCTCCTGGTCCAACAAGCTGATGCGCCTGCGCGTGGTGCTGCAGTTCTGCGCCATCATGGTCCTGGTCGCCGCCGTGCTCTGGCGACGGAGCCACGGCTAGGATGGTCGTCCTCAACCGCATCTACACCCGGACCGGCGACAAGGGCGCGACGCGCCTGGTCCACCGGCCAGAGCGTCAGCAAGGCCAGCGCCCGGGTCGCCGCCTATGGCGAGGTCGACGAGCTCAACGCCGTCCTCGGCCTCGTCCGCCTTGAGACCGCCGGCGATGCGGCCCTCGACCCGCTGCTGGCGCGCATCCAGAACGACCTCTTCGACCTGGGCGCCGATCTCGCCACGCCCGAAGAGGCCGGCGACGCCGCGACCGCCCTGCGCATCGTCGCCAGCCAGGTCGAGCGGCTGGAGCGGGAGATCGACACGCTCAACGAGCCGCTCTCGCCCCTGACCTCGTTCGTCCTGCCTGGCGGTTCGGCGGCCTCGGCCGCCCTGCATCTGGCCCGCACCGTCTGCCGCCGCGCCGAGCGGGCGGCCGTGGCCTTCATCGAGGCGGAGGGCGGCGGCCACGCCGAGGCCCTGCGCTATCTCAACCGTCTCTCGGATCTGCTGTTCGTCGCCGCCAGGTTCGCCAACGCGCGGGGGCGGGGGGACGTGCTGTGGGTCCCGGCGGCGAACCGCTGAGAGCGGCGCTGTGTCAGGGCGGCCAGCGCCCGGCCGGTGATCCGCCAGATCGGAATCGGCGTCAGGCATTGTCGGTCCTGGGCCGTCCCACCAGCCGCCGTGCTGCTCGCAGTGCTGGGCCGGCCAGACGTAGTAGCATCTCGTAGCCGGTGAATCCCAGGCTGGCGACGACGAAAACCGCCAAGGTGACGAGCTTGGCGTTGTTGATCCAGCGGTTCATGCGGCGCGCTTCTTACAGACGAACGGCGAAGTGGGCCACCCCCGCGGCCGGCGCCCGACTTGCAAACCGCGCTCAAGGCGTTATTGCCCTCCGGCGCCTCGGTTCGGGGCGACGAGAATCAAACGATCCAGGCGGAGACGTCGATGAAGGTGCTGGTCCCGGTCAAGCGGGTGATCGACTACAACGTCAAGGCGCGGGTGAAGTCCGACCAGACGCGGCGTCGACCTCGCCAACGTGAAGATGTCGATGAACCCCTTCTGCGAGATCGCCGTCGAAGAGGCCGTGCGCCTGAAGGAAAAGGGCGTCGCCACCGAGATCGTCGCCGTCTCCATCGGCCCGACCCAGGCGCAGGAGACCATCCGCACCGCCCTGGCCATGGGCGCCGACCGCGGCATCCTGATCCAGACCGACGCCGACCCCGAGCCGCTGGCAGTGGCCAAGCTGCTGAAGGCGGTGGTCGAGGCCGAGAAAGCCCGACCTGGTCCTGATGGGCAAGCAGGCCATCGACGGCGACAACAACGCCGTCGGCCAGATGCTGGCGGCCCTGCTCGGACTGGCCGCAGGCGACCTTCGCCTCCAAGGTCGAGATCGCCGGCGGCGACGGCCAAGGTGACCCGCGAGGTCGACGGCGGCCTGCAGACCCTGGAGCTCGACCTGCCGGCGGTGGTCACCGCCGACCTGCGCCTCAACGAGCCGCGCTACGCCTCCCTGCCCAACATCATGAAGGCCAAGAAGAAGACCGATCGACATCAAGACGCCGGCCGACTACGGCGTCGACATCGCGCCGGGCATCTGAAGGTGCTGAAGGTCACCGAGCCGCCCAAGCGCGTCGCCGGGGTGAAGGTGGAAACCGCCGCCGAACTGGTGGCCAAGCTGAAGACCGAAGCGGGGGTGCTCTGATGGCCGTTCTCGTCATCGCCGACCACGACAATGCGTCGCTGAAGGACACCACCCACAAGACCGTCACCGCCGCCCTGGCGCTGTCGCGGCGACGTCGACGTGCTGGTCGCCGGCCAGGGCGTCGCCGCGCGTCGCCGCCGCGGCCGCCAAGATCGACGGCGTGCGCAAGGTGCTGACTGGCCGAGAGCGACGCGCTCGGCAAGCAGCATCGCCGAGGCGATGGCCGCCTGCGTCGTCGCCGCTGATGGCGAACTACGACGCCGTGCTGATCCCGGCGACCTCGGCGGGCAAGAACTTCGCCCCGCGCATCGCCGCCCAGCTCGACGTCGCGCCGATCTCCGAGATCATCGAGGTGGTCGACGCCAACACCTTCGTGCGCCCGATCTACGCCGGCAACGCCCTGGAGACCGTGCAGTCGTCCGACGCCAAGAAGGTGATCACCGTGCGCGCCACCGCCTTCAAGGCGGCCGGCGAAGGCGGCTCGGCGCCGATCGAGGCGGTCGATCCCGGCCGCCGGCGCGCCGCAGACCCGCTTCGTCGTCCGACGAGATGGTCAAGTCCGACCGGCCCGAACTGGCCGCCGCCAAGATCGTCGTCTCCGGCGGCCGGGCCATGGGCTCGGCCGAGGAGTTCCAGCGGGTGATCGAGCCCCTGGCCGACAAGCTGGGCGCCGCGGTCGGCGCCTCGCCGCGCCGCGGTCGACGCCGGCTATGCGCCCAACGACTACCAGGTCGGCCAGACCGGCAAGGTGGTGGCGCCCGCAGCTCTACATCGCCATCGGCATCTCCGGCGCCATCCAGCACCTGGCCGGCATGAAGGACTCCAAGGTGATCGTGGCGATCAACAAGGACGCCGACGCGCCGATCTTCCAGGTCGCCGACTATGGCCTGGTGGCCGACTACAAGACCGCCGTGCCCGAGCTGATGGCCGCCCTGGACGCTGCCGCCAGCTAGAATTCCGCCGCCGGCTTCGCTGCAATGCAGCAAAAGCTTGCCGCCCGCCCCTCGGGTCGTGTTAGAAAGCCGTCACACGAGGCTTGAACAGGCGGAACGGCGCGCCGCGTAAAGGCGCCCAGGGCGGAATTGAATGGCTGAAATCAAAACGGTCGGTGTCATCGGCGCGGGCCAGATGGGCGGCGGGATCGCCCACGTCTGCGCCCTGGCCGGCTATGACGTCCTGCTCAACGACATGGCGCCGGACCGGATCACCGACGGCCCTCGCCTCGATCGAACACAACATGGCCCGCCAGGTGGCGCGCGGCATCGTCACCGAAGACAGACATGACAGCGGCCCTGGCGCGCATCAAGCCGGCCGCGGCGCTCGAGGCGCTCGGCGAGGCCGACCTCGCCATCGAGGCGGCCACCGAGAACGAAGAGACCAAGAAGGCGATCTTCAGCCGCTCTGCAGCCGCACCTGAAGCCGAACACCCTGCTGGCCTCCAACACCTCGTCGATCTCGATCACCCGCCTGGCCTCGACCACCGACCGGCCCGAGCGGTTCATCGGCCTGCACTTCATGAACCCGGTGCCGCTGATGAAGCTGGTGGAGATCATCCGCGGCATCGCCACCGACGCCGCCACCTATGAGACCGCCGTCGCCTTCGCCAAGTCGCTGGGCAAGACCACCGCCAACGCCGAGGACTTCCCGGCCTTCATCGTCAACCGCGTGCTGGTGCCGATGATCAACGAGGCGATCTACACCCTCTACGAGGGCGTCGGCACGGTGGACGCCATCGACACGGCCCTGAAGCTCGGCGCCAACCATCCCATGGGCCCGCTGGAGCTGGGCGACTTCATCGGCCTCGACACCGTGCTGTCGATCATGAACGTGCTGCACGACGGCCTGGCGGACTCCAAGTACCGGCCCTGCCCGCTGCTGGTGAAATATGTCGAGGCCGGCTGGCTCGGCCGCAAGGCCGGCCGCGGCTTCTACGACTACCGCGGCGAGCACCCGGCCCCCACCCGATAGGGCCTAGCGGGCCTCCATGCCCCAGTTGATCGACGGCCTCTCGGCGATCTGCCGGGCGCTATGACGTGCTGCTCTGCGACATCTGGGGCGTGATCCACAACGGGCGCGAGGCTTTCCCCGGTCCTTGCGCCGCCCTCGCCCGCTGGCGGGCCGAGCGCGGACCGGTGGTGCTGATCTCCAATTCGCCAAGGCCGGCGCCGGAGGTCGTGGCCCAGCTGGACGCCCTGGGCGTGCCGCCCGAGACCTGGTCGGCGGTCGTCACTTCGGGCGACGCCACCCGGGTGCTGCTGGCCGAGCGCGTCGCCGGGGCCGGCCTGGAAGATCGGTCCCGATCGCGACGCGCCGCTCTATGAGGGCCTGGGGCTTGTCTTCGGCGACCTGGAGGACGCCACCTTCATCGCCTGCACCGGTCCGAACGATGACGAGGTTGAAACGCCGGAGGACTATCGCGGCGTTCTCTCCCGCGCCGCCGAGCGGGGTCTGGAGATGGTCTGCGCCAACCCCGATATTGTCGTCCAGCGCGGCGACAGGCTGATCTACTGCGGGGGTGCTCTGGCGGCGCTCTATGAGACCCTCGGCGGCCGAACGGCCCTCGCCGGCAAGCCGCATGCGCCGATCTATGAATTGGCGCTCCTGGAGGCGCGGGACCGTCTGGCTGGGCCGCTCGATCCCCGGCGGGTGCTCGCCATCGGCGATGGCGTGGCCACCGACGTCGCCGGCGCCGGCGCCCAGGGGCTCGATTGCCTTTTCATCGCCGCCGGCATTCATGGCGCCGACAGCCTGGGGCCGGACGGCCGTCTCGACGCGGCCGCGATCGACAGTCTTTTGGCCGAGGCCGGCCAATCCGCCGCCTTCGCCATGGCCGAGCTCGCTTGGTGAGCCTATCGCCAAACCGCGCCAAGCCGCTAAAAGCGGAGCGCGACAAGGGGCGAAAGCGGTGGCTTTGAAGATCCTGCACGGCTGGAAGCGGCTCGGCGACGCCGACCGGGGCGCGGCCGTGGCCCTGGGCAATTTCGACGGCGTGCACCTGGGCCACCAGAGGGTGATCGCCGACGCCGCCGAGGCCGCCGGCAGGCTCGGCGCGCCGCTCGGGCGTGATCAGCTTCGAGCCGCACGCCCGCATGCACTTCGAGCCCGACGCCGCGCCGTTCCGCCTGATGATCCCTCATCAGCTCGCGCGGGCCGTCGAGGATCTTGGGGCGGAGCGGCTCTATCTGCTGCCCTTCGGCGCCGAGATGGCCAACTTCACCGACCGCGAGTTCGTTCGCGACGTCCTGGTGGCGGGCCTCGGCGTGCGGCACGTCGCGGTCGGCTTCGACGTCACCTTCGGCAAGGGCCGCACCGGCGATCCGGATTCGATGCGTCGCTATGGCGATGAATTCGGCTTCTCGGTTTCGGTGGCCGAGCCCGTGGAGAGCGAGGGGCGCAAGCTCTCCTCCACCGCCATTCGCGAGGCCCTGGCCGGCGGCCATCCGGACGTCGCCGCCGCCATTCTCGGCCGGCCGTTCGCCATCGAGGGCGTGGTGCAGAAGGGCCGCCAGCTCGGCCGCAAGCTCGGCTTTCCCACCGCCAATGTGCCGCTGGGCGACTATGTGGCGCCGAAGTTCGGCGTCTACGCCACCCGCACCCGCCTGGCCGACGGCCGCGAGCTGGGCGGCGTCGCCAACATCGGCGTCAATCCGACCACCGGCGAGGTCGATCCGCGCCTGGAGGTGTGGCTGTTCGACTTCGACGAGGACATCTACGGCGAGACCATCGAGACCGACCTGATCGCCTTCCTCCGGCCCGAGGAGAAATTCTCGAGCGTCGAAGCCATGGTCGATCAGATCTGGCTGGACGCCCGAACCGCGCGCCTGCTCCTGGCCCCCGACTTCTGAGGTGGCGCTCCGACAGGCCGCCCTATCGGCTGGCGCGTGGCTCTGCTACACGGCGGCATGAGCCTGGTTCGGACCCGTTCGCGAATTAACCGCCCGGCGTGACGCCGCCGGAGACTTGAAGAGTTCCAGCGCGCGCCGGGATTTTTGCAGCCCCTCGTTTCGAACCTCACTGGAACCGTCATGCCCGACGACGCCCCCGCGCCCAAGCGCGACTACCGCGAAACCGTCTTCCTTCCCGACACGCCCTTCCCCATGCGCGCCGGCCTGCCGCAGCTGGAGCCGGAGATCCTGGAGCACTGGGAGGGCGACCTCTACGACGCCATCCGCGCCGCGCGCCAGGCGGCGGGCGCGCCGCTGTTCGTGCTGCACGACGGCCCGCCCTACGCCAACGGCGCGATCCACATCGGCCACGCCCTGAACAAGATGCTGAAGGACTTCGTCGTCCGCTCGCGCTTCGCGCTGGGCTACGACGTCGACTATGTGCCCGGCTGGGACTGCCACGGCCTGCCGATCGAGTGGAAGATCGAGGAGGAGTTCCGCGCCAAGGGCCGGCGCAAGGACGAGGTCTCCAAGGCCGAGTTCCGCGCCCGCTGCCGCGACTACGCCGCCGACTGGATCGACGCCCAGTCGCGCGAATTCCAGCGCCTGGGCGTGCTGGGCGACTGGGACCACCGCTATGCGACCATGGACTATTCGTCGCGAGGCGGCCATCGTCGCCGAGTTCCACAAGTTCGTCGCCTCGCGGCCAGCTCTATCGCGGCTCCAAGCCGGTGATGTGGAGCCCGGTGGAGCGCACCGCCCTGGCCGACGCCGAGGTCGAGTACCACGACCACGTCTCGCCCGACGATCTGGGTGAAGTTCCCGGTGAGCCGAGGGCGCCGGACGCCGACCGACGGCGCCTCGGTGGTGATCTGGACCACCACGCCCTGGACCATCCCGGCCAACCGGGCGATCGCCTACAACCCCGACATCGCCTATGGCCGTCTACGAGGTCGAGGCGATGGAGACGGACCTGGCCTTCGAGCCCTGGGCCAAGGCCGGCGACGCGCTGATCGTCGCCGAGAAGCTGGCCGACGACGTGCGCGCCGCCGCCAAGATCGCCGACTGGCGCCGGCTCGAGACCGTCGATCCGCGACGGCATGGTCTGCGCCCATCCGCTGGCCGCGCTCGACGCCGGCTACGGCTTCGCCGTGCCGCTGCTGGCCGGCGACCACGTCACCGACGACGCCGGCACGGGCTTCGTGCACACCGCGCCCGGCCACGGCGCCGACGACTATGTGGTCTGGCTGGCCCACGGCCATCGCGACATCCCCGAGACCGTCGACGAGGACGGCGCCTACTATCCGCACGTGCCGCTGTTCGGCGGGCCTCAAGGTGCTGGAGACCGAGGGCAAGAAGGCCGGCAAGTTCGGCCCGGCCAACGGCGCGGTGATGGAAAAGCTGATCGAGGCCGGCAACCTGCTGGCGCGCGGCCGGCTGGAGCACAGCTATCCGCACTCCTGGCGCTCCAAGGCGCCGGTGATCTTCCGCAACACGCCGCAGTGGTTCATCCGCATGGACGAGCCGCTGGACGACGCCGGTCCACAGCGGCGCGCACCCTGCGCGAGACGGCGCTGGCGGCCATCGACGCCACCGCCTTCTATCCCGAGGCGGGCCGCAACCGCATCCGCTCCATGGTCGAGACCCGGCCCGACTGGCTGATCAGCCGCCAGCGCGCCTGGGGCTCGCCGCTGGCCATGTTCGTCGACAAGGACACCGGCCAGCCGCTGCAGCGACGACGGTCAACGCCCGCATCGTCGACCTGATCGCCGACGAGGGCGCCGACGCCTGGTTCACCCGGCCCGACGCGCGACTTCCTCGGCAACGACGACCCCGAGCGCTACGAGAAGGTCGAGGACATCCTCGACGTCTGGTTCGACTCCGGCTCGACCCACGCCTTCGTCCTGGAGGGCCGGCCCCACACCCACTGGCCGGCCGACCTCTATCTGGAGGGCTCGGACCAGCATCGCGGCTGGTTCCAGTCCTCGCTGCTGGAGGCCTGCGGCACGCGCGGCCGCGCGCCCTACGAGGCGGTCATGACCCACGGCTTCACCCTCGACGAGAAGGGGGTCGAGAAGATGTCGAAGTCCTGCGGCAACACCGTCGAGCCCGCAGGACGTCATCGCCAAGAACGGCGCGGAGATCCTGCGCCTGTGGGCGGCCATGGTCGACTACTCCGAGGACCAGCGGATCGGCCCGACCATCCTGCAGACCACCACCGACGCCTATCGCAAGCTGCGCAACACCATCCGCTATCTGCTGGGCGCCCTGGCCGGCTTCGAGGCCGGCCGAGGCGGTGCGATGGCACGACATGCCGCCGCTGGAGCGCTTCATCCTGCACCGGCTGTGGGAGCTGGATGGCCAGGTGCGCGCGGCCTACGAGGGCTACGAGTTCGCCGACGCCGTGCGCGGCCCTGGCCGACTTCTGCTCCAACGACCTGTCGGCCCTGTTCTTCGATATCCGCCGCGACGCGCTCTATTGCGACCGCCCGGATTCGTCTGCGCCGGCGCGCCTGCCGCACGGTGATGGACGCTGGTGTTCGAGCGCCTGACCATCTGGCTGGCGCCGCTGATTCCCTTCACCATGGAGGAGGCCTGGAGCGACGCGCTTTCCCGACGCCGGCTCCAACAGCCTGCGGGTGTTCCCGGAGACGCCGGACGCCTGGCGCAACGACGCCGAGGCCGAGCGCTGGGCCAAGGTCGAGCGCGTCACCCGGGTGGTCACCGGCGCGCTGGAGGTCGAGCGGCGCGAAAAGCGCATGGGCGGGGCGCTGGAAGCGGCGCCGGTGGTTTACATCGCCGATCCCGAGCTGCTCGCGGCTTTCGATGGTCTCGACGCGGCCGAGGTGTTCCGCACCAGCCAGGCCAGGCTGAGCGCCGGCGAGGGGCCGGCGGACGCCTTCCGCCTGACCGAGGTGGCCGGGGTGGCGGTCGAACCCCTCAGGGCGACGGCGCCAAGTGCGCGAGGTCCTGGCGGATCCTGCCCGAGGTCGGCGCCGACCCCCGCTATCCGGATCTGTCGCTGCGCGACGCCGAGGCGGTGGCCTGGTGGGACGCGACGCACCCGGCATGAAAGTTCTCAGCCGTTCCGGCGCCTTGGCGTACGTCCTGGCCATCGGCGTGGTCGTCGCCGACCAGCTCACCGAAGTCCTGGATCGTCAACGGCCTGCGCCTCGCCGCTCGGCTTTCCGATGGCGGTGTGGGGGCCGCTGCGCCTGACCCTGGTCGAGAACAAGGGCGTCAGCTTCGGCCTCTTCCAGAGCGACGCGGCGTGGGCGCACTGGGCGCTGGCGGCCTTCGACTCGCCGTCGTCGTCGCTTTGGCGTTCTGGGTCCGGCGCGCGGACAAATGGTTCACTGGCCTCGCCATCGGCCTGATCATGGGCGGCGCCTTCGGCAATCTCATCGACCGCGCCCGGATCGGCTCGGTGATCGATTTCGTGGACGTTCAGGCCCTGCATTTCCCCTGGGTGTTCAACGTCGCCGACAGCGCCATAACCATTGGCATCGTCCTTTTGATGATCGAAAGCTTCTTCACCCCGCGACCAAAGCCGGCCTGAAGGCCGTTGGCGCCGGCGCGGCGAATGCGGTATTGAAGCGCCAATCGGGCCGGGGCGGTCGCGATGGAGCCGATGAACTTATGCGATTGAACCACACCCTGGCGGCCATGCTCCTTATTGGCGCCGCGGGCGTATCCGGCTGCAGCTCCACCTCCAAGGCGCTCGGCATGACCAAGGTGACGCCCGACGAGTTTCGCGTGGTCACCAAGGCGCCGCTGGTCTTGCCGCCCGACTATTCGCTTCGGCCGCCAGCGCCGGGCGAGCCGCGTCCGCAGGAACTTCAGCCCGAAAGCGCCGCCCGCGTAGCCATCGAGGGTCAACGTCAAGCCGAGGTCCGCTCGGATGGCGAAAAGATGCTGGTGACCAAGGCCGGCGGCGACAAGGCCGACCCGCTGGTCCGCTATGTGGTCGATGACGAATTCGGCGGCGTGGCGCACAAGGACAAGGGCTTCGCCGACTGGGTGATCTTCTGGCGCAAGGGCCAGCCCGCAACACCCGCCGCGCCTCCCGGGACCGACGAGGCCGCGCCGATTGACGCCGCTACTGAAGCCAAGCGCATCCAGTCGCTCACCGGCAATCAGCAGGTGGTGATCGCCCACCAGACCAGCACCAAGACCAAGCTGCCAGGCCTTTAGTTCTCTAAGAGGTCGTAAGTCCCGACCCCGAAAGGGCGTCAGCGAGATTGCGTTCGCTTTCTCCAGAGACGCCTGGGGGCTGCGCGTCCGCGGGGGCTTCGAATAGCGGCAGGGTGGGTTCGTGCGCGGCTACAAGGGCGCTGACGAAAGCGTCGCGCCAGGCTTTCACATCGGTGCGGCGTATGCCTTCCATGAGGTTGGTCCAACGCCGGAGGCGCTCGGGAAGCTCCATGGTCAGGGCCATTTTCACCGCTTCGGCGACTTCCTCCCGGCTGAACGGATTGACGATCACCGCGTCGGTCATCTGGCGCGCCGCGCCGGCGAAGCGCGACAGTATCAGCACCCCGGGGTTTTCCGGGTTCTGAGCCGCCACATATTCCTTGGCCACGAGATTCATCCCGTCCCGCAGCGGGGTGACCAGGCACACCCTGGCGGCGCGATACACCCCCGCCAGCTCATCCCGGCGGTAGGCGCGATTGACATAGCGGATGGGGGCCGAATCCATATCCGCATAGTCGCTGTTGATCCGCCCGCATAAGGCGTCGATGCGCATTCTCAGATCCTGATAGGCCTCGACCTCGCCGCGTGAGGTGGGCGCCACCTGCAGATAGAGAACGCTTCGCCTCAGGTCGGGGTTGTCATGCAAGAAGCGTTCGAACCCCTTCAGGCGTTCTTCGAGCCCCTTGGAATAGTCGAGCCGATCGACGCCCACGATCAGGGTTCGAAAGACGCTGTGCGCCGCCATCCGGTCGTAGGATCGAAGCGCCACCGGCGTGCCGACCAGCGCCGTGAAGGACTCGACATCAAGGCCGATGGGAAAGATCTGGGCGCGCAGCGTGGCGCCAAAGGCGGTGAGCCTCCCATCCGCCTCCCATCCGCCGTCCGCTTCGCCGAGAACGTAGGATTCGAACGCCCAGAGCCATTCGTCGGTCTGAAAGCCCACCAGGTCGTAGGAGAACAGGGCCTCCACCAATTGCCGATGGCGCGGGAGCGTCGTGAGCAGTTGGGGCGGCGGCCAGGGTATGTGCAGGAAAAAGCCGATGGGGTTGGCGACGCCAAGGCGCCGCAACTCGCGGCCCAGCGGGATCAGATGATAGTCGTGGACCCAGATCAGATCTTCCGGCTCGATCAGCGGCGCCAGGGTCTCGGCAAAGCGCCGGTTGACCCGATCATAGCCCTCGCCGAACGAGCGCTCGTATGCGGTGAGGTCGATGCGATAGTGGAACAGCGGCCAGAGCGCGCCGTTGGCGTAGCCGTTGTAATATTCCTGATAATCGGCCTCCTCAAGATCGATGGTGACGACGCGCACATCGTCGACCATCCGCTCCTTCAATTCACCGGTGAAGGTCTCGATGGTCTCGCCACTCCAGCCGAACCAGAAGCCTGAATATTCGCGAAGCGCCGCCGAGATCGCCACCGCCAGGCCGCCGGCCGGCGCCTCGCCCTTCTCCTCGGGCGCGTTGACGCGGTTCGAGACCACGATCAGGCGGCTCATCTCACCGAACTCCACGGCCTGCTCAACAGCACGGCGCAGTTGATCAAGCCCACAAGCGAGTAGGTTTGCGGATAGTTCCCCCAGAGCGACCCGTCGGTCAAACTGACATCTTCGGAAAGCAGGCCGGCATGGTTGCGCCTGGCCAGCATCTCCTCGAACAGGCGCCGCGCCTCTTCGGTCTCGCCGATCAGATGCAGGCCTCGATGAACCAGAAGGTGCAGAAATTGAACGCCGTCTCCGGCGCGCCGAAGTCGTCCGGCTGGTCGTAGCGCATGAAGTTGGAGCCGCGCCGCAGATGCTTTTCCGATCGCCTTCAGCGTCTCGCGGTGTCGCGGATCGTCGGGCTGGAGGAAGCGCAGATCGACCAGCTGGGTCAGGCTGGCGTCCAGTTCGTCGCCGCCGAAGGTCGCCGCGAAATGCTGGCTCTCCTCGTTCCAGGCGTTGGCCTCGATGGCCGATCTGATGATCGCCGCGCGATCGTTCCACAACCGGGCGCGCTCCGTCAGGCCCAGATGCGTCGCGGCGTTGCCGAGCCGGTCGCAGGCCGCCCAGCACATCGCCGCCGAATAGGTGTGGACCGCGGCCCGGGTGCGAAGCTCCCAAAGGCCCGCGTCCGGCTGGTCGTACGTGGCGAAGGCGCGCTCGCCCACCCGCTCCAGGGCCTCGAAGTCGTCGATGTGTGGCCGGGCGCAGCAGCCGCTCGTCGAAGAAGGCCTGGACGTTGGAAAGCACGATCTGGCCGTAGACGTCATGCTGGATGTGCTCGTGGGCCTGGTTGCCCACCCGCACCGGTCCCATGCCGCGATAGCCGGGCAGGGTGTCGATGATCCGCTCGGTCAGGATCGGCTCGTAGCCGACGCCGATAGACCGGCTGGATATGGCCGCCCTTGGCGGCGTCGATGATGTTGCGCAGATAGCCGAGGTAGTTCTCCAGGATGTCCACGGCGCCCAGCCGGTTGAGCGCCTGGACCACGTAGTAGGCGTCGCGGATCCAGCAGTAGCGATAGTCCCAGTTGCGACCGCTGCCGGGCGCCTCGGGAATGGAGGTGGTCAGGGCCGCGACGATGGCGCCGGTTTCTTCGTAGGCGCAGAGCTTCAGGGTGATCGCCGCGCGGATCACCGCCTCCTGCCAGTCCAGCGGCACCGACAGCGTGCGCACCCATTCGCGCCAATAGGCGGTGGTGTCGGTCAGCATGCGCTGGGCGGTGGAGAGCACCTCGCCTTGGAAAGGCTCGTCGGGGCCGAGGAACATCGCCATCGGCGCTTCGAGGCGGAAGAGTCGCTCCTGCAGGATCTGCGAGACGCCGGTGTTGGTCGTCAGCCGCAGGGTCACATCCTTGCCGACATAGCGGATGTGGTTGGAGCCCGAGGTCATGGGCGCCGGCCCCGCGCCCCAGTCGCTGGTCGGGCGAATGCGGATGCGAACGCGCGGCGCGCCGGTCACGGGCGTGACCAGCCGGATGAAGGCCGCCGGACGATAGCCGCGACCGAACAGGCGAAAACGCGGCGCGAAGTCGATGATCTCCACCACCCCGCCCGAGGCGTCGGTGATCTCGGTGCGCAGGATGGCGGTGTTGCGCAGATAGGTTTGGCGCGTGCTGGTCGCGCCTTCCACATCGATCGCCCAAAGGCCGCTTGCGTCGGCATCCTCCGGCTCGCCGGCGGCCAGCAGGTTGGAGAACACCGGATCGCTGTCGACGCGGGGGGCGCAGCACCAGACGAAGCGGCCCTGGCGGTCGATCAGGGCGCTGATCGAGCAGTTGCCGATCGGCGCGAGATCGAGATCTCGGCTCACTTCGCCGCTCCCAGCGTCTGGTCGAGCCATGTCCTGGCCGCCGCGACGCTTTCCAGGGCGTAACGGGCCGAGGTCGGACGGCGAGACCCGACGATGATCCCATAGCCGCCGAGATCCCGAGCCGCCTTGAAGCCGTCCTCGTCGGTCAGGTCATCGCCCAGAAAAAGCGGCGTGAAGCCGGTGAACGGCGCCTCGGCCATGAAGGCGCGCACCGCGTCGCCCTTGTTCGGACCGGGCCTTCGCAACTCCACCACCATGTCGCCTTCCTGCACCGCCAAGCCAAGGGTGGCGCCCAAGCGCCGGGCGAGGTCACGGCAGGCAGCCTCGGCCGCGGGCTCGCCGCGATAGTGAAGAGCGGCGGCGACCTCCTTGTCCTCCACCAGCAAGTTGCGATCGGTCTTGGCGAAGTCGCGAAAAGCGCGGACGGCCTCGCCCATTCGGCCGCTTCCCGCCGATCGGACGATGTGATTCTCGGCGTTGCGGCGGATGAGGCCATGCACCGCGCCGAGAGCTGGAATGCGGCCCTCCAGCACCCGGTCCAGATCGGGCAGAGAACGCCCGCTCACCACAGCCAGCCGACCGCCGAGCGCCACGCGCAGGGCGTCGAGCAATCGCCGGCGGGCCTTATCTGGACCGACGGCGTCGGGCGTCGCTTCCAACGGCGCCAACGTGCCGTCGAGGTCGGCGAAGAGGGCGATCTCCGCCAGCCGTGGAATCGGAGGCGCGGTCAGCACGCCATCACGCGCCAGCGGCCCTGCCGTATCGTTCATGAAATCTCCCCGACCTTTGCCGTCACAACGCTCCGGCTCACCCTTCGATGCGCCGGATGGCGCGCTCTTGATTAAGATAGGCGACCCGGCACGTCCGGGGCCCCGTCGATAGCTTCAATCTCAGCAGCCTCGGCCACGCGGCGCGCCTCACCTTTTCGCCTTTGCCGCCTCGCGTACCAGAAAGTCCATAGCGTCAGAGCGCCAGCCGTCGCGTACCCGACGACAGGGCTCACCAGCAGATAATCGCGGATCGATAGCGTGAAGACCAGCATGCCGGCGACGGCGGCCTCGGCCACCAGACCGAAACCCCAAACCAGTGTCATGATCATCATGGCGCGCCGAAAAAAGCGGTCGTCTCTCAGCGCCTCGAAGGACTGGGCTTCGGCGGCCGATTGTCGGTTCAGCCGCGCCCGGGCGAGATAATAGATCAGCGGCTTTCCGATCGCCGCCGATCCAAGGAAGATGAGCCCGATCAGGGCGGTGACCAGCTTTTCCCGCAGCTGCAGGAAGCGCGCGCCGCCGCCGCCGAGAAAGGCCAGCAGAGAGAGGCCAATCCCCGCCAGCACCAATATCGAAACCGCATCAACTCGCCTTCGGCGCAAAAATTCTATGAGGCTCCAGGCGATCGGCGGCGCGGAGGAGGCGATCAGGGCCCCAACGTCACCCAGGCGCTGCTTGGTGAGGCTATAGACGACGAAGGGCGCCGCGAAGTTCACCCCAACCTCGACCGCAATCGCGCCACCGTTCTTCCGGAGGAAGTCCCTCGCTTTCGCCAGGTTCGATGGCTCGTCGGCCATCAGCCTTCGTCTTCCACCACCACTGAGATGGAGCGATCGGAGCGGTCACCCAGGACGACCTCCACCTCTCCGCCTGCGCGCTGGATGTCGATATCCACCAGCGTATCGCCAATGCGCAGGTCTGTGACCTGGAGATGGTCCACGCCGAGCGGCAATCTAGGGCGCGTGAGGCGCACCTCGCCGACGGAAGCGTCTATGGATAGGCCGAGGGCCGATTGAAGCATGAGGAAGGTGGAGCTCGCCGCCCAGGCCTGCGGCATGCAGGCTACGGGATAGGCGATTGGCGGCTCGTCCGGCTCACGCTCGAAACCGCAGAGGAGTTCGGGCATGCGGTTGTCGAAGTGCTTTGACGCATCGAAAAGATTGTCCATCACCTTGATCAGGCCGTCGCGCTCGCCATAACGCGCCATGCCCGCCAGGGCGATGGCGGTGTCGTGCGGCCAGATCGAGCCGTTGTGATAGCTCATCGGATTGAACCTCGCCTGGTCAACGGCGAGGGTGCGTAGGCCCCAGCCGCTGTCGAACGCAGGAGACAGCAGGCTCTCCGTCACCTTGGCGGCGCGCGCCCGGCTCGGCAGGCCCACGAAGAGCAGGTGACCGGGGTTGGAGGCCTCGACGCGGCACACCCGGCCCTGGCCATCGATGGCGATGGCGTAGGCGCCCAAATCCTCCATCCAGAAACGCTCTTCCACAGCCGCCCGCATGGCCTCGGCCCTCGCCGACCAACGCGCCGCTCCGGCCTCGCCGATGGTTTCCGCCATCGCCGCCATCGCCCGCCAGGCGGCGAAGGCGTAGCCTTGGACCTCCACCAAGGCGACCGGCCCGGTCGCCAGAGTTCCGTCGGCGTGGAAGATCGAGTCGAGGCTATCCTTCCAGCCCTGGTTGGAGAGGCCCGCCTCGGTGGCCCGCGCGTAGTCGATTAGGCCGTCGCCATTGGAGTCGCCATAGTCATCCAACCAGGCGCTCGCCGCCAGAAGCTCGGGCCAAAGGCCAGCGATGAATTCGGCGTCGGCGGTGCGCGTGAGATAGGCGCCGGCCAGGGCGATGAAGAGCGGGGTGGTGTCGACCCCGCCGTAGTAACGGCCGAAAGGAACCTCTTTCATCGCCGCCATTTCGCCCCGCCGGGTCTCGTGCATGATCTTGCCGGGCGTGGCGTCGTCGAAGGCCGAAACGTGCTGAGCTTGATTGGCGGCGAGGAAGGCGAGGACGCCCTTTGCCAGCGACGGGTCCAGCCACAACATCTGCCAGGCGGTGATTATGCCGTCCCGACCGAACGGCGTGGAAAACCAAGGAATGCCGGCGTAGGGATAGGCGCCGGTCTGCCGCTCGGTGGTAAGTACGGCCACATCGACCCGGGATTGGTCGAGCCAGGTATTGAATGCGCCGTCCGAGGCGGTGACCTTGGCGCCGCGATCCTTAAAGATCCTCACTTGGCGCCGGGCCGCCGTCAGGGCGGCGCGATATCTCGTGGCGTCTGGCCGGGAGCCATTGTTGGGCCCGATTTCGACAAACAAATCCACTCGTCGTCCTGGTGTGACAGGAAACATGAAGTCGGCGCGGGAGGGCGTGATCCGCCAGGGCGCCTCGGAAAAGGCGATGACCGAGGTCCGCCGCCGCCCGTCGAGGCCGTCATAGGCGAAAGCCATCCCTCGACCTGTGGGCTCGGGCGGCAAGGTGACGCCTCTTGATGTGCGCCCCATTCCCCGCACCTCGAACATGTCGCGAAAATCGGCCGAGAACAGAAAGGTGACCGGCGCCATCACCTCGTCCAGGCCGAAATTGGTGAGGCGCAACCGTTCGAACATTCGGCCGTCATGGAGGCACCGCTTGCGTTCGATATGGATCACGCCGCGAGGTGTCGCCGTCCCGCCGACCGGCGGCAACGACCGATTGGCCCCATTGAAGCTGAAGGCCGCATTGTCGCGCGAAAGACCGAAGCTGAGGCGGGCGGGCCGCTTGTCCCCGATCAACAGGCAAAAGCGAGAAAGGATACGGGTGTCCTCAAAGAACAGGCCGTCGGCATCGCCAAGCACATCGCCCCAAGCGTCCGCCACGAGGAAGGTGTCGCCATCCTTCAGCGACAGGAGCTGACCGGTCTCACCAAGCTGAACAGCCTCCTCGATGTCCGGTTCGGGAGGGCCGGCGAGATCATCCATGGGCGGCGAGGTCTTCTAGGCTATGTTGGCGAGAGCCGTGGCTTTGTCCTCCGTGTCGGTGTCGGACGCAAGGTCGGGGGCGAATGTCAGGCGAGACAACCGGTCAGCGTAAAGATCGAGATAGCCGCGCGCCATCGCCATGGCCGAGAACCGCCGATCGAACCTTCGGCGCACTTCTCGGCGATCCAAAGCCTGCGCCTTGCCCACCGCCGCCACCGCTTCGTCTTCATTAGTGACCAGATAGCCGGTGACGTCGTCATCGATGACTTCTGGCGCGGATCCGTGGGCGTAACCCACCACCGGCGTGCCGCAGGCCATGGCTTCGATCATCACCAGGCCGAACGGCTCGGGCCACAGGATCGGGAAGAGCAGGGCCTCGGCGCCACCCAGGAACGCCGACTTGTCGGCATCGCCGATCTCGCCGACGAATTCTATGAGCGGGTGATCAAGCAGCGGCGCGATTTCGGCTTCGAAATAGGCGGTGTCGGCGGCATCGACCTTGGCGGCGATCTTGAGAGGCATGCCCAGGCGTTTGGCGATGGCGATGGCCCGATCGGGGCCTTTCTCTGGCGAGATGCGGCCAAGGAACGCCAGATAGCCCCGTGGTTTGGCTTCGAAGCGGTAAAGCTGCTCGGGCATGCCGTGGTAGACCGTCCCCACCCAGTTGGCGAACGGTAGGTGCTGACGCTGAGCGTCCGATATCGACACCAGGGGGAACTTTGGCCAGCGGCGGTAGACCTCCGGTAGGTCCTTCAGATCGAGCCGACCGTGCAGGGTGGTGATCGTGCGGTGCGCGCCATCCTCGAAGAGCGGGAAGTGAACCATGTCGGTGTGGAAGTGGATGATGTCGAACTGATCTCGCTGGCGGCGCACCTCGCTCAGCATGGTGAGGTGCGCGGCAAGATCGGATTTGAGCGGCGCCGGGTCGAGCCGGATGGCTTGGTCGCGCACGGCGACAAGCCTCGCCCTGGTCTATGGCGTCCGCGCTGGAAAACAGCGTCACCTCGTGACCAAGGTCGACCAGGGCGTCGGTGAGGTGTGCGACCACCCGTTCGGTGCCGCCGTAAAGCTTCGGAGGGACCGCCTCGTATAACGGCGCGACTTGAGCGATTTTCATTTACGCGAACCTCCTGGACTGATCTCACGAAGGCCAAGGCGGCTAAGCCGGTTTTTGTTCCCGGCCGTTCGATACTATGACGACTATATAGGACGCCCAGCCTCCGGCGCCCACGCACGCGGCGGTGTCGCTTATGCCAATCGCGTGAACGCAACAGGAACCGGCGCCCGGGGCGGCCGGAGTTCAAACTTTCGGCTGACAAGGTTCACAGGGCCGTTAGGGTGGCGCGCCCATCAGGACGCCGGCCAAGAGCGTTCCCCTCAGAGGAGACGCGTGTGACCGAACTGATCCAGGAAGCTGATCTCAGCGCCGCGACCAGCCTGGGCGGCGACCAGAAGCTCTCTCTTGGCGCGGCGTGTTGGTCCCTGTTCGAAGGCGCGCGCAATCCCTACGTCGTCCTGATCACCATCTACATCTTCATGCCTTATGTCGCCCAGACGGTCGTGGGCGATCCGGTCAAGGGCCAGGAGATCATCTCTCAGTGGAGTCAGTATTCCGGCTGGGCCGTCATGGCCACCGCGCCGTTTCTGGGCGCCTCGATCGATAAGCTCGGGCGGCCGTAAGATCTGGCTGGCCCTAATCGTCGCCTTGATGGTTCCGTTGATGGCGGCTCTGTGGTGGACCAAACCCGATCGCAGCGGCCTCTCGGTGACCCAGACCCTGGCGATCACCACGGCGATCGGCATTCTCTTCACCTGGTCCGAGGTGCTGCACAATTCGTTGCTGGTGCGCGCGGCCGGCCTCTCCGCCGCCCACAAGGCTTCGGGCCTGGCCCTGGCGCTCGGCAACTTCTTCGCCCTCGTGGCGCTCGGCTTCACAGCCTGGGCCTTCGCCTTGCCGGGTCTGCCGCAGACGGCCGACTGGGGTTGGGTCCCCTTGGCGCCATTGTTTGGATTGAGCCGGGCTCTCCATGAGCCTGAGCGCGTCGTCGCGCTCATGGCCGCCGGATTGTTCGCCGTTGGCGCCATTCCTCTGTTTCTCTTCACTCCCGATGCGCCGCCTACCGGCATTCCGGTCTTCACCGCGTTGCGCGCAGGGGCGGCGGACCTCCTGGCCATGGTCAGGACGGTGGGCCGTCACCGCAACGCCGCCATCTTCCTGGCGGCGCGGATGTTCTATGTCGATGGGATGACCGCGATCCTGATCTACGCCGGAGTCTACGCCACCGGGGTGATGAAATGGCGCGCGCTGGAAATGCTGTTCTTCGGCATCATTCTTTCGGTTCTGGCGGTGCTTGGCGGCTTCGTGGGGCGCTGGCTGGACAATGGCGTCGGTCCCAAGCGCGCCGTGCAGATCGAGATCGGCATGTCGCTGCTGGGGATCATCGCCTTTCTGGGCATGGCTCCTGACCAGATCCTCTATTTCTGGCATTGGGACGTGACAGCCCACGCCAATCTTTGGAACGGTCCGTTCTTCCGCACCGTCCCTGAGTGGGTGTTTCTCCTGATCGGGTTTTCCAATGCGGTGTTCATCACCGCCCACTACGCCTCCAGCCGCACCTTGCTGACGCGCCTGACGCCGCCCGAGCAGACCGGCGCCTTCTTTGGCGTCTATGCGCTTTCCGGCACGGCGACGAGTTGGCTGGGGCCGTTCCTGGTCAACCAGGGCACGCGCATCTTCAAGACCCAGCAAGGCGGCTTCGCCACCATCATCGGCCTTCTAGCGGTGGGTTTCGCGGGCCTGCTGTTCGTGCGCGGCGGTGATCGCGCCGCGCCTCGGGGATAATCGGAAGACGACCGAGTTTGTCGATACCGGCCGGCTCTCGTCGACAGCGCTTCATGGTGCTTGCGCGATGGCGGCTCAGCCGCCTATGGCCTTGTCATGACGCCTCGCTCGATTAATCGCCGCTTCACCCTTTGTTTGGCCCTAGGCCTCGTCGCCGTCACGTGTGTCAGGGCGCGGAACGCCGACCTTGTCGTGACGGGCGCCTGGACCCGCCCCGCCGAGGCGGGCATGAACGCCGCCGGCTATATGACCATCACCAACAAAGGCGTCGTGGCTGATCAACTGGTAAGCGCCTCCAGCGCGTTGGCGGCCTCTGTCACCCTTCATCAGAGCCGATTGGTGAACGGGGTGACGACCATGCGGCCCGTTCCCGGCGTGCCGATCGCTTCGGGCGCTGCGGCCAGCCTCGCCCCAGGCGGTTTTCATCTGATGTTGGAGGGCTTGAAGCGGCCCCTGGCGGCGGGCGGCAAGGTTCCGATCGTCCTCACCTTCACCCACGCCGGACCCGTCCGGGTCGAACTCGAGGTGCGCGACGGACCGCCGGGGGCGTCGATGGCCGGAATGAAGATGTAAAAAGCAAAACCCGCCGCGGGCGCTCCCGGGCGGGTCTCGTCTTTATAAGGGCGTCTCCTCCCCGAAACGCCGAATATCAAGGGCTCTTTGCTCCCGGCCCAATGTCTTTCGTAACGTCAAAGAGCGGCAATTTTTCACCGCTGTCAACGGCCAACTCACCAAGCTTGAGGACGTTCGAGCGAAATTTCCCGAGTTTCGGGTGAATTATTCGATGCTGCGGCGCAATATTCATGTTGCGTCGCGTCAATCCGCCTTTTTCCTCAGGCTCTGTCGGTTACGGCTTTGGTCAATTGATCCGCCGCATCGCTACCAGGCTCGAAGACATAGGCGGGGTTGGTCACGCTGACCGGACCGACGCCGGCGGCGGCCAGTGCGCCAGCGGCGAAGAAGAGGTCCGACTGCGCGACCAAGGCGCCATGGGCGCGCTCCGCCTGACCTGGATGGGCGAACGGTGAAACCGCCGCTCGCGCGGCCTCGTCCTGAGCGGCTGGCCAGACGAGGGCGGCAATCCGCCGCCCACGCGCCCGGGCCTCCAGGATCGAGAGGAGCCGGCGGCATTCATCCAGGCCAGGCGCATCCCAAGCGGCGCCCAGGCTGGCGGCGAGGATCGCCTGGCTGCGCAGGATCAGGCCGTCGCCGAGCACCTTCAGACCATTGGCCGCCAGGGTGGCGCCGCTGGTGGTGATATCGACGATCAGTTCGGCGGCGCCGGCGGCCGGGGCGCCCTCGGTGGCGCCGCCCGATTCGACGATCCGATAGTCGCTGATATGGTGTGCGGCGAAGAAGGCCCGAGTCTGGCTTAAATACTTTGTCGCCACGCGCAGGCGCCGGCCGGTTCGGCTCAGATACTGATGCGCCACCTCGTCAACATCGGCCATGGTCTCGACGTCGATCCAGCTCTTGGGCGCCGCCACCACCAGATCGGCGCGGCCGAAACCCAGCGCCATCAGTGGCATCGCGGTCTGATCCGGCGTCGGCGCGGACTCTCGAAGCAGGTCTTCGCCGGTCACCCCGAGATGGAGCTCGCCGGCCACAATTCCGGTGGCGATGTCGGCCGCCGAGGCGAACCGGACCTGGATCGCGTCAAGGCCCTCGATGGTTCCGGCATAACCTCGCGCGCCGCCCACGGCCTGGATCGCCAGGCCGCAATCGGCGAGCCAGGCCTCGACCTGGTCCTTCAGCCGACCTTTGGACGGCAGGGCGAGGATCAGTGGCGAACTCATGCCGCGCCGCTCCGCCAGGCCCGGCCCGGCCGGACCATGCAGCCGACCGCGCCGGTGGCGAGCGGTTCGCCGAGGCGGCCCGGGAGCCCGTCATACCGGCCCCCCGCGGCCACGGGTTCGTCGTCGCCCAGGGCCGCGCTGCGCACCTCGAAGAGCATGCCATCGTAGTAGCCGAAGGCTCTGCCGAAGCCGGCGGAGAAGCGCATCCGATCCTGGCGCACGCCGCCCGCGATCAAAGCCGTCAGGCGTCGCTCCCAATCGGACAAGGCGCGGCTCAGGGGCCCCTCGGGTGCGCCCGCGAGCTCGCCAATGGCCGCCAGGGCCTCCGTCGGCGCATCGGCGATGGCCAGGTAGCGGCCGATCATGTCGGCCTGGGCCCTGGAGAGCCGCAAGGCCGGGTTGTCGGTGGAGTGGCCAGCGAGCCGATGGACGATCTCGGCGGCCGACCGGCCGCCCACCGGCTCGATTCCCGCCAAGGTCCAGATTTCGTCGAGCACACCTGCGGCGTCGGCCTCGGTCAACCCGGCGAGCAGGCCCGTCAACCGGTTGCGCCGTGGGGTCGGGGTCGGCGACCCTCTTGCCAAGGCCAATTCTTGAGCCAACCTTCCCGAATTGGCAAAGGCGCGGTTGAGCCGCGCCGCCAAGGCGTCCGGCACTCCAATCGCGTCGAGGAAGGCGCCAAAGAGCGCGACATCGCCAAGCACCAGGCTGAGATCCTCCCTTCCGGCCGCCGAAGCGGCGTTCCAGGCAAGGCAGGCCATGTCGGCGTCGGCCAACGGCGCGTCCTCGGCTTCGAAAACCTCGAGCCCGATCTGGGCGAATTGTTCGGCGCGCGAGGCGCCGGGGGGCGACACCCGAAACGCCGGGCCCTCATAGAAATAGCGCCCGCTCGCGGCGCCGGAGGCCAGGTGACCAAGCACGGCGGCCAGGGTGAAATCCGGCCTGAGGCACGCCTCGGCGCCACCCGGCTCCTGGACCACGAACAGCCGCTCGCGAAGCGCTTCTCCGGCAAGGTCCAGCATCAGACTTAGCGGCAAAACCACCGGCGCATTGAGCGGCGAGGCCGTCCGGGCCAGAAACGGCGCGCGAATGGCGGCCAGCACCTCCGCCGGCACGGCCGCCTCCAGCCTCATTTCGCCGCCTCGACGATGCGGCGCACCGCGGTCACGAGCTCAGCGCGAGGCGCCGTGATCTGGCCGGGCCGATCCTCGCGCCAGGCGCGATTGTCGCCGACCTCGCCGGCCATGGCGCGGCCAAGATCGAGATCCTTTATGGTCACCGTCCCGGCGGCGATCTCGTCGTCGCCAAGGATAATGGCGGCGGGGGCCAGCCGGCGATCGGCGTACTTCATTTGCGCCCGCATGCCCGAGGTTCCTAGATAGACCTCGGCGGCAATGCCGGCGCTTCGCAGCTCCGCGGCCAGGGCGAAGTAGTCGGCCATACGCGCGGCGTCGAAGGCGATCACGACAACGGGCCCTCGGGCGCGCTCCGCCCGCTCGGCCTCCACCACGGCCAGGGCGCTGGCCAAGCGCGAAACGCCGAAGGAGAAGCCCGTGGCGGGGGTTCGCTCGCCGGTGAAGCGCGCAACCAGATCGTCATAGCGGCCGCCGCCGCCCATGGCGCCGAACCGGATCGCCTGGCCTCGCTCGTCGAGGGTTTCGCTAAGCAGCTCGGCTTCGAACACCACG
This sequence comes from uncultured Alphaproteobacteria bacterium, assembly GCA_963817995.1. Lineage (GTDB taxonomy): Bacteria > Pseudomonadota > Alphaproteobacteria > Caulobacterales > Caulobacteraceae > Acaudatibacter. Next base: position 577,649 of record CAWFQJ010000009.1, read on the forward strand.
CCGGTGTAGTATTCCAGGCCTCGAACGATAGATGGATCGAAGAGGGCCGCTGTCTCGTTCACGCCAAGGCCGCCGAGCGCCTCGCCGATCCGCGCCAGTTCTCCAAGGCCCTCATCGCCCTCGGCCGAGCCGCCGATCACCTGGGCGAGGCGCTCCAAGGTCGCGCCGCGCGTTGGACGGCCGGCCTCGACAAAGGCCAGCACCGCGTCGATTGCCGCCGATCCGAGCCCCGCCCCTTTGGTGAAGGCGCCGGATTCATCCTTTCGTCCAGCGCCCAGGAGCGCGGTCACCCCGCCGGTTCCGAGCCGGTCGAGCTTGTCCACCGCCCGCAGCACGGCCAGCTTCTGGCCCGCGTCGGTCACGCCGGCGGCGGCCAGTAGGCCGTTAAGCAGCTTTCGGTTGTTGATCTTCAGCACATAGGCGTCGGCGGGCAGGCCGGCGGCGGCGTAGCCCTCCACCGCCATGGCGATAATCTCGGCGTCGGCCTCCGGGCGCGCCGATCCCACGGTGTCGGCGTCGCACTGGGTGAACTGGCGATAGCGGCCGGGGCCAGGCTTTTCGTCGCGCCACACCGGGCCGTAGGCATAGCGGCGGAAAGGTTTGGGCAGGCTGGTCCAGTGTTCGGCCGCGAACCTCGCCAGCGGCGCGGTCAGGTCATAGCGCAGGGCCATCCATTGTTCGTCGTCGTCCTGGAGGGCGAAGACGCCCTCGTTGGGCCGATCGGCGTCCGGCAGGAATTTGCCCAAGGCGTCGGCGTATTCGAAGGCGGAAGTCTCGAGCCGCTCAAAGCCGTAGGATTCATAAACGGCCGACACGGCGCGCAGGATTCGGCCCTCGGCGGCCAGGGCGTCGGCGCGCCGATCCAGAAACCCGCGAGGCGCCCGGGGTTTCGGCCGAAAGTCTGCCTCATCGGTCATAGGCGCGCGCTTAAAGGCTTGAGCGGGGAGGGGCAAGGATGGGGTGGTTCGATCGCGCTCGGCCGCGCTTACCCCGTCGGCTTCTTCGCCGCCGCGTTCAGGGCATCGACGAGGATGGCGGGAGTGAGGATTTGCGGCAGGACCCTGGGCTCCGCCGCGCCTGGCGAATAGAGCAGGTAGAGCGGCACGCCGATCCTGCCTTGGTCCGCCAGCGCCTTGGCGATGGCGCCGTTGTGGTTGGTCCAGTCGGCGACCAGATAGGCGGCGCCGGCGCGCTTGGCGGCGTCCGCCACCTCGCCGCTGGAGAAGGCTACCCGCTCGTTCACCTGACAGGTGACGCACCAAGCGGCGGTGAAGTTGACCAGAACCGGGGTTCCGGCGGCGCGAAGGGCGACGAGGCGCTCGGGACTCCAGGGCGTCGCCGGCAGATCCGCCTTCGCTTGCGCCGCCGATTGCGCGCTTGCCGATCCGTATCGGCCGGCCGCCACCGCGCCGACGCTTATCGCCAAGGCCCCGACGGCGAGGGCCGCGAGCACCAGACCCGGCTTTCCCTCGGAGCGGCGGTGTTGAGCGAGGCCGAAAAGCCATGCGGCGAGCGCCAGAACCACCCCGGCGGCCAGCAGGCGCGCCAAGCCCTCGGGTCCGGTCTGTTGGGCCAGCACCCACACCAGCCAAGCGGCGGCGGCGTACATTGGAAACGCCAGCGCCTTCTTCAGCGTCTCCATCCAGGAGCCGGGCTTGGGAAGACGGCGCATGAGCCATGGGCTGAATGCGGTCACAGTGAAAGGCGCGGCGAAACCGAGACCCAAACCGGCGAATACCGTCAGGGTCGCGGCCGGCGGCTGGGTGAGCGCCCAGCCGAGCGCCGGTCCCATGAATGGGGCCGTGCAAGGCGCGGCCACGACCACCGCCAGGATGCCGGTCAGGAAAGAGCCGACCGTTTCGCCATGCGCTGATAGTCCCGCTCCTAGGCCCTGGACGGAGGCGCCAATCTCGTAGAGACCCGAGAGGTTGAGCGCGGCGGCGAGCATGATCAGCGCCAGAATCGCGACCACGGCCGGGGATTGCAGTTGAAAGCCCCAACCCAGGGCGCTCCCAGCCGCCCGCGCGGCGATCAGGGCGATCGCCAGGGCGAGAAAGCTGGCCAGAACGCCGGCGAGAAAGGCCACGCCCTGCGCCCTTCCGCCTCCGACCGATGCGTGCCGGGCCAGGGCCGCGGCCTTCATGGATAAGATTGGAAAGACGCACGGCATGAGGTTGAGAATCAGGCCGCCCAGGAAGGCGCCGGCCGCCGCCAGGGGCAGGCCCATGCCGCCGCCATGTTCTGCCGACCGAGGCGGCCCAAGCCCTGAGACCCCGGCCGGCGCCGCCCCCGGGGTTGCGACGATCTCATAGGCCTTGCCATCCACGGCCAGGACCCCGGAGAACTGGCTGGGCGCCGCCGCCGGCCCGGCGAAGGCCGCGCCTGGTGTCATATTGAGGGTCAGGCCCTTGGGACCCATATCCACGGCCTGCGGCTTAGCCTGGTCGATCAGCTTGTCGTCATACGGATAGAAATAGACGTCCGAAGGCGAGGCGTGGGCGAGTGTTGCGCTGCTGACCGCCAGGGCGAGGCGCCCTCCGGCAAGCTGATAGGTCGCGGCCAGATCGCCCGGTTTGGGCGAATCCGCCAGCGCACGTTGAATCTCCCCGCCCCATACCGGATCGACCGTCGGCGCGCCTTTTGTGATGGGGACCGAGAGGTTCACCTGAGCGGATCCCGGCACGCAGACCTCTGCGCACACGAGATAGTCGACGTTGGCGACGAGCTTGGCGGTTTCCCCCGTCCGCGCGCCGGCGGGAACGGCGATCGGCACAGCCAGCGGCGCCCGGCCCTCGTAACCATAGTTCATGATCGGTCCCACCGGCAGGCGGTGGGGCGTCGGCCAGACGATCTCCCCAGCCTTCCAGCCGGTCGGCAGCGTCCAGGTGATCGCGGTCGCCTCGCCGGCGTCCCCAGGGTTGCGCCAATAGGTGTGCCAGCCTTTGCCGGCTGTCAGGATCACGGCCGTCTGAAGCGTTGAACCTGGCGCCGCCGTGGCGGTTTCCGCGACGAGTTCGACGGTTACGTGCGGCCTACGCACTGGCTCGCATCGCCCACCATTGGCGGTTAGCCCGAGCGCCAAGGCGAGCGCGACCAGTAAAATTCGGTTCATGGCCCCTTCCTTAAGCGCTCGGCGGCGGCCGTGGAACGGTGAAGCGCTTGCGCGGGTATTACGGCGCGGCCCATAAACGCCACTTCCAACCTATGCTGGAGCCGTCCATGCCCGCCCCTTTCGACGATCTGGAGATTGGCGCCGTCGCTTCGCTCGGCGTCGCCATGGTCGATGACGCCTCCCTGGCCGCCTTCATCAGCGCCTTCGCCCCGGACTGGACCGCGGACCTGGGCGCGCCGGACGCCATGGTGTTCGCCATCTGGTCGCGCCTGGACGCCGAGGCTTCCGCAGCCTGGCCGCAGACCAAGCGCGTCGGCGTCGACGCCCTGCGCTGGGTGCGCAATCCGCCCGCCGGCGAGTTGCTGCGCGGTCGGATGACGGTCATGGGCAAGGACCCGGTCGGCGACGGCAAGGGCATCATCATCGCCCAGCACGATCTCCTGGACGAGGCCGGGCGTCTGGTGTTCTCTTGCCTGACGCGCAGCGTCTACGCGCGCTAAACCAATCTAGGCGTACGACTCGGTCATCGCCGAGTAGACCAGAGTCCTCATGTCGCGGCGCAGGGTCAGGCGCGCGTCAGTGCCGATCACCTGGGTCATGAACACCACCGCCAGCTCCTCGGCCGGATCGATCCAGAACGCGGTGGAGGCGGCGCCGCCCCAGAAGAATTCGCCCAGGGTGCCGGGCAGACGTGTCTTGGCGACATTCACATTGACCCCGCAGCCGATGGAAAAGCCGATTCCGGAATAGCCGGCTTCGCTGAACAGGCCCGGCGGGGCCATGTCGGCCAGCTCCTGGCCGTTTGGGAGGTGGTTGAGGCTGAAGAGTTCGACCGTCTTGGGGCTGAGGATCTGGACGCCGTCCAACGTCCCGCCGTGCAGCATCATCTGGCAGAAGCGCATGTAGTCGCGGGTCGTCGAAACCAGGCCCCCGCCGCCGGATTCCAGCGTGGGCGGGTGATCGTATGTGCTCTTCTGGCCGTCGTCCTGGAGGTCCAGGCCGCCGCCGCGCTTGGGCTGATAGCAGGAGGTGAACCGATCGAGTTTCTCCGGCGGGCAATAGAAGCCGGTGTCGACCATGCCGAGCGGTTCGAACAGGCGCGTGCGCAGGAACTCGCCGAAGGTCACGCCTGAGAGCTTCTGGACGAGATAGCCCATGACATCGATCGACACCGAATAGTTCCAGGCCGCGCCGGGCGAGAACTCCAATGGCAGGGTTGAAAGCTGTTCGATGAAGGCGTCCAGGCCGCCGGGGGTCTGGAAGTCGTTGATCTTGGCCTTGCGATAGGCGGCGTCGACGCTGGTGCGCATCATGAAGCCGTAGGTCAGACCGGAGGTGTGGGTCACCAGATCGACCACCTTCATCGGGCGTTGCGGCGGTGTGGTGATGAAGGCCGGCGGCGCGTTGGCCAGCAGGGTCGGCATGCCGCTGGCGTAGACCCCGAGCTTCTTCCACGAGGGGATGTGCGTCGCCACATCGTCGTCCAGGCCGATGAGGCCCTCCTCGGCCAGCATCATCAGGGCTACGGAGGTGATCGGCTTGGTCATGGAATAGATGCGGAAGATGGCGTCCTCGCGCATCTTGGTTCCACGCTCGAGGTCCATGTGACCGGAGACGCCGGTGTGGGCCAACTCGCCGCGCCGATAGACCTGAGTGATGAAGCCGGGAAGATCGCCGCCGTCGACATAGCGGCGCGTCATCATCTCATCGAGCCGCGCCAGCCTCGCGGAGGACAGGCCTACGGATTCCGGTTTCGTCATTCTGTTTCCTCCATGCTGTCGGCCGAGGGCTTCTCTGACCCCCTTGGCGCCGCGGGTCCGAACCTTGGATCGGGACGGCTAGTTCAAGTTCGCCGGCGCCACGGCTTGCGCTTGAGCTTGCGCCTGTTGCGCGAAGGTCAGGGCGATCAATCGATCCCAGCCCAGAAGTGATGCGATATGCGCATAGGTCTGCGCCAGAGCGCCGTTGGCGACCAGTTCCTTCAACTTCTCGGCCGGCAACGCCTGCACCTTTTCCTCCGAGATGGCGAAATACTCGGCGACTGTTTGCGGGGGACCGGCCGGGGAGCCATCGGGGTTGCCGGGCGTGAAGCTGGCGGTCTTGGTCTCAAACAGGTCCATTTCCTTCATCAGCGCGACAAAGGATTGAGTGCGCCTGACTTCGATCTCGAAGTCATTGCAGAATTGGATGCATCCCTTGGTGTAGTCCGTCGGCTGACCGGCGGCGTCGAAAAACGCGAGGTCGGGCAGTTCGCCCAGCATTTCCGCGCCGCGATCGATGCACACCACAAGCTGATCGCGGCTGGCGTCATTGGCCAGGACGAAGGGATAGCGGCGGATATAGGCGGGTACATAGACGCCCGGCTCGAACAGGCCGTCCGGACGGAGGAAGAGATTGGCGCCCGGGTTGACGCCCATGACGGCGAGGGGCTGGTATTGTTCACCCGCGAAGATCACCGGAAACGACATCGACGCGGCGCGAAACTCGGTGACGTTGAGCGGCACGATGTGGCTTCCCGCGGCGAAGGCGAAGGGCCGTGCTATGCGCCGAAGTCCGATCTTGCCGTGAACCGCGTTACTGAGAGGCTCGGGCTTGGAATAGAAGAGCAGATCGCCTGAAAGGCTCGCGGGGCTGCTGGTGTCGGTGGCTTCGGCCATGGGCGCTCGATTCGCGTGAAGTGCGTTGGAAACCAACCGCGCCGGATCCCCAACACGATGGCCGCCGGCTTCTAACCGATAGGACCCGCGCGGGCAATGTCGCGCGCGCCCGGCGTCACACCCCTTGCGCCGGCGCTCTCCACTCGGCCTAAATGGCGGTAAAGGCGGAGGAGCCCAGACAGACCATGCCCATCTTCTATCCCGACATTCTCAACCAGAAAACCGCGTCGCGCAGCTTCAGCTATGACGACAAGGACGTCATGCTCTACGCCCTGGGCATTGGTCTGGGCGCCGATCCGCTGGACGAGAAGGAGTTGGCCTTCGTCTATGAGAAGGGGCTGAAGGTGGTCCCCACGGCCGCCACCGTCCTGGCGGCGCGCGCCAGGTCGGCGCCGAGCGAGGCCGTGGAGCATCCTCCCGGGCACCGGGTCAGTCAGATCAATTTTCTGATGGTGGTCCACGGCGAGCAGAAGGTCGAGCTCCACAAGCCGCTTCCCGCGGCCGGAACTTTCACCGCCTCCAGCCGCACCATAGGCGCCTATGACAAGGGCAAGGACAAAGGCGCCGTCGTCGTCAACGAGACGGTGTGGACCGACGAATCGGGAGAGAGGGTCGCGACCCTGACCGGCTCGACCTTCGCGCGTGGCGACGGCGGCTTCGGCGGTCCCTCGGAGGGTCAGCCGGCGCCCCACCCGACGCCGACCCGCCCGCCAGACCTGTCTCTGGACTTCGCCACCCGGCCAGATCAGGCCCTGATCTATCGACTGAACGGCGACCGAAACCCTCTGCACTCCGATCCGGATGTCGCCAGGCGCGCCGGCTTCGAGCGGCCCATCCTGCACGGACTTTGCACCTATGGGATCACCTGCCGCGCCGTATTGGCCGCCATTACCGACTACGACGCCGATGCGATCGCCAGCCACGAGGCCAGATTCTCGGCCCCCGTGTTCCCAGGAGACACTATCACCGTCGATCTCTGGCGCGACCACAAGGTGATTTCATTCGAGGCTCGGGTGAAGGCGCGCGGCGCGACGGTGATCAAGAACGGAAAGACGACGCTTCGCTAGGTCCGGCGGGCGGGTTCAATGCCCGTGATCGTGATTATGGTCGTCGCCATGAGGATCGATCAATTTGTGCGCGTGGATGATGAAATAGCGCATATGGGCGTTGTCCACCGTGGCCTGAGCCTTGGCCAACCAGGCCTGGCGGGCCTCTCGGTAATTCGGGTAGGCGCCGACCAGGTCTATTTTCGTCAAGTCACGGAACGTGACGTCGGCGACGTTCTCAAGCTCGCCGCCGATCACCAGATGCAGGAGTTGTTCATCCGACATGGCCGCTTCTCATTTCCCCGCGATCGAAAGTGCGTCGACCAGGATGGAGGGAGCGTTGGCCGCGCCTCGGAACTCTAGATCGGATCCCGGGACCAGCCGCGCATAGATGTCGATCAAATTGCCCGCGACGGTAATCTCGGTCACCGGATAGGCAATTTCGCCACCTTCGAACCAAAGTCCTGAGCAGCCAACCGACCAGTCGCCGGTGTTGGCGTTGAGCGAAGGGCCGAACATGGAGGTGACAAGCAGGCCGTCCCCCGCGTCACGCATCAACGACGCCCGGTCACGGCCGCCGGGCTCCAATGTGAGGTTGCTCGTGCTGACGCCAGGAGGCCCCGCGAGGCCGCGAGAGGCGTGTCCGGTGGTCGCAAGGCCGAGTTGCCGCGCGGAACTGGCGTTCATGAGCCAGGTGGTCAGGACGCCATCGCTGATGATTTCCATCGCCTTGTTCTCGACGCCCTCGTCGTCAAAGGGCGACGAGCCTAGCCCGCGCACCTTGTGCGGGTCGTCTCGCACGGTAACCCCCTTGGCGAACACCGCGGCGCCCAGCCGATCCTTGAGGAACGAAACGCCCCGGGCCACTGAAGGCCCGGAAATAGCGCCGATCAGGGGAGAGAGGAGGGAGACGGCGAGCCGGTTCTCGAAGATCACCGGCGCCGTTGTCGAGGCGATCTTGCGCGCGCCAAGGCTGGCGACGGCCCGGCGCCCCGCCTCGGCGCCGATGGCTTCGGCCGTCGGCAGATCGGCGTCCCAGCGGACCGAACGGCCATCGCCGCCCTGCTCCATCCCATCACCCTCGCCGGCGATGACCTGAGCGTAGAGGGACGAGGCGCTGGCCCTATAGCGGCCGGAAAAGCCGTCGCTGGTCACCAAGCGCCACGAGGACGAAGACCACGAGGCCGATCCGCCACCGGAATTGGTGACGCCTTCAACCGCCAGCGCGCTGGCTTCGGCGGCGCGCGCTCGGGCTTCCAAAACGTCTGGGCTGGGCTCGGTGGGGTCGAACAAGCAAAGGTCGGGCCCCTCATTACGGGCGAGACGGTCGGCGGGTGCGAGGCCGGCGTAGGGGTCCGCGGCGGCCAACCGGGCCATGGCCACCACCCGCTCGACGAGCTTGGCGCGGCCCGCAGCCGAGACGTCCGATCCTGACACCGAGGCTTGGCGCGCGCCGACGAACACGCGAACCCCGAGATCGCTGGATTCCTCGCGCTCGACTTCCTCCAGTTCGCCCATGCGGACGGTTACCGATAGAGCGGCGCGATTGGCGAACACCGCCTCGGCGCTATCCGCGCCGCCGGCCAGGGCGGCGGCGACCACACTTTCGAGCAGATTGTCATCCATCCCGGCGATATGGCCGATGCGTCGTCGACGGGCAAGGCGCGCGGGTCGAACCAAAAGCGCTTCGACGTCACCGAGGCGCCCACGGCGCGCCCAAAAAATGCCAAAGCACGGCTCGATGGTGCAGGCGCCATAGCCTCAAACAGGAGATCGTCATGCGACCCTTGAGCACTGTCCTTCTTGCTGGCGGCATCGTCGCCGGCCTCGCCGGGCTGGCGGCGGCTGAGATCAAGAACACCCACCTTCTCACTGTCCGTCTTCCGGATGGTTCGATCGAACAGATCCGCTACACCGGCGATACGCCTCCGCGGGTGAGCGTGGATAACCCCGCGCCGTTCATGGCTTTCGCGCCTATCGCCGATCCCTTTGGCGATGATCCGGCTTTTGCCGCCTTGGCGAGGATGTCGGCGGCGATGGACCGGCAGGCCGACGCGATGCTTCACCAGGTGGCGAACCTGCCCCGCCCGGCGCTGAATGGTCCGGGCGGGTTCATGACCGTCGATGCGACCCGGCTTCCGCCCGGCGTCAGCGGCTATTCCTTCGTCTCGACGATCTCGAGCAACGGCGTGTGCACCCAGAGCATGGAGTACACCTCCGCCGGAAACGGTCAGCTGCCCAAGATCCTGACCAAGAGCTCCGGCGACTGCGGCGCGGCCGCTTCGGCGCGTCGACCGGCCGCCGCCGCGGCGCCCGCTCCCGTCCAGGCTCCGGCTGTGAGCGGGGGACCAAGAATGACCCAGGCCAGCTATCATCCCCCCATCGGAGCCCTGGAAGCCAAGGCCTACCCCTGAGAGATCGGCTTTGCCGCTTGGGCGTGCGACGGTAAAACCGGCCGTCACTCGCAAGGTGAGGCAAGGCCCGCATGTATACGCTCTTCGCCCGCGCGGGCTGGGGTTCACAGATCGTTGAAGCCCAGCTCGCCTGGTACGGTTTGGCCTACCAGCTTGAGGAGGTTGATGACCTCTTCGTCTCCGCCCCGGCGCGGGAAAGGCTTTCGGCGATCAATCCGCTCGCCCAATTGCCGACGCTTCTGCTGCCGGATGGTGGCGTAATGACCGAGAGCGCGGCGATCACGCTCCACTTGGCCGAGATTGCAAAGAGCGAACGCCTGGCGCCGGGGCTGGGCGATACGCCGCGGCCGAAGTTCCTTCGCTGGCTTATCTTCCTGGTCGCCAACATCTACCCGACCTTCACCTACGCTGACGACCCCTCCCGGTTCGTGGCGGACGAAGGCGCTCGCAAAGGGTTCAAGGACAATGTGAACCGCTATGGCGAGCGCCTGTGGGGCATGGTCGAGGATGCCGCCGAGGCGCCGTGGTTTCTCGGCGAAGCCTTCAGCGCGCTGGACATTTACATCGCCGCCATGACTCATTGGCGCCCTGGGCGAGCCTGGTTCGCCGACCACGCACCCAAGCTCACCGCCATCACCGCGCGTACCGACGCCCTGCCGGCGCTTGTTCCGGTATGGCGGCGCAACGCCCCGACCGGGCCGGACGACTAGGCGATGATGTCCGGGGTCAGCCGGCTGTCTACCTGGGCGATCTGATCGCGCAGGATGAGCTTCTTTTTTTTGAGCCGGGCGATCTGAAGCTGGTCGGGGGCTGGAAGCGCTTCGAGGGCGCTGACCGCGGCGTCCAAGTCCTGGTGCGCTTGGCGCAGGCTCGCCAAATTCAGGCGCAGAGCCGCATCCGGATCGTTGTCTTGAACCCCACCGTCCATAGCCACGATCTCTATCAGAGCTAGGGGCGCCGGCAAGCTCAGGACAGCGCCCGTGCCAGGGCGTTCAGCCTCTCGGGGGGTGGCGCCGGCGCCCAGGCCGAGGCGACCGCGACAAGGGCCGTCAATTGATCGACGGCGGATGGCGTCGGCGGCGGCGTGAGACTCTCGAGTTCGACCAACAGCAGCCGCTCGGCTTCGATTTCCACCGCGCCGACCGTTTCGGCAAGCGCCGCGTGGTCGTGCGATCTCAGCGATCGTCTGGCGGCGCGCAATGGCTGCGTGATGCCTTGCTCCCACTCTCTGGCCGCGGTGATCGCGGGGGCGAGCGCCTCGGGTTGGATAGGGCGGCTCTCTCTCGCCGCCCAGGCGCCCCACAAGAGCAGACAGACACACTGGCCATCTTCTTCCTGGAGCTTGAGGCAGGCTTCGCGGACCTCATCGCGCGCATAGGCGGCCAAGGCGAAGTCCCAGAGCTTCAATCGCCGTCCTCGACCGCCTCTTCGATGTCGGCGCCCCAACGGCGGACCGCGCCCCACGACAGGCCGAAAATGTCCAAGGCTCGGCCCACCGACTGGTCGACCATCTCGGCCACGGTGACGGGCTTGGCGTAGAAGGCCGGCAGCGGCGGGGCGATCACCGCGCCCATTTCAGCGAGCTTCACCAGCGTGCGCAGATGGCCCAGATGCAGCGGCGTCTCGCGCACCATCAGCACCAGGGGTCGGCGCTCCTTCAGCGTCACATCGGCGGCGCGGGTCAGCAGGGACGAGGTCACGCCCGTGGCGATCTCGCTCATGGTCCGCACCGAGCAGGGGGCGATGATCATGCCGAGGGTCTGGAAGGATCCCGAGGCGATGGCCGCGCCGACATCCGTGGCTTTGTACGTCCGATGCGCCTTGGCCATCAGCTGGGCCATCGAAAGCGGGCTTTCTTGGGCCAGCGTCAGCGCCGCCGCGCGGCTGGCCACGAGATGACTTTGGACCCCCAACTCCTGGCAGGCGTCGAGCACCCGCATTCCAAGGGCGACGCCGGAAGCGCCCGAGATCCCCACCAGCAGTCCCCGCGCCGAAGATTCGACCATCGCCTCGTCCCGCCGCGCCCATTTGCCGGGCGCCGACCTCGTGCGCGCCCAGTACAATCATATGTGATCTGACAGATACCCGTCAGGGGTGTTCATTAGGTTTGGAGATTGAAAGAGGAGACTGCCGTCATGGCTATCGAGGCCCGTATCCGCGAACTCGGCGTACGCCATAAAACCCTCGAGCGCGCGATCGAAGACGAGACGGGCAGGCCTTCCGCGGACGCCACCCGACTAAGCGAACTGAAACGACAGAAGCTACGGCTGAAAGAGGAACTGGAGACCCTGAAGACGCGAATGCACTGATCGCGCTGCGGCGGCAAGACGCTCAGACGTCGCCCTGAGCGTCCGCCTCTACTTGTTCCATGCGATCCGCTTCGGCCGCGGGCTGGAGGGACTGGCCCTCCGGTTCGGCGACCTTGCGCTTGGCGTCATCCTTGGCCTTCTTTTCCGCCGCTTTCTTCACCAGGGCGTCAAGTTCAAGCTGGCCGACCAGGCCCAGGGAAACCGGGTCCACCGGCTTGACGTTGGTGGCGTTCCAGTGGGTGCGGTTGCGCACCTGATCGATGGTCGCCTTGGTGGTGCCCAGGGTCTTGGCGATCTGGGCGTCGGTGATCTCGGGGTGGTTGCGCACGAACCAGGCGATGGCGTCCGGCCGATCCTGGCGGCGCGACACGGGCGTGTAGCGCGGCGCCTTCTTGGTCGGCTTGAGAAGCTCGGCGTGACGGCTCTTCTGGGCCTTCATCCGGTAGTTCGGGTCGGCCTGGGCGGCGTCGAGTTCTTCGCGGGTCAGCTGGCCGTTGGAGATCGGATCGGCGCCGCGGATGTCGCGGGCCACTTCGCCATCGGCGATGCCCTTCACCTCCAGCGGATGCAGGCCACAGAAATCAGCGATCTGCTCGAAGGTCATGGAGGAATTGTCCACCAGCCAGACGGCGGTCGCCTTGGGCATGAGGATGTCGTTCACGAGCGTTCTCCAGAAACAGCGGCGCCCGGCCTTGCGGCCGGGCGGGTATGGCTTCGATATAAGCGCCCAGCGCCGCGAATGAAACGATTTTGCGAAGATCGCCGCTGCTAAAGTTTCAGACGCGCCTCCACAACGGTCACCGCCGCGCCCCGGAGCAGCACCCGATCGTCCCGGTGCTCGCACTCCAGATCGCCGCCACGGCCGGGATAGGCCTGGTGGAATTTCAGGGCGGCGCGGCCGAGCTTGGCGGAAAACAACGGCGAAAGCAGACAGTGTAGAGAGCCTGTGGTCGGATCCTCCGGAATGCCCGACCCCGGAGCGAAGAACCGGCTCACGACATCGTAAGGCTCGCCGGCGTCCGCCAGGGCGGTGACCGCGACATTGCCCCGGCCGCGCGTGGCCCCGCTGGAGATCGGCGCCAGAGCCGGGATGTCCGGCTTGAGGTCCCGCACCGCCGTTTCGCTCTCCAGGACGGCGATCAGATATTGCGCCGCCCAGACCTCAACGGGCTCGGCCCCCAGGGCTTTCGCCAGACCCTCGGGCGCGCTGGTGTGTTTTGGACTGTCGGCGGGAAAATCCATCTCATAGCCGACCGGGGCGCGGGCCACGGTCAAGGCGCCGGATTGGGTGTCGAAGGTGAGGATATCCGCGGAAATTCCCAACTCCTGGAGGAGAGCATGCCCGCTGGCCAAGGTGGCGTGGCCGCACAGCGGCACTTCCAGCGCTGGGGTGAACCAGCGCAGGCCGAAACGCGCCGGATCGTTCGTTTTCAGCAGGAATGCCGTTTCGGCCTGGTTGTTTTCCGCCGCCAGGGCCTGCATCCAACCATCTTCCGGCCACGCGTCGAGGGGCTCGACCACACAGGCGGGGTTGCCCTTGAAGGGCTTAGAGGCGAAGGCGTCGATGGTCCACTGGCGCATGTGCCGCTCCTGTCGTCGGCCGCCCCATATCACGGCGTCGGCGCGCCCGTCGCCTCGACCAGGGCTTCCGGCCACCGCAAAACAGCGCTTTCTATGGTGCGGGAGAAGCCGGCCGATCGCCGTATAGAGTTTGGCCTCAGACGCATGGCGAACAGGTCTTCCAGGCCGAAGGGCGCGACGATGGTCAGGCGGCCATCCGCTTCCAGCCGGGCCCCGACCGCGAAGGCCGGTGCGGTAAAGCGGCTCAAGGCCTCGGCGGTGTTGGCCAGCGGAGCATAGGGCTCGCCAAAATGATCTTCGAACCACAGGTGGACGCGGGCCTGGTTGCGAACCTCGACCTTCTCGCGCAAGGGGGGCTCGAAGGCGGCGGCGACGCGCCGGATGACGCGATCCTCAGCCTCGTACGAAATGTCGCTTCGACCGAAATAGGCGAGATCGTAATCCTTGAGCCCCTGTTCCAGCGGCCGGCCGGTGAGGTGATTCCACACCGGCTGGTAGACGGCGCCCGAGACCACCAGCCAATCGGGCAGGTCCAGATCGCGGGCGACCGCCAGAACCCGCATGAGGCCCGGCGTCTGGCGCAGGATATCCCCCAGGTGGTCTTCCAGAGCGATCATGGGCGCCGCAGGGGCCAGCCGTGATCCAGCGGCCCGGCGCCGGCGCCGAAGCCCGGCGCGCGGCGGATGGCCTCGGCCGTGTAGCTCCAGGCGCGGGCGACGGCGATCTCCAGGGCCAGGTCCTGGGCGAGACCTGTGGCGCAGGCGCTGGCGAGGGTACAGCCGGTGCCGTGGGTGTGGCGGGTGTCGACCCTTGGGCCTTCGAAACTGGTTTCACCTTCGGCGGTCATGAGCACATCGACGACCCGCTCGCCGGCGATGTGGCCGCCCTTCATCAGCACGGCCTTCGCGCCCAGATTGAGCAGGGCCTCGCCCGCGCGCCTCAGATCATCGGTGCTTTCGATGACAAGGCCGGTGAGGGCGGCCGCCTCCGGCGCATTGGGCGTAAGGAGCGCGGCTGCGGGAACCAGAAGGCGTTTCATAAGATCGACAGCCCGCCCGTTGGCGAGCGCCTGCCCCCCCTTGGCGACCATCACCGGATCGATCACCGCCGGGATCCCCGAAGCCGCGGCGAGATGCTCGGCCACCAGCCTGACCGTGACGCCATTTCCCAGCATGCCGATCTTGATCGAGTCGGCGCCGATATCCTCCAGGACGGCGTCGATCTGAGCGGCGATCATCGCGGCGGGGATGGCATGGATCGCCCGGACGCCCAGGGTGTTCTGCGCCGTGATGGCGGTGATCGCGGTGGCCGCGTAACCGCCAAGGGCCGTCACGGTCTTGATGTCCGCCTGGACGCCCGCGCCGCCGCCGCTGTCGGAGCCGGCGATAATCAAGACCCGCCCCTGGGCGTCACCCATGGATGCAAGCCTCCTGGATCGCCGAGGCGGCGGCGAGGGCCTGGACCGTCTCGCGCACGTCATGGACGCGGATCATCGAAACACCAGCCCTGGCGCCGGCCAGGGCGACGGCGAGGGAGGCGCCCAATCGATCGCAGGGTTCGGTGGCGGCGGGGTCGATGGCCCGGATGAAACCTTTGCGACTGGCGCCGAGAAGGACCGGAAAGCCCAAGGCGACGATCTGGTCGATAGCCGCCAGAAGTTTCAGGTTATGAGTGGCTGTCTTGCCAAAGCCGATTCCGGGATCGAGCCAGATTCGATCCCGCGCAACACCGGCCGCCATGACCGCCTCGGCGCGCGCGGCGAGAAAGGCGATCACCTCGCCGACAACATCGTCATATCGCGGCGCGACCTGCATGGTCGCCGGCTCGCCCTGCATGTGCATCAGTACGACTTCGCAGCCGAGTTCGGCCGCCGTCTCCGGGCTTTGCGGCGAGCCGCGTAGGGCGGTGACGTCGTTCCACACCGTCGCGCCGGCGGCCACGGCCGCGCGCGCCACCGCCGGCTTCATGGTGTCGATCGAGATCGGGACAGCGCTGGACGCCCCGGATCGCCTGGATGAGCGGGATCGCCCGCGCCAACTCCCGCGCTTCAGAGACCGGGGTCGCGCCAGGACGAGTGGATTCGCCGCCGACGTCGAGCCAGTCCGCGCCGTCCGCGATCATCCTTTGCGCGGCGGCGAGATCGGCCTCCACGCCGCCGTTGGAGAAGCTGTCCGGCGTCGCGTTCAGTATCCCCATCACCAGGGGACGGCCCGGCGCCTGCACCTTCGGCGAGACCGTCAGGCCAGTTCGGGGTCCGGCCGAGGCGCCAGGGGCACCGACACTCTCGGTCCGGCCGCCATGCGAGCTTCGGGTTCATCGCGGTTTGGCTTCACGCCCTTGATCGCATTGATGATCTCATCGCCCGACAGGCTCTCGTATTCGAGCAGGGCCTTGGCCACGGTGTGCAGGTCGTCCAGCCGCTCGGTGAGAATGCGGCGCGCTTCGTCGTGAGCGCTCTGAACCAGCCGCCGGACCTCGAAGTCGATCTTCTGGGCGGTGTCTTCCGAGACGTTCTGGGTGCGCGCGACGGAGTGACCAAGGAAGACCTCCTCCTGATTGTCGCCATAGGAGACCGTGCCCAGAGCGTCGGAGAAGCCCCAGCGGGTGACCATGTTGCGCGCCAAGCTGGTGGCGGCCGAGATGTCGCTGGAAGCGCCCGAAGTGATCTTGTCCTTGCCGAAGATCAACTCCTCGGCCGTGCGGCCTCCCATCATGATCGCCAGGCGGGAAGTCATCTGCTCAAAATTCATCGAAAGGCGATCGCCCTCGGGCAATTGCATGACCATGCCGAGCGCCAGGCCGCGAGGAATGATGGTCGCCTTGTGGACCGGGTCGGCCGAGGGCACCGAAAGGGCCACCAGAGCGTGGCCGCCCTCGTGGTAGGCGGTGGTCTTCTTCTCCTCGTCGCTCATGACCATGGACTTGCGCTCGGCGCCCATCATCACCTTGTCCTTGGCGTCCTCGAAGTCGCGCTGCAGGACCATGCGCCGGTTGCGCCGAGCGGCCATCAGGGCCGCCTCGTTGACCAGGTTGGCGAGGTCGGCGCCGGAGAATCCCGGCGTCCCGCGCGCGATCACCCGCACATCCACATCCGAGGCCAAAGGCACGTTGCGCATATGAACGCGCAGAATCTTTTCGCGACCGCCGACGTCGGGGTTGGGCACCACCACCTGGCGGTCGAAGCGGCCCGGTCGCAGCAATGCCGGATCGAGCACGTCAGGCCGGTTGGTCGAGGCGATGACGATGATGCTCTCGTTGGGATCGAAGCCGTCCATCTCCACCAGCAGCTGGTTCAGAGTCTGTTCGCGCTCGTCGTTGCCGCCGCCCAGGCCCGCGCCGCGATGGCGACCCACGGCGTCGATTTCGTCGATGAAGATGATGCAGGGAGCGTTTTTCTTGGCCTGCTCGAACATGTCGCGCACGCGGCTGGCGCCGACACCAACGAACATCTCCACGAAGTCCGAGCCCGAAATATAGAAGAATGGCACTCCGGCTTCACCCGCGACGGCGCGGCCGAGCAGGGTCTTGCCGGTGCCTGGGGGCCCGATCATCAAGGCGCCTTTGGGAATCTTGCCGCCCAGGCGTTGGAACTTGGCCGGGTCCTTGAGGAAGTCGACGATCTCGGTGAGATCATCCTTCGCCTCGTCCACCCCGGCGACATCGTCGAAGGTGACGCGGTTCTTGTTCTCGGTGAGAAGCCGGGCCTTTGATTTGCCAAAGCCCATGGCTCCGCGCGCGCCGCCTTGCATCTGGCGCATGAAAAACACCCACACGCCGATCAGAAGCAGGATCGGCAGCATGTTTATGAGGATGGTCGGGATCAGGCCCTGACCGGGCTGTTCGAAGTCATAGGCGACGCTGTGCGCCTCAAGGCGCTTTTGCAGATCCGATGTGTCCAGCGGTCCAGTCGCGGTGAGACCCGCGCCCTGTTTGTCCTTGGCTTCGATGGTCTGGCCATGGATCTTGGCGCTTTTCACATCGCCATTGTCGATCTTGCTCAGCAGGTCCGAATAGGTGACCTGATGGCTCGCGCCGCCGTGGGCGCTGTTGGTCATCACGCTATAGACGGCGATCAGGGCGACGACGATCACCCCCCAGATGGCCAGATTACGAAGGTTCATTTAAGGACGCGCCTCAGGGTTAGGCCCTCCATTTAGGATGCCGCATCGGATTCCGCCACGCGTCGGATTGACGCCTCGTCGGTTATAATACCACAGGCGCCGGCCATCCGCGCCCTTACTAGGCACAAGACCTTGATCCCCGCGACGGGGGCGAGTGTCGGGCAGCTCACCTTTCCGGCCTCGTCGATGATCGCTGGGAGGCCGCCGCGGGCTTCGGAAGGGACTTTGCGAAGGTTCGAACGGCTCCCAGGCTCAAGGCGGGAGGCCAGCCCCGCGAGAGGTTGAACGCGGAGACCCGTCTGGTGCGCCAGAATCTCGAATCGGCCATCCCAGACTAGGGGACGCGCCTTGGGCAAGGCCGCCTCGAAGGTCGCGTATTTCCGCCGATCTCGGATTTCCCGCGCAATTCCCAGCCGGCCATCGGCGAGCGACAGGCGCGCGCCGGCCAGCGTGGCGACAAACGGGTCGCCCGCCGCGATGAGCGCCATCAGTCGACCCAGACGTTCGCGGCGTGCTGGGCGGTCGCCGCCGCCGACGCAAGCCAGTGCGGCGCTGATTGCGGCCCGGGCCGCGTCGGGCGACGAACGCGCCAAAGCCTGGACGGGGAGCTCGATGTCGCCCGCGGCCCCGAATCTCAGCGCCCCGAACAAAGGACCGATGTCGGGATCAGTAGCTAAGTCCACGGGTTGGTCGCCCTTCAGTCCGGCGCGCGCGCGGGCCCGGGGTTGGCGCATATCGACATTGGCCGGGTCTTCAATCCAGTGCTCGCCGGCGTGCGTCAGAGCATCGCGGATGGCGGTCCGACGAACCTGCAGCAGGGGGCGAAGCAGGAATATGCCTCGCCCGGCCGGCCAGACCGGCGAGGGGGCGAAAACGCGCGGCGCCGGGACCCGCGTTCCTTGCGCCCGCATCGCGGCGGCCTCCAGGCAATCGTCTTGGGTGTGGCCCATCAGGACGACGCGAGCCCCCGCCCCGCGAGCGGCGTCCGCGACCAGACTGTGGCGGGCCGCCCGGGCGGCGGCGGCGAGACCCGTCCCGGGCTTGGCGCCCAGCCACGTGAGCGTTTCATGGGCGACGCCGAGGCGCTCGGCGCGGTCACGGCAACAGGCCGCCCAGGCCGCGCTGGCTTCCTGGAGCTGATGGTCGATCGTGAGCGCGACCAGCCGCCGACCGGCGCCGTCGGCCCAGGCCTTGGCGGCCAGAAGCAGGGCCAGGGAATCACCGCCCCCGGAAAAAGCGACCATGACCGGCGCGGCCAAGTTGCGTTCGAGGTGGTCGTCGAGGTTACGCCTGACGACGCCCAGCGCCAGAACCCCGTCTTCAGCTACAATGGGCCTGGCTCCCCACCGCCTGCGCGCCCTTCAGCACGGCTGGCGAGGCCTTGGGGTAGCGCTTGGCGAGCTCGCTAAGGGTCTGGCAGGCGTCATCGGGTTTTCCGAGCCCCACCAGCGCCCGCGACAGATCGAGCACCGCGTCGGGCGCCCACCGGGTCTGCGGCCACCCGCGAATGGCGCCGATGTCCGCGTTGGCGGCGTCTGACCAGGCTTTGCGCGCCAGAAGGGTCTTGCCGAGATAGTAGTGCGCCTCGGGTGATCTCGGTGAATCTCCATAACGCTCGACATAGTCGCGGAATCCGGCTTCCGCCGAGGCGGTGTCACCGGCGATGAATGAAGCCCGCGCCGCGGCGAACGCGGCTGCCGGATCGTCCGTCGGGGTGGGCGCCGGTTCGGGCGCCGGCGCGGACTGGGCGGCGGAGAGCGGCGGAGGCGGCGGCCCGGACTGGCCCTGGATCTTCTGGTCGAGCGCCGTCACCTCCTCCTTCAGCGCCGCGTTCTGGCTGCGCAGGTCGTTGGCTTCCTGACGCGATTGATCCAGGTCGTGCCGCATGACCTCCATCTCGCCATTCAAGCGGGTGAGAGTATGGTCGAGATCATTCAGCCGGTCGGTGAGACTGGCGATCTGGCTGTCGGTGTCCGCCGGCTGAACCACCACCGGCTGGCCTGTTTCCCGTCCCTGAAAGACGATGGCGCGAATTTCCTTCAGGGATTTTTCCATCCGATCCAGCCGCTTGGCCGAGCTCTCGTCCAGGGGCGGTTGGTCCAGTGAGGTCTGGGAAAGAGCCTCGCCGCCCACCAACAGAAAACAAGCGGCGGCAAGGCCGGCGATGATGATGCGTGACGCCATGGCCTATCTAGCGCGTCCCCGAGGTGGGGGTCGTGTGGGCGTTGCGGTTGTGCGCCTGCGCCGCTTCGCCGCCGTTGAGGTCCGTCGGATGTTCCTTGCCATAGGACACCGTCTCGATTCGCGACGCGGAAACGCCGCGTCCCACCAGATAGTCGCGCACCGAGTTGGCGCGGCGGGCGCCTAGGGCGAAGTTGTATTCGCGAGTGCCCAGCTCATCGCAGTTGCCTTCGATGCGAACGGCCACGCCCGGATAGCGAGTGAGCCACGCCGCCTGAGCGTCGAGGACGCCACGTGCGTCGTCGCGAAGCGTGTAGCTGTCGAAATCGAAATAGACCCGATCGCCGGCGTTGATGACGAAGTCTCGGGTCGAACCCGGGACCGCCGCGCCGGATTCGGAACTCTCGGAAACGGAGCCGGGCGGCGGGACGCCATGCTGGTTATAGGCGCCGGGCGGCGGCGGTGCGACGGGCGGCGTGGGAGCCACCGGGCCCATGGGTTTTGGCCGCGAAGCGCAGGCGGCCATCGAAGCGCCCGCGATGACGACCAAGGCCAGACGGGCGGCGTATCGAAGGGAGGGGTTCATTGGCGACTCCTGAGTTCGCGACATGGCCTGGGTAATTTCCCAGGAGGTCTGGTGGTTCCGCTTCGCCCCCGCGGATCAGCCGTAGCAGTGAGACATGAACAGTTTGACCAGCACATGGCGAGCTTACGGCAGCAGGGGTGACCAGGCCGGATCTGATGCGGCCAGCGGAAAGGGCGCCGGCTTGGCGTCGCGTCCCGAGATGTCCACGGTCCACAGATGCGAGCCCGCGCCGGGCGTTTGCCTGGCGAACATGATCACGCGGCTGTTTGGCGCCCATGTCGGCCCCTCATCAAGGTAGCTGGTGGTCAGAAGGCGCTCGCCGCTGCCGTCGGGCTTCATAACGCCGATGTGGAATGCGCCGCCTTCCTGCTTTGGTGAAGGCGATCAGCTTGCCGTCCGGGCTCCACAGAGGCGTTGTGTAGCGTCCTGATCCGAAGGAGATGCGGTGGGCGTTCGAGCCTTCGGCCGACATGACATAGAGTTGCGGCGATCCGCCCCGATCGGAATTGAAGACGATCTGGCCGCCATCAGGAGAGAAGGACGGCGAGGTGTCGATGGCCGGATCGGTCGTGAGCCGCGAGATGGCGTGACTGCCGAGGTCCATGAGATAGATGTCGGTGTTGCCGGCCTTCTCGACGGAGAACGCCACCTTGCGGCCGTCGGGAGAAAAGCGCGGCGCGAACACCATGCCCGGGAAATGGCCCAAGGCTTCCTGCCGGCCGGTCTCGATATTGAGCAGATAGATGCTCGAACCGCCGGGCCGCAGCGCCATGTAGGTGATGTCACGGCTGTCGGCCGAGAACCGCGGCGTGATAGGCAAGATAGCTGTCGCCGGTCAGATAGCTTGGGTTGGCGCCATCCTGATCCATGATCTCCAGGCGCCGCACGGGATTGGCTCGGGTTCCGCCTTCGGCGACGAAGATCACCCGGGTGTCGAAGTAGCCCGCCTCGGCGGTGAGCTTGTGATAGACCGCGTCGGAGATCTTATGGGCGACCCGGCGCCAGTTCTCCGGCGTCGAGGTGAATTGCAGGCCCAGAAGCTGGTCGCCGGCGTAAATATCCCAGAGCCGGAAATCGACCGTCAGGCGGCCATCGGCGTCGCTGACCACCGCGCCGGTGAGGAGAGCCTGGGCGCTGATCGCCTTCCATTTGTCCCAGGCTGGCTGGACGTTCATATCGCCCATCGGCCCTGGGAAACTGGCCGGATCGAGGGGGCGAAAGAGGTCTGAGCGCGCCAGGTCGGCCGAGATCACCTGGCTGATCCGGGCTCCCACCGGCGCGCCGCCGAAGGCTGGGATGGCGATGGGCAACGGTTGGGTGGCGCCCTGGTCGACATTGATGACGATGTCGGCCATCGCCGACGACCGAACGCCGAAAGCGAGTATCGCGGCGACGGCGATGAAGGTCAGTAATCGCATGCGAAACACTCTCCTAGCCCTGTGAACAGGCCTTCTTGGCGTCGAAGTTTAACGCGAAGCTCTGCCCTCGATAGGGCGGTCCATAGGGCGCGCCCCGATGCACCGCGTCTATGGCGCGCCGCGCGGCGGCGAACACCACCGGATCGGAGGAGTTTTCCCGGCCCCCCGCCGAGACCCGGCCAACCACGCCGCCGTCGCCATCGACACTGAACTTCACCGGCACAATCACCGCGTCTCCGCCCTCGATGCTGCAATTGGGATTCCAAAGGCGCTGCAGAAGTTGCCGGAGGCCGTCGATATCGCTCTGGGATACGCCAGCGCCGGCGTTGAACCTCGCCTGAGGCGCCGTCTCTGCGCGGCTCGGCCCGCGTTTGCCGGAGGCAGGTCGGGGCGGCGACGATTTGGCGGCGCTGGCGATACTGGCCTGAAGGCTGTCGAGGAAATCGGTGTCGCTGGCGGCCGTCTTGCGCGCCGTCGCCGGCGAAGGTGTTGGCTTTGCCGTCGCCTTGGGCGTTGGCGGCGTCGGCTTGGGCGCCGGACTGGGCGTGGGACGCGGTGCCGGAGGTTTCGGCGTGGGCTTGGGTGGAGCGGCCGTCGGCGTGGGCTCTGGCGTTGGCGCCGGCGGCGGGGCCTCCGCGGCCGGCGTTTCGGTCTGGGCGTCCTGGGTTTCCGGCGCCGCCACGGCCGGCCGCGTGTCGGTGGTTGGGGCGTTGGAGACGATATTGATCGGCACCGCCGAGCCGACCGGAATGGGACTGGGCCTGGCCACGAACACCAGCAGGATGAAGACGCCGACGTGAAGCGCCGCCGCGGCTGCCAGGGCCGGCGTGAGGCTTCCGCGGCGCCGGAGGTCGCTTGAGGTCATGGCCGGCCAGCCGCGCCTCCCGCCCGTTGATCGGATCGCGAGCCGGAGGACGGGCCGCCGGTGTCGGTGATCAGGTTGATGCTGCGTGAAGCCGGACGTCGACAGGCTCGCCATCACCTGGGCGACGATGGCGTAGGGCGCCCGGCCGTCGGCGCGCACATAGATCGGCTTGGTGAAGCCCTGGCCGGCCATGTGGCGTGCAGGCGCCGGCGAAAGCGACGAGAACGGAACCTGCGTTGTCGTTGAGGAAGATCGAGCCGTCGGCGCGGATCGAGACGGTGAGCGGCTCGTTCTGGTCCTGCATCGCCCCGGCCTCGGTCTTGGGCAGCTCCACCGGCACGCCGACGGTGAGCAGCGGCGCGGAGATCATGAAGATGATCAGCAGCACCAGCATCACGTCGACCAGCGGCGTGACGTTGATCTCCGAGAGGGCGGCGCGCCGGCCCCGCCGCGACGCGGCCGCGCCGGCGGCCGGCGGCGAAGGCGTCGTGGGTGGAGAGCGCCATCGCTACAATCCGCTCGGCGAGGCGCCGCTGGATGGCGGTGACCAGGTCGTCGGCGAAGCCCTCCAGCCGGCCGGCGAACTTGCGCCGCGTCGGTGGAGAACTTGTTGTAGGCGATATAGGCCGGGATGGCGGCGGCCAGGCCGATGGCGGTGGCGAACAGGGCCTCGGCGATCGACGGGCGCCACCACCGCCAGGTTGGTGTTCTTCTGGATGGCGATGGCCTGGAAGGCGTGCATGATGCCCCAGACCGTGCCGAACAGGCCGATGAAGGGCGAGGCGGTGGCGACGATGGCCAGGGTGCCCAGCCCCTCCTCCACCCGCTGGCTCTCGCGGGCGATGACGGCGTCCAGCACGCGGTCGATGCGCTGGATCAGGAAGGCGGCCTGGGCGTCGGACTCGCCCGAGGCGAGCAGGCCCTTGGTCGCGCGTCGCGCCATTCGCGCAGGGCCGCCTGCAGCATGCGCGGCAGGGCGTGGCGCGGGGCGTCGCCGGCCTCGGCGGCCACGTCCTCCAGCGGCCTGCCGGAGCCGACCTCGTCCTCGAACTGGCTCGGCCTGCGCGGTTCAGGGCGCCGAAGCGGAAAGCTTGTCGATGATCACCGTCCACGACCACAGCGAGGCCAGGGCCAGGCCGATCAGGACGCCCTTCACCACCCAGTCGGCGCGCAGGAACAGGTGGACGAGCGAAAAGCTCTCGGGCGAGACGGCGCCGGTGGGATCCATGAGGGCTTTCCGAGGCTGGGTGGGCGAGCGCCCCATGCCGCGATCGAATGGTGAAACTATGACTAATGCGCGCCCAACAGGTGCGGTTTCAGCCGCTCGACCAGTTCGCGCGGCGGCCGTCTGGCGCGGCCCTCCGGGGTGATGCAGGCCGCCTCAACCTCGGCGGTCGGCGATCAGTTCCTCGCCCCGCGCGATCACGTTGGCTGATGCAGCATGCGCGGGCCTTCGATGGTGTCGTAGGTGGTGCGCACGAGCAGGGCGTCGTCGATCCGCGCGGCGCGCTTGAAGTCGATCTCCAGCCGGGTGATCACGAAGGCGCAGGGATCGGGCCGATCCAGCAGCGCGGCATGGCTGACGCCGATCGAGCGCAGGAAGTCCGACCGGCCGCGCTCGAAATAGCGCACATAGTTGGCGTGATAGACGACGCCGGTGAAGTCGGTGTCCTCGTAGTAGACGCGGACCGGCAGGAGGTGCTCCCGGCCCTCGAAGACGCCGGCGGAAGGCGCCGGTCCGACGCCCACCTTAAGCCTCCTCGTCGAACAGCCCCGGCTGAATCTTCGGCGTCGGCGTCGGCGGCGCGGCGAGGCCCAGGTGCGCATAGGCCTTGGCGCAGGCCAGGCGGCCGCGCGGGGTGCGCTGGATGAAGCCCTGCTGCATCAGGAAGGGCTCGATCACGTCCTCCACCGCGTCGCGCGCCTCGGCGATGGCGTAGGCCAGGGTCTCGACCCCGGCCGGGCCGCCGCCATAGTTCTCGATCAGGGCGCGCAGATAGCGCCGGTCCAGGGCGTCGAGGCCGGCGCTCGTCCACCTCCAGGCGGGCGAGGCGCGCGCGGCGCACGGGCGGTCGATGATCGGCGGCGCCATCGGCGGCGGCGAAGTCGCGCACCCGGCGCAGCAGCCGGCCGGCGACGCGGGGCGTGCCCCGGGCGCGTTCGGCGATCTCGGCGGCGCCATCCGGCGTCAGGTTGCAGCCCATCTTCCGCGCCGCCTGCATGAGCACCTTGCTGCAGCTCTTCGGGAGTATAGAATTCGAGGCGTATGCGGAATGCCGAACCGGTCGCGCAGGGGCGTGGCCAGCAGGCCCGCGCGGGTGGTGGCGGCCACCAGGGTGAAGGGCGCCAGATCGATGCGGATGGACCGCGCCGAAGGGCCCTCGCCGATCATCAGGTCGAGGACATGGTCCTCCATGGCCGGATAGAGGATCTCCTCCACATTGGCGGCCAGGCGATGGATCTCGTCGATGAAGAGCACGTCGCGCGGCTCGAGATTGGTGAGGATGGCGGCCAGGTCGCCGGCCTTGGCCAGCACCGGCCCGGAGGTGGCGCGGAAATTCACCCCCAGCTCGCGGGCGACGATCTGGGCGAGGGTAGTCTTGCCAAGGCCGGGCGGACCGAACAGCAGCACATGGTCCAGCGCCTCGCCGCGCGCGCGCGCGGCGTCGATGAAGACCCGGAGATTGGCCTTGGACGGCTCCTGGCCGACGAACTCGTCCAGGGTCTGGGGCCGCAGGGCCTTGTCGGGCGTCTCTTGGGGCGCCGGCTTCGCCGGAGACGAGCCGGGTCACCGGCCGAGCTCCTGCAGCGCCGCCTTGATCAGGCCGGCCTCATCGGCGCCATCGCCCAGGCGAAGGGCCGCCTGATCGACCGACGCGGCGGGCGGCGACCTCGGCGACGCCCAGGCCCATCAGGGCCGCGACCGCTTCCCCGCTCGCGCTGGGCGCGGCGGGCGCCGGGGCGGCGCCGGCGTGGAAGGCGGCCACCGGCCCCTCGGCGATCGGCTTGTCCTTCAGCTCGGTGACGATGCGCAGGGCGAGCTTGGGGCCGACGCCGTTGGCGCGGCCGACAGCGGCCTTGTCCTCGCGCGCCACCGCCGCGGCCAGCTCCGCCGGCGTGCAGCACGTCGAGCACGCCCAGGGCCGCCTTGGGTCCCACGCCCTGGATCGACTGCAGGAGCACGAAGGCGCGGCGCTCCTCGCGGGTGAGGAAGCCATAGAGCCGTGGCCCTTGCGCCTCGGTCCACTGGGTCTCGACGTGCAGCAGGGCCTCGTCGCCCGGCGCCGGCAGGCGGCCCAGGGTGCGGGCGCCGCAGCGGACCACATAGCCCACCCCGCCGACGTCGATCAGCGCGTCCTCCTCGCCGACCTCGGCCAGCACGCCGCGCAGCCGGCCGATCATGCCGCGCTCTCCAGCCGCCGCCGGGCGGTGCGGGCATGGGCGTGGGCGATGGCCACCGCCAGGGCGTCGGCGGCGTCGGCGGTGGGCGAGCCCGCCGTCGGCAGCAGCCGGGCGATCATGAAGGCGACCTGGGTCTTGTCGGCGCCGCCCGTGCCGACCACCGCCTTCTTGACCACCTTGGCGGCGTATTCGGCCACCGGCAGGCCGGCGCGGGCCGGCGCGATCATCACCGCGGCGCGGGCGTGGCCGAGCTTGAGGGTCGAGGCGCCGTTGGCGGTCACGAAGGTCTCCTCCACCGCCGCCTCGTGCGGGAGCGTGCAGCGTCGATGATCTCGGCGACGGCCTCGAACAGGACCAGAAGGCGCGCGGCCAGGGGCAGGGTGTCGATCGGCGCGATCACCCCGTGGGCGATATGGATCAGCCGCGCGCCCTCGACCGCCACCACGCCCCAGCCGGTGCGGCGCAGGCCGGGATCGAGCCCCAGAATGCGAATCGCGTTCGTCATGTGTTCCGCGAGTGTCGCCGATGGCGGCGATCAGGGGAAGCGCGAGCTCAGCCCGCCAAGCCGCGCCATGTCCTCTTCGCTGATGTCGGCGTTGGTCCAGACGGTCTGGACGTCGTCGTCGTCTTCGAGGGCGCCGATCAGCTTCATCAGGGTGGCCGCCTCCGGCCGGCCACCGGCACGTCTGATTTGGCGCGCCAGACGATGGCGGTGGACTTGGCGGGGCCGAGGCTGGCTTCGAGCGCCTCGATCACCGAGCCGAGAGTCCTCGAAGGCGGTGCGGACGACGTGGCCCTCCGCGTCGCTCTCGGCGTCTTCGGCGCCGGCCTCGATGGCGGCTTCCATGAACCTCGTCCTCGGTGCCGACCGCTGGCGGATACTGATCTCGCCCAGGCGATCGAACATGAAGGCGACCGAGCCGGCGTCGCCCATATTGCCGCCGTTCTTGCCGAACAGGGTCCGCACATTGGCCGCCGCGCGGTTGCGGTTGTCGGTCAGCACCTCGACGATCAGGGCCGACGCCGCCGGGGCCGAAGCCTTCGTAGCGGATCTCCTCATAGGTATCGGCCTCGCCGCCCATGGCCTTCTTGATGGCCCGGTCGATATTGTCCTTGGGCATGGATTCGGCCTTGGCGTTGGCGATGGCCAGGCGCAGGCGGGAGTTGGCGGCGGGGTCGGGCAGGCCCTGCTTGGCGGCCAGGGTGATGTCGCGGGAGAGCTTGGAGAACAGCTTGGAGCGCAGGCCGTCCTGGCGATCCTTGCGGAACTGGATGTTCTTGAACTTTGAGTGGCCGGCCATGGGTCTATTGGGGTCTATGGTTCGTTTGGGGTGGGCGCTTCTAGCGCTCAAGCCATCAGGAGGCAAAGCATGACGATCGAGACCGAAGACGACCCCCTCGATCAGGCGCCCGCCTCGCCTGACCCGATCGTCGACTGGCAGCCGACGCATCAGAGGCTGGCCGGGAGGCTCACCATCGGTTCGGCGGGAGCGCTGGTCGCCTTCGGCGCCCTGGCGTTTGGCGCCCTCGCGATCGGCGCGGTGGCGATCGGCGCCCTGGCCATCGGCCGACTGGCGATTGGACGTGTACGGCTGCGCGATGTCGAGATCGACAATCTGGTGGTGAAGAAGGTGAGCGGGCTAAGCGCCGACTAGAAAGACTTCGCTCAAGCCAATTCGGCGACGGAGACCGCGGGGACCGCTTGGGAAAGCCGCCCGCCGACGCGGATGGGCTCGACCCGCAGGGCGAGGCCCGTGGCATTGTCGGTCTCCACGAAGACGCCGCAGACCGTCGCCGGGCCCTCGGCGGGCTTGATAGCGGCCGCCGGAGATGCGGGTGGTGAAGCGGCGCAGCGGCTCCTCCTTCTGGTTGCCGATGACGCTGTCGTAGTCGGCGCAGGCGCCGGCGTCGGTCTGATAGGCGGTGCCGCCGTTGCAGGATCTGGGCGTCGGCGGTGGGCACGTGGGTGTGGGTGCCGACCACCAGGCTGGCGCGGCCGTCGCAGAAGTGGCCCATGGCCATCTTCTCCGAGGTGGCCTCGGCGTGCATGTCGACGATCACCGCGTCGGCGACCTCGCCCAGCGGGCAGGCGTCCAGCTCGCGATCGACCGCGGCGAAGGGATCGTCGAGCGCGTCCATGTGCACCCGGCCCAGCAGGTTGATCACCAGCACCCGCTTGCCGCGCTCGGTCTCGAACAGCTGGGCGCCGCGGCCCGGCGCGTCGGCCAGGCCGGATAGTTGAGCGGGCGGATCAGGCGCGGCTCGCGCACGATGTAGGTCAGCGCCTCGTTCTGGTCCCAGGAGTGGTTGCCGAGCGTCAGGCAGTCGGCGCCGGCGTCGAACAGCTCGCGGGCGGTCGCCTCGGTGATGCCGAAGCCCGCCGCGGCGTTCTCGGCGTTGACGATCACGAACTCCAGGCCAAGAGCGCGGCGAAGGCCGGGCAGATGTTCGGCGAGACCCTCGCGGCCGGAGCGGCCGACGATGTCGCCGAAGAAGGCTATGCGCATCGAATGTCCTTTCGAACCTCGATATAGCCCTCTTCGGTCAAAATGGCGTCCAGCCTTTGATCGTGGGCCTCGAACGGCGTGGTCTCGATCTCCTGACCGGCGTAGGCAAGGCCGAGCACGAACACCGGTCTGGCGGCGCGAAGGGCCGCGATCGTGCGGTCATAGTACCCGGCGCCTTGGCCCAGGCGCCCGCCGCGGCGATCGAACGCCAGGATCGGCGTGATGATCAGATCCGGCGCGGCGGCGGCGGCCGAGGCTGGCGGCGAGGGGATTCCAAAGGTGTCGGGAACCAACGGCTCGGCGGGATCATGGAGGCGAAACACCAAGGGCGCGGCAGCGGTCCACGGCGGCGGGCAGGGCGATGACCGCGCCGGCGGCCGCGAACCGCGCCATCAGCAGGCCCGGATCGAGCTCGGCGCCGAGCGGATGATAGCCGCTGATCGTCTTGAATGACGACAACTGTTCCGAGGGAAAGTTTCGCGCCGCCACCCGCGCCGCCTCGGGATACGCCTTTGCCATGGCGACGCGCCGTCGCCGCATCGCGGCGCGCAATTTGGCTTTCTCCGAAAAGGCGGGATCGCGATCCAAGGGCGCTCCCATGGGCAAGCGTTGGGGGCGAAGGTGGCGGCGCCGCGAAGACCGTGAAGGCGTTTTCAATCCCCTCGGACCTGGTAGACCAGGTGGGCGCCGTGTGCCCAGGACCACGATCCTGGCCAGGGACAGCTCCCGTAGAGAGAGATTAAGGTCCCCGGGATTTGATGCCTTCGACGCGAGCCGCAGCAGACCCGCCGGGGGTCAACCTAGGGACCCGGAGGGCGGGACTCAAGGGTTGGGACCTTAATAGACCGCCCCAAATCGACTTTACCGCCCGGCCATCGCCTCGATCTTGGCGGCCGCCGCTTCCAGAGCGGCCACTGCGTGATCGTCAGCGCGGTCGAGATCGGCCCGAAGGCGGGCGATTTCGGCCTCGGCGGTGGCCAGTCGCGAAGCGCAGGTGGCGGCTTCGTCGGCCAGCATCAGGGCGCCCATGAGCATAAGACGGGTTTCGCCCGCGGCCCCGCCGCCGGGATCGGCGCTGCGGACCTTGGCGTCTATCGTCGCGGCCAGGGTCTTAAGCCGCGCCTCCTCGCCGTCGTCGCAGCCGACGACGTAGGGCTTGGCGTTGATGCTGATGGTGACCTGGGCCAATCTCAGGCTCCCTTCTGGTCAAGATGGGCTCGGATCTCGTCCATTGCCTTGGCCAGGGCCTCCGAAGCCTGGGCGCCGGCTTCCTCCAGCTCGCGTTCACGGGCCCTGGAGGCGTCGAGATCGGCGGCAAGCTGGGCGCGGTCCTGATCGAACAGGCCGCCGACCTGGGCGCCGGCCTCGGCCAGACGGTGAGCCAGGCGCTGGTCGAGCAGGGCCATGGCCCGCTCCAGCCGGCGGATCGCCACGTCGAGCCGGCCGCTTCGAGCCGCCTCCGCCGTCATGTCTGATCCTCCGGTTCCATCACCTGCCTGTATAGACCGCCCCCGCGCGCCGCTGCAAAGCGGATTGCTACCGGCGGCGGCCCGGTCGCGCCTGCCTTCCGGGCGGTCCGACCCTTGACTTCCCGGCGCCCGCCCGCAAAACCCGCCCCTCCATCCACACGAGGACACCCTTCGCCATGACTGTTCGCGTCGCCATCAACGGCTTTGGCCGCATCGGACGGCTGGTGCTGCGTTCCATCGTCGAGCACCAGCGGCGCGATATCGAAGTGGTGGCGATCAACGATCTGGGGCCGGTGGAGACCAACGCCCACCTGCTGCGCTACGATTCGGTGCACGGCCGTTTTCCCGGCGTTGTGACCGTCGACGGCGGATTCGATCGACGTGGGCCTGGGCAAGATCGAGGTCACCGCGATCCGCGAATCCGGCGGAGCTGCCGCACAAGGCGCTGGGCGTCGATATCGCGCTGGAATGCACCGGCCTCTTCACCAAACGGGCCGCCGCCGCCGCGCACCTGGAAGCCGGCGCCAAGCAAGGTGCTGGTCTCCGCGCCATGCGACGGCGCCGACAAGACCATCGTCTATGGCGTCAACGACCAAACCCTGACAGGCGACCGACCTCGTCGTCTCCAACGGCTCGTGCACGACCAACTGCCTGGCGCCGGTGGCCAAGGTGCTGCTCGATCTGTGCGGCATCGAGCGCGGCTATATGACCACCATCCACGCCTACACCGGCGACCAGCCGACCCTGGACACGCTGCACAGCGACCTCTACCGCGCCCGCGCCGCCGGCCATGTCGATGATCCCCACCTCCACCGGCGCGGCCAAGGCGCTGGGCCTGGTTCTGCCGGAGCTGGCCGGCAAGCTCGACGGCTCCTCGATCCGCGTGCCGACGCCCAACGTCTCGGTGGTCGACCTGAAGATCGTTCCTAGCCGGCCGACTTCACCGCGAGGAGATCAACGCGGCGATGATCCGGGCCGCCGCCGAGGGGCCGCTGCAAGGCGTTCTGGCCGTCACCAGCGATCCGCTGGTCTCGGTGGACCTGAACCACGTCGCCGCCTCGTCCACCGTCGCCCTGCCCCAGACCCAGGTGATCGACGGCAAGCTGGCCCGGGTGCTGGCCTGGTACGACAACGAGTGGGGCTTCTCGACCCGGATGGCCGACACCGCCCTCGCCATGGCCAAGCTCTCCTAGATACCGCCGATGATCTTCCGCACCCTCGACCAGGCCGACCTCGCCGGCAAGCGCGCCCTGGTGCGCGTGGACTTCAACGTGCCGATGGACGACGGCGAGGTCACCGACGACACCCGCCTGCGCGCCGCCCTGCCGACCATCGATCGCCTGCAGGCGCGCCGGAGCCAAGGTGATCCTGCTGGCCCATTTCGACCGGCCCAAGGGCAAGCGCGTGCCGTCGATGAGCCTGAAGCCGGTGGTCGAGCCGCTGTCGAAGCTGCTCGGCGCGCCGGTGGCCTTCGCCGACGACTGCGTCGGCGAGACGGCGCGGGCGGCGGTGAACGGCAATGAAGGCCGGCGACGTGCTGCTGCTGGAGAACCTGCGCTTCCACGCCGGCGAGGAGGCCAACGACCCGGCCTTCGCCCGGCGAGCTGGCGAGCCATGGCGACCTCTACGTCAACGACGCCTTCTCCGCCGCCCACCGCGCCCACGCCTCCACCGAGGGCCTGGCGCGCATCTGCTGCCCGCCTATGCCGGCGAGGCCATGCGGCGGGAGCTGGAGGCGCTGGACGCGGCGCTGGGCCACCCCGAGCGGCCGGTGCTGGGCATCGTCGGCGGCTCCAAGGTCTCGACCAAGCTCGACCTGCTGAAGCAACCTGGTCACCAAGCTCGACAAGCTGGCCATCGGCGGCGGCATGGCCAACACCTTCCTCTACGCCCAGGGCCACGACGTCGGCGCCTCCTACTGCGAGAAGGACCTGGCCGACACCGCGCGCGAGATCATCGGCCTGGCCGAGACCGCACAACTGCGAAGCTGTTCCTGCCGCTGGACATCGTGGTGGCCGAGCAGATGGCGCCCGGCGCTCCGGCGCGCGTGCGCGGCCTGGGCGAGATGGACGACGACGAGCGCATCCTCGACGCCGGCCCGGAGACCGTCGCGCGGCTGAAGCGCGGCCATGGACAACTCCAAGACCCTGATCTGGAACGGGCCGCTGGGCGTGTTCGAGATGCCGCCCTTCGACAAGGCGACCATGGAAGCGGCGCGCCACGCCGCCGACCTGGCCAAGGCGGGCAAGCTGGTGGCGGTGGCCGGCGGCGGTGATACGGTGGCGGCGCTGAACCAGGCCGGCGTGGCGGACGACTTCACCTTCGTCTCGACCGCCGGCGGCGCGTTTCTGGAATGGATGGAAGGCAAGACCCTGCCCGGCGTCGCGGCGCTGGAGGTCTGATCCGAGCGCTTTGCAAGCGACCGGCCGGCGTCGTAAATTCACAGTGGCAACCGGTTAGAGACTCATGGCGCGCATCACGCTTCGGCAGCTTCTCGATCACGCCGCCGAGCACGGCTACGGCGTGCCGGCCTTCAACATCAACAACATGGAGCAGGGCCTGGCGATCATGGAGGCCGCCGACGCGGTCAACGCGCCGGTGATCATCCAGGCCAGCCGCGGCGCGCGGCAATACGCCAACGACATCGTGCTGGCCAGGCCTGATCGACGCCCTGGTCGAGATCTATCCGGCACATCCCGGTGTGCATGCACCAGGACCACGGCAACAACGAAGCCACCTGCGCCACCGCCATCCAGTACGGCTTCACCAGCGTGATGATGGACGGCTAGCTGAAGGCCGACGGCAAGACCCCCGCCGACTACGACTACAACGTCGAGCGTCACCCGCCGCGTCGTCGACATGGCCCACTGGGTCGGCGCCTCGGTCGAGGGCGAGCTGGGCGTGCTGGGCAGCCTGGAGACCGGCATGGGCGAGAAGGAAGACGGCCACGGCTTCGAGGGCAAGCTCGACCACGACCAGCTGCTGACCGATCCGGACCAGGCGGTGGACTTCGTGCAGCGCCACCGAGGTCGACGCCCTGGCCATCGCCATGGGCACCAGCCACGGCGCCTACAAGTTCACCCGCAAGCCGGACGGCGACGGTCCTGGCCATGGGCGTGATCGAGGAGATCCACCGCCGCCTGCCCAACACCCACCTGGTGATGCACGGCTCGTCCTCGGTGCCGCAGGACCTGCAGGACATCATCAACCAGTACGGCGGCGAGATGCCCCAGACCTGGGGCGTGCCGGTGGAAGAGATCCAGCGCGGCATCAAGCACGGCGTGCGCAAGATCAACATCGACACCGACAACCGCATGGCCATGACCGGCGCCATCCGCAAGGTGTTCGCCGAGAACCCCGGCGAGTTCGATCCGCGCAAATATCTGAAGCCCGCCATGGACGCCATGCGGGCCGTCTGCGCGCAGCGCTTCGAGGAATTCGGCACGGCCGGCTGGGCGGACAAGATCAAGCCGCTGCCGATGGCGGCCATGGCCAAGCGTTACGCCGCTGGTGAGCTTTCCCCCAGGTTCGGAGAGACCCTGAAGGCGGCGGAGTAAGGAGCGGCCGGGCGCTGCATTTCCAAATCATGCCCCCGCCACTCTGCCGCCTCTATCTGATTACCCCGCCCGCGATCGCCGATATCGCCGGTTTCGCCGTCGTGCTGCGCGAGACCTTGGCTACGGGCGATGTCGCCGCCTTGCAGATCCGGCTTAAGGAAGCGGACGACTCGGCGATCGAGGCCGCGGTGGCCGCCCTCGCGCCCGTCGCCCGCGCACGCGATGTAGCTCTGATTCTCAACGACCGGCCCGATCTCGCCGCCCGGCTGGATTGCGATGGCGTTCACATTGGCCAAGGGGATGGCCCCTTCGACATAGCGCGGCGAATAATGGGGAACGACCGGATTGTCGGGGTGACTTGCCACGACAGCCGCGACCTCGCCATGGACGCCGCCGAGGCGGGGGCCGACTACGTCGCCTTCGGCGCCTTCTTCGCCACCGACACCAAGGAAACCTATCATCGGCCGGACCGGGAGATTCTCTCCATCTGGCAGGAGACCATGCTGACACCCTGCGTCGCCATCGGCGGCATGACGGTGGAGAATTGCCGCCCTCTGGTGGAAGCTGGCGCCGACTTCCTGGCCGTCTCCGCCGGCGTCTGGCGCCATCCCGCCGGGCCCGCGGCGGCGGTGGCGGCTTTCAACGTGGAGATCGCGGAAGGCCTGAAAGGGCGGACGGAGGCCTGAGTGCTCTCCTTGCCTTGACCGCACCCCTCCACTAGGGTCCGCCGCCAAATTCGAGCCCCCATGCCATCTTGAAGAGAGCCTATGCCCACAGTCGGAAGCAATGAAGTTCGCGTCGGCAATGTCATCCTGCACCAGGGCGGCATCTGGCGGGCGGTGAAGATCGCCCACGTCAAGCCCGGCAAGGGCGGCGCCTTCAACCAGATCGAGCTCAAGAACCTGATCACGGGCAGCAAGCTCAACGAGCGCTTCCGCTCGGAAGACAAGGTCGACAAGGTCACCCTCGAACAGAAATCGTTCCAGTATCTCTATGAGCAGGGCGACGCCCTCGTCTTCATGAATCAAGAGACCTATGATCAGATCGAGCTCCAGAAGAGCTTTGTCGGCGAGGATCAGATCCGCTTCCTGCACGATGGCATGATCGTCACTTTGGAGTTCCATGACGAGCGGCCGATCGGCATCGCCCTGCCTGAAAGCGTGGTTCTCGAAGTGGTGGAGACCGAACCGACGGTGAAGGGCCAGACGGCCTCCTCTTCCTACAAGCCGGCCAAGGCCTCCAATGGCATGCGGATCATGATCCCGCCCTATATGGGCGAGGGGGAGCGCATTCTGGTCTCCACCGAAACGGGCGAATACATGCGCCGGGCGGACTAGTGCCCAACCCCACGGCGCTCGCCAAGGTCATGATCGACGCCGCCCGCAAGGCCGGGCGGGCGCTGGCGCGGGATTTCGGCGAAGTCAGCGAGCTTCAGGTGTCCAAGAAAGGCGCCGCCGACTATGTGAGCGCCGCCGATCTGAAGGCCGAACAGACTCTGTTCGAGGAACTCCTCAAGGCTCGCCCCGGCTACGGCTTCCTGGGCGAGGAGCGCGGCTTGATCGAGGGCACCGACAAGACCCACACCTGGATCGTCGACCCGCTGGACGGCACCACCAATTTCCTGCACGCCATGCCGCACTTCGCCATCAACATCGCCCTCCAGCGCGAGGGCGAGATCGTGGCCGGCGTCACCTACAATCCGGCCAACGCCGACCTCTTCTGGACTGAACGCGGCCGCGGAGCGTTCCTCAACGACCGACGGCTGCGGGTGGCGGCGCGCACCGGTTCGAGGAAGCGGTGTTCGCCACCGGCATCCCGTTCCTCGGCCACGGCCAGCACGCCCGGTTCCTGAAGGAGCTGCACCAGGTCAGCCAGAGAGTTTCGGGCGTTCGCCGGTTCGGCGCCGCGGCGCTGGATCTCGCCTGGGTGGCGGCCGGACGGTTCGACGGCTTCTGGGAACGGGATCTCAGTCCCTGGGATCTGGCGGCAGGCATATTGATGGTGACCGAGGCCGGTGGGGTGGTCACCGACGCCGACGGGGCCGCCGATCCCCTGGCGTCCGGTTCGATCTGCGCCGCTAACCCCGATCTTCACCCCAAGCTGCTGGAACGGCTGAAGGCGGCTGCCTAAGCCGGCTCGGCCAAAACCTCCGCTGGCGCCGCCCTGGCCGCCGCGCGCAGCAGAATGAACGCCGCGTAGAGAACCACCACCACGACGCCCCAGCGGATGGCCGTGAGCGGCAGGGACTTGACCACCAGGGCGGCCAGCAGCACCGCCGGTATGCCGCCCAGCGCGATGCCGATCATCACCCTAAGGTCGATCCGGTTGGAGCGCAGGAAGCCTAGGCCGCTCACCGGCATCATGAAGGCGCAGGCGCCCATCATGATCGGAAACGCCGCCTTGGGGTCGAGGCCCATGAGGCTGAGCATGATCAGCGAAGGCGCATAGAGGCCGATGCCGCAGGTCATCAGAGCGCCCAGGACGAAATAGGCGCCGGTGGCGATGACGAAGGAGGCCGTCGGCAGCGTCAGGGCGGTTCCCCCGCCCGGCATGAGACCCAGGTTGGTGAGGGCGTACATCGCCGCGGCGATCAGCAGGGCCGTCCCCACCACCGCCTGCACCACCCGCACCGGCAGGCGCACCACGATCGGCGCGCCGACCAGGGCGCCAGCCACGGTGGCGACGATGCAGGCGGCGAGCAACCTGCGGATCGACCTTGACCAGATGAATGAAGATCGCCGCCTGGACGATGGTCGGCAGGCCATGGCCTGCGTTGAGGATCACCGGAATGAAGCTGTCCGGCACCATTCGCCGCAGTTTCAGCCAGGCGGTGGTCGGCGCGTAGGAGCCGATCCCCAAGGTGTCGAAGAAATTGGTGACCGCGCCCAAGGCCACGCTCTCGGGATTGGGCGCGAGCTGGCCGCGCCTCCAGGCCGTACGGATAAGCGCCGCGGCGAAGACGCCGCCCAGTAGGACGAGGCCGGTGAGGAGAATGGTGACAACCATGGGTTCTCAAGCGAGGGGGTTTCGGCTGGGTTGTCAACAGAGCCGTCCATCCAGCGCTGGACACCCGCGCGCGCGTGAGTGAGGTTGCCGAAGCACGGTCGAGACGCCGGCGGAGGGAGCGGTCATGGCGCAAGCCTATGATCTGATCATTGTCGGCGGCGGCATCGGCGGTTCGGCCTTGGCGACCGTGATGGCCCATGCCGGGCGTTCGGTGCTGCTCCTCGAGCAATCGGAGGTCTACGAAGACAGGGTGCGTGGCGAATGGATCGCCCCCTGGGGCGTGGCCGAGGTGCGACGCCTGGGACTCTATGACCTGCTCGTCGGGGCCGGCGGCCATCACGTGACGCGCCACATAACCTATGATGAGACGCTCGCTCCGGCCGAGGCGGAGGCCCAGGCTCTGGCTCTGGATATCTTCGCCCCCGGCGTCCCAGGACCGCTCTGTCTGCGCCACCCAGTGCACTGCCAGACGCTGTTCGACGCCGCGGTCGGCGCCGGCGCCAAGGGCTTGCGCGGCGTGCGGGTGATCGAATCGTCGGGCGGCGAGGCGCCGCGGGTGATCTTCGAGCATGACGGCGAGCGGATCGAGGCCACGGGGCGTCTGCTCATCGGCGCGGACGGCCGCACCTCCGGCGTGCGCGAGGCGGCCGGAGTACGGTTGCATCAAGATAAGCCGCACCACTGGTTCGCCGGCCTGCTGGTCGATCAGGCGCCGAATTGGGATGCCGATCTTCAGGCCATCGGCACGGAGGGTGATTTCGCCTTCCTGGCCTTTCCCCAGGGCGACGGACGGGTGCGGGTCTATGGCGGCTATGCGCTCGACCAAGCTCAGAGGTTCAAGGGCGCCGACGGCCCGCGCCGGTTTCTCGACGCCTTCGAGCTGAGCTGCGCTCCGGCGAACCGGGGCCTCGTCGCCGGCCGCCCGGCCGGGCCGCTGTTCAGCTATATCAACGCCGATTCCTGGACCGATGAACCCTTCGCGCCTGGTGTCGTTCTTGTGGGCGACGCCGCCGGTTGGAACGATCCGATCATCGGCCTGGGCCTTTCCATCACCTATCGCGACGTGCGCATCGTCAGTGATCTGCTCAACGGATCGGACGATTGGGCGAATCTATCGTTCGCGCCCTACGCCGAGGAGCGGGCCGAACGCATGCGGCGGCTGCGCTTCGCCGGCCAGCTCCAGGCGGCGATCGACATGGAGTTCGATGAAAAGGCCAGGGCACGCCGCCGCGGCCTGTTCCAACGGGCCGCTCTCGATCCGAGCCTGAAGGCCCATAGCCTCGCTGTGATGGCTGGCCCAGATAGCCTGCCGCCGGAAATGTTCACCGAAGACCACCGCGCCCGCGTTCTCGCCACCTGAAGGCCCAATCCGATGAACCCCGATCAGATCGCCCGCTACAACGCCGATTGGCTGAAGGCCTGGAGCGACAAGGATGTCGACCGGCTTCTGACCTTCTACGCCGAGGACTGTCTCTATAAGGATCAGCAGACGGCGGCGGGCCTCACCGGCCATGATCCCCTGCGCGCCTATCTCACCGGCCTCTTCGGCGCCACGCCAGCCATGAACTATGTTCCCGACGAGGTGTGGCCGATCCCCGGCGGCTTCTGCGGGCGATGGTATTGCCAGATCGAAGGCGCCGGCCGCATGCGCGGCTTCGACCTGGTGCTCCTAGACGGCGACAAGATCACGCTCAACGAGGTCTATGTGCATATGCTCGCCGAATGACGGCGAGACCCGATATCCGGCGTCCCGGCGCCGTCGACGCCGCGTGGCTGACCGATGTGCTCCAGGCCGGTGGGGTGGATGCGGTGGTGGGGAGCTTTTCCGGCGCGAGTGTCGGCACCGGTCAGATCGGCGACAGCGTTCGGTTCAAGCTGGAATATGAAAGGGCGGCGGCGGACGCGCCGGCGTCTCTCGTCGGCAAGTTCCCGTCCGCCGGCGAAGAGAGCCGCGCGACCGGGGTGGCGCTGGGCAACTACATTCGCGAGGTGCGTTTCTATCAGGAGCTGGCGCCCACCGCCCTCATTCACACCCCGCGCTGCTATTTCGCCGACGTCGATGAGGCGACCAGCGAATTCGTCCTGATGATGGAGGATCTCAGCCCGGCCGAGCAGGGCGACCAGCTTATTGGTGTGAGCCTCGACCAAGCCCGGCTGGTGGTGGTCGAGGCCGCCAGGCTGCACGCGTCTCACTGGAATGACGCGGGCCTGGATGATCTGCCCTGGGTATCCAACGCCAGGGCCGCGCCGCCGAGCCTGGCCACGCGACAGTCGGTTCTGGACCTGTGGCAGGCCTTCAAGGCGCGATATGGCGAGAGGCTTCAGCCGCATTGGATCGAGGCCGGTGAGCGGCTGACCCACCATTATCCTGGCATTGGTGAGCGTCACGACGCGCCACGCTGCCTGACCCACAATGATTTTCGCCCGGACAACATGATGTTCGCCACCGCCGCGGGCGGATACCCGGTGACGGTGCTGGACTGGCAGTCGTTCGCCTATGGCGCCGGCGCCACCGATCTCGCCTATTTCCTGGCAGGCGCGCTCCCGCCGCCGGTGCGCCGAGCGCATGAGCGGGAGCTCCTCGCCCTCTACCACCAGACTCTGGTCAACCTTGGCGTGGCCGGATACGGCATGGCCGATCTGAAGCGCCACTATGGGCAGGGCGGCTATCTGCTGTTTCTCACCGGCTTTTTCGCCTCGATGATCGTCACTCAGACGCCGCGCGGCGACGACATGTTCATGCAGATGGTGGGTTCGGCCGCTGACCACATGATCGAACACGGGGCCATGGACTGACTGTCGGGCTAGAGAAGCCGTGTACGGATCAGCTGAGAGATCAGGTCGATCGCCGAGACGGCGATGACGATTACGACCACAATGGCGCTGGTCTGGTCGAAGGCGAAGCTGTTGATCGAGTCGAAGACGTCCTGGCCGATGCCGCCAGCGCCTATGAGGCTCAGCACCGTGGCCGCCCGGGCGTTGGATTCGAAACGGTAGAGCGCATAGCTGGTCCAGAGGGGCGCGACCTGAGGCATGACGCCCCAGACAATCTGCTGCAGGGGCGCGGCGCCGGTGGCGCGCACCGCCTCGACCGGCCCCGGCTCGATCGCCTCCACCGCCTCGCTGAAGAGCTTGCCTAGCACGCCGCCGGTGTTGACCGCCAAGGCCATCACCCCGGCGAACGGGCCAAGGCCTACGGCGACGACGAAGATGGCGCCGACCACCAGGTCGGGCACGGAGCGCAACACGTCGAGCAGACGCCGCGCCGGCTGCTGAATCCAGATCGGCGACAGATTGCGCGCCGCGGCGAGACCTAGGGGGATGGCGATTATCATAGCCAGCGCCGTGCCCCAGAGCGCCATCTGGACGGTCAGCCACATATGGGCGACATAGAGCCGCCAGTCGGCGAAGTTGGGCCGGATGAATTCAGCCCCGAGGGCGCGCATATTGGCGCCGCCGGCGAAGAGCGACCCCATCTTGCCTATCTCCGCCCCGCGAAAGCCGGCGACCAACAATGCGGCCAGCCCCCCCCAGATCAACAGGCTGAAGGCCCGATCGCCCAGGCTTCGCGTCGGCGGTCGGGGGATCGGCGCGGGTTGCGTCAATGAGCGGACCTACTGCGCCGCGGCTGGCGCGCGGGTGCGCGCTTCGAGGGCCACCCGCTGAGCGGTAATCGCATCGAGCTTGGCCTTGGTGTCGGCGATCTTGGCCTTGTCGCCGCCCTCCTTGGCCTGAAGCCAGTTCTGGGTCGCCTCCATTTCGCGCACGGGCAGCAGGTGGCTGTCGTCGGCCGGCTTGAAACCGCCGATGTTGATCTTTGCCAGGTTGGCGCGCTGAACAGCCGCCTGGGGCGTGTCGCCCTGGCCGTAGGTCAGGAAGAACTGACGCACCTTCTCCTTGACCGCCGGATCGAGATCCCGACGCCAGATGATCGGATCCTCCGGAAGGGCGGGCGATTCCCAGATCACCCGCACCTCGTCGGCCTGCGGCTTTCCGTTCCGACGGTTGAGCATCAAGGAGGTGGAGTTGTTGGTGGCCACATCGAGCTGGCCCGCGGCTACGGCGAAAAGATTGGCCTGGTGACTGGCGCTGCGCACCTGCTTGAAACAGGCCGAGGGTTTCACGCCCCTGGGGGCGAACAGATAGGTCATCGGCGCCAGAGTGCCGGAGGTGGAGAGCACGTCGCCCAGGCCGAGGGTGAGCTTGCGGTCGCACTTGAGAACCTGATCGAGAGTCAGCTTGCTCTTGGCGCCCACGATCAGGACCGATTTGTAGCCGTCCTGACCGGAGGGGTCGAAAGTACGGGCGAAGACCTCGCCATTGGCCCGCCGCACGGCCTCCAGGCCCGAGAGGTTGGA
Organism: uncultured Alphaproteobacteria bacterium; assembly: GCA_963817995.1. Lineage (GTDB taxonomy): Bacteria > Pseudomonadota > Alphaproteobacteria > Caulobacterales > Caulobacteraceae > Acaudatibacter. The sequence goes on from CAWFQJ010000009.1 coordinate 618,238, forward strand.
GAACCAGCCCAGATCGGTCTTTTTGAACCTCATCGCCTCGACCAGCAGGGAATAGTTGCTGGAAAAGAAGGGCTTCACCTTGAGGCCGGTGGCCGTCTCCATGTCCTTGAGGATCGGGTTCCAGTACTGGCCCATGGTCTGGGCGGATTCAGCCGAAAGGATCGAAAAGCGGATTTCGCCGGCACTCGGCGCGCCTTCGTCCGCTGTCTTGCCGCAGCCGACCAGGGCGCTGGCGACCAGCGCTGCGGCGGTAAAGTCGCGACGATTGATCATGGTCGGCCCCTCTTCACCCCTGAGCGTCCTCGAACTCCGGACCGTAGATATCGATGAGGGCGGGGCGGTCCAGTCCCGAGGCCGGCCCATCATAGGCGATCTCACCGGCTTTCAGAGCCACCACCCGGTCGCAATAGCGCAGGGCGAAATCCACCTGGTGCAGAGTGACGACCACCGTGAGGCCATCTTCGCGGTTGAGCGCGCGCAGGATCTCCATCACCCGGCGCGCCGAGACCGGGTCGAGGGAAGCTACTGGCTCGTCGGCCAGGATCACCGCCGCCTGTTGGGTCAGCGCCCGAGCGATGGCGCCGCGCTGCTGTTGTCCGCCGGAGAGCGTTCCGGCCCTCTGGCCGGCCTGGTCGGCGACCCCAACCCGGGCCAGGGCCGCCATCGCCGCCGACTTCACCTCGTCTGGCCACGCGCCGATCAGACCTCTGAGGAAGCCGATCCGGCCCAGGGCCCCAAGGGCGACATTGGTGTAGAGGCTCAGACGCGCGACCAGATTGAAGCCCTGGAAGACGAAACCGATCCTGGCCCGGGCCGCGGCCGTGCCGTCGGTTAGGCGGCCGGCGGCCTGCACTGTGCGGCCGAAAGCATCGACCTCGCCGGAATCGATCACGGTCAGGCCGTTCATCGACCGCAGGAGCGTGGATTTTCCCGAGCCCGAGGGGCCGATAAGGGCCACCATCTCGCCTGCCTCGACTTTCAGCGACACCGCATTCAGCGCCTGGCGCGCGCCAAAGCGCTTGTCCACGCGCCGCAGCGCGATGGCGGGGGCGGCGGAAGTCATGACGGCGACGCTCCCTCGCGGCTTGCAGGGTTTCATGGCACGACCCACGACGGGCCGTCCAGCGAAGCATGATTATGACAGCTCGGCGGCGTCTGTTTGTGCTTTACTTCAGCGGGCGAGGTCCCTATATGCGCCCGCTCCGGCGGACCCCGAGGTCCTTGCTATTCGCTGCTAACGCCGGATTGGGTTAACAATCTACAGGGGTTTACGTGAATTGCACACGTATCAATCGCCCCTGGACCTGGTCCGTGAGGCATCGCCGGAACGTCCCGTAGCGCTTGTGCGACCGGACGCCGTCGGTATCGCGGCGCGTTGGTTCAGGGAAGCCTTCAAGGGTGATGTTCTTTATGCGGTGAAGGCCAATCCTTCGCCGTGGGTGATCCGTGAGCTGGCGGCCAGCGGCGTCGCCGGCTTCGACGTCGCCTCAATTCCCGAGATCGAGCTGGTGGCCGAGCATGCGCCCGGCGCCCGCATGGCCTTCATGCATCCGGTCAAGAGCCGCGCGGCGATCGCCGCCGCCTATTTCGATCACGGCGTGCGCACCTTCTCGCTGGACAGCCATCAGGAGCTGGGCAAGATCCTCGACGCCACCGGCGGCGCGGCCGATCTCAATCTGATGGTGCGCCTGGCGGTGGAGGCTCCCGGCGCCGCCTATGCGCTGAACGGCAAGTTCGGCGTCTCGACCGCCGACGCGCCCGACCTGCTGCTCGCCGCGCGCCGTGCGACCGACGAACTCATGGGCGTGGCCTTCCACGTCGGCAGCCAGTGCATGCGGCCCTCTGCCTATCAGGCCGCCATGGCTCAGGCCTCCCGCGCCCTGGTCCGCGCCGGCGTGTTCGCCGATGTGGTGGACGTGGGGGGCGGCTTTCCTTCCGTCTATCCGGGCATGGCTCCGCCGGATCTGGCCGAATATGTCGCCGCCATCGATCGCGGCTTTGCCGAGATGATGGTGCACGAAACCACCGAGCTGTGGTGCGAGCCGGGCCGCGCCCTGGTGGCCGAGGGCTCGTCCCTGCTGACCCGCGTGGAGTTGCGCAAGGGCGACGCCCTCTATCTCAACGACGGCGCCTATGGCTCGCTGTTCGATGCGGCCCATTCCAAATGGCCGTTCCCGGTGCGCGCCGTTCGCGAGGGTGGGGCCGAAAACGCCGCCCTGCGGCCGTTCCAGTTCTTCGGCCCCACCTGCGATTCCATCGATCATATGCCAGGGCCCTTCTGGTTGCCCGAGGATATCTCCGAGGGCGATCACATCGAAATCGGCATGCTGGGCGCCTATGGGGTCGCCATGGCCACGCGGTTCAACGGCTTTGGCGATCTCGCGGTGGCGCGGATGGCCGATGGCCCCATGGCCTCGATGTTCGGCCTCGCCCCGCGTTCGATCCCCGCGCCCCGGGACCCCAGCAACGTCGTCAAGCTGTCGCGCGCCAAGGGCAAGAAGCGGCGTCGGCGCTAGAATGCCGCCAGGATAGGAATTGAAATCATGAACGCCCCCACCCCCAACACCAAGGCCGAGCTTCTCTCCAAGGTCGTGGAGCATGTGGACATCACCGCCTATGACGCGCGGCCGGTGATCGACGCCATGCGCAAGATGAGCTTCACTTCGCGCGACACCGCCCGGGCCGCCGACATCCTCTCCATGGCCATCGAGGACCCGGCCTGTTCGGTATGGGTGACCCTCGCCGGTTCGACCAGCGCCGGCGGCTGCATGCACGTCTATCGTGATATGCTGAAGTACGGCATGGCCGATGTGGTGGTGGCCACCGGCGCCTCGATCATCGACATGGATTTCTTCGAAGCCTTGGGGTTCAAGCATTACCAGGCCCAGGGCGGCGTCGATGATCGCGACCTGCGCGCGCTCTATATCGACCGCATCTACGACACCTATATCGACGAGGAAGAACTCCAGGCCTGCGACCACGCCATATTGGAGATCACCAACGGCCTCGAACCACGCCCCTATTCGTCGCGGGAATTCATCCATGAGATCGGCAAATGGCTGGCCGCCGGCCATGCGAAGAAGCCCGGCAGCCTGATTCAGACCGCCTATGAAGAGGGCTGCCCGATCTTCTGCCCGGCCTTCACCGACAGCTCCGCCGGCTTTGGCCTGGTCAAGCACCAGGTGGAGCGGATCAAGGCCAAGCAGCCCTACGTCACCATCGACTCGGTGGCCGACTTCCGCGAACTGACCGACATCAAGATCGCCGCCGGCACGACCGGCCTCTTCATGGTCGGCGGCGGCGTGCCCAAGAACTTCGCCCAGGATACTGTGGTCTGCGCGGAGATCCTCGGCGTCGAGGCCGAGATGCACAAATACGCCGTCCAGATCACCGTGGCCGACGTGCGCGATGGGGCCTGCTCTTCCTCCACCCTCAAGGAAGCCTGCTCCTGGGGCAAGGTGGATGTGACCTGGGAACAGATGGTCTTCGCCGAAGCCACCACCGTTGTGCCCTTGATCGCCTCCGACGCCTGGCACCGCGAGGGCTGGAAGCGGCGGGAGAAGCGCCGGTTTGCAAAGCTGTTCGAAGGTCAGGTCTGATCCTACCCGGACGACGGCTCGATTAAATCGACCGGCGAACCCCTGCACTCTGCACTGATGCGCTCAAACCTCGCCGCCGCCGGCGTCGCCATCCTGTTCTCTCTGGCCTTTTCCGCCGGCGCCCAGACGTCCGGAGGCGGGTATCTCGCTGGCCATGAGCCGGATGCGGTCCAGGTCATCCCTCAGGCCCCGGCGGCGGGGTCGGCGCGGGATAAGGCGGATCGGGCGATCTTCAAGGCGACACGAGCGCTGAAGGATACGCCCCGCTGGGCTCTGGCCCAGAACGATGTGAAGCTCTCAACGCCGGATTTCTATCGCGATTTCAGCTGCGCCGTGGGCGTAATCTTGACCGAGGCGTCCCTGCCGGCCCTGACGGCGATCCTGGACAAAACCGATCCGGACATCGAGGCGGCTTATAGCCCGGCCAAGGCTCGATATAGGCGCAAGCGGCCCTATCTTCGCGACCAAGGGCCGATCTGTGTCCCCAGGTCCGGCGCTCTGGACAAGAGCTATGACTATCCCTCCGGCCACGCCAGCTTCGCCTGGGCGACGGGCCTGATTATTGCGCAGACTGCGCCCGATCGCGCCGGCCCGATACTTCAGCGCGCCCGGGCGTTCGGTGAGAGCCGCGCGGTGTGCGGCGTCCACAGCGCCAGCGCCGTGGAAGAGGCGCGCACGGCGGCTTCCACCGTCGTGGCGGCTCTCGACGCGGACGCCGCCTTCCAGGCCGATATCGTCAAGGCGCGAGCCGAAATGGCCGCCCTGCGCGCTTCGCCCGGCGCGGCAAGGCCCCAGGCTTGCGAAGCCGAACAGGCCCTCACGGCCGCGACTCCCTGGTAGACTTCGGCCATGACCGATCTCGCCGCCCCCGACGCCCCGGCCGATAACGCCAAGCCCTATTCCGTCAGCGAACTCGCCTTTGCGCTCAAGCGCACCATCGAGGACGCCTATGGCTTCGTGCGCCTGCGAGGCGAGCTCTCGAAGGTGACTTTTCACGGCAACGGCCATGTCTATCTGGACCTGAAGGACGAGCGCGCCAGCATCTCCGGGGTGATCTGGAAGGGCCAGGTGCGCGGGCTTGCCGCGCGGCCCGAGACTGGGCTGGAGGTGATCGTTACCGGCAAGGTCACCACCTATCCCGGCCGCTCGCAGTATCAGATCATCATCGAGACCATGGAGGCGGCCGGCGTCGGCGCTCTGCTGGCTCAGTTGGAGCGACTCAAGGCGAAGCTTGCCGCCGAGGGCCTGTTCGAGGCGTCGCGCAAGCGGCCCCTGCCGGCCATGCCGGCGGTGATTGGCGTGATCACCAGCCCGACCGGCGCGGTGATCCGCGATATCCTCCATCGCATTTCCGATCGCTGGCCCTGCCGAGTGATCGTCTGGCCGGTGGTGGTGCAGGGCGATCAGGCCGCCGCCCAGGTGCGCGCCGCGATCGAGGGCTTCGGAGCGCTGGAGTCCTTAGGCCCTGTCCCGCGGCCCGATCTGATCATCGTCGCCCGCGGCGGCGGCTCGGTGGAGGATTTGTGGCCCTTCAACGACGAGGCGTTGGCCAGGGCCGCGGCGGCCTCGCCGATTCCGCTGATATCCGCCGTGGGCCATGAGACCGACACCACCCTGATCGATTTCGTTTCCGATCGCCGCGCGCCGACGCCCACGGCCGCCGCCGAAATCGCCACTCCGGTCTATGCGGAACTGGCCGCGGCCCTGGCCGATCACCAACGTCGCCTCATCCAGTGCGGGGCAAGGGCCATAGAGCATCGTCGCTCTCGACTGGCCGCAGCGGCGCGGGGCCTGCCCAGGCCGTCCGACCTGATGGCTATCGCCACCCAGGGCCTTGATCTTGTGGCGGGCCGCCTGGGCGCGGCGCTGCAACGGAACATCGACGCCCATCGCCATGATCTTTCCGCCGCCGCCTCGCCCCTGAAGCCCGGCCTGCTCACCGGCTCGCTCGCGGTAAAGCGCCAGCGGATGTCGGCCCTCGCCAGTCGGCTGAAGCCCTCCGCTCGACGGCGGATCGAACTGGCCGCCTCCCGATTGGAAAGTGCGGACAAGCTGCGCCTATCGTTCGAGCCCTACGGACCGTTGAGGCGCGGCTTCGCCCTGGTGCGCCACGCTGACGGCCATCTCGCGAGGAGCGCGGGCGATCTTGAATCCGGCGAAGTCATATCCCTGAAGTTCGCGGACGGCGAGCGCGCGGCCGTGGTCGACGGCGAACCGCCGTTTAGGCTAGAAGGCTGACAATGAACGCCCACGACAAGGACTTCGCCCCGCGCGCCGACGATGTCGCCGTGCTGCGCTATGGCGATGGCGAGTTCACCGTGATCCGCCCCGGCCGCTTTGTGATCTGCGCTGTCAGCGGCAAGCGCATTCCGCTCGATGCCCTGCGCTATTGGAACCCCATCACCCAGGAAGCCTACGCCGGGCCGGCTGAAGCCCTGGCCCGGTGGAAGGAGCTGAACCCCTAAAACCCTTCCGCCGCCAGCGCCTTGTAGTCCCCCGCCGGCCAGCGCTTGTGCAGCCACCACCATTCGCCGGGCTGTTCGCGCACCCGGGCCTCGATGAAGGCGTTGATGGCGGCCACACCGGCGGCCATGTCGGCGGCGCGGTCCCCGGTGTTCACAACCTCGATCGGTTCATAGGTCACGAAGCGAAAGCGCGCGCCTTTGAGACGGAAGATCGACGCGGGCTGGATGTAGGTCTTGAACCTAAGGGCCAGCCGCGCGGCGGCCGGATTGGTCATTACTTCGCGGCCGAAGAACGGCCCGGCGACGCCATCATCGTATCTCTGGTCGTTGAGGATCGCGACCGATCGGCCCACCGACATGGCCTCCAGCAGGGCGCGGGCGCCCTCGCCGCCCTTGGGGGCCAGGAGGCGCACGCCATAGCGCCGGCGGCTGGCCTTGATCCGGGCGTCCACATAGGGGTTGTTGGCCGCCCGATAGGTGATCTCGCACTCGATGCCGGCGGCGACGATCGCCGTGGCCATGATCTCCAGATTGGAGAAATGGCCGGTCAGCAGGACCACCGGCCGGCCTGACTTGGCCACATCGGTCATCCGCTCGAAATTCACCAGCTCAACGCGCCCGCTCGCCACACTGAGCCGGTCGGTCACCGGAAACTCGAAGACGTAGCGGCCGAAATTGTCCCACTGGGCCGCCAGGATCGCGGCGCGCTCGCCCTCGCCCATGTTGGGGAACGCCAGCCTCAAGCTCCGCTCGGCGGTGCGGTGGGCGCTGGTCAGCGGCCCCAGCGCCTTGAACAGGGCGCCGCCGCAACCGGAGGCGAAATCCAGCGGCAGGAGGCGGATGATGACGGTGAAGAGATCGAAGCCGGCCGCCTCCAGGCGCCAGATCAGATCCCTCATCAACGCCGAGCGGGGCTTGGCCATGGGGTCAATAAGCGCGTGAGGGCTGGTCGCGCAACGAAGCGCGAGGCTCCTTTGCGCCAGAGCCCGGGCGACATTAAGGTCATCCCATGCTTGCCGCCGCCGCGACCTCGGCCCTCGAGGATTTCGTCATCGAACTCAATACGGCGTCGGCGAAGGCGATCCTGCCTCTGTTTCGCGCCGATCACGGCCTGGAGGACAAGGGCGGCGCCGGCGACTTCGATCCCGTGACCGCCGCCGACAAAGGCGCCGAGGCGGCCATCCGGTCCCTGATCGAGACGCGTCATCCCGATCATGGCGTGATCGGCGAGGAGTATGGCGAGGATCGGCCCGACGCCGAGTTCGTCTGGGTGCTCGATCCGATCGACGGCACCCGCGCCTTCATCGCCGGCCTGCCGGTCTGGACCACCCTGATCGGGCTTCGCTACCAGGGCGTCCCCGTCCTCGGCTCGATCGGCCAGCCCTATCTCGGCGAGGTCTTCATCGGCTCGGCGCAGGCTCGCGGCTGTTGCGTCGGCGGCGCCGGCCGGCCGCTGGCCACGCGAAAAGGAACCGCTCTCGACAAGGCCATCATCGCCACCACCGATCCCGAAGCCTGTTTCAGCGTCGCCGAACGCGCCGCCTGGACCTCGCTTCGGCGCGCCGCGCGCCTGGCGCGGCTCGGCTGCGACGCCTACGCCTACGCCATGGTCGCCGCCGGAACGCCTGGATCTGGTGGTCGAGGCCGGCCTCAAGAGCTGGGACATCGACGCCGCCATCCCGGTGATCGCCGGCGCCGGCGGCATGACCACCGACTGGCGCGGTGATCCGGTCGGGGCCCAGGGCGGCCAGGTCGCGCTCGCCGGCGATCCGGCCCTGCTCGAGGCGGCGCTCGCCCACCTGTCGCCCGCGGCGGCGTGAAAGGTCGCTGTCACGAAACTGTTGAGCGCGTCTTTTAGGGTCCCCGCCAAATCGGGGAGACCATCGAAAATGTCGGATATCGCCGTTCCTTCAGGCGCCGCGTCGCGCGCCGGGCCGGACCTCAACGCCAAGCCCCACATAGCGGGGAGGGTGCTCTTTTTCGCCTTGTTGGTGGCCGGGCTCGGTTTCGCGGCGATCGAGGTGACCAAGGATATCAATGGCGCCGGCGAGCCGATCGCCTTTGGCGTGTTCATCCTCCTGGGCCTGGCCTTGCTGATCGCTCTGGGCTTCGAATTCGTGAACGGTTTCCACGATACGGCCAACGCCGTGGCCACCGTGATCTACACCCACAGTCTCGCGCCGCCGGTGGCGGTGGTCTGGTCGGGGGTCTGGAACTTCATCGGCGTCATGGTCTCCACCGGCGCGGTGGCCTACGGCATCGTCAGCCTGTTGCCGGTGGAGCTGATCCTCCAGGTGGGCAGCCAGTCGGGCTATGCGATGATCTTCGCCCTGCTGCTGGCGGCCATCATCTGGAACCTGGGCACGTGGGCCATGGGCATTCCCAACAGCTCTTCCCACGCGCTTGTGGGCTCGATCATGGGCGTGGGCCTGGCCAACCAGTTCATGGCCCCCGCGGGCCAGGCCACTTCAGGTGTGGATTGGAACCAGGCCGTCAAGGTGTTCCAGGCCCTGCTCTTCAGCCCGATCGTCGGGTTCGTCTGCTCGGCCCTGTTGTTGCTGGCGATGAAATTCCTGATCCGCAACAAGACCCTTTACGAAGAACCCAAAAGCGATGCCCCGCCGCCCTGGTGGATTCGCGGCATCCTGATTCTCACCTGCACCGGCGTGTCCTTCGCCCACGGCGGCAATGACGGGCAGAAGGGCATGGGCCTGATCATGCTGATCCTGATCGGCGCCGCGCCTACCGCCTATGCTCTCAACCGCACCATGACAGAGCACGATACGCCGGCCTTCGTCGCTTCGGCCCAGAAGGCCGAGGCGGTCTATGCGGCCCACACCGCCGGCGCCGCGCCGGTCACCGCCGCCGCTGCTCGCACGGCCGTCGGCGACGCCTTGCGCATCAGAAAGGTCGACACTCCTGCCGTCTACGCCGCCCTGGCGAGCCTTTCCGATGACATCACCCAGAAGATCCAGACCGCCGGTTCGATCAAGCACATCCCGGCCGCCGTGACGCCGAACATGCGTAATGACATGTACCTGGTCGCCGACGCCACAGGCCTGATTCTCAAGGCCAAGGCGACGCCGTTCAGCAAGGATGAGACCGCCGCCCTCAAGGGCTACAAGGGCAAGATGGAAGCCGCGACCCGGTTCATTCCCACCTGGGTCAAGGTCGCCGTCGCCTTCGCCCTCGGCCTGGGCACCATGGTCGGCTGGAAGCGGATCGTCGTCACCGTCGGCGAACGGATCGGCAAGACTCACCTAACCTATGCTCAGGGCGCCTCCGCCGAACTGGTCGCGGCGCTCACCATCGGCGCGGCCGAGGTGTATGGTCTTCCGGTCTCCACCACCCACATCCTCTCCAGCGGCGTCGCCGGGACCATGGCGGCCAACGGCTCGGGGCTGCAGTGGAGCACCGTGCGTTCGATCGCCTCGGCCTGGGTGCTGACCCTGCCCGCCGCCATGGCGATCGCGGGGATTCTCTACTTCCTGCTGCACCAGATCTTCTGATCGGGAACCTTTTCGGCGGCCCGGCCTTTTCCGGGTCGCCGGCCCCGCTTCGTCGGGGCTCATCAAAAGGATTTCCCTCAAATGATCACCTCGACCCCGCGCGCCTTGCTCATCGCCGGCGCGGCCCTCGCCGCCCTCTCCATCGCCGCCTGTCAGAAGCCCGCTGACAAGGCCGCCGACGCTTCGGCCGACGCTTCCAACTCGGCCGCTGCCGCCACCGCCGCGGCCGACAACGCCTCGGCCGATGCAACCACGTCTCCCGGCGCCGCTTCAGCCGACGCCGCGAACGCCGGCCAAGCTTCGGCCGACGCGGCCAAATCCGCATCCGACGCGTCCAAAGCCGCTTCGGACGCCGCTCCCAAACAATAGCCGGTTCGGGGCGAGGCGGCTTTTCATTGGCCGCCTCGTGACCCCGGCCATACAATCAAGGGCTTGGCACGCGCATCGCCAGCGGTTTGACTGAACGCAACCGCTAGAGGAGACGCCATGCCCAACCCCGCCATCAATCCTGAGGGCCCGCTGAAGGGCAAGGTCGCCCTGGTGACCGGCGCCAGCCGCGGGATCGGCGCCGCGATCGCCGCGCGCCTCGCCATGGAGGGCGCCAAGGTGGCGATCACCGCCCGCACCGAGGCGCAGGGCGAGAGTCGTCTGCCAGGGACCCTTCGTGAGACCGCCGAGCGGATTACTCGCGCTGGCGGCAAGGCTCACGCCATTAAGGCCGATCTTGCCCAATCCGTTGAGCGCGAGCGTCTGGTGGCGGAAGCGGTGGCGGCGCTAGGGCCGATCGACATTCTGATCAGCAACGCCGCCATCACCTACTTCGCCCCGGTAGCCGAGTTCACCGACAAACGCTTCGGCCTGATGATTGAGGTCCAGGTCCATGCACCCTTCCATCTGGCGCAGCTTGTGCTGCCATCCATGCGAGAGCGAGGTCAGGGGTGGATCGTCAACATCTCGTCGCCCGCCGGCCTTCATCCCCAGCAACCCTATCGCCGCGGCGCGGTCGGCGGCACGGTCTATGGCATGTGCAAGGCGGCGCTGGAGCGGTTCTCCACCGGACTGGCCTCGGAGGTCTATGAGGATGGCATCGCCGTGAACGCCATATCGCCCGGCCTCGTCGACACCCCCGGCGTCGCCGTACACGGACTGATCACAGATGCTACCCGCGCTCGAGTACAGCCGATCGAGTTCATCGCCGAAGCCGTCTACCGCCTCGCCAGCGGTGACCCAGCGACTTTGACCGGCCGCGTGGCCTATGCCGAACCATTACTCGCGGAGTTGGCGATAGAACACTCGGCGCTGATCTGAAGTCCGCGCGACGGTCTGCCTCAAGGCGCGTGGTGCCTCAGCCAGTCGGCGGCATAGCCGCAGATCGGCACGATCTCGGCGCCTTCTTCGCGCGCCTGGTCGAAGATCGCGGCCATGAGGCGCGCTGCCGCCCCCGTGCCCCTCAGAGCCATCGGCGCCTCGACGTGATCTATGAATAGTCGCCCCTCCGCGCGCCGATAGTCGGCGAACACGGTCTGGCCAGCTTCGTCCAGTTCGAAACGATGAGCCGCGGCATTGTCGCGCATGGGGTTTTCCTTCGGCGGAAATTGTTGGCGCCCGGCGTGTTTCACAAATATTGCAGTTCGGTTGCAATGTCCCGAGCCGGAGTCGGAGTGACGCCCTGATGCGCAAAGTCCTGTTGACAGCGGTAGCCGCGGCCGCCCTCGGGGGTTGCCACAAGCCAGCGACGGCTACGATGGCTGACGCCTCGGATTCGCGCGCCGAGACAGTCTCCACTTCCGATACCCAGCCCCACCGAAAAGCCGGCCTTTGGGAGCAGCAGATCATCCGGGATGGCAAATCGCTTCCCATGGGGGCCATGCGCGCCTGTGTCGATCCCGCAAGCGACGCCAAGGCCTCGGTGTTCGGCGAAAAGCTGGGTCAGGGCCCCTGCAAAAGCCATTCAATAAGCCGCGGCCCGGACGGCGCCTATCACTTCAGTTCCGTGTGCGAGGGGCCGATGGCCGGGACAGTCACCACCCGAGGCGTGGCCGCGGGTGATTTCGCCAGCGGCTATAAGGTCCATTCCGAAAGCGATGTCGACGGCAGCGCCCTGCCGGGTCTCAACGGCCACCACGTGATGGATATGGAGGTCCGCTATCTAGGCGAATGCCCGGCTGGAATGGCCCCAGGTCAGCTGGTGCTAGGCAACGGAATGAAGGTCAACGCCGGCAAGATTACCGGCGCCGCCGTGGCGCTGGGGACACAGGACTAGCCCAGGCTAGAAGCGCTCTACCGCCATGGCCACCGCCTCGCCGCCGCCGATGCAAAGCGAAGCCAGGCCACGCTTCTCGCCTCGTGCTTCCAGCGCTGACAGCAGGGTGCAGAGAATCCGGGCGCCCGAGGCGCCGATGGGGTGGCCGAGCGCGCAGGCGCCGCCGTTGACGTTGATCTGGTCCCGTTCGATCCCAAGCTCGCGCATGGCGATCATCGCCACCACGGCGAAGGCTTCGTTGACCTCGAACAGGTCGACCTGATCCTTGGTCCAGCCGGCGCGCGCCAAGGCCTTGCGCATGGCCGGAACGGGCGCGGTGGTGAAGGCGGAGGGCTCGTGGGCGTGGGCGGCGTGGCCGGCGATCCGGGCGAGGGGGGTGAGGCCAAGCCGCTCAGCCTCAGAAGCCCGCATCATCACCAGGGCCGCGGCGCCATCGGAGATCGAGGAGGCGTTGGCGGCGGTGATCGCGCCGTCCTTGGCGAAGGCGGGCTTCAGGGTCGGGATCTTGGCCGGATCGGCCTTGAGCGGCTGTTCGTCCTGGCTGACGGTTTCGGCGCCTTTCCGACCGGCGATCTCCACCGCGATGATCTCGCGCTGGAAGGCGCCGCTCTCGACGGCGGCCCGGGCGCGCGCCAGGCTCTCGATGGCGTAGGCGTCCATGTCGGCGCGGGTGAACTGGTAGGCCGACGCGGTCTCCTCGGCGAAGGCGCCCATCAGCTTGCCCGGCTCATAGGCGTCCTCCAGGCCGTCGAGATACATGCTGAATCCGATCACCCGGTCGTGGCCGATCCGGGCGCCGGCGCGATGCTTGGCCAGCAGGTAGGGGGCGTTGGTCATGCTCTCCATGCCGCCGGCGACGATGATGTCGGCGGAGCCGGCTGCCAGGGCGTCATGGGCCAGGATCGCCGCCTGCATGCCCGAGCCGCACATCTTGTTGACCGTTGTCGCCGGCACCGAATTGGGCAGGCCCGCGCCCAGAGCCGCCTGCCGCGCCGGCGCCTGGCCAAGGCCCGCCGGCAGGACGCAGCCCATATAGATCTGATCGATCGCCTCTGGCGCGACGCCCGCCCGCTCCACCGCCGCCCGCACCGCCGCCGAGCCCAACTGGGTCGCGCTGGCGCCGGTCAAAGCGCCCTGGAAACCGCCCATGGGGGTGCGCGCGTACTCGACGATGACGACGGGATCGGCGGACATGTCGGCGGGCTCCTGATGAGTGGAGCTGATGTGGCGGTATGGGTACCCCCGCGCAAGTACCAAGGCCGCCTTCGGCCGCGCGCGAGGCGCTAGCGGTCGCTCAGACCCGAGGCCCTGGCGATAAACCCGCCGCCGAGCACCCGGCTGGGGTCGGCCTCGTCGTATAGAACGCAAGCCTGGCCGGGAGAGACCGCTTCCTCCGGCGTGTCGAAAACGACCTCGATTCTTCCGTCGCCCTGCCTCAGGCGCGCCGGCGTCGGCGGCCGGGTGGAGCGGACACGGGCGAGCACCCGGCGACCGACGCGGGCCGCATCTGCCATCGAAGGTTCATCGCCGAGCCAGTTGCTTTCGCCTAGCGCAAGGGTCTCGCTCAGCAGCGCCTCGCGTGGGCCGACGATCACCTCGCGCCGACCCGCATCCAGCCGCACCACGAACAGCGGATCGCCCACCGCGATATTCAGCCCGCGCCGTTGGCCGACGGTGTAGCGGGTGACGCCCTCGTGGCGGCCGAGCACCCGGCCGTCCAAGTGCACGATATCGCCGTTCGCGCCGGACGCCGGGCGCAGCTTGTCGATCACGGTGGTGTAGCGGCCTTCCGGCACGAAGCAGATATCCTGGCTGTCCGGCTTGTCCGCCACCGCCAGGCCCAGTTCCGCGGCCACAAGCCGCACCACAGGCTTGTCGAGGCCGCCGAGCGGGAAGCGCAGGAACTGGAGCTGCTCGGCCGTGGTGGCGAACAGGAAATAGCTCTGGTCGCGCGCGGGATCGACGGCGCGGTGCAGGGAGGGCTGCGCCCCGCGCATCAGGCGTCGGGCATAGTGGCCGGTCGCCATGGCCGCCGCGCCGAGGTCGCGGGCCACGTCCAGCAGGTCGTGGAACTTGACCGTCTGGTTGCAGCGCACGCAAGGAATCGGCGTCTCGCCGCGCAGATAGGCGTCGGCGAAATCCTCGATCACCGCGTCGCGGAAGCGGCTCTCGTAGTCGAGCACATAGTGGGGGATGGCCAAGGCCTCGGCGGCGGTGCGGGCGTCCAGGATGTCCTGGCCGGCGCAGCAGGCGCCCTTCTGGCGAACCGCCGCGCCATGGTCGTAGAGCTGCAGGGTGACGCCCACCACATCATAGCCGGCGCGCTTGAGCAGGGCCGCCGTGACGGTGGAATCGACGCCGCCGGACATGGCCGCCACCACCCGCGCGCCCGCCGGCAAGGCCATCGCTTCGCGCGCGGCCCTCTCGGCGTCGCCCACGATGGCACTGTCGACAAGCATCTCAATTCCTCTGATTGGAAGCGTTTACTGTAGCGCACGGGCCTCGTTCTGGCGAGACGGCGACCGCGGCGGCGACTTTTGAGATGGTCATTAGGACGGCGTTATCAATCGCTGGGCATTGTCGCGCCCTCTCGAACGAAGTGCGAAGGGGGCTTTAAATGGCGAACTGGACGCGAACGAACGACCGAGGCGAGGCCTGTGTGGTCGGCCCCACGGGCAGTGTGATCACCCTCTTCGATCTGCCGCCTTCGGATACCCGCCGCTGGGTGATCCGCCGCAAGGGCGAGGTGGTCGCCGCCGTGCGCGGCGGGCTCATCACCCTGGACGAGGCCTGCGGCCGCTATGGACTCACCCATGAGGAGTTCGAGGCCTGGCGCGACGCCTATGATCGCCACGGCTTGGCAGGCCTGCGCACGACGCTGAAAGGCGATCGCGCCACCCGCGTGGCCTGATTGGCCTCACCATTGCGGCGCGCCGCTCGCGCTGCTAGCCATTCGCCATCAAACGCGGGGATTATCGCTGATGGATTCGGACGGGCCGGCCCTAGGCCAGCGGTCACGCCACGGACGCACCTGGGCGGTCCTGACCTTCGATCGCCTGATTACCGGACCGGTGATCCATTGGGTCTATTGGGCCGGATTGGGCGTGATCATCGTCGCCGCCTTCTCAGTGGTGGGCGCCTCTGTTGGGGTGGCCCTTCGCGAAGGCAGCTGGGCGGCGATCCTGTTGGCCATTCCAGTGCTGGTGGTCGGTCTTCTGGTTGTCGGGGCGGCGGGTCTGCTCTGGCGGGCTGTGTGCGAATTCTATGTCGCCATTTTCCGCATCGGCGATGATCTGGCCGCCCTGCGCAAGGTGGCGGAGGCCGAAGCAGCCAAGCCCCTGCCGGCCGAGGGCTACCAGAACAGCGGGATAAACCGGTAGCGCACCCGCGCGGCGTAGTCGTTGTAGCCGGCGAGGCCGTTGCGCAGCACCCGCTCCTCGCCCACGGCCCGCGCGCCCATGCCGACGATCAGCAGCGGCGCGATGGCCAAGCCCGACCATGATCCCAACAGCAGCGGGACGCCCAGGAAATAGAGGATCGCCCCGGCGTACATCGGATGGCGCACGAATCGGTACGGGCCGCCGGTCGCCACCTGCTGGGTGGCCTGCAGCTTGACCACCGGGGCGGCGAAGCGGTTGGCGCGGAAGGTGAGCCAGCAAATAATCATGCAGGCGGCGATCAGCGCCGCGCCCAAGGCCTGCAACCACGGCGCCACGGCGCTCCGGCCGGCGTGACGGACGTCCAGCGCCATGAACACCAACCAGCCGCAGTAGGCGGCGCCGGCGGTCATCAGGAACATCCGGTCCCAGCCTGATTGGCCGCGCTGGACCGGCGAGCCCATGCGCTCGCGCAAAAGTTGCGGATCGTGGCGCGCGAGCCACAGGCTGATGGCCAGACTCGTCACCGTCATCTCAAGGATGAACATCCATCCGGCCGGCCACGCCAGGGTTTGGGCGGGAATGAACAGCAGAGCGCCGACGAAGGCCATGAAAGCGCCGAGCTGAATCAGCAGTCGAACAATCACGTCTCGCCTCCCAGGCGCCGCTTGGCGCCGTCGCGCAAATCAGCCTACCCAAACGAGGGTCGGCCGTTAACCATTAACGCCTCATCAATCAAAGCGGCCACACTATGGTTCGAGGCCGTAAGGTCATTTGGGGGTCGGTGGCTCGTCAAGAATGACGGCCACCCGTTTGGAGAAGCGTGATGCGTATACTGCTTATCGAAGACGATAAGGCCATCGCTCGGGGGATCGAGATAATGTTGAAGTCTGAAGGCTTCAATATCTACACCACCGATCTGGGCGAAGAAGGCATAGATCTGGGCAAGATCTATGACTACGACCTCATTCTCCTCGACCTCAACCTTCCCGACATGAGCGGCATGGACGTGCTGCGCACCCTGCGCGTGGCCAGGATCGACACGCCGATCATGATCCTCTCCGGCAGCACCGAGATCGACACCAAGGTGAAAACCCTGGGCGGCGGCGCCGACGACTACATGACCAAACCCTTCCACCGCGAGGAGTTGGTCGCCCGGATCCACGCCGTGGTGCGCCGCTCCAAGGGTCACGCCCAATCGGTGATCCGCACCGGCGAGATCGCGGTCAATCTCGATGGCAAGACCGTGGAGGCCAAGGGGGTACGCGTCCACCTGACTGGCAAGGAATACCAGATGCTGGAGCTGCTCTCCCTGCGCAAAGGCACGACGCTCACCAAGGAGATGTTCCTCAACCACCTCTATGGCGGCATGGACGAGCCGGAGCTGAAGATCATCGACGTCTTCATCTGCAAGCTGCGCAAAAAGCTAAAGGCGGCCGCCGACGACCACCACATCGAAACCGTCTGGGGCCGAGGCTACGTTCTTCGCGATCCACAGGAGCAAGCCCAGGCGGCGTAAGAGAAAAACACCTCTCTTGAGGAAAAAGGTGTTCGGTGAGCCATCTAATCCGAAGTGCGGTCCGCCTACGGACCAGCCGAGGCTGGAGCGGCCGATGGGGCGCCGGCGCCCGGGCGGGCCGGCTTGTCGGGCGCCAGCGGCGCGGCGCCTCGGACGTATCCGTCGATCGTTGGCGCTCCCTTGATCTCGTAGGCGTAAAAATAGGTGCCGTCGCACAGCGAGGTGAAACCATTGGTCCAGTTCGCCGCCCGGAGCTTGGCCTGCAGCGTCGGCGCGCGGGCGAGAAACTCCTTGGCGGGGTCCAGACTCATGTCGGGTCCAATATCGGCAGCCGACAAGTCGAATGCGCCCGCGTACACCACATCGCCCGGCGCCGCCGTAAAGGCTGGCGCGCCGAAGCATAGATTGATGCCGTAGAAGGAAGAAATCAACGATTTCAATCGCCAAGACCCAGCGGGAACGACGTAAGCATAGTTCGCTCCATCGCTCGAAGTGAACAGAAGGCCCTTCTCCATGGCAAGATCGAAGGGCTTTTGATCGACATACCAGGCCGGGGTGACTGGGTCCGGACCCAGGCGTTCCAGTTCCACTCCAAGTCCCGAAGACATTCCGGGGTGGCGCACCCGGACGATGATCAGCGCCTCGTCGGGACCCAGGGTCACGCCCGCCACGTGGTCGGCGTTGACGCCGTGAGGTTGCCGCGCCGATTTCGGCGGCTGCGGCCCAGGCGCCGGACGCGAAGCGGGGGCGTCGAGATCCTTGGCGAGAGCCTGCAGTCCGAGCGAATGGTGGGTGGCTGGCCCGGCTTCGCGAAATTTGAGTGTCGAGCCTTTGGTCAGGTCGTTGTCCCACGCCCGAACGATTTCGCCGTGGGGTGGTTCGCCGCCGACCCAGGCCTTGAGCTGCTCGGAAAGACTGGCTTGATCGAGCTTTGAAAGCTTCTCGCCTTCGTCATCGGGCAGCAGGACCACTCGCCAGCCGCGCACGATCATGCAGTTCTCGATATTGGCGAGGACGCCGCGTTTCATCTCCATGCTGGTGATCGCCCCGCTGATGATCGCTCCAAGAAGGCCACCGGCGGATGGCATCAATTCGCGCGGCTGAACCCCCAGGGCAGCGATCGCGCCGCAGTATTTCAGGTCGTTGTTCTGCGCGTCGAGATCGGCCCCAGGCTTGTTGTAGTAGGTATACCCCGGATAAACCCGTGAAAGGTCCATGACCCCCGGCGCCGCTGGCGGCAGATCGGCGGTCGGGTCCTTGCCCTTGGCCGGAGTCTCGTCGGCCAGGACGGCCGACGAGAGAAGCACCGCCGCCAGCGACGTCGCGATCAGTAATCCAGACTTCATTTCAATCCCCCTGTTTTAGTTTGTCGATAGTCGGGTTCTGGCTCTCGCGCCGCGTCGCTGTCACATCGGCGCCTTCGCTTTTGGTTGAACCGTCACCGCCAGGTTGGCGAGGGCGATGGCGGAGCGACGGCCTGCCGCCGGCGGTTGAGGGCGGAACTCGAACGTCCCATCCAGCAGCGTGAATTGCGCCGCCCCATCAGACCCGACCGGGGCGCTCAGGGAGCGGACCGCTTTGGGGCCTTCCCCCCAGTCCAGCCGCATCTCGACTCGCGCGAAGCGCGTTGGCAGGTCCGGATCGGTAAAGCCGATGAAAACATAGGTCAGGGTCATGGGCGGCAGTGTCACCGGTCCTTGGCGGACGTCGATCGGGCTGGCCTGGCGCGCCCTCGACCAGGGCAGGGCCGTGGCCATCATCGCCGTTGGAATGTCGATGGCGGAGACGCCGCCGTCTTGCTCCGCCAAACAAGTGGTCTTCCATTTCACGTCGGCGCGGCCTTCATCGGCGCTTAGGCGGGGCGCGCACCAGACGATGGACGAAAGGTCTCCGCCATGCGCTGGCAATCCAAACAGGGGCTGGTTTACTGGCAGGTCATAGCCCCCACCAAGGTTGTGGACGTGCACCGCATTGAGCAATACCGCCGTCAAAGCATGGCGCACCGGCAAGGTCAGGAACACTTGGCCTGCGCCTATTTCCCCGGTCACGCTGATCGTCGGATCGCCTGCGGCCGTCAGGGTGGTGGCTCGTTCGCTCCCTGAAGTCGAAGCCACGGCCGTTCGGGACGGGCTGGCGTCATGGGCAACCTGCGCCGGACCGCCCAGCGAGAGAGGCGGAAGTTCCGCGATCGGCCCGATCCTGCCAAACACGGAAAACTTGAGATCGCCAGACTTGGCGTCAGGCGCCACCGTGACGCCCAGGCCGTCGACATCCACATGAGCATGGTCATTGGGATCGGGCCAGAAGCCGAATTCGACAGCCGGCGACGGTGTCCGTCGCCCATTTGCCGTCCCCCGGCGTCGTCACCGCCAGGGCGAATCTCGGCGGCGCGGTGAGGCCATCGCCCTCGCACCATTTGAAGCCCATCAGGCCAACCGGCCGCTCTTCCGGAAGCGCCTCGCGGTAGGCGATCGGCGAGGGCAGCACCGCGCCGGCCCGCACGACGGAGCTGTCGCTTGCCAGGAAATGACTGGGCGATTCCCCGACCCAAAGCTGGACGAACTTGCCGCCCTGTTCGCTCAGGCAGTCGTGGATCGGCCCTCCGAAGAAGGCTCGCCGGGCGTCTATTTCGCACCACACGCTCAGGCCCGCGATCGGCGTCGCCATTTCCGCCAGGATGGCGCCGGCCGGAAGCACCCCGCGCCGACCGTTGACGGGCGCCAGCAAAACCCGGGCTCTCAGAGCCCGCAGGCTATGCTGGGCGATGACGTCGCCCGGCGCCATCTCCCCGTCGATGCGTTGCGGCGGCGCGTCCGTCAATTCCAGCGGCAGCTCCATGGGCGCGCCTTGCGGCGTAAGAGGCCCGGAGTTGTAGGTGTAGGTGGGTACGTAGACGTAGCGCGTCGTGGTATGGCTGCCGCCGCCACCACCGCCGTGACCACCCCCGGATCCGGCGTCCGCCGATGTCGCACATGCCGTCCAGGCCGCGATCGCCAACAGGCCAAAGCCTGCCCCCTTGGACATCTCCCGTTTCCCCGCCCCGTTTCCCGCCTCTATCTCCTACGCTAGGCTGGCGCCAGGTCCGGACGCAAGCGGGTTGGTGGCCGATCTTTTCCGTCAATCCAAAGACGGATAGCGGCCGTTTTGGCCGCAGGAATCCTTCACCAATCCCTGAAGTGCTTCGATAGCCGCAACCCCTGGCGCTGGTAGTGGGAGCCGCCGGCGCCGTAGAGGCGGCTGGGGCGCTCCGTCAGGGCTTCGAAGGAGAGCCTGGCTACGGCCTGGCCGTCTTCCAGCAGGAACGGCGTCTCGTGGCTGCGGACCTCCAGCACCCCGCGCGAACCTTCTCCGCCGGCCTCGACCGTCCCGAATCCCGGATCGAAGAAGCCGGCGTAGTGGACGCGGAATTCGCCGACCGCCGGATCGATCGGCGTCATCTCCGCCGCCTGATGGGCCGGGATTTCCACCTCGTCCTTCGAGGCCAGGATGTAGAATTCGCCGGGATCGAGCAGCAGTTCGCCCCGGCGCGCCGTCAGGGGCTCCCAGAAATCTCGCGGATCGTGGCCGCCCTCCAGATCCAGGTTCACGACGCCGGCGTGGCGGCGAGCGCGGAAGCCGGCGATCTCGCCGGAGAGATCCACGCCAATGCTCTGGACTTTCAGGGTTGGGGTGGTCCCGCGCTTCAACCGCAGCTGATTGAGCCGGGTCCCCGCTCTGGCCAGCACCGAAAATGTCTGGGGCGCGATTTCGAGAAACATCGGTCCGGCATAGCCGGAGGCGATATCGTCGAAGGCGCTCTGGCCATCGGTCAACAGGCGCACGAACACATCCAGCCGGCCGGTGGAGCTCTTGGGGTTGGCCCTGGCGCAAATGTCGGCCGGCAGGCGCAGGCGCTCGGCCAGCTCGACGATATAGACGCAGCCGCGCTCCAGCACCGCCCCGCCGGTCAGGTCCAACTCGTGCATGGCCACATCGGCGATCCGCCTCGCCACCGTGCCGCCGGGCCGTGGAAGGAACGAGGCCCGCACCCGCCAGGCTCGGCGGCCCAGGCGCAGATCCAGGCTGGCGGGCTGCACCTGATCGGCGCCGATCCCGCCATCGGCCGCGACCGCGCCCGACGCGATCAGTTCGTCGATAGCCTGGCAGGGGAGGATGCCGTTCACGCCGCTGGCCGAAGAATCGCTCATGGGGCGCGACAGTCGCGGACGGGGCGTACGCTGGCAAGGCGTCAAGCTGATCCGATCAGGGATTGACCGAGTGGGGGTCGGCGCCTTTCATGCGCCCCCTTTTGGGTCCAGGGGCGCGCCTGCATGGCTGAAAATCCGAACAACTGGGAAACCGCCACCCGCCTCATCCGCGGCGGCCTCACCCGCTCGCCGCACGGCGAAACGGCCGAGGCCCTCTATCTGACCCAGAGCTTCGTTTATGACAGCGCCGAGAGCGCCGACGCGCGCTTTTCCGGCGAGGAGGCCGGGTTTGTCTACGCTCGCTATGGCAATCCCACGGTAAAAATGTTCGAGGATCGTCTGGCGCTGTTGGAAGGCGCGGAAGCTTGCCGCGCCACTGCCTCTGGCATGGCCGCTGTCCACTTGGCTCTCGAAGGTCTGTTGAAGGCCGGCGATCACGTGGTATCCGGCAAGGCCCTGTTCGGCTCCTGCCGGTGGATCCTCAACACCTGGGCCCCAAGGTTCGGCATCGAGACCAGCCTGGTGAATGGGCCCGATCTCTCGGCTTGGCGCGCGGCCGTGCGGCCCAACACCAAGGTCCTGTTCATCGAGACCCCCGCCAATCCGCTGCTGGAGGTTTGCGATATCGCTGGCATTTGCGCCATCGCCCGTGAGATCGGCGCCAAGGTGGTGGTCGACAACGTCTTCGCCACCCCGCTCTTCCAGTCGCCACTGAAGCTCGGGGCCGACATCGTGGTCTATTCCGCCACCAAACATATCGACGGCCAGGGCCGGGTGCTGGGCGGCGCCATCCTCGGCGGCGGGGCCCTGATGGAGGAGGCTTATAAGGATATCGCCCGCCACACCGGCCCGGCCCTCTCGCCGTTCAACGCCTGGGTGCTGCTCAAGGGCCTGGAGACGCTCGATCTACGCGTGCGCCGCCAGGCCGAAACCGCCGCGGCCCTGGCCGACCAGTTCGCCGGCCACGCCAAGGTGAAGGGTTGCCGCTATCCGCTGCGACCGGACCACCCGCAATATACCGTTGCTTCCAAACAGATGAGCGGCGGGGGCAGCGTGATCGCCTTCGATCTCGATTCGCGGGAAGCGGCCTTCCGTTTCCTAAACGCCCTGGAGCTTGTGGACATCTCCAACAATTTGGGCGACGCCAAGTCCATGGCCACCCATCCCACCACCACCACCCACCGCTCTATGAGCGAGGACCAGCGCCTGGAGATCGGTCTCACCCCCGGCTGGGTCCGCCTCTCGGTCGGGCTGGAAGGCGCCGCCGACCTCGCCCGCGATATCGGCCGCGCCCTGGACGCCGCCTGATGGCCGGCGCCGGCGAGTCGGCTCCGAAAGCCTATGAGGCGGTGACGAGGGGCCTGCGGGTGCGAGTGACGCCGACCTTCATGCCCGAACAGTCGGACGCCGGAAGAGGCCAGTTCACCTGGGCCTATGCGGTGGAGATCGAGAACGGCGGCGTCCAGACCGTACGGCTCGTCTCGCGCCACTGGACCATTACCGACGGCAAGGGCCGCGCCCAGGAGGCAAAAGGGCCAGGGGTGGTCGGCCAACAACCGACGCTTAAACCCGGCGACGCCTTCCACTATGAATCCGCCTGTCGCCTGGAGACGCCCACCGGCTCCATGGCCGGCGCCTATCAGATGGTCACGCAAGGCGGCGCGGCGTTCGATGCGCTTATCCCAAACTTCGATCTGCCGCCGTCGTCCGCGGGGCCGAGAGCCCGTTGAGGGTTGGAGCGCACATCTCGGTCTTGGCTCTATCAGTTCTGGCCATCGCCGGTTCGGCCGCCGCCAGGATTCGCCTCTATTCCTACGATCCGGCCAACGCGGAAACGAGGGAAGCCGCCGGCCCGCTTACCTTTGAGTTCATCCAGGAGATGTTCTCCACCAAGCTCCTCAACGTCCGCTCCACCGAGGCCCAGGCCACCGCGGATCTGAAACCCGCCAGCGCCTCCGAGCTTGGCCCCGGCGGCCTCTCGCGGCTGATCGGCAACGCGCCCGAGCGCGACCTTTATGAGGTCAAGCAGGCCGACGATGGCCCGGCCCTGACCGCGGCCTTCTGTCCGGGATCGCATCGGGCCTGGATGGCTTTCCCCCGCCTGCGCTTCGATCGAGACGTGCGCGTCTATGTGCTGGGCGACGCTTCCGCCGGCGCGCCCTACAAGCGTACGCGCCTGTGCCGCACCTTCGATTTCAGCTTCCATGGCGAATGGACTCCCCCGCCGGGGATTACGCTCAAACCCCTGCCGATCGCCCCACCGCAGTTTCCCCAGCATTGAGCGAGCTGGCTTCAGCGGTCAGCGGCGCGGATCGCGCCCGCGAATACGGTCAAAGCCTCGCTTGATCTCGGCAAACCGCATTTCGATCACCGGCTCGAACTCGGTGTCGGTGAAGATATAGGGCCAGTCGCCCTCAATACCCTCCCGAACCAGTTCGCCGACATAGAGCGGATCGATGCCCTGAGAGATGCGGTCACGGACCATCTCAAGTTGCGGGCTCGCCGCTCCCGGTGAGGGTGCGAGGGGAACGGCGCCGGCGAACCTCTGCGGCAGGTTTCGGGTTGAATTTATGATGTGGGTACGGATGAAACCGGGACACAGCACTGAGACACCAATGCCGCGCGGCGCCAGATCGACGCGCAGGCCCTCCGAAAACGCCACGACCCCATATTTGGTGACGTTGTAGGCTCCGCTCGATCCGGAAATGAGGCCGGCGATGGAGGCGGTGGAGACGATCTGACCGCCCTGGCCATGGCGCTCGATCAGCGGCCCGAAAATCTCGACCCCCCAGATGACCGACATCAGATTGACGCCAATCGTCCAGTTCCATCCGGCGTCCGTCCACATCCCATAGGGGCCGCCGCCCGTCACCCCGGCGTTGTTGACCAGTATATGAACCTCGTCATAGCGGGCGATTGTCGCCTCGGCTGCCGCCTGAAGTTCGGCTTTCAGGGATACGTCCGCGCGGACGCTGTCGACGTCGGCGTTTGTCTGTTTCAAGCTGTCCACCGCCTTGGCGAGGGCGCCCTCTTCGATATCGCAGAGCATCACCTTCACCCCGGCCTGAGCCAGGGCCGTAGCGATCCCAAGCCCTATGCCCGAGGCGGCGCCGGTGACGAACGCGGTTTTGCCGGCCAGGTCTTTCATGGGCTTTCCTCTCCCGTGTTTCGTTGACGCCACTTTCGGCGTTTGGCGCTACTTCGCCAAGAGGGAAGGGTATCCGCCACCGTTTGCGATGAGACGCCAAAAAGCCCAGTCGAATCGGTCGATGGAGGCGGCCCGCCCTGTTGGTTAAAGCCAGGGCGGCCGATCTGGGTTCGCTATTTTTAGTGCGGGGGCGCCATTGCGCCCAACACCAGCGGCGCCGGCCCCCGGCTTGCGATCGATCCGCTGGCGCTTGATCCCGCCATCGCCGCCATAAGCTGGGCCATGGCGGTGGTCGGCTGGGCGAATCGGATATTTGTGCCGCCGGCGCCGTCGCCGGAAACGACGATGCGCAGCTGGGCCGGATTGGAGAGGTGGTAGTCCAACTCGCCGCCGCCCGAGAGACCGATCTTCAGGGTGTTTCCGCTGATCTGGGCCGAGGTCGCCAGGGTGTCGACCAGATCGATGGTGGTCGAGCTGGCGAGATTGGCCAGGGTTCCAGAGAAGGCGGCCGGATCGTCGAGCTTCAGAACCAGGTTGGCGCCCGGGTTGAATTGCACCGTCTGGCCGGCGCCCTCGGCTCCGCCAAGCTCCAGGGTGGAATTGCCATAGAGCCTAGTCACGCCGGTTCCGGTGAGGGAATCGCCCAGGTAAAGCGCCCCGCCCTTGGCCTGGATCACGCCGTCGTTGACGATCGATCCCAAGCCCGAGACCGTGCCGAAGCCGGTGAGCGAACCCCCAGCGGCGATGGCGAAATCGGGCGAAGCGAAATCACCCCCGCCCAGCTGCAGCGATCCGGCGTCGGTCAGGGCGTTCCCGTCTGTGGAGTTCTTGCCAGCCAACAACTCCAGGCTGCCGCCAGCGGCGATGGTGGCCAAGCTGGCCTCAAGGGTGGTAGTCCCGGCCTCGAACTCGCTGCCCGCGCCCGAGAGCACGATCCTGGCGGCCAGCGTCGTCACCGCCGGCCCGGCTACAGTAACCGTGGCCCCGTCGCCGGTGGAAAGGGACATATAGCGCCCGCCGCTCAGCA
Source organism: uncultured Alphaproteobacteria bacterium (assembly GCA_963817995.1). Classification (GTDB taxonomy): domain Bacteria; phylum Pseudomonadota; class Alphaproteobacteria; order Caulobacterales; family Caulobacteraceae; genus Acaudatibacter. Next base: position 643,332 of record CAWFQJ010000009.1, read on the forward strand.
CGCCGGCAGCGTCGTTCAGCAAGGTCGATCCGGTCTGCATGGTCACCGCGCTGGCGTCCAGCGCCATGATCGTGCCGGTGTTGTTCACGCTGCCCCTTTTGATCACCAGGCCGCCAGTGCCGGAGGCTTCGAGAATGCCGTAGGTTCCGTTCGTCAACTTGCCGGCGGAGATGTCGATCGTCACGGCTTTGCTTCCGCTCGCATCGATCAGGCCGCGATTGGTGATCACCATCGTGGCCCCGGTTCCGATCTGACCGGACCACATGGTGATAAGCCCCTCGTTTTTTAGGCGCACGGGTTCGATGCTCAGCTGATCTCCGGACGCGGAGGCGTCTATTGTCCCTTCGTTGACGATCGTGTCTCCCGGTCGACTCTTCGTAGCGAAGCCGATCACAGCGTAAGCGCCGGTCTGGTCAATCGTCAGTTGAGAACCAAGAGTGAGAACAACGGCTGCTCCCTGTTCTTGCACCAATGGGTCCAAATAGGCGGCGCCATTGCTGTTTCCCAAATCGATCGTAGCGTTGTCGATGGTTTGAGATGCCACAAATTGTAACGCACTTCCTTTGCCTGTCACCTCAATCAAACCACGCCCTATGCCACCAGCGCCCTCGACCGTGAGGCCCTTGCCGGTGATCGAAAGCACTGAACCGTCCGGTGAGAGATCGATCGCACCCTGATAAGTCACTCCGTCGACATCGGCGTTTGCGAACCTGACGCCCGAACCAGCGTCCGCGATCACGCCGCCGCTGACATACGCCCCTTGAAGGCTTATCGTCCCCAAACCTGCCCCTGGTCCGACCTTTAGAGTCGCGCCGGTGTTCTGAAGCTCTCCAAAAAGAGTGATTGCGTTGTTGTGATTCGATAATGGCGACAGGGCTGCTGTTGCAACGATTCCACCAATTTTTACAATAGAGTCCGATATATCTATGTCTCCGGTATTGCTGGTCCAAATCGATTGCATATAGACCGCCGCGCCGGTGGCCGAAATCGTTCCGGAATTGGAGAGCGTACTGGAGACAAGATTTGACGCCACCCACCTCAAGGCGCATCGGACGGCCGCGAGCCTTCTAAAAAGGGGTTTCCTAATTGAGATCCACTGCCTACATTGATAGAACCCGCTGTCCCGTTTTCAAAGTCGTTGGAGTTGATCTCAAGGGCACCTCCGTTGGCGATGTTGACCGTTCCGTTATTTACAAACTGGCCGGTTTCAAAATCATCTTCGTCGTTTCCAATAGTAAACGCTCTGCCGCTGACCTGGGCATTGACCTTGGCATTGATCACGCCATTGTTCACCAAGGTCTGAGAAAGGGTCTGACCTTGAAGATTCTCGGCCCATAGTATGTCGATTTCGGCGATCGAACCGGTCTGGTTGATCGTCAGACTGGGCCCAAGCGTCAGGGTGCTGGCGCCTGCCTTGCTGTGCGGATCGCCGTTACCCACGACTATCGCCGCTCCGCCCACACCTGAGCCAAGATTGATTGTCGCGTGGTCGAGTGTTTGATCACCTTCCATGAACAGGTTGCCGGCGAGGTTCATCGCGCCGTTTCCGGTCCCGCTCGGTCCGGTGAGAGTCAGGCCGGAACCCGCGACATGAAGGGCGTCGGTGTAGGCCACCGAGAGCGGCCCGCGAAAAGCCGTACCGCTGAGCGTTCCTCCATTCCAGACGAACGCGCCGATCGCGCCCGCGCGCAGAGCGCCGCCGCTGATAACACCGCCTGTGTCCAGCTCGACTGTTCCAGAAGACGCCGTGAGAGTCGCCCCAACCGACAGCTTTCCGCCGTTCGCGATATCGAGCGTCGCACCACTGTCGTCGACGACCAGCGAACTGGCCGCGGACGCCGAGTCGATCGCCACCGCATAGGTTCCGTCAACCTTGATTGCCGCGTTGTCGTTGCCGCCCGGCGCGATTCCGCCGACCCAGTTGGCGCCATCCTCGAAGTCGCCATTTTTCCCGGTTTTCCAGACAATAGTTGCCATCGCGTAGTTCCCGTCGGACCAACTTTGCCCGAGAATCCTAGCACATTTAGAGATCGGACGACGCAACCGGCGCTGACATTGACCGCGGCCGGCCTGTGTGCATGGGTGAAGCCCCTACTCCAGAAGCCACGCCTCCAGCGCCTCACGACGCTTGCGGTCCACACCCAGACCTTCCTCTAGATAAGCGTCCAACCCGCCGAAGCGCTCGGCAATGGCGTTGAGCGCGGTCTCCAGGTAGGCGGCTTCGACGCCCATGGCCACGCGCACGGCCGCCTCGCTGGCCGGTCGGCCGGCAAGTTCGGTGATCGCCTGGGTGACCAGCGGCAGGCGTCTGGCCATCCGCTCGGGGTCATTGGTCAGCATATAGTCGGCAATCATGTCGTCTCGGCTCACGCCGGCCAGATGATGGGTCAGGGCGGCTAGGATGCCGGTGCGGTCCTTGCCGGCGGCGCAATGGATCAGCACCGGGCCTTCGGCGCGTTCCAGGGCCTCGAAATAGCGGCTGAAAAGATCGATGTGGCGGGCATCGAACGGGGCCTCGCGATAATAGGTGAACATGTAGTCGCGAAACGCCTTTTCGGTCAGGTCCGAGGTGCGGATGTGGGCGAACCAGGCGTCCTCCCGCTCGTCCTCCAAGCCATTGGCGATCACTTCGCCGGCGAAAGTGGGGTGGCGACGGGAGGGATCGCGCTCTCGCTCGCCGGCCCGGCGAAGATCGACCACTATGGCCAGTTCGAGGGCGGCGATGGCCTCCAGGTCGGCGTCGGTAGCCCGGCCGTGCGAGGCCGAACGATAGAGCCGGCCACGCCGGAGGCGGCGGCCCGCGCTCGTGGCGTAGCCGCCGAAATCACGGAAGTTCTCCACGCCCTCAAGGGGCAGATGCCTTGTCATGGCCATGTGTTAGCGGCCCCGCGCGACAAATGCGAGACGGCGCGGCGCCCGCGCGCCGTGACGCTCCGGGCTTGCCGGAAAACAGCCGGCGCCGCACAAGACAGGCTCCTCTCGCCCGGCGCCCGCCATGCCCCTTGAGACACCCTTGTCCTCGCCACCGCGCGCCCGAATCGCGTTTCGGGTGGGCATCGTCGGGCACCGGCCCAACCGACTGCCCAATCACGAGGGGGGCTGGGACGCGATACGCGAACGTCTGGTTACGGTGCTGGGCGCCGCCAAAGATGCGGTCGAGGCGTTCAGGTCGGAACCTGATGCGGCGCTCTACGATGCCGGCCCGGCCGAGCTTAGAGCGATCTCGCCCCTGGCCGAAGGAGCCGACCGGCTGTTCGCCGAAGAGGCTTTGACCTTCGATTATGCGCTCTGCTGTCCCATGCCATTTTCGCGAACGGAGTTCGAAAAGGACTTCGTCGGCGATACAGCCCAGGAAGCGGCGTCGGCCGAGCGGTTCAGCGCCCTTCTAGACCGGGCGGCCGCCGGCGCCGGCCTGACGGTTTTCGAACTCGACGGGTCACGTACGGATGAGGCGGCGGCCTACGGCGCGGCGGGCCGGGTGGTGCTCAACCAGTCTGACCTGCTGGTGGTGGTCTGGGATGGCGACGCGCCGGGCGGTGGCGGAGGCACCGTTGAAACCCTTCACGAGGCTGTAGGCTATCATGTACCGGTGCTCTGGATCGACGCCAAGGCGCCGCACGGCTGGGCCCTTCTGCGTGAGGAGTCGGATCTCGATTGCCTTCAGGTAAACGGCGTTTGCGTTCCGCCTTGGACAGGAACGATAGGCGTCGAGGATCGCGATAACCTCGCCATGGCGGTGGCCGAGGTGGTGCTGGCCGAACTCCGCCTGCCCCGCGACACGCCGGGGAGCGGCGCTTCTTCCGAAATGCGCGCCCATGCCGAGGCCTATTTCGCCGAGCGCAAGCCACGCTGGAACGCCGCCTTCGTGTGGAAAGCTTTTCGCGACCTGTTCGGATCGGGACGCCTGCGTCTGCCGGCGCTGCGGGTCGAGGATTTCGTCTCGCAGATCCATGCCGCGTGGCCCACGTCGGCCGACGATGTGGAGTCCGGTGAGCCGCCGCCCAGCGTGACGACGTGGGTCAACGCCCGCCTTCGCGGTCACTACGCCTGGTCGGACAAGCTGGCCGATCTCTATGCCGACGCCCATCGCAGCAGCAATATCGTCGCCTCCCTGTTCGCCGCCCTGGCGGTGTTCATGGCGCTTTTGCCCACAGCCATGGACTGGGGTGACAACCACATCGTCGCCCAGCGGATATGCAACGTCACCGAAGTGGCCATCCTGGTAGTTACGGTGTCGTTGCTGACGCTTGGCCGCCGTCGGCGCTGGCACGAGCGGTGGCTGGAGTACCGGGTCCTTGCGGAACTCATTCGCCAGTTGCGCCTGCTGGCCCCGCTTGGGGGTGGTCGGCCCCTGCCGCGCACCCCCGCCCACCTGGCGATCTATGGCGATCCCACACGAAGCTGGATGTACTGGCAGGTGCGGGCGATCGCGCGCTCGGTGGGGATTCCGGATCTGCAGGTAACCCCGACCTATACCGCCGAATGCCTCGACTATCTTTTCGACATCGCCGATGGACCGGAACACGGCCAACTGCGGTTTCACATCGCCAGTCACATCCGCTCGGAAAAGATCGGCGAGCGACTGGAACGCGGGACGCTCTTGCTGTTCTGGCTGTCGATCGTGGGTATTGCGATCAACTTCGCCCTGCCCTCACTGACAAGGTGGGACCCTCAGGCGGTTAGCGATCGCGCGATCGTCAATCGCTGGCTGACACTCCTGTCGGCCGTGACACCGGCATTCGGCGCGGCCTTGGCCAGCATCAACAACCTGGGCGAATTTTCTCGCTTGGCCAAACGCTCGCGCGCCATGGCCGACGGCTTCATCCGATTCCGCAATCAGATAAAAGCCCTCCGCGTCAGGGCCTCTGGCCCCACGCCCCTGCCCATAGCCTCGGTCACCCATCTCGCTAGCCGCATGGCCGAAGCCATGGTGGAGGAGAACGTCGATTGGCGCGTGGTGGTGCTAGACCTGCCGCACTCGGCGGGGTGAGAGGCGCCTAAGCGCCATCAGTGGCTGGTCGCCGCGCCCTCGCGCTTCGCCAGCAGATCATCGAACGCGGTCCATACGCCGTCGGCGCCATGCCAGGCGCCACGGGTGGCGGCCTTGGAATATTCCGTGGACCTGGCCTCGAAAAAGTTGGCGTGCTCAACGCCGGACAACAGGCTCTGCAGCCACGGCAGCGGATTCTCGCTCACCCCGTAGACCGGCGGCAGGCCAAGCTGGCGTAGGCGCCAGTCGGCGATGAAGCGGATGTAGCCCTTGATGTCGTCCGGCGTCATACCGTGAACCTCGCCGGCCTCGAAGGCCAGATCGATGAAACGGTCCTCCAGCCCCACCACGGTCTTGCAGCAGTCGACGATATCGTCGGCCACCGCCTTGGTGACCGCGCCGGTCTCCGCGTTGAAGGCATGGTATAGCTTGACGATCCCCTCGCAGTGCAGGCTCTCGTCGCGCACGCTCCATGAGACGATCTGGCCCATCCCCTTCATCTTGTTGAAGCGCGGAAAGTTCATCAGCATGGCGAAGCTGGCGAAGAGCTGAAGCCCCTCGGTGAAGCCGCCGAACATGGCCAGGGTCCGGGCGATGTCGGCGTTCGTCCCGACGCCGAACTGCTGCATATAGTCGTGTTTGGCCTTCAGAGCTTCGAGCTCGAGGAAGGCGGAAAACTCCGATTCCGGCATGCCGATGGTTTCGAGCAGCAGTGCGTAGGCGGCGATATGGATCGTCTCCATGTTGGAGAACGCCGAGAGCATCATCTTCACCTCGGTGGGTTTGAACACCGTGGCGTAGCGCTCCATGTAATTGTCGTTAACCTCGACATCGGACTGCGTGAAAAAGCGGAATATCTGGGTGAGGAGGTTACGCTCGCGATCGTTGAGATTGGCTGCCCAGTCCTTGCAGTCCTCGCCCAGCGGCACTTCCTCAGGCATCCAGTGCACTTGTTGCTGGCGCTTCCAGAAGTCATAGGCCCAGGGATAGCGGAATGGCTTATAGGCGAAGGACGGCGTGAGCAGGCCCGGCTTGGCGCCAGGCGTGATCAGGGCGGGGGCGGCGAGGGTCATGGGCGGCGACTTCCTGCGACGACGGGGCCTTCGAATCGCGACGTCCGCGAGCGGAGGGCAGACGAGATTATCAGTCGTTGGGACAACATCTAGCGTATTCTGAGCGTCCTTGATCAATATGTTGGCGAGAGGCCAATGACATAATGCTGATTCACGGCCGGCCCATGCGAACGATCTGGCCCGCCGCCGACGGGGCGGTGGAGATCATCGACCAAACGGTGCTGCCGCACCGGGTCGAGATCCTGCGGCTCACTACCGTGGACGACGCCGTGAGCGCCATCGCTGACATGCGCGTGCGCGGCGCGCCCCTGATCGGGGTCACCGCAGCTTGGGGATTGGCCCTCGCTTTGAGCGCCGATCCCTCGGACGCGGCCCTTGTCGAGGCGCGCCGCAGGTTGGCCGCCTCTCGGCCCACGGCCGTCAACCTGGCCTGGGCGCTGGAGCGGGTTGGCGCCCTGGTGTCCACGCTGCCGGAACGCGAACGAGTGGCGGCGGCGAGGGTCGAGGCAGCCGCCATCGCTGAGGAAGATGTCGCCGCCTGCCGGGCCATCGGCGAGTATGGCGCGGACCTGATTGAGGCGATCGCCAAGCGCGTCGGCCGCACCGTCCACATCCTCACCCACTGCAACGCCGGCTGGCTGGCGACCGTGGATTGGGGAACGGCGCTGGCCCCGTTCTACGTCGCCCAGGAGCGAGGGATCGCCACCCACATCTGGGTGGACGAAACCCGGCCGCGCAACCAAGGCGCCGCCCTCACCGCCTTTGAGCTCGGCCAGCAGGGGATCGATCATACCCTGATTGTCGACAACGCCGGCGGCCATCTGATGCAACATGGCATGGTCGATCTGTGCATCGTCGGCGCCGATCGGATCACCCGCACCGGGGACGCGGCCAACAAGATCGGCACCTATCTCAAGGCTCTGGCGGCGAAGGATAACGGCATTCCGTTTCACGTCGCCGCCCCGGCCTCCACCATCGACTGGACCCTCACCGATGGCATTGCCCAGATCCCGATCGAGGAGCGTGATCCCACCGAGGTCACCCATATGCGCGGCGCCTTGGCCGACGGATCGATCGCCGAAATGCTGATCGCCGCGCCCGGCAGCGGCGCCGCCAACTACGGCTTCGACGTCACCACCGCCCGCCTGATTACTGGCTTGATCACCGAACGAGGATGTTGCGACGCCAGCGAGGATGGGGTTCTGGGACTATTCCCGGAGAAAGGGCCTCACTGACAGGCGAGGCATTCCTCGTAGTCGGTGCGGGCTTCGGCTGCGCGGGCGGCGCTGTCGAGGGCCATATCGGCGCCGGCGAAGGCGGCGCGCTGCACCGATTTGGAGCGCAGATAATAGAGGCTCTTCACCCCACGCTCCCAGGCCTGCCAGTGCAGCATGTGCAGATCCCATTTGTCGACGTCGCCGGGCAGGAAGACGTTCACCGATTGCGACTGGCAGACCTCCGGGGTGCGGTCGGCGGCAAGGTCGATGATCCAGCGCTGATCGAGTTCGAAGGCGGTCTTGTAGACCGACTTCTCATCGTCGGAGAGGAAGTCCAGGTGTTGGACCGAACCCTCGTTCTCCAGGATCGAGCTCCAGACCGCAGCCGTGTTCTGGCCCTTCTCGTCGAGGAGGCGTTCCAGATAGGGATTCTTCACCGCGAAGGAGCCCGAGAGAGTCTTGTGAGTGTAGATATTGGCCGGGATCGGCTCGATACCGGCGCTGGTCCCGCCGCAGATGATCGAAATCGAGGCGGTGGGGGCGATCGCCAACTTGTGGGAGAATCGTTCCATCACCCCGCGCTCGGCGGCGTCCGGGCACGGACCGCGCTCCTCGGCCAGCACAACGCTGGCCGCGTCGCAGGCCCGTCGCAGATGCTTGAAGAGCCGCATGTTCCAGGACTTGGCCAGCGCGCTTTCGAAGGGAACGTTCTGGCCTTGAAGGAAGGAGTGGAAGCCCATCAGGCCAAGGCCCACCGAGCGCTCGCGCGTTGCGGCATAGGCGGCTGGGCCCATTTCCTCCGGCGCGCGGTCGATGAAGTCCTGCAGCACGTTGTCGAGGAAGCGCATGATGTCCTCGATGAAGGTCGGATGGTCGCGCCATTCGAGAAACATCTCGGCGTTGACCGAGGAGAGGCAGCAGACCGCCGTGCGCTCGTGGCCCAGGTGGTCAGGGCCGGAGTGCAGCATGATCTCGGAGCACAGGTTGGACTGGCGCACCTTGAGGCCCAGTTCGCGCTGGTGAGCGGGCATGGCCCGGTTCACCGTGTCGGAGAAGATGAGGTAGGGCTCGCCGGTCTGGAGGCGTAGCTCCAGCACCTTCTGCCATAGCGTGCGGGCGTCGACCTCGCGCACCGTCTCCTGATTCTTGGGCGAGCGCAGGGCGAACTTGGCGCCGTCGCGCACCGCTTCCATGAACTCGTCGGTGATCGAGATGCCGTGGTGAAGGTTGAGCGACTTGCGATTGAAGTCGCCCGAGGGTTTGCGGATTTCGAGGAACTCCTCGATCTCGGGATGGTGGATGTCGACATAGACGGCCGCCGAGCCCCGGCGCAGGGAGCCCTGGCTGATGGCGAGCGTCAGGCTGTCCATCACCCGGATGAAGGGGATGATGCCGCTGGTCTGGCCTGAGCCCTTCACCTTCTCGCCGATGGAGCGCACGCCGCCCCAATAGGTGCCGATGCCGCCGCCGTTGGCCGCCAGCCAGACGTTCTGGTTCCAGGTGCCGACGATGCTTTCCAGCGAATCGCCCACCGAATTGAGGAAGCAGGAGATCGGCAGGCCCCGCGACGGCGCCGCCGTTGGAGAGCACCGGGGTGGAGGGCATGAACCACAGCTTGGAGATGTAGTCATAGATGCGCTGGGCGTGGTCGGCGTCGTCGGCGAAGGCCGTGGCTACGCGGGCGAACATGTCCTGATAGGATTCGCCGGGCAGCAGATAGCGGTCTTCCAGGGTGGTGCGGCCGAAGTCGGTGAGCAAGGCGTCGCGGTCGCGGTCGATCTCGACCTTTCGCACCAGGGTGAGCTTGGGTCGCTCGGCCGCCTTGACCGGGCGCGCCTTTGCTGGAGCGCCGTGGGACTGGATTTTCACCTGATTGCCTATCATGACCCTTCGAACCCCATCGCTTCTTCTTGAAGCCCCAGAGAGGATCGATCAACCCTCCAGAGGCTATATATAGTGGGCAAATCGCCCCCGAACCCCACGATATGGGGTCACAAGGTTGATAGACCGTCAACGGGCGCCGGGGGTTGGAGCCGTATTTTTTTCGTCAACAGAAGGTTAACGCGCGAGCGGCCACAAACCCTTTCAAGGCTTTGGTTCGGGCGTGGCCCCGCTTGATCACGAGACTGTGATCGCCAGGGCCCCCAACCCTTGATTCCCAGGGCCGAAGAGCGCATAAGCCCACTCCTTCCGGCGCCTTGCAAAGCAGCGCCTCCACCGCCACGACCCCCGCTCACGAAAGTGAGGGGACGAGGGCGGAGGGGACCCCCGTCCGCGTGATCGCGCACGGGGTCGCTCGACGTTGCTTGGCCGGCTTTGATTGGGACGTGTGAATGTTCGAAGGCTTGACCGATCGGCTTTCCGGCGTGTTCGACCGGCTCGCGGGCCGTGGCGTGCTCACCGAAAAGGATGTCGATGAGGCCATGCGCGAGGTCCGCGTGGCCCTGCTGGAGGCTGACGTCGCCCTGCCGGTGGTGCGGAGCTTCATCGACAAGGCCAGGGTGGCGGCCACGGGCGAAGCGGTCATCCGCTCGGTCAAGCCCGCCGACCAGGTGGTCAAGATCGTCTATGACGGCCTGGTGGAGATGCTGGGCGGCGAGGCCGAGGCCGAGCCTCTGCGCCTGGCCCTCAATCCACCAACGGTGATCCTGATGGCCGGGCTTCAGGGCTCGGGCAAGACCACCATGTCGGCCAAGATCGCCCTTCGCCTCAGCCGGATCGAGCGCAAGCGGGTGATCATGGCCTCCCTCGACGTGCGCCGGCCCGCGGCCATGGAGCAGTTGGCGATCCTCGGCAAGGAGGCCGGGGTCGATACCCTGCCGATCATGCCGGGCCAGGCCCCTGCCGACATCGCCCGCCGCGCGCTCTCGGCCGCCAAGCTCGGCGGCTTCGATGTCCTGATTCTCGACACCGCCGGCCGCACCACCCTGGACGAAGCGATGATGAGCGAGGCGGCCGAGATCGCCCGTATCGCCGTCCCCGCGGAGACCTTGCTGGTGGCCGATAGCCTGACCGGCCAGGATGCCGTGCGCACCGCGACCGCCTTCCATGAACGTCTGCCGCTCACCGGCTTGGTGCTCACTAGAGCTGATGGCGATTCCCGCGGTGGCGCCGCTCTTTCGATGCGGGCGGTCACGGGCCTGCCGATCAAGTTCCTGGGATCGGGCGAGAAGATCGACGCCCTGGACGTCTTCGACGCCCGCCGGGTCGCTGGCCGCATCCTTGGCCAGGGCGATGTGGTGGCCCTGGTCGAAAAGGCCGCCGCCGAGTTTGACCAGGCCAAGGCCGAGGTCATGGCCCGCAAATTGGCCAAGGGCCAGTTCGACCTGGAGGACATGGCCGACCAACTCGCCCAGATGGAGCGCATGGGCGGGATGGAGGGCCTACTGGGCCTGTTGCCCGGAGTACAAAAGGTGAAGCAGCAGATCGCCGAATCCGGTGTCTCCGACAAGATGATCCGCCGACAGCGCGCCATCATCGGCTCGATGACCCGCAAGGAGCGCCGCAAGCCAGACATCCTCCAGGCCTCGCGTAAGCGCCGCATCGCTTCGGGCGCCGGGGTCGAGGTGGCCGAGGTCAACCGCCTGCTCAAACAGCATCGCCAGATGCAGGACGCCTTCAAGATGATGGCCAAGGGCGGCGGCAGGGGCTTTGCCCGGGTCGCCGGCATGATGGGGCTGGGCGGCCCTGGCGGTCTGGACAGCCTCAAGGCCCTCGGCGGCGGCGTTCCGCCTTCGGAGACTGCGCTTGCGCCACCCCCAAACCTTTCCGGCCTTTCGGGCCTGAACCCGGCGACGCCGAAGACTCTACCGGGACTCGGCGGCATCGCCCCCGGCTTCAACCCCTTCAAAAAACCCTGACAAATCAGACACTCAAAAGGACCAATACCTCTCATGCTCAAGATTCGTCTCGCCCGGGGCGGCGCCAAGAAGCGCCCCTATTACTCGATCGTCGTCGCTGACAGCCACTCGCCGCGCGATGGCCGCTTCATCGAGAAGGTGGGCAGCTACAACCCGCTTCTGAAGAAGGACGACGCCCAGCGCCTGGTGCTCAAGGGCGAGCGGATTACGGAGTGGCTCGCCAAGGGGGCCCAGCCCACCGAACGGGTCGCCCGTTTCCTGGGAACCCAGGGTCTCGCCAAATGGGAGCACGGCAGCAACCCCAAGAAGGGTGAGCCGCATGCCAAGGCCAAGGAACGCGCGACCGAACGCGCCGAGCGAGCCGCGGCTCTCGCCGCGGCGCCGGAAGAACCGGTCGCCGAGGAGGCTGCACCCGAAGAGGTCGCAGCCGAAGAAGTCGTCGCGGAAGCGCCGATGGTGGAAGCCGCGGCGGAAGAGGAAGCCGCGCCCGTCGAGGCCGTCGTCGAAGCGGCGCCGGCTGAAGCCCCCGCTGACGCGGCGCCAACTGAATCCGCCGCCGAAGCGGAGCCGGCTGAAACTGAACCCACCACCTCGGAAGGTTGAGGGACGACCGGACGGTGGTCGACGCCGCTTCGCCGGAGCGCCTGATCCTGGTGGCTCAGGCGGCGGGGGCTTTCGGCGTCCACGGCGAGGTTCGCCTCACGGCCCACACCGCCGATCCGGCCAGCCTGCTGGCCTATGGCGCTCTGTTGCGGGAGGACGGCTCGCCCGGCCTTACCCTCACTCAAGGGCGAGTCGCCAAGGGCGCCCTGATCGCCAACGCCAAGGAAGTATCGACCCGCGAGGAGGCCCAGGCCCTGCGGGGCCTGCGTCTCTATGTCGCACGCGCCAGCCTGCCTGAACCCGACGAGGACGAGTTCTATTTCGCCGACCTGATCGGCCTAAAGGCCCTCTCGCCGGCCGGTGACTGGATCGGGGTAGTGAAGTCAGTGATGAACTTCGGCGCCGGCGACCTGCTGGAGGTCGTCCCCAACGACGGCGGCGCCAGTTGGTGGGCACCCTTCACGCGAGACGCTGTTCCGGAGGTGCGGCTGGCCGATGGCGCCGTCGTGGTGGTCAGACCCGAAGAGAGTAAGGCCTCATTCTGAGCACCCTCAGCGCTTGTCCGTTCCGCCCTGGCCGGTGGCCATTTGGATGAGGGCGGCGATGCGGTCGGTGGAGTCGGCGGCCTGGCCCAGCATCTGCAGCGGCGCGGCGCCAGGACGAACGGCGGCGACCATCTGATTGGCGGCGTTCTGGGCCATGGTCACCGCGGCGGTTCCGGCGGCGGCGAACTTCGAAGCCGCGGCGGCGTAGGCGTCCTGATAGATAAATCCGTAGGTAGGATAGACGGTTGAGCCCAGATCCCGGGAAGGATCGTACCATACCTTCACTTGGCTCCAGTCGCCGGCGGGAGAGACGTCGATCACCGTGACGTTCTTCTCCACATGACCGCGTTCACCCTCGATGATCGACCAGTTGGCGTGGCTGATCTGGATGATCCGGTCGGTGAGCACCTGGCTGACCACGGCCACGTGTCCAAGCCGCATACGGCCAGTCGGCTTGAAGCAGAGAACGGCTCCGGCCTTGGGTGTGAAGCCGGTGGGATAGCGACCGGCGGCCTGTTCCCACCATGTGCGCGCATCACCAAAAAGCTGAATGCCCGACACCAGACGGGCGAAGGCCACGCATTGCCAATAGTCCTCGGCGAAGGCGCCGCTTGGCGTCACGGCCACAACAAGGGCGGCGAGCAGGGAACCAAGCGCGGCTCTCGTCCGATTCTTCATCTTGTGGATTTCTCCCCCCGTACGAAACTCGGGCCTAGGGGTAACCGTGCGCCCTAGGAATGAAAAGAGTCTTTATTCGCGTTTCGCCTCTCGTTTTCGTGGTGACGCGGCGAACGGTGGACTTCTACCGTTGTCTGACTAAGGAAAATAGCCCCAGTGGGGTTCAAAGCGCTTTTCGACTTACCGCTGGCCGGCGCCTGAAAAATGGGCGCCAGGCTAAAGGAAGCTGTACGGGTCGATATCGATGGACAGGCGAATCGCGCCCGGCGGTTTCACCCGTGCGCGCCACGCGGCCATGAAACCCTGAAGATCCACCGAGCGATCCGCTCTCACCAGGAAGCGTTTGCGGCGTCGACCGCGAACCAGCCCAAGCGGCGCGTCGGCCGGCCCGTACACCTCCACCCCATCGGCGTTGGGGGCCGCCGCGGCCATTCCGGCGGCGAAGGTCTCGATGGCCTGGAGGTCCGGACCCGAAAGGATCACGGCCGCCAGCCGGCCGAACGGCGGCAAGCCGGCCGCCTCGCGCTCGGCCATCTCCACGGCGACGAAGGCGTCGCGATCTCCGGCGGCCAGAGCCTGCATGACCGGATGTTCCGGCGCCCAACTCTGGAGGAGCGCTCGACCCGGCCGTTCACGCCGTCCTGCCCGCCCCGCCACCTGAGTAAGCAGTTGGAACGTACGCTCGGCGCCGCGCAGGTCCCCCCCACGTAGACCGAGGTCGGCGTCGACGACGCCCACCAGAGTAAGGCCTGGAAAGTTATGTCCCTTGGCCGCGGCCTGGGTTGCGATCAGGATGTCGATTTCGCCGGCCGTCATAGCCTCGATGAGCGCGCGGGCCGAAGCTGCGTCGGGCACGGTGTCAGAGGAAAAGACCGCAAGGCGGGCTTCGGGAAATAGGGATCTGGCCTCTTCCTCCACCCGCTCCACTCCAGGGCCGACCGAGACCAGGGCGTCCTGGACGCCGCAATGGGGACAACGATCGGGCTTCGGCATGGAAAAGCCGGTTAGATGGCAAACCAGCCGGCCGCTATAGCGATGCTCCACCAGCCAAGAATCAGAGTCAGGCGCACTCATCCGCTCGCCGCAAGCGCGGCACAATACGAGGGGCGCGTAGCCTCTGCGATTGAGGAAGAGCAATGACTGCTCGCCCCGGGCCAGGGTTTCTCCCACGGCTTGAACCAGGGTCGGTGACAGCCATCGGCCCGGAGCCGGCGGATCCACACGCAGGTCCACCAGGCTGACCCGCGGCAGGATAGCTTCCCCATGGCGATCGGCCAGACGCAGCCAGCGATAGCGGCCAGCCTGGGCGTTCCACAAACTCTCGAGGGAAGGCGTGGCCGAAGCAAGGATCGCCGCGCAGCCTTCGATCTTGGCCCTGGCCACGGCGAGATCTCGCGCCTGATAAATGAAGCCGTCCTCTTGCTTGTAGGCGCCGTCATGTTCCTCATCGACCACGACTAGCTTGAGCTTTTTGAAAGGCAGAAAGAGCGCCGAGCGCGCGCCGACGACGATCCGCGCCCGACCCAACGCCGTCTGCTCCCACACCACGCGCCGTCGCGGCGGGGATATCCCTGAGTGCCACTCCGCTGGAGCGGCGCCGAACCGCATGGCGAACCGATCGATCACCGCCTGGGTCAAGGCGATTTCCGGCAAAAGCACCAGCACCTGGGCGTCCGGATCGACGCGCAGGGTGGTGGCGACCGCTTCCAGGTAGACTTCGGTCTTGCCCGAACCCGTCACTCCGTCGAGCAGGGCGACGGAGAAACCGCCGGCCGAAGCCATGGCGATTAGGGCGGTGGCCGCGGCTGCCTGGCTGGGGTTGAGATCGGCGCCTGGGAGGTCGAAGTCGGGCGCGGCGAGTTCGGGGACGACCGGAACAAATATCTCTTTAAGGACACCTTCTTCGACCAGCGCCTTGACGACACCCGCCGAGACGCCCGCGGCGCGCGCGAGGGCCGCCGCGGTCCGGGGCTCGGTCGCGGCGTTCAGCGCCCGCTCTCGGGCCGGGGTCATCCGCGCTGGCGTTCCTCCGCCGGCGATCAAGCGTTTGAGCGGACGAGGCTTTGGTGCGCGTAGACCGCGTAGAGCCATCGCCAACGGCTGGCCCGGACTGTCGACCGCATAGCGGGCGGCCCATTGAATGAACTCCACCATTGAGGGCGGCAGGCTTGGTTCCCCCAGCCTGCCCTCGACAGCTTTCAGCGCTCGATTGACTCCGACACCGCTTCGGACCTCGACGACGACGCCGGCCAACAGGCGCGGGCCGAGCGGTACGGCGACGAGATCGCCGGCCTCAAGGTCAAGTCCCGGAGGCTCGGCGTAGTCAAAGGCTTCGGGCAGGGGCATGGGCAGCAGCACCCGCGCCACCCGCGCCGCCGCGTTTTCGTCGATGTCCGCCACGGCCATGGCGTGGTCATCGGGGGTTTTGCGCGTCGCTTCAAGCGGGCGTTAACCCATCAGGCGTTTGATCGGGTGTGCGGCCCAGACGGACCGGAACGTTCGGTCGAAGGGTCAGCCCCGGGGCGGGAAGAACATGCAGGCGCAGCGAAATACTATCGATGAGGCGGTCGCCGAGGCCGAGGCCATGAGGGCGATGATCCGCGCTCACCGCGACCTGCTGCGCGAAGACCCCGAACTCCTGGCCGATCTGGGCCTGAGGCTCGACGTGGCCAATTTGGTGGATTTCGGTCCGGTCGCGCTTTCTCGCGTCACTGCCGCCCACGAGCGAGAATCGAGTGAGCGCAAGCGGCTGGAGGCGATCTCGGCCGCCAACTTCGCCGCCCAGGCCCAGACCCATGCCGCGGCGGTCGACATGATGGATTCGCATGACCTCGCCGATCTCGCCTGCCGAGTGGACGATCTGGCGCGCCAGCGCTTTGGTTTGACCGCCGGCGTAATCGCCGTGGAGGGTGCGGCGAGCGATGGTTGGCGAGCCTTGGCCCGGGGCCAGGTCGATCTGATCCTGGGCTTCGGCCTGCGCGCGCGCATGGGCCATGCGCCGACGGCGTCGGGCCTATTCGGGAATCTTGCGCCGATGATCGGAAGCGTCGCCCTGGTGCGGCTCAATCTGTGGTCGCCTGCTCGCCAAGGTGTGCTGGCCTTCGGCGCGGCCGATCCACAGGCTTTCGCTCCTGATATGGGCGCCGATCTAGTGGCTTTTCTCGCCCGTGTCGTCGAGCGAACCGCCCAGAGGTGGCCGGCCCCGTGACAGGCCAGGAGGCGCTTCGGGCCTGGCTCGAGCATCTTGAGCACGAGCGGCGCGCCAGCCCTCGTACCCTCGAGGCCTACCGCGCCTGCGTCCAGGCCTATCTAACCTTTCTCGAGCTCCACCGTGGCGAGACCCCGACCCTCACGGACCTGGGTAGTGTGACGGCGTCCGAGCTTCGCGCCTACCTGGCCTCGCGCCGCGGCGGCGATCGGCCCCTGGCGGCGCGCTCGCTCTCGCAGGCGCTGTCCGCGATCCGGGCCTTTCACCGCTTCCTCGACGCGCGCCTCTCCACCCCCAACACCGCCATCGCCCTGGTGCGGGGCCCGCGCGTGAGACCTGGTGCGCCTCGGCCGGTCTCCGAGGACCAGGCGCGTGGCCTGATCGAGGAGGCGGCGGAAGATCCGGACACGGCGCGCTGGGCGGCGCTTCGAGACGAAGCCGTTCTGACCCTCCTGTGGGGCTGCGGTCTGCGCATCTCCGAGGGGCTGTCGCTCAGACGTTCGGACGCGCCGCTCGGCGAAACGCTGCGTATCCTCGGCAAGGGCGGCAAGACCCGTCTGGCGCCGGTGTTGCCGGTGGTGCGCGAGGCGATCGACGCCTACGTAGCCGCCGTGCCCTTCGCTCTGGGACCGGATGAGCCGCTGTTTCGCGCCGCTAGGGGAGGACCACTCAAACCGCGCCATGTGCAAGCGACGATGCAGCGTCTGCGCGGGCGTCTGGGACTATCCGAGCGGGCCACGCCCCACGCCCTTCGCCACTCCTTCGCCACCCACCTCCTGGGAGCCGGCGCCGACTTGCGATCGATCCAGGAACTTCTGGGCCACGCCAGCCTTTCCACCACCCAGCGTTACACCGCCGTCGACGCGGCCGGCCTGCTCAGCGCCTACGCCGGCGCCCATCCTAGAGCCTGATCGATCAAGCCTGCATGGTCCAGCCCTCGACACCCATGGCGGCCTGACGCAACGCCTCGGAGCGGGTTGGGTGGGGGTGGCAGGTACGAGCGACGTCCTCTGAAGCGGCGGCGAACTCCATGGCCACGCAATATTCGCCGATCATCTCGCTCACGTCCGGCCCGATCATGTGGACACCGAGCACCCGGTCGGTGGTTGCGTCGGCGAGCACTTTGACGAAGCCCTCGGCCTCGTGGTTGACCTTGGCGCGCGCATTGGCCGTGAACGGAAACTTGCCGACCTTGTAGGCGACGCCCTCGGCCTTCAGCTCTTCCTCCGTCTTGCCGACGGTCGCGACCTCCGGGAAGGTGTAGATAACGCTGGGAATCACGCCGTAGTTCACGTGTCCGGCCTTCCCGGCTATGATCTCGATACAGGCCACCGCCTCATCCTCGGCCTTGTGGGCCAGCATCGGACCGTGGGTGACATCGCCTATGGCGTAGATGCCTGGCGCGGCGGTCTGGAAATGGTTCGTTTCGATGAAGCCGCGCTTGTCAGGCGAGACCCCAACCGTTTCGAGGCCAAGCCCCTCCGTATACGGACGCCGACCGATCGCTAGCAGGACATAGTCAGCTTCAAGGCTCTCGGGAGCTCCGCCGGCGACCGGTTCGATTGTCAGTGTCACGCTCTTGGCGCTTGCCCGGGCCCCAGTGACCTTGGAGGCGAGTTTGAAGGCGACGCCCTGGCGGGTGAGGCTGCGCTGCAGGGTCTTCGCGGTTTCGGTGTCGAGCCCCGGCGTGATTCGGTCGAGGAACTCCACCACCGTCACCTTTGAGCCGAGCCGCCGCCAGACCGAGCCGAGCTCCAGGCCTATCACCCCGGCTCCGATCACGATGAGGCTTGTCGGGACCTCGGGCAAGGCCAAGGCCCCGGTTGAGTCTACGATCCGCTTCTGATCCACCTCGACACCGGGCAGAGGCGCCGGCGCCGAGCCGGTGGCGATCACGACGGCTTTGGCTTCCAGGGTTGTCGTCGCCCCGTCCGCACCCGTTACCGCGACTTTGCCAGGGCCGGCCAGGGCGCCATGGCCCTTGATCCAATCGACCTTGTTCTTCTTGAAAAGGAACTCGACGCCCTTGGTGAGTTGCTCCACCGAGCCCTCTTTCTGCTTCATCATCGCGGGCAGGTTGAGCTTGGGCGTCACCTCAATGCCCATGTCGGCGAAGTCCTTGGCCGCCATCTCGAAGAACTCGGAGGCGTGGAGCAGGGATTTGGACGGAATGCAGCCGACGTTCAGACAGGTGCCGCCCAGGGTGGCCCGGCTCTCAACGCAGGCGGCGCTCATGCCGAGCTGACCGGCGCGGATCGCGGCGTTGTAGCCGCCTGGGCCGCCTCCGATGATGACGACGTCGTATGACGGCATGTTTTAGCCCCAGTCTCTTTTGTGCGGACGCTGTCAGATTTCCAGCAGCAGGCGCTGGGGATCTTCGATGTGCTCTTTGACCTTGACCAGGAAGGTGACCGCGCCCTGGCCATCGACCACCCGGTGATCGTAGGAAAGGGCCAGATACATCATCGGCCGGATCACCACTTGGCCATTCATGGCCATGGGCCGATCCTGGACTTTGTGCATACCGAGGATGCCGGACTGCGGGGCGTTAAGGATCGGCGTGGACATCAGCGAACCGTAGACCCCCCCGTTGGAGATGGTGAAGGTGCCGCCTTGCAAGTCCTCCAAGGCGAGCGCGCCTTCCCTCGCCTTCTTGCCCAGGAGGCCAATCTCGGTCTCGATGCCGGCGAGGCTAAGCATGTCGGCGTCGCGCACGACGGGCACGACGAGGCCACGTTCCGTGCCG
This sequence comes from uncultured Alphaproteobacteria bacterium, assembly GCA_963817995.1. Taxonomy (GTDB): domain Bacteria; phylum Pseudomonadota; class Alphaproteobacteria; order Caulobacterales; family Caulobacteraceae; genus Acaudatibacter. The sequence continues at coordinate 662,252 of CAWFQJ010000009.1, forward strand.
ACGGCAACGCCTATGTCATAGTGGTTCTTATAGACCAGATCGGTTCCGTCGATCTCGGCATTGACGGCGGGCACCTCCTTGAGGGCGAACACGCAGGCCTTCACGAAGAAGCTCATGAAGCCGAGCTTCACACCATGCCGCTTCTCGAAAGCGTCCTTATACTGATTGCGCAGGGCCATCACCGCGGTCATGTCGACCTCGTTGAAGGTCGTCAGCATGGCGGCGTTGGCCAGAGCCTCCTTCAGGCGCCGAGCGATGGTCTGGCGCAAACGACTCATACGCACCCGCTCTTCCCGCTCGTGCGTGGCGCGAACCGGTGCGGGGCCGGGCGCCGCGGACGCCGGCTGAGCAGCGATCGCGTCGAGCGCCGCGAGGGCGTCACCCTTGGTGATCCGGCCGTCCTTGCCCGTACCCGGGATGGCTACCGGATCGAGCTTGTTTTCGGCGACGATGCGCTGGACCGAGGGCGCCAGGGGGAGGTCGGCGGCTTTGGCGACTGGCGGCGCCGGAGCCACCGCTGGCGGGGGCGGCGGCGCGGCGGCTTTAGGCGCGGGCGAGGGAGCCGGGCCGAGCGGCGATTTGGCGCCGGCGTTCGCGGCGCCGACCTGGCCGAGTCTCTGGCCGGGGAGAACTGTGGCGCCTTCTTCCGCGTCGATGGCGCTCAAAATGCCGTCCTCCGGCGCGGCCACTTCAAGGCTGACTTTGTCGGTCTCGAGCTCGACAAGAATTTCGTCGCGCTTGACAGCGTCACCCGGCTTCTTGGCCCACCTCGCCACCGTCGCCTCGGTGACCGATTCACCAAGGGCGGGCGTCATGATGTCGGTCATGGTCAGGCGACTCCGGGCTTATTTCTTGGACGCACGGCGTCCCTTGTAGGTGGCATGGCCGTTCAGGCGAAGGCCTGGGCCAGGAAAGTGTCCATTTCCTTCTTGTGCCGGCTCATCAGGCCGGCGGCGGTGGAGGCGGATGCCGGACGGCCGACGTACCTAGCGCGTTTGGCGGCGATCTTCATCCGGTCCAAGGTTAGCTCCAGCCATGGATCGACGAAGGTCCAGCCACCCATGTTCTTGGGCTCTTCCTGGCACCAGACCAGTTCGGCGTTGCCAAACCTCGCCAACTCGTTGGTGAGCGACTTCATCGGCCAAGGATAGAACTGTTCAAGCCGCAGGAGATAGACGTCGTTTATCCCACGTTTCTCGCGCTCGTCCAGAAGGTCATAATAGACCTTGCCCGAGCAGAGCACGACCCGCCGAACCGCCTCGTCGGCGACCAGGCGCACTTCGGTGTTGACGCCCCGCTGGGCGTCGTCGGGCAGGACGCGGTGGAAGGACGAGCCCTCGGCCATGTCGGCCAGGGTCGAAACCGCCTTCTTGTGGCGCAACAGCGATTTGGGCGTCATCAGAATCAGTGGCTTGCGGAACTCCCGCATCATCTGGCGGCGGAGAATGTGGAAGTAGTTGGCCGGGGTGCTGCAGTTGGCCACCTGAAGGTTGTCCTCGGCGCAAAGCTGCAGGTAGCGCTCGAGCCTCGCCGAGGAGTGTTCCGGCCCCTGGCCCTCATAGCCATGCGGCAGCAGCATGATCAGGCCCGACATGCGCAGCCATTTGCGCTCGCCGGATGAAATGAACTGATCGATGACCACCTGGGCGCCGTTGGCGAAATCGCCGAACTGGGCCTCCCACATGGTCAGGGTCTTGGGATCGGTAAGGGAGAACCCATACTCGAAGCCCAGCACCGCCTCCTCGGACAGGGCCGAATCGAGCACCTCGAAATGGGCCTGACCGGGACGAAGATGCGATAGAGGCGTGTAGTGCGCCTCGGTGGTCTGATCGATGATATCGCAATGGCGCTGGACAAAGGTCCCGCGCACGCTGTCCTGGCCCGAGAGGCGCACGGGAAAACCCTGATCGAGCAGGCTGGCGAAGGCGAGATGTTCGGCCGTCGCCCAATCGATGTTCTCGCCCGCCTCGATCGCGGCATGGCGAGCCTCGATCACCCGGCGGACCGTGCGATGGACGTCGATATTTTCGGGCAGGCTGGTGAACTTCAAGCCGAGATCGCGCAGCTTCTGAGCTGGCACCGCCGTGTCGCCGCGTCTTTCGTCGCCATCGGGCAGGGCGAGGCCCGACCATTTGCCGTCCAGCCAATCGGCCTTGTCGGCGTGATAAGTCTTGCCGGCTTCAAACTCGGCGTCGAGGAAGGCGTCGAACTCCGCGACCCAGCGGGCGACTTCCGCTTCGGTGGCCACGCCCTCGTCGATCAGCCGGCGGCTATAGATTTCTCGGGTTGGGGGATGGTTCTTGATGGTCTTGTACATCAAGGGCTGCGTCATCGTCGGATCGTCGCCCTCGTTGTGACCGAACCGGCGGTAGCAGAACATGTCGATGACCACGTCCTTGCCGAACTGCTGGCGGTACTCCGTGGCGACCTTGGCGGCGAAGGTCACGGCTTCTGGATCATCGCCGTTGGCGTGGAAGATCGGCGCCTCGACCATCAGGGCGGTGTCGGACGGATAGGGGCTGGTGCGGCTGTACCGAGGGTAGGTGGTGAAGCCGATCTGGTTGTTGACGATAAAATGCACCGCGCCGCCCGTGCGATAGCCCCGGATGCCCATCAGGTTGAAGCACTCGGCCACCACCCCTTGGCCGGCGAAGGCGGCGTCGCCGTGCATCAAGAGCGGCATGACATGGCTGCGGCCGACGGTGGGATTCTCACGCAGGGCGAAGGCCTGTTTGGCTCGCGCCTTGCCCAGGACCACCGGGTTGACGATCTCCAGATGGCTTGGGTTGGCGGTGAGCGAAAGGTGAACGCTATTACCGTCGAAGGCCCGGTCGGACGAGGCGCCCAGGTGATATTTAACATCGCCCGAGCCCTCGAGATCGGAGGGCAGGGACGACCCGCCCTGAAATTCGTGGAAGATCACATGATAGGGTTTGGCCATCACGGCGGCGAGCATATTGAGCCGACCGCGGTGCGGCATGCCGATGATGATGTCTTGCACGCCCAAAGCGCCGCCGCGCTTGATGATCTGTTCCATCGCCGGCACCGCCAACTCGCCGCCGTCCAGACCGAAACGCTTCGTGCCGGGAAAGCGTTTGGCGAGAAAACGCTCGAAGCCCTCGGCCTCGATCAACTTCTTTAGGATGGCGATCTTGCCCTCCTTGGTGAAGCTGATCTCCTTGTCGGCGCCCTCGATACGTCGCTGCAACCAAGCCTTCTCGGCCGGGTCGCTGATGTGCATATATTGCACGCCGATTGTGCCGCAGTAGGTGCGCCGCAGGATGGCCAGGATTTCGCGCACGGTGGCGCTTTCCAGGCCCAGCACATAGTCCAGGAAGATCTGCCGGTCGAAGTCGCTCTCGGCGAAACCATAGCTTGCCGGGTCGAGTTCGCTGGCATCGCCTTCGGTCACGGCCAGGCCGAGGGGGTCGAGGTTGGCCTTCAGATGGCCGCGCATGCGATAGGCGCGGATCATCATGATGGCGCGCAAGGAATCGAGGGTGCGAGCGCGCACCTCGTCTGGACCTGCCGCAGGCTGGGCGGTCGCGATCTTGCTTTCGAGTTTGGCCTCGACCGCCGGCCATAGCCCGTCGATCGCTGAAAGCCAGTCGGGCCTGGCTGGGGGCAAGGGCTTGGGCGTCCACGAAGGCGCGCGATCCACGGCGCTGTCGGAGAGCGAAGCAAAGAAGGCTCGCCACGAGGGCTCAACCGAATCCGGGTCCTTGGCCCAGCGTGCCTGAAGATCTTCCACGAAGCCGGCGTTGCCGCCGTAAAGAAAGGAAGTCTCGGCCAGAACCTCGTTCAGCCGACCCGCATCGTCCGCCATGTCATCCTGCTCTCGACGCCCCGGACGGGGCCGCGATCCCGATAGATAGGTATCCACCGGCTCCGTTTCGATGAAACTCGTTACTCAAATAGGTAACGAAATTGCGGCGCTCCGCGAGGTTTTTAGGCCAAAAGCGACAAACGCCGCCCGAGTCGGCGGCTGATCAGGCCGTGGGGGGCGCCAAAAACCCTCTCGACGGCCTCAGGCGTTCAGCAACTCCACCAGGGTGTGGCCCAGGGCGGCCGGAGAGGGCGCCACCTTGATGCCGGCGCTTTCCATGGCCTCGATCTTATCCTCCGCGCCGCCTTTGCCGCCTGATATAATCGCCCCAGCATGGCCCATTCGCCGACCCGGCGGAGCGGTGCGCCCAGCGATGAAGCCGACCGTTGGCTTCTTGACCTTGTTCGCTTTGACGAAAGCGGCGGCGTCCTCCTCGGCCGAACCGCCGATCTCGCCGATCATGATAATCGACTCGGTGGCTGGATCAGCCAGAAACATCTCCAGCACGTCGATGAACTCGGTCCCCTTCACCGGATCGCCGCCGATGCCTACGGCCGTGGTTTGGCCCAAGCCCACCTGGCTTGTCTGGAAGACCGCCTCATAGGTGAGGGTGCCAGACCGCGAGACCACGCCGACCGAACCCAATTTGAAGATATTACCCGGCATGATGCCGATCTTGCATTGGTTGGGCGTAAGGACGCCCGGGCAGTTGGGGCCGATCAGGCGGGACTTTGACCCGCTAAGCGCCCGCTTGACCGTGATCATATCTTCCACCGGGATGCCCTCGGTGATGCACACGATCAGGCCGATTTCTGCGTCGATCGCCTCCAGTATGGCGTCCGCCGCGAAGGGGGGCGGCACATAGATCACGCTCGCGTCCGGATGGACGGCTTCCACAGCTTGGCCGACGGTGTCGAACACGGGGAGGCCTAGATGGGTCGATCCGCCTTTGCCGGGAGAGGTTCCGCCGACCATCAGAGTTCCGTAGGCGATGGCCTGCTCGGAATGGAAGGTGCCCTGAGCGCCGGTGACACCCTGGCAGATGACGCGCGTGGTCTTATCGATGAGTATGGACATGGCTGCTGATGGTTCTCGCTCGAAGGACGGACTGGCGGATGCGTCTACTTCTTGATGTTCAGCAGTTCGATGATGGTGTCCGTTCCATCGTTGGACACCGCCAGCATTTCCAGGCCCGGGCCCGCGCCCGCAGCGTCGTATTCGGCCGGGGTTAGCGCGCGGCGAGCCCCCGCCTCGTCGGCGAAGCGAAAGGCAATTCTCTTCGGCTCGGAAATCTGGGGGGCGAAGCCAACCCAGGCCTGAACCGCCGCCTTGATCTCCTCGGTCTTGCTGTTAGGCGCCCGCATGGTGCACTCGGTGACCTTGAACGCGCCCTTCATTCCCCTCCAGGCCTGCAGAACCAGCTTGTCGCCGCTCACCGTTTTGCTCCTGGATATTTGCTCGGAGACGACGACGCCTTCCATGGGAGCGGCCTTGACGTCTGCCGTCGCCCAGCCACCGGCATCGACCGCCTTGACCACCGCCGGATAGTCGGCGCGAGTGTCGCCGCAGATCTGGCGGAAGGCGTCGAAGGCGGGGGCGGCGGCCGCGAGGCCGGGCAAGGCGATGGCTGCTGTAGCAATCAGGGCGATTGTCGTGAAGCGCATGCGCGGTCCTTATAGTCTAAACGGGGTTGGTGGACTCGCCTCAGGCGGCGGCTGTGAGCGTGGCACCCTTAGGCCATGTCAGACGCCGAGGTAAAGCGTCGGCGGTCTCGCATCGGCCAAATCTCAACCCACCTCGGAACCATCTCCGGCAGTAACCACTTCGCTCAGACAGGCGCATGGCCTGCGACGATCCGCCCAAGTATGGTTAACGCAATCTTGAAACAGAACAGGAAATATGGCGTTATAAGGGCGAAGTCGCGAGTCGCGGCCGAGAGGTTTCGGATGTCCGAGACCGGACAGAGAGGATATGAAACCAATGTCGAAGAGCCCTAAACACCTAGTGGTTTCCATCGCCATAGCGGCGGTCGCACTCGCCGCTGGCGGGGCAAGCAGCGCCGCGCAGCTGGTGAAGAATGGCGGTTTTGAGCGCGGTACTTTCAAGAACTGGACAGATCAATCCACTCTGCCGGACTATGTGACGACATCCGATGGGGCTATCGTGCCGATACAAGGTTCTTATTTCGCGGTTCTCGGAGGTGCAGGCACCGGATCGAATCCGAATGGCTCCCTCAAGCAGATTGTCCACGATGGCGGCGGGGCCGTTGACGGACATTTCTGGTTGAATTTCGACGACGCGACCAAGTCTGACATTTTTACCGTTCGCTGGGATAACGCAAATGTCGAAACGATCAAATGCACCGTCTCGGGCGCGGACAAATGCGGGGTCAATAAATGGGTGCGATTTGATCTCAACCTGACGGGTCATGGCACCGACCCGCTATCGTTCAACTTCAAGACCCCCGGAGGGAGCAACATATTCGCTCTCGACGACGTCTCGTTGACGGGCATTCCAGCGGTCCCTGAGCCCGCGACATGGGGCTTAATGCTTCTCGGTCTCGCCGGAGTGGGTGGGGCGCTTCGGTCTCGCCGCAAAGGCGCTACCGCCGTCGCGTGACCTCAACTCATCTGCTGTTTTGCAAGGCGCCGCCGGTCATGATGATCGGCGGCGTTTTCGTCGACGGACGCATACGAAATATTTGCAAAACTGCACTTTAATCGAACCCGCGATCGATTTGCGGTTGCCAATTGCTCGGCGGCATGAATAATGACTGAAGAGGGGCCGGATTGTGTCAGGGCGCGCGGCCGTCGCCGCAAGGCATGATTTCTCGTGTCCCAATCGGACTGTTGAATTAGGCGGGAGTTATCAAGGTGGTTAGCAAAGCTCTTTGGGCGACGGCGGCGATGGCTGGCGCGGTTCTGGCGGCGTCAAGCGCGAGCGCGATCGTCGAGCCTGAGTTGCTGACAAATGGCGGTTTCGAGGCTGGAGATTTCAGCGGCTGGTCGGTGCTCACCTACCCTAGCGCGTCGGTCAATACGTTCGCTTGGGCCAAGGCCAGCTCGGGTAGCGTGAAGATTCTGCCCTATGATGGAACTGATTTCGCGCGATTGGTTGGACACGGCTGCATTAACTGCCTCAACCCGGTCCCCAATGGCAATCTGTCCCAAACGGTGACGGGCCTGTCTGTAGGGGAAGATTTGACTCTGACCTATTGGGAGAATGACACCGGTTCGGGGAAGTCAGCGCCGCTGGTCCTCAAATTTGGGGCTCCGGGCGCTTTGCAGAAATCCGCGACCATCGCCATCGGCGATCCGACAACCAATGGTTGGCAGGAGTACGGCGCGACATTCATCGCTACCGGCGGCACGGAACAGATAAGCTTCCAGTGGCAGACGGCGCCAACCTATTTCTACGGCCTCGACGACGTTTCGCTCGTGGACCCGCCCGTTCCCGAACCGGCGACCTGGGCCTTGATGCTGGTCGGTTTCGGCGGCCTTGGCGCGGCGATGCGTTCGAGGCGAAATCGAGTGTCTCAGGCGCGCGTCTAACCGGCTAAACCAGGGTACGTCTTCGAGACGCCGCCGGGCCCCCGCCGGCGGCGTTTTCGTTTCGATCAGGCCCCGTGTTGGCGTCCCGTAGAGGACTCGAACCTCTGACCCCCGGTTTAGGAAACCGGTGCTCTATCCTGCTGAGCTAACGGGACAATCCAACGCCGTCATACGACCGCCGGCTTGGCGCGACAACGGGCGCCGTGCGGCCACGACGATGGTCTCGACCTTGAAGCGGCCCGCCTTGGACTTTTTCGCCGGCCGCCGATGGGTTCACAACGGCTAGGCGTTTTGGTGAGGGGGTCTTGTTGCGGATTTTCAAATCCCTTTACTTTCAGGTTCTGGTCGGCATCGCACTGGGGATCGCCACGGGCGTTCTATGGCCACAGTTGGCCGTGGCGCTGAAACCTTTGGGCGATGGCTTCGTGCGCCTGATCAAGATGCTGATCGCACCATTGATCTTTTGCACCGTGGCGGTCGGCATCGCCCACATGAGCGACGCCAAGCGTTTTGGCGGCATCGGCGGCCGGGCGCTGATCTATTTCGAGGCCGTCTCTACCTTCGCCCTTCTCATGGGACTTGGCGTGGGTTTGGTGATCAGGCCAGGCGCCGGGTTCAATATCGACGCAGCCAGCCTCGATCCAAAGGCCGTGGCTGACTACGTCGCCAAGGCTAGGCAAGTGGACAGCATCGGCGACTATCTCCTCCACCTGATACCGGACACCTTCGTTTCGGCGTTCGCGGTGGGAGATGTGCTGCAGGTGCTGTTGCTGGCGATCCTGACCGGCTTCGCCATCGCCGGGCTCAGGGACGCTGGTGGCGCCGCGGCCCGCGGCCTGGAACAGATCGGCGCGGTGTTCTTCGCCATCATCCGCATCGTGGTGCGGGTGGCCCCGCTCGGAGCTTTCGGAGCGATGGCCTACACCATAGGCAAATATGGCGTGGCCGCCTTGTTGAAGCTGGGGGCGTTGGTGGCCTGCGTCTACGTCACGAGCGCTTTGTTCGTGGTGGTGGTGCTAGGTACGGTCGCTTGGGCGTCCGGCTTCTCTCTCTGGCGGTTTCTCTTCTACATCCGGGACGAACTGGCCATCGTTCTCGGCGCTTCGTCCAGCGAGGCGGTGCTGCCCCAACTAATGGCGAAACTCGAGCGCCTCGGAGCGCCAAGGACGGTGGTCGGCCTAGTGGTGCCGGCGGGATACTCCTTCAATCTCGACGGCACCAACATCTACATGACCCTGGCGACACTGTTCCTCGCCCAGGCCACGAATACCCACCTCAGCGGCGCTCAGCTGGCCCTGATCCTGGGTGTGGCGATGCTGACCTCCAAAGGCGCCAGCGGCGTTACCGGAGCCGGCTTCATCACCTTGGCCCTCACCCTTGGCGCCTTGGGGACCATTCCCGTGGCCGCCATGGCGCTCATCCTCGGGGTGGACCGATTTCTCAGCGAGGGCCGGGCGCTCACCAATGTCATCGGCAATGGCGTCGCCACCCTGGTCGTGGCGAGATGGGAAGGGACCCTCGACCGAGAGCAACTAAAAGAGGAACTGCGGCGCGGCCCTTCCCGCCAAGCGGAGGAAGGGCGCTGTTTCACAGTAAGACCTCTCTAGGCCGCCTTCTGAAGGGACTTGTGAAGCAGGCTGATCGCCGCGTCTCGGTCGATCTGTTCGATCGCCGCGACCTCTCTGGCCATGCGGTCGAGCGCCGATTCATAGAGCTGACGCTCAGAATAGGACTGCTCGGGCTGACTATCGGACCGGTGCAGGTCGCGCACCACCTCGGCGATCGAAATCAGATCGCCGGAATTGATCTTGGCTTCATATTCCTGGGCGCGGCGGCTCCACATGGTCCGCTTCACCCGGGCGCGGCCCTTCAGGGTGGTGAGCGCCTGGGAAACCACGTTGCCGGCGGCCAAGGCGCGCAGGCCGGCCGTCTTCGCCTTCTTGGTGGGAACCCGCAGCGTCATCTTCTCATGATCGAAGGTGATTACATATACCTCCAGCGACATGCCGGCGACATCCTGGGTCTCCACACCCACCACCATGCCCACGCCGTGGGCCGGATAGACGACATGATCGCCGATGCGATAGTCGAGTTCGATCTTGATGCTCATGGAGTTATGTCCCTTTTTGACTTTCTGCCGCGATCGCGCTCGGGCGTTCCGCGGCGGCCGGCCCCCGCCAAAGTTACTTTAAGGAAAGCAGGTCCATGCCCGCGAAATGCGGCGCCACCGCGTCTCAACGTTCTGGATCTATTTTCCAAGGCCACCGTCGCACTCGCTCACGCACCATTTGCATTCGAGCAAGACGGGCGATTCCCGCCGGGACCGCGACCTCCCCTAGCCAATAACACAAAATCATGAGGATTGAAAGGCTTGCGGGAGTCAGGAGCCCTGGCCCGGCTTCTCGCTGAAATATTTTTCCAACTTGCCGGTTTCGCGTTCGAACTGTGCGGCGTCGGCGGGCGGGGTTCCCTTGACGGTGATGTTGGGCCAGACGCGGGCGTATTCGGTATTGATTTTCAGCCACTTACCGTCCGGATCATCCTCGGTGTCGGGCTTGATAGCGTCAACGGGGCATTCGGGTTCACAGACGCCACAGTCGATGCATTCATCCGGACTGATGGCGAGGAAATTCTCGCCCTCGTAGAAACAGTCCACCGGACACACTTCCACGCAATCCATGAATTTGCATTTTATGCAGGCGTCGGTGACGATGTAGGTCATCAAGAACTCATTGTGGAAGGGGCCGCGCCTTAAGGCTTTCGGCAGCGGTCTTTTTCAGCGCGAACCGCTCAATGTCAATGGCGGCCGCCCACCTCAAGAGTCCCCAAGGGTGGCGTAGAGGCCGCGGGCTTCAGAGGGTGGCCCTCTCCGCCAGCCGAGCGCCTCAACCCGGACCGCGAACAGACGGCCGGCGTGGGCGAAGACCACTTCATCGCCTATCCTGACTGTTCTTGAAGCCTTATCGGCCCGAACGGCTTCGCCTTGGCGCATCAGGCGAATGCGCCCAGCCTCCGCCACGCCAGCGGCGAGTGTCCGGGTTTTGAAGAGCCGCGCACGCCAGAGCCATACATCGATGCGGCAGGCTTCCTCAGCCACGCGCGGCCCTGGAGCGGCGTCTTTGGCGTGACTTTCGTGCGGGCGAGATTCTGAGCGTCTGAAGCACAGCGAATTGCGAGGAAGATTTGGCCTCCATGGGCGCCTTCAACCGCTTTGACTGTGGTCGGCGCCATGCGATTGGCTCGCCCGCGTCCACGCCACGCAGCGGCTTAAAGCCAAGACCGCGCAGGATTTGTATCGCCTCCGCCAGCTTCCAGTCCAATGACTCCCTCGCGGCGTCGGTCAGGATGGGGGCGCCCCGGCGATGAGGCGCGCGTCTAAGAATATCATCGAGACGTTCGAGCTTTGCCGCGGGCACTTTCAAACCGGCGATGTTTAGCTGGCCCGAAAGGGCCAACGCTCGGGCGGGCGATGAGGCCGAGCTGGCGAAGGCCAGGGCAAACGGGGCGGCGTCGGCGGCCCGAAGGGCGGGGAGATAGACGCAGAAGGCGCCGATCCGAACACCCAGAGCGCGCAGGGTGCGACGTTCAGCTTGGCTAAGACTCGCCAGATCGGCGGCGATCGCGCGCCGATCCACCAACCCGCCCGATTCGACCAGCCGCCAAGCGATGCCTCGCGCCAACCCCTTGATGGCGCCATCGGTCACCGCATCGGTCAGCCGTTTGAGCCCGCCTAACCGGCGTCCGGACTCCGCGGCGACAAAGGCCTCGAGCCGGCGCGCGGCTCTTTGACGCGCCGGCGCCGCCCCCATGTCGCCAATCAGGCGCACCTGGGGATTAAATGGCTGGTCGTTGACCAGGACGCCGGCCGCTTCGCCACGCCACATTACCAATCCTCCGGCATCGACAGCGAAGGCCTCGTCAGCCTCGGCGGCCAGGCGGCCGAGGCGGCGATTGACCTCCGGCGCCACGGCCCGCTCGGCCGCCGTTCTCAGCGCCTTTTGCTCCAATGCTCCGACGCCGCGCGCCGATTCGAAGCTCAAGCCACGCAGACGACCCACGAAGTGGCCCTCCACGGTCACCGTCCCATCGCCGGCGACGCCAGCTAGAAGATCCTCGCTCTGGCCTAAGCCGCGCAGCAGGGCGCTGGTTCGCCGATCGACGAACCGCGCCATGAGCTTTTCATGCAGCCTGTCCGAGAGCCTCGTCTCCAAGGCGCTCGTGGTTCCCCGCCAGTGGGCGGCGTCGGCCAGCCAGTCCTGACGGTTGGCGACATAGGCCAGGGTGCGCACCCCGGCCAGGCGGGTGGACAAGGCATCGATCTCGCCGTCCAGGCGGTCCAGACGGCTCAGTCGCTCGGCCATCCAATCATCGGGCACGCGCCGCCGCCCGACGACGAGATGGCCGAACAGATCGCGCACAAGGCGGATATGGTCATCCAAGGTGGTCTTTCGGAAATCCGGCGTCTGGCAGGCGTCCCAGAGGCGCAACATGGCCGAGCGATCGACGCATCGGCGGGCGATCTCCTCATCAGCGGCCAAAGCGCGAAGGACAGTCTCATCCAGAGCCTCTTCCGAGGCCTTGAGGCCGGGCCCCGGGGCCGGCTCGGCCAAGGAACGGAGCAGGTTGGCCATCGAACTGAGGTCAAGGGCGCCATTGCGCCACTGGGCGGCCTCCACCGCTTCAAACCTGTGGTGCTCCACTTGAGCAATCACGGCATCGTCCAACACGTCGCAGCCGGCGGTGAGGCCGAAGGTTCCATCAGTGCGATAGCGACCCGCCCGGCCAGCGATCTGGCCGATCTCCTGAGCATGAAGAGAGCGAAGGCGCTTGCCGTCAAACTTGGTGAGGCCGGCGAAGGCCACATGGTCGACGTCCATGTTGAGGCCCATGCCGATGGCGTCCGTGGCCACCAGGAAATCGACTTCGCCCGACTGATAGAGCGCCACCTGGGCGTTTCGGGTGCGGGGGCTGAGCGAGCCCATGATCACCGCGGCGCCGCCTCTCTGACGGCGGATCAGCTCGGCGATGGAGTAGACCTGCTCGGCCGAGAAGGCGACCACCGCGCTGCGCCTTGGCAGTCGGCTGAGCTTGGTCTGACCGGCGTAAGAGAGCGCGGAGAACCGGTCGCGCACGACGACCTCGGCGCTGGGCAGCAGACGCCGGATCAGGGGCGCCATGGTGGCGGCGCCCAGGAACATCGTCTCGTGCCGGCCCCTCGCGTTGAGCAGGCGGTGGGTGAAGACGTGGCCACGCTCGGGATCGGCAACGAGTTGGATCTCGTCCACAGCCAGGAACTCTACCTCGCGGGTGAGCGGCATCGCCTCCACTGTGCATACAAAATAGTGTGGCCGCGGCGGAACGATCTTCTCCTCGCCGGTGATCAAGGCCACGGCTTTCACGCCGCGCGCCGCGACGATCCGATCGTAGATCTCCCTGGCCAACAGCCGCAGAGGAAGGCCGATCATGCCGGACGCGTGGCCCAGCATGCGCTCCACCGCCAGGTGGGTCTTGCCGGTGTTGGTGGGACCTAGCACCGCGACGAGGCGCGATGGCGCGGGTCCAAGGGACGAGCCGGTCATCAGGCCAAGGATGTGGGTGAATCGTTCCGGACCGGCAAGCCCAGATCGATTCTATTAAATTCGTGACGCCCCCGTCATTTTTTCTTGACCGGCGTTCTCGACAGAGTCACGGTGCGATCACAACTGGAACTTGTGGGAGACTTTGGCCGTGGCCGACGGAAATATCACCAAGGACGCCATGTATGACGCTGTGGCGCCCGACGATTTCGAATCCATGCTCAATCTGGATCGCTACGGCGCCCGCACCAACGCCTTCGACAAGATCATCAGCGCCACCCACGATCATTTCTGGGACCCGCTCGACAAGAAGTACATCGACTTCGACGAGCCCTGGGACATGATGAACCAGCCCCTGGTGCCGGAAGATCTGAACATTGCGATTCAGACCGATTACGTCTCAAACCACCTGAGCGATCCGTCGCTGCGCGCTCAGTTCATCAATAAGTCGCTGTTGCGCAGCTTCTCTTCGATCCTGCACGGCGAACAAGGCGCGCTGAACCTCTCCGCTTCTCTCTGCCACGTCCTCTATGACCAGGGCGCACAGGAATACGCCGCCAACCAGACCCGCGAAGAAGCGCGCCACGTCACCGCCTTCGCCAAATATATCAAGGCCCGCTGGGGTCGGCCGGTCGAGCCGAGCGGTGTTTTGAAGGACCTGCTGGTGGAGATCATCTCGGCGCCGGAGGTCTATAAGAAGATCATCGGCATGCAGATGCTGGTGGAGGGCTTGGCCATGGGCGCCTTCGCCACCTTCTTCCAGAAGCTGAACGATCCGCTCGGCAAGAAGCTGATGCAGCTGGTCATGACCGACGAGGCCTTCCACCACAAGTTCGGCAAGATCTGGGCTGACCGCACCGTGCCCAAGCTGACGCCGGAAGAGCACGCCATTGTGGAGGACTGGGCTGCCCACTGCTTCCAGGTGCTGCTGGTCAACCTCGTTTCGCCGGCCGAACAGCGCGATCTCTATGAGGAATTTGGTCTCGACCCGGACAAGGTGCTCGAGGAGATTCAGAAGCTGGCCACAGACGAGGCCCGCCGCGAGGATATGAAGGAGGCGACCAATATTTTCCGGGTGCTGATCAAGACCTTGCTCAATGCCGGGATCATTTCCGACCGTACCCGTGCCTTCTACGGAATGTATGTGGATATGGATGAACTCAAGGCCGAGGGCGACCGCATGGTGGGCGACGATATCGCCGACGAAGGCATCGCCTATCTCAAGACCATCAACTTCCGCGATCGCGGCCCAGCCCTGAGCATCGCCGCCGAATAGGCGCGCTCTAGCGATCGACAAATGCAGCGCCCCGCCGGACCTTGGCGGGGCGTTTTGCGTTTTCGGCCGATAGAGGATCGCATCAGCGGCTTTCCCGTCCAAGGTTGAGCTTTTCGGCAAAATCGGGTGGGTGATGGAATGAAACTCGCACCCGCCCTGCTCGTCGGGGCTTTCCTTGGTCTGGCGACCATCGCTCACGCCGCCGCGCCGCCGCCTGTGAAGCCGGTCTCGATCACCATGTTCTCCGGCCGCTGGTACGAAATCGGGCGCATCGCCGAGGGGAGTTCGCGGCGCTGCGACTTCGCCACCACCGATTTCGCGGGTCAGACCGGGGGCGCATTTTCGGTGATCCAGACCTGCCATGAGGGATCGCCGGATGGGCCGCCGCGCGCGATCAAGGCCTCGGCCCGGATTTTGCCGAACACGGGAAACACCAAGATCAAGGTCGGCTTCCTCGGCGGCCTGATCGGCCAGGAGTACTGGATCCTCGACCACGCCGACGACGACCAGGGCTGGGCCCTGATGGCGACGCCCGGCGGCCGCTTCCTCCTGCTGCTCTCCCGCCTGCCCAAGATGGCCGCCCCGGTTCACCAAGTCGCCGTCGCCCACATCACGGCGCTCGGTTACAATGTGAGCCATCTGCAGGCGTCCCGTTAGGTGTGGTGCTGGTTGACTTCGAACGAAACCAGAACGACTTTCAGGCCATGGAACCGGTCGTGCTCACCTTTTCCAGGCCGGAGACGACGGGCGCTGTCACCCGCGGCGCCGCGCGGCTGTTTACCGCGCTTGGCTTCGCGCCCCTCACCGAGGTGGTCCTGCCCAATGGCCGCCGCGCCGACATCATGGCGCTGGGGCCGCGGGGCCAGATCGCCATCGCCGAGGTAAAATCCGGGCTTGAGGACTTCCGAACCGACCGCAAATGGGGCGATTACCTGTCTTATTGCGACGCTTTCTTTTTCGCGGTGGCGCCAGAGTTCCCGCGACATATCCTGCCCGAGGAGCCAGGTCTGGTCGTCGCCGACGCCTTTGATGGGGCGGTGCTCCGCGAGTCCCCCATTGCCCCTTTGGCCGCGGCGCGTCGCAAGGCGCTTACCCTGGCGTTTGCTCGACTCGCGGCGTTCCGGGCCTCGGCTGTCTAGGCTCAGGACCCATTAAAGGGATTCCCAAGGGGATGCGGGTCTGATTCATTGGCGGCGTCAGGAGGCGTCGTCATGGGTGATTTGTTTTGGCTCAGCGAGGCGCAGATGCGCCGGATAGAGCCGTATTTTCCGCTCTCGCACGGCATGCCCCGTGTCGATGACCGCAGGGTGATCAGCGGGATCGTGTTTGTGATCCGCAATGGTCTGCGATGGCGGGACGCGCCGAAGGACTACGGGCCGCCCAAGACGATCTACAACCGGTTCATCCGCTGGAGCCGGCTGGGCGTGTTCAACAAGATCTTCGCCGAGCTGGCCGGCCAGGGTCCCAAGCCCGATCGGCTGATGATCGACGCCACCCATCTGAAGGCGCATCGCACGGCGGCGAGCCTCTTCAAAAAGGGGCTGTTCCCCGACGTATCGGGCGCACCAAAGGCGGCTTGAACTCGAAGCTGCACGCCGTCTGCGACGGCGAAGGCAGACCCTTGATCATGCTGCTCAGCGAAGGTCAGATGAGCGACTTCAAGGGCGCCGCCCTGATGATCGACGACCTGCCGCCGGCCAAGGCCCTCTTGGGCGACAAAGGCTACGACGCTGACTGGTTCCGAGACGCTCTCGCCGAGCGCGGCATCGAGGCCTGCATCCCTTCGAAATCAGACCGAAAAGTCCCCATCCCTCATGACAAGGTCCTCTACCGACAGCGCCACAAGATCGAGAACACCTTCGGCCGCATCAAAGACTGGCGGCGCATCCACACCCGCTACGACCGATGCGCCCACACCTTCATGTCCGCCATCTGCATCGCCGCAACCGTCATCTTCTGGCTGTGATCAATGAGTTCCTGAGCCTAGGTGGCTTCGCCTATCTGGGCGCGCGTTTGGAAAGGATACGCTGCAGGGTGCGGCGATGCATGTTGAGGCGTCGCGCCGTCTCGGAGACGTTGCGGTGGCACATCTCATAGACGCTTTGAATATGCTCCCATCGCACCCGATCGGCGCTCATGGGGTTGTCCGGCAGCGGTGGAGGCTCAACACCGCTGGCGGCCAGAAGCGCGTTTACCACGTCGTCGGCGTCTGCTGGCTTGGCCAGGTAGTTCACGGCCCCCGCTTTGACGGCGGCGACAGCGGTGGCGATGTTGCCGTAGCCGGTGAGCATGATAATCCGCGCTTCCGGTCGGCTTTCGCGAAGGGCCTTGACCACCGAAAGGCCAGAGCCGTCCTCCAGCCGCATGTCGAGAACCGCGAAGGCTGGCGGCGCGCGACGTACGGCCGCCATGGCTTCGGCCACGCTTTCGACCAAGGTCGTGGAAAATCCACGCTCATCAAGCGCCCGCCCCAGGCGGTTGCGCAGCGGCCCATCGTCATCCAGCAACAGCAGGCTGTTGTCCGCATGCGTTTCCGTTGGGCTATCCGCCGGCATCACCATTTCATCGCGCATGCAGCTTCAGCATTAAGTCTCATGCGACAGAATGTCGCATATTCGACGGTCAGTGCAAAGAGGGTTGCGGGACCGCGACGCCTGCCTATTCAAGCTCCTTCGCCTCGGCGCCCGATCTGGTCCATCGAACCGAGACAATGGCCCCTCCCTGTCGAGCGTTCTTGAATTCAACGCGCGCTCCTGTCCGCTCCAGCAGGGTCTTGGCGATGAAGAAGCCGAGGCCCATGCCGATGTGGCCCGTGCGCGAGCCTTCGGCGCCGGGTCGCGTGGTCACATAAGGTTCGCCCAGTCGGTCAATGACCTCCGGGGAAAACCCGGCCCCGTCGTCGCGCACCTCCAGGGTGATGTGTTTGGCCGTATAGCTGGCGGAAACCTCGATCTCCTGGCGCGCGAAGTCGAAAGCGTTTTCCACGAAGGCGGTGAGGGCATGGAGGACCTCCCGCTGACGCCACATCTGCGGGGCCTCGACCTTCTCCGGCCCTTGCACGTCGGTGACGATACGGACCCGTTTGTCTCCCTGAAACGGATCGGTCACCTCGTCGAGGATCTGGGTCAGGCTCATGCGCTCACGCATGGTCTCGGCGGTCTCCGGCGACTCAGCGAGGCGTGACAGGATGCCCCGGCACCGCTGAGCCTCGGCCACCAGCAGGAAGGCGTCCTCGCGGCGCGGGCCGGCTTCAGTGACGTGAGCCAGCTCCTTGGCCACCACGGAAATCGTCGCCAGGGGCGTCCCCAACTCGTGCGCCGCCGCAGCCGCCAAGGCCCCCAGGGCGGAAAGGCGTTGCTCGCGCGCAAGCACGGTTTCTGTCGCCAGCAGGGCCAACTCCATGCGGGCGGTCTGGCCAGCGGTCCAGAAGGCGAAGCCGGCGGTGACCGCCATCACCAGCAGCAGGGCGACGACCCATCCCACTCGATAGAGGACAGGCAGGTGAAGGAGATGTCCGCCTGTCCCAGGCAGTGACAGGGCGCTTATCGACAAGACCACGATCAGCCATCCGGAAAGAACGCCGATCGGCAGGGCGTAGCGTTCCGGCAATGTGGCGCCGGCCACCGTCACTGGGACGATCATCAGCACACAGAAGGGATTGGCCACGCCGCCAGTGAAATAAAGCAGGCCACCGAACTGGACAGTGTCGAAGACGAGTTGAGCGGCCGCCTCCCAAGGCTTGGCGAAGCGCCGGCTGACCGGGCCGAGCATCAGGACAAAATTCAAAATGGCGCTGGCGGTGATAAGCAGGACGCACGGCAGGGCCGGCGTCTTGATGTTCAATCCCACAGTTACGATCGCCAACCCACCGGCCTGACCCACTAGAGCCAGTAGTCGCATGACGATGAGGGTTCGGGTGCGCAAACGTTCGCCGCGAACGTCGCGGCCTTGTCCAACGACGGGGACCGGGTTATCGCGACGATCCGCTGTCCGCCGTTCGGCGCGACTTTCATCGCTCAGCCCGCGTGCCGGGCCCAGCACTTCCAGAGAGCCCACAGACCTCGATGCCATGGCGCCAAGGATCGCCTGAAACCGCTCGCCAAGCCAGCCCTTCTGGGGATGAGGCCGGATGAGCGCGCGCGCGAAGCTTTCGGTGTCGTCGATATGGGTCATCGCGGGCCTCGCGCTGGCGGCCCTGTTGGCGGCTCTGGCCTGGAAAGCTGAACGTGTTTCACCGGCTTCCGCCCCGTCCGCCATCGGCGGACCTTTCCACCTGACCAGCCAGAGTGGAACACAGGTCGATGAACGAATTCTCAAGGGAAAATGGACAGCCGTCTATTTCGGTTACACCTCCTGTCCAGACGTCTGTCCGACCACCCTCACCAATCTCGCCCAGGCGATTGACGCCTTGGGGTCGCGAGCGCGCGATCTCCAGGTCGTATTCATTACAGTCGATCCCGAGCGCGATACGCCTGCCAGACTGGCCGCCTATCTCTCGATCGCCTCCTTCCCTAAGGGGATGATCGGCCTGACCGGCACAGCCGAGGAGGTGGCGACTGCGGCGCGCGCCTACCGTGTCTATTACAGAAAGGCGGAGGAGGGCCCGGCCTATAGCGTGGACCACACGTCGGTGATCTATCTGATGGACCCCGAGGGCAAATTTTCCCGCCCCTTGAGCGCCGAGGGGCCGCCTGCCGCGGCGGCGAAACAGATAACCGACGCCATGAGCGGCTACTGAGTTCGCGAGTCGGTTGGCTAGCTCATCGGTCTGATTTCGGCTAAGGTGAAGGTGGGTCGGCCCAACATCTCCGTCCATCCCAGGCCGTCCCACCTGGAGAGCGGCGGCCCATGGACATCGCCAAAATCGGCAATAATGGCCCCCAGGGCAAGGGCGGCGTCAATCCCGGAGATTCGGGCGGCCCGGGCGGCGGCGGTCAAGCGGCGACGGCTGCGGTTTCCGGCTCTTCAGATACCGAGAATTCGGCGAGCGCCACAGGTGGCGACGGCGGGCGCGGGCGGCGATGGCGCCGACGGTCCGCTCAATAATATGGCGCAATACACCGGCGCGGGCGGTGACGCCGGCGCTGGCGGGGCCGGTGGCGCGGCCACCGCAAGCGCCGTCACCACCGAAGCCAGCGCATCCGGAAATTTTGCCGGCGCCATCGCCAACGGCGGCGATGGCGGCCTGAGCGGCGACGCCGGCGATGGCATGCCCAATGGCGTGGGCGCCAATGGCGGCGCTGGCGGCAAGGCGACCGCCAAGGCCAGCGACAGCAATTCGCAAGGCTATGCGCAGTCCTACGTCACTTCCCAAGGGGGAAACGGCGGCTTGGGAGTTGATGCCGGCCACCAAGGCGGCGCTGGCGGCCTAGCCAGCGGCACGACGGCTCAGGCGAAAAGCACCGCGCCAGGGGCCGGAGCCAGCGCGACCGTTGTCCAGACAGGTGGCTTTGGCGGGTCCGGAGTCACGGGAGCCAACGCCGGGGCCGGCGCCTCCAGCACGCTGACCAACGCCGTGACCGGTTCGACCGACAACGGCGCCTTGGCTCTGAGCCAGGAAGCTGTCGGCGGAGGGGGTGGGGAAAGTTCGAAGGGATCGGCCGGCGCCGCTGGCGCGGCCAATTCCAGTCTCACCTTTGGTGACGCCACAAGCGCCTCGGTGTCGGCCGACAGCATCGCGCAGGGCGGGGCCGGCGGAGACGGTAACGACGGCTCCGCGCCAACGAGCGGCGGCGCCGCAACGGCGGTTGGGACCATTACGGGCGCCGCCATCGTCGACGTCGAAGCCACGGCTGATGGTGGAAATGGTGGCTACGGCTCTCCCAATGGCTCCGGCGGCAAGGGCGGCGCGGCGAGCGCGACCGCCCTGGGAACCGGCGCGAGCGTAACGGTCGTAAGCGCGGCCAATGGCGGGTACGGTGGAAACGCCTACGGCGCCGGCCGTCTGGGCGGTCTAGGGGGCGGCGCCAAGGCCAGCGCCAGGGCGGTCTCGATCGGTGACGGCCAAGCCTCCGCCAGCGCCGCGCAAACCGCGGGTGGTGGGGGTGAAGGGTTCAACGGCGCCAACGGCGGCTTCGGTGAGGACAGCGCCCTGGCCGACGCTGTGACCGGCCAGACCAAAGGCGGCGATCTCACCCTCATCCAGACGGCCGTCGGCGGATCGGGCGGCCGAAGCGACTCCGGCGCCGGCGGCGCGGCGGGTTCGGCCTCATCGAGCTTGACCTTCGACGACACGGCCACCGCTAACCACAGCGACTCTGTTATTGCCACGGCGACGGCCCAGGGGGGGGCGGGGGGCGGCGTTTCCCAGGGCGAAGGCGCGGCCAAGGGCGGGGGCGCCACCGCCGTCGGCCTACTGACCGGCGCGCAAACTGTGACATTGAGCGTCGTGGCGGTCGGCGGCGACGGCGGGTACAGCTATCTGAACGGCGGCGGCGGCGATGGCGCTTCGGCCAGCGCCAAGGGTTCGGCGACCGGCGACACCCCGCAGCTGTTCGTCACCGCGCAGGGCGGATCCGGCGGCGCCGCCGAAGGCGACGGTGAAACCGGTGGGAGCGGCGCCACGGCGAGTGCGACCGGCAGCGTCGAGGCGACCGGCGCGGGCGCGGCTTCCGCCAGCGTCGCGCAGTTGGGCGGCGATGGCGGCGATGGCCAATACGGCGCCGACGGCGGCGCGGGCGCCGCCAGCCACATGACCGACGCCGTCAGCGGCGTGTCCAATGGCGGCGGCCTGACCCTTTCTCAGACAGCGACCGGCGGGTCCGGCGGCGGTGGAAACACCGGCGGGTCGGCCGGTTCGGCGGCCAGCGACCTCACCTTTGACGACACCGCCAGCAAAAGCGTCAGCGATAGCGTCGCTATCGGCGCTACGGCCAACGCGGGCAATGGCGGGGGGTCCGAAACGGGCGCGGGCGCCGCCGGCGGCGCTGCCGTCTCGTCCAGTAGCCTGACGGCCGAGGACCAGGCGACGAGTTCGGCGACCTCGAACGGCGGCGCCGGAGGTCTGGGGATTCCGGAGGCGCGGGCGGTTCGGCGAACGCGCAGGCGGCGGGGTCGGGCCTGAACCTCATGGTTATCGCCACATCGGTCGGCGGCGGCGGCGGGGGCGCTGAGAGCGACTCTGGCGCCGGCGGCGCGGGCGGAACGGCCTCGGCCACCGGGTCTGGCATTGGAACGGGGACCGGCTCCGCGTCGATCGCGGCGACCGCTACCGGCGGCGCGGGCGGCGCGGGTTCAGGCGACGCGGCTGGAGGCGCGGGGGCTTCGATTCATCTCAGTAACGCCGTGACGGGATCCACCCGCGGAGGCGGCCTTTCGCTTTCGCAGACGGCGATCGGCGGCGCCGGTGGCGATAGTGACGCCGGCATGGGCGGCGCCGGCGGCGCGGGTTCCTCGAGTCTCGTCTTTGACGACACCCACAATCCCAAGGTCAGCGCGACCGTTGAGAGCCTGGTGACCGCCAATGGCGGCCAAGGCGGCGGTGGCGACACGGCCGGCGCCGGGGGATCCGGAACGGCCTATGACAAGATCTCCGGCGCTCACGCCGCTAGCGCTTCGCCGACCGCGACCGGCGGCTTTGGCGGAAACGGCTCTGACACCGCGGCGATCGCCGGCGCCGGCGGTACGGCCTCGGCCACGGGGATCTCCACAAGTTCGAGCGGGCATGCCTCAACGGACGCCACAGCGACCGGCGGCGGCGGTGGTTCGGTCTACGACAGCGGCGAGGGCCGCGCGGGCGGCAAGGGGACGGCCACGGCCACGGCCATCGGCCTTACCGCCGAAGCCGCCGCCACGGCGACCGGCGGCGCTGGAGGATCCGGCGACGGCGTGACGAACAAGGGGGGCGCGGGCGGATCGGCCAAGGCTGTCGCCACCGCGACCACCACCACATCCGGCGCGGCGACCGCGTCGGTCAGCGCCACCGGCGGCGCCGGCGGCGCGGGAAGCGACGGGGCCAACGGCGGGGTCGGCGGCGCGGCGAGCGCCAGGAACGCCGCCACTGGCTTGACCAAAGGCGGTGTTCTCAGCCTCAACGAATGGACCCAGGGTGGCGCCGGAGGATCGAGCACCGGCGGTCTCGCCGGCGCGGGCGGGGCCGCGACTTCGAGCCTCAGCCTGGACGACACCAAGAGCCCGACCCAAAGCGCCACCATAAACGCCTCGCTCGACGCCCGTGGTGGCCTCGGTGGAAAAGGCGGCGCCGCGACCTCCGCGGCCACGATCGTTAGCGGTGGGACAGTGACGACGGCCGTCACGGCCGAGGGCGGAACAGGCGGCGACTCGAGTCTCAACGCCAGCGCTGGGGGCGCCGCTTCAGCCACCAGCGTCGTCACCGCCATAAAGACCTTCACCAGCGCCGCCCACGCCACGGGGGGCCATGGCGGAGCGGTGGGAATCAATGGCGTCGGCGGCGCCGGCGGCAAGGCCGTCGCCATGGCGAGCGGCTTTGGCTTGGGCGGAACGGTGACGGCTTCCGCCACCGGAGGGAACGGTGGCGATGGCAAGCATGCGTCTCACGCGGGGGGCGCGGGCGGGAGCGCGCTTGGCGCCGCCAAGGCTTCGACCACTGGCGCCGGACCCCTCACCGTGTCGCTCAGCCTGACGGGCGGATCAGGCGGCGCCGGTGATCTTGGCGCCAACGGCGGAAAGGGGGCATCGCAGACGATCTCCAACGCCGTTTCGGGGACCACCGTGGGCGGCAAGCTTACCTTAAGTCAAACCGCGATCGGCGGGGCTGGCGGCGCCAGCGCGGGAGGAACCGCCGCCGCCGGCGGAGCGGCCAACTCCACCTTGGCCCTCACGGACACCACGAGCACCGCCGTGACCGCGTCGATCAAAGCAACCGGCGGCGCTGGCGGCGCGGGATCGGCCGGATCAAAGGGCGCGGTGGGCGGCAAGGCGGCGGCCAGCTTGACTTTGACGGGCGCCAGCCTGGCGGCATCGACCGCCGCGTCGGGCGGAGCGGGGGGAAGTTCGACCAGTGGCGTGGGCGCTGGCGGCGCTGCAAGCGCGGTCACAACCGCCACCGCCACGGGCGCCGTGAATGCATCGGCAAGCGCCGTTGGCGGCGAAGGCGCCACGGCGGGCCTCGCCACCGCCGACACCAAGGCGAGCGGCTCTAGCGGGACTTTATCGGCCACCGCGGCAACCTCCATGGCGAGCGGTCACCTCATCGAAGCCGTGTCGGCCTCGGCCAAAGGATCGGTGGCTCAAAAAGGCGAAGCCAAGGCCTCGGCGAGTGCGGGTGGAACGGTGTCGGCGCTCGCCTCGGGATTGGAGGCGGGGGCGCAGGCCATAGCGGCGCCGAAGGCCGCCAGCGCCTCGGCGGTGCTTGCCGCCAACAGCAAGATCGCGACCGCGTTCGGCGGATCGCCAGTGTTCTTCGCCATCGCCGAGATGGCCGGTGGCCATTCAGCGGCGGCCACCGGCTCCCAGACCGCCACCAGCAATTTCGATGAGACGATCGATCTGACCCAACTCAAGGCTCGGGAAGATTTGGTCGTCGGAGTCTACGGCGGCAAGGTTTTTGGTTCGGGAGTGACCAAGGTTGTGTTCGACCTTCGCGCCGACGGCGCCGACCTCATCCATGAGAGCTTCTCCAGCGGTGCGGCGGCCAAGGCGTGGTTCACCAACCAAGCTGTCGATCTGGGGTCTCTCGCGTCGGGCCAGACCCTAGGCGGCGATACCCTCACTCTCGTTGCGACACTCACCGTGACCACGGATTCGGCTGGCTCCGGCTTTAAAGGTGACTTCATCGTGGGCGATCCGCCGTCCGCCGCGAGTCGCGGCCCTGATCCAACGCTGCTTACCGCCGCGATTTCGGGCTTCGGGGTCGAGGCGGGCACCGCCCCCGCGGTGACTCGCGCCGCGATCATCTTGGACCACGCCGCCCTTCTGACTCCACCGAGGATCGCTTCCCTCGCCTGAGGCGTTATCGACGGCCGCGCTCAGCGTCTGCTGGACTTGGCCTTGGGGGGCGCCCATATTCGGCGCCGCACAATCAAACGAGTCGAAGATTGCTGTACGCCATCCACGAAGCCGCCTATCGATCCGCCGCACCGCTGCGCATGGCGGCGGAGCTTGCCCGCGATTTCTGGCGCTCCCCGGTCAACCCGGCGGCCGCCTCAAGGTTTGGCCGCACCCTTTACGCCTCGGCCGATCTGACCGCTAACCTTACAAAGCGCTACTTCAAGCCAGCCTGGGGAATTTGGGAGACCGAGGTCAACGGATCGTCGGTGCGTGTTCATCGCGAGACGGTATGGCGCTCGCCATGGGTGAAGTTGCGCTTGTTCAGGCGCGACCCGGACGACTTGAGGGCCGCCGGCGTGGCGGTCGATACCCCGGCGGTGCTGCTCGCCGCGCCACTCTCCGGCCACTTCGCCACTCTGTTGCGCGGCACGGTCCGCACCTTCCTTCAGGATCACGACGTCTACGTCACCGAGTGGTCAAACGCCCGGGACGTACCGATCTTCGAGGGCCGGTTCGATTTCGACGACTACATCGACGCCGTTCAGGCGATGCTGCGGCAGATCGGCCGACGCGCCCACGTGGTGGCCGTCTGTCAACCGGGGCCGCCGGTTCTGGCGGCGGCGGCGTTGATGGCCGAGGAAGGCGATCCGCTTCGCCCCGCCAGCATGACCCTGATGGGATCGCCTATCGATGCGCGGCTCTCGCCGACCGCGACCAACAAGCTGGCTGAGGAGCGGCCGTTCACCTGGTTTCAGTCCAACATGATCTACGATGTGCCGCCGCCCTACGCCGGCGCCCTTCGCCGGGTCTATCCAGGCTTTGTGCAGCTCTACAGCTTCATGTCGATGAACGCGGAGATGCATCAGAACGCTCACCGGCGCTACTTCGATGACCTAGTGAAGGGCGACGGAGACTCGGCCGACAAGCATCGCGAGTTCTATGACGAGTATCTTTCGGTGCTGGATCTTAGCGAGGAGTTCTACCTCCAGACGGTGGACGTGGTGTTCCAGCGTCATCTGTTGCCCAAGGGCGAACTGATTCATCGTGGCCGACGGGTGGCGCCCGAAGCCCTGACCGATGTCGGCCTGATGACCGTCGAAGGCGAGCGCGACGATATCTCCGGCGTCGGCCAGACCCAGGCCGCCCACGGCCTCTGCGTCAATCTCCCTGAAAACATGCGCGAGCTATATGTCCAGCCGGGCGTCGGGCACTATGGCGTCTTCAACGGCCGGCGGTTCGAACAGGAAATCTATCCCAGAGTGCGCAATTTCATCGCCGCGCGCGAAGCGGGTTTGACGATCGCGCCGCCCGTTCTATCCCAGGACAATGAGTCTGTTTCCGAAAACAACTCGCCGACGGCGAGCGGCTTGATCTAGGCGGCTTCCACGTCCGCCTGAGGGTCAACCGGCGGGCGCGGCGAATTTCCGTTCGGGTCGACGTCCTGAGTGGAGATGCGGTCGTCACCTCG
The DNA here is from genome assembly GCA_963817995.1 of uncultured Alphaproteobacteria bacterium. Lineage (GTDB taxonomy): Bacteria > Pseudomonadota > Alphaproteobacteria > Caulobacterales > Caulobacteraceae > Acaudatibacter. Next base: position 687,918 of record CAWFQJ010000009.1, read on the forward strand.
CCCACCCTCAAGCACCTTCCTGACGCCGCCGCCTTCGCCAAGGCGAGGCGCGATTGGATCGTCGAGCGACTGGCGGCTCGGCCAGCCACCGTGGCGCTGAAGGCCGGCGACGCGGTGAGCCTGCTGGGCGAGCCGCTCCTTCTGCATCCCGATGGCCGGCGGCCGAAGATTGTGGCGGCGGGTGCGAATGCTCGACGTCTCGCGGGCTGTGGCTTGGGCGAGGTTGATCCGCAATTGGTGGCGCGAGCGATCCGGCGGGAGGCCCTGACGGTCTTCATGGCGCGCGCCGTTCATCATTGCGCGGCTCTCGGCGTCGCGGCGCCAAGACTGCGTCTCACGGATGCGCGCGGCCGTTGGGGCTCCTGTACGCCGCCGCGCGGCGCGCAGCCGGGCTCGATCCGCCTCTCCTGGCGTCTCGCCATGGCCCCGTTCGCGGTGGCGGACTATGTGATCGCTCACGAGTGCGCGCATCTCCTGGAGGCCAACCACAGCCCGCGCTTCTGGGGTCATGTCCACCGCTTGGTAGGCGATCATCGACCCCACCGCGCCTGGCTGCGCGCCCATGGCGCGGCGCTTCACGCCTTTGGCGCATAGCTAGAAGGGTATTGGATTTTCCTCCGTGCCCTTGGGGGGGGTGGCTGGCTCGCTGGGTTGCGGCGCTGCGTCAGGGGCGGGTGTGGGTTCTGGCGTGACCGCCGCGCTGTCGTCGAGCACATTGCCGATAGCGTCGTCGTCAGCTTGGGGTGTCGCCATGGCGGCGGTGGTGGGGATCGGCGCGGCCTTGAGCCGGGGGAGAACCGCCGCCATGAAGGCATGCCAGATCTCGGCGGGCGCCCCGCCGCCGGCGACCTTGCGCATCGGCGTGTTGTCGTCCCGCCCCAACCACACGGCGGCGGTGAAGCCACCCGTGTAGCCGATGAACCAGGCGTCCTTGTAATCGCTGGTGGTGCCGGTCTTGCCGGCCAGATCATAGCCGGCCACCTTGGCCTTGGTTCCGGTGCCAACCGCGATCACCTGACGCATCATCTGGACCATATAGGTGAGCGCCGGATTGCCGATCACATCGGTGCGCGTGTCTTTTTCGGCGGCGTGGTCGTAGAGCACCCGGCCCGAGGCGGTGCGGATGCGCTCGATGCCATAGGCGTGAATGCGAAAGCCGCCGTTGGCGAAGGCGTCATAGGCCTGGGCCATCTCCAGCGGGCTGACCTCGACCGCGCCAAGCGCCATGGAAGGGTCGGTCTGAATATTGCGAGGTGATGCCCAGGCGATGGGCGGTATCGGCGACGCGTCCGGTGCCGACCTGATTGGCGAGCCGGGCGGCGACGGTATTGATCGATTGGGCGAAGGCCGTCTCCAGAGTGATCGCCCCGAGGTATCGGCCCGTATAGTTGCGCGGGCTCCAGTTGCCGATGGTGATTGGCTCGTCGACCACCGGGTCGGAGGGCGTGCGACCCGCCTCCATGGCCGTGAGATAGACGAAGGGCTTGAACGCCGAGCCGGCCTGCCGCCGGGCCTCGGTGACCCGGTCATATTGGCTGTCCGCGTAATTGGAGCCGCCGACATAGGCTCGGATGCGTCCGCCGCCATCCATTGCAATCAGTGCGCCTTGGCCCACGCCTTGGTTGGCGTGAGCGACGACGCCGGTCCGAATGGTTTGTTCGGCCACCGACTGGATCGGCAGGTCAAGGGTGGTCTCGACCACCAGATCCTCGCCGGGTTCGCCAACTTGGGCGCGAACCTGGGTGTCGAGCCAGTCAACAAAATACTGGGCGCGCTGGTCGGCCAGGGTGGCCGACACATGAACCGGTTCGCGGAACGCCTCATCGCGTTGCGCCGCGGTGATCGCTCCGGTTTCGACCATGGAATTCAGCACCACGGTGGCGCGCCTGGCCGCGCGCTCGCTGTTGGCGGCCGGATTGTAGCGCGACGGGCCCTTCATCGTCGCCGCCAGGAGCGCCGATTCGCCCAGGGTGAGGCCCGCCGCCGGTTTGTTGAAATAACGCCGCGAGGCGGCCTCGATGCCATAGGCGCCGCCGCCGAAATTCACCCGGTTGAGATAGAGCGCCAGGATTTGCTTCTTGGAAAAGTTGAGTTCGAGCCAGACCGCCAGGACCAGCTCCTGGATCTTGCGGCGATAGGTCTGGGCCGGCGTGAGGAAAAGATTGCGGGCGAGTTGCTGGGTTATGGTCGAACCGCCCCGCAACGCCGCGCCGCGATGGCTCAGGTTATAGATTTCGGAGCGCAGCATGCCCCAGGGGTTGAAGCCCAGGTGGTGGTAGAACTGACGATCCTCGATGGCGACGAAGGCGGCGGGCACATAGGCGGGCAGGCTGTCGAGATCGGCCGGCGGCGCGTACTGGCTGCCCCGGACCGCGACCACCGAGCCAGAGCGATCCAGATAGGTGATCGAGGGCTGCCGATGGACATCGTAGAGCTTGGAGGTGTCCGGCAGATCGGTGGCGAACATGGCCAGGAACCCGGCCAGGAAGATCAGCCCCCAGACACCGAGCACGAGGCTCCAGTAGACGAAGCCCCCCAACAGCCCGCGCCGGCGGCGGGGACCGGCGCCGGGGCCGCGCTGGTAAGCGTTCGCCATGCGTCCTTCCTTGGCCCCAGCCGCGACCGGTTTTAGCGGACTGGGACTTGGCGCGCGAGACGGTTGACGAAGGCTTAAGACCAGCGCTTCCGGACCGGGCGCGCGCCTGACATAAGGCGGTGGTGACCGCGCCCCTGGACCAAGCCCGTGAGACCCTGAGGCGCGTGTTTGGCCACGCCGATTTTCGCGGCCTGCAGGCGGAGGTGATCACCGAAGTGATGTCCGGGCGCGACGCCCTGGCCGTGTTGCCCACCGGCGGCGGCAAGAGCGTCTGCTATCAGATCCCAGCCCTCCTTCGCCCCGGCGTCGGGCTCGTGGTGTCGCCGCTGATCGCGCTGATGAGCGACCAGGTCGAGGCGCTTCGCCAACTGGGCGTGGCCGCCGCGCGGATGGATTCGGGCCTGTCCCAGCAGGAACGGGACGAAACCTGGCGCCGCCTCGCCACCGGCGAACTCGACCTGATCTACCTCTCGCCCGAGGGGCTCATGCAAGGATGGGTGCTGGATCGACTGCGCGCCGCGCCTTTGGCGCTGATCGCCGTGGACGAGGCGCACTGCGTCAGCCAATGGGGCCATGATTTCCGCCCCGAGTACCGTAGCCTTGGCCGTTTGGCGCAGCTCTTTCCGGGGGTGCCGCGCCTGGCGGTGACGGCCACGGCCGATGCTCGAACACGCTTGGATATTCGCGAGCAGCTGCAGCTCGCCGACGCCGCCGAATTCGTCGCCAGTTTCGCGCGGCCGGAACTGGCGCTGAGCGCCGAGCGGAAACGCGACGGCGCCCACGCCCGCGTCGTCGACCTGATCCAGGCCAGGCCGGGTCGCTCGGGGATCGTCTACAGCGGCTCGCGGGATGGTTCGGAAAAGCTCGCCGAACGCCTGGCCGATCATGGCGTGGCGGCGCGCGCCTATCACGCGGGCCTGGACAAGGCGCTGCGCTCCGACCGCCTCAACTGGTTCCTCGGTGAGGAGGGGGCGGTGATGGTGGCCACGATCGCCTTCGGCATGGGAATCGACAAACCAGATGTCCGCTTCGTGATCCATGCCGATCCGCCGGCGGCGATCGAAGCCTATTGGCAGGAAATAGGCCGCGCCGGCCGAGACGGCGACCCCGCCGAGGGGATCACCCTCTACAGCGCCTCCGACATGGCCTGGGCCCTGGAGCGGATTCGGCGTCGTGAGCTTCCGGAGGAAGTCGCCCAGGTGCAGGTGCGCAAGGTTCATCAACTCTACGCCATGCTCGACGGAACCGGTTGCCGCGCGGCGGCCGTGCGCCGCTATTTTGGCGAGATCGAAGCCGCGCCGTGCGGCGTCTGTGATCGCTGTCTTCGACCGCCCAAGGGCGTCGATGTCAGCGAGGCGGCGCGGAAGGCGTTATCGGCCGTACACCGTCTAGGTGGGCGGTTCGGACGCGGACGGTTGGTGGATCATCTGCTGGGCAAGACCAAGGGCGTGAGCGAGCCGGAGGCGGCCATGTCGACCTTCGGCATCGGCACGGAATTCAGCCCCGCCGGCTGGCGCGATCTGATCGACCAGCTCCTCTTCGAGGGCCTTTTGGTCGAACAGCCCAATGACGGCAGACCGCTCATTGGATTGGCCGACCCGGACGCGGTGCGGGCGGTCTATCGCGGCGAGCGTACCCTGACGGTGCTAAGGACTCCCGAAGCCGATCCGTCGACGAAATCCGGCCGCCCTCGCGCCCGGCGCGCCGCCGCGGCCGCTTTGCCGGGTGAAGCCGAGGCTTTGTTCGAGGCGTTGCGCGCTTGGCGCCGGGCCGAGGCGGCCCGCCAGCGCGTGCCGCCCTATGTCATCTTTCACGACCAGACTCTGGCCGATATCGCCAAGGCCAGGCCTTCGGATCGCGGAGCGCTGCTGGGCATCGACGGCGTTGGTCAGGGCAAGCTTGAGCGCTATGGCGAGGCCGTGTTGGGGATTGTCGAAGCCTCGCGCTAGACGTCGACCTCGGCGTCGAGCGCGTTTTCCTGGATGAACTCGCGACGTGGCTCGACGAGATCGCCCATCAGTCGGGTGAACAGGTCGTCGGCGTCGTCGGCGTGATCGACGCGCACCTGCAATAGGGTGCGGGCGTTGTGATCCAGGGTCGTCTCCCAGAGCTGGTCTGGGTTCATTTCGCCAAGGCCCTTGTAGCGCTGGATGGCGAGGCCGCGCCGTCCGGACTCGAAAACGGCCGCGACCAGATCGAGGGGACCACGCACGGTCTGGCTGCGATCCCGCCGTCTAAAGATCGCCGGCGCGGAAAAGGTCTCGGCGAGCTTGCTGGCACGTTCGGCAAGGCGGCGGGCGTCGGCAGAGTGGAGCATCGCCTCGTCGAGCACGATACGTTCGGAAACGCCGCGCTTGGTGCGCAGGAAAAGATAGCCGCCGCCTTGGGCGTTCTCGCCGGCCCAGGCGCCATCGCCCTCCTCGGCATAAAGATCGAGCCGCCGCGCGCCCTTGGCCAAGTCGTCCGAATTCCCCAAAAGACCGGCGAGCGCCGCCTGCTCAATGGCGAAGGCCGGGGCGCGCGCTGAAAGCCGTTCGATGTTTGCCTTGGCCTGACGCGCGGTCTGGGACAGTTCAGCGAGGTCCAACCCGGTCATCCGCTCTCCCGAGGCGAGATCGAGCTCGGCGCCGTCCAGGCCCTCCTCGATCAGAAAGGCCTCCATCTCGGCGTCATCCTTGAGATAGCGGGAGGACTTGCCTTTGCTGGCCTTATAGAGCGGCGGTTGGGCGATATAGAGATAGCCACGCTCGATCACCTCCGGCATCTGACGGTAGAAGAAGGTGAGCAGCAGGGTGCGGATGTGGGCGCCATCGACGTCGGCGTCGGTCATCACCACGATCCGGTGATAACGGATCTTTTCGATATCGAAGTCATCGCGACCAATTCCCGCGCCCAGAGCGGTGATCAGGGTGCCGATCTGCTCCGAACCCAGCATCTTGTCGAAGCGTGCGCGCTCGACGTTAAGAATCTTACCCCGAAGCGGCAGAATCGCCTGGTTCTCGCGATTGCGCGCTTGCTTGGCCGAGCCGCCGGCGCTGTCGCCTTCCACGATAAAGATCTCCGACTTGGCGGGGTCGCGCTCTTGGCAGTCGGCCAGCTTGCCGGGTAGCGACGAGATATCGAGCGCGGACTTGCGGCGGGTCAGTTCGCGCGCCTTGCGGGCGGCTTCCCGCGCGGCGGCGGCGTCGGCGATCTTGAGAATGACCAGCTTGGCTTCGTTGGGATGTTCCTCGAACCATTGGGCAAGGCCGTCTCCGACAAGGCTCTGGACCGCGGGACTGGCCTCCGAGGAGACAAGCTTGTCCTTGGTCTGCGAGGAGAATTTCGGGTCGGGAAGCTTGATCGAGAGTACGCAGGTCAGTCCCTCGCGAGCATCCTCGCCGGTGACCTGAATCTTCTCGCGTTTCGTCGCGCCGGAGCTATCGGCATAGTTGGTGATCACCCGGGTCAGAGCGTTGCGGAAAGCTGAAAGGTGGGTGCCTCCGTCCCGCTGGGGGATGTTGTTGGTGAAGCACAGCATGGTCTCGTGATAGCCGTCGTTCCACCAAAGGCTAAGATCGATCTCGATCTTGTCCCGCCGCCCCCGGATGACGATGGGCGCCTTGAGCACCGGCGTCTTGGCCTTGTCCAGGTGTCGTACAAAGGCCTCAACCCCGCCCTCATAGTGCAGCACTTCCTCAAACGGCTCGGCGCCTCTGAGATCGCGGAAATAGATCACCACGCCGGAATTGAGGAAAGCCAGTTCACGCAGGCGATGCTCAAGGGTCTTCCGATCGAAATCGACGTGCGAGAAGGTTCCCACATCCGGCGCCGTCGCCAGGGAAGGGAGAAAGGTCACCTCCGTGCCAGTAAGGGGCTCTCCGCTGTCGCGCAGGGGGGCGTCGCCAACGATCTCCAACGCCTTGACCGTATCGCCATGCTCGAACCGCATCTGATGGGTCTGGCCGCCGCGATGGATTCTCAGAATCAGCCAGTCCGAAAGGGCGTTAACCACCGACACGCCCACGCCGTGCAGGCCGCCGGACACCTTGTAGGAGTTCTGGTCGAACTTCCCGCCAGCGTGCAGCTGGGTCATGATGACCTCGGCCGCCGATACGCCCTCGCCCTCGTGGATATCGGTGGGAATGCCGCGACCGTCGTCGGTGACGGTGCATGAGCCGTCGGCGTTGAGGATTACCTCGACCTTGGTGGCGTAGCCCGCCAGGGCTTCGTCGATGGCGTTATCCACCACCTCATAGACCATGTGATGCAGGCCCGAGCCGTCGTCGGTGTCGCCGATGTACATGCCCGGGCGCTTGCGCACGGCGTCGAGACCTTTGAGCACCTTGATCGAATCCGCGCCGTAGTCGGCGGCGGCTTCATCCGCCGTTTCCGAAATTTCTTCTTCGTTGGGTTCGTCGGTCATTCAGTCGTCCAGGACGGTCAGGCTGGAGGCGTCCACACGCACGCCAAGAGCACGACCCTTGAGGGTTTCGAACAAGGTCTCGTCGGCGCCGGTCAGAAAAACCTGAAGCGACAGAGCCTCGATTTCGTCGAAGAGGGCGTCGCGCCGGGTCTGATCGAGATGCGCCGCCACTTCGTCCAACAACAATATAGGATTCGGCTGGGAAATTGCACCGGAAAGTCGCGCCGCCTGAGCCAAAATCAGGTTCAAAATCAGCGCCTTTTGTTCGCCAGTGGAAGATTGCGCGGCCGGCCGGTCGTTTTGTTGGTGAATCACGACCAGATCGCCGCGATGTGGGCCGGTAAGCGAGCGGCCGGCCGCCGCGTCCCGGCCGCGAGCCGACACCAGGGCGTCCGCGAGCCGAGCCTCGATCGTCTCCACATCAATTCCCTGAAGCGCCATGCCCTCCCACTCGCCGGAAAGCCCGAGCCGCGCCGCGGGAAAGGCCCGTTCGGGCCGCCCTTCGATCTCCTCCCGCAAGGCCACCAAGGTTCGCGTCCGGGCGGCCGCAACTCTCGCGCCGGCCTTGGCCGCCAGGGCTTCGAGAGCGTCCAGCCACGCGGGATCGGGCGCCGCTTCACCAAGAACACGCATACGTTCGCGCTGAGCCCGCTCGTAGCCGCTGACCTGAGCGGCATGGCCCGGGGTATCGGCGAACACCAAACGGTCCAGAAAACGCCGACGCTCAGCTGCGCCATCCAGGAACAGGCGATCTTGGGTGGGAGTCAGCCAGATCGGGCGCAAGTGAGCGGCCATAGCGCCGGGAGAGACGGTTTCGCCGTCGATGCGCACTAAGCGCCTGCTGGCGCTGGCGGTTTCCACTCCCGTGCCAATCTGGGTGTCGCCTTCCTCGCTGGACAGGCGCGCTGAAACAGCCCAGCGTCGCCCGGCCTCCTCGCCTGGGCGGCGCCGACCCACTTCGACCAGGTTCGCGCCGCGCAACCCTCGTCCGGGAGAGAAGAAGCTGACAGCCTCCAGCAGGTTGGTCTTTCCCGCGCCGTTCGCGCCGAACAGAAAGACGCTTCGGCCTCCGAGATCGAGCGCGGCGCTTTCGTACGAACGAAAATCCGTGAGCGAAAGGTGGCTTATCCTTGAGCGCATGAGCCACTGAGCGACGGGCGCTCTAGGCCCTCAGTGGCATCAGCACATACTGGACGCCGGCGTCCGTGGGATCGAGCACCAGGACCGGGTCGAGCATGGTCGCCGCGGCGGCCCGGTCGGCGAAGTGAAACTCCGCTGTCTCGCCGGCGATCTGGCCCGTGACATCCATCAGATACCGGGCGTTGAATCCAATCTCGAAGGGCTCGCCCTCGTATTCGATTTCAAGCTCTTCGACCGCCTGACCCGTCTCCATGTTGCGCACGGTGAGCACCACCCGCCCGGCCTCTACGGTGAGTTTCACCGAGCGGCTCTTCTCCGAAGAGATCGTGGCGACGCGGTCCACGGCCGCCGCGAATAACGTGTTATCGACCGTCATAACCCGCTTGTTGTCGCGAGGGATGACCCGCGTGTAGTCGGGGAACGAGCCGTCGATCACCTTGGACGTGAGCGCGGCGCGGCCGAAGTCGAAACGCACCTTCTGCGGGCTGAGCGCTAGGTCGATGGACTCACCGGCGTCTTCCAGCAGACGGCGCGCCTCCTGGATGGTCTTGCGCGGCACGATCACCCCGGCGGCGCCGACCGCGCCGTCTGGCGCCGGCATCTCCGCGAGCGCCAGACGATGGCCATCCGTGGCCACCGCGCGAAGCAATGGGCGGCCCTCCTCAACCACGGTGTGCAGATAGATGCCGGTGAGATAGTAGCGCGTCTCTTCGGTGGAAATGGCGAAGCGGGTTTTGTCGATCAGCCGCATGAGGTCGGTGGTGTCGACGGTCACCTTGGCGCCGAGGCCTTCCGCCGACATCACCGGAAAATCGCCGGCCGGAAGAACTGGGAGGTTCACCCGATATCGGCCAGCCTGGACCGAGAGCCGGGGGTCATCGCCGGTGAAGCTCAGCGATACGTCCGCGCCCTCCGGCAATTTTCGGACGATCTCGTAGAGGGTGTGGGCCGGGGCGGTGATCTGGCCGGGCGCCTCGACAAGGGCGGCGGCGCCATCGGCGATCTCCATGTCGAGGTCGGTGGCCGAAAAGCCCAAGCCGTCCGGTCCGGCCGACAGCAGGACATTGGAGAGAATGGGTATGGTGTTGCGCCGCTCAACAACGCTTTGAACGTGGCCAAGGGCCTTCAGCAGGGCGGCCCGTTCGATCGTCAACTTCATATTCGCGTCCAAATCCTGCGCCGCCGCGGAATCAATCCCCCCGGCGCGGCGGTTAAAAAGGACTTGCGACACTAGCGGATTTGTCGGCGCGAGGAAGAGGCGCCGTGCGCGAAGCTCAGCCGCCGGCGCCAGGGGTCTCAGGCCCTGTCCCGTCCACCGTCGGTCCGGTTGAATCCTTGGCGGCCACGATCACCATGGCGGGCCGGACAATGCGGCCGAACAGCTCATATCCGGCCTGCAGAACCTGGATAACGCCGCCCGGCGCCACCTCTGCCGAGGTCTGTTCCATCATCGCCTGATGCTGGTGCGGGTCGAACCTTTCACCAACCGCGGGAGACAGTTTCTTTAGGCCGTTTCGCTCAAAGGCGGTCAGAAGTTCCTTCTCGGTCATCTGCAAGCCGACCGCCAGATTGCGCACTTGCGAATCGGCGGCGTCCTTGGGCGCGTGTTCCAGCGCGCGGGCAAGGTTGTCGGCCACGCCCAGCAGATCGCGGGCGAATTTCTGGATCGCATAGGCGCGCGCATCGTTGATCTCGCGCTCGGCGCGGCGACGGGTGTTCTCGGCCTCGGCAGCGTAGCGCAAGGCCTGATCTCTCAGTGCGGCGGTCTCGGCGCGCAACGCGTCGATCGTTTCACCATCATGCTCTTGGGCGGCCTCGGCGTCGTGGCCGTTTTCCGCCAGTCTCTCGTCCGTCATGGGTCCTCGTTCATCCATCCATCAGCCTGCCCAGGGCGCGAGCGGTGTAGTCAACCAACGGGATCACCCGGGCATAGTTCAGACGCGCGGGCCCGATCACGCCGATCGCGCCCAGCACCTTCTGTCTGCCCGACATATAGGGCGCCGCGATCAAGGCGGAACCCGACAGCGAAAACAGCCGTGATTCCGCGCCGATGAATATCCGCACCCCCTCGGCGCCGCGTACATCGTCGAGGAGGCCGATCAGCTGCTCCTTCTGCTCCAAATCGTCGAACAGCATACGCACGCGCTCCAAATCTGGCGTCGCCGACGAATCTCCAAGCAGATTGCCCCGGCCGCGGACGATGAGTGCGCGATCATCGCCGTCTCCACCGCTCCATGCGGCCAGGCCCTCCTCGATCAGGCGCGCCGCCGCCGAATCGAGCTCGCGCCGGGCGCTCGCCAGTTCGGTGGTGACCTCGGCCTTGGCCTCGGCAAGCGTTCGACCGCGCAGGCGGGCGTTGAGGAAATTCGAGGCTTCCTGGAAGGCGGAAGGGGTGATCCCCGCCATCCGCCGCATCAGGCGGTTTTCCACCAGACCGTCCTCGAAAACCATGATCGCCAGGGTCTGATCGGCGCCGAGCGCCACGAACTCCACATGTTTCACCCCGGCGTCCCGCACCGGCGCCACCACCACCCCGGCGCCGCCGGCCAAGCCCGAAAGGATGGCGCTAGCTTCGTTCATGGCGTCGTCAAAGGACCGGCCATGGGCGGAGAGACGGGCCTCGATGTCGCGGCGATCGCCTTCGCCGATATCGCCGACCTCCAGCAGGCCATCGACAAATAGGCGCAATCCGGCGTGGGTGGGCAGGCGGCCGGCGCTGATATGCGGCGCTCCAAGCAGGCCCAGATCGGTCAGATCCTGCATCGTGTTGCGGATCGAAGCTGGCGACAGATGCATGCCGCCCCGGGCGATGGTCCGCGAGCCGACCGGCTCTCCGGTTTCCAGATAGGTCTCGACGATGCGCCGGAAGATTTCCCGCGCGCGGGCGTCCAGCTCGGCGAGGTTGGCGCCGCGGCCGCCGATCTGCTCGACAAAGGAGTTGGTCATGGACGCGCCTCTCGCGATCTAGGATAAGCGCCGCCTTCCACGGCGCAAGCCGGACTGGCCAGACCTTGGAGTTTCCCTGATATGCGACCTTCGGAGCGGGCGCCCGGCGCCCTTCGAACCGTCACTCTCGAAACGGCGGTGAACCGCTATGCCGAAGGTTCATGCCTCGTTTCGTTCGGCCACACCAAGGTGCTGGTCACCGCCAGCCTGGAAGAGGGGGTGCCTCCGTTCCTGCGCGGTCGGGGCCAGGGCTGGGTCACCGCCGAATACGGCATGCTCCCGCGCGCCACGCACACCCGAGGCCGGCGCGAGGCGGCGCAAGGCAAGCAGTCGGGGAGAACTCAGGAAATTCAACGGCTTGTTGGGCGCTCGATGCGCGCGGTGGTCGATCTCAAGGCTTTGGGCGAGCGGCAGATCACGCTTGATTGCGACGTGGTTCAGGCCGACGGCGGCACACGCACAGCCGCCATCACGGGGGGCTGGGTGGCGTTGAAGCTGGCCACGGCGCACCTGCTCGCCGAAGGCGTGCTGAGCCGCGATCCGATCCTTGATCACGTGGCGGCGGTCTCTTGCGGCCTCTACGAAGGGGCGGCGGTGCTCGATCTCGACTATGAGGAAGACAGCAACGCCGAGGCGGACGCCAATTTCGTTATGACTGGCTCCGGCGATATCGTTGAGATTCAGGCGACAGGCGAGAAACGAGGTTTTTCTCGCGGTGAATTCGACACCTTGTTCGGCTTGGCGCGGGCTGGAATCGATGAGCTTGTGAACCTGCAGAAGGCCGCGATCGGCGCCTAAGTCGATCTTACTCCTCCCCCGCGTCGTCGTCATCCGGATCACTTGGCGGCCCAGGCTCGAAGATCACCAGGTCGCCGGGCTGGCACTCAAGTTCGCGGCAGAGGGCGTCCAGGGTGGAAAACCGGATGGCGCGGGCCTTGCCGGTCTTGAGGATCGAAAGATTGGCGATGGTCACGCCCACGCGGTCGGCAAGCTCGGTGAGCGACATGCGTCGCTCCAATAAGAGACGATCCAGGCGTACGCGGATAGGCATGAGCTAGATCGTCAGCTCCGCTTCGCCGCGCAGCCGCGCCCCTTCGCGGAACACCTCGGCCAGGACGACGATTACGCCCACGGCGAACCAAGTGGTCAGGTTGACGCCGCCGCTGATGTGCAGCTTGCCGGGAAGGAAAGTGTGCGCCACGGCCGCGGCGATATAGCGCCCGATCTCCAGGGAGGCCAGGGTTGCGGCGATGACGCGCAGTCGGCGCACATTGTCGGGATGAAACGGATCGCCGGCGATCAGGGTCTGAAAAATGCGGCGAAGCCGGCCGACCACCACGATCGCGCCCCCCAGATAAAGTCCAATGGCCAGCAGGATGGCCGCCACCGCCGGGCCGAGCCATGGCCCCTGGATATCGAATTTATCGAGGTGGATATGGCTGCCCAGCCATTCGGGATTGAAGCTGAGAAGGAGGGCCACGACGATCGCCAGGGCGTCGAGGGCGATCACAATCCAAAGGACGATGCGGAACACGTCCAGAATGACTTTCAGAACGCTCGATACCGAGCCTGGTCCCAGGGCGCGCACCTAACCCCTCCTGTTATGCCGGCCGATGGCCGCCGCGCGAGGGGGCGGCCCTCACGCGGCGGGGAAGATGGCCCGAACCGGGTGCGCGGAAAAGCGCATACCTTTCGGAACCTAGCGGACTAGGAGGCCGACGGCGACGAGGGGCAGGCCGACAAACACCATGGCGTTCATCACGGTAAGCGCGAAGCTGTCCACGATCTTGATCATGTTGGTGGTGGTCATAGGTTAGTCTCCTTGGGTTTGTGCGTTGCGGCACGTTTGCGTTTGGTTTGGTATCTTGAGGGCGGCCCAGCGCCGTCCTTCTGTGTTTATCGATACGTCCGCATCGTTTTTCGATCAAATTAAATATCGTTTATCAATATTACATTTTCGCAATGCAACAATCCCTCGTGCGGGCGACAATTGCGTTAGGAGGAAGCCATGGCTCTTCGCCTCGAACCTGGGACGCGGCTGGTGGCCGCCACGCACAACGCCGGCAAGGCGCGCGAACTGGCTGCGCTGTTGCACGGGCGATTCGAGGTCGTGGCCGCCGGCGTCCTGGGCCTGGCCGAACCGGACGAGCCGGAGACGACCTTCACGGGCAACGCCGTGGTCAAGGCGCGTGCAGCCGCCGACGCCAGCGGCTTGGTAGCCATCGCCGATGATTCGGGCCTGTGCGCCGCGGCTCTGGAGGGTGCGCCGGGCGTTCACTCGGCGCGTTGGGCCGGCCCGACGCGGGACTTCGCCCGCGCCATGATCCTGGTCGAAAACCGACTGATCGAATCGGAGAACGGCGATCGCGCCGCGTGGTTCGTCTGCGCCCTGGCGGTGGCATGGCCGCGCGGCCCGGTGGTCGCCGTGGAAGGCCGTGTGGACGGCGTCCTGACTTTCCCGCCGCGTGGGGCGAACGGCTTCGGCTACGACCCGATCTTCATTCCGGACGGTGGCGCACTGACCTTCGGCGAAATGGAGGCGGCGGCCAAGGACGCCATTAGCCACCGGGCCCGGGCCTTTGCGGCGCTTGAGGCGGCGCTATTTTGAGTGACCACACCGAAGCCGGCCCCAAGCCGCCGCTCGGCATCTATATTCACTGGCCCTATTGCGCGCGTATCTGCCCCTACTGCGACTTCAATGTCGTGCGCGATCGAGGGCGGCGCGAAGAACAGGCGACCCTGGCGCGCGCGATTGTCGCCGATCTAGAAGCTCATGCTGCTCTTGTTGGCCCTCGCCGCCTGATTTCGATCTTTTTCGGCGGCGGCACGCCCTCACTGATGGATCCGAACGACGCGGCGCGGATCATTGAAACAGCGCGTGGTCTCTTCACGGCCGAGGGCGATCTGGAAGTCAGCCTAGAAGCCAATCCCACGGACGCCGAGGCCGGGCGCTTCGAGGCCTTCGCACGGGCGGGCGTGACCCGGCTTTCGTTGGGGCTGCAGTCACTGGAGGACGAAGCGCTACGCTTCCTCGGCCGAAATCATGACGCGGCGGCTGGACGCCGTGCGGCGGAACGCGCGGCGGCGGTGTTTCCGCGATTGTCGATCGATCTGATCTACGCCTTGCCCCATCAATCGCCGGCCGGCTGGGCGAAATCCCTGGAGGAAGGGCTCGCCTTGGGCGCCGAGCACATCTCGCCCTACCAGCTCACCATCGAGTCCGGCACGGCGTTTGATCGGGCCGCGAGACGGGGCGCCCTTCGCACCCCCGGGCCTGACCTGTCGGCCGATCTCTATCAAGTCACGCAAGAGGTCCTGGAGGAGGCCGGTTTCGAGGCCTACGAGGTTTCCAATCACGCTCGTGGCGCAGCGGCTAGATCGCGGCACAATCTCATCTATTGGCGAGGGCAGGATTATCTGGGACTGGGCCCAGGCGCTCACGGCAGACTGACCACGCTCGATGGCCGTGTCGCGACTGCCGCGCCGTCGTCGATCACGGACTATGTGGCGCGCGTGGTAAATCAAGGCGTGGGCGGCATAGGCGAAACCCTCACGGCGCGCGAGATAGCGCTCGAGCGGCTGCTCATGGGTCTGCGCACGGTCGAGGGCGTTGACCTCACGGAGCTGGCGCCGCTGAGAATATCGACCGAACGGATGGAATCGATGGAACGGTGGATCGAAATGAAATGCGGGCGCCTGTACGCCACGCCGCTAGGCCGTCCAGTATTGGACCGGATCATTTCGGAACTGTCCGCGGAGGTCTGAGGGCGAGGTCGTGAACACTCAATCCTCGACCACCGTCATGCCTGCCGAGATCGAGGCGGCCGAACAGGCGGGTGAGCGCAACCTCGCCATCAATCTGGCGGTGGCCGCTTTCCAGCGGGGCGCGCGTCATCCCCGAGTTCTGGTCCTGCTCGCTGAAGGATTGGAGGCGCAAAACCGACCGCAAGAGGCGTTGGCCCTTCTCGAGCGAGCGGTGGCGGCCACGCCCGGCGACGCCGGCGCGAGGTTCGCCCTGGGCCGGCTTCTCATGCGGCTGGACCGCCGCGAGGAGGCGCGAGCGATGCTGGAAGCCGGATTGGAGATTGTGCCTCGGGACTATCGCGGTCGGATCGACGCCGGAACCGCTTGCCTGAGGCTGGCGGCCTTGACGGCGGCGCGCGAGCACTTTCTGGCGGCCAGTCAGATCCGGCCCGGCGAGGCCGAACCCCTCTCGGCCATGGCGGTGGTGGCGAGCTTGACCGAGGACACGGCCGAGGCGCGGGCCATGGCGCAAGCCGCTCTGAACCTGGCGCCGGAGTTGATTAGCGCTCAGATCGCTCTCGCCAGGGCTGATGCGGCTCAGGGAGAGCATCTCGCGGTGGAAGAGCGGCTCGCTCCGCTGCTTGGGCGAGACGACCTGAGCGATCCCCAACGGATAGATATCCACGATCGCCGCGCCGACAGCCTCGATGCGTCAGGCCGCCCGGCCCAGGCTTTCGCGGCTTACCAAATGCGCAATGAGGCTCAAAAACGCCTGCACGGACCCGCGGTCGCGGCCAGCTATTCCGAAACTTCGGCCGATCGGGTCCGGCGCTTGACCACCTATTTCCGATCGGCCCCGGCAGACCCGTGGCGCACTTCACCGGGCCCCGACCTGAGAGGAGCGGCGCTCACAGGCGGCCATGTGTTCCTGGTGGGCTTTCCGCGGTCTGGGACCACGTTGCTAGAGAAGGTGCTGGCAAGCCATCCGGGGGTCAACACCCTGGAGGAGACCGACCTGTTGGCCAAGGCTGGTGGGCGGCTTCTTTCCAGCACGGATCATCTCAATCATCTCGCCGTCCTGCCCGCGCCCGAAGCCGGTGAGCGCCGCGGGGCTTATTGGAAAGGCGTCCGCGAGGCTCTTAGCGAGGATTTCGCGGGCCGGATCGTGGTCGACAAACTCCCCCTGCACACTCCGTCCCTGCCGGTAATCGCCAAGCTTTTTCCGGCGGCCAGGATCCTCTTCGCCATCCGCGACCCGCGAGATGTCGTCCTCAGCTGCTTCCGTCGGCGATTTCGCATCAATGCGGCGATGTACGAATTCCTCACCCTGGAAGGCGCGGCGGCCTACTACGATGCGATCATGACCCTGGCCGACATTTACCGCGCCAAGCTGCCCCTCACTCTGCGCGAGGTGCGGCATGAGGCGGTGGTGGCCGATTTCGATGAGGAGATCGGCCAGGTTCTGGGGTTCGTGGGCGCGGACTGGAACCCGGCGGTGAAGGATTTCGCCGACAGAGCCGCCGCCTCCGTCAAAACACCCAGCGCCCCTCAATTGGCGCTCGGACTGAACGCCAAGGGCGTGGGCCAATGGCGTCGTTATCGGGACCAGATCGCGCCGGTTCTGCCGGTCCTGGCCCCCTGGGTGGCGCGCTTTGGTTATGAGCCGGACTAGGCCATGACCGCACCAAAGCCCAATGTCGTGGCGCCCGGCCTCTATCTGGTGGCGACCCCCATCGGCAATCTGCGAGACATCACACTTCGCGCGCTCGACGTGCTTGCAGGCGCGGACACCGTGCTCGCCGAGGACACCCGGGTCAGCGGCAAGCTGTTGTCGGCACATGGAATCAAGGCCAGGCTCGAGCGCTACGATGAGCACGGCGCGGCGCGGGCGAGACCCGCCATTCTGGCCGCCCTGGCTGAAGGCGCGAGGGTCGCCCTGATATCCGACGCTGGCACGCCCCTTATTTCGGACCCCGGATACCGGCTGGTTCGGGAAGCGCTGGCCCAGGGGTCAGCGGTGTTTCCCATACCGGGCCCGTCGGCGGTGATGGCGGCGCTTACGGTGGCAGGCCTTCCAACCGACAGGTTCTTGTTCGCCGGCTTTCCGCCCTCGCGCTCGGCGGCCCGCAAAGCCTTTTTTGAAGACCTGGCCAAGGTGCGCGCCAGCCTTGTCATCTTCGAGGGGGGATCGCGCCTGGGGGCGAGCCTCACCGACATGGCGGCGGTGTTTGGATCCAGGCAGGCCGCTGTCGCCCGCGAACTTACCAAACTGCACGAAACGGTGATCCGCGGCCCGCTCGACGAGCTTGCCGGCAACCCTCTGCTGGCCGATCCCAAGGGCGAGATGGTTGTGGTGATCGGTCCCGGTGAAGAGCGGATGGCGACCGAGGAGGAGGCGGACGCGGCGCTGATCGAGGCGCTCACCCGCGCCGGTCCGGCGGAGGCCGCCTCGGAAGTGGCCAAGGCCCTAAGGCTCTCTCGCAGAGACCTCTATACCCGCGCTCTGGCGCTCAAGGGGCGGTAGGTGGGCTCGGTCCGGATGGAGCGAGGCCTTCGCGCGCGCCGGGATGGGCGCCGCTCCGAGATCGTCTGCGCCCTGTGGCTGATGGCCAAGGGCTATCGCATCCTCGGCTTTCGCATGAAAACGGCCCAGGCGGAGATCGATGTCCTGGCGCGCAAAGGCGATGTGGTCGCCGTGGTCGAGGTAAAGCGCCGATCCAGTCTGGAGGCGGCCCTTGAGGCGGTGAGTTGGCGCCAGCGACAGCGCCTCCTCGCCGCGGCGCGCTCGCTGACGGCTCGGCGGCCGGATCTCGCCGGCGCGGCGATCCGCCTCGATCTGATGGCTCTCGCGCCCGGCCGCCCGCCACGGCATATTCGCGACGCTTGGCGCGACGAGTAGGCGCCCTCAAGGAGACTCCATGCCGCTCAAGGTCGCCATCCAGATGGATCCCATCGAAGGGATCAACATCGAGACCGACACCACCTTCCTGATGATGTTGGAGGCTCAGATCCGGGGTCACGGCCTCTGGGTCTATGAGCCTGACCGGCTGTCGCTGGAAGATGGCAAGGTGACGGCGCGTGGCCGGGCGCTCAATCTGCGCGCGGTGATCGGGGATCATCATAAGGTCGGTGAAATGGAGGTTCGCGAATTGGCGGACTTCGACGTCGTGCTGATGCGCCAGGATCCGCCCTTCGATATGGCCTATGTCACAGCGACACATTTCCTGGAGACCATCCACCCGGCCACCTTGGTGGTGAACAATCCGGGCGAGGTGCGCAACGCGCCGGAGAAGCTGTTCGTCACCGGCTTTCCGGGTCTGCAACCACCGACTCTGATCACCAGCGACCCGGAAGCGATCTACGATTTCCGCGCGCGGCACGGCGATATTGTGCTCAAGCCGCTTTACGGCGGCGGCGGCTCCGGCGTGGTGCGCCTGACACCCGACGATCCAAATCTCGACGCTCTGTTGGAGCTTCACGCCATGATCGGCCGCGAACAGGTGATCGCCCAGAAATTCGTGCCGGCCGTCTCCAAGGGCGACAAACGCATCCTGTTGGTGGATGGCGAGCCGGTGGGGGCAATCAATCGGATCCCCGCCAAGGGCCAGGTGCGCTCCAATCTCGCCCGGGGGGGTCGGGCCGAGGCGGTCGAACTCACGGCTCGCGATCGGGAAATCTGCGACACGATCGGCGGCGAATTGAAACTGCGCGGGCTGCTCTTTGTCGGCATCGACGTGATCGGCGACTATCTGACCGAGATCAACGTCACCTCGCCCACCGGCGCCCAGCAGCTCAAGCGCTTCGGCGGCGCCGACGCCGCAGCCAAGCTCTGGGACCGGATCGAGGCGATTCGAGGAGTGATTTAGCGAATCCGCCGTCGCTTTGCTTTCCGGCGGCGGCTAATAAACTGGCAACGAACCATAACCACACTAGGGGGCGCTCATGATCCGCAAACCGTTCGCACTGCTTTCCGCCATCGCCGCGCTGAGCGTCGGGCCGATGGCCATCGCCCACGCCGGCTCCATGTCGACGACATGGGATAATCTCGTACAGGTTCCGGCCAAGAACCTGCAGGCGGTCTATCTGCTGCCGGGCGCCGATTTTCGCGGTTACACCAAGATCATGCTCGACCCGACGGAGGTCGATTTCGTCAAGGGCTGGGTAAAGCAGGTGAACCAGAACTTCGGCTTCGCCTACGGCCGCACCGACGATCAGGACGCCAAGGATATCGCCAAGGAAGTGCGCAAGGGCTTCGACAAGGTCTTCACCGAGGCCTTCACCAAGGCCGGTTGGCAGGTGGTGGCACAGCCAGGGCCGGATGTGCTGCGGCTTTCCACCGCCGTCTTCAATCTCTCCATAAGCGCGCCGAGTTCGGTGACCATGAGTCCTGGCGCTTCGGTGCGGACCGTGGACGCCGGCCAGGCTTCGGTGCTGATCGAGGCGCGGGACTCGGAGTCCGGTCAGGTGCTTGGTCGGGCGCTCGACGTGCGCACCGCCGGCGTCACCGACAACTATATGGCCCGCACCCCCAGCGGCAACTACGCCGATTTCCACGCGCTTTTCGATCGCTGGGCCAACACCAGCATCAAGGGCCTGGCGCAGCTCAAGGCCGTATCCCCGGTGGATGAGACCGGTAAGCCGGCCACGTCGCCCGCGCCTTGAAGAAACAGGCGCGGCCCTGCGGGGCCGCGCCACGTTGCGGACGCCTCATCATCGGATAGAGATCGGCGGGCGGGGCTTGTTCGGCCGATGAGACGCCCATGATTTCCACCATCGAGATCCTGATCTCGCTGCTTTTCGTGATCTCGGTCGTCGCGGTCGTGGCCTCGCGACTAAAGGCGCCCGCCGAGATTTTGCTGGCGATCGTGGGGGCCATTTTGGCCCTGGCGCCGGGCCTGCCCCGACTGGTTCTGGCGCCGGAGATCGTCCTGCTGCTGGTGCTACCGCCGATCCTCTATTCGTCGGCGGTGGCCATGAGCTGGCGCGAGTTTCGCTTCAACATCAGACCGATTTCGCTCCTGGCGGTGGGGTGCGTCGTCTTCACTACCGTAGCGGTGGCGGCCGCAACCCACTGGCTTCTGGGGCTGCCCTGGCCCGTAGGGTTTGTGATCGGGGCGATCGTTTCGCCGCCAGACGCCGTCGCCCCGCTTTCCATCGCCCGGCGACTGGGCCTTCCCCGGCGGATCGCGGTGATCCTGGAGGGCGAGGGCCTGGCCAATGACGCCACGGCGCTGATCCTCTACCGCTTCGCCGTCGCGGCGGTGAGCGTGGGCGCCTTTTCGCTGCACAGCGCTCTTGGCGCCTTCGCCCTGATTGTCGTCGGCGAGATCGTCTGGGGGTTGGCCGTCGGCTGGTTGATGCTTCGCCTGCGACGCTGGGTTTCCAACCCGAGCGTCGAGATCCTGCTTTCGGTGCTGACGCCCTTTGTCGCTTATTGGCCGCCGGAATATCTGGGCGGGTCAGGGGTGCTGGCCACGGTGGCCACCGGGCTCTATTTCAGCTGGAACGGCCCGGCGCTGATCAGCGCCGCCACCAGGTTGCAGGGCATCTTTTTCTGGGGGTTCTTCGCCTATCTCATTGAAGGCATGGTCTTTCTGATAACCGGCCTGCAGGCGCGGGGCCTGATCAGCGGCATATCGGACTATCCCGTTTCAGAGCTGATCCTGTCGGCCGTGGTTGTCAGCGCCGTGGTGATCCTGGGCCGCTTCATCTGGGTGTTCGCTTCGACCTATGTCCCGCGCTGGCTGATCCCGGCGCTGGCGCGGGCCGATCCCGCGCCGTCTTGGCGGGCGTCCTTCGTTCTGGGATTCACCGGCATCCGCGGCATCGTCTCTCTGGCGGCCGCCCTGGCCATCCCTTTGACCACCGCCGCCGGCGAGCCCTTTCCGCATCGGGGACTCATCCTCTTCCTGACCTTCGCGGTGATCGTCGTGACCCTGGTGGGCCAGGGCCTGCTGCTGCCCTGGGTGATCCGGTTCCTGGGTCTGGCGGGGGAAGGGCGCGCGGAACGCGGCGCCGAGCGCGCCGAGGAGATCGGCGCTCGCGAACAAGCCATCCGCGCAGCTCTTGAGCGGCTCGATCAGTTGGCGGCCGAGGGCGGCGCCCCGGAGGGCGCCATCGCGCCGCTTCGGGCCCGGCAGCAGGCCCGGCTGGGCCGCTTCGCCTCTGGCGAGCTCATCGACGATGGCCGGCGCGCCCTGGCCGAGACCCGCGCCGATCTCGAGCTTGAGCTGATCGCCGCCGAGCGGCGCCTGGTCAACGATCTGCATCACCAGGGCGCCTTGAAAGACGAACCGCGCCGGCGGATCGAACGGGACCTGGATCTGCGTGAGGCCCAGATCGCCAACCGCCGTTCCGAGGGGTGAGGGGTGCCGCCCGCAGCGAGAAAGATACACTAATTGTTCCTTATTTGTTCTTGAATCGCCAACCGAACCGTGACCATGGTTTACGGGTAATTCTGGCGAGGGGTGGGCATGGCCGCTCGGGTGGTGTCGGTGGCCTTCGAAGGCGTCGAGGCGCGGCGAGTGGACGTGGAGGTCCAGGCCGTCGGCGGCCCGTCGGCGTTCGTCGTGGTGGGCTTGGCCGACAAGGCGGTTGGCGAGGCGCGCGAGCGGGTGCGCGCGGCCTTCGCGGGCCTCGGCCTCGCCCTGCCGCCCAAGCGCCTGGTGGCCAACCTGGCCCCGGCGGACCTGCCCAAGGAAGGCAATCACTACGACCTCCCCATCGCCCTGGCCTTGATGGCGGTGATGGGGATCATCCCTCAGGACGCCCTCGACGGCTGGTCGGCCATTGGCGAACTCAGCCTTACCGGCGAGATCGCCCCGGTGGCCGGCGCGCTTCCCGCCGCCATGGCCGCTGGCGCCCTGGGCCTTGGGCTCATCTGTCCGGAGGCCTGCGGTCCGGAGGCGGCCTGGGCAGGCGAGACGGCCATCCTCGCCCCGCGCTCCCTGATCGCCCTGGTCAATCATTTTCGCGGAAGCCAGATCCTCGGCCAACCCAAGCCGGGCCCGATGATCTCAAGCGCCAAGGCGCCGGATCTGAAGGACGTCAAGGGCCAGGAGAACGCCAAGCGCGCCCTGGAGATCGCCGCCGCCGGCGGCCACAACCTGCTTTACATCGGCCCGCCTGGCTCCGGGAAATCCATGCTGGCGCAGCGCCTGCCCGGTCTCCTGCCGCCGCTCACCGCCGCCGAGCTGCTGGAGACCTCAATGATCCAGTCGATCGCCGGCCAGATCGCCAAGGGCGCCCTGACCCGCGACCGGCCGTTCCGCGCCCCGCATCACTCGGCCAGCATGGCGGCGTTGACCGGCGGCGGTTTGCGGGTGAAGCCGGGCGAGGTCTCGCTGGCCCACAACGGCGTGCTCTTCCTGGACGAGCTTCCGGAGTTCGGGGCCCAGGCTTTGGATTCCTTGCGCCAGCCCCTTGAGACGGCCGAGGTGACGGTGGCCCGGGCCAACGCCCATGTTCGCTATCCGGCCCGGGTGCAGCTGGTGGCGGCGATGAACCCCTGCCGCTGCGGGGCCGGTGGCCTCGGCCGCGGCGCCTGCGGCAAGGCCCCCCGTTGCCAGCAGGCCTACCAGGGCCGGGTGTCCGGGCCGCTGCTCGACCGGATCGATCTGACCGTGGAGGTTCCGCCGGTCACCGCCGCCGATCTCGCCCTCCCGCCGCCGGCCGAAGGCACGGCGGAGGTCGCCGCCCGGGTCGCCGCGGCGCGGGCGATGGCCGCGGATCGCGCCGCCAAGGGCGCGGACGGCGCGAGTCCGCTCAACGCCAGGGCCGAGGGCGCGTGGCTCGAAGCCATCGCCGATCTCGATCCGCCGGCCAGGTCCTTGATGGCCAAGGCGGCCGAAGCCGGCGGCCTCACCGCCCGCGGCTGGACCCGCACCCTGCGCTTGGCCCGCACGATCGCCGATTTGGAAGGCGCCCCCGCCGTGCGCCGCGTCCATGTGGCCGAGGCTTTGATCTATCGGCGCTTGGGCCCGGGGAGTGAAGGGACGGGGGAGGCAAGGGTGGCGGCGTGGGAGTTTTGAATGCCGCCCACGGCCACGGTCCGAGGCTACCCGCCGACAGGCATGGCGATCCGTGGTATGGTTCCCGGATGATAGAGGCTGACATAGCCGTGCTTGGACGCTTCTCGGCCGCTCTGCGTCGAGCCTATGGCGCGCGGCTGGATCGCGCGTTGCTTTACGGATCGCGAGCGCGCGGCCAGAACGAGCCGGGGTCTGACTACGATGTGGCGGTGTTTCTCGGCAGCTTCGATGGGTTCGCCGTGGAATCAGAGCGGCTGGCCAGCATTGAGACCGATATTCTGCTTGATACGGGCGCCGTCATCAACGCGTTGCCCTTCGAGGCGGCCGCCTATGAGCAACGCACTGGCTTCATGGCCGAGGTCCGACGCGACGGGGTGGATATTTGATCCCTGAGGTCGAGGCCTATCTCGACAAGGCCCAAGAAAGTTTGGAGGAGGCGAGAAAGATCGTCGAGATCGGACTCGCCAAGGCGGCCGCGCGATCGGCCTACTATGCAGCGTTTCATGCGACGGAAGCGCTGATCTTGGCTCGCACGGGGAAGATCGCCAAAACCCATTCGGGCGTTCGAACGGAATTTGCCCGGCTGTCTAGGGATTTGCCGATCCTGAATCGCGCCCTCACCGTCTATCTGGCGCAGGCCTATAAATTCAAAGAACTCGGCGACTACGGCTTGGGGGCAAGCGCGGCGATTTCGATTGAAGACGCCGAGACGTTGATCGCCGGCGCCCGCGACTTCATCGATCGGATTTCCGAGGCCCTGGCTTAGCGAGCCGCCTTGGAGGACCGCCCTAAAACAGCCCGGTGATATGCCCGTGCGCGTCGACGCCGATGGCTTCGGCGGCTGGGTGGCGGGGAAGGCCCGGCATGGTGAGGATGTCGCCGCAGACGGCTACCACGAAGCCGGCGCCGGCCGAGAGCCGCACTTGGCGCACGTGTACCTCGAACCCTTCCGGGGCGCCAAGGCGGGTGGGGTCGGTGGTGAAGCTGTACTGGGTCTTGGCCATGCATACCGGCAGATGGCCGAAGCCCTCCTTTTGCCAGCGCGCCAGTTGGGTCAGCACAGGCTTGTCGGCGACGACGCGGTCGGCGCGATAGACCTTCCTGGCGACGGCCTCCATTTTCTCCAGCAATGTGAGGTCGTCCGGATACAGAGGAGCGAATTTCGCTGTCGCCGCGCGCCACCAGAGCCACGACCGCGCGGGCCAGATCCTCGGCCCCGACGCCGCCATCGGCCCAGTGGCGGCATAGCACCGCTTCGACCCCCAGGGTCGCGGCGAAGGCTTTCACCTCGGCCACTTCGGCGTCGGTGTCCTGCGGAAAATGGTTGATGGCCACGATGGGCGGCACGCCGAAGGCCCGGATATTCTCGATATGCCGGCCCAGGTTCCGGCACCCGTCCCTCAGGGCCGCTAGGTTCTCGCTTCCCAGCGCGGATTTGGCGACGCCGCCGTTCATCTTCAGTGAGCGGATGGTCGCGACGATCACCGCCGCCTTGGGCTTCAGCCCCGCCTGGCGACATTTGATGTCGAAGAACTTCTCGGCGCCCAGGTCGGCGCCGAAGCCGGCCTCGGTGACCACATAGTCGGCGAGTTTCAGCCCCGCCCGGGTGGCGATCACCGAATTGCAGCCGTGGGCGATATTGGCGAACGGGCCGCCGTGGATCAGGGTCGGGTTGCCCTCCAGGGTCTGGACGATGTTGGGCAGGATGGCGTCGCGCAGCAGGGCGGCCATGGCCCCGTCGGCCTTCAGGTCGGCGGCGGTGACCGCCGTGCCGTCTCGCCTTCGCCCGACGATGATCCGCCCAAGTCGCGCCCGCAGGTCGTTCATGTCGCTGGCCAGGCACAGCACGGCCATCACCTCGGAGGCCACGGTGATGTCGAAGCCGGTCTCGGCGGGCAGTCCGTGGCCCTCGAGGGAGGTGATGATGGCCCGCAGGCTGCGGTCGTTCATGTCCATGACCCGGCGCCAGGCGCCGCGGCGCAGGTCCATGTCCTCGCCATTGCCCCAATAGATGTGGTTGTCGGTCATGGCGGCCAGGAGATTGTGGGCGGCGCCGATGGCGTGGAAGTCGCCGGTGAAGTGAAGGTTGATATCCTCCATGGGGGCCACCTGGGCGTGGCCGCCGCCGGTGGCGCCGCCCTTCTGGCCGAAGCAGGGACCGAGCGAAGGCTCTCGAAGGCAGATGGCGGTGCGCTTGCCGATGCGGTTGAGCGCATCGCCAAGGCCGATGGTGGTGGTGGTCTTGCCCTCGCCGGCGGGGGTGGGGCTCATGGCCGTCACCAGGATCAGATCGCCGTCCGGCCGATCGGCGAGGCTTTCGAGGAAACCCGCGGTGATCTTGGCCTTGTGCGGGCCAAAGGCGATCAGGGCGTCTTCGGGGATATCGAGCCTGGCGGCCACATCGGCGATCGGGGAAAGGCGAACGGCGCGGGCGATCTCGATATCCGTCGGCATGGGCGAATCCCTGGTGGCGTCGCGAGCCTTTATGCTTGGTTCTTATCCGCCGCCAAAGCTCGAAGGCGAGCCCCAGTCCATCGAAGCGCCGAAAAGTTGAATATCAGAGGGACAGTCTAAAGTCCCGCTTGCGAGCACGACCGCCTAAGCCCCCCCGCCGCCTTCGGAGAGCTCGCCCGCCGCGCTTTGCAGATAGTTCTGTTCGCCCAGGGCCTTGGCCAGGGCGAGCTGGGTTTCCAGGAAGTCGATGTGCTCCTCGGTGTCGCTGAGGATGTCGACCAGCACCTCGCGGCTGACGAAGTCCTTGGCCGCCTCGCACTGTTCGACGCCGGCGACCAGGCTGGCGCGTCCGGCGTATTCAAGCGCCAGGTCGGCGGTGAGGGCCTCAAGCACCGTTTCGCCGACCGTCAGCTTGCGCAGGTCCTGCAGGTTGGGCAGGCCGTCGAGGAACAGGATGCGCTTGATCAGCTTGTCGGCGTGCTTCATCTCGCCGATCGATTCTTCGTAGACGATCTTGCCCAGGCGCTTGAAGCCCCAGTTCTCGAGCATCCGGGCGTGCAGGAAGTACTGGTTGACCGAGGTCAGCTCGTTGGTGAGCACCTCGTTCAGCGCTGGATGATCGCCTTGTCGCCTTGCATCGCCGCGCTCCTATTCGGCGGCGAAGCGCAGGGCCTCCCGCGAGTCCTCGATCATGCGCCGCATGTCGCAGACGCATTTGGCGCACTGCGGCCGGACTTGGCAATGGCGGAAGATGGCCGCCGGCTTGGCGGCGCCGGCCTCGATCGCCGCGCGGGCTTCGCGTTCACGAATGCCATTGCAATTGCAGACGTACACTTCGGGGCGATCTCCAACCGGCCGTCCGCATTCATATAGCCGGACCGACGCCGAATGCAAATCATTCGCATAAGCCTTTGCAACTTATTTGGCGGGCGGCGACTGGGAGACGCCGGCGCCATTGTCGCGCCAGGTCATCACCGGCTCGTCGGCGTCGGTGAGGCCGGCGTTGGTGAGGGCCTCGTGCATGTCGCGCGTCACCTGGTCGGTGGTGGAAAAGCGCACCAGGGTGCGCCGCGCCGCGCGCTCCTGCTCGCTGGCGAAGGCCGGAGCGCTGTTGATCTCCATGGCGAAGGCGCCGTGCTGGGCGACGGTGCAAAGCAGGACGAAGGTGCGCCGATCGGCCAGCAGGCGCGGATCGGCCAGGCAGCTAGGGAAGGCCGCGCCCTCCGCGCGCCCGTATGACCAGGCCCCGGCTTTCATCGGCTGGTCGAAGGTGATCTTCACCACCAGGACGCCGGCGCCGACGGCGGCCCCGTCCGCCGGATAGCTCGAGGCCACCTTCGGGCCGGGGCCAGCCGGCACGACCACCTCATCGACCTTGGTCGCGGGTGCAGGCGCCGCATGGACGCAGAAAGCGCAAGCCAGGGCGCCGACGAGGACCGGAAGCGTGACCGAGGCGACTTTCACACCCGACACAAAGCGCGTGGATGTGGCCGCCAGATGGCGACGGCCGGGCCGCCGTCAGTTCGCGTGGGCGGCGCGCGTCCTGGCGATGAATTCGGCGCGGGAGTTTTCAGACGGGTAGGGCTCGTCCGGAACCGGGAGCCCCAGAAAGGCGCAAAGCGGCGCCCATCCCTGGCCGGCCTCGTAGATGAGCAGGCGTTCTGGCGCGATGGCGGCCTTCACCTCTTCGGTATGGCGGCGGAAATAGTCGGTCATGTAGGCGCGGTCGTGAAGATGAGAGCGCAGAGCGCCCAGGAAGCTGTCAAAGAAGGCTCGGAACTCGCCCGTAGCGGCCTCGACGCTCTGCGGCGCGAAGATCGTCGCCTGGGTGGACTCGAACCATTCGTCCGGATCGCGCTCTGTGTGGATCACCTTGGCGTCCGGATAGTAGTCCGCCAGTTCGCGCCAGAAGGCGGCGCTGGGATAGTCCACCGCCGAACCGAAATCGGCGAAGATGGCGTCCCAGTCGGGCCGCCCAGCGCCGGCCTCGATCCACAGCGGCACGCTCTGGGGTCGGGCGAAGACCTCAACCATATGATGGCATGGGCCAAGGCCCAGCCTGTTGAGGGCGGCGTGCAGGGACTTCGTCCCCGTGCGGCCCAGCCCCGAACCGACGACTTTCAGCGCCATCGCTTCCTCCCCTATTTGTATATTTTGCGATGAGGCTTAGCCTCGGAGGCCGCGCTCGGCAATGGCCGCGGCCGGGCGTTGTCATCGCCAAGGATGAGCGTAAGCTTCGCCTCAGCCTGGGAGGCTATGATGAAACACTTCGCTATCGCTCTTGTGGCGTTGACGCTGGGCGCCGGCGCGGCCGTCGCCGCCGACAGTCCGTTCGCCGGTGACTGGAAGCTCAATGTCGCCAAGAGCCAGTTCACCGGCGACACCTTCAGCTATGCGGCCACGTCCACCGGCTTCAAATATTCCAACGGCGCCACCGTCACCTATGATTTCGCCGTCGACGGCAAGCCCTATCCGATGCTCGCCGACCGCACGACCACCTGGACCAAGGCGCCCGACGGCGGCTGGGATACCACGATGAAGGCGGGCGACACCGTGCTCAGCAATGGCCATCGCACCCTTTCGGCCGACGGCAAGCAGCTCGACGATTTCGTTCACCCAGTACAAGCCGGACGGGACGACCTCCACCGAGACCGATGTCTATGAGCGCGTTTCCGGCGGCCCGGGGCTCGCCGGCGTATGGAAGGACGTCAAGTCTGACTCGGCCAGCGATACGCTTTCCATCGCCACGCCCTCAGCGGGAAAATACGTTCTCAGCTATCCTGCCTATAAGCAGACCATAGCCGGCTCGACCGATGGCGCGCCGGCGGAGATGAAAGGGCCGACCGTGCCTGCCGGCCTGATGGCCAGCTACAAGGCCGACGGCCCCGACAAATGGGCCTACAGCATCAGCCTCGAGGGCAAGACCTATCAGGCGGGGGTCATGTCGGTCTCGGCCGACGGCAAGACCTTGACCGACAAGTCGTGGGTTCCCGGTAAGGAGGCCGAGGCCTCCCTGGCGGTGTACGAGAAACAATAACGGTTTGGCAGTCGCGATCGGGGCGAAATGGGCTGGCGGCGGCGTTGACACCTCCGCCGCCGCCCCTATCCTGCCCCCACCGCGCGCGACTGGCGATCAGGTGGAGCACCACCGGGGAGCGCGACGGGACGACATAGACGCAGCCGCACGCCTGGGCGACCTTCTCTCATAGCCAAGGAGATCGCCCATGGACGCGCCCGCCTTTCCCCCCGCCCCCGACGCCGCACCGGTCCGCCGGGCGCTGATCTCGGTCTCCGACAAGACCGGCCTGATCGAAACCGCCCGCGCCCTCGCCGATCTGGGCGTCGAGCTGGTCTCCACCGGCGGCACCCGCGCGGCCATCGCCGCCGCCGGCCTGCCGGTGAAGGACGTGGCCGAGCTCACCGGCTTTCCGGAGATGATGGACGGGCGGGTCAAGACCCTGCACCCGGTCGTGCACGGCGGCCTGCTGGGCGTGCGCGACGCGCCCGAGCACGCCGCGGCCATGGCCGACGCACGGCATCGGCGGCATCGATCTGCTCTATGTGAACCTCTATCCCGTTCGAGGCGACCGTCGCCTCGGGCGCCGACTTCGACGACCTGCGTCGAGAACATCGACATCGGCGGCCCGGCGATGATCCGCTCGGCGGCCAAGAACCACGGCTATGTCGCCGTCTGCACCGAGCCGGAGGACATGGCCGAGGTGCTCGCGGCGCTGAAGGCCGACGGGGCGACCTCGCTGGCCCTGCGCCGCCGCCTGGCCGCCCGCGCCTTCGCCCGCACCGCCGCCTACGACGCGGCCATCTCCGCCTGGTTCGCCGGCCAGCTCGGCGACGAGTGGCCGGCGCGCAAGTCCATCGCCGGCGCGCTGAACCAGACCATGCGCTATGGCGAGAACCCGCACCAGGCGGCGGCCTTCTACACCTTCCCCAATCCCCGGCCCGGCGTCGCCACCGCCCGCCAGCTGCAGGGCAAGGAGCTCAGCTACAACAACATCAACGACACCGACGCGGCCTTCGAGCTGGTCGCCGAGTTCGATCCGGCCGCCGGCGCCGGCCGTGGCCATCATCAAGCACGCCAACCCCTGCGGCGTGGCCCTGGGCGCGACCCTGAGGAGGCCTATCGTGCGCGCCCTGCAGTGCGATCCGGTCTCGGCCTTCGGCGGCATCGTCGCGGTCAACCGCCGGCTGGACGCGGCGGCGGCGCGAGGAGATCGTCAAGATCTTCACCGAGGTGGTGATCGCGCCGGAGGCCGACGACGACGCCATCGCCGTGTTCGCCGCCAGGAAGAACCTGCGCCTGCTGCTCACCGGCGCCCTGCCCGATCCGCTCGCGCCGGGCGAGACCTTCAACTCGGTGGCCGGCGGCTTCCTGGTCCAGGCCCGCGACGACCGCCCGGCATCACCGCGGCCGACCTGAAGATCGTCACCAAGCGCGCGCCGACCGAGGCGCGAGGTGCGCGACATGCTGTTCGCCTTCACCGTCGCCAAGCACGTGAAGTCCAACGCCATCGTCTTCGCCAAGGACGGCCAGACCGCCGGCATCGGCGCCGGCCAGATGAACCGCCGCGACTCGGCCCGCATCGCCGCCCTGCGCGCCGCCGAGGCGGCGGAGGCGGCCGGCCTGCCGCAATCCCTGGCCAAGGGCTCGGCCTGCGCCTCGGACGCCTTCTTCCCCTTCGCCGACGGCCTGATCCAGGCGGTCGAGGCCGGCGCCACCGCGGTGATCCAGCCCGGCGGCTCGATCCGCGACGACGAGGTGATCGCCGCCGCCGACGAGCGCGGCATCGCCATGGCCTTCACCGGCGTGCGGGTGTTCCGGCACTGAGGCGCGGATACGAGCGCCGGACACGGCAGGCGCGACTTACTATCGCCACCGTCTGTGCTATGGTGTGTACACCCTGACACGGAGGCCGCCATGCCTGCCAGCACAACCATGACGATCCGAGTCAGCCCCGACGTAAAGGCCAAGCTCGGCCGCATCGCGGCCGGCACCCGGCGTAGCAAGTCGTTTCTCGCCGGCGAAGCCGTCGCGGCCTATGTGGACCGCGAGTTGGAGATTATCGAGGGGATAAAGGCCGGCGTTGCGGACATGGAAGCTGGCCGTCTCGTGCCGCATGACGAGGCCATGGCGGAAATCTACACCGCGATTGACGCCGCCGGCCCAACCGCCAAGGCGTGACCCGGCTGACCCACTGGTCGCGCGAGGCCCTGAACGACATTAAGGCGCAGATCGCCTATATCGCCCGCGATAACCGAGAGGCCGCGGTGCGCATCGCGGACCGGATTCTTGATACGGGCGAAGCGCTCGGCCGGCACGCGACCGGCCGACTTGGCCGCGTCACCGGAACCTATGAAAAATCAGTCGGCCGGCTACCGTACATCATCGCCTATGCGCTTTCGGAACGGGCCGGCCAGGAAATCATCGTGATCTTGCGCGTAATTCACGCCGCGCGGGACTGGCCGCCTGAAGGTTGGCCCGGATAAGCAGGACCGGTCTTGCGGCTGACGCCATCTACGTCATCCCGGCCGACGGCTCGATCCTCGACGCCTAGGTGATCGAGGGGCCCGACGCGGCCCGCATCGCCATGGCGTTCACGGGGACGCGGGTGTTCCGGCACTAACGCCGATAGACTTCCCGCCGATGGCCGACTCGGACCACGAGGATGCAAACGGCGCGATCCTGAATGTCGGCGGTGATACGATAGTCGCCGACCCTGTATTTCCAGAGGCCGCCCAGCTTCGATCCCCTCAGCGCTTCGCCAATGGCGCGGGGATCATCCAACGGCGCGACGCGGCCGTGCAGGAACTTCAGGATGCGGCGGGCGCCGTCATGGCCGAGCGCGTCTATTTCCTTCGCGGCGGCCGGATCGACCTCAATCCGCCACGCCATGCGCCTTCATGAGGTCTTCCAGAGGGATGGTCTTGGTTCGGCCGGCGCGGATGTCGGCCAGTCGCTGTTCGGCGAGATAGATATCTTCCAACGCGTCGAGGTGCTCGAGTATGGCTTCGCGGGCGTAGAAGGTTTTGGTTCGCCCGGTGGCCTCGGCCAGGGCGGCGAGGCGGTCTTCGATCTCGGGCGGCAATCTGATCGCGAGCATAAGAGTCTCCCGTATCGCTATACACGTATAGCGCGGCCCGGCCATTAGCAAGCCGGCGCCCTATCCTCCCGCCAGCTCCCTCAGCGCGCCGTTGGCGATGGTGAGTTTGGCGAAGGTCCAGCCGCCGGGGGCCTTTTCCACATCGTCGATGGTGCGCCTGACGGCCTTGACACGCGCCGTGTGGGCGCTGGTCCAGGCGGTGACGGCGGCGACCGCGCGTTCGGCCTCGCCTTCCCTGGGCGGGCCGCCGGCGAAGGCCATGGTCTGGCCGGCCAGGGCCGTCTGCTCGACGATCATGTCCTCGATCAGGCGGCGCACGGCCAGGCGCTCGAAGGGATCGTCGCCGCCGCGCGTGCTGGCGGCGGCGCGCAGCTGGTCGAAACCGAAGGCGCCGCCGACCTTGTGATAGACGAAGGCGGTGGGGGCCAGGGGCCACGCCTGGGCCTGGGCCAGGTCGGCGAGGGGCGCGGCGAGGGTCAGGGGACGGATCACGGCGACGGCGTGGGCGACATCCTTGGGCGCGCCGGCCTTCATCCAGCCGTCGGCCCGGCGCACCGCGGCCTTGCGCTCGAAGGGCGAGAGCACGGCGGGCACGATCTCGCGCAGGGCGTCCACCGCCGGCCGATAGGCGTCGATCAGGCCCTGGATCGGCGAGGCGCCCTTGGCGGCGCCGCGGCCGGCGCGCCGGGCCAGCCAGTAGGTCTGGCCGCGCAGGACGTCGGACCAGCTCGGCGAAGAGGGCGATCTGGGCCGGCGGCCGGGGTCTTGCCGTCCAGCGCCTCCACCCGCGCCCAGGCCTCGTCGAAGCGCAGCACCTGGCGGGCGGCCTCGAAGGCGGTGACCAGTTCGGCGGTGTCGCAGCCGGCGGCCGCGCGCAGCCGGCCGGGGAAGGTCGGGCCGCACAGGTTGACCATGTCGTTGGCGACCACCGTGGCGATGATCTCGCGCCGCAGCCGGTGGCGCTTCATCTGCGTCGCGATAGGGCTGCAGGGCCTCGGGGAAATAGGCCTCCAGCGTGGCGACGAAATAGGGGTCGTCCGGCGCGGCGGCCGGCGACGATGTCGTCGAACAGATCGAGCTTGCCATAGGCCAGCAGCACCGCCAGCTCCGGCCGGGTCAGGCCCTTGCCGGCCCCGGCGCGCTCGGCGATGCCGCGCGGCGTCGGGCAGGCCCTCGACGCGCGCGGTCGAGCCGGCCCTGGCTCTCCAGGTCGGCCATGAACTGCGCCTGGGCGTCCAGTCTCGGCCGCGCGTCGGCCTCCATCAGGCTCAGCGCCAGGGTCTGGTCGTAGTTGTGGCGCCAGCACGTGGCCGGCCACCTCGTCGGTCATCGAGGCAGCAGGGCGTCGCGGTCGGCCGCTGGCCAGTTCGCCGGCGCGCTCGGCCATGCCGGTGAGGATCTTGATGTTGACCTCGTGGTCGGAGGTGTCGACGCCGGCGGAATTGTCGATGGCGTCGGTGTCGATCCGCCCGCCGGCCAGGGCGAAGGCGATGCGGCCGGCCTGGGTGAAGCCGAGGTTGGCGCCCTCGCCGACCACCTTGCAGCGCAGGTCGCGGCCGTCGATCCGCACCGCGTCGTTGGCCTTGTCGCCGACGTCGAGATTGGCTCTCGCCGGCGCCTTCACATAGGTGCCGATGCCGCCGAGATAGAGCAGCTCGGCCCGCGCCTTCAGGATGGCGCTGATCAGTTCGGCGGGCGTCAGGCGCGTCGGCCTTCACGTCCAGCAGGGCCTTGACCTCGGCCGACGAGCGGGATCGACTTGAGCGTGCGCGGAAAGACCCCGCCGCCCTTGGAGATCAGGGCTCTGGTCGTAGTCGTCCCAGGACGAGCGCGGCAGGTCGAACAGCCGCTTGCGCTCGGCCCAGGCCGCGGCCGGCGTCCGGGATCGGGGTCGAGGAAGATGTGGCGGTGGTCGAAGGCGGCCACGCAGCCGGATCGTCTTGCGACAGCAGCATGCCGTTGCCGAACACGTCGCCCGACATGTCGCCGACGCCGACCACGGTGAACGGGCTCGGTCTGGATGTCCTTGCCCAGCTCGCGGAAGTGGCGCTTGACCGCCTCCCAGGCGCCGCGGGCGGTGATGCCCATGGCCTTGTGGTCGTAGCCGGCCGAGCCGCCGGAGGCGAAGGCGTCGCCCAGCCAGAAGCCGTAGTCCTCGGCCACGCCGTTGGCGATGTCGGAGAAGGTGGCCGTGCCCTTGTCGGCGGCGACCACCAGATAGGGGTCGTCGCCGTCGTGGACGACCACGCCTGCCGGGTGGATCGACCTTGCCCTCGGCGTCGATGGTTGTCGGTGAGGTCCAGCAGGCCGTACAGGAAGGTCTTGTAGGCCGCGCACCGCCTCGGCGCGGATCGCCTCGGGCGCGCCGCCGCGCGGCAGCTGCTTGGGATAGAAGCCGCCCTTGGAGCCCACCGGCACGATCACCGCGTTCTTCACCTGCTGCGCCTTGACCAGGCCCAGCACCTCGGTGCGGAAGTCGTCGCGCCGGTCGCGACCAGCGCAGGCCGCCGCGCGCCACCGGGCCGAAGCGCAGGTGCACGCCCTCGACATGCGGCGCGGCCAGACGAAGATCTCGCGGTAGGGCTTGGGCGCCGGCAGGTCGGCCAGCTCGCGGCTGGCGACCTTGAAGCTGATGTAGGGCTTGGGCGCCGCCGTCCTGGCGCCGGTCTGGTAGATAGTTGGTGCGCGGTCATGGCGCCTGACCAGGGCGGCCAGGCGGCGCAGCACCCGGTCGGCGTCCAGGCTGTCGACGGCCTGCAGGGCCTCGATCGATCTTGGCGCATGATCGGCGTCGGCCTGCGTCCTGCGCGCTCTTCGAGGTCGCCGCCGATCGGCCGGGATCGAACGCGGCGCGGAACAGGTCGAGGATCAGCCGCGCGACGTCGGGATGGTCGCCAGCGCCTGCTGCCTGCACCGCCTGGCTGGGGTCGAGGCCCGACTGCTGGCGATAGCGGGCCAGGGCGCGGATCAGCGCCGCCTCGCGCCAGGAGACGCCCAGCTCCAGCACCAGGCGGTTGAAGCCGTCGTTCTCGGCGCTGGCCGGTCCAGACCGCCAGGAAGGCGTCCTCGAAGGGCGCCTTGCATGGCCGTCGAAGCTCAGGCGCTCGCCGCGCTCGTCCTCGAGCAGGAACTCGTGCACCCAGACCGTGGCGCGCGCCGCCAGCGGCCCGCGCGGCGGATGGGGAAGCCGTCCTCGGCCAGGGCCTTCAGGCCCATGTTGTCCAGGATCGGCAGCACGTCGGCCAGCGGCGCCGGATCGCCCCCGCGCGATAGAGCTTGAAGCGGAACTGCCGCGGGCGTGTCGCCGGCCGAGCGGAAGGCGCGCACGCGCGACCGCCGCCTCGCCGGCCAGGGCCTCGACGGCCACGAGGTCGTCCAGGGCCTCGGCGGCGTCGTAGCGGTCGCGGTAGCCGGCCGGGAAGGCCTCGCGCCATAGCGGCGAGCAGACGCGGCGGCGTCGGCCGGGTCGGCAGCTCGGCGCGCACCGCGGCCTCGAGAGCGGTCGCCCCAGGTGCGGGCCAGCCGCGGTCGATCTCGCGCTTCCAGCGTCGGCGAGGTCCGGGATCGGCGTGGGCGCCGGGGGTGACGCCGATGATGTAGTGGACCCGCGCCAGCGGCGCGTCGGAGAAGCTGGGATAGTAGGCCGAGACCCGGCCGCCGAAGGCCTCGGCCAGGATCGCGCCGGCCCGCTGCGCGCAGGTCGGTCGTCGTAGCGTTCGCGCGGCACGAACAGCAGCACCGAGACGAAGCGGTCGAAGGGGTCGTGGCGGGCGAACAGCTTGCACCCGCGGCCGGTCGGACAGGTGCAGGATGCCGAGCGCCGTCGTCAGCAGCTCGCCGGCGTCGATCTGGAACAGCTCGTCGCGCGGATAGGTCTCGAGGATGTTGCGCCAGGCGCATGGCGTTGTGGCTGCCGGCGCGCCTAGCCGGCGCGCGGCCATCACCTGGTCGATCTTGCGCCGGATCAGCGGGATCGTCGACGCGCCGGCTCGTCGTAGGCCTCGGCGGTGAACAGGCCGACGAAGCGGATCTCGCCGATCGGCTCGCCGTCGGCGCCGTAGCGGCGGACGCCGACATAATCCATGTAGACGCGCCGGTGGACCCGCGAGCGCAGGTTCGACTTGGCCACGACCAGCGGCGGCGGCGCTCGTCCAGCTCGGCGTCGGATCGCGGCGGACAGCACGGCCGGCTCGTTGGCGCGGCGCAGCACCAGCCGGGTCGGGTCGCGCAGCACGCCGAGGCTGCCCATCGGGCGGCGAAGCCGGCTCCTCGGCCGCATAGCCGCCGTCGGGCGTGCGCGGATAGTCGTAGGCGCGCGCGCCCAGGAAGACGAAATGGCCGGCGTCCAGCCAGCGCAGGAAGGCGAGGTCCTCGGCCAGCACCGCCGGATCGATCGCGGGCCGGGCGCGCGGCGCGTCGGCCTCCAGCTCGGCGATGGTCTTGTCCATCAGCGCCAGCATGGCCGGGAAGTCGGCCACGGCGGCGCGCACGTCGGCGATGGCGCCCAGCACGCGCTCGATGAGGCTGGCCCGGCGATCCTCGCCCACCGGCGCCAGCCACACCTGGATCATCGAGACCTTGGCCTCGCCCTCGCCGACCATGGGGTGGAACATGGCCTGGACCTCGACGCCGGCGTCGCCGACCTCGCCCATGACGCTGTCGACCAGGAACGGCGCGTCGGGCTGGACGATCTCCAGCAGGTCGACGCCAAGATCGCGCTCGTGGGCGCCGCTCGCCCGGCGCAGCCGCACGGCGGGCGATCCGTCCACCTCGGCGCCGAACCGCCAGAAGTCGGCCAGGATCTCGGCGAGGTCGGCGAGCCTTACGTTCGGCAACTCGCCTGGCCGGAAATCCTCCAGCACCCGCGCCAGGAACGCCTTCTGGGCGGGGCTCGGCCCGGCGTCATCCTCGCCCAGGGCGACAGCGAAGGCGGGACCGAGCGTTTCGAGCGAAAACGGCGCGGCGACGGGCGCATCCAACGGCATTTTCCTACCCTAGCGGCAATCGCCGCGCTTTTGAACGCCATGATCCGACTTCCAAGGACAAGGAATCCTGGAGACGGCGCCGGCCGTCCGCTACGGTGGCGTCTCGCGAGGTCGAGCGGGAGGGAATTGACGATGAAGATCGCCTGGATGGGCATGGCGCTTGCTCTGATCGCGGCGCCGGCGGCGTGGGCCGCCGAGACCTCGGATGGGGCCACGGCCGATGCGCTCTTCCAGGCCGGCAAATTCGCCGAGGCCGGCGCGATCGACGCGCGGCTGGCGGCCAAGGACGCGTCGGACTATCGCGCCGTCCTTCAGCTCGGACGTATCGCCCTGCTCGCCAATGATCTGGCCGCGGCGCATCGCTGGCTTTCCATGGCTATCGCCCTGCGCCCCGCGGACGCCGACCCCAAGGTCATGTTGGCCGAGGCCTACTATCGCGCCGACGATTTCCAGCACGCGGCGGCGGCTCTGAAGGGCGTCGATGTGGCCCACAACGCCCTCCTCACCAACGACTATCCGACCCTCAATGTGGCCAAGCTAGAGAGCTTCAAGGGCCAGACGCCCTATGCGGTGACCGGCGCCGGCGATGCGACCACCGTGACGCTGATCAAGACAGAGCCTTTGCCCTTGCTGCGGGTGCGGATCAACGGCGGCGAGCCTGTCACCTTCTTCATCGACACCGGCGGATCGGAGGTGGTTCTCGACAGCGCCTTCGCCAAGGAACTCGGGGCGCCGTATTTCGGCGCCGTCACCGGGACCTTCGCCGGCGGCCAGCAGGCCGAGGTCGGCCATAGCCGGATCGAGTCTCTGGCCCTGGGTGGCTGGACGATCCGCAACCTGCCCGTCGCCACCCTTCCCCTGCGCCAGCTCTCGGAAGATTTTGGCGTGAAGCGGATCGACGGGGTCATCGGAACGACCCTCTTCTATCACTTCCTCGCGACCCTCGATTATCCGCGCGGCCAGCTTGTGCTGCGCCGCAAGACCGCCGGAAGCGTGGATCAATTCATGCAAGCCAGCGCGAGCGGCCCGCGTATCGCGGTTCCGATCTGGATGGCCGGCGACCATTTCATGGTCGGCTGGGGCCGGGTCGAGAGCCTGCCGCCGAGCCTGCTCTTCGTCGACACCGGCCTGGAGGGAGGCGGTGTCAAGCTCGCCGCCTCGGTGATCAAGGCGGCCGGGATCACGCTGGATGAGAGCAAGGCCGGCGAAGGGGCCGGCGGAGGCGGGACGCTGAAGGTCATCCCCTATGACGTGGGCCGCGTTTCGTTCGGAGACCTGACGGCGGAAAACGTGAAGGGGCTCTATGACGGGCCGTTCCCCTGGGAGGAGACCTTCGGCTTCCACCTCGCCGGCATGGTCGGCCACGACTTCTTCAAGCCCCACGCCGTGACCTTCGACTTCCAGGATATGAAGGTGTTCATTCAGTAGAAGGCGCGCACCCTCTACCAGGCCTCAGCCACGCGCCTAGTGGGCGAAATCGGCCGAGCGATCCTCGACATCCTCTACGCGCACCTTGTCGAGCGGGAACGACGAGGGCTTGGCGGTGGTGAAGTCGAGCTTGGTCAGATCGACGGACCGCATCCGCCGATCATACATGGTCCAGTAATAGTAGACCTTGTGGCCGGTGTCGGCGATCACCGACCATTGGGTGTAGCCCAGGTGAAAATCTTCGGGCGAGGCGCCCTCGCGCACCAGACCCCGGGGAATGTCGAAATTGTTGAGCATGACCGAGGCGGCGGCGACGCCTTCGGCGGCGTCCTTGACCGGCGTCATGGTGTTGACGAAGGCCACGGCGCGGATGAAGCGCGAGGGCGGGGTGAAGTCGCCCGGCAGCCCCAGCATGCCGCTGCCGGCCCCGAACGGGGCGAGCGAGACGCCGTCGATATTGCGCGCCGGCGACGCGCCCATGGGGGTGAGGTTGGCGTAGTTGCGCAGGTTCAGGAGATGCCAGTCATAGCTCGGCGAATTGGTCATCGCGCCGACCTTGTTGTCGTAGATGGCGAGGACCCCCTTGGTGTATTCGACGACGATGGACTTTCCGCTGGCGTCGGTGACCACGAAGTGGATCGGGATCGGCGTGCCGAAGGCCTTTTCGATTTCGGCGTTGCGCACCACCAGGAGCTTGGGGATCGCCTGGCGCGCCTCCTCCGTCGTGGCGAAGTTACCGAGGAGGTAGTTGGCCACATCGACGCTGCTGATCGTGGCCGCCTGCTTATCGGCGCTGGGCGCCTGGAACTCGGCGAAGCCCGGATAGAAGAGGACCCCGACGGTCAGTCCGGCCTCGTTCATGCCATCGGTGGCGTAGGGAAGGCCGGCGGCGTTGACGCCGACATAGCCATAGCGGTTCTTCCACGCGGCGCCGGTCTTGCTATCGCCCAGGGCCGACTTGAAGGCCATTTGCCTGGGCACAAGCACGAGCTCGGACTTGAGGTCGGAGGCGCCCCATTCCATCGTCCGGGCATAGATATTGGTCCCGTCGGTCGTCTTGAAAATCATCGAGGTGCACGCGCTGGCCGGGGCCGCGCCGAGCGCCAGGCCGGCGAGGGCCGAGGCGAAGAGGGCGGCCTTGAGGGGTTTGCGGATCATTTTGAGTGACCTTTCGGGGAAGTGACGGTCGCCAGGCCTCTTGCGAAGTTCGGGCGGATGGCCGTGTTTGGCCCTTGGCTGGTTGCGGCCGATCAGGCCTCGACCGGCGCCGGCTGATCGGGGGCGACGTGGCCGCCGCGGCCCAGGCTCTGGGGGTCGCCGTTGGCGGAGAGCAGCACGGCGATCCAGCGCGAGCCGTCGAATTCGGCTAGGATCACCATCACCAGCACCGTCAGCGGGGTGGAAAGGAACATGCCGGTCAGGCCCCAGATCGCGCCCCAGAAGGCGAGGGAGAGCAGCACCACCAGCGGGTCCATATTGAGGCTGTCGCCCTGCATCCGTGGCAACATGACATTGCCGACCAGGAAGCTGATCGCCAGCAGGGCGGCCAGGAGGATCGCCGCCTGCGTCCAGCCGTCGAACTGCAGGAGGGCGAAGAGCGCCGGCAGGATGATCGCCGCCACCGCCCCGACGATGGGGATGTAGTTGAGGATGAAGACCAGGAAAGCCCAGAAGAAGGCGTTGTCGAGGCCAATCACCACCATCACCAGCCACGAGGCGGCGGCGATCACCAGCCCCAGCACCGTCTGGATCCACAGATAGCGCTCCAGGCTGTCGCGGATGCGCAGGAAGAGCCGCCGCGCCTCGTGCCGCGCCTCGCGGGTGTGGAACAGCTTGACCGCCTTGCGCTCGAAGGTGTGCCGGGCGGCGATCAGGAACCCCAGATAGACCAGCACCAGGAAGGCGTTGGAGGCGAAGTCCTGCAAACCGCCGCCGACCGCGCCAAGATATTTCATCGGATCGAGGGTGTTCAGGATCTCGGCCACCGACTTGGGGGCGTGGGGGCCGAGGCGCGCCGATATGCCGGCGATCATGGCGTCAAGCTTGGGCGCGTCACGCCCGAGGGTGGCGACGAAGCTTTCGGCGTTGATGGCCACCACGAAGGCGCAGGCCCCGAAAAGAAGGGTGGAGACGACGATGGCCGCCGCCGTGGGGAACCAACGCGGCACGGCCCGCAGGTGGCGGCGGATCACGCGGCTGAAGCCATCGACCATCACCGCCAGGAAGACGGCCAGCAGCAGCGGGGTGATGATCGCCGACATCCAGTGCAGGGCCGCGCCCATCACCACCACGGCGATGATCACCAGGGCGTTGCGCGATGTGGCGGCGCTAAAGGATTCAGCCATGCGTCTTGTTCGCCCGCCCAGGGGCCGGGGTCAATCGCGAGGGTGTTCGACGCGGCGGCGGAAAATTTATCGTCGCGCCGCGTCGATTCCGCGCCGCTTGATGCGTCTTAGGGGGAAGGTGGCGCATGGCGCGCGACCGGAAGGAGAGCTTGACCATGCAATACATGATGCTGATCTATGAGGACGAGAGCGTCTATGGCCCCGAAAAGGACGCGCCGGCCATGGCCGAGGTGGTGGCCAGGCATATG
Source organism: uncultured Alphaproteobacteria bacterium (assembly GCA_963817995.1). Lineage (GTDB taxonomy): Bacteria > Pseudomonadota > Alphaproteobacteria > Caulobacterales > Caulobacteraceae > Acaudatibacter. Next base: position 728,355 of record CAWFQJ010000009.1, read on the forward strand.
GCGCTGGGCCCCAAGCTAGGGGCGGCGCGGCTGGGCGGCGCCGGCCTGCAGAACACGCCCAACGCCACCACCGTGCGCACCACGGCCGGCAAACAAACCCTTCATGACGGACCTTTCGCCGAAACCAAGGAGCAACTCGGCGGCTATTATCTGGTGGAGGCGCCGGATCTGGACGCGGCGATCGCCATCGCTCGCCAGATTCCGCTCTATAGGGATGGGGCGATCGAGATCCGCCCGCTGCTGGGCCAGGGAGAGCGCAAGGCTGGCTGACCCGGCGGCCCAAGCGCTGGAGCGGGCGGTGCGCCGGGACGGTGGGCGGATACTCGCCGCCCTTGCCGCCCGCTTCCGCGACCTCGACATCGCCGAGGACGCCCTGAGCGACGCCTGCGCGCGCGCCGCGGCGGCGTGGCCGGCGCGAGGCGCGCCCCGCGATCCGGCCGCCTGGCTCTATCGAGCGGCGTGGCGGGCGGCGCTGGACGCCCTGCGTCGGCGCGCGGCGCGTGGGCGGCTCTCGCCCGCGCCGGCCGACCCCGAGCCGTCGGCGGAGGACGCCATGATCGACGACAATCGCCTGATCCCCGACGAGCGGCTGCGGCTGATCTTCGTCTGCTGTCACCCCGCCGTGGCGGCCGAGGCGCGGGCGGCGCTGACCTTGCGGCTGGTGTGCGGCCTGACGACCCGCGAGATCGCGGCCGCCTTCCTGATCACCGAACCGGCGCTGGCGCAGCGGCTGGTCCGCGCCAAGCGCAAGATCGCCGAGGCGGGTGTCCCCTTTTCGATCCCGGGGCCCGAGGCGTGGGGCGAGCGGCTGGAGGCGGTGCTCTCGACCCTGGAGATCGCCTATTCGAAGGCGCACGAGGATGCGGCCGGCGCCGGCCCGCACGCCGGCTACGCCACGGAGATGCTGGAATTGACCCGGGTGCTGGCCATGCTGGCGCCCGGCGAGGGCGAGGTCCAGGCCCTGGCCGCCATTGTCCGCTACGCCGAGGCGCGGCGACCGGCGAGACTGGACGAGACCGGGGCGATGACGCCCCTCTCGGCGCAGGATCCGGGTCTGTGGGACCGCGCGCTGATCGAGGACGCCAATCGCTATCTCCATCTGGCGAGGAATCTCGGCGGCTTTGGCCCGCGCGCCTTGAACGCCGCCATTCACGGCGCCTGGTGCGCGCGGCCGAGCCTGGCGGCGCCGGCGCCGTGGCCGGTGGTGCTGGCGCTCTATGACGCCATGCTGGAGGTGCGCGACGACCCGGTGGTGCGGCTCAACCGGGCGGTGGCTCTGGCCGAAATCGCCGGGCCGCAAGCGGCCCTCGACGAGGTCGCCTCGCTGGACGACACCCGGGTGGCCGGCTTTCTGCCCTATCACGCGGTGCGCGCCGATCTCTTGCGGCGTCTCGGTCGGGGCGAGGAGAGCCGGGCGGCCTATGAAGCGGCCCTCGCGCTTGGGCCGCCGCCCGCCGAACGCCTGTGGCTGGAGCGGGCGGGGGGCCGGACCTAGTCGCCGGGCTCACTGGCGGCGTGACCATGCCGGTGATGCAGGTCGGGGTAGTGGGGGTGTTTGTGCCGCAAGGGCGCGTGGCGATGCCAATGGGCGTGCGGCTCGCCGATGGGATCGTTCGGCCGGTGACCATGCCGGTGGTGCGCGTCATGGGTGTGGCTGTGCTCGTGGTCGAGGGCCTCGTGGGTGTGCGCGTGCTCATGGCGCTCCGAGAGATGGAGATAGACGCCCAGCCCCATGAGGATGGCCGCCGCGCCGAGCCGCAACGTCGGCGGTTCATGGAAAAGGGCGAGCGAGATCGCCGCGCCAAGAAACGGCGCGGTCGAGAAATAGGCCCCGGTCCGGGCGGCGCCGAGGCGTCGCAGGGCCAGCACGAACAGGACCAGGCTCACCCCGTACCCGAAAAAGCCCAGCACGCCGGCCGCCGCGATCCCGCCGGCCGAGGGAAGACGCGCGCCGTGGGCGAAGGCGAGCGCGAGGTTGGCCGCACCGGCGACGAGGCCCTTGATCACCGTGATCTGCACCGGGTCGGCCGACGAGAGTTTGCGGGTCAGATTGTTGTCTATCCCCCAGGCGACGCACGCCCCAAGGATCGCCAGGCCGCCGATCCCGAGGCCGCCCGGTCCGCCGCGCCACGACAGGAGCGCCGCGCCGCCAAGGATCGCCAAGGCGCCCAGGAGCAGGCGGCGATCGACGCTCTCCCTGAAGACAACCCAGGCGATGGCCATGGTCGCCAGGCCCTCGACGTTGAGCAGCAGGGACGCGGATGAGGCGGAGGTTGTCGTCAACCCCAGCATGAGGAGCGCCGGCCCAACCACGCCTCCGGCGAGAACGATCGCCGCCAGCCAGGGGATGTCGGCCGCGCGCAGGGGCGCTTCGATCTCGGCGACGCCGGCAAGCCGTCGCCCCGCCCGCACCAGGCTGAGGCCGACGCCCGATCCCAGATAGAGCAATCCCGCCAGAAGCCAGGGATCGGTCCCGCCTCCCAGCAGCAACTTGGCCAAGGGCGTGCTGGCGCCGAAGAGGGTGGCGGAGGCGAGCGCCGACAAGGCGGCGGGAGATATCGACCGGAATTTCAAGCCCACCGCCTCCGTTCACGCCAGCCTATGCGGTCTTGGCCCTTCAATGAAAGGCCCGGCGCGCGCCGCGCCGAAGGGGCGGAAGCTTCATCACCTGAACAGCGCTTCCATTCCCCGTGGCCTATCGCGTGACCGCATCGGGGTGGGTGCTGTGGGTGTCGACGACGGCGTGGGCCGTTCCCCACCGACTGATCGCCGCACACCAGATTGGGGCTGGGCGCCAGTGTTTTGCAACACATCGGGAGCCGGTTAGAAGGCCGCCATGAATCCCGTTCAATCCCTCGCTGACCTCAAGCCGATCGCGCCGCATCGATGGGCAACCCGCGCGGGGCCGGAGTGGAGCAATCCGGGCGGCGGCCTTTGGGGCGGCTATGCGATCGGCCTCGCCATCCGGGTGCTGGAGGCCGAGCCGGAGGCGGTGGGCGAGGCGCTGTCGCTGACCCTGACCTATGCCGCCGGCCTCCCCGCCGGCGATCTCGACATCCGCACGCGCCGCCTGCGCCAGGGCGGCTCGGTGGGGGTGTGGGAGGTGGAGGTGCTCGCGGCCGGATCGGACCAGGTGGGGGTGCACGCCATCGCCACCCTGGCCCGGCGTCCCGCCACGCCGCCCTTCGCCTTCGCCGTCATGCCCGCCGCGCCCGACCCGCAAGGCCTGGCCCACTGGAGCTTTCCGGGGGCGCCTTCCGGGCACTACGGCGCCCACGCCTTCGAGCGGCGCCCAGTGGAGGGCTTTCCGCCGGCTCCGGGGGCCGGCTCGCGCTCTCTGGCATGGGTGCGCTCACGCGCCGCGCCGATGGACAAGGCCATGCTGGGCATGATCACCGACGACTCGGCGCCCAGGGCGATGTACGCCCTGGGGCCCGAAGTCCGGACCACCACCCTCTCGCTCACCGTCTATCTGCACGCCACCGCCGAGGAGCTCGCCGAGGTCGGCGACGACTTCATCCTGGTGGAGTGCGAGGGCCGGGTGGGCGGCGGCGGCGCCTCGGACGAGCGCTCCAGCCTGTGGCGCCGCGACGGCAAGCTGCTGGCCACCAGCGAACAGCTGGCCTGGTACCGCGCCCCGCCGCCCGGCTCGCCGGAGTAGGAACGCCAACCTCAGTCGTTTGATCGATAGCACATGAATTCAATCTGTGCGGTCGGGATGTCCAGGTCTGAAAATAGATGATCACCGACGGCCGAAAACCGAATGCGTGAGGTCTCAAATTCCAATATCTCGGGTGGCGCGCGCCACCGGGGAGGCTTTCGCCAATTGACGACGTAGCTTTGCCCAGTGACGATTTCGTTCTTGCCGACGATAACGCCGAGAGCGCCGTTCAGCGACACCACCCGGTTTCCGAGATCGACAGAAAGATTGTTGCGAGGCGATCGTATCCCCGCGCCCACGCAGATCCTGTCGAGACCTGGGTCGGGATCGCCCGCGCTTTTTCCAGACCGGCAGCCTGCATAGCCGCTGACCTTGCACGACAAACTCGTGGGGAGTTCCTGAGATTCGGCGGCGGTCGAGGCCGCGCCCGCCGCCATGACAAGCGCCACAATGGTGCCGAGGGGTATCCGGAGAGCAGGAGCATCAGCCATCGCAGAGTGTTCAGCCAATCTTGTGGCCCGGTCAATTGTGAGCGAGGGGGGGGGCGAGAATTGGAAAGATGGCGTTCGTAGGGGGTATCGATGATCGCCAAATTTCGCGCAATCGGTGGCACACTACCTCCATGATCGCCCTGATCCGCAGCACCGATAGGATCAAGCTCGGCGCCGTGCGCGCGCTTCTGGAGGGCGAGGGCCTGGAGACCGAGACTTTCGACAGCGCCGCCGGCGCCCTGTGGGCCGGGGTGATTCCGGTGCGGCTGATGGTGGATGAGGGCGACGCCGACACGGCGCGGCGCCTGCTGCGCGAGGCCGGTTTCGTCGAGGGCGCCGATGGCGACTGGGACCTGAAGCGGGGCCCCCCTAGAAGATCACGCGTCGTAGAAGAAGAGGTCGTGCAGGCCCACGAGGCTGCGTTCGCGCGGCGTCTCGGCGCGGGCGGCGGCCTCGGGGGTCAGATGATTGCTCTCGGCGGTGGTCATGATCCGTTGGGCGATGTCGCGGCGGGCGTAGTGAACCTGGAGGAAGAACCGGCCATGCCCTTCTTGCGCCGGTGTCCCGCGATGCCAGGCGTCGGAGACGAACAGGGCGGCGTCGCCGGCCCTGGCGGTGAGCAGGACCGGCTCGCGACCCTCATAGCTGGGCGGCGGGCCTTCCGGATCGAGCCTCGGCGGCGTGCGGCCCGACCGATGGGAGCCGGGGACCACCGCCGTCGGGCCGGCCTCCAGCGGGCAGTCCTCCAGGAAGAGATGCAGGCCGATGGCGAAGATCGGATAGGGGATGGCGTCCGGCCACGCCACGCCCTCCGGCCTCGGCACATGGGGGCCGGCGTCGATATGCCAGCGCCCGCCCGGGTGGCCGGCGATATTGCGCCAGGCGGTGTTGGCGATCACGTGGCAATCCTCGCCCAGCAGCGGCTCGATCACATCGAGGATGCGCCGCGAGGCGATGGCCTTCTGCGAGAGGGCCGAGCGATTGAGCATTCCATGGCGAAACTGGCCATGGACATCGGCCTCGCGATCGGGCGGCGTCGCCGCGAACACCGCCGCGATCTCGGCGGCCAGGGCGGCGGTCTCCTCCGCGTCCAGCACGCCGGGCAGCACGACATAGCCATCGGCCTCCAGCGCCGCCGACGCCTCCGGCGCCGGCTCACGCCGCGGCTTCAGATTGCCATATCGCCGGGTGATCATGGCTCAAGACCCCGCCGCCGGCGCGCCGGCCCGGTCAGGCCGGCGCTTGAAGCGGTCCGTTTCTAGCTGACGGCGACCAGCAGGCTCTCAGTGACATAGACGGTAATGGTGTCGCCCACCTTCAGCTTCGACATCGCCGCCTGACGCTGAGGATCGGTGACCTGCACCGTATGGACCTGGCCGCCCTGGGGATCGACCAGCTGGAGCGTGTGAGCCTCCATGTCGATGCCGACCACGGCGCCGGTCACCACCACGTGGTTGGCGACCACGGCGGCGGGCACCTCGCCCTTGGCCGCGCGGGCGGCGATGGCGGTCTCGGTGTCGGCCGGCAGCGGGCTGTTGGGCGGCGAGACGGCGAAGACGACCTCACGGGTATAGGTGGCGGTGATGGTGTCGCCCGCCTTCACCTGGGGCAGGTTCTGGACGCTGGCGGGGACCTTCATGGTGAAGGTCTCGCCGCCGGCGCCGACCACGGTCAGGTGGCGGGTGGCGAGGTCGACGGACTTGACGGTGACCTTGGCGGTGACGGTCTGGCTATTGCCCATGCCGGCGCTCATGTCGGCGGGCAGGGCAAGGGCCGGCGCGGCGGCGGCGAGGGCGCCGGCGGCTACCGTGGCGATAAGAGCGTTGCGCGCCAGGCGCGACAGGTTCGATTTCATCTGGGGTTCCCATCCTGTTTTCCGCGCGCCGGAGGTGTCGCGCCTTGAGCCGCATTTACTAAGGTCAAGCCCGGAGGATCAAGGGGGAGAAGGCCGGTTGGCGCTGGCGGTCCCGTCAGCCGGCGGCGTTGGCCGCGCGCCAGGTCCTGGGCGTCTCGCCCGACCATCGGCGGAAGGCGTTGGAAAAGACGCTGGGCTCGCTGTAGCCCACGGCGGTGGCGATTTCGGCCAGGGGCGTGGCCGACTGGCTGAGCAGACGCCGCGCCGTGGCGAAGCGGACCTCCTTCAGCAGGGCGGCGAAGGTCAATCCCCGAGCGGCGAGCCGGCGGTTGAGAGTCCGACGCGCCAGGCCGAGGTCGTGGGCCACCTCTTCGGCCGTCACGGCGCCTTGGAGCAAATGGGCGTGGATCGCCCAGCGGACCTGTTCCTCGAAGCTGACGCCAAGGCGCGAGGACGCCACCCTGGCCGCCGCCTCCAGCCGCCGGCGGCGCCGGTCATGGGCGGTCATCGACCGCTCCAGATCGGCGGCCGCGAAGGCGACGCCGCCATTGAGCGCATCGAAGCTCACCGCCTCGCCGAACAGGCGACGATAGGGCGTCGGGTCGCCCGGCGGCCCGTGGGAGAACCTCACCTCATGGGGTCGCCAACGGCTTCCCAGGTATCCCGTCATGGCGTGGAAGAAGACGGCGATGGCCAAATCCTCGAACGCGGCGCGGGCTGCGCCAAGGGCCTCGGGCAAGGTGAGTTGAACCTCGGCGATCCCATCGCTGGCGTCGAGGTGGGCGACGGCGCCGCGCAGATTGAGATGCACATAGGCCGAAATATCCTTCAGGCCCGCCCGCAGGGTCTCGGCGCGGACGAAGAGATCGCCCAGCAGTCCCAGATGGTCGGCGCGGGCGCGCAGGGCGATCATGAGGCCCAGATCGCGCCGGCCGCTGGCCTCGATGCTCAGGCTCACCACCTTGGCGATGGTCGAAAGCGGAAGCAGGGTTTCGCGATCGGCGAACATCGCCATGGGCGCGCCGGCGGCGGCGAAGACAGCCGCCGGATCGACGCCCAGCTCGGCGAGCAGGCCTGGAATGAGGCACATCGCGCCGACGCGATTGAGCAGATCGCCGGGAGGTCGGGCGGCCTCTCGCCCGCCCGATCGCGTGTCGCTCGATATGTTCGAGGCCGGCGCCTCCATATCGAATTCTCCCCGCGTGGCGCGAATTCTCAGGCCGCACGGCCTTGGGCCATGGCTAATCCTATCCGCCCGTCACAGTGGCGAAAAACGCGCACACATTCAACAACGCCGCCGGCCGAACGGCGCCGGCGGCCGGAAGGCGACAAAGATCGCACAGGAGACGCCACGACGCCGTCGATCCCTGTCGCCGGCGATGGAAAAAGGCTAACAAGCGGTGCTCAAGGCGACCACCATGCAGGAATCGAACATGAATTTCCGGACGATCCGCCGTCTTTCACTTCTCGCCACGATGGGACTGGTCGCCGCCGGGTCGGCCCTGGCCGCCAGCGAACCGCCCGCCAACCCCATAGCGCCGCCGCCGGCCCACCCGGCGATCCAGCCGCAGGCCCTGGCGCTGCTGAAAGCCACCAGCGACAAGCTGGCCGCCGCCACCGCCCTGCGCTTCACCGCCGTCACCACCTATGAGGCGCCGGCGCGCAACGGCCAGTCGCTCTATTATTCCACCCTCTCCAAGGTGACGATGCAGCGGCCCAACAAGCTGCGGGTGATCACGCCCGGCGACGGGCCGGCCTCGGACTTCCTCTATGATGGCAAGGATATGCTGGCCTACGCCCCGTCGGCCGATCTGGTGGCCGTGGGACCGGCCCCGGCCACGGTGGATGAGACCATCAAGGCGGCCGAGGACCAGGCGGCGATCTTCTTTCCCTTCGCCGAGGTGATCGCTTCCGATCCCTACAAGAACATGGCCGAGGGCCTGACCACCGCCTATGTGGTCGGCCAGTCGCACGTGGTGGGCGACACCATCACCGACATCGTGGCCATCACCAATGAGAACGTCCAGGCGGAGATCTGGATCGGCGTCGACGACGGCCTGCCGCGCATGATCCGCGCCAGCTATGTCAAGGATCCGACCCACTCGCCCTATGAGATCAGCTTCTCGGACTGGCAGGTCAATCCAACCCTCACCGCCGACGACTTCACATCCCTGCAAGCCCAGAAGGCCCCGAAGATGAAGTTCGGCCGGCCCGATACGCCCACGGCAGGCGCCCAATGAATCCCGCTTCAGGAGGTATCGTCATGCGAAAGACAGCTTTGGTGATGGCGGGCTGCGCGATGGCCCTGTTCTGCGCGCAGCCGGCGGCGGCTTGGCGCGGCGGCGGCGGGGGTGGTTTCCACGGCGGCGGCGGCGGTGGATTCCATGGCGGCGACGGTGGCGGCTATCACGGCTCCAGCGCCGGCCACTACGCCGATGACTCCCATCCAAGCTCCGGAACCACGGCGGCGGGCGGCCACTATGGCACCACCTCCAATGGCGACCACTACGGCACCACCGCCGGGGGCACCCACTACGCCACCAATGGCGAAGGCAGCGGCGCCGAGGCCGGCCACGGCAGCTGGTCGTCCAACAACGACGGCTACCACAATGGCGGCAGCTACGGCACCACCGCCTATGGCACGCACTACGCCACAGGCAACAATGGCGCGGTGGCGACCAACGACGGCCATTACGCCGCCACCAGCAACGGCGCCTACGCCTATGGCAATCACTATACCGGCACGGCCTACTACGGCTCGGCCTATCACCCGCCGGCGGTGGTGAATCAGTACTACGGCACCGGCTGCTACGACTGTGGCGGCTGGGGCGCGGCCGGGGCGGTGGCCGCCGGAGCGGTGGTCGGCGCCACCGTCGCCGGCGCCGCCGTGGCTACCGCGAACGCCAACGCCGTGGCGGCCGCCTACGCCTATGGCGATGTCTACGCCGCCCTGCCGGCCGGCTGCATCGCCAAGCCCTATGGCGGGGTGGCCTATTACAGCTGCGGCGGCTGGTGGTTCCAGCCCAACTATGGCGCCAACGGCCTCTACTACCGGATCGTTCCGGCCCCCTGAGAACCTCTGCTCGGCGAGCGACAGGCTAGCTGAGCAAGGTCACCTTGCCGGTGGCCAGGGCGTAGTAGGCGGCGACGACCTTCAGTGAGCCGTCCTTGATCATGCCGGCGATCACCGGAGACGCGGTGGAGAGGAGATCGGCCTGGATGCGGGCGTTGGCCTTGCCGGTGGCCTCCACGTCCGGCCCCGCCTGATTCACCGCCGCGCGCAGATCCGGATAGAGGGTGCTGATCTGGCCGGGAACGGCCTTGCCGGCGATGGCCGCCTTCACCGCGCCGCAGCTCTCGTGGCCCATGACCACGATCGCCCGCACGCCCAGCACCGCGGCGCCATATTCCAGGCTGGCGATGATGTCGCTGGTGGCGATATTGCCGGCCACCCGGGTGACGAACACCTGGCCGATGCTCTGATCGAACACCAGCTCCACCGGTACGCGGGAATCGGCGCAGGAGAGCACGGCGGCGAAGGGTTCTTGCCCGCCGGCGTTGGCCTGCTTCAGAAGCCTGAGATCCTCGTCGAACGAGGTGAGCGCGTGGCTCACAAACCGGTCGTTGCCGGCCATCAATCGGGCGACCGCTGCTTCGGGGGCGAGGCCCGCCTCGGCCCGCGCCCCGCGCGCGGCCAGCATCGCGCCGCCGCCGGCCATCAGCGCCGCCCCGGTGGCCAGAAAGCGCCGTCGTGGCAGGTCCAGGTCGGTCGGCTGCCCGCCGGCGCCCAGACAGGCCGCGCATCCGCAGGCGTCGCCGCCTGATGCCTTGAAACTGTTCATAATTATGCCTCCCCGGCCCGTCCGCCCTTGTGGGCTGATTGTCAGGCTTCGCGGACCATACACCGAAAGCCGATATGACTCATGCCGGTGTCGGTCATCTGGGCGTGACGCGCGGCCGGCCGGTAGCGGCGGCAATAGCTGGGCGCGCACAGGAACGAGCCGCCCTTGACGACTTTTCGAGGAATGGGAACGCGCGGCTGGCTGGGGTCGTAGCTGGCCTCCATCGCCCCGCCGCGCGGATTTTCCGGCGCACAGCAGGCGCCCGCCTCGCCCTGGTGGCTGGCGGCGTACCAGTCGACGGTCCACTGCCAGACATTGCCGGCCATGTCGTGCAGGCCATAGCCGTTGGCTGGAAAAGAGCCCACCGGCGCCGTGCCGGCGAAACCGTCCGCCTCCAGATTGAGCCAGGGGAACGGGCCCTGCCAGACATTGGCCATGTGGACGCCGCCGGGGGTCAGTTCGTCGCCCCAGACGAATTCGGCCCCCTCCAGGCCCCCGCGCGCGGCATATTCCCACTCCGCCTCGGTGGGCAGGGCCTTGCCCGCCCAGTCGGCATAGGCCTGCGCATCCTCGAAGGCGACATGCACCACCGGATGATCGCCCAGGCCCGCCAGATCGCTGCCGGGCCCGAACGGCGCCTTCCAGTTCGTACCCGGAACATAGCGCCACCAGTTGTGGACATCGCGCGTATCCACCGGGCCGGCGGTCATGTGGAAGACCGGCGCGCCGGGTTTCAGCAGCTCGGGCCGGGCTTCGGGATAGAGGGCCGGGTCCAGCGGCCGCTCGGCCACCGTGACATAGCCGGTCGCCTCCACGAAGGCGGCGTATTCGTCGTTGGTGACGGTGCGGCGGTCCATCCAGAAGCCGGCCACCCGGACCCGATGGGCCGGCTTCTCCTCGGGATAGTGCGCATCCGAGCCCATCAGGAACTCGCCGCCGGCGATCCAGGCCATGCCGGGGCGCGTCGCGATGGCCGCCGAAGCGCTCATCACGAAACAGCCACGCCGTCGGCGGTGATCTCCTGCAGCACCTCGAAGCCCTCGAAGTCCGGATGGGTGAGGGTGAGCGAGCGTCCGGACCCGGCGCCGGCGTGGGCCGCGCGGAACGGCTCGGACCGGGTCCAGGCCTCGAAATCGGCATGCGAGCGCCACAGGGTGTGGGAGGCGTAGAGCACGTGATCCTCGCGCGTCGGCCCCTGCAGCAGGTGGAAGGCGATGAAGCCCGGCACGGTGGTGAGATGCACCTCGCGGTCCAGCCATCGCCGTCGGAACGCTTCCTGCTCTTCCGGGAGGACCTTGAACCGGTTCATGGCGATATACATGCAAAGCTCCTGGCCGCGGGACGGAGCGCCTGTTTACGCCGAACCCGGCCGGCGGAACACCGGCGGCGGGGCCGCCGGTTTATCCCACGTTCCGGAACTTTCAAAAAATGTGGGATAAACGCCCATGGCGAGCGTCGATCCCTTCTCCGACGCCTAGATGACCTGGTGAAGGGTCGCTCCGGCCGCGGTGGCGCCCGCGGGGGAGGGAAATTCCCGCTCCGATACGCTATCGCTGCCAAATGAGCAGCAAGCGCGGGGTCGGCCGCCCACCGCATCCGGATGTCCTGACGCCGGCCGAATGGCGGGTGGTCGAGGCGGTCAGGCACGGCATGAGCAACGCCGAGATCGCCCGCCGCCGCGGCGTCAGCGGCGACGCGGTCAAATTCCATCTGGCCAACGCCATCGGCAAGCTCGGCCTCGCCGACCGCGGGCGCTCTGCGCCGGTGGGACGGGATCCGGCGCGACAGTCACCTACACGGCAGAGAGCGGAATATGGAACAGACGTTGGACCTAGGCGAAATCGGACAGATATCCCGCTCGGTGAGCGATATCGGCGAGGCCGAGCGATGGTGGCGCGAAGTGCTCGGCCTCAGGCACCTGTACACCTTCGGCAAGCTGGCCTTCTTCGACTGCGGCGGCGTGCGGCTGTTTCTCGAGGAAGGCGCGGCGGCGAGCCAGCCCCAGTCGGTGATCTATTTTCGCGTGGGCGACATCCGCACGGCGCACAGCCGGCTTCTGGAGCGCGGCGTGGAGTTCGAGAGCCCGCCCCACCTCATTCATCGCCACGCCGACGGCATGGAGGAATGGATGGCCTTCTTCCGCGACAACGAGGGGCGCCTGCTGGGGATCATGTCTCAGGTGGGTGGGGCGGCGCCATAGTTTCTGGCCATTGACACCATATGGTATGATGAACCATATTCACCGGTGTGGCTAAGGCTCAGAGGCTGTTCCTGCAGCGGATCGACTATGACGACGGCGCGATCGCGGAGCTGTCGCTCTGGCGCGTGCCGGCACCGGTCCCACCCTCGACGCATGGGTTGAAATATTCGCTGTTCTACGGGCGGCCCGGCGTCCGAGAGGTTGGCTACGACAATGAGCGAGGCAAGGGCGATCATCGCCATGTCCGCGGCCTCGAAAGCCCCTATCTGTTCACGACGGTCGAGCGTTTGATGGAAGACTTCTGGGCCGATGTCCGGTCTTTGAGAGGTGAGCGATGAGCGAGATCAAGATCACCGTGGGCGGCGATATCGAGGCGGACGCCTCGCGCCGGTTCGCCGATGCCTGGCGGCGCGCGGAGCAAGGAGAGCGCTTCGACGAGCGCCATCTGGCGTTCGAAAGCTGGGAGACCCTGGCGCGCGTGCTTACCATCAAGCGGACCGAACTCCTGCGCCATGTTCGGCGCCACGACGTCGGCAGTATCCGCCAGCTCGCGACCGCCCTGGGGCGCGACTACAGCAACGTCCACGCCGACGTGAAAGCCTTGACGGCCGAGGGCCTGCTCAGTTCGGACGGCGGCCGGCTAAGCGCGGACTACGATGTGATCGAGGCGAAGATCGCGCTTTGAAGGGGTGGCTAGGCGGCGGTCTTGCCCCAAATCCTGTCCCGTCAGCACCTCGTCCGACGTGCTTTCGAAAGCAAACTCTGCCGTGATCTCTCCACCTTTAATCAGACGCCGGCCGGCACGCGCTAATTCGGTCCGAAAGACAGCAACAAAAGCTCGTCAATGAGCCGCCGCATGTCGTCTGGCGTGGCCGACGTCTGCTTGAAGCCTCGCACCGCGTTCACCAGAACATGGGCGATTCGGCCGGGAGCGATGCGCGACGCCGCCGGAAGGGTTTCGCTCAGCTTCGCCACGGCCGGAGCGATCGTCGCCTCGAAGGTCGCATCGCCCTGTTTTCGGGCGGTCTGCGCGAACGCGAAATTGGTATCGAGCAGTTCCTGCGCCGCGGGCGACGCCATCGTCAGCTCGAACGGACCGACAGCCCAAATTTCGAAGGCGCGTGCCAATTTATCCTTGGGCAAGCCGGTCTGGGCCATTGCCGCTTCGACCTGCGCGATCTTCTCGTCGACCCAACGCAGATACGCCGCGATGAAAATCTCTTCCTTGTTCTTGAACAGAACGTACAGCGCCGGCCGCGACACGCCCGCAGCCTCGGCTATGTCGTTCATATTCACCCGCTTGTAGCCGTAGCTCAGGAACACGGACCGGGCCGCCGCCAGGATCGTGCTCTTTTTGTCGTCGCCCATGACGCAGCCTTGACAAATTCCGTCCAAACGTCAAGGTCGGACATATGAACAGATTTTGTCAATTTAGTAAAAGGGCGTCGAGATGGTGGGAACGGCATTCGTAACCGGGGCCTCATCCGGGATCGGCGAGGAAACGGTCAAGGGCCTGATTGCCGCCGGCTACATCGTCTATGCCGGCGCGCGGCGTGTCGACGCCATGCGTTCGCTCGAAGCCGCGGGCGCGCGCGTGTTGTCGCTCGACGTGACCGACGACGCATCCGTGACCGCCGCCGTTGACGCCATCCTGCGCGACACGGGTCGCATCGACGTCCTCGTCAACAATGCCGGCTATGGCTCTTACGGCGCGTTGGAGGATGTGCCGCTGGACGAGGGGCGGCGGCAGTTCGAGGTCAACATTTTCGGCCTGGCGCGCCTGACCCAGCTCGTCCTGCCGACGATGCGGGCGCAGCGCGCCGGGCGGATCGTCAACGTCTCGTCGGTGAGCGGGAAGATCGGCGAACCCTTCGGCTGCTGGTATCATGCCAGTAAGCATGCGCTGGAGGGGCTGAGCGATTTGTTGCGCATGGAGCTGCGCCCTTTCGGCATCGATGTCGTCATTATCGAGCCGGGATCGACGCGCACCGCATGGGGCGGGATCGCGCGCGACAGCCTGACCCGGCATTCGGGCGAGGGGGCCGTATCGCGACGGCGCGGCCGTCCACGTCGCGGATGATGGCCTCGATCAGCGAAGGGTCGTTGCCGAAACCGCCCAGCGAGGTTGCCGCCACCATCGTCAAGGCGGTGCGGTCGCGCCGTCCTAGGACACGCTATCCCACCGGTGGCGGGGCCAGGATCAGCCCTGTTCCTGCGCCGCACACTATCCGACCGCGGCTTCGACGCGGTCATACGGATGGCGACCGACCGGGCGCGAAGGTCGACGAATAAAGTCCAAAATTAACAACGACCTCTGAAGGGAAATATCTATGTCCGACAAAGTATGGTTCATCACCGGCGCGTCGCGCGGCTTTGGCCGCATCTGGGCGGAGGGCGCGCTGGCGCGGGGCGACAAAGTCGTGGCCACCGCCCGTTCCGTGGAGTCGCTTTCCAACCTCGCCGAAATGTATGGCGATGCGGTCCTGCCGTTGGCGCTCGACGTGACGAAGCGTGAACAAGTCGAGGCCGTTATTCCGAAGGCTCACACCCACTTCGGGCGGTTGGACGTTGTGATCAACAATGCCGGTTATCCCTTGTTGGGCGCGGTCGAAGAGGCGGCTGAAGCAGACGTCCGCGCGGAATTCGACACAAACTTCTTTGGCGCGCTCGCGGTGATCCAGACGGTGCTGCCGCTGCTGCGCCAGCAGGGCGGCGGCCATATCCTGGGCGTATCCAGCGTCGCGGGGATCCACACCGGGCCGCTCAGTAGCTTCTACAGCGCGTCCAAATGGGCCTTCGAAGCGCTGCATGAGGGCCTTTCCAAGGAGGTGGCCGAGTTTGGCATCAAGGTGACCCTGATTGAACCGGGAGCCTACGCCACTGACTTCGGCCGGGGTTCCTCGCTCAAACTCGCGGCCGGCCTGGACGCCTACGCCGGTCTCCGGGCGCGGCTATATGCCTATGCCGCAGAGGTCGAGTTGGGTGATCCTCAGGCAACCTTACCGGCCGTGTTGAAGGTAATCGACGAGCCACACCCGCCGCTCCGCGTCTTCCTGGGCACGGAAGGCATGCCCGTGGCCCGCGCCGCTTTCGCCGAGCGGCTGGCCTTGTGGGAAGCCTGGGAGGCCACGTCGAACGCAGCGCAAGGCGTATCTCGAAAGCGGGTTTTCGATCCCGCGCTCGGCTGACGCCTGTTCGCCGCAGGGCGGCCGCTATGGCGCGCGAGCAGTGATAGACAGCAAACGGCGCCCACGCGGCACCCCTCTAAGCAAAAACGGCCCCGAGGGGCGGTTTTTATCGCTCTAATTTTCCTAAGAAAATATTTGGAGCGGGCGAAGAGATTCGAACTCTCGACCCCAACCTTGGCAAGGTTGTGCTCTACCACTGAGCTACGCCCGCGCTCCTCGGAGCGCCGGAGGCCGCCCCGAAATTCGAGAGGCGGCTTATCGCAGAGGGCCCCGGCGTTGGCAAGGGCGCGTCGCGCGCCGCGTGCTCAGCAGCCGCAGCTTCAGGCGCCTTCAGCCGGCGCTTGTTGACGTGGTCCTCGCGGGCGGGCGCCGGTCTCCTCGGGCATCTCGCCCTTGAAGTAGTAGCGCTGCCAGGCCTCCTTCATGGCCTCCGGGTCGCGCTTGGACAGATGCGGTGCGTTGAAGTCGTCGCGCTGCTGCGCGCCAGGCCTCGTACTGGCCGAGCAGCTCGGCGTCGCGAGTCCAGCGATTGCTGCACCAGCTCGAACGTCCTCCAGCGGCTTGTCCTGGGCCAGGGTGATGAAGCAGAACGGCTCGCCCTTGGCGAAGCTGCACCTTGCCCGGCCGGGTGAAGATCCAGTTCATGGTGAAGGGGAACGGCAGCCAGTCGGTCTCGACCAGGCCGGCCAGGGGCTGGATGCCGTCCTTGATGTGGTTGGGCGGCCCGCCGGCCCACATCGACCAGCCCTGCGGCGTGCGGAACAGATAGCCGGGGTGGAAGGTGAGCACGCCGTGGGAGAAGTGGCTCTTGGCGAAGTCGTGGAAGTCCGGGATACGGGTGGTCGGGCGTGAGGGTGATGTCGTCTGGCGTAGTGCCGCCGTTCCATTCGGCGGTGAAGCCGATCGGGCAGAGGATCTCCCAGCCGGTGGTGTTGGCCATGGTCAGCGGCAGGCAGCGATAGGGGTGGCGGTCGGGGAACGTGTCCATCCAGGCGCGCGGCGGGCGGCCGGGCACGATATCGGGCGGGCGATCGGTGGTGGGAAAGCATTCCAGCTGCATGGCGATGGCTTATCGCGCAAACCCCGCCGCTGCGCAAGCCTCCCTCGCCGTCCCCATGCACACGGGGAGGGCGCTAAGCGATGGCTCGCCATGCTCGACCCGCTCCGACCTGTTCGCCTTCCTGGACGCCCACGGGATCGCGCACAGCGACCCTGGACCACGCGCCGGTGTTCCGGGTCGGCGAGGGCGACGAGGTCAAGGCGGCTCTGCCGGGCGGCCACACCAAGAACCTGTTCCTGAAGGACGCCAAGGGCCAGCTCTGTGGCTGGTCTCGGCTCTGCAGGAGACGCGGATCGACCTGAAGGCTCTGCCGGCCGCGATCGGCTCGGCGCAAGCTGTCGTTCGGCTCGGCGGAGCTGCTGGAGGAGGCGCTGGGGGTGACGCCAGGCTCGGTCACGGCCTTCGCCCTGATCAACGATCCGGCGCATCGCGTGGGCTTCGTGCTGGACGCGGCGCTGGCCGCCGCCGATCCGGTGAACTTCCATCCGCTGATCAATACGGCGACCACGGCGGTGAGCCAGGCGGGCTTTCGCCGCTTCCTCGCCGCCATCGGGGTGACGCCCCTGATCGTCGATTTCGGCATCCCTGGCCGGGTGAGGGGTCATCGTCTGGCGGGCATGGGCGCGTCGGCGTTTTATTTCACCACGAAGGACACGAAGAACACGAAGGAAGGGAAGACGCGGAGGATCAAGGCGTGCAGGCCGGGCGCGAATGTTGGAATTGCGCTTCGCGCGAAGCGCCATCCTCTAACTTCGTGTCCTTCGTGCTCTTGGTGTCCTTTGTGTTGAAAACTTCCGCCTCTCCCATCCCCACCTCGGGCGGTGAGCGCCCAATCGTTGCGAGCCGCCGCGCGGGGGGCCATGTTAGGGGCCAGACGTAATTGCCATCGGGAGCGCCCATGTCGCTGATCGGAGAGACCACGGCCACGCCGGTCACGGACCTGATCAAGGAAGGCACCGACGCCAGCTTCATGGCCGACGTGATCGAGGCTCGCGCGAGACAGCCGGTGATCGTCGATTTCTGGGCGACCTGGTGCGGGCCCTGCCGCCAGCTGACCCCGGCGCTGGAAAAGGCGGTGGCCGCCGCCAAGGGCGCGGTCAAGCTGGTCAAGATCGACGTCGACAAGAACCCGGTCTACGCCGGCCAGCTGCGCGTGCAGTCGATCCCCACGGTCTACGCCTTCGTCGACGGCAAGCCGGTGGACGGCTTCATGGGCGCGCTGCCCGACAGCCAGGTCAAGGCCTTCATCGACAAGCTGATCAAGGTCGCCGGCCGGCCTCCGAGGTCGACGAGCTGCTGGCCATGGCCGCGGAGTCGCTGGAGCTGGGCGACATCGGCGGCGCGGCCCAGGCCTACGCCCAGGCGCTGCAGCTCGAGCCCGACAACCTGGAGGCCATCGGCGGCCTGGCCCGCTGCTATCTGGCCGGCGGCGACATCGAGCGCGCCGGCGAGGTGGCCGCCATGGCCCCGGCCGGGCGCCAAGGACGCCGATCTGGACAGCGTCCGCGCCGCCCTGGCCCTGGCCGCCGCCGCGCCCTCCGAGACCGGCGAGGCCGAGCGGCGCCTGGCCGCCGATCCGGACGACCACGAGGCGCGGCTCGAGCTGGCCAAGGCTCTGGCGGGCAAGGGCAAGCTGGCCCAGGCCGCCGACCAGCTGCTCGACCCTGATCGAGCGCGACCGCGACTGGAACGACGGGCGCCGCGCGCAAGCAGCTGCTGACCGTGTTCGAGGCCGCCGGCCAGGGGTCGGACGTCGCCCGCCAGGGCCGGCGGCGCCTGTCGTCGATCCTGTTCTCGTGAGCGGGGCGAGCGCGGCCATGACCACCACCTACCGAAAGCTGGCCGACCTGCCGCAGGTGATCCCGGTCTTTCCGCTGGACGGCGCGCTGCTGCTGCCGGGTCGGTGCTGCCGCTGCAGATCTTCGAGCCGCGCTATCTGAACATGATCGACGACGCCATGGCCGGCGACCGGATGATCGGCATGGTCCAGACCCGCGCCGGCGGCGATCGCGCCCGGCCGCGGCTGGCCAGGGTCGGCTGCGCCGGCCGCATCACCAGCTATTCCGAGACCGGCGACGGCCGATATCTGATCACCCTGACCGGCGTCTGCCGCTTCGAGACCGGCGAGGAGCTGGCGCTGCCGACGCCCTATCGCCAGGTGCGCGCCGCCTACGACATCTTCGCGGATGATCTCGCCGAGGATGACGACGCGGTCGAGTTCGATCGCGCGCCGCTGCTGGCGACCCTGCGCCGCTATCTCGACCAGAAGGGCCTGGGCATCGAATGGGAGGCGGTCACCTCGGCGCCGGGCCCGCCCTGATCAACAGCCTGTGCATGGCCCTGCCGTTCGACACGGCCGAAAAACAGGCGCTGCTGGAGGCGCCCGGCCTCGAAGAGCGCCGGTTGGCCCTCTCGGCCCTGCTGGAGATCGACGCCGCCGAGGGGGTCGACGATGACGACGACCCGCGATCCGTGCAATAGGCTCATCCGATGACCCAGACCCCCGACGGCCAGATCGACCCGCGCCTGCTGGAGATCCTGGTCTGCCCGCTCACCCACGGTCCGCTGGACTATGACCGCGAGCGCGGCGAGCTGATCAGCAGGAGCGCCCGCCTGGCCTATCCGATCCGCGACGGCGTGCCGTGATGCTGCCAGAGGAAGCGCGCAATCTGGACGAGCCGGCAGAGGGTTAGGCCAGCCTATAGCGCCTCGCCCCTCAGCAGCCGCGGCAGGTCGCCCACCGCGCCGCCGGCTTCGCCCATGAACAGCCGCCGGGCCGGGCCGATGCGGTTGACCAGCGCCATGCCGGCGTCCCGGGCGGCGCGGACGATCGGGTTGTCGTTGGAGAACAGGCGGTTGAAGACGTCGGTGGCGAGGGCGACGCCGAGGTTGTCGACGCCGCGCCAGCGGGCGTAGCGCTCCAGCACCAGGGCCGCGCCCATGTCCTCGCCCAGCCGCACGGCCTCGGCCAGCACCTGCGCCAGGGCGGCGACGTCCTTGAGGCCCATGTTCAGGCCCTGGCCGGCGATGGGATGGATGGCGTGGGCGGCGTCGCCCACCAGGGCCACGCGATCGGCGGTCATGGCGTCGGCCAGCTGCAGCGAGAGCGGATAGGTGAACCTCGGGCCATCCAGACGCGACCTCGCCCAGGAAATCGCCGAAGCGCCGGCGCAGATGGGCGTCGAACATCACTTCGCGCGCGGTCTTGAGCGCGGCGGCCCGGCGTGGCGTCTCGGTCCACACCAGGCTGGCGCGGCGATCGGTGAGGGGCAGGATGGCGAAGGGCCCGGTGGGCAGGAAGTGCTCGTAGGCGACGCCCTCGTGGTCGCGCTCGACGCGCACGGTGGCGACCACGCCGGTGTGGCCATAGTCCCAGCCGATCGTGCCGATGCCGGCCTGCCGGCGGACCATCGAGCCTCGGCCATCGGCGCCGACCACCAGGGGCGCGGTCAGCACTCGGCCATCGGCCAGGGTCACCCGCGCCGCGCCGGGCGCGGTCTCCACCCGCTCGACCCGCGCCGGGGCCAGGACCTCGATCCCGGCGCGCTCCACCGCCTGGGCGAGGCCGGCGCGGATGTGGCGGTTCTCCAGCATGTAGCCGAGCGGCTCGCCGTCGTTGCGGTCGGCGATCTCGGCGGCGTCGAAGCGCAGGAAGGCGGCGCCCGGGGCGCTGGCGGCGGCGCCCGGGGCGCGGCCGTCGGTGACCAGGATCTGCTCGATCCGCTGGGCGTGGGGTTCGAGAAACGCCGCCGGCGCCCAGCGCGCGCCACTGGCGGAAGGCGGCGAAGGCGATGGCGCTGGCGCGGCCGTCGAAGGTCGGGGCGCATCTGCAGTTCGAAAGGCTGGGGGTCGACCAGGACGGCTTTGAGCCCGCTCTTGGTCAGGGCCAGCGCCAGGGTGGCGCCCGGCATGCCGGCGCCGGCGATGATCACATCGGCGTCGAAAGGCGCGGCCATGGTCGCCTCAGCCCTCGTCTTCGCTGGGCAGGCCCATCATGTGGAAGCCGGCGTCCACATGCACCACCTCGCCGGTGGTCGAGCGGCCGAGGTCGGACAGCAGCCACAGGGCGCAGCCGGCCACGCCCTCCATGGAGGTGTCCTCCTTCAGGGCGCTCAGCGCCCGGCCCTGGGCCAGCATGCCGCGACCGCCGGAGATGCCGGCCAGGGACAGGGTGCGCATGGCGCCGGCGGAGATGGCGTTGACCCGGATGCCCTTGGGGCCGAGGTCGCGGGCGACATAGCGCATCGCCGCCTCCAGCGCCGCCTTGGCCACGCCCATGGTGTTGTAGTTGGGGATGGCCCGCTCGGAGCCCAGATAGGTCAGGGTGATGATCGAGCCGCCACCCGGCATCAGGGCCGCGGCCCGGCGCGAGCGCGTCGACGAAGCTGTAGGCCGAGATGTCCATGGCCTGGGCGAAGCCCTCGCGGGTGGCGTTCTCGACGAACGAGCCCTTGATCTGGTCGCGGTCGGCGAAGGCGATGGCGTGGACCAGGAAGTCGATCGAGCCCCAGGCGTCTTCGACCACCTTGAAGGCGGCTTCCATGGAGGCGTCGCTGGCGGCGTCGAAGGTGGCGTAGAGCTTGGCGCCGATGCTCTCGCCCAGCGGCCGGACCCGCTTCTCATTGGCCTCCATATAGAGGAGCGCCACCTCGGCGCCCTGGGCGGCGAGCTGGGCGGCGATGCCCCAGGCGATGGAGTTGTGGTTGGCCACGCCCATGACCACGCCGCGCTTGCCGCGCATCAGCTCGCCCTTGGGCAGGTCGTAGTCGTCGGCCATGAAGAGGCGATCCGCTGTCAGTGAAGGTTCGAGGTGAGCGGTATTTGAACGCTGAACGGCGGACGGGCAAGCCGGGCCGTGATCCTCAGCGGCGGATGGTCAGGTTCCGGACCAGGCGCGGACCTTGCCCACGTCCACATGGACGAAGTTGCTGGTGGGGTAATAGCCCACGCCGCCGATGGCCAAGGTCTCGGCCGCGCCGCGAAGCCGGTCGAGGTCCTGGCCTTGCACGCGGATATCGATCGCCATGCCCTGCATGTGCAGGCTGCCCGAAGCCACCTGAACGCTCTCTGAGTGCAGCATGGCGTTGGTGGCGGGCGAGCGATAGCCCGAGATCACCGAGAAGCGCGGGCTGGTCTCCATCAGGGCGGAAACGGCGCTCAAGAGGTCGAGAAGGCCCGGCTCGATACGGTGCTCCTCGCCGTTGCGATGGTCGCGCAGCACGTGATTGACCGCCGCCAGGCCGCCCGGCTGATAGAAGCCGTTCTCCCAATAGGCGACGTCCAGGGTCTCGTTGGTGTGGAGATTGTCGAACACCAGGCGCCGCACCGATCTGCCGGCCAGGGCCATCGCCATCGGCGCCGAGGCCAGGACGCCAGCCCCCACCGCCAGACCCAGACCGTTCTTCAACAGGGCGCGTCGCGCAAGCGTCATCGCGTCAGTTGTTCCTTGAATCGGGTTAACGCCAGATTACCGGCCGACCGCCCTTGCGCAAGTCGTTAAGACTTTTTGATGGCGTCCATGAGCTTGGTGTCCCATCCGTAGGCATCCTCGCGGAACGTGGCCGGAGCGTCCTTGGAGGCTTCGGCGGTGCGATAGACCACATAGATCGGCAGCCGTTGGCTAAGGCCGATCCGCTTGGTCGCCTTGGCGTCTATGGCGGCGTCGACCGCGTCCTCGTCCCATTTGTCGGACGCCAGAAGGGCGACGGCCATCTTCCGGGGCTCCTGCAGGCGCATGCAGCCATGGCTGCGCCAACGATCGTCCAGGGCGAAGAGGGACTTGGCCGGGGTGTCATGCATATAGATGGCGTAAGGGTCGGAAAGATCGAACTTGATCCGGCCCAGCGACGACTTGGGACCGGCGCGCTGGATGATCTGGCCGTTGGAGACATACATGTCGTTGCGGGCGAAATAGCCCGGCGAGCGGTGCGCCTTGGGAAAGAGCTCGGCCTTGGCGATGTCGGCCGGCACCACCCACGGCGGATTGAACACCACGGCCACCACATTGGCGACGAAGATCGGGGTGTGGTGCTTGCGGTCGCCCACCACCGCCCGCATGGTCAGCACCGGCTCGCCGCCCTTGAAGAGCGTCACCTGGGCCGAGCCGACATCGGCCTCGACCCGATCGGGCGGAAACTGATCGGGCAGCCAGCGCGCGCGCTCCAGATTGGCCGCCAGGGTCGCGGTACGATCCTCAGCCGAGACGTTGAGCGCCTCGATGGTCTCCTCGGTGACGACGCCGCTGGCCTCGATGCCGTGTTTGGTCTGGAAGTCGCTGACCGCATCGGCCAGGGCGTCGTCGAAGACGTCGGCCGTCTTGCTGGGCGTGGCGGCATAGCCCTCGTCGGCGAGGCGCGCGCGCAGACGCTCGACGGCCGGGCCGGTCGAGCCGGTCTTGAGCTCGCGGCCGGAGGGGATGGTCGCCCAGCCGCCCTTGGCGCTGATGGCGTCGTACCGCCTCCAGGCCGAGACCATGTCCAGATAGGCCTGATCCTTGCGCGGCTGGGCCAGGACCCAGGCGGCGATATGGCCTTGGGCCTTGGCGGCGGCGAAGTCGGCGGCGACGTCATAGGGCCCGCGCAGGTCCCAGTCGGGGTCGATCGAGGCCGGATTGGCCGGCGATCCATGCTCGCCGGCGGCGAGCGCCCGGGCGGCGGCGGAAAGTTCGGCGTCGGCGCGCCCCCTAGCGGCGGGATCGGCGCTGGCGAGGGCGGCGACCGCCGCGTCGAGGCCCGGCGGTGTCCTGAACTCGGGCGCGGCGCGATAGGCCTGAGCGACCGCCTCGCCGTCCGCCTGCGACATGACCCCCCCTTGGGCCAGGGCGAAGCCAGGCGCCAGCCCGACCACGGCGAAAAGGAATGCGGCGGCCTGGCTCGTCCCCTTGGAAAACGCGGCCCCCGCCACGCTCACAGGTCGGCTCGACTTAACACCAGGCAGCCGTTGGTGCCGCCGAAGCCGAAGCTGTTGGACATCACCGTATCCAGCGGCCGGTCCACGCGCTCGCGCACGATCGGCAGGTCCTCGAACTCGGGATCGAGGTTGTCGATATGGGCGCTCTTGGCGACGAAGCCGTCGCGCATCATCAGCAGGCAGTAGATCGCCTCCTGCGCGCCGGCGGCGCCCAGGCTGTGGCCGGTGAGGGACTTGGTCGAGGAGATCAGCGGCGCCTTGTCGCCGAACACGTCCCGCACCGCGCCCATCTCCTTGGCGTCGCCGATCGGCGTGCCGGTGCCGTGGGGGTTGAGATAGTCGATCCGGCGATTGCCGGCGCCTTCCATGGCCAGCCGCATGCAGCGCGCCGCGCCCTCGCCGGAGGGCGCGACCATGTCGTGGCCGTCGGAATTGGCGGCGTAGCCGACGATCTCGGCGTAGATCGTCGCGCCGCGGGCCTTGGCCCGCTCCATATCCTCCAGCACCACCATGCCCGCGCCGCCGGCGATGACGAAGCCGTCGCGGTCGCGATCATAAGGCGCGGCTGGCGACGGCCGGGGTGTCGTTGAAGCCGGACGACATGGCGCCCATGGCGTCGAACAGGGACGAGAGGGTCCAGTCCAGCTCCTCGCAGCCGCCGGCGAACACGACGTCCTGCTTGCCCAGCAGGATCTGCTCGATAGCCGGCGCCGATGCAGTGGGTCGGAGGTCGCGCAGGCCGAGGAGATCGAATAGTTGATCCCGCGGATCTTGAACCAGGTCGACAGCGTCGCCGACGGGCCCGAGCACATCGCCTTGGGCACGGCGAAGGGCCCGATCCGCTTGGCGCCCTTGTCCTGGGTGATGTCGGCCGCCTCGACGATGGTTCGGGTCGAGGGTCCGCCTGAGCCGACGATCAGGCCGGTGCGTTCGTCGGACACCTCCGCCTCGGTCAAGGCCGGCGTCGGCGATCGCCTGTTCCATGGCGATGTGGGCGTAGGCCGTGCCCGGGGCCAGGAAGCGGGCCGCGCGGCGGTCGACCAGGGCTTCCCAGTCGATCTTCGGCGCGGCGTGGACCTGGCAGCGGAAGCCGAGTTCGGCGTACTCCGGCGCGGCGACAACCCCCGAGCGCGCCTCGCGCAGGGACTCGGCCACCTCGGCGGCGGTGTCGCCGATGGGAGAGATGACGCCCATCCCGGTGACGGCTACTCGCCGCATCTGATCCGTCCCTCTCCGCCCTTAGAGCGTCCGTCGTCAGACCAGGTCCGCGGCGTTGAACAGGCCGACCTCAGGTCCTTGGCCTCATAGATGGGTTTGCCGTCGGCCTCCATCACCCCGTCGGCCACCCCCATGACCAGTTTGCGCAGGATCACGCGCTTCAAGTCGATCCGATAGACCACCTTCTTGACCTTCGGCGTGACCTGGCCGGAGAACTTGACTTCGCCGACGCCCAGCGGCCCGGCCGCGGCCCGGCGCGCCGGACCAGCCGAGGAAGAAGCCGACCAGCTGCCACATGGCGTCCAGGCCCAGGCAGCCCGGCATCACCGGATCGCCGATGAAGTGGCAGTCGAAGAACCAGAGGTCGCGGTGGATATCGAGTTCGGCGGTGATGTGGCCCTTGCCGTGAGCCCCGCCCGTCTGGGCGATGTTGATGATGCGATCGAACATCAGCATCGGCGGCGCGGGAAGCTGCGCGTTGCCCGGGCCGAACATCTCGCCGCGCGCGCAGGCCAGCAGGTCGGGGAGATCAAACTTGGTCGGCGTGGGAGCGTCCATCGTCACCGGGTTAGCACGCGGGGCCGAGTCGCCTCAACGGCATTGCGGCGCGGGCGCCAGCGCCCCACACCTTGTCGGTCGCCAGCCAGCCGGAGACGCCGCCCGCCGAAACCTTGCACCAGCCGTCCTTGCATTTGTCGATGGCGGCCAGGGCCCGGGCGTTCAGAAGGCCCTCCACCGGCGCGCCGACCTTGGGCTCGCGAAGCAGCGGCGCCGGCGTGGCGGCCTGGGACATGATCGTCCGGCGGCCATCGACCATCGAGCGATGCACCCAGGTCGATCCGCCGTCGGGATCGCAGATCTGCCGCCAGTCCTCGGTCTCGGCGACCACCTGCACCGGCAGGCCCTGGACGTGATAGACCCAGACCGCCGGATAGTCCTTGCCGGGCCCCTTGCGGCCATAGACCTCGCCGCGCTTGAGGCTGACCCATCGGGGCACGCAAAAGCCCGAGACGGTCTTGGCGCGTTGGGCCTCGGGACAATCCTTGCCCTCGCTGGCGTGGTCGCCGCAGGCGCCAAGCGCGAGCGCGCAGATCATCGCCATGGCAAGGCTCGTTCCCTTCAACCGCAACATCCCGCTTGCTTGGCCGCTCAAAGCCGTTTTGGTAGGAGCGGCGACGCATCCGTCGCCGCCGCCGGCCCTTTGTCAGACCCCCCATGGCCCCTCGCAAGCCGAAAGTCGTCGTCACGCGCAAACTTCCCGATGCGGTGGAGACCCGCATGCGTGAGCTGTTCGACACCGAACTCAATCTCGACGACGTCCCGATGGACGCCGAGGCGCTGAGCGCGGCGATGGATCGCGCCGAGGTGCTGGCCTGCACCATCACCGACCGGATCGACGCCGAGCTGATCGGCCGCGCCGGCGATCAGCTGAAGCTGATCGCCAATTTCGGCGTCGGCGTCGACCATATCGACGTCGCCGCGGCCCACGCCCGGGGCATCACCGTCACCAACACCCCCGGCGTGCTCACCGAAGACACCGCCGACCTGACCATGGGCCTGATCCTGGCCGCCGCCCGCCGGGTGGTGGAGGGCGCCAATATCGTCCAGGCCGGCGAATTCCACGGCTGGTCGCCGACCTGGATGCTGGGCCGGCGCCTGTGGGGCAAGCGGCTGGGCATCGTCGGCATGGGCCGGATCGGCCAGGCCCTGGCCCGGCGCGCCCGGGCCTTCGGCCTGGCGATCCACTACCACAACCGCAAGCCGGTCAGCCCGCGCATCGCCGAGGAGCTGGAGGCCACCTACTGGGAAAGCCTCGACCAGATGCTGGCGCGCATGGACGTCGTCTCGCGTCAACTGCCCGCACACGCCGGCGACCTACCACCTGCTCTCGGCCCGGCGGCTGAAGCTGCTGCAGCCGCACGCCATCTGATCGTCAACACCGCCCGCGGCGAGATCATCGACGAGGCGGCCCTGGCCGACATGCTCGCAGCGCGGCGAGCTGGCCGGCGCGGGCCTCGACGTCTACGAGCACGAGCCGGCGATCAACCCCAAGCTGCTGAAGCTGCCCAACGTCGTCCTGCTGCCGCACATGAGCTCGGCCACCATCGAGGGCCGGATCGACATGGGCGAGAAGGTGATCATCAACATCCGCACCTGGATGGACGGCCACAAGCCGCCGGACCGGGTGATCCCGTCGATGCTTTAGGAGATAGAGTCTGACACTCGGTAACAGGCCACGATGGACCTTATCCGATGTTGACGGACGCCACGGCCTTCCCTCTCAGCAGACATTTCGAGGAGCGAGGCGGGTGGAAAGCGGACTCTTTTTGATTGGAGGCCGATGCGGCCGCGCGTGCGCAGGGGAGAACCAGCTTGAAAACTGGACACCGCACTTCTGGCGACCGTCGTATTGGCCGTAGCCACCTCGGCAGCAGGAGCGGGCGTCACCGAGCGCTCAAATGCAACAACGGCTGTCTTTGCATCATACTGCTTGGTTAAAACTCCGGATTTCGCTGCTCAAGATCAACGGGCAACCGCTGCTCACCTTGAGGTCTTTGAAGATCGAAATATGCCTGTTGGGGACGGCGAGACGTTCCATCAGAAGAATTGGCTTGTTCCTGATCCCACTGGAACATTCATGTTGACTTCTGCGGACGTGACTCACGGTGGAACGCACGTAGTTGGTTGCGGCATTGCTGTCGATGGCGGCGAAGGCACTGATATTGAGCGCGCCCTTTCGGCTGACCCGCGTCTCGGCGCCTCCGATAAAGCGCGTCGATCCAGCCCCAAGTGGCGCGCGTCACCGTGTCGTGGAACGCAAATATTCATCCCTTGTCGCCGGGCGAAGACGCGCAAGTGATGCTCGCTGTACGGTGAGCCGGGCCCGCCCCGGTCCGGTGGTAGAATGTCATCTATCGAACCAAAGCGGGCCGCTCGAGCGCCGAGTCTGCTTTGTCTCCAATTCACCGTTGGGCCTCTGCCTGGAAGCGGACGTTCGGACTGGACTTGAGTGCCAGATTTTGACCACCCGTTAGCCGCTCAGCCGCAAACCGGGCATTGCCGGATCGGCGCTCAACCGCACCGTCCGGGCTTCCGCCGCCAGGGCGTCATAGATCAGCAGGCGGCCGGCCAGGGGCTCGCCGGCGCCGGTGATCAGCTTGATCGCCTCCAGCGCCATCATCGCGCCGATCACTCCGGCCAGGGCGCCGACCACGCCGACCGCGGCGCAGGTCTCGGCGTCCGGCGGGATGTCGGGCACCAGGCACCGATAGCAGGGCCGGCCGTTGAAGACGCCGACCTGGCCGGTCCAGCGGCCGATGGCGCCGCTCACCAGAGGCTTGCCGGCGGCGACGCAGGCCGCGTTCACCGCAAAGCGGGTGGCGAAATCGTCCGTCCCGTCGAGCACCAGATCCCAGCCGGCGATCAGGGCGGCGCGCGTTGGCCGGCGACAGCGCCCGATCGAGGGCCTCGACGTTCACGTGGGGGTTGAGCTCGCCGAGCCGCCGCGCCGCCGCGTCGACCTTGGGCGCGCCGATATCGGCGACGCCGTAGAGCACCTGTCGCTGCAGGTTGGAGAGCGCCACCGTATCTGGATCGACGATCCCGAGCGCGCCAACGCCGGCGGCGGCAAGATAGAGGGCGGCCGGCGCGCCCAGGCCGCCGGCGCCGACGATCAGAACCCTGGCGGCCTTGAGCGCTTGCTGGCCCGGCCCGCCGATTTCGCGCAGGACGAGGTGGCGGGCGTAGCGGTCGACTTCGGCCTCGGAGAACGTCACTCGCCTTGACCCTCGCCTCTCGCGCCGCCACATGCGCCCGGATGCAACAGACCAGCAGCTTCCCCGATTGGCATGGCACCACCATCCTGGCCGTGCGCAAGGCGGGATCGACGGTGATCGCCGGCGACGGCCAGGTCTCCATGGGCCAGACCATCGTCAAGGGCAACGCGCGCAAGGTCCGCCGCCTCGCCGGCGGCCTGGTGGTGGCCGGTTTCGCCGGCGCCACGGCCGACGCCTTCACCCTCATCGAGCGGCTGGAAGCCAAGCTCGAGCAGTATCCCGGCCAGCTCGCCCGAGCCTGCGTGGATCTGGCCAAGGACTGGCGCACCGACCGCTATCTGCGTCGTCTGGAGGCCATGCTGATCGCCGCCGACGCGGGCGCCATCTTCACCCTCTCGGGGGTCGGCGACGTGCTGGAGCCGGAGCATGGCGTGGCGGCGATCGGCTCGGGCGGCTCCTACGCCCTGGCCGCCGCCCGGGCCCTGATGGACACCGATCTCGACGCCGAGGCGATCGCGCGAAGGGCGATGGCCATCGCCGCCGACATCTGCGTCTACACCAATGGCGAGCTGACGCTGGAAACGGTTTAAGGTCGTGACCGAATTTTCTCCCCGCGAGATCGTCTCCGAGCTCGACCGCTTTGTCGTGGGCCACGCCGAGGCCAAGCGCGCCGTGGCCGTGGCCCTGCGCAATCGCTGGCGTCGGCGTCGCCTGCCGGCCGATCTGATCGATGAGGTCACGCCCAAGAACATCCTGATGATCGGCCCCACCGGGGTCGGCAAGACCGAGATCGCCCGCCGGCTGGCCAGGCTCGCCCAATCGCCGTTCCTGAAGGTCGAGGCCACCAAGTTCACCGAGGTCGGCTATGTGGGTCGCGACGTCGACCAGATCGTTCGCGACCTGGTGGAAAGCGCCCTGGCCATGGTGCGCGAAAAACGCCGCGCCGGGGTCAAGGCCAAGGCCGAGGCGGCGGCCGAGGAGCGCATCCTCGACGCCCTGGTCGGGGCGAACGCTCAGGCGCCGACGCGCGAAAGCTTTCGCAAGAAACTGCGGGCCGGCGAGCTGGACGACAAGGAGGTCGAGCTCAATCTGCCCGACGCCACGCCGCCGATGCAGGGCTTCGAGATTCCCGGCCAGCCGGGCGCCTCGATGAGCATGCTCAACCTATCGGACATCATGGGCAAGGCCTTCGGCGGCCGGCGCAAGGCGCACAAGACCACCGTCACCGGCGCCTGGGCGCCCCTGATCGCCGAGGAGGGCGACAAGCTGCTGGACGACGACGCGGTCACCGCCGAGGCGCTCGATCTGGCGCAGAACGCCGGCATCGTCTTCATCGACGAGATCGACAAGGTCGCCTCGCGGTCGGAGCGGGCCGGGGCCGACGTCTCCCGCGAAGGCGTTCAGCGTGATCTGCTGCCGCTGATCGAAGGCACGACGGTCTCGACCAAATACGGGCCGGTAAAGACCGATCACATCCTCTTCATCGCCTCGGGCGCGTTCCATGTGGCCAAGCCCTCCGACCTGCTGCCCGAACTGCAGGGGCGCCTGCCGATCCGGGTCGAGCTTGAAGGCCCTGACCCGCGACGACCTGCGCCGCATCCTCACCGAACCGGAGGCCAACCTCATCCGCCAGCATCAGGCGCTGCTCGAAACCGAAGGCGTCACCCTGATCTTCACCGACGCCGCCCTCGACGCCCTGGCCGACGCCGCCGAGGCGGTGAACGGCGCGGTGGAGAACATCGGCGCGCGCCGGCTGCAGACGGTGCTGGAGAAGGTGGTTGAGGAAATCAGCTTCACGGCCGCCGACAGATCCGGCGAGACCGTGACCATCGACGCGGGCGATGTTCAGCGCCTGGTTGGCGAACTGTCCCGCAACGCCGACCTTTCGCGATTCATTCTCTAGGCCTGGGCCATTGCGCCATCGTCTGCCGTCGGCCTAACTGGCGGAGAGCCCGTCGTCGGGCGGCGCTTGGGAGTGGTTGAGTGGCGACGATTTCGGCCGAGGAACTGGAGGCTCTGCGCGACGCGCTTCGCCGGCTTCTGGCGGATCACGGGACCGAGGCCGACGTTCGCCGGGCGATGGAGACGCCGGCGGGCTACGACGCCGATCTCTGGAGCAAGCTCGCCGAGATGGGCATCGCCGGTCTGGTGATCGACCAGGCCTATGGCGGCTCCGAGGCCGGCCCGGTGGAGCTCGAGGCGGTGATGGAGGAGGTCGGCGCGGCTCTGCTCTGTTCGCCGCTTCTGGCCAGCAGTGTTCTCGCGGCCGAATTCCTGCGCGCGCTGGGCGACGAATCCGCCGAGACGCGCCTTCTGCCGCGTATCGCCGATGGAACCCTGATCGTCTCGGTGGCGCTGAGCGCCGAATATGGCGATTGGGCGCCGGAGGCGACGGAGATCACCGCGACCCGCAACGGCGAGACTTGGAGTCTCGACGGCGTCGCGGCCTATGTTCTTCACGGCCAGAACGCCGATCTTCTCCTGGCCGTGGCCGAAAGCTCGGAAGGCCCCATGGTGTTCGAGGTCGATCCCTCCACCGATGGGGTGGTCGTCGAACCGATGCCGACCTTCGACCACACCCTGCGGCTGGCCAAGATCACCTTCGACGGCGCCGAGGCGGCGCCTCTCGACCCGTTCGTGCCGGTTCCGGACGCCGTCAAGCAGGCGCTCGATCTGGCCTCGGTGGCCCTGGCCGGCGAACAGGCGGGCGGCGCCAGGCGGTGCCTGGAATTCACCGTCGACTACGCCAAGAACCGCCTTCAGTTCGGCCGGGCCATCGGCAGCTTTCAGGCGATCAAGCACATGGCCGCCGACCTGCTCCTGGAAACCGAGTCGGCGATATCGGCCGCGCGGGACGCGGCGGCGAGCCTGGCGCGGGGATCGCCCGAGGCCTGCGCCGCCATCAGCCTGGCCGCCTTCGCCTGCGCCGAGGCCTTCGTCACCACCACCGCCGCGAGCATTCAGATGCATGGCGGCATCGCCTTCACCTGGGACCATCCGGCCCATCTCTATCTGCGGCGGGCGCGGGCGGACGCTCAGCTGTTCGGCTCCGCAGCCTTTCACCGCGAGCGCTTCCTTCAGGAATTGGGAGGCTGACCATGACCGATGCCGAAGCCTCGGCGCCATTATCCGATGTGGACCTCCTCGACGAGGTCGAGGGCTGGCTGCTTAGCCATTGGGATGGCGAGGCCGGCGATCGGCGCGCCTGGATCGCCAAGGTGGTGGAGGCGCGCTGGGCGGCGCCGCGCTGGCCGGTGGAATGGTTCGGTCGCGGACTGAGCGATCGCCAGGGCCGCATCGTCGAGCAGGCCTTCGCCCGGGCCGGCGCGCCCGGCAGCGGCCAGGATCGCACCAATCTTTGGGCCAACACCTTGCTGGCCAGGGGCGGCGAGGCGCTGAAAACCAAGCTGATCGGGCCGCTGCTGCGCGGCGAGGTCGGCATGTGCCTGCTTTACAGCGAACCGGGCGCCGGCTCGGACCTCGCCGGCGTTCGAACCCGCGCCGATCGGGTCGGCGAGACCTTCGTGGTCAACGGCCAGAAGGTCTGGACCTCCTCGGCCGCCACCGCCGACTACGGCATGCTGATCGCCCGCACCGACTGGGACGTTCCCAAGCATCGGGGCCTGAGCTTCTTCTTCTGCCCGATGAAACAGCCCGGCGTGGAGGTTCGGCCGCTTCGCCAGATCACCGACGAGAGCCATTTCAACGAGGTCTTTCTCACCGACGCCGTGGTCCCGGCGGAAAATCTGCTGGGCGAACTGGGCGAGGGCTGGAGCGTGCTGCAGACCGCGCTCGCCTATGAGCGTTCGGTGATGGGCGAGGCGGCGCGCGGGCCGCGAAGCGGCGTGGCCGAATCCGCCTCCGAGGAGCCGCTGATCGCCCTGGCCCGAGAATCCGGGGCCCTGGACGATCCGGTGATCCGCCAGGATCTGGCGCGGGTGATCGCCTACAAGCGGCTCAACGCCCTCAATACGGCCAGGGCCAAGGCCGATCTGGCCCAGGGCAGCTCCTCGCCGGTCATGAGTCTGGGCAAACTGGCCATGTCGCGGATCCTGCACGAGGAGGCGCGGCTGCGCACCGCCATGCTGGGGGCCGAGAGCCTGTTCGAAGGGCCCGACCACCCCCGCGCCGAGGACGCCAACTTCCTCACCCTCAACGCCTATTTCACCTCGATCGGCGGCGGCACCGACCAGATTCAGCGCAATATCATCGGCGAGCGGGTGCTGGGTCTGCCCAAGGAGCCGGAGGTCGATCGGGACGTGCCGTTCCGCCAGGTCCGGGGCGGATAGGCTTCGTCAGGCGGCGGCGTAGTGGCGGCGCAGCAGGGCGAACATCGCGGCCGCACCGATCAGGGGAAGCAGCAGAGCCGCGAAGAGCGGCGCGCCGCACCACAACATCAGCGCGGTCGCCAGGCACCCGGTGGCGCAGCCGGCGTCGAAGCCGCCCTCGGCCGCGATCTGGAAGCGCAGGATGCAGGGTGACAGCCGCGCCTGGTTGTAGACCGCCGTCATCACCGTGGGCGTATAGATCGCCGTCACCACAGCCCCCGCGGCGCTGGCGATGACCGCCAAAAGCGGGCTTGCATAGCCGGCCGCCCGAAAGGCGATCACGGCCGCCAGGGCGCCCACCGCCAGCCAGACGACGCGCAGGCCATGGCCGCGGTCGATCAGGCGGCCAAGGACAAGCCCGCTCACCGCCCCGACCAAGGCCGAGAGCGCCATCGCCCCGCCGAAGGCGGCGAAGTTGCGCCCCAGGGTGACGAAGAGGGCGATCTGCCAGAGAAAATAAAATCCCGCCTGGACCCAGCCATCGGCGACAAAGATGAGGACACCCGGGAGGGCGGCGCGCAAAGCGCCGGGCGCCTGGCGCACGATGGTGACCTCCGGGGTCCGGAAAAGGGGGATCGCCGAGGCGGCCAGGACCAGGCCGGCCGCGCCGAAGGCCGCCTGAGGGCCGACGGTGACCAGGGCCCAGCCGCCCACCAGAGGGCCGATGACCCCCATGACCGCCGCCGCCGCCTCGCGCGCGCCCACCTGGTGGCCGCGATGCTCCGGATCTCCCAGGGCGGCGAAATAGGCGTGGTAGGTGGTCCAGTAGAGGGTGTCGCCGGTCGAGGCGACGACGCACAGGGCGATCAGCGGCGCGCCCAGGCCATGGACCTGGGCCAGCAGCGGATATTGAGCGGCGGTCAGCAGCGTGCCGGCGATCACCAGGGCCTTGAGGCCAAAGCGCCGGGCGAGCGGCAGGATCAGCGGCCGGATGAAGAACCGCCCGCCGAAGATCGCGGCCAACACCGCCAGCACCGTCGGCGCCGGCAATCCGGCCGCCAGCAGGAACGAGGCGAAAAACACCCCGGCCATGCCCAGCGCCAGGGCGTGGAACCCATAGTGCAGGTTGAGCCAGTTGACGGTGTTGTTGGAGAGGAATGCCAAGGCGGCGGGCTGCTCGCGGCGGGGGAAGGACGCCACGGCGCCGGACGCCGGCGACTATGGTGGCGGCGACCTTCGCCCGCAAGGCGGCCCGCGACGCCGTTGCCCGATTGGCGGCGCTATGGAATGGTCTTCGGCAAAAGCGGAGGAACCTTAAGCCCATGACGCGAAAGCCGCCGTCCGGAGACCCTTTCGAGGGCGTCATCGGCCGCACGATCCCGGAATCGCAGCCGTGGTGGCCGCCGGCGAAGTTCAAGGATGGCGCGCCCAATGTAGTGCTGGTGGTGCTGGACGACACCGGCTTCGCCCACCTTGGCTGCTATGGCTCGAGCATCGAGACGCCCAATATCGACGCCCTGGCCGCCGGCGGGCTGAAATATACCGGCTTCCACACCACGGCGCTTTGCTCGCCGACCCGGGCCTGCCTGCTGACCGGCCGCAACCACCATAGCGTGGGCATGCGGGCGATCTCCAATTTCGACACCGGCTATCCCAATATGCGCGGGGCGGTGACGCCGGCGGCGGCGACCCTGGCCGAGATCCTGCGCGACAATGGCTATGGGACCTTCGCCGCCGGCAAGTGGCACCTGGCGCCCATGGCCGAGTGCTCCGCGGCGGGGCCATATACGAACTGGCCGCTGCGCAAGGGCTTCGACCGCTATTACGGCTTCTTGCAGGGCGAGACCGACCAGTTCTTCCCCGAACTGACCAGCGACAACCATTTCGTCGACGCGCCCGGCGGCCCGGAAGACGGCTACCATGTCTCCGAGGACCTGATCGACCGCGCCAGCGGCATGATCCGCGACCAGGTCTCGCTGACGCCGGAAAAGCCGTTCTTCCTCTATCTCGCCTTCGGGGCCATGCACTCGCCTCACCAGGCGCCGCAAAGCTATCTCGACAAATATCGCGGCAAGTTCGACGCCGGCTGGGATGTGGCCCGCGAGGCCTGGTTCGCGCGTCAGAAGGCGCTCGGCGTGATCCCGCCGGAAACGCAGCTCGCCCCGCACAATCCGGGGGTCCGTCCGTGGGCTGAGCTTTCGGCCAACGAACAGCGCTTCGCCGCCCGGCTGCAGGAAGCCTTCGCCGCCATGCTGGAGCATACCGACGATCAGATCGGCCGGCTGACCGCCTTCCTCAAATCCATCGACCGCTGGGACAACACCCTCTTCATCCTGCTGTCCGACAACGGCGCCAGCCAGGAGGGCGGCGCCGCCGGGGTGCTGGACGAGATGAAATGGTTCAATGGCATTCGCGAGAGCGCCGACGAGGCGGTGGCGAGGCTGGACGACATCGGCGGCCCCGACAGCCACTCCAACATCCCCTGGGGCTGGGCCCAGGCCGGCAACACCCCGCTCAAATGGTACAAGCAGAACACCCACGGCGGCGGCGTGCGCGATCCCTTGATCATGCACTGGCCGGCTCGCGTGGCCAAAGGCGGCGAGGTCAGGGGGCAGTTCTGCCACGCCATCGACATCACCCCCACCGTGCTCGACGCCCTGGGCATCCCCACGCCGGAGGTGGTGGCGGGCGTGCCGCAGATGCCGGTGCACGGCGTGAGCCTCGCGCCGACGTTCAACGACGCCGCCGCGACACTGGATCGCGGCCCGCAGTATTTCGAGATGCTGGGCCACCGGGGCATCTACCAGGACGGATGGAAGGCGGTGACCCATCACGAGCCGGGCACGCCGTTCGACGACGACAAGTGGGAGCTCTATCACCTGGCCGAGGACTTCTCGGAGGCCAACGACCTGGCCGCCCGCGAGCCGGAAAAGCTGGCGGCGATGAAGGATCTCTGGTGGGCCGAGGCCGAACGCCACGGCGTGCCGCCGCTGGATGACCGCGCGGCCTTCGCCCTGTTCTTCGCCGCCATGCGTCCGGGCCTGCCGACCTCGCGCAACACGCTTCGTCTATCACCCGCCGATCTCGCATCTGGTGAGCGATGTCTGCCCGCCGGCGGCGCGGGGCTGGACCATGAAGGTCGATCTTGACCATCCGGCCGAGGGCGGCGACGGCGCCCTGATCGCCCGCGGCAGCCTCAACAGCGGCTTCGTGCTGTTCGTGAAGGATGGGCGGGTGGTGTTCGACTACAACGACTTCCACAGCCACACGCGCCTGACCGCCCCCGCGCCTCTGGCGCCCGGCCGTCACGAGATCGCCGTCGCGGTGACGCGCGCGGCCGACGGCGGCGGCGACGCGGTCCTGTCGATCGATGGCAAGGACGTGGGCGCCGCGCACCTGCCCCGGCTTCTATTCATCATCTCCTCGACCGGCATGGATATCGGCCGCAGCCTCTCGCCGGTGGTGAGCGACTACGACGCGCCGTTCGCCTATCGCGGCCATATCGAGAAGGTGACGTTCGACCTGCCGCCGCGCCCTGGCATGGTCGAGGCCAAGGCCACGGCGCGTGCGGAGATGGCCCGGCAATAGGGCCTTGTGATTAGATCAAGGGAGGAAAATGAGCATGGCCGACGGTTCGGTGGGCGGTTTCACACACGACAAGTTCGCGGCGGCGCGGGAGGGGTTCGAAGCCAATCTCGCCAGCGGCGCCGATGTGGGCGCCTCCTTCGCCGCCACGCTCGAGGGCGAGACGGTGATCGATATCTGGGGCGGCTGGGCCGACGAGGCCAAGACCCGCCCATGGGAGAAGGACACCATCGTCAACGTCTATTCCACCACCAAGACCATGACCGCCCTGACCGCCCTGCTGCTGGCCGACCGGGGCGAGCTCGATTTCGACGCGCCGGTGGCCAAGTACTGGCCGGAGTTCGCCGCAGGCCGGCAAGTCGGCGGGTCAAGGTCAGCCACCTGATGAGCCATTCGGCCGGCCTGTCGGGCTGGAAGGAGCCGATCACCAAGCAGGACCTCTATGACTGGGACAAGGTCACCGCCCTGCTGGCCGCCCAGGCGCCCTTCTGGGAGCCGGGCACGGCCAGCGGCTATCACGCCCTGACCCAGGGCTATCTGGTCGGCGAGGTGGTGCGCCGGATCACCGGCAAGTCGCTGGGCACGGTGTTCCGCGAGGAGATCGCCGAGCCGCTGGGCGCCGACTTCCACATCGGCCTGCCGGCCTCGCGAAGACGGCCGGGTCGCCGACCTGATCCCGCCGCCGCCCGGCGGGGCGATCGGCGATGGCGAGCAGAGCCCGCTGGTGGCCAACATGTCGAGCAACCCCGGCGTCGATGTCTCCGAGACCCGCACCCGGGCCTGGCGGGCGGCGGAGATCCCCGCCGCCGGCGGCCACGGCAACGCCCGCTCCATCGCCGAGATCCACGCGCTCCTGGCCAACGGCGGCGTCGCCAAGGGCAAGCGGTTCATGTCGGAGGCCGGCTGCCGCAAGGCGCTGGAGCTGCAGATCGAGGGCACGGACCTGATCCTGGGCGTGCCGGCGCGCTTCGGCCTGGGCTTCGGCCTGGCCGGCGGGATGATCCCGCTGCCCAACCCCAACAGCATGTTCTGGGGCGGCTATGGCGGCTCGCTGGTCGTCATCGACTTCGACGCCCGCACCACCTTCGGCTACGCCATGAACAAGATGGCCGGCACCACCACCGGCGACATGCGCGCCTTCGGCCTGGTGATGGCCATGTGGCAGGCGCTGGGGGCGGTGTAGGCGGGGCTAGTGCCGGGCGGCGTTCGCGGCCTCAATGCCCTGTCATTCGGCGCGATCGAGGAGGACAACGGCCTTCGAAAACATGTTCGCCGCGACGGTCATGCGCCGCTGGGGCCACACGTCTTAGGAGCGTCGCGGCTGTCGACATGCGACCAGCACCAGCGTAGCCACCACTACTGCGGCGACGAGAAATGCAACCGCTACCCAACCCGGCCAGGAGAGCCGAGGCGACACAATTGCAAGTGCGACGAAGAGATAGGTCAACGCCCAGCCACCCCGCACGAGCGGGCGATCATTCCCGCTTCCAACCCAGCGCGCCAATCCAAGCGGCCGGATCATCAAGGGAAATCCGACTATGAAGGCGCCGGCTACCGCGACGTCAGGCGCCCACTTGGGCCAGTGAAAATGGCCTGCCGCTAACGCAGCCCCATTAAGCGCGCAAAACGCCGCCCACCCGGCCCATTCAAGTCCGCTGATCCGCCGTTGCATGATTTGATTACACACCCTCACCTAGCCCCGTTTCAACCCGCCTCCGTTCCCGGTTCGGGCATCGACGAAAGCCGTCACTCCCGCACCGAAGAGTCACCCTATTTGCCATAATGAATATCCGACGCTTGTGCGCTGCCGTCCGCCTGTGTTGAATAGCGTTTCAAACAGTTGTTCGAGCCGCCCGCTCAAGGAGACCCGGCATGGCGCATGATGGCGAAACGGTGAATGCGGATGGCGCGCAGGGGCTGGGTTTCGATCCCGACGCCCTGCGCGCCAAGTACCGCGCCGAGCGCGACAAGCGCCTGCGGCCGGACGGCAACGAGCAGTACCGCGAGATCGCGGGCGAGTTCGCCCACTATCTGGACGACCCCTATGTCGAGCCGGGCTTCACCCGCGCGCCGCTGACCGACGAGGTCGAGGTGGTGGTGATCGGCGGCGGCTTCGGCGGCCTGCTGGCCGGCGCGCGGCTGCGCGAGGCCGGCGTCGAGGACATCCGCATCATCGAGAAGGGCGGCGACTTCGGCGGCACCTGGTACTGGAACCGCTATCCCGGCGCGGCCTGCGACATCGAAAGCTACATCTACCTGCCGCTGCTGGAAGAGATCGGCTACATGCCGGTGGAGAAGTACTCCGCGCGCGCCGGAAATCCTGGCCCACAGCCGCGCGATCGGCCGAGCATTTCGATCTCTATCGACAACGCCTGCTTCCAGACCGAGGTCACCGGCGCTGCGCTGGGACGAGGCGAGCGCGCGCTGGATCGTCAACACCAACCGCGGCGACGCCATGAAGGCGCGCTTCGTGGTCATGGCCAACGGCCCGCTGCATCGGCCGAAGCTGCCGGGCATTCCCGGCGTCGAGACCTTCAAGGGCCACTCCTTCCACACCAGCCGCTGGGACTACGACTACACCGGCGGCGACTCCGAACGGCGGCCTGACCGGCCTGAAGGACAAGCGCGTCGGCATCATCGGCACCGGCGCCACCGCCGTGCAGTGCGTGCCGCATCTGGGCGCGAGCGGCCGAAGCAGCTCTACGTCTTCCAGCGCACGCCCTCGTCCATCGACGTGCGCGACAACCGGCCCACCGATCCGGAATGGGCGGCGAGCCTGACAGCCCGGCTGGCAGCAGGAGCGGATGGACAATTTCAACATCCTGGTCTCCGGCG
Organism: uncultured Alphaproteobacteria bacterium; assembly: GCA_963817995.1. Taxonomy (GTDB): domain Bacteria; phylum Pseudomonadota; class Alphaproteobacteria; order Caulobacterales; family Caulobacteraceae; genus Acaudatibacter. The sequence continues at coordinate 767,243 of CAWFQJ010000009.1, forward strand.
GCTTCGCAGGACGAGGACCTGGTCAACGACGGCTGGACCGACATCATCGGCAACCTGCTGCTCCTGGCGCGCAAGCAGCGCCGAGGCCGGCGAGCCGCCGGCGATCCCGGCCGACCTGATGCAGCTGGCCGACTTCAAGAAGATGGAGCAGATCCGCGCCCGGGTGGACAGCATGGTCAAGGACCCGGCCACCGCCGAGGCGCTGAAGCCCTAGTACAACCAGTTCTGCAAGCGGCCCTGCTTCCACGACGAATATCTCGACACCTTCAACCGGCCGAACGTCACGCTGGTCGACACCGACGGCCAGGGCGTCGAGCGGATCACCGAGAACGCGGCGTCGTCGCCAACGGCGAGGAATACGAGCTCGACTGCCTGATCTACGCCACCGGCTTCGAGGTCGGCACCGACTACACCCGCCGCTCGGGCTACGAGCTCCATGGCCGCGGCGGCCTGACCCTGACCGAGAAGTGGGCCGACGGCGTCGTCGACCCTGCACGGCTTCCACAGCCGCGGCTTCCCCAACTGCTTCATCGTCAGCAACACCCAGTCGGGCTTCACCGCCAACTTCCCGCACATGCTGAACGAGCAGGCCAAGCACATCGCCTATGTCATCAGCCAGGCCGCTGACGCGGCAGGCGCGGACCGTCGAGGCCACGCAGGAGGCCGAGGCCGCCTGGGTGGAGACCATCATCGACCTCGCGCATCCATGCGCCAGAAGTTCGCCGAGGAATGCACGCCCGGCTACTACAACAACGAGGGCAAGCCCATCGCCGCTGGCCGTGCCGCAACGGCTCCTACGGCGCCGGGTCCGATCGCCTTCGTCAAGGTGCTGGAGGACTGGCGCGCCGAGGGCGCGCTGGAGGGGCTGGAATTGGGTCGGGGGTAGGCGGCCGGCGTCAAAGGGTAATGCGCCTCTTCGTACCGCGACAGCAGGATGCCCAGAACCTTGAACCGCCAGGCGGCCTCGGCGTCCGGCTCGGGTTCATGGTCGAATAGCGCTCGTACTCAGCCAGGGCCGCCTCATAGTCCGCGCTTGAATGAAGCGGGCGAAGGTTAGTGTCGGTGGTCATGGGACCCTCATTGTGCCGGCATCTATGGCGTCACTGGCGCCAAAGATGACCAACGCCTAATCTGAAATCGCCATCTTACCCCGTCAGGATCGCCGCCATGAAATACAACCAGCTCGGCCGCACCGGCCTGTTCGTCTCGGAAATCTGCCTCGGCGCCATGACCTTCGGCGGCAACGCCGACGCCGGCATCTGGAAGGCGATCGGCGCGCTGGAGCAGGACGAGGTGGACGAGATCGTCGGCCAGGCGCTGGCGCGCGGGCGTCAACTTCATCGACACCGCCGACGTCTATTCCTTCGGCGAGTCCGAGCGGCTGCTCGGCCAGGCGCTGAAGAACCTCGGCGTCAAGCGCGCAAGGACGTGGTGATCGCCACCAAGGTGTTCGGCGAGATGGGCCCGGGCCCCAACGACCGCGGCGCCTCGCGCGGCCACATCATGGACAGCGGTCCACGCCAGCCTGGAGCGGCTGCAGACCGACCACATCGACCTCTACCAGATCCACGGCAACGACACGCGTCACGCCGATCGACGAGACCCTGCGGGCGCTGGACGACCTCGTCCGCCAGGGCCTGGTGCGCTACGTCGGCGTCTCCAACTGGGCGGCCTGGAAGATCGCCAAGGCGCTGGGCGTCAGCGAGGCCAAGGGCTACGCCCGCTTCGAGACCCTGCAGGCCTACTACTCCATCGCCGGCCGCGACCTGGAGCGCGAGCTGGTCCCGATGCTGACGCGAGGAGCAGCTGGGCCTGATGGTCTGGTCGCCGCTGGCCGGCGGCCTGCTGTCCGGCAAGTTCGGCCCGGGATCGAGCCACGCCCGAAGGACGCGCGCCGCGCCACCTTCGACTTCCCGCCGGTGGACAAGGACCGCGCCTGGGCCTGCGTCGCGGCCATGCGCGAGATCGGCGACGCGCACGGCGTTTCGGTGGCCCGCGTGGCCCTGGCCTGGCTGCTGGCCAAGCCGCATGTGATGAGCGTGATCATCGGCGCCAAGACGGTCGAGCAGCTCGACGACAACCTGGCCGCCGTCGATCTTCAGCTGACCCCGGAGGAGATGGCCAGGCTGGACGAGGTCAGCGACCTTCCCAGCGAATATCCCGGCTGGATGTTCGAGCGCCAGGGCGGCGCCGCGCGTGCCGGCGCCGTTCGTCAAGAAGTAGGCGGCAGGGGCGGCCTACGCCCCGACCCGCGCCCGCTCCGTGGCCGACACGATGGCGTCGATGATGGTGTCGTAAAGCTCGGGCGGCACGTCGTGGCCCATGCCGGGGATTTCCACCAGCCTGGCGCCCTTGATCGCGGCGGCGGTGTCGCGCCCGCCTTCCACCGGCACCAGGGGATCGGCCGCGCCATGGATCACCACCGTCGGCGCGGTGATGGCGGCCAGTTTCGGCCGCCGATCGGGAGAGGCGAGAATGGCCGCGTACTGGCGCAGGAAGCCCACCGGATAGTAGCTGCGCTCCACCGCCGCGATCGCCTGTTCGCGCAGCTCGGCGTCGGAAACCGGATAGGCGGGCGAGCCCATCACCCGGGCCCCGGCGATGGAGTGGGCGACATAGGCCTCCAGATCCTCGTGGGGATTGGGGGCCGGGGTGTTGAGCCGCTCCATGGCCTCGGGCGTGGCGCGGGGCAGGCTCCGGATTGCCGGTGGTGGACATGATGGAGGTCAGCGAAAGGGTGCGCTCGGGATGGTTGGCGGCCACCAGCTGGGCGATCATCCCGCCCATGGAGGCGCCGACGATGTGGGCGCGGTCGATACCCAGCGCCGCCAGCAGGCCGGCCGCATCCTTGGCCATGTCGTCCAGATCATAGGCGACGGCGGGCCGCTTGCCCTGGGACAGGGCCGTGAAGATCGCCGCCATGTCGGGGGCGCCGGCGCCGTCGAGCTTTTCCGAAAGGCCGATGTCGCGATTGTCGAAGCGGATCACGCGGAAGCCGCGCGCCGCCAGCTTGCTGGTGAAGGCAGGGCTCCAACGGGTCATCTGGGCGCCCAGGCCCATGATCAGGAGCAGCGGCTCGGCGCCGGCCTCGCCGGTGATGTCGTATTCGAGGGTGAGGCCGTTGGCCTTGATCTGGGGCATGCGCGTCTCCTGGAGGCTTTTGAGGCACGATAGAGATGGCTGGCGCCGACGCCAAGCCACATCCGCCTCCACCCCACCTCTGGCCGCTATCGTTCCCACACGATGGGAAACAGCGGGTGATCCATCGGCGCGCCGGCGGGAAGCTGGGCTTCGAGGCCGGGGAAGGCGGGCGAGGTTGTCCACCGCCGAGGCGCGTGGCGGATGTCATCGCCGAGGAAGCGCGCCGAGAACACCCGGCGCCGTACGCCCGGCGGGACACCCGGCGCGGCGTGGAGGGTCAGCATGTGGAAGGCCACGGCGTCTCCCGGCTCCAGCGCCCAGCCAAGGATGGGCCAGGCCGCGCGATCCGCCTCGATCTCGGGAAGATCGGCCAGGGCCCCGGGCGGGAACCATTTGGCTTCGCCGTCGGCGAAGCTACGCGGCATAAGCCAGGGGCCGAGGTGCGAACCGGCGAGAAACTCCAGGGTGGTGTCGCGCCCGACCGGGTCGAGTGGAATCCAGAAGCTGACGTTCTGGCGGCCTTCGATGTTGTAGTAGGGCTGATCCTGATGCCACGGCGTCGGCGTGCGGGCGCCGCCTTGCTTGACCAGCATGTGGTCGTGATAGAAGCGCACCGCCCGGCTGCCGGTCAGGGCGCCGGCCGTCTGGGCGAGGCGCGAGCTCTTAACCACCGCCTCGAAGGGCGCCACGTCTCGCCAATTGCAGAAATCCTCGAGGAAGAGGCCGGGATCGCCCTCGGCGCTGGCGATTTTCGCGCGCGGGCTTGGCCTCTCGATGAGAGCGTCCACGCCGCCGCGAAGGGCGTCGATCTCCGACGCCGAAAGCAGGCCCCGTAAGGGAACGGCGCCGTCGCGTTGGTAATCGGCGATCAGTGACGGATCTGGCGAACTGGGCATATGTGTCGTTTTTGACACGATCAGCGGCAATCGGCGAGGGCCGCGCCAAGGACCCTTGCCCTGGGGGCCGGCTTAGAAAAAAGTGGCCCGGCGAAACAATCACTCCGCCGGGCCTAGTCGGGCCGCGAGAACGGGGGGGATGAGCCCGCGGCGACTCTGTATGTGAGCGTCGCGGGCCATTGTTTCAATCCTCGCTTGATGCTTTTTGAAGCAAAATGCCCCTTTGGCGGTTTTTTGGGCGCGAGGCGGGCGATTCGCATGACCAGGAGCTTCGATCTGGCGGTGGTGGGCGCCGGCGTCGTCGGCCTGGCGCACGCCTGGGCGGCGGCGAGGCTGGGCAAGCGGGTGATCGTGATCGATCGCGAGCCACAGGCCCTGGGGGCGTCGATCCGCAATTTCGGCTTCATCACGGTGACAGGCCAGGCGCGCGGCGCCTTCTGGCGGCGGGCGAAGCGGACGCGTGATCTCTGGGCGCGCGCGGCGCGCGAGGCCGCCATCGACATCGAGCACGCCGGCCTCGTCCTGACCCTCCGCCATCCCCAGTCAGTTTCCTTGGCCGAGGCTTTTCTGGCCACCGAGATGGGCGATGGCTGCGCCCTGTGGGACCGGGCGGCGCTGCGCCGCGCGGCGCCCGAGCTCGCATCGCCCGAGAGTCTTGGCGCGCTCTGGAGCCCGCATGAACTGCGCGTCGAGTCGCGAACGGCCATCCCGAAGCTGGCGCAATGGCTCGAGGGGCGGCACGGCGTGACGTTCCTGCGCAAGGCGGCTGTGCTGAGCGTGCGGCCGCCGCGGATCGAGACCTCGGCGGGGCCGATCGACGCTGGCGCGGCGATCGTCTGCCCGGGCGACGACTTGGCCTCCCTGTTCCCCGAAACGATCGCGGCGCGTGGGGTGAGCCGCTGTGTCCTCAGCATGCTGCGTCTGGCCGATCCTGGATTTCGTCTGCCCGGCGGGGTGATGTCTGATCTGGGGTTGATCCGCTATCCGGGCTACGCCGCCTTGCCGCAGGCGGCGCCGCTGCGCGCCGTGCTGGCGGAGACGTCGGCCGAGGCCCTCGCGCACGGCGTTCATCTGATCGTCGTCCAGAGCGCCGACGGCTCGCTGGTGGTGGGTGACAGCCATCATTATGGAGAATCTCCCTCGCCGTTCATGGACGCCCGCACCGAAAGTCTGATCCTGGAGGAATTCGCCGCCGCCACCGGCCTCGCGCCGCCGCCAGTCATCGAGCGCTGGACCGGGACCTACGCCTCGGTTCCCGACCTTCCCATGTTCGTCGAGGCGCCGGCGCCCGACGTGCGCCTGGTGATGGTGACCAGCGGCACGGGCGCCTCCACCGCCTTCGCCATCGCCGAGGGCGTGATCGGCGAGCTCTATGGCGAGGATCTGGAGACGGCCGCATGAGAGATCTGGCGGCGGTGATCTTCGACTGGGCCGGGACCATGGTCGATTTCGGCTGCATGGCGCCGGTGCGGGCGTTCGCCGCCGCCCTGGCGGGCGAAGGCGTCGCGGCGGCGGAGGCCGACATCCGCGCCGACATGGGCCTGGCCAAGCGCGACCACGTCCGGGCCCTGCTGGCGCGAGAGGCGGTGGCGCACGCTTGGCGCGCCGCCCACGGCCGGGACCCGGACGAGGCGGATGGCGACCGGCTTTATGGCGCGCTGGAGCCGCTGATGATGAGCATGGCCGGCGATTTCACCGCGCTGATTCCGGGCGCCGCCGAGGTCGCCGCCACCCTGTGCGAACGCGGCGTGAAGATCGGTTCCTGCACCGGCTATACGCGGGCGATGATGGCGCCGATCCTGGAGGCGGCCGCGGCCCAGGGCTATGCGCCGGCCGTGACCGTCTGCGCCGGAGAAACCCCGGCGGGCCGGCCGTCGCCGCTGATGATGTGGCGCGCCCTGATCGAACTGGAGGCGTGGCCGGCGTGGCGCTGCGTCAAGGTCGACGACGCCCCGGTGGGGATCGCCGAGGGCCGGGCCGCCGGGGCATGGACGGTGGGCCTCAGCGCCAGCGGCAACGGCATGGGTCTCGATTTCGAGAGTTGGCGATCCCTCTCCTACGAAGAGCGTAAGCCGCGCCTGGCGGCCAGCGCCGAGCCGCTCCGGGCCGCCGGCGCCGACTATGTGATCGAGACCGTGGCCGACCTTCTCCCCGCCCTCAAGGCGATCGACTATCGGATTTCCCGGGGCGAGCGGCCGAACCTCGGACCGAAAGCGGCCTGGCTTTAGCCGGCCGTTGGGGGCGCGGTTTCCCTCGGCGTCACTTCATCCCGCAGACGCATGTAGGGCTTGAAGTCGTGCTGGGCGATTTTTCCCAGCCGGGCGACCACCCCTTGAAGGAGCTTGGAAGAGTCCATCAGAAAGGCGAAGGCCTGGTCGCGCACCTCGGCCCACTGGGGCTCCAGCGGCCGGCCGGCGGCGGCCATGGTGGCGTCGATAACGCCATCCAGAGGCATGGCGAGGCGAAGTATGACGGTGTGCACCTCAAGCCTCAGATCGCCGTCGCGCAGATCATAGAGCGCCTCGCGGTTGCGATCATAGACATCCAGTTCGCGGCGGATGGCGCGAAGGGTGCGAAGGGTGATCGGCCCATAGGGGTCGCCCTGGCCATAGGCGTTGCGCGCCAGCTGGAAGAGAATATCGAGCGCCGCCAGGACCTCGCCGAAGAGCAGGGCCGCCGATCGCTCGCGCCGCCGGCGATCGAAGAAGATTTCGAGCTGGGTGGCGGCAAAGCCGCTGGCCGTGGCCAGGAGGGCGCCGAGGACCACCGCCACGAGGGTGTCGGTGTGCGGGCTGAAATCGAAGTCGGGCGGTTTCAAAAGCGATCCTGGGTAGGTGAATTAGACGCCGACCGTAGCGGAAGGCGACCGTCGACACTACGTTGCCGCTGTCGGGTGGGCGTCGCCATGGAAGGAAGCATCATGCCGCGAGCCCCACGGGATCTTCAGGCGATCCGCGCCAGTGTCCAGACCGTCGGTCGTCTGTCGGACGGCCTGTTGCGGGTCGGGCCCCTGCGCCTTGGCCTCGATGCGGTTTTCAGCTGGATCCCCGGAGTTGGCGAGGTCTACAGCGCCGCCGCCGGAACCTTCCTGATCGTGCAGGGCGTCCGCGCCGGGGTTCCGCTTTCAACCCTCATGGTCGCCGGGGCCCTGATGGGCGGCCGCACCCTGATCACGGCCGTTCCCTTCGCCGGGCCGGCGGCGGCGGACCTGCTGGCTTTGCATGGCGTCAGCGCCCGGCTGATCATTCGGGCGATAGACCGGCGAATGGCGGGCGGCGCCGAGGCCGCGCCCGACGGTCGCTCCTGGGGCTGGCGAGGGGCGGCGACGGCCTGACGGCCTTCTACTTCTTCTTCTTGGCGCCCGAGGTCACGATGAAGGGCGAGGCCGCGGCGGCCGGGGCGGATTTCGCCTTCTTGGGTTTGCGGATTTCCTTATTGCCCCGCTTCTGATCCTTGTTGGCCATCAGAAGTATCCGGTCTCGCCTTCGACCCGGACCTGGACCACCCGACCCTGTCCGACCGCGGCGCGGGCGAGCTTGGTGGCGGAGGCGACGACTTCGGCCTTGTCCCGCGCGCGGTTGGAAAATCGCCCCTCATGCTCCACGGCCCAGGCGCCGTCGTGCTTCACGATCCGGAAAATCAAGGCCGACATGGTTTCTCTCCCGCCGTCGTTCGTCGACGGCCTGGATCACCATGCGCTCTTTGTGGCCGCGTAGCGAGGGTTGCGAACATCGCCGGTGGAGGCGGCGGCTTCAATATGAAGAATTATGTGGGCCGGCTTTCCCTTGTCGACCCCGTCCGGGACATGTTCGACCGCGGTGACCAGATAGGGGTCGGTGTAGTTGGGACTTCGGGACGGCAGGGCGATCAGCTCGCCGACGCGCGGGCAGACGACGAATTCAAAGGATTTCTGCTCTTGCAGGCGGAGGTCGTCGACCTCGATCAGACATGTGACGCCCACGGGTGGACAACTCCTGCATTCACGCCCCCCGCGCTGGTTACTCCCGCCGCTTGTACTTATTTCAAAACGGAAACAATGCCAATGCCGCTTGACGCGCCAGGCTCGAACAGGCCACGCGTCGGGGTCCCCGCGACCCCTAACGCACGAGACGGCAAATCGGTTGAATGGACAGCCACCGCGCCCTTGCGGCCAAAGCGGTTGGGCGCCGTTGCGTCAACTCTGCCAAACACGCCCTTGCCGCCTGCGCGCGGCCGGTTGAATGATAAGGGATCGTCGCGCAAAGCGGCGGCGGAGGAGCGTCATGGGCGAGCCCTGGAATTTCGGCGATATTCTCGACGTGGTGGCCAGCGTCGTACCGCCGGACGCGCCGGCGTTTCTGCACGGCGAGCGGATCATTCGCTGGGGCGAGGCCGACCGGGCCAGCAACAGCCTGGCGCGGGCCCTGATCGCCCGAGGGGCCAAGCCCGGCGACAAGATCGCCATCTATATGCGCAACCGGCCCGAGTACCTCATGGCCCTGGCGGCCGGCTTCAAGGCCAGGCTGACCCACGTGAACGTCAACTACCGCTACACGCCCGATGAGGTCTGGTACATTTTCGACAATTCCGACGCCCAGACGGTGGTCTACGCCCCGGAGTTTCGGGACGACCGTGGCTCAGATCCGCGAGCGCCTGCCGTCGGTGAAGACCTGGGTGGAAGTCGGCGACGAGGCCGGCCTGCCCACCTTCGCCGAACGGTTTGACGACCTGGCGAGCGAAGGCAACGGCGGGCCGCTGGATATAGAGCGCTCCGGCGAGGACCAGTTCTTCATATATACCGGCGGCACCACCGGCATGCCCAAGGGCGTGATGTGGGCGCACCAGGATCTGCGGGAAATCACCCTGCAGGCGGCGCGCCGGCTGGGCCCGGTGCCCGAAACCCTGGAGGACTTTCGCGAACACACCCGGGCGGTGGGCCCCGGCGCGCGCACCCTGCCGGCCCCGCCCCTGATGCACGGGACCGGCCTCCTGACCGCGATGGGGGCGATGCTCTCGGGGGGCAGCGTCGTCACCCTGGAGGGCCAGACCTTCGATGCCGAGGAACTGCTTGTGGCGATCGATCGCCACAAGCCCATGAGCCTGGCGATCGTGGGCGATTCCTTCGCCCGGCCGCTGCTCAACGCCCTCGACGCCGCGGCTGGAAAATACGACGTCTCCAGTGTGGCCATGATCGTCTCGTCGGGGGTGATGTGGAGCGTGGAGGTCAAGCGCGGGCTCCTGGAGCACATGCCTCAGGCGATGCTGAACGACGGCTTCTCCTCCTCCGAGGCCCTCGGCATGGGCGCCTCGGTGATGGCCAAGGGCATGGAGGTTCAGACCGCCAAGTTCATGCTCGGCGAGCGATGCCGCGTGTTCGACGAGAACGACAATCCCGTGGCGCCCGGTTCCGGAATTCCGGGGATCGTCGCCATCGGGCCGCCCAATCCGGTGGGCTATTACAAGGACGAGGCCAAGTCGGCGCGGACCTTCCGGGTGATCGACGGTGTGCGCTATTCCATCCCCGGCGACTGGTGCCTGGTCGAGCCCGACGGCACCCTGACCCTTCTCGGCCGCGGCTCGGCCTGCATCAACACCGCCGGCGAAAAGGTGTTTCCCGAAGAGGTCGAAGAGGCTCTCAAGACTCACCCCGCCGTGGAAGACGCGCTTGTGGTGGGCCTGCCCGATGAAAAGTGGGGGCAGGCGGTCACGGGAGTCGTGCGGTTGGCCGACGGCCATGAGCTGGACGAAGAAGGTCTTCGCGCGCACGTGCGTCGCTCGCTGGCCGGCTACAAGACACCCAAGCGCGTCTTCGCCACCGACCGCTCGATCCGCGCCAGCAACGGCAAGGCCGACTATCCGGCGGCCAAGGCGGTCGCCGAAGCGGCTCTCGCCCCGGCCGACTGAAACCAGGCGTGCCCTCCGCCGATCAGCCCGACGCTAAGATGCTGGCGCCGGCGCACGCGGTGGCGCGGTTCATCGCCACCGGCGATGGGGCCCTGCTGGACGCCGCCTTCGCGCCCGGGCCGGTGACGATCCTGGAGAACTTCGCGCCTTTCCTGTTCCAGGCCGACGACGCCGTGGCGCGCTGGGCCGGGGCGATGCGAGACCATGCCCGGGGTCTCACCGAACTGACCCACGCCTTTGGCCCCGCGTTCGATTTCGGCCGGGCGGGAGACGAAGCCTATTTCTCCCTTCCCACCACCTGGCGCGGCGTCTCGCGCGGCCGGCGCTTCGTCGAGACCGGCGGCTGGAGCTTCCTGATGGCGCGCCACTCAGGCGATTGGGGCGTCCGCGCCTATGGCTGGGCCGTGACCGGGCTGGAACCCGGATAGGGACGGCTTATCGGTGGGGACGCGGGGCGCCGCCTCCGCCACCGGGATGGCCTCCGCCACCCCCACCTCCACCGGGGTGGCCGCCTCCGCCCCCCCCCATGCCTCTCTCGCCCCCGCCGAACGACGGCGAACCGTGCGACGGCGCCGCTCGATAGGTCTCCCCACCGGCATGGCCGCCATAGCCGGCGTGTTCCGCCGTGTGGGACGCATAGCCGTGCTCGTGAGCGTAACCCCCATGGTTGGCGGAAGCGCCCGCGTGCGCGGCGCCGCGGGTTGAATAGCCATGGGCCGAGGCGTGTCCGGCGACGCCCGCATGATGCTCGGCGCCGCCTCGCGCCGCCGCGCCGCCGCGGGTGGCGGGCGGTCGGCCATGATTGACGCCGGCGCGCTGGGCGGGATCGAGGGCGGCGGCGTTGGCATGGGCCGTCTGGCCGGCCGTGGCGCCGCCATGGGCCGCATGGGCGGCGGACAGCTGAGCGTTGGTGGGCGTGGCGCGAACGCCTCGCGCGCCGCCGTTGAAACTGGTTCGTCCGGCCGCGCGATTATAGGTGACGCGCCGATCGTAGACGGCGTTGAACCGGTTGGCGCCGAAATTATTGACCTGGCGGTTGTAGTAGAAGGTCCGGCCCCGCCAATAGCCCCCGTCATAGCCGAAACCGCCGTAGCCGAAGCCGTAGTTGATCCCGCCGTAGAAGCCGACGGTGGGTCCCCAATAGCCGGCGTTGAACAGATAGACGCCGCCGCTCCAGCCCCAGTAGCCGGGCGTCCAGAGAAGGCCGATGGCCGGCGGCGTCACCCAGACGCCGGGGGTCCAATAGTAGTCGTTCACCGAGGCGTTCCAGCCCCAATAGCCCGGGGTCCAGACATAGCCGTACCCCGGGATCGGCGGCTGGGTCTCGCGGGGAAGCGGGGGCGGCGGGGCGGCGCCGACGGCGACCCTGCCGCTGGCCGGAGGGCACGGCGCCGGGTCGGCGAGGCTGGAGGAGGCGGTCAAGACGCTCGCGCAAGCGCAGGCCAGGATCGCGGCTTTCAGTTTGGGAATTCGCATGACGTTTCCTTTGGCCGCCCCCGGCCCGGCGCATGGCGCCTCGCTCTTAAACGACGATGAGGGGTCATCAGTTGCACAGCTTGAAGCATTGACGCGCCGCCGGCGACAGCCGAACCCTTGGCCCTTGGCGGAGAAAGGCGCGAGCGATGCGATTCATCGATAAAGACGAGGTCGCGCGCCGGCTGACCTACGAGGCCTGCATTCCCATCGTCCGCGAGGCGATGATCGCCTTTTCCAGGGGCGAGACGCGCCAGACGCTGCGGACGATCATTCCCCTGGCCCAGGGGCGGGCGTTCGGGGTCATGCCCGGCGCGATGGGCGAGGCCGCGCCGTTCGGCGCCAAGCTGATCAGCGTCTTTCCGGATAATTTCGACAAGGGCGTTCAATCGCACCAGGGGCTGGTGATCCTGTTCGATCCAGGGAGCGGAGCGCCGGTCTGCGTGGTCCACGCCGGCGAGATCACGGCGATCCGCACCGCCGCCGCCAGCGCCGTGGCCACCGACGTCCTGGCGCGCCCGGACGCCAGCCGCGTGGCCATTCTCGGCTATGGCGAACAGGCTGAGACCCACGCCCGGGCGATGGGCAAGGTGCGCAAGCTGTCGTCAATCACGATCTGGGGCCGATCGCCTGACCGCGCCGCCGCCTTCGCCGCGCGCATGGGCGCAGAGCTTGGCCTGCCGGTGACGGCGGCGGCGGACGCGAGGTCGGCGGTGGCGGAGGCCGACATCATCTGCACGGTCACCAACGCCCGCGAACCGATCCTGGAGGGCGCCTGGGTGAAGCCCGGAACCCACCTCAACCTGGTGGGATCGAGCATGGCCGGTCCGACCGAAGTGGATAACGATTTGGTGATCCGGTCGCGATTTGTCGCCGACAGCCGCGAGGGCGCGCTCAATCAGGGCGCCGAGTTCCTGAACGCCAAACGGGCCGGTCTGATCGGCGATGATCATATCGCGGCTGAAATCGGTCAGGTGCTGTCCGGTGAAGTTGCCGGGCGGCGGTCGCGCGACGAGATCACCGTCTACAAGTCGCTGGGTCATGTCGTTCAAGATCTTGCGAGCGCCTGGGCGCTGTTTTCGCAAGCCGAGGACCTTTAAGGCCTTCGCCTCAATCGCGCCACAAAGACTCTGGCGGCGCTGTCGCATCTCTGTTAAGCTGACGCCAACAGGCTACGCAGGGAACTGACCCATTATGGCGTTTACGATGAACAAACTCTCCAACAAGAGCCGCATCGCGGCGGCCGGCGCCGCGGCCATCGTCGTGGCCGGAGGCGCCTATTATGTCGGCCGCGTGTATCCGCCGCGGGACGCCGAGACCGTGGGCACGATCGCCCCGGCCGAACGCTATCGCGACAGCCAGATCCAGACCGCCGACGTGTCGCTCGGCGACACCTCGGTGCCCATGCTCATGCAGACCGACGCGTTTGAGCTGATGGTCAAGGACCCGTCGTTCCGAGCCCTGGCTTCGGACCCGGCGTTCATGGTTCTGGCGCGGAACCCGGCGGCGCTGGCGGCGATTTCGGCTGATCCGAAGGCTTTCCTGGCGCTCGCCCACGATCCCGCCGCCTTCTCGGCGCTGGCCTCGCAAGCCGTCGCCAGCCAGGCGACCAGCGCCCAGATGTTCAGCGCCATGGCGAGCAACGCCGAGGCCTTCAAGGCGCTGGCGAGCCAGCCTCAGGCGTTGGCGGCCTTCGCCAGCCATGCGGCGGCGTTCAGCGCCCTGGCCAGCCACCCGGCGGCGCTGGCGGCCATGGCCCACGACGGCGCCGCCTTCGCCGCCTACGCCAACAATCCCAAAGCCTTCGCCGACGCGGTCTCTCACCCGGCGGCGGTGGCCTCAATGGCGGCGAATGCCGACGCCTTCGCCAAGCTGGGCGCCGACGCCAAGGCGATGAGCGCCCTGCACGCCGATCCGCAGATGTTCGCCTCCCTGGCGGCCAACGCGGCGTCGATCCAGGCCCTGGCCAACGCCAAGGCCTTCGACTCGGCGGCCACGGCCAACGCGCTGGCGGCGATGGCGGCCAATTCGAGCGCCTTCGCGGCCTTTGGCCGCAACCCGTCGGCCCTCGCCGCCGCGGCCCACGACGCGGCCTCGTTCTCCTCGGCCCTCTCCTCCGCCAGCCAGGCCACGGCCGCCGCGGGCCACTCCTCGGCCTTCAGCTCGCAGCTGGCCTCGGCCATGGCCAACAACGCCGAAGCCTTCAAGACGATGGCGAGCCAGCCCCAGGCGCTGGCGGCCTTCGCCAGCCACGCGGCGGCGTTCAGCGCCCTGGCCAGCCATCCGGCCGCCCTGGCGGCCATGGCCCGCGACGGCGCCTCCTTCGCCGCCTACGCCAACAACCCCAAGGCCTTCGCCGACGCCGTCTCGAACCCGGCGGCGGTGGCCTCAATGGCGGCGAACGCCGACGCCTTCGCCAAGCTGGGCGCCGACGCCAAGGCGATGAGCGCCCTGCACGCCGATCCGCAGATGTTCGCCTCCCTGGCGGCCAACGCGGCGTCGATCCAGGCCCTGGCCAACGCCAAGGCCTTCGACTCGGCAGCCACGGCCAATGCTCTGGCGGCGATGGCGGCCAATTCGAGCGCCTTCTCGGCCTTTGGCCGCAACCCCTCGGCCCTGGCCGCCGCGGCCCATGACGCCGCCTCGTTCTCCTCGGCCGCCGTTTCCGCCGCCAGCCAGGCGGCTGCGGCGAGCCACGCCGCTTCGGGAATGAACGCCCAGGCGGCCGCGGCCATGGCGCAATATCCGCAGGCTTTCCGAACGATGGCGCAAGCGCCTCAGGCCTTCGTAGCGCTTTCGGCCAATCCTCAGGCGCTTTCGGCCCTGGCCCATAATCCGGAGGCGTTCCAGACCGCGGCCAGATCGCCTGCCTTCATGTCCATGGCGGCCAATCCGGCGTTCGGTCCAATGCTGGCCGACCCCGCCTTCGCCAAGGCGATGAGCGAACGCTAAACAAGACCGCGCTCGACCGAGCGGGGGATGGGGCGTTCGGGGCGGCCAATTGGTTTGATCAGCTTGGCGGCTGTGATGGCCTGCGCCGGGTTCGCTCACGCGACCGACCCAGCCCAGCCGCCGCCACAGACTCCGCCTTCGCCGGCTGACCAGCCGCCGCCCGCCCCCGCTTCGCCGCCGGCGGTCGGCAATCCGCCCGGCGCGCCGCCGCAGCAGGCCAAGCCGCATGCGCCGAGCGAGGGAATCGATCTTTCCAGGCTTGAGACGCGCGACCTGCGGCTTCTCTATTTCGATCCCGCCGAAACCTATCTGACGCCCTATATCGCGCGAAGCTTCCTCAACTCGATCGCCTTCCAGAAGAAGCAGTGGAACTGGCAGCCGTGGGACAAGACCACGGTGCTCCTGAAGGATTTCTCCGACTACGGCAACGCCGCCGCCCGTTCCTCGCCCAACAACGCCATACTGGTGGATATCGCCCCGCTAAGCCAGACCTTCGAAACCTTCAGCGCCGGCGAAAGATTCTTTACACTGATGAACCACGAGCCGGTGCACGTGGCGACCATGGACGTGTGGAACGACAGGGACGCCACCTGGCGGCGCATGTTCCACGGCAAGCCCATGCCGTTGCAGGATCATCCGGAGTCGATCCTCTACAACTATCTCGCCACGCCCAGGGTGAACGTGCCGCGCTGGTACCTAGAGGGCAGCGCGGTTTTCATGGAGACCTGGATGGCCGGCGGCTACGGCCGCGCCCAGGGCGGCTATGACGAGATGGTGTTCCGCGCCATGGTCCGCGACCGGGCGAGGTTCTTCTCGCCGCTGGGCCTGGAGTCGGAGGGCACGGCGGTCGACTTCCAGGTGGGGGTCAACGACTATCTCTACGGCACCCGGTTCTTCAGCTACCTGGCCCTGACCCGGTCGCCGGAGAAGGTCGTCGAGTGGCTCAGCCGCAGCAAGGACAGCGCCGCCTATTATTCGGTGCAGTTCAAGAAGGTGTTCGGCCAGCCGCTCGACGAGGTCTGGAAGCAATGGATCGACTGGGAGCATGGGTTCCAGAAGACCAATCTGACCTCGGTGAGCCAATATCCGCTCACGCCGCTCAAGAGGCTAACCCCGCGGGCGCTCGGTTCGGTCTCGCGCGCCTTCATCGATCCGGCCACCGGCGAAATGGTCGGCGCGTTCCGCTATCCCGGCGTGATCGGCCATGTGGGGGTGCTGACGCTGGGCAGCGGCCAGATCCGCCATCTGACCGACATCAAGGGCCAGATGCTCTACAAGGTCACCTCGCTGGCCTATGATCCGACGGCCGGCAAGATCTACTACACCACCGACAACTACGGCTATCGCAACCTTATGTCCGTGGACGTCAAGACCGGCAAGACGGCCACCCTGATCAGCCACGGCCGCATCGGCGACATCGTCGTCAATCCCAGAGACAAGACCATCTGGGGCTTGCGGCACCTGAACGGCCTGGTCACCCTGGTCCGCATTGATCCTCCGTATAAGGAATGGTCTCAGGTCCACACCTTCCCCTACGGCCGCATCCCCTTCGACCTGGATATCTCTCCGGACGGAACGATGCTTTCGATGTCCATGGGCGAGATCAACGCCGACCAGTCGGTCCAGGTGTTCAAGATCGATGACCTGACCTCCGACGATCCGGCGCCGATCGCCCAGCTCAAGCTGGGAACCTCGGCCCCGGAGAGCTTCGTCTTCTCGCCCGACGGGCGCTATCTTTACGGCAGCGCCTATTACACCGGCGTCTCCAACATCTATCGCTTCGAACTGGCCACCCAGAAGGTCGAGGCGGTGACCAACGCCTCCACCGGCCTCTTCCGCCCCATTCCCCGGGCGGACGGCTCCCTGATCGCCTTCGATTACACCGGCCAGGGGTTCACCCCAGTCAGCCTCGATCCCAAGCCGCTGGACGACCTGGGGGCCATCACCTTCCTGGGAACCAAGGTCGCCCAGGAGCATCCGATCGTGAAGACCTGGGGCGTCGGATCGCCGGCGAAGATCCCGCTGGAGAGCATGATCACCAGCCAGGGGAAATATTCGCCACTCAAATCGATGAAGCTGGCGGCCATCTATCCCGTGATCGAGGGCTATCTGGGCGAGGTCGGCGGCGGCGTCCACGCCATCTTCGAAGACCCGATGCAGTTCGACCAGGTCACCGGCACCATCAGCTATACGCCCGGCGGCATTCCCGCCGAGCAGCGCCTGCATATCGACCTGACGGCGCACACCATCGCCTGGAATTTCGAATACTGGCACAATCAGGCTGGGTTCTATGACCTGTTCGGGCCGACCGAGAACGCGCGCAAGGGCGACGCCATCATCATCGGCTATAAGAAGTCGCTGATCTACGATCCGCCCCAGCAGCTCGACCTTTCGGCGGAGATCGCCGGCTATACCGGCCTCGACACCCTGCCGGGGGCCCAGAACATATCGGTGGGCAACGACACCAACATCGCCTCGCTTCGCGTCAAGGTGAACTACACCAACACCACCACCTCCCTGGGCGCCGTGGATCACGAAAAGGGCCTGTTGGCCAACCTCGCCTTCGAACCCGACTATTCCGACGGCGGCGAATATCCCAGGGTGCGCGCGGGCCTCAGCTTCGGCTTTCCGCTCGGCTGGGCGCACTCGTCGCTCTGGCTCTACAACGCCGCCGGCTTCGCGAGGGGGGATTCGACCAACGCCCTGGCGGCCTATTATCTGGGGGCCTTCGGCAACAACTATGTCGATGACGGGGTGGTGGAGCGCTACCGGGAATACTACAGCTTTCCGGGCTTCCAGATCGACGGGATCGCCGCGCGGGAGTTCGCCAAGAGCGTGGCCGAATGGAACCTGCCGCCGATCCGCTTCTCCGATGTCGGCCGGCCGAGCCTCTACCTCAGCTATATGCGCGGGGCCCTGTTCGCCGGGGTCCTGGCCGACCAGCCGACCACGGGCGGCGAGCAGACCCTGGCCACGGTGGGGGCCCAGGTGAACTTCAACTTCACCGTCGCCCTGCGCCTGCCCATGACCTTCTCGCTCGGCTACGCCCACGGCTTCGCCTTGAGCAACGCTCCCGACCCGGCGACCGGCGGGCCGGTGGACGTGGGCCTGCGGCCCAGCGGCGAGTTCATGGCTTCGCTGAAAATCCTTTAAGGGCTGGGATGATGCCGCCAGTGGAGTGCTGTGTCTTCTCCTCTCCTCTCCCGTCCCCTTGCGGGGGAGGGGGACCGCCCGGCGTTTTCTTGCCGGGTGGTGGAGGGGGCGCAAAGCCCGGTCAAAGTTGACAAGGCTTTGCGCCCCCTCCGTCACGGCGCGAGAAAGAGCGCCGCGCCACCTCCCCCGTGAAGAGGCACAGGGGAGGAGAGAAGAAGGCCGATGATGGGTCCGTTCTTCCTCCATGCACTGCTCGCGCTGGCGCCGGTGATCGTGTGCCTGATCATCTTCGAGGCGGTCGATGCGTTCAAACTGGTGAGCCTTGGCGAGATCCTCGCCCTGGTGGCGGGGGGCGCGGCGCTGGCGGCGGCCGGATATTTCGCCAACGGCGGGGTGCTGGACGCCTTCCCCATGCGCTTTGGCGACTACACGCGCTATGGCTCGCCGGTGGTCGAGGAGACTCTGAAGGGCCTCCTGATCGTCGGCCTCTTCGCCTTCAATCGCGTCGGCTATCTGATCGACGCCGCCATCGCCGGCTTCGCCGTGGGATCAGGCTTCGCCCTGACGGAAAACCTCTTCTATCTGCACGAATTCGTCGGCGCGAGCGGTGGCGTGTGGCTGGTGCGCGGCTTTGGCACGGCGATCATGCACGGCGGCGCCTCGGCGATCTTTTCAGCCTCGGCCCTGGCTCTGTTCGCGCCGCGCCTGCGCGTCTCGGCCGACCGTTTCCGCTTCAACCCCCTGCTGTTCCTGCCGGGACTGGCCGGCGCCATCCTCATGCACGGGGCCTTCAACCACTTTCATGACGCCGCCCTGGAGGCCATGGCCATTGTAGTGCTGGCCGTGCCGCTCGGCCTCTTCGTCATCTTCTCCTATGGCGACACCTACGCCCATCGCTGGCTGGCGGAGGATCGGGAGACCCACGAGAAGCTGCTGAACGATCTGCGCTCGGGGGCCTTCGCCGCCAGCCCCGCCGGCCAGGCCCTGCAGGCGCTCGCCGATCGGCTCGGCGCCGCCGGGGCGAAGGATCTCGTCGACTTATGTGCGGCTCAATATCGAGCTGGTGGTCCGCGCCGACGTCACCCTCCTGAGTCTGGAGGATCACGAACGCGTGGCCCTCAGCGCCGAGGTGCGGAGCCAGCTCCACGAGCTTCACGCCCTGGAGCGGCGCCTCGGCCGCACCACGGTCATGGCCGTGCGCCAGCACCTGCGCTTTTCCAGGGACGATCTCTGGAAGATGCACGAACTGGATCAGGACGCCGCGCGGAAGGACATGCGCGGGTAGCTCTACGCTCGGCGCCAGAAAATTCGCCACAATGAAGGAGCTCAATCGCGGAGCCGCGGCGTTGTAGGGAATGGTCGGCGCCGGACGGCTTGTGGCGATAGCCCTATCGGCCCAGAGGTTGGATCATTCCGAAAGCCTTTAGCCGGGAGCTTAAAACTTGCCCGCGAACCGAGTGACGATCAAAGGAAGCGAGCGGATCGCGCCCGCTGCGAAGCAGGTCGGACCGGCCGATCCGAATGAAATCACCGTCGTCAGCCTGTATCTCAAGCGGGAGGGTTCGGCGGCGCCCGGGTCTCTGCCAGTGCGGGGCCGAGACGCCGTGCGCGACGAACGTGAGGCGCCCTTCGCCAGCGGCGTCGCCAAGATTTCCGCTTTCGCCAGCGATCACCATCTCAGCGTCGTGGCGACCGATCCGGCGCGCCGGCTCATACAGCTTTCCGGCCGTCTGCAGGATCTGGAAGCCGCCTTTGGGGCCAGGCTTCATATGTTCCAGCATTCGGGCGGGGCCTTCCGCGGCCGATCCGGCGCCCTGACCGCGCCAGCGGATGTCGCCGATGCGGTCGAGGCGGTGCTGGGCCTCGATCAGCGCCCTATCGCGACGCCGAAGTTGATCCGGCGCAAGAAGGCCGCCGCCGCGAAATCCTATCTCCCCAACGCGGTGACCCAGCTCTACGGCTTTCCGGCCGAGCCCGGTCAAGGCAAGGGCGAATGCATCGCCCTTATCGAGCTTGGCGGCGGCGTCTCCAACGCCGACACCACCGCGGCGTTCAAGGCGATGAAGCTCGCCCCGCCCAAGATCGTCGCCGTCTCCGTCGGCGGCGCGTCCAGCCAAGCCGGCAAGGATACCGACGCGGACGGCGAGGTGGCGCTGGATGTGCAGGTGGCCGGCGCCGGCGCCCCCGGGGCGACGATAGCGGTCTATTTCGCCGCCAATACCGACCAGGGGTTTGTCGACGCCATCACCCAGGCGGTGCACGACACGGCCAATAAGCCGAGCGTGATGTCCATCAGCTGGGGCTCGGCCGAGTCGGGGTGGACGGCCCAGGCGGTGACGGCCATGACCTCGGCCTTCCAGGACGCCGCCGAGGTGGGCGTCTAGCGTCTTCGCCGCCTCGGGCGACGGCCTGGCCACCGACGGCGTCAGCGACGGCAAGGCCCATGTGGATTTCCCGGCGTCCAGCCCCTGGGTGGTCGGCTGCGGCGGCACGCGCCTGGCCGTGAGCGGCGCCAAGCTCGGCGCGGAGACCGTCTGGAACAGCAACGGCGGCGGGACGGGCGGCGGCATCAGCGCGCTCTTTCCCGTCCCGGCCTATCAGGCCGGCGTCAAGGCGCCGCCGCCGGCCGAACAAGGGCGCCAAGCCGGGGCGCGGCGTTCCCGATGTCGCCGCCGACGCCGATCCGGACAGCGGCTATCAGGTGGTCGTCGACGGTAAGGACGAGGTCATCGGCGGCACCAGCGCCGCGGCCCCGCTCTGGGCGGGGCTCTTCGCCTTGGTGAACGAGGTCGCCGGAAAGGCCGTGGGCCAGCCGCACGGCGTGCTCTACGCCAGTCCGGCCGCCTTCCACGACGTCGTCAAGGGCGACAACAAGGCCGGCAAGATCGGCTATGCGGCCGCCCCCGGCTGGGACGCCTGCACCGGCCTTGGCACGCCGATCGGCGCGGCGATCGTCAAACTTTTCGCGGGCGGTGCAAAGGGCTGAGCCTGGCGGCGGGTTGATGGCCGGCGTCGCGTTCCAAGGTATTGCGGCGCGGACCTCGTGACCCACCTTCGACGAGGATGGGGAGGGAGTGCTATTGTCATGCGATGGGGGTTGGTGCTCCTGTCCCCTTATTATCGCCTCAAATCCCCAGCGGGCCCGTGGAAGCGCCCTCGGACGCTGGCGGCCCATCCTCGACCGTCAGTCTCGAGGATCAATGAACGCCTTCCGTGGGGCCGTGCGTCGCACGGCCAGGGCGGACGCCGAGATCATGGGTGGCCGGGACAAGCCCGGCCATGACGGTGGGGGAGGGAAGGGGCGATGATGAGGACGTCTCAAGGCGGCATATGCGCGGTTAGGGGTCGCCTTTCTCCTGCCCCTTCTGGGGGAGGGGGACCCCGACGCCAACGTGGAGGGGGCTTCGGTTGCGCTTGGAGGTTGGCGTCAAGCTGGAGCCCCCTTCCCCGGCTTCGCCGGGACTTCCCCCAGCGGGGGGAAGAGAGAAAAAGCGGGGAGCCCCCCTAGCTCGTCGCCAGGATCATGTTGCGGACCAGGGGGTAGATCTGGGTCGACCATTTGCGGCCGCTGAAGACGCCGTAGTGGCCGACGCCGGGCTGCAGGTGGTGGCGCTTGCGGTTGGCGAAGACGCCGCTGCACAGGTCGTGGGCGGCCACGGTCTGGCCGACCGAGCAGATGTCGTCGCGCTCGCCCTCGACGGTGAAGCAGGGCGGTGCGGCGGATGGCGGCGGGATTGACCTTGCGGTTGCGCCAGATCAGCTCGCCCTTGGGCAGCAGGTGCTCCTGGAACACCCGGCTCGACGGTCTCCAGGTAGAATTCGGCGGTCAGGTCGAGCACCGCGAAATACTCGTCGTAGAAGGTCTCGGCGGTCTCGGCCTCCGCCGTCGCGGCCGGCGGCCAGGTGGGTGAACATGTCGATGTGGGCGTCGACGTGCCGGTCGACGTTCATCAGCATGAAGGCGGTGAGCTGGACGAAGCCCGGATAGACCCGCCGGCCGGCGCCGGCGTAGCGCGCCGGCACGGTGGAGATCAGCTCCTTCTCGAACCATTCGATGGGGTGGTTCTTGGCCAGGTCGTTGACCTTGGTCGGGTTGATCCGCGTGTCCACCGGCCCGGCCATCAGGGTCATGCTGAGCGGCGTCGCCGGATTGTCGTCCTCGGCCATGATCGCCACGGCCGCCAGGGCGTGGGCGCAGGGCTGGCAGACCGCCGATCAGGTGGGCGCCCGGGCCGATGGTCTCCAGGAAGTCGATCACATGGGCGACGTATTCGTCGAAGCCGAACGGCGCCGGCGGAGAGCGGCGCGTCGCGGGCGTTCTGCCAGTCGGTGATGTAGACGTCGTTGTCCGGCAGCAGGGTCTCGACCGTGCCGCGCAGCAGGGTGGCGAAGTGGCCGGACAGCGGCGCCACCAGCAGGATGCGCGGCTGCTCCGGATCGCCCTCCTTGCGGAAGCGGACGAGATCGCCGAACGGCGTGCCGGAAACGACTTCCTCATGGACCGGCACATCCTCGCCGTCGATGCGGGTGGTGGTGAAACCATAGTCGCGGCGATGGTGGGTGAGGCCGGCGCGGGTAAGCATCTCCCAGCCGGCGGCGATGTGGGCCAGGGGCGGCACCTGGCGCAGCCACGGCGGCCCGAAGGCCAGCGCCGCCGTGCCAAGGCCGGCCGCCAGCCGCGCCGGGGCCATCAGATCGGTCTGGGCCTGGAAGGCTCTGTAGCGCATGGGCCCCCGCGTAGCGCCGAACATGGCCGGCCGCCCAGTCCATGGCCCAAATGCCGGAGCGGAAGGCGCCGGTTAGATCGCCCAAGGTCGCTCTGAGGGCCGGCCGGCGGCAGGCGATGCACCGGCGAGGGCGCCGCGAGGTCGCCGGCGCCTAAAACTTCACCAGGGCGAGCGCCGGTCGCCCGCGCCGCGCGCGGCGTTGGACGCGCCGCCCGGCTTGGCTCTAGGTCTTGGGCCAGCCCAACCGCCGAAGGGACCGGCAGACGTCCATGGCCAAGGCCTCCCTCACCATCAGCAGCCGGAACTATTCGTCCTGGTCGCTGCGCGGCTGGCTGCTGTGCAAGTTCGCCGGCCTGGAGTTCGAGACGGTGACCCTGCCGCTGGACGACGCCGCGGCGCGGGCCGAGCTGCTGCTGCTGTCGCCGTCGTTCCTGACCCCGTGCCTGACCTATGACGGCGTCAAGGTGTGGGACACCCTGGCCATCGCCGAGTTCCTCAACGAGGTGGCTGCCCGAGGCCGGCCTGCTGCCGGCCGACCGCGCCGAGCGCGCCCGGTGCCGCTCGATCTGCGGCGAGATGCATTCGGGCTTCGCCAATCTGCGCGCCGCCCTGCCGATGAACCTCAAGGCCCGTCATCCGGGCTTCAAGGTCTGGGCCGGCGCCCAGTCGGACGTCGACCGGGTGACCGCCATCTGGCGCGAGCGGCTGGCGGCTTCGGGCGGGCCGTTCCTGTTCGGCGAGCTGACCATGGCCGACGCCATGTACGCGCCGGTCTGCACCCGCTTTCTCCACCTATGACGTGGCGCTCGATCCGGTCTGCGCCGCCTATCGCGACCGCATCCTCGCCCTGCCGTTCATGCGCGAATGGACCAAGACCGCGCTCAAGGAGCCGGACGAGGTCGAGGAACTGGACGTCGAGTTCTAGGAGCGGTCGCCTTGGATCGGCCGTGAAAAAAGAATTTCACCACAAAGGACACGAAGGACACTAAGAGGCCGGGCGACACGGGATGGCGTGGGGGCTTGGCGTGGCTGTTCGAATGGCGCTGCGCGCGAAGCGCCATCCTTCAACTTCGTGTCCTTTGTGGTGAAATCTTTCGCCATCAAGCATTCCTATTGATCCGAATGCTATCATGTGATAGCAAGACCCCATGCCCCAGCTTCTGGTCAGGGATGTTCCCCGGGACGTGGTGGAGGCGCTGAAGCGCCAAGCTTCCAGCCATGGCCGAAGCGCCGAGGCCGAACACCGCGCCATACTCGAAACGGCCCTCAAGGCGGGCCGCAACGCCTTTCGAGCCCGCGCCGCGCACCTTCGGGACGAAACGCGCGGACGTATTGCCGGCGACTCCGCCGATCTGATCCGCGAAGATCGCGATAGCCGGTGAGCATCGTCATCGATGCGTCCGTAGCGCTGAAATGGGTGCTGGACGAACCCGGGCGAGAGGCCGCCGACGCTCTGCTGGACGAGGAACTCGTCGCGCCGGCCCTGTGGCTCGTGGAAGCCGCGAACGCGCTTTGGCGGCGCTACCAGCGAGGGGAGATCAGCGCCGACCAGGCCAGGGAACGGCTGGTGGAACTCCATAACGCTCCGGTGGCGACCGCGACGATCGAAAACGACCTTCTGGCCGCGGCCGATCTGGCAAATGCGCTCGGCCACCCGGTCTACGATTGCCTCTATCTGGCGATGGCGATCCGAGAGGATACCTATGTGGTCACCGCCGACCGCCGATTTCACGCGGCGGTCGACCGATCTCCGCCGCTCAAGGGTGCGGTTCGACTCTTAGGCCTTTAAGCATTCCTCGCCATCAGCCCGCCATCCACCGGAATGGTCACGCCGGTGATGTAGGAGGCGGCGGGGAGGCAGAGGCTGAGGGTGATGTGGGCCACCTCGGCCGGGTCGCCATAGCGGCCCATGGCCGTGCGGCGCTTGGCGAAGATGGTCTTGTGCTCCTCGGGAATGGCCGCGGTCATGCCGGTGAGGATCGGGCCCGGACAGATGCAGTTGACGGTGATCCCCTCGCGGCCGAGTTCGACGGCCAGCGCCCGGGTGAGGCCGGTGACCCCGGCCTTGGCGGCGGCGTAGACGCTGTCAAGCGCCGTGGCGCCCAGGGCCTCGGTGGAGGCGATGTTGACGATGCGCGGGCTGGCCGACTTGCGAAGATACGGCAGGGCGGCGCGGATGATGCGCTGGTGGGCGCCAAGCAGGATCGGAAACTGCTTCTCCCACAGGGCGTCATAGCCCTCGTCGTCGATGCGCGAGAAGCCGGAGACGCCGGCGTTGTTGACCACGATATCGAGGCCGCCGAAATGCTCGGCGATCTCGGGGACGGTCTTAGCGATAGCGGCGGCGTCGCCGACGTCGAGCGCCCAGGCTCGGGCCTCGCCGCCCTCGGCCCGGATATCGGCGGCGACCTTCTCCGAGGCCTCGGCGGTGAGGTCGGTGACGGCGACCTTGGCGCCTTCACGGGCGAAGACATGGGCGGTGGCCCGGCCCATGCCGCTGGCCGCGCCGGTGACGAGCGCGACCTTGCCCTTCACCGACCGGCTGAGATCCGGGACTGGCTCCATGCGCGTCTCTCCCTGGGCGTTTGAAATGGCCTGCGGCGCGGGGAAACAAGGGAAGCGCCGTGGGGCGGAGGGGTGGCGCCGCTTACAGGACTCGAACCTGTGACCCCCTCATTACGAATGAGGTGCTCTACCAGCTGAGCTAAAGCGGCCTTGGGAGTGCGCGCGGTGTTTAGCCGCTGCCAGCGGCCGGCGCAATCAGCGCCATCTACAGCGCCTTGACGATGCCCTCGACCATCTTCTTGGCGTCGGAGAACAGCATCATGGTGTTGTCGCGGAAGAAGAGCTCGTTTTCGACGCCGGCGTAGCCGCTGCTCATGCCGCGTTTGACGAAGAGCACGGTGCGGGCCTTTTCCACATCGAGGATGGGCATGCCGAAGATCGGGCTGGTGGGATCGGTCTTGGCCGCCGGGTTGGTGACGTCGTTGGCGCCGATGACGAAGGCGACGTCGGCGGTGGCGAATTCGGAGTTGATGTCCTCCAGCTCGAACACCTCGTCATAGGGCACATTGGCCTCGGCCAGGAGGACGTTCATATGGCCCGGCATGCGGCCGGCCACCGGGTGGATGGCGTATTTGACCTCCACCCCTTCCTCCTTGAGGCGGTCGGCCATTTCGCGCAGGGCGTGCTGGGCCTGGGCCACGGCCATGCCGTAGCCGGGGACGATGATCACCTTCGACGCGTTCTTCATGATGAAGGCGGCGTCCTCGGCCGAGCCCTGCTTTACCGGGCGCGTCTCGACCTTGCCGACCGCCGCGGCGCTATCGTCGGCGCCGAAGCCGCCCAGGATCACCGAGATGAAGGAGCGGTTCATCCCCTTGCACATGATGTAGCTGAGGATGGCGCCGGACGATCCCACCAGGGCGCCGGTGATGATCAGGGTGATGTTGCCGAGGGTGAAGCCCAGCGCCGCCGCCGCCCAGCCCGAATAGCTGTTGAGCATGGAGACCACCACCGGCATGTCGGCGCCGCCGATGGGGATGATCAGGGTGACGCCGGCGGTCAGCGCCAGGGCGAAGATCACCCAGAAGGCCCAGAGGGCGTGGCCGCCGCTCAGCACCAGAATGACGATCAGGCGGCGATGGCGAGGCCGAGGGCGAGGTTGATGAGGTGCCGGGCCGGCAGCAGGATCGGCGCGCCCGACATATTGCCGTTGAGCTTGGCGAAGGCGATCAGCGAGCCGGTGAAGGTGATCGCGCCGATGGCGAGGCCGATCGAGAGCTCGATCAGGCTCTCCAGCTTCACCCCGCCGGCGTCGTCGATGTGATAGGCGCCGGGGGTGTAGATGGCGGCCGTGGCCACGAGGCAGGCGGCGAGGCCGACCAGGGAGTGAAAGGCGGCCACCAACTGGGGCATGGAGGTCATGGCCACGCGCCGGGCGATCACCGCGCCGATGGTCCCGCCGATGGCCACGCCGCCGACGATGAGGGCCAGGGTGATGGCGTCGAGATCGCCGGACTTCCACAGGGTGGCGAGCGTCACGGCCACGGCGATGGCCATGCCGACCATGCCCATCTGGTTGCCGCGCCGGCTGGTGACCGGGCTCGACAGGCCGCGCAGCGCCAGGATGAAAAGAACGCCGCAGGCGAGATAGAGCAGTGAGGCGAGGTTGGCGTTCATGGTTCGCACGCAGCTGGCAGAGGTGAAGCGCGCCGCTGTGCGCCCCCTCCGTCACGGCGCAAGAAAGCGCGCCGCGCCACCTCCCCCGCCGCGCTTCGCTTGCATGGGAGGAGAAGGTAAGATTCTCCTCCCCTGTGCCTCTTCACGGGGGAGGTGGCGCTCGCCAAAGGCGAGTGACGGAGGGGGCGCAAAGCCGCTCTCCCCCTCACTTCGCCTTGTCCTTCTTGCGGTACATGGCCAGCATGCGCTGGGTGACGAGGAAGCCGCCGAAGATATTGACGCCGGCGAGGCCGGCCGCCGCGGCGCCCGCGCCCTTGGAGATCCAGACCGAACCGCCGGTCGCGCCGCCGACGCCATGGGCGGCGGCGGCCAGCAGCGCGCCGACGATGATCACCGAGGAGATGGCGTTGGTCACCGCCATCAGCGGCGTGTGCAGGGCGGGGGTGACGCTCCAGACCACATAGTAGCCGACGAAGATCGCCAGAACGAAGATCGCCAGACGAAAGACGGTGGGATCGACGGCGTCCATGACGGCTCCTCCTTAAGCGGGCTTCAGGGCGGGGTGGACGACCGCGCCGCCCTGGGTGATCAGCGCCGCCTGGAGGATCTCGTCCTCGAAGGCGGGAACCAGGGCGCCGTCCTTGTCGACCAGCAGGCCGACGAAGGCGGAAAGGTTGCGGGCGTAGAGCGAGGAGGAATCGGCGGCGATGCGGCCGGGCAGATTAGCGATGCCGACGATCTTCACGCCCTGGACGACCACCACCTCGTCGGGTCTGGCGCCCTCGACATTGCCGCCGGCCTCGACGGCGAGGTCGACCAGCACCGAGCCCGGCTTCATCGAGGCCACCTGATCGGCGCTGACCAGGCGCGGGGCCGGCCGGCCGGGGATCAGGGCGGTGGTGATGACGATATCCTGCTTCTTGATGTGGTCGGAGACTAGGGCGGCCTGTTTGGCGCGGTATTCGGCGCTCATCTCCTTGGCGTAGCCGGCGGCGGTCTCGGCGGCCTTGAACTCCTCGTCCTCGACGGCGACGAACTTGGCCCCAAGAGACTCGACCTGCTCCTTGGCGGCGGGCCGCACGTCGGTGGCGGTGACCACGGCGCCCAGGCGCCTCGCGGTGGCGATGGCCTGCAGACCGGCGACGCCGGCGCCCATGACGAACACCTTGGCGGGGGCGATGGTGCCGGCCGCCGTCATCATCATCGGCATGGCCCGGCCATAGGCCTCGGCGGCCTCGATCACGGCGCGATAGCCGGCGAGGTTGGCCTGGCTGGAAAGGGCGTCCATCACCTGGGCTCTCGTGCTGCGCGGCACGAACTCCATGGAAAAGGCGCTGACGCCGGCGCCGGCCAGGGCGGCCAGCAGGGTCTTGTCCTGATGGGGATTGAGCAGGCCGACGACGATGGCCCCGGGCTTCAGGGCCGCGATCTCCTCCGAGGCCGGTCCTCGCACTTTGAGCAGGATGTCGGCCCCGGCCAGGGCCGAGGCCAGGTCCAGAGCGACGCTTGCCCCGGCGGCGGCGTAGTCGGCGTCGGGCGCCGAGGCGAGAAGGCCGGCGCCGGCCTCCACGCTCACGGCGAGGCCCTGGGCGACGAGCTTCTTCACTGCGTCCGGCGTCAGGGCCACGCGAGTCTCCCCCGCGTGGCGTTCCCGGGTCACGGCGAGGCGAGCCATGCGGCGCGTTCCTTCCCGGAAGGGGCTAGAGTTCTTCGGCGATCTTCGAGCGCAGGAACCAGATGCCCGCCGCCGCCACCACGATGCCGGCGATCAATCCGGCCATGAAGCCGGCGTCGGTGCAGAACCACAGGGTCAGCATCAGAAGCAGCACCGCCACGGTGAGCGAGCCCCACTTGGCCATGGCGCCGAAGCGCTCATAGGTGGCCTCGTGCTCGGCGACTTCCATCTCGCCATGAGTGTAGTTGGCGGCGGATTCGGACATAGGCAGGGTTCCCCTCGATCTGGAGAGTCGGGACCTACACCACGCCGCCGCCAGCCTCAAGGCGGGTGACGACACCCTGGCCTGCGTCATCTTGGGCAGGCGCTGCCGCCGCCGCCCGATCAGGCGGTCGGGGGCCAGGTGGTGAGGACGGCGCGCAGGGCGGCGACCAGGGCCAGGGGCTGGTCGACCATGATATGATGCTCGCTGTCGGGAATGACGATGCTCCTGGTCGAGACCGGGATCACCTGCTGGCTTCGGCCGCCCGGGCCATGATGGCGGGCGATGATCGCCGAGCGATCGCCATAGATGTGGACCAGGGGGGCGGCGCGGCTGGCGTCGATGGCGGTCATGCCGCTGCGATCGAGCTTGGTCCACAGGCCGGGATCGAACCGCCAGGTCCAGCCTTCGCCCGAGCCGTCCGCCATCGGCGCCGGCTTGAGCGAGTGGCGGGCGATGAAGTCGGCGATGTAGAGATTGCCGGGAACCTGCGGCGGCATGAAGCGGAAGCGCGCGAGGGCCGCTTCCAGGGTCGGATAGACCCTGTTGGGTCCGCCGCGCTGCGAAGGCCCGCGCCAGCGGCTGGGATCGCCGCCCCGGGCGCGCTCCTCTGCCTCCCAGCGCTTGAGCTCCTCGGCCGTCGGCGGTCCGCCGAAGCCGGTGTCGACCATGATGCAGGCGCGCATCCGCTCGGGATAGCGGGCGGCCGAATAGAACACCTGCGGCCCCGCCGAAGGAGTGGCCGATGTAGATCGGCTTGACCGGCGCCTCATAGAGGCCGGCGGCCTTGGCGCATTCGAAGATCTCGGTGGCGAAGGTCTCGAAGCTGTAGCTCTCGCGCCAGTCGGAGGCGCCCATGCCCGAGAGCGACAGCGCCGCGACGCGATAGTGGTCGGCGAGGAACGGGGCGATGAAGCTCCACCAGTCGGCGTGGGCGCTGTTGCCGTGCACCAGGATCAGGCCCGGCTTGCCGACGCTCGCCCCAGGTGAGGAGCTCGATATTGGCGCCGTCCACCGGCACGAGGCTGCGCTCGGGCTCTTGGGCCAGCGCGTCCTTGAACCAGGCCGGGCTGTCGGGCGGACTGGCCTTCGAACGGGGCCAGGGGCGAGGCGATCTCCGGCGGCAGGCCCGGCTCCAGCGGCTGGGGCTGGTCCTCCTCCAGGCGCTGCTCGGCAATGATGTCGCTGGGTTGATCGTCGGCCATGGCGAGATGACTAACAAGCGTTTGAAAAATGGCAAGCCGCGATGCTGCGGTGCGGCGTGATTTGGGCTGGCGCCGGGCGGTCCTCGCCCGCGGTGCGGAGAGTGGCGGCGCCCAGGAGGAATGATTCAGTTATGCGATCGCCACGTGGGGCGGGGCGAAGAGCGCCGGCCTGGAAATGGGGGCCATGAGGCTTGAGGTCGACGCCGCCGCGCCGCTGGCCCCGAACCCGGCCATGGCGCCGATGAAGGGGACGAGGGGCGCTGGGCCATGCCACCAGGGTGAAACCGGCGGGCTGGCCGGAGGCGGCGTGGGCGCGGCCGCCGGCGCCTTGGCCGGATCGTGGATCAGGGTCCCCCCGTGGCCGTCGGTGACGGCCACGAAGGTGGAGGTGGTGTAGTTGCCGGTGAGGGTGATCTTGGCGGTGTGGGTCCCGTCGGTGACGGTGAGCACGCCGGAAGTGGTGGTTCCCGAGAAGGTGGCCTTGGTGGTCCCCGAGATGAAGGCGATGTCGGCCAGGTCGAGAAAGTTGGTCCCGGTCTTGGAGAAGCCGCTGATCGCGCCGGCGTAGGTGGTGGATTTGCCCAGCTCCAGGGTTCCGGTGGATCCGGCGGCGAAGGCGACGTTCTGGGCGAAGGTCGAAACGAAGTCGGCGGTCCCGGCGGTGATGCGCACGGTTCCGGCGCCTGAGACCGCGCCGTCGAAGGTGATGGTCCCGGCGATGGCCTCCAGGGTCCCGGTGTTGTTCACCGCGCTCTTGACGATCGTGCCGCCGGAGCCGGTGTTCTCGATGATCCCGGCGTTGGTGATGCTCGCCGTTCCAGTGTCGATGGTGAGCGCCGTGGCCTGGTTGCCGTAGATCGTCCCGCCGGCCTGGTTGATCAGGGTCATCTTGCCGCCGCCCAGAAGGCCCGCGCCGGTGATCTTGTTGCTCACATTGGTGAGGGTCGCGGTGGTGGCCGCGCCAGTGATCTCATTGGTGGCCAGATTGCTGAGAGCGATCGAGCCGGTTCCGGAGAGGGTGGCTCCTGCCGCGGCGATGATGACGCTGGGGCTGGTCACGGCGATGGCGCTGGCGTTGGCGATGGCCCCCGAGAGGGTCACCGTGGCCGCGCCGATCTGGACGCTGGCGCCCTTCAATGTGGTTCCGGTCAGGGCGTCGGTCCCGCCGGTGAAGGCCACGGTCCCGGCGCCCGCCAGGGTCCCCGAGAAGCTGTCGTTCTTGCCGGTGAAGGTCAGCTTGTCGCCGCTTGCCACCGACACCGTCCCGGCACTCTGCAGCCAGGTCCCGGCGTATGTCAGGTTGGCGCCAACGGTGGCCGTGGCAGGGCCACCCTCGGTTATCAGGGCGATGGTGAGGCTGGTCCCACTGTTGAAGGCTGCTGTCCCGTTGGAGATCGACAGCGTTCCGGTTCCGGCCAGGGTTCCGGCGGTGATCAGAGCGCCGCCGACCGTGAGGGTCCCGGTGGTCGTAACCGTTCCATTGTCGATGAGGGTCTGGCCGCTCGACACCAGCCCGCCGCCGGCCAGGGTGAAGCTCGCCGGCGCATCGACCTGAACCGTACCGAAATTAGTGAAGGTGGTCGGGGCCATCGAGCCGGACACCGTCACATCGCCGGCGCTGAGTAGGCCCGTCAGCGTGCCCGTTCCGGTCCCGAGCTCCAGCGTGCCGCCATCGCCGTTGATCGAGCCGATGAACACCGAGCCGGCTTCGACGACGAGATCATCCAAGCTCGAGCTGAAGGCCACGGCTCGACCGCCCTCGCCGTCGATCGTGCCGAAATTGAACAGAGTCGCCGCGACGAAGGCCGACGAGACCACGCCCTCATAACCTTCGATCAACGCCTTCGAACCGGCGGCGAGCCCGTTGACGAAGGCGCCCCCCGTCAGGTCGAGGCCCGCCCCGCCGGCGTCGCCGAGGGCCAGGATCGTCCCGAAGTTTTCGGCGATGGCGTCGGACTTCACCCCGCCGTAGCCCTCGATCAGGGCCGTCGAGTTCGTCGCCGAGCCGTTCCTGAGGCTACCGGCGCCACCGATGCTCACCCCATAATCACCCAGGTTGTAGCCATCGGCCAGGATCGTGCTGAAGTTCGCGACCGAAGTGAATGAACCGCCGGCGAGGACGCCATAGGTGACACCCTCGATCAGCGCTGTTCGATTGGCGCTCCCGCCATTGGTGAGCACACCGCCCGCGCCAAAAGCTACGCCACCGCCGGTCGCGCCGCTGATCGTGCCGAAATTTTTGACCGTGGAGTAGGCGCTGTTAGCCAGGATCCCATCGGCGTAGCCGTCGATCCGGGCGCTCCGATCGCCGGCCGAACCGTTTGTGACGGCGCCGCCGTGTTCAAGATAGATTCCGACGCCGCCCGGCGCGGAGAAACCGCCGACCTGCGCGTCGCCCTCAATGACACCGAAGTTGAGAACGCTGCCCGAGGCCTGGTAAAACTGGACACCGTAGGCCCCGCGGACCAGGGCGCCGGTGTCGACCGCCGTGCCGTTGACCAGCAGTCCGCCGGTGGTGAACCCGACGCCCGCGCCGTAGCGATCCTCGGAGAGAATCGAGCCAAAGTTCTTGACCGTGCCCGAGCCTCCCATGCCCACGCCCCGGCCGCCCAGGATCACCGCGGTGTCGTCGTTGACGGTTCCGTTGGTCACGAGGCCGCCGTCATAGATCGAGACCCCGAAGCAGGAAGAATTCGTGCCGATAATGGAGCCATAGTTGAGCACCGTACCGAGGCCGGATTGAGCTGCACGAACCTGAACCCCTCCGGATCCCCTGATAACGGCGGTGGTGTATAGTGCGCTTCCGTTCGTGACCGAGCCGCCGTCGGCAAAGGTGATCGCGCCCGCGGCCGTGGCCTGTGGTCCGGCGTTGGAGATGGCGCCGTAGTTCACCACCGATCCCGTCGCTTCCATATAGACGCCGACGCTGAAGCCATAGATGGAGCGGCCTGGGAAGGTGCCGTCGCCGTTGTAGACGAGCCCGCCAGCCTTGAGCGATATGCCGCTTCCGCCGACCGCGCCGTAGTTGGAAATCGTGACGTAGGTCGTAGCGTCCGTAAGGCCGTTTCCACGGACATTGGCGCCGGTCTCGACGTTCAGAGTGGTGATAGCGGTGGCGATAGCGTAGCCGCTGGGATAATTCCCAGTCAGGTTCTTGGTGGTCACCGGCGCCTCCCAGCAGCCCCCCGGCAGGCTCGACTATAAACCCAGATTGAGCGCGCGCCTACAATCATCGCGCGCGAGGCGCTGCAAGGGGATGGAGCGCCAGAGGCGACGCCCTCCTCAATCCAGATCGACCTGGGCCCAGGACACGCGGTGGAATCCGCCATTGTCGTCGATGTTGAACGGGCCGCCGACGATGGCGAAGGCGGTGGCCAGGCAGGTGAGGCAGAGAATAAAGCTCACCGCGGCGATGAGGAGGAGGGTGCGAACCATGAGTGGCGCCTTTCCTTCAGACAGGGGCTGGGGTGAGCGCCGGGGAGAGCAGGCGCATGTGAAGCCGCGCGTACCAGACCAGGGCGTTGATGAGGCCGATCGTGGTCAGGGCGCACAGGGCGGCGACGAAGGCCGCCCCGCTCATCATGCCCATGCCGGTAAGCATGATCGCGGCGATCGGCGCGCCGTGGATCCAGAAGGGTCCTGCGACGAACACGCCGGCGCCGATGGCGAAGCCGGCCACGGCGAAGAGGGCGAAGCTGAACAGCGTGCCGCCCACCGAAAGCAGGATCGGCAGCAGGACGAGGATATCGATGGCCCCCAGGCCCAGAACCGCGAACACGGCGTTGGCGGCGGCCGACGGATTGCGCTCGGTCTCCCAGCGCCTAAGGCCCGCCTCGGCGCGCAACTCGCGCGCCAACCTGGCGGGATCGCCCAAGGCGGCGGCGACCTCCGCTTCGCTCCGACCGGCGGCGGCGCCGTCGGCGAAGTGGGCCTCATAGTCGGACACCAGTTCGTCGATGGTGGCCGGCGGCAGTCCGGCGAGGCCGGCGCGCAGCTTGCCGATGAAGAGAACCCGCGGTCATTGGCCGCCTCCCAGAATGTCGTTGACCGCCCGGGAAAAGCTCGACCATTCCGCCTTCTGGGCGGTGAAGCGTTCGGCCCCGACAGCGGTCAGGCGGTAGTATTTGCGCGGCGGCCCGGTCGGGCTTTCGGCCAGATAGGTCTCGACGAGGCCGTCGGACTGCATGCGCCGCATCAGCGGATAGATGGTGCCTTCACCCATGTCGATCCCCTTGGCGAGGCGGCTGGCGATGTCGTAGCCATAGGCGTCGCCGCGCGAGAGCAGGGCGAGCACGCAGAGCTCGAGCACTCCCTTTTTCAGCTGAACCTGGACGGCTTCGACCACGACGCCTCGCTCCTTCGTTTCGAGGAGAGTGTCTATCGCCAGGTAGCTATCAATGCAAGGTAGCTGGTGATGAATAATAGGTAATGTTGCCAGGCGGCGAGGCCATGGCTGGGGGTTGGGCGGGCGCCAGGTTCTGCCGGCTAGGCTATTCTCCTCTCCTCCCCCGTTGGGGGAGGGGGACCCCGAAGGGGTGGAGGGGGCTTCAGCTTGGCTGAAACGTAGCGCCAGGCTGGAGCCCCCATCCCCCGCTTCGCGGGTACTTCCCCCAGAGGGGGAAGAGAAAAAGGCTTCAAAGCCCGGCCGCCGCCAGGGCCTTGGCCTGGCGCTCGGCCAGGGCTTCTTCGGAGAACCCTTCCAGGGAGGCCTCGAACAGCTGGCGCCAGTTGAGCTCGGCGCCGAGGTGGAGGAAGGCGGCGCCAAGGCCAATGGCGGCGCGGTCCATGAAGACGAATTCGCGGGGGATGGTCACCGGCCCCTTTTCCTCCAGGGCCTTCTTGACCTGGAAGGCTTCGCGGCGGCCGTATTCGCCGGGGCTGACGCCATCGGCGACGGTGCGCACGCGGTCGTCCAGCAGGGGGCCGTAGATGAAGCGGGCCCAGATGCTTAAGACATCCATCAGGTCGTCGGTGAGGTTCTTGAAGCCCCAGGCGCTATAGGCCTCGGCTTCGCCGGCGCGGTCGTCGGCGCTCATGGCGCGGAACAGCTTGACCACGCCGCCGACGAAGGCCGGCGGGAAAGATCCGCACGCAGCCGAAGTCCAGCAGGTTGAGCCGGCCGGCATCCGGGGTGAAGCTGTAGTTGCCGAGGTGCGGATCGCCGTGGATGACGCCGATATTGATCAGCGGCGTCCACCAGGCCTCGAACAGGGTCTGGGCGACGCGGTTGCGGGTGGCGAGATCGGCGGTCTTGAAGCTCTGCAGGCCCTGGCCGTCCAGCCAGGTCCATGGTCAGGAGCCGGCCGGTGGAGAGGGCCGGGTCGGGAGCGGGCACGGCGATGTCCGCGCGGCCGTCGAAGAAGGCGCGGTAGAGGCGCATCGAGCCGGCCTCGCGGACATAGTCCAGCTCTTCGCGCAGGCGCTCGCCGATCTCGGCGATGACCTCGGTGGTGTCGATGGCGCCGAACATCTGGCGGCCGATGGTGAACAGCAGTGCGCAGCTGGCCGAGGTCGCTCTCCACGGCGCTCTGCATGTCGGGATATTGCAGCTTCACCGCCAGGTCGCGGCCCTCGAGCGAGGTGGCCCGGTGCACCTGGCCGAGGGAGGCGGCGGCGGCCGGGTCGAGGTCGAACTCCGCGAAGCGCGCGCGCCAGTCGGGGCCAAGCTCGGCGGCCATGCGCCGGCGCACGAAGGCCGGGCCCATGGCCGGGGCGTTGGCCTGGAGCTCGGTGAGCTCGGCGGCGAATTCCGGGCGGCAGCAGGTCGGGCACCGTGGCGAACATCTGGGCCGCCTTCATCAGCGGGCCCTTGAGGCGTCCGAGGGTCTCCTTGAGGGCCTTGGCGTTGCGCGCCTCTGCGTCGCCGGCGCCGAAGAGGGCGTTGGCGCCGAAGGTGGCGGCGGCGCCGGAAAGCCCCGCGCCGACCCGGGCGAAGCGGCTCAGCCGCCCCGACAGGCGGTCTCTCTCAGGGTCGATGCTCATCGTTCAGACCAGGGCCTCGAACTCGTCCACCAGCCGCTCCAGCTCGCGCGCAGCCGCGCGGCCCAGAAGGCGCTTCTCGCGCGGGTCGAGGCCGAACGGGCGCCAGGGCCTCGACATAGGTGCGCGTGCCGCCGGCGGCGAGCAGGTCCTCGTAGAGGGGCGTGAAGCCCGGCCGGATCCTCGCGGCGCGCCTCCATCAGGGCCTCGCACCAGCAGGTTCCCGAAGGCGTAGGCGTAGACGTAGAACGGCGCGTGCACGAAGTGGCTGACGTAGGCCCAGTAGTGCTCGTAGCCCTGGTTGAGCCGGACCGCCGGGCCCAGGCTCTCGCCCATCACCTCCAGCCAGATGCCGCCGATCTCGCTCGGCCGAGACCTCGCCCGTCGGCGCGGGCGGCGTGGAAGCGGGTCTCGAAGCGGTGGAAGGCGATCTGGCGCACCACGGTGTTGAGCCCGTCCTCGATCTTGCCGGCCAGCAGGCCGCGGCGCTCGGCCGGCGTGGCCTCGGCCAGCAGCCGCTCGAACACCAGGCCCTCGCCGAAGATCGAGGCGGTCTCGGCCAGGGTCAGCGGGCGTGTCGGCCAGCAGGGTGCCCAGCGGCGCGGCCAGGGTCTGGTGCACGGCGTGGCCCAGCTCGTGGGCCAGGGTCAGCACGTCGCGCCGCTCGCCCATGAAGTTGAGGAAGACGTAGGGGTGCCGGTCGGCGGTCACCGGGTGGGAATAGGCGCCCGACTGCTTGCCGGCCCGGGGCGCGGCGTCGATCCAGGGTGGTCGAAGAAGGTCTCGGCGGTGTCGGCGAAGCGCGGGCGCCAGGCGCGTCGAAGGCTCTCCAGCACCATGCCCTTGGCCTCGTCCCAGCCGTAGCGCGCGCGGCGCGGCGGCTGGTCGAGCGGGGCGTTGCGGTCCCAGTGGTCGAGCGTCCGTCTTGCCCATCGCCTTGGCCTTCAGGCGATAGTAGCGGTGCGACAGGCGCGGGTAGGCCTCGACCACGGCCGCTCTCCAGCGCCGTCCACCGCCTCGGCGTCGACCTCATTGGCGATGTGGCGGGCGGCGGCCGGGGTGGCGTAGCTGGCGCCAGCGGTCCTCGACCTGCTTCTCGACGGCGAGGGTGTTGAGGCACAGGGCCAGGGTCGAGCGTCTCGTTCCGCCAGCGCCTTGGCCAGGCCCTTGGCGGCGGCGCTTGCGCTGCTCGGCGGTCGGGGTCGGAGAGGCGGTTCAGCGCCTCGGCCAGGGTCAGGCTCTCGCCGCCGACCTTGGCGACCAGCGTGGCCAGGGTCTCGTCATAGAGCCGGCTCCAGTTGGCCACCGCCGGGGCCGCGGTCGATCAGCATGCCGCTCCAGATCGGGCGCTCAGCTCGTGCGGCCGCGCCGAGCCGCACGCGGCGCAGCCAGGGCCGCCAGCGGGCCGCGGCCGGCGAGGCGCTCGAGGGCCGCCTCGATCTCGGCGTCCTCCAGCTCGTTGAGCTCGAGGGTGAAGAACAGGCTCTCGGCGCCGATCGGCCGAGCTGCGCGCGCGGATATCGGCCTCGAACTTGGCCCAGGCCGGATCGTCCGCGCGCGGTCGAGGCGGCGAGGGAGGCGTAGGCGCCGACGCTCCACAGGCTGGTTGGCCGCGCTCTCGTAGAGCCGGATCCCCTCGTCGATCAGCCGGCCCAGGGTTCGCGGATCGGCGCGGTGGGCGACGAATTGGCCCTTGAGGGCCACCAGGGCGTTGTTGTCGGCTTCGGCGGCGGCCAGATCGGCGCTAATTTTGGGGTCGTCGCGGCCGAGATAGAGGTCGTCGAGGCGCCAGGTGGGCGGGGTGGTGGGGTGGAGATCGGGGGTCGGGGCGTTCATGGCGCTGATGTAGGCCATCTTGGGCCGAAGGGTTAGGCCCGAACGCTAGTCGTCCGTATCGAGAGTTCTCGGCGATCGCGTCTTTGGTCCGAACGGGCGCGAGGCGCCGCGGCGCTTGCGGAAGTCGGGCTTCGCAGCGGGCTTCTCGCCCTTGGCCTTGGCGGCGATCTCCTTGAGCTTCCTTGCCTGGAGGGCCGACAGGGCCTGGCCCGGGGCGCCCTTTTCCGGATCGCCGAAGGCGCGGCCGTAGGTCTGAAGGCGGGTCTCGACCGAGCCCAGGAACTCGCCTTCCCAGGCGGTGAGATCGACGCCGGCGCGCAGGGCCGCGCGCTTGGCGCGGCGAAGGGCGTTCAGCGCCGCGCGCTTGGCCTGGGCCCGTTGATCGGGCTGTTTGCGCTTCACGAATTTGCCGCCTGGCGGCTTCTTCCCCGGTCCCCGCATTTTGTCATCATGCCACCAGAGGCGGCTGACGCAATGCGCCCGGCGCGAAGACGAGCCCTATGCGGCGGCGGCGACGGCCTTGCGGCGCAGGGCGAAGCCGGCGAGGCCGAAGCCGGTCAGCATCAGGGCCCAGGCGGCCGGTTCGGGAACGGCGGTGATGGTCACGACACCCTGATCGCCAGGATTATAATAGGCGCCCGGCGTGGAGAGACAATCGCCGGTCCCGCAAGGCTCGTAGCCCGCGTTCGATCCGTTGTAGATGCTGACCTCGAAGTCCGAGCCCTGGATCATCATACCCTGGCCATCGAAGCTCTTGCTCCCCAGCGTGTAGACATTGGTGTAGACATATTGGCCGTCGGAGGTGCCGAGCTGACCGCTGCTGCTATCGGCCGCGCCCGGATACAGGCTGAACAGGCCGGAAGGCTGGCTCGGATCGATCGAAGTCAGATCGCCGGTGGCGCTGGTGATCTGGTAGGAGCCGTCGGCGTTCTTGGCGCCGGTGGTGAAGACGCCGTCGGTGATGGAGAAATTGGCGCCGACAAAGGTGAAGTCGAACGTCGCCGCCCGCGCGGCTCCGACTGTGGCGATGGCGGCGAGAGCCGCGGTCACGGCAAGGGCGGAGAGCTTCATTGTCGAGCGGCCTTTCAAGGCAAACAAGCAACGCCCTTTGCCCTGTTTCCTATCCAGCGGCAAGCGGGGCGGCGCTCGCATGCGTCAACCGGACGCGGCACCGCCACCTGCGTGATCCCGGCCACGGGCCTGGCGTCTCGCAGGCCGGAGAGCTGGAACCTAGGCGACCGGAACACGCGTCTTAACCGAGGCGGTGAAATCGTTCGCTGAGTGTGGCCCTGGCTCCCGGGGCCCCCGCGCTTCGCTCGACCGCGCCCCGGGGTATCGAACTCATATATAACAAGTTTACATTATAAACAAGTTATGCAATCTGGCGGCTACGATAAAGGAGCCATGTGATGGATGAGGTAAGGATCCGGTCGGCGGCGCCGGAGCGGATGCATGCGCTGGACGCGGTCAGGGGGTTCGCCCTGCTGCTGGGGATCGTGTTCCACGCGACCATGTCGTTCATCCCCGCGCCCGTGCGCCTGTGGCCGGTGGAGGACAGCCATCGG
Source organism: uncultured Alphaproteobacteria bacterium (assembly GCA_963817995.1). Taxonomy (GTDB): domain Bacteria; phylum Pseudomonadota; class Alphaproteobacteria; order Caulobacterales; family Caulobacteraceae; genus Acaudatibacter. The sequence continues at coordinate 806,172 of CAWFQJ010000009.1, forward strand.
AGCCTGGCCTTGGCGGGGCTGTTTTTCACCACCCACGTCTTTCGGATGATGACCTTCTTCCTGATCGCCGGATTCTTCGCCCGGCTGATGATCCAGCGCCGCGGCGTGAGGGGGTTCGTCGCCGACCGGCTCAAGCGCATCGCCCTGCCGCTGGTGGTCGGCTGGCCGATCCTGTTCGCGGCCATCATCGCGGTGTCGATCTGGGCGTCGGTCTCGGGAAACGGCGGCGTGGCGGCGAACACGCCGACGCCGCCATGGCCAACCTTTCCCAACTTCCCCCTGACCCATCTGTGGTTTCTCTATGTGCTGCTGGAGTTCTACGCGGCGATGCTGATCGCGCGGGCCGTCACCGGCGCGCTGGATCGCCAGGGCCGGTGGGCGGCGCGCGTCGATGCGGCGACGAGGACCGTGATGCGCGGCCCGTTCGCGCCGATGATCCTGGCCCTTCCCCTCGCCCTGGCCTTCGCCGCCGACGAGAAATGGCTGATCATCTTTGGCATACCGACCCCGGATTCGTCGTTCGTGACCAATCTCCAGGCGCTGATCGGCTTCGGCGGGGCCTTCGCCTTCGGCTGGCTGCTGCATCGTCAGATCGACCTGATGGGCGAGATGGAGCGGCGCTGGCGCGTGAACCTCAGCCTCGCCATCGGCCTGATCGTCGCCTGCCTGGCGATCGGCGCGGCGACGCACTTCCAGGCCGCGACGGGTTGGTTGCGCTTCGTCGGGGCGGTTGCCTACGCCATGGCGAGCTGGACCTCGACCTTCGCCGTGATCGGCGTCGCCCAGAGATTTCTCTCAGGCTTCAGCCCGGTGCGCCGCTACATCGCCGACTCGTCCTATTGGCTCTATCTCATTCACCTGCCGATCGTGCTGGCCCTCCAGGCGGTAGTCTCTCGGTGGGACCTGCCCTGGCCGGTGAAGTTCGCCGCCATACTGATTGTCGCGTTTGGATCGATGTTCGCCAGCTACCAGCTTCTCGTCCGCCACAGCTTCATCGGCGCGGTGCTTAACGGCCGGCGCCAACCCCGGCGCGCGACGCCCGGGCTGCCGTCAGGCATGCCCCTTTCGGAGACGATGCGATGACCAGCCCCGCCCAGTCGGCCCGGGACGACCTGGCGTTCATGCGGGCGCTGGTGGCCTCGGGCGACAGCCTTACCCGGCCATTCGGCGAGGCCTATCTCGCCGCCGGCCTGATCTATGGACTGCAGATGGTGCTCTCGGCCGGCCAGCAGATGAGGTGGCTGCCGACCTCGCCGGCCTGGTTCATGGTCGTCGGCTTCGGCCCGACCCTGATCTTTCTGGCCGTGATGGCGTGGATACTCTGGCGCGCCAGAGGCCAGTCGCGGGGCGGCGCGGCGGCGCGCAATGTCGGCATGGTGTTCGCCTGCGTGGGCATGGTCAATCTGGTGCTGATGGGCGTGGTCGCCGCGGTGGCCATCCGCGAACACAATCCCATGACCTGGCTGATCTATCCCTGCGCGGTGTTCGTGCTGCAGGGCCTGGCTTGGCTGATCGCCTATTGCGTTCGGCTTCGGCCCTGGCTGGCGGTGGTGGCGGTAGGCTGGTTCGTGACCGCCCTGGTCATGGCCCTGCTGGTCGACCGGGCCGCCTATTTCATCCTGGCGGCTGGGCTCGGCCTTGGGGCCTGCATGATCGTTCCCGGAGCGGTGATCCTGCGGCTGGCGCGCAAGACCTCTTAAGAAGACGTCCAGGTGGATCGTTTCGACATCGCCAAGATCGATGAGGTCATCCACGGGCGCCTGCGGCTGGGTGTGATGGCCTATCTCGCCAACGCCGAGGTGGCCAGTTTCAACGAGCTGAAAGCCGCCCTGGAAACCAGCCAGGGCAACCTCTCGATCCAGCTGCGCAAGCTGGAGGACGCCGGCTATGTCGCCATCGACAAGAGCTTCCTGGACCGCAAACCCCTGACCCGGGCCCGAATCACCCCGGCCGGCCGCGCTGCCTTCGCCCTCTATCTGGAGGCGATCGGCAAGCTGATCGGGTGAGGGGGGCTGCGCTTGAGCAGGGGCGCCCCCTACAGCCCGCCGATCGCGGAAATATAGAGGTCGATGAGCGCCTCTTCCTCTTGCCGCTTGGCGGTGTCCTGTTTGCGCAGGCGCACAACCTTGCGCACGATCTTGGTGTCGAAGCCCTCGCCCTTGGCCTCGGCGTAGACCTCCTTGAGATCGCTGGCGACGGCGGCCTTATCCTCTTCCAGGCGCTCGATGCGCTCGATCAGGCTCTTGAGCTTGCCCTGGGCCGTGGTGTTCAGGGTGTCGATACCGGAAGCGTCGTCGGCCATGGAAATTCGGTGCTCGCATTGAAAAGGGGAAGCGGGCGACCTTAATGATCGGACGCGTCGAAGTCTTTGGCGCGCATGGCCTTGTCCACAGGAGACTTGTGGCGCCTTGGGCTCACCAATTGGGGAACCACCGCTTGACTCACAGGACCGTCACCCAGGCCGACGCCGAGGCCGCCGTTCGCACCCTGATCGACTGGGCGGGCGATGATCCCGATCGTGAAGGCCTGGCCGAGACCCCGTCGCGGGTGGCCAAGGCCTATCGCGAGATGTTCGCCGGCTATGAGACCAACCCCCGCGACTATCTGGAGCGCACCTTCGAGGAGGTGGGCGGCTATGACGAGTTGGTGGTGCTACGCGACATCCGGGTGGTGAGCTTCTGCGAGCATCACATGTTGCCGGTGCTGGGCACGCGCCCATGTCGGCTATCTGCCCACCGACCGGGTGGTGGGGATCTCCAAGCTGGCCCGGGTGGTGCACGGCTTCGCTCGGCGCCTGCAGATCCAGGAGAAGCTGACGGCCGAGATCGCCGACGCCATCGACCAGATCCTCAAGCCAAAGGGGGTGGGGGTGGTGATCGAGGCCGAGCACAGCTGCATGACCCTGCGCGGCGTCAACACCATCGGCGCCACCCTGATCACCAGCCACCTGACTGGGGTGATCCGCGACGACCACCGCACGCGCCAGGAGTTTTTGCGGCTTACGCGCAGCCAGTAGGGAAGGCCCAGAAACGCAAAAGCCCGGCCGGAACGTGCGTTCCGGCCGGGCCGCGCTCCTCGCCCAAGTCGGGGGGGCGAAACAGTGAGCGAGAAGACGTGGTGAAAACGCCGCCTCCGGCGGCTGGTTCCCCTGGGCGGCGAAATTTTTTCGGGTGTGGCGCATTTTTCGTTTGACCGACCGGCCGAGATATGTTGCAATATGCAACGTGGAAATCTGTGTCGAGGCGAGGCGCCTCCGCCGGCCACCACCTCTTCAAACGCCTTCGATCAAGGAGCGTCGCGGATGGCCACGCCAACGGCGACGTCGCCTATCGCCGCCGCCCCCAACGCCGCGCCCGACCTCGCTCGCCTGAAACGCTACTTCACCGAGTCCGAGCAGCTCACCCAGGAGGCCCGCAAGAACAGCCTCTGCGCCCTGGACTATTACGACAGCGATCAGTTCACCCGCGAGGAGCTGGTGAAGCTGAACGAGCGGGGCCAGCCGGCCATTGTGATCAACCGGATCAAGCCGGCCATTAACGGGATCATCGGCGTCACCGAGCGCGGGCGCTCCGATCCTCGGGCCCTGCCGCGCAACCCCGGCAATGAGGAAGCGGCCGACGCGGCGACCGACGTGCTGCGCTACATCGCCGACTTCAACCGCTTCAAGCGCGTGAAGCAGGATTGCTTTCGCGACATGCTGGTCCCGGGCTCCATGGCGGCCCTGGTCGGGGTGGATGGCGACCTGCAGGTGACCATCACCCAGATCCGCTGGGAGGAGTTCTTCTACGACGCCCGCGCGCGCCGTCCGGACTTCAAGGATGCGCGGTATCTGGGCATCGCCAAGTGGATGTACGCCGACGACGCGACGGCGCTCTATCCCGACAAGGGCCGCGAGATCGAGCTGACCATCGAGAACGGGGCCGGCGGCGGCATCATTCCCGATCAGTCGTTTCAGGATCGGCCGCTGAACGGCCCGGGCACCGGCGGGGCCTGGATCGACCCGAAGATGCGCCGGCTGCTGGTGATCGAGATGTATTACCAGGATGGCGGCGTGGAAGCGGTGCGTGTTCACCGGCGCCGACGTGCTGGAGGCCGGCCCCTCGCCGTATCTGGATCACAAGGGCCGCCCGGACTGTCCGATCGAGGCCATGAGCGCCTACGTCAAGCGCGACAACGCCCGCTATGGCGCGGTGTGGGACATGATCGGCCCGCAGGACGAGATCAACAAGCGCCGCTCCAAGAGCGTGCACCTGCTTTCCGTGAGCCGGATCGAGGCCAAGGATTCCGATGACCATCGACGTCGACGCCGACGTGGCGCGCAAGGAGGCGGCCCGGCCCGATGGCGTGATCCCGGTGGGCTGGGGCATGAGCCCCAACACCGTCGAGTTCCAGGGCAATATGGAGATGATGGCCGAGGCCAAGGCCGAGATCGAGCGCATGGGGCCGTCGCCCGGCGGTGCTCGGCCGCAACGAGCATGACGATTCCGGCCGCGCCCTGCATGGCCCGCCAGCAATCGGGCCTGATCGAGCTCGGCAACCTCTATGGCGCGCTGGAGGACTGGGAGCTGCGCGTCTATCGCCAGTGCTGGGGCCGGGTGAAGCAATTCTGGCGCGCGCCGCAGTTCATCCGCGTGACCGACGATGACAATGCGCCGAAGTTCGTGGGGCTGAACCAGCCGATCCCCGGCGGCCCGCCGACGGTCGGTCAAGATCCGCAGACCGGCATGCCGAAGCTTCAACCCGGGGTGCTGGGCTACAAGAACCTCGTCGCCGAGATGGACGTCGACATCGAGGTCGACGCTCAGCCTGATGTGGGGACAATCCAACAGGAGGCGTTCAACGAGCTGATGCACCTGGTGGGGACGAGCCCGATCTATCAGCAGCAGGTGCCGCTCACCACCCTGATCCAGCTCTCGCCGATCCCGCACAAGCGCTCGGTGCTCGATGTGATCAAGCAGGGCGAGCAGGCGCAGCAGGAAGCCGCCGCTCGCCAGCAAGAGACCGCTCAGCAGGCCGAGGCGGCCAAGATCGCCGAGACCCAGGCCCGCACCGGCCTGCACCAGGCCACCGGCTTCGCCAAGACGCTGGACAGCCTCACCTACGCCCATGCGACGCATGCGGACCATGTGGCGGCCGGGCTGGAAAAGGGCATCGACACCGCCTCGCAGGCCCAGGCGCAAGCCCAGGCCCAGCAGCACGAAACCAACATGCAGACCAGCGACCAGGCCGCAGCCGCGAGCCAGGCGCAGGCCGACCAGTCACAAGACCAAGACCCGGCCGCCTCGGGACAATAGGGCGCGAACCACCGAACCACAGCCGCCGCCGGGCTTTTCGGGCGTATCGGGCCGCCACCGTTTGGGCGAAGGTGATCCAGAATGGACGAAGAAGAGCTGAAGGGCCTCCTGCCTCAGGAGGTCGTTGAAGAACCGCGCGCCGAGACGCCGGCCGAACCGCAAGCCGCCGAACCCGCCGCCCAGGCTCCCGCGAGGGGTCCGGATGGCAAGTTCGCGGCCAAGGAGACGCCGGCCCCCGCCGAGCCTGTCGCCACGCCGCCCGCCGCGCCGGAACCGGGACATGTCCCGATCTCGGCCATGCTGGACGAGCGTGAGAAGCGCCAGGCGCTTGAGCGGCAGTTGAACGAGCTCAAGGCCCGCCAGGAGCCGCCAAAGCCCCTGGAGCCGACCGAGCAGCTGCAACAGGCGCTCTACACCCAGAACCTGCGCTCATCGCGCCGGTTCGCCGAGCGCGAATACGGCAAGGAGCAGATCGCCACCGTCCATGACTGGGCGGAAAAGCGCTGCGCCGAGGATCCGATCTTCAACCAGCAGATGCTATCGTCCGAGGACCCCTACGAGGCCGCCTATCAGGCTTACAACCGCGAGCAGATCGTCGCGAAGGTGAGCCCGGACCGTCTCGCCGCCTTCGAGGCCTGGGAAAAGGCGCAAGCCGAGGCCCAAGCCGCCGCCCCGACACACACCCCATCAACGGCCGCCCCGCCGCCTCCAAGGTCCCTCGCCACCGCGCCCGGCAACGGCGCGGCTGGCCAGCCCCACATCCCCATGGGCGAGGGCGAAGCGTTCCGGGCCGCCATTCCCCGATAAGGAGCCACGGCCATGGCCGAAACCATTCTCGCAACCGCGCTTGAGCGTCAGGTGTGGGTGACCTCGTACTTCCAGGAGTACGTCCGTCAGTCGCGCTTCATGCCCTACATGACCAATTCCGACCTCAACAAGGGCGGGATCATCCTCACCAAGTTCCAGAAGGAAGAGGAAGCCTTTCGCACCATCAACATCCCCTTCATCGGCCGGCTCAAGAGCCTGGGCGTCACCGGGGCGACGGTGCTCGACGGCGTCGAAGAGGAGCTGACCAACTACAACTGCCCGATCACCATCGACTGGCGGCGCAACGGCATTCGTCTGCCGAAATCCACCACCTTCCGCACCGAGCTCAATCTCTGGGACGCCTCCAAGGACGCCCTGCGGGTCTGGGAATCGGAGAAGCTGCGGGACGACATCATCCACGCCCTGTGCGCGGTGATCGTCGACGCCAACGGCACCCAGGTGCTTTTCGACCAGGCGACGGCGGCCCAGCAGAACACCTGGGTGGCGGCCAACTCCGACCGGGTGCTGTTCGGGGCCAATATCTCCAACTATTCGGCCACCTTCGCCACCGCCATGGGCAATGTCGCCACGGCGCAACACCGCCTCGGCGGCGATCATGTCCAAGCTCAAGCGCATCGCCAAGAACGCCGATCCGCACATCCGCCCCTTCCGGGCGACCGAGGGCGACGGACGCGAGTTCTATGTGGCGTTCCACGGCTCGCGCACCTTCCGCGATCTCAAGCTCGACACCACCATCGTCAACGCCAACACCCAGGCGCGGGCGCGTGAGAGCCTGGGCATGAAGGACAACCCGCTCTTCCAGGACGGCGATCTGCTCTACGATGGCGTCATCCACCGGGAAATCCCGGAGATCGACACCTATTGCGCGAGCTTCGGCGCCACCACCTTCCAAGGCGGCACCGGCTTTACCGGCACCGGCGGGTCCTCGGGCGACGTGCGCCCGGTGTTCCTGTGCGGCGGCGGCTCGGTCGGCATCGCCTGGGGCCAGGAGCCGACCCCGCGCACCGACATGATCAAGGACTACGGGTTCCGTCCCGGCGTCGCCATCGAGGAACTGCTGGGGGTGAAGAAGATCAACTTCAACAGCGTCCAAAACGGCATCGTCACCGGCTTCCTGGCGGCCACGGCGGACAGCTAGGCCTTTTTTACCACGAAGGACACGAAGAGCACGAAGGGAAGAGAAGAAGATTATTTGCGCTTCGCGCGAGGGTCTCGACTTCCGCCTCGTCTCTTCTTCGTGAGCTTTGTGCTCTTCGTGGTGATTTTCTCTTACATACACGATTTTAAAAGGAGCTGGCCGCCATGGCGACCGCCTATCAAACCTCGCTCTACAGCAACAACACCCCGGCCGGCACCGGCCATGGTGAGTACCAGATCACGCAGCATATCCACGCCATCAGCCCGACGATCTCCACCTGGGCGATCAACGACACCATCCTGGTGGGCTATCTGCCTCGCAACGCCATCGTCGCCAGCGCGGTGCTCAAGGCCGCTTCGCAGCTGGACAGCAACGGCTCGCCGACGCTCTCGTTCGACTTCGGCATTGTCGGGACGCCGCAGCTCTTCAAGGCGGCGATCACCACCGTGGGCCGCGCCGCCGGCGCCAGCTGCGATATCGGCACGGGCATCAGCGCCACCGGCTATCTCTACAAGAACACCACCGGCGCCAAGGTGCCGATCCTGGTCACCGTCCACGCGGCGGCGGCCACCGCCGTGGCCGGCACGCTGGAGGTGGATATCGAGTTCTACGTCGAAGACACCGTGGGCTCGGTCGCTTAAGGCGCTCCCGTAGAAGGCCCGGCGCGTTCCGCCCCTCGGCGGGCCGGGGCCGCACCTCAACTTGAACCCCACCGGCGCCGCGCCTATTCTGCCGTTGTCATGTCCCTTGTCGAAGCTACGGCCGTCGAACACTTCGCGCACGCTCTGGCGGAGCCGCCGGCGGAGGCGTTTCTTCTCGACATCGAAACGCGGACGGAACGCATGAACCGCGTGGTGGACGAGGTGGTGAAACACTTTTCGCCCACGCCGCGGATGAGCGCGGCCCAGAGAGCAAAGAACCTCAAGGTCGTCGATGGTCTGGCGGCGTTGATGGGCTCGCATATCGACGATCAGGCCGCCAACATCGAGGCCCGCCGGCGCGAGGGCCATCCAGCGATGATCGAGGCGGCGATCGAGGTGCACGACGACACCGTACGCCAATACTACCGGCTGATCGCCCTGCGCTCCGATTTGGATCCCGAATGCCGGCCCACCGGCGAGATTCTGAGTACGCCCCAAGAGATCGCTGCCTATTTCGCCAGGATATCCGCCGAGGCCGATGCCCAGGCTTGAGCCTGAGGCGAGATTCGACAAGGCGCTCGCCAGGATCGTTCGCCGAGACCCGGCTCGAGGCGAGCGGGTCATGAAGGCGCTGCAATTTTTCTCGGCCGACATCCATCACCCAAGCCTCAACTTCGAAAAGATCAAGGGCACTGACTATTGCTCGATCCGCGTCACCCAGGGTGACCGCGTCATCCTAAAGCAGACTGGTCCCGACACCTTCGCACTCGTCGATCTGGGCGATCACGACATCTATCGCCGCTACGGTCGATAGCGCGCCCACGGGCGCTTCCTTCAACACCACGAAACCGGAGACGCCCGATGCGCGCTCGCTATGTCGGCGCCGAGCCGTCGACCACGACGTTCGGCAAGACCTTTCACCAGTTCAAATGGGTCAAGGCCGACGATCTGTCGGACGAGGCCAAGGCGGCGCTGGCGGCCAATCCCACCTTCGAGACCGATGGCGCGCCGATGGACGCGGAGACGGCGCAGGCCGATATGGCCGCCGGCGTGGCCGAGGATGTGGGCCTGGCCGGCGGCGAAGCGGCGGTGGAGGCCTCGAAGGCGGCTTCGGCGCCATGACCTATGCGGCCTGGATCGCGCTGGGCTCGCTATTCGTCTTCACCATGGGCCAGGTGGTGGTGGCGGCCTGGATCATGGGCGGGCTCTTCGCCCGGGTGAGGACCCTGGAAGGCCACGCCACGGCCGGCCATGGCCTGGCGGTGCAGGTGGCCACCCTGGCCGGCACGGTGGGCCAGTTCGAGCGGCAACTGGAGTTGTTCAACGCCCTGATCCGGGAGTTACTTCCGCGTCTGAACGGCGCGCCACGCCGGCGCAGGGCCGACGACACCGAGGAGGACGACCTATGACCACGCCGCTTTTGCTCGATGACCTGATGCGCGACGAAGGCTGTCGCCTCACCGCCTACGCCGATCCCGCCGGCGGCGGGGTGTGGACCATCGGCTATGGCCACACCGGCCCGGGCGGTGAATTCGGGACTTTGCTGGACCCAGGATCAGGCCGATCAGGCCCTGGCCGCCGACGTGGCCCATACCGAGGCCCAGATGGACCGGCGGCTGCCCTGGTGGCGGACGCTGGACGACGTGCGCCAGGATGTCCTGGTGGAGATGGCCTTCAACATGGGCCTGGGCGGCCTGATGGGCTTCACCCACACCCTGGCGGCCGTGCAGAGCGGCGATTGGGCCACGGCCAGCGCCGGCATGCTGGCCAGCCACTGGGCGCGCCAGGTGGGCGCCAGGGCCACGCGCCTGGCGGCGATGATGCAAACCGGAGAGCGACCGACATGAACGGACTGATCAAGGCCATCGCGCTGGGCGTGGTGCGCAACCTCGCCATGGCGCTGGGCGGCTATCTGCTCAGCAAGGGCTGGCTGGACGCCAACACCGTGACCGGGGTGGAAGGCTCGATCTGCTGCCTCGCGGCGGCGGGTTTCTCGGTCTGGGACAAGTTCGGCGTCAACGACAAGATCGTGGCGGCCTTCAACGCCCCCGCGCCCGGCCACGCCCGCCAATCCGTCAATTTCACCCCCACGCCCGTCGCCGGTCCGGCGACCATGGCGCCCATCCCCAACCCGGCCTAGCGGAGAGCCCCGATGTCCATTCTCACCACCGTCGAACTCGATATCGAGGGCGAGCTTGAAAAGGCCTGGGGCGTCGTCGCCGGCGTCGAACAGGCCGTGGTCAAGGACGCCGGCATTCTGTGGGGCGACGCCGGCGGCATCCTCAAGGCGCTGGCGCCAGCCGAATATGTGGTCCTCAAGGGCTTCGTGCGGCGGGCTCTGGCGGACATCGCCAGCGGCGATGAGGCCGATCTGGAGACGGCGGTGCTCAACCTCGCCAGTCAGGCCGAGGCGGCGTTCGTCGCCGGCCTCGGCAAGCTGCTGCCGGTGTTCATCGCGCTGATCAAGGCGCTGTGAGATCCAGAAACCTGATCACCTGGAGTTAGGAGGCTGAACCCATGCCCACCTGCCGCAAGGTGATCTCCGACGCCATGCGGGCGGTGAAAGCCATCGCGCCGGGAGACGATCCGCAGGCGGATGAACTGGGCGTGGCGCTGGAGGCGCTGCAGAACGTGGTGCTCGAGCTCCACAACGCGCGCGGGCCGCTGATCGACGTGGACGTGACCAGCGCCACCTATATCCCGGGTGAAAACCAGCGGGTGCGGGTGCAGCTGGGCGACACCGTCACCATCACCCTGCCCAACGCGGTGCCGCTCTACAACGGCTTCGATCCCTACGACTACGGCTTCGATCCCTCGGCGGCCGAGTGGACCGCCTGGCCGGCGCAGGGAACCACGGCGGCGGCCGATGGGGTGCAGTATCGCCAGCCGCGCGACGGGGCCCGGATCGAGATCGTGGGCGTGACCCAGGCGCTCTATTTCTACCGCGCCGATCTCAACGAGTGGATGAGCGCCACGGGTCTGGCGCTCGATACCGAGATCCCGCTCAACGCCCGCTACGCCGGCGCCATCGGGGCGTTGCTGGCCGAGCGGCTGACCGAAGCGCTGGCGCTGGGCGAGCCAACGCCGGGCCTGGCGGCGCGCGTCTCGGCGGCCCGCGCCAATCTCTACCTCCAGGCCGGAACCCGGCGAAGCCCGGTGCGGGCGGAGTATTTCTGAGCCATGACCATCGGGACGCCGATCCAGTTCGGATCGAACACCAGCAGCGTCACCGGAACCACCATCGCCACCACCGCCGCCAGCGTTCCGGCCGGGAGCCTGATCTTTCTGGCGTTCGTCGTTCCCAGCAGCGCCTCGGCCGTCACCTCGGTCACCGATAGCGCCGGCAACGTCTACACTGTCAATGCCACCAGCCAGGGATGGACCAGCGTCCGCGTCCAGATCGCCTGGTGCGCGAACTGCCCGGCCCTCTCCAGCGGGACGATCACGGCGACCCTGGGCGCTTCAGTCGCCAACAAGGCGGTGAGCGCCTGGTATGTACCGGGGATATCCGGCGTCGACGTCACCGGCGTGGGGAGCGGAAGCGGGAGCGCGACCACCCTCACCGAGGCCACCGGCGCCCTGGCCCAGGCCAACGAGCTCGTTTTCGGGGCCTTCGCCACCGACCCGGTGAGCACCGCGCCGGCGGCCTCGGGCTTCACGCTGGGCTCGACGGTCAACACCTCGGCCATGAGCCTCAACAGCGGCTACAAGATCGTCTCTTCGGCGGCCAGCACCTCTTTCGCCCCAAGCTGGACGACCACGGGCCAATGCGGGGCCATCGTCGCCTCGTTCAAGGGCGTCCCCGACACCTACGACCCGCGCGTGCGACTCGCCTATCTCGATTTCTGAACCCTAGCAAAGGAGCCCGCCCATGGCCGGCCGCCTCTATTCCGTGAACTTCGACCAGGTGGCCGTCTCGGCCGCGCAAGACCTGATCAACATCACCGCGACGGCCAATATGGCCTTCAAGATTCACCGCATCGAGGGCGGCCAGCGCACCCTCGCCTCTTGGGAAGCCAAGCCCCTGCGCTTGATCCGCTTTCCGGCGACGGTGACGGCGGGCAGCGGCGGATCGGCGGTGACCCCGGCCAAGCTCAACAACGGCGACGCGGCGGCCACCATCACCGCGCGGGCCAATGACACCACGCCCATGACCACCTCAGGGTCGAGCACCATCCTGATGGCCCGGGATTTCGAGTTCTTGAACGGCTTCCTGGTGGTTTACACCCCCGACGAGCGGCCGGTGATCGCGCCCAGCCAAGGCGTGGCCCTCAATCTGCCGGTGGCGCCCAGCGCGTCCATGACGACGAGCTTCACCATCATCGTCGAAGAGCTCTTCTAGCGGCCTGGGTCCTGGCTTTCGCCAGGATGAGCGGGTTTTAGATGTCCTTCATCTTCCACGAGCCGCCCGAGCCTTCCCAACCGAGGCGCTACGCCCCGGTTGTCGCCGCCGTCGTCGCGGCTGTTGCGGCGTTCAGCCCGGCGCCGCGCCAGCCCGCGTTCGAGCACTTCGAGGATCAGCCTCGGGTCGAGGCCGCCCGCAAGTTCGCGCCGGTGGTCAAGGCGGTGCGCGCCTACAGCCCGGCCGGCCGCGCGGCGGAAAGCTGGACCGACGCCGAGGACTTCGCCCAGACCCCGCGCCGGTTCGCCCCGGTGGTGGTGGCCACCCAGCCCCAGCGCGGCTTCAACGCCGCCCGGCGGCTGGTGTGGATCGAGGACGAGCCGGACGCGCAGCAGCGGCGGCGATACGCGCCCCTGGCGGCCTTCGTCGGCGGCGCGGCGCGGCCCTTCGCCGGGGCCCGGCGCGTCTACGCCGCCGATCTGTGGACGCCGGAGCCGTGGCCCGATCAGCGGCGCGGGTTTGGCGGGGCGGGTTCCGTCGCCCCGACGAGCGGCTATGTCGGCCGCACCGCCTCGGCCAGCTTCAGCGCCTCGGGGGCCAGCGCCAGCGCCGCCTTCGTCGTCATCGGCGAGCAGGCCAATCTGGCGCCGGGGATCGCGCTTGGCGTCGGCGGCCTGGTGGCCCTGGCGGCCTCAAGCCTCGACGGCCCTGGCGGTGGCGGACGCGGTGGAGACCGACACCCTCGTCATCGTCGGCGCCAGCGCGGCCAGGATCGGATAGGAGGGACGCCCTTGACGCTATCGTCCGCCGATCTGGCCACCCTCGACAGCCTCGCCGCGCGCGGGACGGTGCAGGGGAGCGATCTCATCCCGATCCTGCCGGCCGGCGGGACGACGCTGCAAAAGACCACGGCGGCGGCCCTGGGGGCGAACGCCGGCGGATCGCTGCCCAATGTCGGATCGTTCGGCTTTGTCGATCCCACCGGCGCGGCCGACAGCCTGCCGGGCTTCGCCGCCGCCGTGGCCAGCGGCCAGAGCTTCTTCATCCCCGCCGGGACCTACAAGCTCTCGGCCACCCTCAATCTCACCGCCGCCGCCAACCACGGCCAGAGGATCGTCGGCGCCGGCCCGGTGGCCGACGATGGCAGCGGAACCGGCAAGACCGTGCTGCAACCCACCAGCGCCGTCTCCACCGCCGTCTATATCGATGGCTCGGGCTTCAGCGGCTATGTGCAGGGCGCGGGGCTGGAGAACCTCACCATCGACATGGGGGCATGGCCGACTCGACGCTGGTGCGCGCGGTTTGGCAGGGGCAGGGGTATGATTGCCAATACCTCAATGTGAGGATGATCAACGAGGGAGTGAACAAGCGCGGATGGTACTTCACCACCGGAGCTTACGTCACCGCCCTTCGCAGTTGCCGGTTCAACATCTGCCAGTGCCTTGGGCAGTCAACCGCCAACGGGGTGACCACCCTTTTGTTCGACTGCTGCGATGGCAGTTCGATCGACGCCAACTACACCAACTCAATCACCGTCATCGGCGGCGCGTTCCAGGGCGCGACGAACACCAAGTTCAAGTTTCGGAACGGCTGCGATTTCTGGCTCAAGACCGATGTGGAGGGCGGCGGCGTCTTTCTCGACGTCGATAACACCGTCAACGGCCTCTGGTCGTTCGTGCAGCTCCAGGGGTTCAGCGGCACCTATCAGAGCGGAACACTTGCGCCGGCCACATTCCAGTTCGATCAGCAAACGAGCTACAACGCCTATCCCTGGAGCCTGGGCGTCGGCGGCTTCCGGCTGAACAGCCAGGGGTCGGCGGGCAATTCGTCATGGACCAGCGGAAACGACGGCTCGAACTATTACCTCAATATTGGCCGAACCCGGCAGGACGCGATGATCGGCGTGGCCGCCGCGACCAACGATTTCGTGGGCGGGACCGTCGCCGGTGATGTGGTGGTCGCCGGCTGGCGTAGCGATATCGGCAACAGCCTCTTCATCGCGGCCGGACAGGTGGTCGTCGCCAAGGCTACCACGACCGGCTTCAACACCATCGGCACCGGCCAGCTCGAATGCGGGCAGATTGTCCTTCAACCGGCTGCGGATAGCGCCGACCGGTTGGTGATCAAGAACGCGGCTGGCACCGGTCTTATTGATGTCTCGACCAACGCGACGCCATCTTCCAGCAAGATCGAGCTGGCGAGCGGCATCGACATGATCGGCTACACTGACAACTTCTCGACCCAGGCCTACAAGATCAACGCGGCCACCGGCCAGATCAACGCCGGCGCGCAGCTGTATCCTGGCGGCGGCAATTCCGGCTCACCGGTGGTCAACACTGCGGCTGGCATCCTGGCCGGAATCGGCGCGCCGTCGAGTAGCCTTGGAAATATCGGCGACTTCTATCTGAGGGGCGACGGCACCCACGGCTCATCGAATTGCATCTACCACAAGGAAAGCGGCGGCTGGGTGGGGCTGATCTAGACTGTCGTGCTAGTTGAAGGGGGTGCGAGATTCGCTCGGCAAACTGCTGGCATGGGCGGCGGCGATCCTGGCCGTGGGCTCTCTCTACGCCAACGGCGCCGTCGAGCCTGACGCGGAGAGCCTGACCCCGACCATAGCCGTGGCGCTGGCCGGTTGTCTCGCGGGGCTCGCGCTTCTCGGATTGTTCGATCTCCGGACTCCGCGCATCACCTCGACGCTGCGAATGGCATCGGCGGGATGCGTTCTCCTAGCCCTGATCGGTTTCGCCGTTTCCATGGTCGCCAGCACGAGAGATCGCGACTTGGATCTGAAGGACTGGGGCCTTTTCGCGCTCCAGGCCGGAACCCCGGTGTTGCTTTTCGTTTCGACCAAGAAGCGTGATCTGCTCCAGGCGCTCGGGCTCGTGTGCGTAGCTTTCGCCGCCGTCGATATGATCGCCAACTTCGCCGGCGCCTTAGGCCTGATCAGCCTTCCCACCTACTCCGGGCGGCTCGAAGACACGGGCATTCGCATTCGATATCCAGGCCTGTCCGGCAATACCCACGCGGCTGGCCTGGTCGCCTTTGTCGCGGTCTCATTTCTCGCTTGGGGCTTCGGCTCGAAACGATGGGCCCCACTTCTGGTGCGCGCGCCTCTGATCGCTGGGTTGCTCGGTTCCCTTTGGCTGATTGATGCTCGTCGATATCTGGGAATGGCCCTTGTCGCGGTAATCATCGCGGCCATTCGTCCATTGCAGCGCATTCCGCCGGCCCTGGTCGCTGCCGGGGTGGCCGGCGTAGCGCTCGAGAGCGTGTTCGTGATCGGCATCGACGTTGATGATGTCCGGGTTCGATTGCTGACTGACGGGGCACGGGAAGCGCTTAGCCACCCCTTTCTGGGGGATGGCGCGCTCTACCGCGACCCGGCGGCGTTGGCTCCGGTTTATGAAGCCTTGGCCCGCGAAGGTGTGACGGAATCGAGTTTTCTGGATTTCGCGATTGCCTACGGCCTTCTCGCGACCGGCCTGTTCTTCCTGGGGGCGCTTTTGGCGCTCTGCGCGAAACGAGAGCGCCAGACATGGCCCGTCTTCGTTCTCGCGCTGGCGACAGCTGAGTTCGTGTTCGGAACCGCCCTTACGGGCTTTTTAGGCGCCCTTCTCTTTTACGCCTCCCTGGCCTGGGTTTGGGGGGAGGATGAAAGGACCCCCATGTCCCTGAACCCAACCCGTGGTGATCGCTGATGGCTTATCGCATTCGCATGGCGATCGAGGAGGATGGCAAGACGGTGCATCTGGTGGGGGTGAGCGTGCCTGACGGCATGGCGCTCAACACCGACGCCATCTGGCTGTGCGCCGACTTCCTGGCCTCCAAGCTGGACCCGGCGTGGGACAATAATTTCAGTCGTCGCTGCAATATCGCGCGATGCGACTGTTCAGAGCGGCCAGTTCCCGTCGATGGTGATCCAGCCGAGCCGCTGCTGTCGCGGGTGATCCGGTAAGGGAGTCGAGCCATGTCCCTGAACCCTCTCCAGGTGATCGAGCGGGCCATGCGGCTCAATGGGGCGCTGGGCGCCGGCGATACGCCGGACGCGGATGACGCGGCGGACTATCTGCTGGCGATGAACACCATGAAGCGGGCCTGGTTCGGCACCCTGATCGGGCCGCGCCTGGGGCCGCAGGACGTGACCGGCCTCACTCACCTACCAGGCCGAGAACGGCGGGGAATATATGATCCCCTCGGGGCAGGCCTTCACCCTGATCGCGCCGGGCAATCCCAAGTCGGGGGCGAGGTTCGGCGTGGTGGACGCGGGGCTCTCGTCCGCCTCGACGCCCTGCACGATCATGCCGGGTGGCCGGCAGATCAACGGCGTGGCCGGCAATCTGACGCTCTCGACCACGGGCGTCGGCGGGCGGTGGTGGTTTCGCGGCGATACGGGCAACTGGGTGCTTGAGGCCGACTATGCCACGGCCGAGGCCGTGATCGAGTTCCCCGACGCCATCATCGCCTACATGCCCTATATGCTGGCCGTGGTGGTGGGGGCCGAGACCGGGACCGAGCTTCGGCAAGACGTGATCGCCGGCAACGCCGAGGGCCGCGCGGTGATCGCCCGCCACTATGGCCGACGCGGGCGCGGGAGCCTGGAGGGGCCGATTGGGGTGGCTTCGCTCGATCCGGCCGCCGCGCAGCAGCAGGGGCGCTCAGGGTGAACGAGGGACTCCTAATCAGCCTCGCGCGCCAGGTTTGGGAGATCGCCCTTCGACGATATCCTGAATTTGCGATCAGGAAATTGTGAGCCTTCTGTGCCGTCGGATTGTTCTCAAGGCCCATTTCTTCCAGCCAAAAGTTCCGCGTTCTCGAAGATATCTCGCAGATCGTCCAGCGTAAGTGTCCCGCGCGCTGGAGCTTGTGGCGTATCTCTACGATGGCGTGACGCACACCACCTTCACGCCCATCGTGAACGGCGTCCTGCCGCCGGTGATCGACGTGGCCTATCTCGGCGACCGTTTCGCCTTCGTGGCGCAGGGGTCCGATACGTTCTGGTACTCCGAGCTTGGCGACGGGTCGAACGTGCTGGGGCTGGATTTCGCGTCCAATGAGGACTCGCCGGCCAACACCGTGGGCGTGGCCGTGCTGGACGATCAGCTGGTGTTCTTCGGCCAGGATACGACCGAGTTCTGGTCGGTCTCCAGCGACGCCAACGCGCCCTATACGCCCAGCGAGGGCCGGGGCTTCCAGCGCGGCTGCGCGAGCCGCGACACCATCTGCTTCGCCGACAACGCGCTCTTTTGGCTCGGCAATAACCGGGTGGTCTATCGCGCCGCCAACAATCCGGACCGGATCAGCTCCTCCTCCATCGAGGACAAGCTGCGCCAATGCCCGCGCCTCTCGGCCTGCACCGCCTTCGTCGCCACCTTCGAGGGGCACGAGTTCTATGTGCTGAACATCTATGGGATCGGCTCGTTCGCCTACGATATCAGCCGCATCGGCACGGTGGAGAGCGCCTATGGCGACAGCTATAGCCGGGGCGAATGGGCCGAGTGGGGCAGCTGGGGCCAGACCGGCTTTCGCGGCAATCTGGCGACCACCTGGAATGGCCAGGTCTATATCGGCGATAACGCCACCAACGACATCTGGGCCGCGACGGTGGGGGCGTGGACGGATGCCAACGGCCCGCTGGTGCGCCAAGCCTGCGCCTTCGTCAAGATCGAGGAGGGCCGGCCGCGCATGGATGGCCTGGTGCTGCATTGCGTGGTGGGCGTGGGGAACGCCGTGGCGCCGGGCCTAAGCCCGGTGGTGGAGATGCGCTATAGCGATGATCTGGGAAACACCTACAGCCGCTGGCGGGCGGCTTCGCTGGGCGCGCAGGGGGCCTATAAGACCCGCGTGGGCTGGCAGAGGCTCGGCCAGATGCGCGCGCCGGGGCGGCTGATCCAGGTGCGCTGCAGCGACCCGGTGGACGTGGCGTTCAGCCATCTGGAGCTTAATCCGGTAAGGCCGGCGAATTGAGGGGCGGGACGCGCGCATGGAAGTTCTATGGGGCTCTCCGCGACTGGTGTTTCCGTGGCCCCTAGGCGCCGCCTTCACTGAACTTTAAGACGATCAGCGGAAATCGGGCGGCCACCTGCCGAGGAACAATCGCTGATGATCTGGGAGGCATCTGCGGTCAAATTTGTCCTGTTCACCGCGCCTCCGTTCGCGTTTGGGGTGAACGCGAGCGAGCTTTGGAATAAGGCGGTCGGAACGCCACCCCAGACATATAACGAAATTCCAAGTCCAATTCCGACGTCTATCGCGAGCGGGCGAAGTCCATCGGGTTCCGGTCAGGCTACACTAACCCTGCAGCCCGGTCGAATTGATCTGGCATTCATGCCGGCGCATCGACCGGGAGAAGACACCTCACGACCCCCCACCGTTCTGCTGGAGGCTGCCTTAGCCGATGGCGCAGCCATTGCCGGAATGATTTATCCTGGGGTTCCAATTCAGCGCATCGGTTTGAACACTGAGTTTTTTAGTTTGCCAGGTTCGGGCGCTGCCGCGGTCGACGAGCTAATCGCTGAGCTGCCAATCGAAGCTCTTCCTCAAGGAGCAGAGGACCTTATTTTCCAGGTGAATGTGCCGTCCCGCTTTTCGAGCGCCGGCCAGCGCATGAATCGCATTTGCCAGTGGAACACTGGGGTTATGCAACTAATCCAATTCGTTGTGGGCCCTTCGGGGTCCAGCCCGGTCCTAGTTGAACACCCCGTTCGGGCAATGCGTTTGGACCTGAACACCGACGCTCGCCGAACAGAGCCGCTGGATTCAGCATCGTTACCTGGGCTGTGGTCAGAGCTTGCGGACGAGACGAAAGAGATACTATCTGATGGATATGCCCGTTTCTGAAGCCGCGATAGTCGTCACAGCCATGCTCAATGCTGGACAGGTTACCGTGCCACCGGTCGACCCCTCGATGTTCGCGGAGGCACCGGCACTTCATATTGTTTTGGGCCAAACTTCTCCAGGCACAGGCCTGCGCTTGGTTCCAGACGACTATCGAGTTGAATGGGTTCGGTCCTTTCCAGGGACGGCAGTCGAAAAGCCGCTCCGACCCTACGATCCCGATTTAAACGCGACTGTGGCGGTCGCGCTCAAGGAGGTTGATGAACTCCGCTTGATTGGAGTTGGGTGGGATGGGGAACGCGCTCCCGCTCCGAGTCAAAAATCTATTTCACAGGCTGAAGCCCTGCTTCGGATCACAAAGCAGGTCGTTGGGGACCTCGATGTTTCCTTGCACGCCGACGGTCGCGTGATTCTGGAGCACCAATCTGCCGACGCCTATCGTGAGGTTATCGTCGAACCCTCTGGACAATTTATCGTCTGGAGCGCGGCTGCGGACGGGACCCGGCGGAGCATGGCGCTAGACGTCACCGAGGCGGCTGCGGCGCTTCGGAGTTAGGTCGCTCGGTGGGGCTCGACTGTCGGGCGATTATGCGTTCCGTGGCGGAGGACCGTTCCGCAGCCCTCACGCTTGACAGCGCTGCGCCCAATTGTAGTTGCGAGGCGTGTTCATTCAGCGAGTTTGGGCCGGTTCAACCGGAAGAGGAACTTCTTCGGATCGTCATCGTTCCGCAACACGTCAAGAACGGGAAGGTCAAAGCGGCGGTGCTCTCCCACGCGGAGAACATCGGTATGTCTTGCTTCCGTCGAGCACGAGCTTCCGACTCGGAGCTTCGAGCTACCGCCTGCGAGTTGGTAGACGTTGCTCGAAAGAATGATCCCAAAGTCGGTATCTATGGCGTTCTCCTGATGCCGGCAAAGCTTGTCAAAGAGTGCGTCGACGAGGTGGGCGGAGTGCCGGTGTTTTGCGTGTACGATACGGCCATGCCTGGACGGCCCGCACACACAGACGTTTTCCAAAGGAGAGAGGGTGCTGACGAGTTGGTCGCGCAAACTCGCCGCCAGGATCTTTTCGGCCGAGTGAAAAACAATTTCATACCGGTGTCGGAGTTCCGGGGCGGCCTTCTGATGGATTTTAGGGCTACAGACGCGCCATAGAGGTCTTTGCCGCCCTAACTCTCAAGCCACCGCCGCGCCTCATTGAGTTGATAGATCAGGCCGCCGCCGAAGTGGCGGACTCCCATCGCGTCGGCGTGGCCGGCCATCTGCCTCGCCGCGCATCCCGGCGCCGGGCAGGGCGCGCGATCGACGCCAGGCCCAGCAGGGATAGGCTGAACGCGCCGCTCAAGATCCATCGCCTGGTGTTCATCGCTCACCGCCTGAGGGGTCGTTTGACGATCCGTTCATAGGCGGCGCCGGCGCGGAGTTGAAGCCCCCAAGGGAAGCACCAGATCGGAGGTTCGCCATGGCCGCCACGTCCGTCGCCCAGCCGATCTTCAATCTGCCCTTCACCGACGCCAAGGGCCTGCTCACCGACCACGCCCAGCGGCTGCTGGCCGATCTTTACAGCCGCACCGGCGGGGCGGAGGACAAGGTGGACGCGGCCCATGTGCTGGCGCTGGCGGCCGTGCCTCAGACCACCCAGGTGGTCGCCGCCGGAGGCCTCAGCCAAGGCGGATCGCTGGCCAAGAATGTCGGGGTCACGCTCTACCGGGCCATTGATCTCACCGCCAATCTGCCGACGACCGGCAACGCCGAGGGCGACTGGGCCTACGCCACCGATGGCCGCAAGACCGGCGAGAGCGCCGGCCATGGAACCGGCGTTCCGGCCTGGTGGAGCGGGGCCAACTGGTACGCCGTCGATAGCGGCGCGGTGGTGACGACCTAGGCTCAGGACCCATTAAGGGGATTCCCAAGGCGGCGGTGGTCTGATTCATTGGCGGCGTCAGGAGGCGTCGTCATGAGTGATTTGTTTTGGCTTAGCGAGGCGCAGATGCGCCGGATAGAGCCGTATTTTCCGCTCTCGCACGGCATGCCCCGTGTCGATGACCGCAGGGTGATCAGCGGGATCGTGTTTGTGATCCGCAATGGTCTGCGATGGCGGGACGCGCCGAAGGACTACGGGCCGCCCAAGACGATCTACAACCGGTTCATCCGCTGGAGCCGGCTGGGCGTGTTCAACAAGATCTTCGCCGAGCTGGCCGGCCAGGGTCCCAAGCCCGATCGGCTGATGATCGACGCCACCCACCTCAAGGCGCATCGCACGGCGGCGAGCCTTCTCAAAAAGGGGCTCTTCCCCGACGTATCGGGCGCACCAAAGGGGGTCTGAACTCAAAGCTGCACGCGGTCTGCGATGACCAGGGAAGGCCCCTGATCATGCTGCTCAGCGAAGGTCAGATGAGCGACTTCAAGGGCGCCGCCCTGATGATCGATGAACTGCCGCCAGCCAAGGTCCTCTTGGGCGACAAAGGCTACGACGCCGACTGGTTCCGAGACGCCCTCGCCGAGCGCGGCATCGAGGCCTGCATCCCCTCAAAAGCTAACAGGAAAGAGCCCATCCCCCACGACCAGGCGCTCTACCGCCAGCGCCACAAGATCGAGAACACCTTCGGCCGCATCAAAGACTGGCGGCGCATCCATACCCGCTACGACCGATGCGCCCACACCTTCTTCTCCGCCATCTGCATCGCCGCAACCGTGATATTCTGGCTGTGATCAATGAGTCCTGAGCCTAGAAAGCCTTGGGGAGGCCGGCGTCTTTAAATGTGCCATTGGCCGTGTGGCGGGATTCAATGCTGCCATCGACGGTGAAGCGTTTGCCGTTGATCGGGCTTTCCCAGATTTCGTGATCGCCGCGCCCTTGGCGGACGAAAACGCAACCGGCCTCGTGGAGTTTCTCTTTGACGAGGCGGGTATAGTTCAAGCCGGCGCCAGGCGGCGGACGCGGGTCGAGGCGTTGGCGATGACTTCGACGGGGATCTCGATCTGGCCGTCGCGATCGCTATCGGGGTCACATTCGAACAGATCCTGGATGGCGCCGGGTATGCGCTCCACCAGGGATTCGAAACGCGGGTCCTCCAGCCGAAGGCCGTGAACGTCGGTGGATTCCGTGTACCAGACGCGGGCTTCGGGATCGAAAATCGCTTTCACGACAATCACGTGATCCATGGATCGCCCTCCAGAGGCGAGCCGTTTATGTGCGCCGCGATTCGCGATTGTCAACGGCGGCCCCGGAGGGCTGACGCGCTCTCGACCCTCCCCGTGAAGGGGTGGGAGGAAGGAACATCCAATGGCAGGCAATCTTCTCCCGGCCGCCGTGTGGCGGGCGATCGACGCTGAGTGGCCTCGACCATGGCCGGGGCCAAGCTGCAATTCTATCTGACCGGCACGACCACGCCGGCGAGCGTCTACGCCAACGCCACCCTGGCCACCGCGCTCTCCAACCCGGTCGTCGCCGATGGCGCGGGCCTGTTTCCCGGCCATCTATCTCGACCCGACCGTCACCTATCGGATGCAGCTGCAAACCAGCGGCGGCCAGGTGATGGCCGATGTCGATCCGGTGAGCGTGACGGTGACCGAGGCGACCTTGGCCCAGGTCAACGCGGGGCTGGTGACCGGCGTCTATGTCAGCCCGGCCAAGCTGGCGGCGTGGACCGGGATCGCGGCGGCGCTGGGCTATACGCCGCTGAACAAGGCCGGCGATACGGCCACCAATCTGACCCTGGCGTTCTCGTCGTTCGCCGCCAACTCGGCCGGCTATCTCGGCGCGCCGGTGAACGAGGAGGACGTGGCCTACACCTTCGCCCTGTCGGACAGCGGCAAGATGGTGCGGGCCAACAACGGCGCGGCCATGGCCTACACCATCCCGCCCTCCACCTTCCCGGTGGGGACGGCCATCGTGGTGAGGAATGTGGGGGCCGGGGTGGTGACGGTGACGCGCGGCTCGGGGGTCTCGCTCATGCTGGCCGGGAGCGGGACCAGCAAGGACGTGGCCCTGGCCCAGTGGGGCTTCGCCACCCTGATCCAGGAGGCGACCAACAGCTGGGTGATCAGCGGGACGGGGGTGAGTTGATGTTTATCCAGAGAGACTTTATCTGAGGCGATGGTCGGCCACCTCCCGAAAATCGTCTGCCATCTGCTCAATATGATCGCGCCTGGCGACAAAAGATGCGAGCGCCCGATTTCGTGGTCGAGATTTAAAGACGGCTAGGGTGGGCTGACCAGGCACCGGGCCGAAATCCTCAGAAACTATAGAAGAGAGCTCGGGCGGTCAGAAGTCGTCGATCTGGCATTCGGCGCTGCTCTCAACGATAGTGGAAAGCCAAGACGCTGACCGCGCCTGTCGAGATGAGTCTTCCATGACCGGCGCGATCCTGGCCGCCGCCGCCGCGCCCACGGCGGCCAGCGGCTCGGGCTCGGGCATCACCGCCATGGCCTGGGCCAATATCAGCGCCCGGGGCATTGGCGCCAACGCCGCCCAGACCTTCGCCGGGTTCACCGGCAGCATCAATATCAGCGCCACCGTCACCGGCGGGGCGCTGCTGGCCTACTACAAGAACGGGGTCAATCACGGCCTCTACACCGGCCCGTTCGCGGTCAACCCCGGCGATACGGTCGCCTGGATGGTGCAGATCCCCGGATCCAGCGGCGTCAGCGGCACGGTGAGCGTCTACTACGGCGGCGCCAACCTGATCGACACGTTCAACTATGTGCTCACATGGCCATAAGGATCGAGCGCGACGGCGAATGGTGGGCGCGGCGTGGCGGCGCACGAGGCGGTGGCGGCCCATATCGGGGTCGGGCCGGCCGAGGTGGCGGCCTTCGCCGGCGACGCCCGCGTGGTGCCCCTGGCGGCCGAGCATGGCGGCTTCCTGTTTCGCAACCTCGACGGCCTGGGCTTCGTCTTTGAGCTCCACACCCTCTTCACCCCGGAGGGCTGGGGGCGGGAGGTGGCGGCGGCCTCGCACGAGGCGTTCCGGCTGATGTTCGGCGGCCGGACCTCGGCCATCGTCACCCACGAGCAGCGGGATTGGTGGCGCTCGGTCCCGCCGAAGTCGCACGGCTGGACCCTGGCCGGCGACTGGCGCGAGACGCCGGTGGGCGATCTGAGAATGTGGATTTTGACCCTGAGCGCCTGGGCGGCGAGCCCGGCGGTGAAGAGGAGCGCGCGAAATGCAACTGAAGGAGACGATCATGCCACTAGCAGCGGCCATCATCGGCGCGGCGGTGATCGGCGGGGTGGCGGACGTGGCCTCCTCGTCCAGCGCCGCCAACGCGGCCAGCAACGCCGCCAGCCAGAACAACGCGCTGGAGCAGCAGATCTACGAGCAGAACAGCGCCGAACGAGAAGCCCTATATCCAGAGCGGCGACACGGCCGAGACCGCGCTGAACGGCTTCCTCGGCCTCGGCGGCGATCCGGCGGCGACCCAGAAGGCGTTCAACGACTATCTGAACAGCACGGGCTATCAGTTCAACCTCAACCAGGGGCTGGACGCCGCCGAGCAGAGCCAGGTGGCGCGCGGCATGGGGAACAGCGGCGCGACGCTCAAGGCGCTGGACACCTATGGCACGGGCCTGGCGGACACCTATGGCCAGCAATACGTCGGCAACCTTGAGGGCGAGGTGAACACCGGCGTCTCGGCCACCAACGCGCTGGCCGGCGAGGGCCAGAACTACGCCAACGCCGTCTGCAGCAACAACAACAGCGCCGCCAGCGCGACGGGCAATGCCGCCATCGCCGGCGGCAATGCGTTCACGGGGA
This sequence comes from uncultured Alphaproteobacteria bacterium, assembly GCA_963817995.1. GTDB lineage: Bacteria > Pseudomonadota > Alphaproteobacteria > Caulobacterales > Caulobacteraceae > Acaudatibacter. The sequence goes on from CAWFQJ010000009.1 coordinate 831,011, forward strand.
TTTTGAACACTGCGGTGAACGCCTTCAACGCCACGCGCGGCGGGACCAGCTATGGCGCCGGCGGCGGGTTCAACGCCTTCGCGCCGGGAGGATAGGAGATGAACGCACCCATGAACGCCCTTTCGATCACGGCCCTGCCGCCGGCGGCGACCTACGCCAATGCGTTCCGAACCGGCCAGGGGCTCGGCGCCGGGGCGACGCCGGGCGGCGTCAATGCGGTGACCGGGACGGATGGGCCAGGCGAGGGGCTAAGCGGCCAGATCGCCGGCCTCGATCCCGCTCAACGCGCGTTCGCCGCGCGGCATGCCGAGATCCTCGGCGCCGTGGGCCAGGGCCTGGTGGGGCTGGCGCCCGGCCAACGGCGCGCCGCCCTGGACCATATCGCCCCGGCGCTGGTCGCCACCGGCGTGCCGGCGGACGCGATCGCCGCCTTCGACCCCACGGACGAAAACCTGGCCGCCGTGGTCGGGGAGGCGCGGTCGCTGACGAAGATGCTCGCTCCGCAGTGAGGTTCGGTGTGGCCGTCGGGCGCCCGGGAGCCCGGGAGCGGCAAATTGCCTCGGCGAATTGTGCAGGCGCAGCAAATGGTTGACTCGCACCCCGGCGCCCCTTACCGCATTGTCGACATAATTCCTTCGGCAAGGGCCACAGATGACACTCAGCAAGACTTTGCAGCTTGGCGCGGCGGTTTGCGCCGCGGCCCTGGGCGTCGCGGCCTCGGCAAGCGCGGCGACGCTGGTCACGACTTCCATCACCATGGACGCCAGCTACTACAACGGCGGCGTCCCCGGAGCGGGGGCTTCGGGCGACTATATCAGCGCCTACAATACCGCCGCCGCGGCCCCGGCCACGGACGGCTACTTCAATCAGACACTCAAGAGCTGGAACGCCTGGAGCAACAGCTCCCACGCCGGCGGCGCCCATCTAGACCTCGCCTATCACGACCAGGTCGACTTCACCGCCACGCAGGCGGGGACCTACACCTTCCGGTTCGGCGTCGATTTCGGCTGGGGCGGTACGCTGATCGTGGACGGCGTGGCTGAGCAGACCAACACCAATAACATGTGGTGGAACGACAACTATAACGACCCCACCCAATATTTCACCACCACCCTCACCCTTGCCGCGGGAAGCAGCCATGTGATCGATATCTATGGCGCCGAAGATGGTGACGATGGCCAGAGCCAGGGCCAGTGGTCGTTTAATGGGGGCAACTTCTCGAGCTTCGCCGTGCCGGAGCCGGCCTCCTGGGCGCTGATGCTCGTGGGCTTCGGCCTGGGCGGCGCGGCGCTGCGCATCCGTCGCTGGGCGAGGGCCGCCGTCTAAACTTCTATCGAACCCAAGAATTCGCGCCGCCGGCCCTCCAGCCGGCGGCGTTTTTAGTTTCAGCCTGGGCGTCAGAGACTAAGGCGTCATCAGCGCGGTGACGGGACCGGGCGCCGATCAGGCGGCGGACCGCCCGGCGCTGCGTCGGGTGCGCATACCCGCGCCGAGCGTCGCGAAGCCCAGGCCCATCAGCGCCCAGGCCGAAGGTTCCGGCACGGAGACCAGGGTAAGGGTGAAGTTCGGCGAATAGCCGACGTTCGGATCGTATTCCGTGTAGCCGCCGCCTCCGCCGCCTGAGAAATAGTAGATATTCACCTGGTCGCCCTGATTGCCCGCGCCAGAAACGAGGAAGGTGAGGCCGGAGACATCGATGACCGGCGATTGGGTCGGAAAGATCAGATTGTCCGGCGTTCCCAGACTTGGCGATCCTGGCGGCGCCATGCCGGTTATCACCTCGCCGGTGGCGGCGCCCAAGCCATACCAGGTTCCCGAGGCGGCGGTGACCAGGTAGGCGCCGCCGCCCTCATCCGTGGCCGTGAACGTGCCCGAAGCATGGGCCGTCGCTGTCGAGCCCTGGTCCTCGGCCGGAAAGCTGTAGCTGAAGTCGAAAACCGTCGCGCTCGCTGCGCCCGCGCACAGCAGACATGACGCCGCCACGGCGCCGGCCAATACGCTCAAAGATACTTTCATCCCAACCGCCCCACGCTACAAAATGAACAGCCAAACAACTGCTTGTCCCCGCGGCGATGATTGTCAACCGCCGAGACCTCGTAAGGATACCGAAATCGCCTCTGCTCTGAGCGCGTCAGGGCTCAGCCCCGGCGCGTCAGCCGCCAGGCCGCGAGCCAGCCAAGTCCCGCCACCGGCACGAAGGCCGCGAACAGCCACGGGGCGGTTAGGGCCGCGTGCGCCGGGGTGAAGGCGTGGGCGAGGCCGAGGAGATTGGCGATGGCGCCGGCGGCGGCCGCGCCCAGGGCGCCGCCGATCATCTGGGTAGTGGGGGTGGCCGCCGCGCCCAGAGCCCGCTCCTCCAAGGGCAGGGCGCTCAGGATCCGGCTGTTGACCAGGGACCAGGCCAGGCCAAAGCCCGCGCCCATGATCGCGGCGCCGGCCACCACCCCCCAGACCCGGGCCGAGCCGATAAAGAGCGCCAGGCAGGCGACGCCCGCGACAATGGCGCTGGCGCCGGCGAGGATGAAGGCGCGGTGACGCCGTTCCGGCTGGCCCGAGACCACCAGGGCGGTGATGGTCCAGCCGACCGCGTCGACGCAGATCACATAGCCGGCCGTCAGGGGCGTGAGGCCATTGACCGTCTGCAAGAGGACGGCGCCATAGACGCCGAAGGCGGCCGAGGCGGCGCACATGGCCAGAATCATGGCGTAGCCGGCCCCGGCGGTGGTGAAGGGCCGCGCCGCCTCGAGCGGCAGCAGGGACTCGCCCGGCCACGCGTTCACCCGACCGGCGAGCGCCAGCAGCGCCAACCCGACCATTACCAGGACCGAAGGCCAAAGATCGCCATCCGCCACATCCGCCCCGGCGATGGCGAGTATGGCGGCGGCGAGGACGGCCAGGGTGCGCCAGGCCATGGGCCGGCTGGCGGCGCCATCGGTCCCCTGGCCCGGCTTGAGGAGCATGACGACGGCCAGGGCGAAAATCAGGCCCTGGCCGGCGAACATCCCGAAGGCCCAGCGCCACAGGCCCGCCGAGGCGAAGACGCCGCCGACCAGGGGCCCAAGAAAGCTGGCCACGCCCCAGACGCCGGCCCCGGCGCCGAACATCCGCGGCCACAGCCGCTCGGGAAACACCACGCCGATGGCCACATAGCAGAAGCCGACGGTCCAGCCGGCGCCGACGCCCTGGATGGCCCGGCCGGCGAGAAAGACGCCAATGCTGGGCGCCCAGGCGCTGAGGGCGCAGCCGGCGGTATAGGCGATGGCCGCGAGCGCCATGGCCCGCCGCAGCCCGAACCTCTGGGCGAGCTGGCCGGTGCTGGCGCCGGCGAGAATCGATCCCAACAGATAGCCGGCCACCGCCCAGCCGAAATAGGCATAGCCGCCGAGGTCTCGCGCCACGGAGGGCATGATGGTGGCGGTGACCAGGGAGTCGGCGGCGTTGAGCCAGATGCCCAGCAGGACCAGGGCGGCGCGGGGCGCCAGCTCCGGCCCGATCAGCTCCCGCCAGCGCGCGGCCGGCGCCGGTTCGGATGAGGCCGCCATGGACGGTTTCTAGCGCGCGGGGACGAGCGCGGCCATGCCAAGCAGGATGATGGAAAGGAAGGTCAGATAGAGCGCTATATTGAAGCGCAACGTCCTCGACAGCACGAGGCCGAACACAGCGCGGGCGTGGCCGCCGGGCGTCGGCGACGCCGCGGGGCGATAGACCGCCAGCGTGCCTCTCAGATTGGTCATGACCACCAGGGCGCCGACCAGCAAAAGGAGGAGAGCGGGCAGGATCGCGGCCTTGGTCCATCCGTGATCCATGGCGAAGATATCGACGACCACGAAGATGCCCTGGGCGCCCAGCAGGGCGCCGGACTTCTCGGTGTTGTGCGAGGCGTTGGCGCGCAAGAAATCGACCGCCGCCTCCTCCGACCGGCCGCCGACAAGCGTGGCGAACAGGGCCGACCGATCGGCGGCCCCGAACGGAACGCCGAAAATCCGCCAAAGAAAGCCCCGCATCGCCTAACCCCTTCGCAGCCGGTTCGATCGCTATAGTATCGGTCGCGATGAGCCAGCTGGGAGAGAGGGCAAAATGATGGATCGCAGGACGGTTCTGGCGGCGAGGCGCCGCAGCCTCGGCCGGCATGGCGGCGTCAGTCCCGGCGGCCGGCGCCGCGCCCCCGACCTATTTCGTGATCCAGCATAGCCCGGGGCCGGCTTGGCGGCCGGGCGTGGACTTTCGCCAGCAGCCGGGCCTTGGCGAGCACGGACGCTATTATTCCCAGATCATGGACAGGGGCCTCATCGTCATGGGTGGGCCGTTTCTGGACAACAGCGGCGGCATGCAGATCCTGAGCACGGCCACCGAGGCCGAGGCCCAGGCGATCGCCGTGGCCGATCCGGGGGTGAAGTCGGGATTGTTGAGAGCCACGGTGCGGCCATGGATGGCGGCGTTCGTGCGATAGCGAATGTTCTTTCAGGCGGCGGCGACGCTTGCGTGGCGGCGGGGACTGGGCGGAGAGTAGGGGACCCGACCGCGACAGGCGCCCATGACCAAGTTCATCGCTCTGCTGGCTTTCCTGGCCGCCGCCTCCGCGGCGAGCGCGGATACGAACGCGACGCTGGCGAGCGCGGTGCGTCCGATCAAGATGAGCCGCGTGGAAGACGCCTCGGCGCCGGAGAAATCCTCGGACCGGGCCTACGGCAGGCATTTCACGGCCCGAGACCCAGAGGTGAAGACCGCGGTGGACTATCGGCTGGCCAGGGACGGCTTCTATGGCTCGGCCGGTTTTATCTGCCTACCGGACGATCCGCCGATCGCCGACCATGCGGTTGGGGTGTTCGATGGATCGCAAGACGGACGCCTGCTGGGCGCGACGATCCGCTATCCCCTGAAATAGAGTCCCGTCACGAAGGCGGGCGGCGCCATGCGACGCCGCCCTTCAATGTTCTGATCGGCAAGGCCCTTAGCAGGCGTAGGGGACCGAGCGGACAACATAGCCGCCGTAGTAGGGGCTCCAGACCGTCTGGCGGCTGATGCAGGTTCCATAGCCATAGCCGTAGGCATAGGGCGCGCCATAGTAGCCATAAGCGCCGCCGAGGGCCGCGCCGACCGCTAGGCCGGCGATCACGGCGCCGGGGTAATAGCCGCCGCCGCCCCAGTAGCCGCCACGCCAGTAGTGGCCACCATAGTAGCCCGGCCCATAGTAGCCGGCGTGGTAGCCGCCGCCATATCCGCCACCGTGGTAACCACCGCCATAGCCGCCGCCGTGGTAGCCTCCAGCATATCCGCCACCGCCATGGTATCCGCCGCCTTGCGCAGCGCCGCCGCCGCCGTGATAGCCACCGCCTTGGCCGCCGCCGCCGTGGAAGCCACCGCCGCCGCCGCCATGTTGCTGGGCGTCGGCCGGCGCCGCGGCCACAGCCACGGAGCCCGCCGCAACCGCCGCAGCCATGACGCTGTTCAAGACCTTAATCATCGTAACCTCCAACTTCATCACAAGCTGACAACGCCCAACTCGGCGTCCGGATGCCTCTTTCGAGGTTGAGGTCACAGTATCGGCAGGCGGCTGAACCGCGGCTGAACGGGGAAAATCGCCGTTGTTCATCCAGAAGCCAGGGTGGTGGCGAGGCTTGACTTGCCCTCAGCGATTGACGTCGATCACCACGCGGCCCCGCACCTTGCCCTCTATGATATCGGCCGCCAGGGCGGGAACCTCGGAGAGGGCGGCGTGGGTGGTCATGGCGTCGAGCTTGGCCATGTCGAGGTCGAGGGCCAGGCGGCGCCAGGCTTCGATGCGCTGATCCTTGGGACGCATTACCGAATCTATGCCCGCGAGGGTCACGCCGCGCAGGATGAACGGCGCCACGGACCCCGGCAGGTCCATGCCCTGGGCGAGGCCGCAGGCGGCCACGACGCCGTCGTAGCGGGTCTGGGCCAGCACATTAGCCAGGGTGTGGCTGCCCACTGAATCCACGGCGCCGGCCCAACGCTCACGCCCCAACGGCCGCCCCGGCGCCGACAGCTCGGCCCGATCGATGATCTCGGCCGCCCCAAGGCCGGTGAGGTAATCGGACTGGCTCTCCTTGCGGCCGCTGGAGGCGATCACACGGTAGCCGAGCCTGGCCAAGAGGGCGATGGCGACGCTGCCCACGCCCCCGGCCGCCCCGGTGACCAGCACTTCGCCCTTCTGCGGCGTCAGGCCGAGCCGCTCCAGGGCGATGACCGAGAGCATGGCGGTATACCCGGCGGTGCCGATGGCCATGGCCCGGGCGTTGGAGACGCCCTCCGGCAAGGCCACCAGCCAGTCGCCCTTGACCCGCGCCTTCTGGGCATAGCCGCCGTGATGGGTCTCACCCACGCCCCAGCCGTTAAGCACCACCCGGTCGCCCGGCTTGAAACCGGCGTGAGCCGAGGCTTCGACCGCGCCGGCGAAATCGATGCCGGGGATGAGTGGCCAGACGCGCACCACCGGCGCCTTGCCGGTGACGGCCAGGCCATCCTTGTAGTTCACCGTGGAATGGTCGACCCGGACGGTGACATCGCCCTCCATCAGGTCATCGCTCGTCAGATCGACCAAGCGGGCTTCCTGGCCCCCGTCGGTCTTTTCCAGCCGAAGGGCGCGAAAGGTCTCTGTCATGACAGCCTCTAGTTCAGGGTAAGCTGGCGCACGCCGCCGTTGGTTTCCACCCGGCGCATGATCGCCACCGGGTCGCCGCCGCTCTCGGGCCTGGCCAGGGTGATGACGAACCAGGCGCCGTCGGGCAGGCCGGCGAAGCTGAAGCGATTGCCAGTATCGCAGGTGGTCTTGCGCACATAGCGCGCATAGTCGCCGCTGGGGGCCGAGGGCGTTCGCGCGCGCACGATCTCCAACGGCACGTCGGCCCGGGTCGGCGAGCCATAGAGGATCACCATGCGCAGGCGACTCCATGGCGTCTCCGGGGTGAGGATGACGTCGCGGCCCGCGCAGTCGTAGCGTTGGCCGCCGGCCTCATAGGTCAGAGCCCCGACGATCGAACCGCCGCCTGGCGCGACCGACCAGGCGAAGTCGTGGGCGCTGAAGACGCTCGCCCCCGGCTGGACCTCGACCATGGGCGCGGCCGGCGGCATAGGCTGGCTGACTTGCGCAGGCCGCCAGGAGGGTCGCGGCAAGACATACAAGGATGGCGGCGGATGCGGCGCGGTTCATGCGGCGAGCCTAAGGCCGACGCGCGGACTCGGCAACGCCGTAACGACGTGCGGACGATTCGCCACATATTCCCTTGGCGAGGCCAGCCTTACCGGCGATAACCTCGGATCGAAGGCCCGAGCAGCGGCCGATGAATCCTTGGGAGATCGCGAAGTCATGAAGGCCGCCGTCCTGCGCGAAGTCAGAACCCCCCTCCAGATCGAGGACGTGCAGATCAGCAAGCCCGGTCCGCACGAGGTGCTGATCCGCACCGCCGCCGCCGGCGTCTGCCACTCCGACCTGCACTTCATCGAAGGCTCCTACCCCTACCCGCTGCCGGCCGTGCTGGGCCACGAGAGCGCCGGCGTCGTCGAGCAGGTCGGCTCGGAAGTGCGCACGGTGAAGCCGGGCGACCACGTCATCACCTGCCTGTCGGCCTTCTGCGGCCACTGCGAATATCTGCCTGACCGGCCACATGAGCCTGTGCACCAGCCCGGACACCAAGCGCGACGCAGAGGCGACGAGCCGCGGCTCGCCCAGGACGGCGGGCCGATGAAGCAGTATCCTGAACCTGTCGTCGCTTCGCCGAGCAGATGCTGATCCACGAGCACGCCTGCGTCGCCGATCCGCAAGGACATGCCGCTCGACCGCGCCGCCCTGATCGGCTGCGGCGTGATGACCGGCGTCGGCGCGGTGTTCCACACCTCCAACGTGCGGCCGGGCGAGACCGTGGCGGTGATCGGCTGCGGCGGCGTGGGCCTGGCGGCGATCAACGGCGCGGCCATCGCCGGCGCCAGCCGGATCATCGCCATCGACATGTCGCCAGTCCAAGGACAACATGGCCCGGCACTTCGGCGCCACCGACTTCATCTGCGCCGCCGAGACCGACGCGGTGAAGGAGGTGCTGGAGATGACCAAGGGCGGCGTGCATCACAGCTTCGAGGCCATCGGCCTCACCAAGACCGCCGAACAGGCCTTCGGCATGCTCAAGCGCGGCGGCACCGCCAACATCATCGGCATGATCCCGGTCGGCCAGACGGTCGACCCTGCCGGGCTGCGGCCTTCCTCGGCGAAAAGAAGCTCCAGGGCTCGCTGATGGGCTCCAACCACTTCCCGGTCGACATGCCCCGGCTGGTGGACATGTACATGGCCGGCAAGCTGAAGCTCGACGAGATGATCTCGCGCCGGATCAAGCTGGAGGAGGTCAACGAGGCCTTCGAGGAGATGAAGCGCGGCGAGATCGCCCGGTCGGTGATCGTCTTCGACGCCTGAGCTTTCCTAGGCCTGAAGCACCTTTCTGGCGGCGGCCATCGGGTCGCTGACCACCTTGCATTCCAGGTCGAAGATCATGGTGGCGCGGTCCTTGGCGTCATAGGCGGGCCACGCCGGCAGGGCCGGGGTGTTGGGATCGCCGGTCCGGGCGAAGGCGAGCCATGCCGGCGCCATGAGTTCGGCCATCTTCTGCGGCTCGTCGCCTCGGCCCACGAAGCTGCGGGCCGCCTCGACATTGTCGAACACCAGGGGAATCTCCAGGGCGTGCGGGCATTTGAGCCGGCCTCGCGCCGCCGGCGTCTCCCAGGCGAGCTGATACATATAGGCCGGCGCGCCGCCCTGGGCCGACTTGCGCTGCGCCAAGTTGACCGAGTCGATCCAGAACATGGTGGCGGTGCGCGCCGCGCTGGCGAGATAGGTCGGCGAATAGTCCGGATAGATCTCGCGCAGGGCGGCGACGAGGGCCTCGGCCTTGTCGCCGGCGGCGGCCTTCGCGCGCTTGGCCAGGTCCGCCTCGGTGAGCTCGCCGAACTTGGGATCGGTGAATTCGAAGAGGGTGGTCTCATCCTTGTTCGTGCCGATCATCACCGGCACGGCGGCGGCCGTTGCCGGAGCGTCCGGCTCGAAGGGATGGCGCGGCAGAGCCACGCCGTCCACGCAAGGCGAGAAGGCGCTCATCAGGGTGTCCTTCCCGGCAAGCGAAGCCGCGGCCGCGTGGATCGCTTCGACCGGAAGAGAAGACAGTCCGGCGAGATCGCCGGGCTCGATGGAGAGGGCGGCCAGCAAGGCCCGCGCCGAGGCCGTCGCCCGCTCGGCCGTCATGGCGCGCACACCCGGCCCGCTCTGGATGATCGCCTTGTGGAAAAGGCCCTTGGCCGCCGGCATGGCCAGGAGCATGGAGACCTTGGCCCCGCCGCCGCTCTCGCCGAAGATGGTGACATTGCCGGGATCGCCGCCAAAAGCGGCGATATTGTCCCGCAACCACTCGAGCGCCGCGACGATATCCAGCATTCCGGCCTGGCCCGACGAGGGGTGGCCGCCCAGTTCGGCCAGATGCAGATAGCCGAACACATTGAGACGATGGTTGACGGTGACGATGACCACATCGCCACGCTTGGCCAGCGCCGCGCCATCGTACATCGCCGCGCCGCCGGACCCCGCGCCAAAGCCGCCGCCATGAAGCCAGACCATCACCGGCCGCCGGGCGTCGTCGGCGCCTGGCGTCCAGACATTCAGGAAGAGGCAGTCCTCGGACGTGGGCGGCTGACCCGGCGCGGGGGGATCGCCGGCGCTGCGGCCGCCGGTGGTCTCGCCGGGCGGAACGGCCGCCTGAATCGCCGGAGCGCCAAGATCGTTGGCGTCGGCCACCTGGGTCCATGGCCGTGGCGGCCGCGGCGGCGAAAAGCGCAACTCGCCTAAGGGCTGCGCGGCGTAACGAAGGCCCTTAAAGATTTGCAGACCGCGCTCCTGGACGCCGCGAACCGGCCCGTTGGAGGTTTCAATCACGCCGCTGCGCGCGATTGCGACGTCGGCCACGTCACTCATGGGTCTCTCCCTTGAACAATTTTGACCTATTGGCGCGCCAAACCCCGGATCGCGCAAGGGCCCGATGGCCTTCGTCTATTGACGGCGTCGACCGCGCGGGACATCGGCTCAGCTATGCGCGCCTTCGCCAGTTTTCAGCCAGCCACCTTTGCCGACACGCTCGTGGCGCTGGCGCTGGCCTTTGTCCTGGGCGGTCTCATCGGGTTCGAGCGTCAGTACCGCCAGCGCACGGCGGGCCTTCGCACCAATGTGCTGGTGGCGGTGGGCGCGGCCGGGTTCGTGGATCTGGGCGTCAATGTGCTGGGCGCCGGGGGTTCGGGGCAGATCGTCGCCTATGTGGTGGCCGGCATCGGCTTTCTGGGCGCGGGCGTGATCATGCAGGAAGGCGCCCAGGTGCGCGGCCTCAACACCGCCGCCACCCTATGGTGCTCCGCCGCCGTGGGAGCCTGCGCCGGCGCCGGCTACGGCGCCCAGGCGATCGCGCTCACTGCCTTCGTGCTGGCGGGCAACACCCTGCTGCGCCCCCTGGTCAATTATATGAACCGCCAGCCGATCGACGAGGCGACCACCGAGGCGCTCTATCAGGTGCATCTGGTCTGCGAGCCATCCACCGTTTCGGACATGCGCGACCTGCTGTTCACCGAACTGGAAAAGGCCAACTATCCCATACAGGGGATCGAGACCCTTTCCGACAGCGACGACTGGGTCGAGCTGGCCGCCACCCTGGTGCCCAGCACCGCCGACCCGGACGAGCTTGACCTGGTGGTCGCGGCGCTGGAGGCGTCGGCGGGCGTTGAAAACGCCAGCTGGACGGTGAGCACCACCGGCTAGAAATCCGGTCGCGGCGCGAGGCGTTCGGCCCGCGTGTTGGGAAGTCGTCGCTAAGCCGCGGCGCGCTTGTAAATCGAGGTCTTCGGTTTCGCGATCACCCGGCGCAGCATGGGCTCGAAGACTTCCAGCGGCGCGCTGTCGTAGTCCGGTTCGAAGCTCGACTGATCATAGAGGTGGCAAAACTGCGCGCAGTGCTCGAAGTGCGGGTGACCGCGGAACTGCTCACGCATATCGCGATCGAGGCCGATGTGATGGAAGAAATAATAGCCCTGGAAGATGCCGTGCTTGTCCAGCATCCAGTGGTTCGCTTCGGAGATGTAGGGCTTCATGATCACCGCGCCGACCTCGGCGTGATTGGCCGGACCCATCAGGTCGCCGACATCGTGCATCAGGGCGCAGACCACATATTCTTCGTCGCGCCCATCGCGCATGGCGCGGGTCGCGGTCTGCAAGGAATGCTCCAGCCGACTGACGGCGAAGCCGCCGGCGTCGTCATCCAGATCCCGCAGCGCCTGGATCAGCCTGTCCCCATGGGCGTCGTGAAAGGGCTTGGCCGCCGCGCCGATCGCCTGCCAGTCGGCGACCGTGCCCTGCGTCATGGCGTGGAACGCCGCCTTGCCCATCGTCTCGCCGTCGGCCATGGCTCTCTCCTTCGATCTTGATTTACGCCAATCGTGCGGCAGACGCGCCGCGAGGTCAACGCGCGACCTTTCGCTCCCTCACGGGCGCCGCTAAGAAGAGCGCGCGCGGATGTAGCTCAATGGTAGAGCAGGAGCTTCCCAAGCTCACGACGAGGGTTCGATTCCCTTCATCCGCTCCAGACTCAACCTGGGCCGGCAAGATCAAAACCAGAAGGTCGATGATCTGAACCGCGCCTGGCGGCGTATAAAACCTTAGCGGCCCCGTGCGCCGCAGCCGGCAAGCGCGCCCCCGCGCTTCCGGCGCGGAGGCTTGGCCCGGTCGCTCCCCCGGCCGGGCCGGGCCTTCGTATACCCAGGGCCACTCCATCGACGGGAACCAATCACGCCCGGCGGCGTCTTCACCTCAGGGACATCGGTTCCTTTGGGAGATCGCTATGAAGGTCATGATCAGCGGCGTGTGCGTTCTCGCCCTCTTAGGCGCGGCCGGCGCGGCCTACGCCACCAACCAGGGTGTTGAGGGTGGCGCGATCACCGGCGCCGCCGCAGGCGCCGTTGTGGCCGGACCGGTGGGCGCGGTTGTCGGTGGCGTCGGCGGCGCGGTGGTTGGCAACCATGTGACCAACAAGGCCCAACGCGAAGAAACCCCTCACAAGTACCATCACCATACCCATCACGCGTCGGAGACCCAGGGCGCCGCCGCCAAGCCCCAGCCTCAGGCGAAACCGACGTCCGCGCCCTCGACGCGATAGGATCGACGTCAGTCAGTGGGCGGGGGTGGTCCAGCCTCCCCCCAAAGCGGCGATCAGATCCACCGCCGTAGTCAGTCGATAGGCTTCCGTCTGCAGTTCGGTGTTCTGAGTGGCCAGTGCGGCCGCCTGAGCCGTGGCCACGGTGGTGTAGTCCACCGTGCCGGCGCGATATTCGTTCAGCGTGATCGCTTCATTGGCGACGGCGGCGTCCATCGCCCGTTTGGTGAGAACCTGCTCTCCGCCCAGCACTCTCTGAGCGGCCAGATTATCCTCCACTTGCCCAAAAGCGGTCAGCACGGTTTCGCGATAGTTGGCCACTGCCTGATCATAGGCCGCCTTCGCGGCCTGGACGCGGGCGTGGCGCGCGCCGGCGTCGAAGATCGTTTCCGCCGCGGTCGCTCCCAAGGTCCAGAATGGGTTTGAGGCATTGATCAATTGGCCAAGGCCGCTGCCCCCCAATCCGCCCTGGGCGGAGAGGGTGAGGCTGGGAAAATATGTGGCCACCTGGACCCCTATGGCCGCGCTCGCGGCGGCGGCGAGGCGCTCGGCAGAGGCGATGTCGGGACGCCGTTGGAGGAGGGTCGAGGGAACCTCGGCCGGGATCTCCGGAAGTTGCAGCACCCATTTGGCGGGTGGCAGGGTCAGGGAGGCCGGCGTCTGACCGACCAGAAGGGCGATGGCGTGCTCGCTCTTGGCTCGTTGCTGCTCAAGATCCGCGTCATTGGCTTGGGTGCTGGCGAGCTGAGTTTCGGCGGTCAGCACATCGCTCTTGGCCGCCACGCCGGCCTTATATTTGTTCTGGGTGACGGCCAGGGATTTGGCGTAGGCGGCCACGGTCGCGTCCAGGATGCGCTTTTCCTCATCCAGTTGGCGGAGGGTGACGTAGTCGGTCGCCAACTCCATCTGAGCGGAGAGGCGCGCATCGGCCAATTGGGCGTCGCTAGCTTGGGCGTTGGCCTTGGCGTTCTGGATCGACCGGCGAATGCCGCCCCACAGGTCGGGGGCCCAGCTCGCGCCAGCGCCGACGTTGTAGGAGGATGTGGTGGCGTGACCGCCGATGGTGGTCCCGGTTCCGTTGCTGAAACCGCCGTGGGTGACGGTTACCGAACCAGTCAGGCTGACGGTGGGAAAAAGCGCGGCCCGCTGTTCGGCCACCAGCGCCACGGCCTGACGATACGCCGCCTCCGAGGCGGCCAAATTCTGGTTGGAGATCTCCACCCGCTTTTCGAGGTCGTCGAGGGTCGGATCGCCAAAGGCCGTCCACCAATCGGTTCTGTCGGCGGCGTCGGACGGATGGGCCGGCGCCCAACCCTGGGCCTCCTTGTAGGCCGGTGAAGTGGGGGCGACCGGGCGATGATAATTGGGGCCGACCATGCAGGCGCTGGCGATGCCGCATGCCAGCACCCAGAGGCTGGTTTTCACGGGGCGGGCGGTAACTGATCTCATGGTCTTAGAACTCTTCACGCGGGAATGGGCGCCGCGGCGGCGGCGGTCGTGTCGTCGTTTCGGGCGTGGCGGCGGCGCAGGCGATCAAGGTGGAGATAGACGACAGGGGTGGTCAGAAGCGTCACGACCTGGCTGACAAGCAGGCCGCCGATGATGGTCACGCCGAGGGGGCGGCGAAGCTCCGAGCCCTCTCCCCAGCCGATGGCCAAGGGCAGGGCGCCCAGGATGGCGGCGAAGGTGGTCATCATGATCGGCCGAAACCGCGTCAGCGCGGCCTGCCGGATGGCGTCATGGGCGCTGAGGCCCTGCTCGCGCTCGGCGACGATGGCGAAATCGATCATCAGGATGGCGTTCTTTTTCACGATCCCGATGAGCAGAATGATGCCGATCATGGAGATGATCGAAAACTCGATATGAAAGATGATCAGGGCGATCACCGCCCCGATGCCGGCCGAGGGCAGGGTCGAGAGCACCGTCAGAGGATGGATGTAGCTCTCGTAGAGAATGCCGAGCACCAGGTAGATCGCCACCAGAGCGGCGAGGATCAGCAGCGGCTCGGTGGCCAGCGACTGCTGGAAGACCTTGGCCGTGCCCTGGAAGCCGCCGCGGATCGTCACCGGCATGCCGATCTGCGCCGAGGCGCGGGCGATGGCCGCGGTGGCGTCGCTCAGGGATTTCGCCGGGGCGAGGTTGAAGGAGATGGTGGTGGCCGCCGAGGTGTCCTGATGGTTGACCGAGGTCGGCGTCGCCGCATCAGCCCAGGTTGCGAAGGCGGAAAGCGGGATGAGCACCTCGGGCGTGGTGCTCACGGCAACCCCCTGGGAGGCGGCGCGGCCGGGCGGGGCGGCCGGGCCGGCCACGGCGGTCGCTCCCACAGCCAGGGCCGAGCCGGTCCTGGAACTGACAGCGCCCGGCTGGCCGGCCACGTTCGCCGAACCCGGCGCGTTGTTCGGTGCGCCGGCGGAGGCGACAGAGACCGCGGCGACGTTGGCCGGGACGGCCGAGACGCCGACTGTAGAGGGCGTGGAGCCGAATGGCGTGGCCGAGGTCATCGCGAAGGTCGAGGCCACCGCGGTCGCGCCCGCGGAGCCGGTTGTCGCGCCAGCGCGGGTGGCCGCCCTGGCCGCGCCGGTGGCCTTGGTCGCGGTGAGCGCGAGACTGGAGGATGTCACGCCAAAGGCCGTCGCCGCCACGGCAGAGGGGGTGACCGAGCCGACGCTATAGGCCTTCGAAGCCGTACCGTTGCTGACATAGATATCGTTCAGCGAGGTGGGGTCCTGGGTGAACCTCGGATCGGCCTCCATGACCACCTTGTACTGGTTGGTGTCCTTGTAGATCGTCGAGACCTGCCGCTGGCCGAAGGCGTCGTAGAGGGTGTTGTCGATCTGGATATTGGTGAGGCGCAGCCGCGCGGCTCTGTCGCGATCGACGGTGACGAAGCTTTCGAGACCGTGGTCTTCCTGATCGGTGTTGACGTCCACCAGGGCCGGCTGGGTTCTCATCGCCTGGGCCAGGCGGCCAGCCCACAGCCGCAGCTGGGTCAGATCGTCGCCCTCAAGGGTGTACTGATAGGTGGCGTTGCTCTGGCGCCCGCCCGCCTGCACGTCCTGGACGGGGTTGAGGAACAGCGAAGCGCCGACGACGCGCGCCAGCTTGAACCGAAGCCGCTGGACGACATCCGCCACCCCGCCCTTCCGCTCGCCCCGGGGTTTCAGGGTGACGAACATGAACGGCGCGCCGCCGCCCGGACCGCCGCCGCCGACGAACGCCACCTCCGTCGCCACCGAGGGGTCGTGTGAGACGATGCGCACGAACTGCCTCAGCCTTTGGCTTGTCATGGCGAACGAACTGGATTGGTCGGACTGCACGCCGCCGGCCATCTGGCCAGTGTCCTGCTGCGGGATGAAGCCCTTGGGCGCGACGCCGAAGAGGTAGACGTTCAGCACCACGGTCACGGCCAGCACGACCAACATCAAGGGCCCGGCCTCCAGCGCCCAATCCAGGGCGCGCACATAGATCCGCTGCATGAATGCGAAGGCGCCGTCGGCCCACTTCGCAAGCCGACCCTGCTGAGCCGCGTGTTTGTTGGGATCGATCAGATAGGCGCACATCATCGGCGTGGTGGTCAGCGATATGAGCAGCGAGATGAGGATGGCGGCCGAGAGGGTGACGGCGAATTCCCGGAACAGCCGCCCGACAATGCCCCCCATCAAGAGGATCGGGATGAAGACGGCGACCAGCGAAATGCTGATCGAGAAAACGGTGAAGGCGACTTCCTTGCGCGCCCAGAAGGGCCGCCTCGAACCGGTCCATGCCCGCTTCCACATGGCGGGTGATGTTTTCGAGGACGACGATGGCGTCATCGACGACGAAGCCCGTCGAGACGGTCAGGGCCATCAGCGACAGGTTATCCAGGGAAAATCCGAGCAGGAACATCACGCCAAGGGCGCCCAGCAGCGAGACGGCTGACCGCGACGCTGGGGATCAGCACGGCCCGGCCGTTCTGCAGGAAAAAGGCCACCACGGCGACCACCAGGACGATGGCGATCAGCACCGTGCGTTCGACATCGGCCAGCGAGGCGCGGATCGTCTGGGTGCG
Source organism: uncultured Alphaproteobacteria bacterium (assembly GCA_963817995.1). Classification (GTDB taxonomy): domain Bacteria; phylum Pseudomonadota; class Alphaproteobacteria; order Caulobacterales; family Caulobacteraceae; genus Acaudatibacter. The sequence continues at coordinate 847,247 of CAWFQJ010000009.1, forward strand.
ATCGGACGCCACATGCATGTCGATATCTGCCGGCAGTATCCGCTCCAGGGTCGGCATCAGCGCCTTCACCCGATCGACCGTGGCGATGATGTTGGCGCCCGGCTGCCGGCTGATGACCGACGACGATCGCGGGCTTGCCGTTGAACAGGCCGAAATTGTGTACGTCGGTGACGCCGTCGGTCACGGTCGCGATGTCCGAAAGCCGCACCGGCGCGCCGTTGCGATAGGCGATGACGATCGGCTGCGTAGATCGAGGCCTTGCAGCGCCGTGTCGTTGGTGTAGATTTGAAACCGAAGCGTCCCGTTCTGGACGAGCCCCTTGGGCCGGTTGGCGTTGGTCGAGGCCAGCGCCGCTCGCACGTCCTCAAGGCCGATTCCGTATTTGGCCAGCGCCAGGGGATCGAGCTCCACTCGCACCGCCGGCAGGGAGCTTCCGCCAATGGTGACATCGCCCACGCCCCTGATCTGGCTGAGCTGCTGTTGGACGATGGTCGAGGCCACATCATAGATCTGGCTGGGCGTGCGCGTCGTCGAGGTCAGAGCGAGGATCATGACCGGCGCGTCGGCTGGGTTCAGCTTGCGATAGGTCGGATTGCTGCGCAGGGTGGCCGGGAGGTCGACCCGAGCGGCGTTGATCGCCGCCAGGACGTCGCGCGCGGCGCCGTCGATGTTCCGGTCAAGGCCGAACTGCAGGATGATGTTGGTCTGGCCGACGCGGCTGGACGAGGTCATCTGGCTCACGTCGGAGATGACCCCCAGGCGTCTCTCCAACGGCGTGGCGACGCTGGTGGCCATGGTCTCGGGGCTTGCGCCGGGAAGGCTGGCGTTCACCGCGATTGTCGGGAAGTCCACCTGGGGCAGCGGCGAGACCGGCAAGACGAAAAACGCCGCTACGCCGGCCAAGGCGATGCCGGCGGTGAGCAGGACGGTGGCGATCGGCCGCCGGATGAAAAGGCGCCGGGATATTCATGACGGCGCCGGCCCTGCATCAGGCGCGGCCTCGGAGAGGCCGGGATCGAACTCCCCCTTGCGCGCATTGGCGCCCGGGCCGAACCGCTTCGCAAGGCGGTCGAACTGCAGATAGATCACCGGGGTGGTGAACAGCGTCAGGGCCTGGCTGACGATCAGGCCGCCGACGATGCTGATCCCCAGCGGATGGCGAAGCTCCGAACCTACCCCCCAGCCGAGCATCAGCGGCAAGGCCGCGAACAGCGCCGCCAAGGTGGTCATGATGATCGGCCGGAAACGCAGCAGCGCGGCCTGATGGATCGCCTCGCGCGGGCTCTTGCCTTCGACACGCTCGGCGTCGAGGGCGAAGTCGATCATCATAATCGCGTTCTTTTTGACGATGCCGATCAGCAGAATGATGCCGATGATGCCGATCACGCCCAGGTCCTGGCCGGCGATCATCAGGGCGACCAGCGCGCCGGCGCCCGCCGAGGGCAGGGTCGAGAGGATGGTGATGGGGTGGATGTAGCTCTCATAGAGCACGCCCAGCACGATATAGACCGTGACGATCGCCGCCAGGATCAGCCACAGCTCGTTGGCGAGGGAGGCCTTGAAAGCATTGGCCGCCCCAAGAAAGACGGTGGTGATCGACGGCGGGCACGCCGATCTCAGCCTCGGCCTTCTGGATCGCGGCGACGGCCGCGCCCAGCGACACGCCCGGCGCGGTATCGAAGGAGATGTTGGCGGCCGGAAACTGGGCCACATGGTTGACCTGCAGCGGCGCGGTCTTCTCGGTGATCGTCGCGACGGCCGACAGCGGCGTGGGCGTCCCGCCAGCGGTGGAGACGTAGAGATCCTTCAGCGCCTCCGGCGACTGCGTGGTTCTGGGATCGGCCTGGAGGATCACCCGCTCCTGGCTGGATTGGGTGAAGATGGTCGAAATGATCCTTTGGCCGAAGGCATAGTAGAGCGTGTCGTCGATCGAGGCCGGCGTGACGCCCAGGCGCCCGGCGCTATCCCGGTCGATATCGACATAGGCGGTCAGGCCCTGCGCCTGGAGGTCGGACGAGACGTTTCGCACCTTCGGCTCGCCGGCCAGGCGATCGACGATCTTCCCGGACCAGTCGGCCACGGTCGCCGTGTCGGCGCCCTGCAGCGCGAATTGGTACTGGGTCTTTCCGGAGGAGGAATCGATTGTCAGATCCTGCACCGGCTGCAGATAGAAGTTGAGGCCAGGCACGCTGGAGGCCTCGTGGCGCAGACGTTCCATGATCTTGGGATATGATGTCGTGCGATGGCCGAACGGGGCTAGATTGATCAGCATGCGCCCGTTGTTGAGGGTCGTGTTGGCGCCATCGACGCCGATGAAGCTTGTCAGGCTGGCCACGTCGGGGTCCTGCAGCAGCCGGTCGGCGACCTTCTGCTGAGTGTTCGCCATCCCTTGGTAGGAGATCGATTGGCTGGCCTCGGTGACCGCCTGGACGACGCCGGTATCCTGAGTGGGAAACAGACCCTTGGGTATGATGATGAACAGCAACACCGTCACCACCAGCGTTCCGATGGCGACGGCCAAGGTCGCCATCTGGCGGTCCAGCACCCAGGTCAGCGCTCGATCATATCGCGCGATAATCCCATCGAACATCGCCTGGGAACGTCGCTGGAAGCCGCTCTCCTTGGCCCTGTCATGGGCGCGCAGCCATCTGGCCGACAGCGTCGGCACCAGCGTCAGGGAAACCACCGCGGAGATGACGATGGTCACCGCCAGGGTGATCGCGAATTCCCTGAACAATCGACCGACGACGTCGCCCATGAACAATAGCGGGATCAGAACGGCGATCAGCGATACGGTGAGAGAGATGATCGTAAAGCCGATCTGCTCGGCGCCCTTGAGCGCCGCCTGCATGGGGGTCTCTCCCGCCTCGATGTAGCGCGAGATGTTCTCGATCATGACAATGGCGTCGTCGACCACGAAGCCGGTGGCGATCGTCAGGGCCATGAGGGTGAGGTTGTTGAGTGAGAAGTTGAGCAGATACATCACCGCGAAGGTCCCGACCAACGAGAGCGGGACCGCGACACTGGCGATGAAGGTCGCCGGTCCGCTTCGCAGGAAAAGGAAGATCACCGCCACCACCAGGGCGACGCTGAGCATCAGTTCGAATTCCACGTCGGTCACCGAGGCGCGGATGCCGGTTGTGCGGTCGGTGACGATCTTCACGTCAATGCCCGGCGGCAAAGCGGCGGTCAGGGTCGGCAGCGTCTGCTTGATCTGGTCGACCGTGCTGATGACGTTGGCGCCCGGCTGGCGCTGAACATTGAGCAACACGGCGGGGGTTCGATCGTACCAGGCGCCCAACTCGGTGTTCTCGGCCCCGGCGACCACCTTGGCGACATCGGACAGGCGGACGGGCGAGCTGTTGACGTAGGCGATGATCTGGGAGGCGTAGTCAGCGGCGTGTCAGAAGCTGGTCGTTGGCGTCGATCGAATAGGCGCGCGTGGGCCCATCGAAATTGCCCTTGGCGCCGTTGGCGTTGGCCGAGGCGATCGCGGTGCTCAATTGAGAAAGCGACAGCCCGTAGGCAGACAGTTGTTGCGCATCGGCTGGACTCTCACCGCCGGCCTCTGGCCGCCGCTGATGGAGACGAGGCCTACGCCTGGCAATTGCGAGATCTTCTGTCCAAGCTGGTGATCGCCGAAGTCTTCGACCTCGGTGAGCGGCAGCGTCTTGGAACTGAGCGCAAGAGTGAGGACCGGCGCGTCGGCCGGATTGACCTTTGCGTAAATCGGCGGCGCCGGGAGATCGGTAGGCAGAAGGCTGGTGGCCGCGTTGATGGCCGCCTGAACCTCCTGCTCGGCCACGTCCAATCCCAGGCTGAGATCGAACTGCAGATTGACGACCGACGATCCGCTCGAACTGATCGACGACATCCGGTTGAGCTGGCTCATCTGGCCAAACTGCACTTCCAGCGGCGCGGTCACGGTGGTCGCCATCACCTCCGGGCTGGCGCCGGGATAGGAGGTGGTCACCTGGATCGTCGGGTAGTCGACTTCCGGCAGAGCCGAAAGCGGGAGAAACCGGAAGGCCACCATGCCGGCGAGCAGAATCGCCGCCATCAGCAAGGAGGTCGCCACGGGCCGGGCGATAAAGGGTCGTGAGGGGCTCACGAACGCGCCTCACGCCGCCGCGGTTCAGCCGCCAGTCTGAGGCTTCATCCAGGTGGCCGGTCGAGGTTGTCATTGCGGCGCTGGGGTCGCCCCCTGATCGCCCCCAGCATCGCCGCCGGGCCGCTGATGGTGACGCCAGGCGTGGCCAGCGCCTGGACCGCCATTTTGGTCCGCGCCTTGTTGCCCGCCCCCTTGGCGCGCCTGCCATCCGCCGGTCGTTGGGGTCCCCGCGCCACCTGTTTCCGCGCGGCTGAAGCGCTGGCGGCCGCGCTGCCCGAACCGGCGTCCGGAGTCACCCGACCCACCGCCCCAGGCGCCACGGTGGTGGCCACCGCCGAAGCCGCCGGGTGATTGACCGGGCAGACCACCTTGGCGCCGTCGCGCAGGCGATCGCCGCCGTCGGTGATCACGGTTTCGCCCACGTTGAGGCCGGAGACGATCGAGACCGTCTCCGGCGTCCCCGGGCCCACCTTCACCGGCCGGGACTTCACCGTCCGGTTCGGCTGGAGCACCCAGACGAAATCGCCCTGCGGCCCGTGCCGGACGGCGGTGGTGGGCGTCACGACCTGATTCTTCAGGACATCGATCAGCAGGACAACATTGACGAACTCATTGGGGAAAAGCGCCGTCTTCGGATTGTCGAAGCGCGCCCTGGCCTTGACCGTGCCTGTCGTCGGGTCGATCAGATTGTCGAGGGTAGCTAGAGTTCCCTGGGCAAGCGGGACGCCGCCCGCGCGATCGAACGCTGTGACGCGCAAGCCCGTCCCGCCTTTGGCGACAATGGGGGCGATTGCGTTCTCAGGCACTGAAAACACCACCGAAATCGGGTCGAGCTGGGTGACTACGGCGAATGGCGTCGTCTGGTTGGCCGTGATCTGGTTTCCAGGGTCGACTTGCCTCAGTCCGATCCGTCCGGTGACTGGAGAGGTCACGTGAGCGAAGGACAGGTTCAGCTTGGCGCTCGCTACCGAGGCCCGATCGGTGAACACCGTGCCCTCGTATTGCTTCACCAGCGCGGCCTGGGTGTCATAGGTCTGGACTGAGACCGAATCCTGAGCCTTGAGCGTGCTGTACCGTTGCAGATCGAGCTTGGCGTCTGCCAGCAACGCTTGGTCGTGATTGAGCTGACCCTGAGCTTGATCGAGCACGACCTGGAAGGGACGTGGATCGATCTGTACGAGCAACTGTCCGCGGTGGACCGTCTGACCCTCTTTGAACTCCACCTTGTCGAGCAGGCCCGAAACACGTGCGTTCACCTGTACGGTAGCCAGCGGAGTGACGGCGCCGAGCGCGCTTTGGGTGATGGGGATTTCACCGAGCGTGGCCTTGGCGACACCCACCGTGACAGCGGGCCGTCCCCCCGAGCCGCCTCCGAACCGCCCGCCCCGGCCGCCCGAGGCAGGTCCGCCTTGGGGGCTGCCGCTATCGCCGCCGTGGCGGGCGCAAAAGGTCAGGGCGACGGCCAAAGCAATCGCGATCAAGATGACGATCACGACACCGAGTAGGGTACGCCAGATAGGGCGTCGTTTAGGCCCCGGATGGCTGGCGGGCGAAGGGGTCGTTCCGGTCATTCATTCTCCGGGCGGCGTGCGGCCCCTGGCCATGGGGCGGGGCATATCAACGTTGAATTCAGGCGGGGGGCGACGTCCAGATGTCACAGCAGTGCGGCAATTGAATTTCGGCGCCGACATGGATCAAGAAAAAACGGCGCCATGGCCCTCCGGTATCTGTCGTGTCGCATTGATTTCATTCCGGCCCAATTGCGGTTCCGTCTTCGATCATCTTGCTCTAGGGCGTGGCCCATGGCGCGACGAGGCATTATCCTGGCCGGTGGAACTGGCACCCGGCTCTACCCACTCACGGTGGCGGTGAGCAAACAGCTCATGCCGGTGTTCGACAAGCCGATGATCTACTATCCGCTTTCGGTCCTGATGATGGCGGGGATCCGTGAGATTCTGATCATCACCACGCCTCACGAGCAGGCGGCTTTTCAACGTTTGCTGGGCGATGGTTCTCAATGGGGCCTGACGCTCGATTACGCGATCCAACCCAAGCCCGAGGGCTTGGCTCAAGCCTTCCGGATCGGCGCCGATTTTGTTTCTGGCCGGCCCTCGGCGCTCATTCTTGGCGACAACCTGTTTTACGGGGCAAATCTGCAGGACATCCTCCAGAGAGCGGTCGCCAGACAGACTGGCGCGACTGTGTTCGCCTATCGGGTCAAGGAGCCGAGCCTCTATGGCGTTGTCGCGTTCGGCGCCAACGGACGGGCGGTGTCGATCGAGGAAAAACCGAAGGCGCCCAAATCCAACTATGCAGTGACCGGACTTTACTTCTACGACGAGCGGGTGGCCGCCTATGCCGCCGATCTCGCACCGTCCGCCAGGGGTGAACTGGAGATCACCGACCTTAATCGCAAATACCTTGAAGCCGGCGAGATGTACGTCGAAGTGCTGGGCCGTGGGCACGCGTGGCTTGATACGGGCGCCCATGCGGCGCTCGTAGACGCCGCCTTGTTCGTCAGAATCATCGAGGAGCGTCAGGGGCTGAAAATCTGCTGCCCGGAGGAAATCGCTTGGCGCCAAGGGTATATTTCCGACGCCGATCTCGAATCTCTCGCGCTGCCGCTACGTTCAAGCGGTTATGGCGAATACCTTCTCTCGCTTCTCAGCGACGGCCGAGACTATTGACGGCGACCGACCGCCAGAGCGCCACCAATAGATTTTGAAAGCCACGTCATGAGCAATCTTCTTGTCACAGGCGGCGCCGGATTCATCGGCGCCAATTTCGTGCGACGTCGCCGCGCGGACCGGCCGAGCGATGTGATCGTGGTGCTCGACGCCCTCACCTACGCCGGCAATCGCGCCAATCTGGATGGCGTCGAGGGTGTCGAGTTCATCCACGGCGATATCCGCGATCAGCCCCTGGTGGAGCGGCTGCTGACCGATTTCACCATCGACGCCATCGTGCACTTCGCCGCCGAGAGCCATGTCGATCGCTCAATCCATGGCCCGGACGCTTTCATCGACACCAATGTGGTGGGCACCCACTCGCTGCTGAAAGCGGCCAAGGCGGTGTGGCTGGACGCGGGCGCGGGTCGGCCACACCGCTTCCACCATGTCTCCACCGATGAGGTCTATGGCAGCCTGGGGCCTGATGATCCGGCCTTTCACGAGCTTACGCCCTATGCCCCCAACTCGCCCTATGCGGCCAGCAAGGCGGCCTCTGATCACTTCGTGCGCGCCTATCACCAGACCTTCGGGCTTCAGACCACGATCTCCAATTGCTCCAACAATTTCGGTCCCTATCAGCATCCGGAAAAACTGATCCCGCTCTTCCTGATCAACGCCCTGCATGGGCGTACACTGCCGGTCTATGGCGATGGCCAGAACGTGCGCGACTGGCTCGATGTCGGCGATCATTGCCGCGCCATCGACCTCATTCTCGAGCGGGGCCACCTGGTGAAGCTTATAATGTCGGCGGGGGCTCGGAGATGACCAATCTGGACCTTGATCGGCCAGCTATGCGCGTCGGTTGATCAGCGCATTTGTCGGCTGAGCCGGCACTTGGCCGGGCGATTTCGACTTCGCGCCGGCGGCGAGCGGGGCGCGGTCCGCATTCCCTGCTCAGCCATGTGCCCGACCGACTAGGCCATGACAGGCGCTATGCGATCGACGACGCCAAAATCGGGCGGAATTGGGCTACGCTCCGGCTGGGTGACTTCGCCGCCAGCCTCGCGGCTATGCTCGGACTGGTACCTGGAAAATGAAACATGGTGGCGCTTGGCCATGACCGGCAACTCCTACCAAGCATGGCTTAAGACCAACTACCGTCAGAAAGTCCGTCGAACGCCGATCCGGGGGCCATTTTCTGGCCAAGTTATTTTGTTAAAGCGTGGCTGGTCCTTGTGGGGCGAGGGGCAGGCGTTGGGGCGACTGCAGAGCAGCGCCCAGAGAGCCGATTGGGTTGCGCGCCCGGCGCGAAGCGCGATCTTCGGCCAGGTCTCTGTCGATGGGTTCACCATCGATCAAATACAGTTCGCAAGGATCACGCGAGATGCGCCTTTGCAAGCGGGCGCTCGATTTGATCGTCGTGACGTCGGCCGGGCCCGCTTGCTCGCCATTCGTTTCGCTGGTCGCCGCGGCTGGCGGTCCGGGCGACGATGGGACGCCCGGTGTTCCTTACCCAGCCGCGGGTCGGGCGAGATGGTCGCGTCTTTGGCATGCACAAGCTGCGCACCATGGACGTGGCGACGGACACTACGGCGACCGTTCCGGAGGACAAACGGGTTACCCCGGTCGGCGCGTTGGCTGCGCCGGCTTCATGTCGATGAACTGCCGCAGCTATGGAACATCCTCAAGGGCGACATGAGTTTGGTAGGCCCGAGGCCGGAGCAACCTCACTACGTCGCCGAATACATCCGCCAGATGCCCGCCTTTGAATTGCGCACGAAGGTTCTTGCCCGGCCTCACCGGCTGGGCGCAGCTACGCAGCGGCTATGCCGCCGATATCTCCGAGACCGAACTCAAGCTTGCTCACGACCTCTACTATCTTGCGAATTGGTCGCTTGCGTTCGATCTCCTGATCCTGGCCGAAACGGTTTTGACCTTCGGTCGCGGAAAGGGCGCGCGCTGAAAGGCTAAAGTCCGGCGTTCTGAAAAGCCTGGCTGAGGCGCGCCGACATTTCCTCGCCCGGAAGCGCGCGATCGCCCTCCATGACGGCGGAATAGATCAGATTTCGCTTGCTGCTATCAATTTTGCCGGCCGCCCAGCCCACGGAGCGTGAGCCATCGGCATTGGACGCGCAGCTCGCCGTGCGCCCGCCCCCGCTTGCGGCGAACGCCAGGGCGTCCTTGGCCGAAAGGGCGCCCGGCCGGTCGCAGGCCGGCAAACCCCGTTCGCAATTGAAGTCCTGGCCATAGCGATAAAGGGTCTTGCGGCTCGCCCCATCGGCGATGATCACGCAGGTGGTCGGGTCGCCGATGGATCGACCGATCGCCTGGTCTAGCGCATCAGCCGGCAGGCCGGCGCTGGGCGTCCGCGCGCAGGCGGCCAAGTTTATAGTGGTCACCAGCATCAAGGCGACGGCGACGACCGGTTTCATGGTTTGGCTTTCTTGCCCGGCTTGGACAAGGAAGCCGCCAGGGTTTCACGGTCCAGGAATCCAAGCCTCTTCTTGTCCAGCATGTCGAAACGATGATCGGTCACCACCATCCATTCGGCGAAGTTGATCTTGGAGTTGAGCTCCAGATCGGCGCCGCTGACCGGTTCGGGTTCGCTGAGAAGAGTTGCCGGCGCCAGCGACCACGAGCCCCCCGCCTCGGCCACTTCGTTTTGGGCGGTCACCTCTGGTGCGATGGCGCGCTCGTAGGCGGCGATCTCGAAACCATCGATGACGCCATCGCCGTTGGTGTCGAGGCGTTTGAAGAACGCCTCGGCGTCGGCGCGGAATTCCGCGCGTTCGATCTTTCCATCGTGGTTGGTGTCTACCTTCACGAACCATGCCTCGAACCCGTTGGGACTGGCGGTGGAAGGGCGAAAGGGTTCGCCCGAGGGGCTGATGAAAACGCGATTGAGTCCGGGCGCATCGGCGGCCTTGGCCTGAAGACACCAAGCGGCGAGGCACAGGGCGACGATCGATGTGAAAAGACCGCCCCGGGTCAACTGGTCCACCTCAGGGTCGTTGCCTCAACCGGATTTGCGAATGGCCGGCCGTCGATCCGGCTGGCGGCATACTCCCGTTTCAAGGCCTGATACCATTTGGCCTGACGGTCGGCGTCGTCGATCCAGAGTAAGGTTGGATCGTAGCGAAGACCCTGATTCTGCAAGTGAACCATATCGCCGTCCTGTTTCAGGAACCGGCGAGCGGCCGCTCGAATGAAGGGGCCCGCCAGGGCGAACACCGGATGATCGGACCAGATGATCTGGGTGATCCGCGTCCGGCTCTCCGTCAGCGGCGTCAGGCAGGTCAGGGCGAGCACCTGGCGAGCGCCCACCATGATGTGCTCCCAGCGAAGGCCCGGCAGGCGGAAGGTGATCTCCGTGAGTGGCTGCCCCCCTAGAAGGGCGTAGGCTCGGGAATTGCTCGATGGAGGATGGCGCACCATGGCGAAACCTTCCGTCGCGGGTTCGAAGCGCTTGGCCTTGGGATGCATCGAGGCCCGAGAGCGCCACCACCATTGCCTGTGGACATAGGGGCCGTGGGCCGGATCCATCAGGCCGACCACGGCATGGTCAATGTGGGCGTCGAAATCCATGACATCGACCAGCTTGGGCGCTCCGCCCACGACGCCGGGAAAGACTGGGGGTGACGGCAACGGCGCCGCATCGCGTGGATCCGCCGACGGCCAGATGAAAACCATGCCCTGGCTCTCGGAGACCCGGTAGCGGCGCACCCTCACCTTGTCGATGTCGAAGGCCTGTCCCTCGGTTAGCGAGGGTATGGCCCGGCACCCCCCATCGGCGCCGAACCGCCAGCCATGATAGGGGCATTCCACGCTTTGCGCGCCATCGGCTTCCCGGACAAATCGACCCGCCGACAGCGGCGCGGCGCGGTGTGGGCAGATATCCCGCAGGGCGATCAACTCGCCGCCCGGCGCGCGGCCGAGCAGGACCGGTTCGCCCAGGATTTCATGGCGAGACATGCGCCCGGGCTTCAAATCCGACGATAAGGCGGCGAAGTACCAGATGTCGGTCAGGAAGCCGGTCCCGAAGCGGATTGCTGGCTTGGCCGGGAGCTGACTGTCGCCTTCGGGCATGCCCCTATTTTGAGGCTCGCCGGACGCCGGCGCAATGGCGACGCCCGCCGGAGCGTCTTGACCTCGTCGTGGCCCCGCCCGATGGTGGAGAAAATCAAACGTTTGTTTAAGGAAACGCGGCCATGGAACTGTTCGATCTGACCGGCAAGGTCGCCATCGTCACCGGCTCGACCAAGGGCATCGGCAAGGCCATCGCCGAACGGCTGGCCGAGCACGGCGCCAAGGTGGCGATCTCCTCGCGCAAGGCCGGCCCCTGCGACGAGGTCGCCGCGGCGATCAACGCCAAGCATCCCGGCGCCGCCATCGCCGTTCCGGCCAACATCTCCTCCAAGGACGACCTGCAGCGCCTGGTGGACGAGACGCCGCAAGGCCTTCGGCAAGATCGACATCCTGGTCTGCAACGCCGCCTCCAACCCCTACTACGGGCCGATGAGCGGCATCACCGACGACGCGTTCCGCAAGATCCTCGACAACAACATCGTCTCCAACCACTGGCTGATCCAGCATGGTCGCGCCCGAGATGACCGAGCGGAAGGACGGGGCGATCATCATCGTCTCGTCGATCGGCGGCCTGCGCGGCACCGGCGTGATCGGCGCCTACGCCATCTCCAAGGCCGCCGACATGCAGCTGGCGCGCAACCTCGCCCAGGAGCTGTCGCCCAGCAACATCCGCGTCAACTGCATCGCGCCGGGCCTGGTGAAGACCGACTTCGCCAAGGCGCTGTGGGACACGCCCGAGGCCGAGAAGCGCGTCCAGCGTCGGCACGCCCCTGCGCCGCCTGGGCGAGCCGGACGACATCGCCGGCGCCGCGGTCTTCCTGGCCTCCCGCGCCGGCGCCTGGATGACCGGCCAGACCATCGTCGTCGACGGCGGCGCGACTTGCTAGGGCGCCTCGGCGAGTTACAGCTCCCGCGCCTTGGCGAGCCGCCGGACGCCCTCATCCAGCGTCTCGTCGCGCTTGGCGAAGCACAGGCGCATGATCGAGGTCACCGGGTCGGTCTCGTAGAAGCTCGACACAGGGATCGCCGCCACGCCCGCCTCGCGAACCGAACGTAGGCAGAAGTTCATGTCGTCCTCGGTCACCCCCGAGGCGGCCAGATCGACATTGAGGAAATAGGTGCCTTGGCTTGGCAGGGCGACAAAGCCCTCACGCCGCAAGCGATTCGCTCAGGCGGTCGCGCGACGCGGCAAGCGCGGCCGGCATGGCGGCGAACCAGGCCTCGCTATTGTCCAGGCCCCAGGCCACCGCCGTTTGCAGGTTCGGAGGAGTGGTGAACGTCAGGAACTGGTGGGCCTTGGCCAGAACCTCGGTCAGCGGCGGCGCGGCGATGAGAAACCCCACCTTCCAGCCGGTCAGGGCGAACATCTTGCCGGCCGAGCCGATCTTCACCGTCCGCTCGCGCATGCCGGGAAAGGCCATCAGCGGCCGATGGACCGCGCCGTCGAAGATCACTTGTTCCCACACCTCGTCGCACACGGCGACGGCGTCGAACCGCTGGCAGAATTCAGCCAGGACCAGGAGATCCTCGTCCGGGCACAGGGTCGCGGTGGGGTTCAGGGGCGTATTGAGCGCGACCAGCCGTGTGCGCGGCGTAAAGGCCCGCTCCAGCATCGCTCGGTCGAACCGCCAATACGGCGGTTCCAGCCGCAGGATCACCGGCACACCCCCGGCGCGGCGAACCATCGGCGCATAGGCGTCGTAGACCGGGGCGAACAGGATCACCTCATCGCCGGGCTCGATCAGGGCCAGGAAGGCGCAGGCCAGAGCCTCGGTGGCGCCGGAGGTGATGGTGACCTCAGCTCTTCCAATCCAGGTCGAGACCCTGGAAGCGCCGATAGTGCCGGGCTACGGCCTTGCGCAGCGCCGGCAAGCCGGCCATCGGCGGGTACTGGTTGTCGCCATGAAGCACCGCCTCGGCGGCCGCCCGGCGGATCGTCTCCGGCCCCGGCTCGTCAGGAAAGCCTTGACCCAGGTTGATCGCGCCCAATTCCCGGGCAAGGCCCGACATGACCGTGAAGATGGTGGTGGGCAGGCTTGTGTAGATGGCGTTGACCATGGACAAGCTCCTTATCATGGCGGCCATTCGGATCATCGATTTTGAACCGGCGTTCGCGCCAGCGTTCAAGGCCCTCAACGAGGCCTGGATCGCCAAGCACTTCGTCATGGAGCCCAAGGATCATGAGATGCTGGGCGATCCCGAGGCCAAGATCATCGGTCAGGGCGGCTATGTCTTCTTTGCAATTGAAAACGATGAGGCCTTGGGTTGCTGCGCCCTCGTGCCTCTACCCGATGGCGGCTTCGAGCTCATCAAGATGGCTGTCGCCGAGGGTGTCAGGGGACGGGGTATCGGCCGCGCGCTGATGCAGGCCTGCGTCGATCGGGCGACCGGCCTTGGCGCACCGCGAATCTATCTGGAGTCCGGCAGCGCGCTCACCCCCGCCCTTACGCTCTATCGCGCCTTCGGTTTTGTCGATCTGCCACCGGGCCGTCGTCCGGCGTCGCCCTATGCGCGGGCGGACGTGTGGATGGAACTTACCCTATAAGGGCCGCCCTCAGGCGTCTTCCTTGATCTTCCGCTTGCGGAAGGTGGGATTGAGCACCTGTTTGCGAAGGCGGATCGCCTTGGGTGTCACCTCCACCAGTTCGTCGGTGTCGATATAGGCGATGGCCTGTTCCAGGGTGAGGCGGCGCGGCGGGGTCAGGCGGATCGCCTCATCCTTGCCCGACGCGCGAACGTTGGTGAGCTGCTTGGCCTTCATGGGATTGACGTCGAGGTCGTCGGGCTTGGCGTTCTCGCCGATGATCATGCCCTGATATGTCTTCTCACCGGCGCCGACGAACATGACGCCGCGATCCTCTAGGTTCCACAGGGCGAAGGAAGCGGTTTCGCCATCGGAGTTGGAGATCAGGGCGCCGTTGCGCCGCCCGCCGATGGCGCCCTTGTAGGGCTCGTAGTGGGAGAATACCCGGTTGAGCACCCCCGATCCGCGCGTATCGGTGAGGAACTCGCCCTGATAGCCGATCAAGGCGCGTGAGGGTGCGAGGAAGGTCAGGCGCGTCTTGCCGGCGCCGGAGGGGCCCATGTCCTTGAGCTCGGCCTTGCGGGCCGAGAGCTTCTCGATGACGACGCCGCTGAAGTCCTCGTCGACGTCGACCACCACCTCCTCGATCGGCTCAAGTCGTGCGCCGGTTTCCGGATCGTTCTGGAAGACCACGCGCGGGCGGCTGATCGAAACCTCGAAACCTTCGCGGCGCATGGATTCGATCAGCACGCCTAGCTGAAGTTCGCCTCGGCCAGACACCTCGAAGGCGTCCTTCTCGCTGGTCTCGGCGACCTTGACCGCGACGTTGGCCTCGGCCTCCTTCAGGAGCCGCTCGCGGATGACCCGGCTCTGCACCTTGTCGCCGTCGCGGCCGGCCAGAGGGCTGTCGTTCACCGAAACGGTGATGGCGATGGTAGGCGGATCGATGGGCTGTGCGGGAAGGGCGCCTTCGGCGTCGAGGGCGCCGAGGGTATCGGCCACCGTGGCCTTGGTGAGGCCGGCGATGGCGACAATGTCTCCGGCCAGAGCCTCGTCGATCGGCTGACGCTTGAGCCCGCGGAAGGCCAGCAGCTTGCTGATCCGGCCCCGTTCCACTTCCACGCCTTCGCGCGATAGCGCGCGGATCGCCATGCCCGGAGTGAATTTGCCCGATTCGACCCGGCCGGTGAGGATGCGTCCAAGGAAAGGGATCGGCCTCGATCAGCACCGCCAGCAGTTGCGCCGGCTCGTCCGCCCGGGATTCGGCGGCGGGCGCCGGAACATGCTCGACGATCTTGTCGAACAAAGGCGCGAGCCCTGTCCGCTCGTCGTCCATCTCCACAACGGCCCAGCCCTGCTTGCCGCTGGCGTAGAGGTGAGGAAAGTCGAGCTGCTCATCGGTGGCGCCGATGGCGGCGAAGAGATCGAAGGCGTCATTGAGAATCCGGTCGGGATCGGCGTGTGGCCGATCGACCTTGTTGAGCACCACGATCGGCTTGAGACCCAGCTTCAGCGCCTTGCCGAGGACGAACTTGGTCTGGGGCATGACCCCCTCTTCGGCGTCCACCAGCAACAGGCAGCCATCAACCATGCCGAGGATTCGCTCGACTTCGCCGCCGAAGTCGGCGTGACCTGGGGTGTCGATGATGTTGATCCGCGTCTCGCCGGCCGCGCCGTGCCAAAGCACAGAAGTGGCCTTGGCCAGGATGGTGATGCCTCGCTCGCGCTCCTGGTCGTTGGAATCCATCGCCCGTTCCGCGTGCGCTTCGTTGGCGCGGAAGATCCCGGATTGAGCCAGCATCTGGTCGACGAGGGTGGTTTTGCCATGATCGACGTGGGCGATGATGGCGATGTTGCGCAGAGACATGGCGGACGGCGACTTCTTTTTCGGGAGCAGGCGGGCTTTTAGGCGATCGAACCACGTAAAGCCACCCGTGCGGCGTCAAGCCTTCAGGGCGGCTATCGAGGCCGAAAGAAAATCTAGTGCGCCGCAACAAAAGCCCGGCGCGCATCGAGTATTTGGTAATGTATTGGTATTTATGAAAAAATCAACGGAAATCGGAAATTTTGTCGCACCCCAGCTGTTTTCCCCTTGTCAGATTGTGCGCCGCACCGTAACTTCAGGGTCATGAGGCGTCGCTGACGTATCTGCCCTTCCTGGGCGTTTCCTCCCTAATGAACTGGCCGCGCCTCGTGCGCGGCCTTTTTTTTGGCTCCGCGCGGGAAAGGGCTCGCGCGATCTAGATCCTTGTCCAATCGATCCTGGAAAGCGCCGCGAATAATTGCTCAAGATCGCCTTGCATTTTCGCAAACCCCCCGCTGGGGGTTAGTGAGGCCTCATCGAGATAAAGCGCGCGATTGAGTTCGATCTGCACGGCGTGAACGCCTCGCGCCGGACGCCCGTAGTGCTCGGTGGTGTAGCCTCCGGCGTATGGCGTGTTGCGCGCCACGGCGTAGCCGAGCGCCGTCAGTTCCGCCTCGATGATCCGTGAAATCGCCGGCGCGCAGGCGCCGCCAAATCGATCACCTAGGACGATGTCGCAGCCGGCGCCTCCCAACGCATGGCGCGCCGCGGCCGCCGGCATGGAGTGCCAATCGACCAGGACCGTCAGTCCTTCTACCCGAAGCGACTCTTCGATCAGTGTTCTTAAAGCCTCGTGATAAGGTCGGTGGACCGACTCCACCCGCGCCCGCGCCTCAGCGAAGGTGAGCTTGCGGGCGTAAACCTCCTGACCCTCCGATACGATGCGCGCGATGGCGCCGAGCCCTGCCGCGACGCGGGCCGACCGCCCGCGCGCATAGGCGGGAAGTTCGTCGGAGAACATCGCCTGGTCGAGTTCCCAGGGCTCGCGGTTGACGTCGAAATAGACCCTGGCGAACTGGGCGCTGATTACGGTCGCGCCATGGACCGCGGCGCCCTCGATCAATCGATCCACCCAGGCGTCCTCCGAACGACGGATCATCGCCGCGTCCAGCCGCGAAGCCGCCATCATGCCGGCCGGATAGATCCGGCCCGAGTGCGGCGATGCGAACACCAGGGGCCCGCGGCGCGCGCCCGTCGGGGGCCGTACGACCTCGAACGGAATTGGGCCGGCGCCTTCGGCTCCATCGTTCGATGGCGAAATGGGCTCCCAAGCGTTCATGGGTCCATATTCGGCAATGCGCGCAACTGGTCAAACACACTGCGGCGCGCTGAGCGCCGCGACGCCGTCTTGCTTCGGTCGTAGCGCCCCGTTATATCCCCGCGTTCCCGAACGCCCACCAGCTTCGAGGCGGACGCGTAGCTCAGCGGGAGAGCACTACGTTGACATCGTAGGGGTCGCTGGTTCGATCCCAGCCGCGTCCACCATCGCCTTTCAGCATATTGCGCCGGGGTCTAAGGCCCCGCCACCCGATATATCCGCAGCACGTCTCCGGGCTTGGAGAGCGTTGTTAGCCATGCGGGCGTCTGACCGTCGCGCAGGCGGGCGATGAGGCCGTCAGGCGTCGTTTCCATTGAGGGGTAGGCGGGGCAGTCCACGATGTAGTCCACCTTAAGCGCTCGGACGCGAAGGCGATCCAGGCCAGGAGGGGCGTCAAGGGCGTAGTGGGCGGTCAGAATCTCCCTGGAAAGCCGATGATAAGGCGCCGTTAAGGCGGCGTGTTGCGTGAAGGCGAGGATGTACGGGCCCAGATCCACCGGCGCGAGTATCGATCCGTGTGGGAGCCGCGCGAGCGCCTCGTAGCTGGATCCAAGAATGCAGGCGTCTGACGTCTCTTTTGGAGCCGCAGCCGGAACCCCACGATGAACCAGTCCTGTCGCCCAGGCGAGGGTAGCGCCCAGGGGTATGGGCGATGCGACAAAAGCCGCCACGGCGCTCGGGACCATCAGCCCCTTGAGACGCCGAGCAGTGATCCAGCTCGCAGCCGCTCCCAGGGCTGGGGAACCCGTCCAAAACACATAGTCTTGCATGCGCCAGGCGTGCAGCCCCAGCCAGACGGCGACCGCCAGACAGGAAGCGAGCGTCAGGGCTCCGATCCTGAAGTCTCGCCACCCTCGCGCTATGAGGAAGGCTCCGCCCGCAAGGCCCAGCAAGCCCATCAGAGCGGCGACGATCGCCCCTTGCCGGTTGATGGGATAGACCGCACCTATCGGCAAGGTCTCCTTGACCCGATCAAGCCACAACCGGCGCACCGCGGGATCGACATCGGCGAAAGGTCCATGGATGCACGCGGGATGAAGACCAAAGCAGGCGCCAGCCGCAGCTGCCCCCACCAGGGTAACCATCGTCAGTCTCATGCTCGCCGAACTCCGCGAGGCCAGAAGCGCCGTGATCGCCAGACCCGCGCCCGCGATCACCATCGCCAAGGTTAGATTCAAGCCCAGGGCGTCGCAGAAGCTCAGACTCCATCGCGCGGGCGGCGTTTGCAGGAGGAAGAACGCCGCCGTTGCGACGGCAAGCGTCGCGCCATAAGCCAGCGCTCGCGGCGCGTGGCTTCGGTCGCTGACCAACGCCAAGCCATAGCTGGCACCTATGATGGCGTGAAACGCCAGCGCCTCCAAGCCTACGGCCAGGCCCAGCGCCGAGGCGATCCCCCCGGCGATCGCCCACCTCACACCCCTGTTAAGGGCCACCGCCCCGGCGAGCGCCAGCATGGTCATGGTTATCTGTACATTGTGATGATCGATCCGCCCGGGTGTAAACTCCGAGTAGAGATAAGGATCGGCCAACAGGACGGCGGTGATCAGCACCGCCGCTCGCGCTCCAAGACTGCGGGCAACCAACAAGGCTGCGGTGAGCGCGGGAAAAATCCAGGCGAGTGGCCAGAAAAACCGCATGGCCAACTCCGCGTGGGCGGCCGAGAGGAATAGGGCGAGCACGCGGTCTACGCCGGCTAACCCGCCATCCAGCAACCGCGACCAATGCAGGAAGGTTCCGGTGGGTGGCGCCAAGCGTCCGATCCATTGGTCATACCAGCTCCGGCCGGCCAGCAGGTCACGGACGATGACGAGGCGCATGGCGTCGTCGGTGTCTCCAAGGCGACCAGCGAGGTTAGCGCCCCAGGAGAAGCGCAGAGATGCTATCAGCCCCATAACTACGGCGGTCGCCGCGAGCAGCCGCGTGGGCCGCAGGTCGGGTGACGGCGAGAGAGTGAAACCGTGCACCTTCACCGGTTCATAGACGGTCGGATCGGGCGGGGCCGCGCACTGGCCCTCGGACGCCTTCGCGCCGGTCACGCCGCCGCCCCTGCGGGCGTGACGGTTCCCGGCGAGACGCCGGCGGCTTTAGGCTCTTGTCCACTCCTTCCGGATCGTCGTCGCGCCCGCTCGGCGAACCGGCAGGGATCGACCAGGGCGACTAGCGACGCCGGCAGAGGAGAAGCCGCGCCCAACGCCAAGGCGGCGACATGCTCGGCGAGCAAGGGCGCCAGGGTGAAGCCTCGCGATCCCAGACCTGTCAGGACGAAGATGCCGGGCGGCCCTTCGGGCGCCCAGCCGGCGATGGGTAAGTAATCCACCGTTGTGGCGCGCACTCCGGCGTGAGCCTCCAGCGTGCTGTTTTCCAATCGCTTGCCCAGTCTGGGAAAGGCTCGCTTCAGCGCATCGAGATTGCGCTGGTGATCTTCCGGCCGAGGCGCGCAATCCTGGTCGCCTCGGTCGTGAGTGGCGCCGAACAGCAAACCGGCGTGGGTTGGTATCAGATAACCGCCCCAAAGGGTCGCGGCGGGCCAGGAAACACCCCGCGCCAGGCTCGACTGGCCCCGAACTGGCGTGATATCAACGCCGGCCGCGAGTGCGGTCGTCTCCATGGCGGTCCCCAGGCAGACGATGTCCGCGTGAGAGATCAAGTCACCGCCGGCGCCCCGCAAAATCCACTCCCGGCCATCCCAATCGATCGACGCGATATTCGCGGGCGTCACCGGGCCCAGCCACGCGTCGAGCACTTTAGATGGCTGAACTGTCAGCGCCTCCTCTATCAAAAGGCCCGGCGGCGCCGTTTCGCCCAGGCGGCCGCTCACATCCCCACCCGAAATCGGTTTCATCGTCTGGGGCTCAAAAAGATCCGAACCGGCGATGGCGGCGAACCTGGCCGCGTCCTTCGGTCCTGCTTCGAGTTGAAGGGCGCCCTTTGCGATCGTTGCTTTCTCGACCTGTGCGTAGAGATCGGCGGCGCGTGCAAAGGCTTGGGCGAAGAGGGCGGCATGTGGCCCGAGGCCGGCATCCAGCCGAGGCGAGACCAGAGCGGCCTCCGCGCCCGATGCGCCCGCGCCAACCCCAGCTTTGTCGAAAACCAAGGGATCGGCTCCCAAGGTTCGAAACGCTCTCGCCAGGGCCGCGCCGGCGATGCCGGCGCCGATGATGGCCACGCGCGGCGCTGGCGCCGGCGGGCGCCTCGGCGGCCTTCCCGATCGGGCGCCTTCAAGGCGCTGCCGCTTGGCGCCAAATCCCGGTCGTCGGCTTACCTCAAACCCCGCCGCCGTCAGATCACGTCGCACCTGGCCGGCGACGGTATAGGTGGCGATCCTGACGCCTGGCGCCGAGCGCCGGCCCACCAGGTTCAGCACCTCGGCGCGCCACATCTCCGGGTTGAGCGCTGGGGCGAAGCCGTCGAGGAACCAAGCGTCGGCTTCGCCCACCCAAGCCTCCAGGGCCGCGGCGACTTCCATGACCGCCAGATCCAACGTCGCGTTGAAGCCCGGCAGATCAACTCGGTGAAAGCCTCGAGCCCGTCCTGGCCAACGCGTGGTTAGGGACTCCGAAACCCTCGACAGTTCGGGCCATGCGGCCAGAGCGCGCCGAGCCTCCGCGGCCGCGATTGGATGGGCTTCGATGCTGAATATCGAAAGATGGCCGCCCGCCGGCCGGGTCCGCATCCAAAGATCAAGAAGGGCGACAATGTTCAGGCCGGTTCCAAAGCCCAGTTCACCGACACAAAAGGCCCGCCGTCCCTCCCAGGCCTCGGGAAGACCGCATCCGGCGAGGAATACCGTGCGAGCCTCGGCGAGCCCGTCGTCCCGGGAATAGTAGAGATCGCCAAAAAGGCGCGAGCGCGGCGGCCCGCTCTCGTTCCAAATGACCGGTGAAATGACAGCGGTGCGGTCGGGCATGACCACTCCAAAGAAAAAGGCCGCCCCGAAGGGCGGCCTTTTAAAGAGCCAGGCTCTGCTTGCGCAAAGCTGATTAGCTGGCCGGCGCCATGGTGTTGGTCGCGGCGGCGGCGTTGGTCGCGGCGTCGCTCGCCGCTGTCGCGGCGGTGTTGGCGGCGGCGGAAGCGTCAGCGGCCGAGTTGGAGGCGGCGGCGGAAGCGTCGGCGGCGGCGTTGGAGGCGTCAGCGGCGGCGTCGGGCTTCTTGGCGCAGGCGGCGACGGAAAGTGCGGCGACGGCGACGCCGGCGACGAGCAGCTTGGTAACGTTGGTGGAGGTCATGATCCCTGGTCCCCTTGGGTGAGGTTTACGCGCCATCAAGTGCTCCGCCCCAAACGTCGATGGGCCTCCTTGAGACCCAGCCGATGGCTGAAGCGCCGCTAGCGCTGCGTGGCAATATGACGCGTTCGTGTTCGAACGCAAGGGAAGAGTTCACAAGACCGTGATCACTTTTTCCGAGGCGGCGGTTTCCCCGCCGATCTCGGCGCCCCTGATTGCGAAGCAGGAGCGGCCCGGCTAACAGGACGCTGGCCATGTCGACAGAGCTACAAAGCGCCGCGCGTCTGCCGACCAAATCCTTCGCCATCATCTTCGGCGTTTCGATCGTGACGGCCCTTGGCAATACCGGCATGCAGTCGGTGCTGCCGGCTATCGGCCGTTCGATCGGCTTTCCCGACTGGCAGGTGGCGGCGATATTTTCGCTCTCCGCGCTCCTGTGGGCGTTCAGCTCGCCGCTTTGGGCGCGCCAATCAGATCGCGGCGGCCGCAAGCCGATGATGATTGTCGGCCTCGCCGGGTTTCTGGTGTCCATGGTCTGCTGCGGCGCGGTGGTGAGCGCCGGGGTCCGGCATCTGGCGGCGCCGATTGTCATCTTCGTGCTCTTCCTGCTGTCGCGAGCTTTGTTCGGGCTGTTTGGCGCCGCTTCCAATCCCGCCACCCAGGCCTATGTCGCCGAGCGCACTCACCGCGACGAGCGCACCCAGGCCATGGCGGGCCTGGCCGGCGCCTTCGGCCTGGGCACCATCGTCGGCCCGGCGGTGGCGCCGCTCTTTGTTCTGCCGGTGGTGGGCCTTGCGGGGCCGATGTTCGCCTTCGCCCTGATCGCGGCGGGGATGATCGTGGTGGTCGCGCGCGGGCTCCCCGAAGCCAAGGGTCCGCCGCGTGTGGATACGGTGGTCGAAGATATCCCCGGCGGAGCGATCAAGGGCCGGCCGTTGTTGCGCGATCCACGCCTGACACCCTTCCTGATTTACGGATTTCTCGTATCGGCTTGTCAGACCGCCCAGGGCCAGACCCTGGGCTTTCAAGTAATCGACAAACTGCACCTGCCGCCGATGCAGGCACAGGGTTACACCGCTGTGGCCATGATGGCGGGCGCCGTGGCCGGCTTGCTGGCCCAGTGGGGCCTGATCCGGATGTTCCGCATGGGCCCGCGACATCTGCTGCGGTGGGGCGTGGCCGTGGCGGCGCTGGCCAATCTCATCGTCGCCTTCGCGCCCAGCTATTCCGGTTTGGTAATGGGTTATGCGCTCTCAAGCCTGGGGTACGGCTTCTGCCGGCCCGGATTCACTGCTGGCGCGTCGCTGGCCGTCAGCCAGGCCGAACAGGCCAGGGCAGCCGGCGCGATCGCCGCCGTCAATGGCGTCAATGTCGTGGTCGCGCCGCTCTTCGTGCTTCTCTACGGGGTCTGGCGCCCTGCGCCCTTTCTGGTGAACGTGGTGACACTCGGCGCCCTTCTGGTCTTCGCCTTGGCCAATGGCGTGTTGGCCAATGCCGGCGAGGCGCCCACCACCGAGGACGAAACGGCCCAATCCAGCCTGGAGCGCAGTCAGGAAGGCGTAAGCGTATAGCCTCCGGAGGCCAGGTCAGGCCTTGGCGGCGCTCGCCTTGAGCCGATCGACGATGGCGGGTGTGAGGTAGCCGTCGGCGACCAGACCCTGGGATTTCTGCCAGGCCCGCAACGCTTGACGCGTCGTGACGCCCACCACGCCATCCGGCGCCCCGGGATTGAAACCAAGTTTGATAAGGGCGCTCTGCGCGTCCATGCGCTGGGTCAGCGACAGGGGCGTCTCATGCGGCCATGGCGTCACCACGCCGGTCCCGCCACCGAATCGGTCCGCCAGCAGCCCGACACCCAGGGCGTAGGCCAGGGAGTTGTTATAGGTGCGGATCGTGAAGTGGTTAGGCAGCGCCAGGAACGCGGGGCCTGACGCGCCGGAAGGCAGCAGCAGCACAGCAGGCGCGGCCGTGTCGGCGGCGGGCCACGCCAGACCGCCGGGGCGCTTGACACCCTTGGCCGTCCACCAGGCCGGAACCTCCTTTGGGCCTTCGCTGAGACCGTAGTCGAATCCCGATGGCAGGATCACTTCCCGCGCCCAGCCTTCGCCGCGCCGCCATCCGCTTTTGGCCAGCAGGTTGGCGGCCGAACCAAGGGCGTCGGGCGGAGAGTCCCAGATATCGGGCTTGCCGTGGCCCACAATCGTCACGGCGCTGGAGAGGTAGGTGGACGGCAGGAGCTGGGTCTGGCCCATGGCCCCGGCCCAGGAGCCCCGCAGACGATAGCGGGTGACATCGCCGGTCGCGATCATGCGCAGGGCGGCGATCAGCTCGCTCTCGGCCCAGTCCCGGCGCCGGCCCAAGGCCGCCAGGGTGGCCAGGCAGCGTATGACGTCCATACCCCCTTGGAGAACGCCAAAATCGGTCTCCATGGCCCAGATGGCGATGAGAATCTCGCGCGGCACGCCGTAGCTCTGCTCGATGGCGCCAAATTCAGTAATGTTGGTGCGCTTGGCCCGGCCGACGGCGACCCGCTCGTTGCTGATCACGCCATGGATATAGTCGCTGACCGGCTTGGCGAATTCCGGCTGACGGGTGTCTAGCGCCGCCACCCTGGGATCGGCCGACAGGCCGGAAAGCTCATGATCAACTAGGGACCTCGGAAGGCCGGCGGCCTGGGCCTTGGGATAGAAGCTGTTGAGCCAGGTGAGGAAGTAAGTCTCCCCCGTGGCGCCCAGCAGGTCTGCGGGCGCGGGGGCCTGCGCATTGGCGGATTGGGCGAGGCCAGCGGCGGCGAGGGCGAGAAAGGCGCGTCGATCCATGGGGAAAGGGTAGCCGGGCGGATGGCCATCCTTCAACCGAAAGCTGCGGCGTGCTCTGGATTGACTTGGCCGGCGCCGATCCTTATACGACCGCCCTTCCCGCCGCCGACCTTGCCCAAAAGACCCACGCCATGAAAGTCAGAAGCTCGCTCAAGACGCTCAAGACGCGCCACCGCGACTGCAAGCTCGTGCGTCGCAAGGGCCGCCTCTATGTGATCAACAAGACCAACCCCCGCTTCAAGGCGCGCCAGGGCTGATCTTTCGCCGTCCGCGCTTCAGCGCGGACGAGCGTCCTACAATTTAAGTCAGCAGCCCGGCGATCGCCTGGCGGCACGCCAGCAGCGACTGGCCCGCGACCATGCCCTTCCAATCGTCGGCGTCGCCATAAAAGGCGTCGCGCACCTGCGCCTTGATCGCCTTGGCCTGGTCTGAAGCCAGGTCGTTTTGCGCATGTAGCCAGGCGTCGGCGCGAACGGCGCCGATGACTTCGGTGACCGAAAGCGTGCCCACCTCCAACGCCATGCCGGTGACTTCGGCCTGGGGTATCAGCCCGGGCGCGGCGGCGAGCCCGTCGCCGACGATATCGGCCGAGGTCGAACTTCCGGACGACGGTGATGTCACCGCCAACCCATACCAGGATCGAGCCCGAGCGAAGCCGGCGCTGCCAATCGGCTCGGTGATGATCTGCTCGCCATAGCCCCAGGGGCCGAGGCCCGTGTGATAGTCGATGATCGCCACCTTGGCGGCCTTGGTGAGATAATGTGCGAAGATCGCCGTCTGGGTCCGCCTGGACCACGTCGGGCCGGCGCCGCCATAAAAGACGCCCTTGGGGTGAGCGAATTGGCCGCCGCTGATGGCCTGCTGCAGAGCCATGAACCCATGCGCCTGCGCATAGGCGCCAAGCACCTTCGCGGCCTCCGCCTGCGACTCTTCGGTCCATGAGGCCGGAACAATGGCGTCCGCGAGTTCGTCATAACCCGCGTTGGCTGGCAGGGGCGAGCCGAAGTCCACCCAGTTGCGGTTCAGGTCCACGTTCTCATGGGTCACCCGGCGAAGCCAGGCGAAGCCATAGGGGTTGATGGCGTGGATCATCAGCACGGCCACGCCGGACGGCAAGCGGCTCGCCTCACCGCGACGCAGCCAATCGATCTGGGCGCCGGAGCCGCAAAAGCCCTCCGCGCCATGCGTCGCCGAGATCATCACCAGAACGCGTTCCGCCTCCGGCGCGCCGAATAGGGCGACATCCGTGGTCAGATCCCCGCCATCGGGTGCCCGTTCGGGATGGGTGAGGCTCTCCAATACGCCGCCAGCCGCCTTGGCCGCCTCGCGGTATTTGGTCCGGGCCTCGGCGTAGTCGGCGCTGAAACTCACGGCGGAATTCATTCTGCTCAATCCTCGGCCAGAAATTGGCGCAGCACCGCCTCGGCGCGATCCGGCTCGTCACGCTGCACACCGTGACCGGAACCCTCGAACACGTCCAGACGCCCCACGCCGGCGGGCAGCGCCTCGAAAATTGCCCGCGCGCAGGCGACCGGCGTGATCGGATCCAGGCCCCCAGCCAGCACCAGAGTCGGGCAGGCGACCTTCGCCAGATCGGCGATGAAGTCCATGGTCCGTCTGCTCGCGCTGAATGAAGTCGAACATCACTTCAAAGCGCGTGATCGCTCTGGCGCGGGCCTGAGCGAAGGCGGGATCGTCGCCGGGATTATAGAGCGGCATACAAACGGCCATATACTCGCCCGCGATCTCGGGCGAGGGATCGGACCAGAAGCGGCGGGCGACCTCCGCGGCCCGCTCCCCGCCCAGGCGCTCCATCATGGCGTAGGTCGCCTCCAGGTCGAGCCGGGCCGCCGTGGAGGAAAGGATAAGCTTGGAGGGATGGTCGGGATGGCGGGTGGCGTAGGCCATGGCCACCATGCCGCCGAAGGAGAGGCCCAGCACGGCCGGTTTGACGATGCCGAGCGTATCGCAGAAGGCGGCGATATCGTCGCCCCACTGGTCAAGGCGCCAGGTCCGCGGCTCGCCGCCAGAACGGCCGTTGCCGCGGTGGTCGAGATAGATCACCTGGTGGGTGTCGGCGAAGCGATCGAAATAGGGCCGCATCAGCGAGTGGTCGAATCCCGGCCCACCGTGCAGCACGATCAGGGCCGGCCGCTCCGCCATGCGTTCGCCATCCACCGCCAGGGCGCTGCCGACGGTGTCGAAGAACAGGCGTGCGCCGTTCACCTCGATATACATTTGGCGTCTCCTAAAGCGCCGGCGCCAGGCGTCGGTGGGCGGATTCCTTGAACAGCAGGGAGGCGACAACGCCGACCGCTGTGAAGGCCATCAGATACCAGGCCGGAGAGAGAGGATCGCCAGTGATGTGAATAAGCCAGTGGATCACCGGCTGGGTGGTGCTGCCGAACAGCGTCACGGCGGAGGCGTAAATGATGCCGAAGCCCGCGCCACGCATTTCCTTGTGTACGGACTCGGCAAAGCCGGCGTAGAGCGCGCCGCCGCCAAAAGCGCTTATCCCAGACATTATGGCGTTGGCGATGAGCAGAGTCGCCGCATCGTGGTTCCGAACCATGAGATGAAAGGCCGGCCAGATCGAGATAAGAAAGAACAGCCGCGGCCAGATCAACAGCGGTCTGCGACCCAGACGGTCCGACAGGACCGCTCCGGCCAAGCCGCAAATGATCGCCACCGATCCGGTGACGATCGAGACGCTGAGCGATATCCCTGTGGGCAGGTGCAGGGTCGTGATCGCGTAGGTCGTCATATAGTTGAACACATAGGTAGACACGGTGCCGGCGGCGATCAGCGCCAGTCCAATCAGGAAGATGCGGACATGACCGCGGAGCTTGGCGTTGACGGGATGGGCGTCCACGATGGAGCTCGCCCGATGCAGAGTCTCCGGCAAGTTTCTCCGCAACCAGAAACCCACCGGCACCGTAGCCGCGCCCAGAAGCAGCGCGAAGCGCCAGCCCCAGGCCGTTACGCTCGCTTCGCCGGCCAGCCAAGCCAAGGTCACCCCGACCAGGCCGCCGACGATGCTGGCGATGTTCTGACTGATCACCTGCCAGACCGCATAGAACGCGCGCCTGTCTGGTGGTGCGGCCTCCACCAGAAAGGCGGTCGTCGGACCAACTTCGCCCCCCAGGGCGAAGCCCTGGATCACCCGCCAGGTCACCGCCAAGATCGGCGCGGCGATACCGATGGTCGCATAGCCTGGCGTGAGCGCCAGACCTAGAATAGCCAATCCCATCAGGGAAAAGCTGAACATCATCGCTGGCCGTCGGCCAAAGCGATCGGCGTAGCGACCGATCACGATCGCGCCAACGGGTCGCAAAATGAACCCCGCGCCAAAGGTCGCCAGCGACAGCATCTGGCTGACGAACGGCGAGTGATTGGGAAAGAAGGCGTGACCGATGGGGACGGCGAAGGTCGCGTAGGTGATGAAATCGTAGAATTCGAGGCCGTTGCCGATCACCGCGGCGGTAACGTGGCGTTTGAGGATCGGATCGGCCCTGGCCGGAACGTCAGCGGCGGCGTGAGCGGCCAGTTCAGTCATGCGATCGCCACCCAAGCCAAAAAGCCTGCAACCGCCTTAGCGCGGGCGTCGCCTATTGCCAATGGCGCCGGGAAGAGGCGAGATGGCAAGGGCCTCGGGCGCCCGCGGAGACGCCATTTGACCAGTGATGCTCGTTTGATCCCCGGCACGCGGCTGCGGCTCTCGACCATCCTGCCGTTCTCCGTGCCCAATCTGCCCATCGCGGCGTTGTGGGTGATCGTCTTCGTCTCCCTGCCGCCCTATTTCGCCGGCCACCTTGGGGTGAGCATGACCATCATCGGCGCGGTGTGGATGCTGGTGCGCCTGTTGGATATCCCTGTGGATCTCCTTCTGGCGGTGGCCATGGATCGCACCCGCACGCCGCTGGGCCGCTACCGCCTTTGGCTGATCGTCGGAACGCCCGTGCTGATGCTGGCGCTCTACAAGCTCTTCATGGCGCCGCCCGGCTTCAGCGGCGCCTATCTCTTCGGCTGGCTGGCGGTGATGTACCTGGGCACCTCGATCATGGGCCTGGCGCATCAGGCCTGGGCCGCCACCTTGACCAGTCACTATCACGAGCGTTCGCGCCTGTTCGGGGTGATCACCGCCGTGGGGGTGGTGGGCGTCATGGCCGCTTTGGCAATTCAAATCGGCGCGCCGGCCCTGAAGCTCACCGACGCCCAAGGCGTTCAGACCTCGGGCTGGTTCATCATCGCCCTGCTCCCGATCACCGTCGCCATCGCCTCGGCCGTGACCAAGGAGCGAATTCCTCTCGACATCAGGAAGGAGCGCTTCGCGCTGAAGGACTATTGGGAGGTGCTCTCCAAGCCCGATCTGGTGCGTCTTTTTCTGTCGCAGATGGCCTTAACCCTTGGCCCGGGCTGGATGAGCGCCATCTATCTGTTTTTCTTCAAAGTTTCTCGAGGTTATTCGACGCAGCAGGCCTATATACTGCTGGCGGTCTATATTCTCGCCGGTATCCCGGGCGCCTTGCTCACGGCCGCTCTCGCGAGGCGGATCGGCAAGCACCGCACATTGATGGTGACAACCACCGCGTTTTCGCTTGGCCTGTTTTCGGTCTTCGTCACCCCCAAGGCTAATGTCCTCGCGGCCCTTCCCAGCATGATCTGGGCTGGCGCCATGGCCTCTGGTTTCGGACTGATGATCCAGGCCATGCTCGCCGACGTCGGCGATGAGGTGCGCCTTGATCAGGGCAAGCAACGCATCAGCCTCCTCTATGCGGTCAACACCATGGCTTCCAAGATCGCCGCCGCCTTCGCCATAGGCCTCACCTTCCCCCTGCTGGCGCGGCTGGGGTTCAATCCGGCCGAGGGCGCGATCAATACGCCGCAAGCCATTCGCAATCTCGACATCGCTTTCCTGGCCGGGCCGATCGTCTTTGTCATGCTCGGCGGCGCGTGTGTGATCGGCTGGCGCCTCGACGCCCGGCGCCACGGCGAGATACGCGCTAAGTTGGAGGCTCGGGACGCCGCGCTGGAGGACGAGGGCCTCTTGGGCGAGGCGCTGGCCTTGCGCCCGTCGCTGGATCCCGAACTTGCTAGTTGAAACGCTCTCCCGGCGGATCGAGGCGAACGGCCTCTCATTTCTGGTCGACGAGGCCGGGACGGGCGATGATGTCGCTCTGCTGTTGCACGGCTTTCCCGAGAGCCGGTTTTCTTGGCGCTACCAGCTCCCCTTGCTGGCCGACCTCGGCTGGCGCGCGATCGCGCCGGATCTGCGCGGCTATGGCGGCTCCAGCCGGCCGAAGGCCAGGGCCGACTATCATCTTGATCATCTCGTGGAGGACGTGGCGGCCCTGTTCGACGCCGCGGGCGCGCGCCGGCGCCTGCTGATCGCCCACGACTGGGGCGCGATGATCGCCTGGGATTTCGCCATCCGGCGCCGCCTGCCGCTCGATGGCCTGGTGATCATGAACGTGCCTCATCCCTCGGTGTTCGCCCGGGTGCTGGCCTCATCCCGACGCCAGCGCTCGCGCTCCTGGTACACCGCCTTCTTCCAGATACCACGCCTGCCGGAGGCGGCGATGACCGCTTTCGGCGCGAGGGCGATCGGCCAGGCTTTCACCGGCATGGCTGTCGATAAGTCCCGCTTTCCTCCCGAAGTCACCGACGTCTATCGCCGGAACGCCCTGATCCCCGGCGCCATGACGGCGATGATCAACTACTACCGCGCCAACCTCGATCTGATTGGCCGCTATCGCGATGGCGCGCCCATGATCGAGGTTCCGACCTTGATGATCTGGGGCGAAGAGGACTCGGCGCTCGGCCTGGAGTGTACGGAGGGCTACGAGCCCTATGTGCGCGAGCTTGAGCTGAAGCGCCTGCCCGGCGTCTCTCACTGGGTGCAGCAGGAGGCGCCCGAGGCGGCCAACGCGATCCTGGGGGCGTGGCTCGGGGCCCTGCCAAGCATCGCCGGCTAATGTCCATTCCCATCCGCCGTCAAGCGGCCTAAGAGCGCGGCCATGCAGGCGGGGTCTGATCAATCGGGGGGCGGGCGGCGGCGCTTCGGCAAGCTCATGCTTGGCTCCATGGGCGTCGTGTTCGGCGATATCGGCACCAGCCCGATCTATGGCTTCAAGACCGCCGTGACTCAGGCCGCTCGCGGCCCGGTTGGCGAGCCGGAGATCTTCGGGGTCATGTCTCTCACCTTTTGGGCCCTGATGATCGTCGTCACGGTCAAGTACGTTCTGTTCATGATGCGCGCCGACAACCGCGGGGAAGGGGGCATTCTCTCCTTGATGGCCCTGGCGCAAAGCGCGCTCGGCCGTCGGACGCGCGTGGTGCTCGCGCTGGGCATTCTCGGCGCCGCGCTTTTCTATGGCGATGCGATCATCACCCCGGCGATATCGGTGCTTTCGGCGGTTGAGGGTTTGAAGACCGCCCCACAGTTCGCCAACCTCGTCACGCCCTCTGTGGAAATCGCCATCGCCTTGGTGATCCTCGTCGGACTTTTCATGGTCCAGGCGCGGGGGACGGCCAAGGTGGCGGGCTGGTTCGGCCCCATCTGTCTGATCTGGTTTGTCGCCATCGGCGCCTTGGGGATCATGCACATTCCCGATTCCCCGAGGATCTTTCTAGCCCTGAACCCCCTCGATGGCGTGACCTTTCTCCTACGTCACGGCTTGATCGGGCTCTTTGTCCTGGGATCGGTGTCGCTGACCATCACCGGGGCGGAGGCGCTCTATGCGGATATGGGCCACTTCGGCCGAAAACCCATCCAGGCGGCATGGCTTACAGTGGTGTTTCCCGCCCTGGTCCTTAACTATTTCGGCCAGGGCGCCTTCGCCTTGAAGTTTCTCTCGACAGCGGCGGGACGAGCCGCCGGCGCCGAACAGGACTGGTTTTTTCTAATGGCGCCCGGAGCCATGCGGGTGCCGCTCGTAATTCTGGGCGTCGCGGCCACCATCATCGCCAGCCAGGCCGTTATCAGCGGCGCCTATTCACTCTCCAGCGCCGCCATGCAACTGGGCCTCTTGCCACGCCTGACCGTGCGCCGCACGTCGGAGACCGAGGCCGGTCAGATTTATCTGCCGACAGTCAACATGATGCTCATGGTCGGGGTCATATTGCTGGTGGGTATCTTCAAGAACTCGGACGCCCTGGCCAACGCCTACGGCCTCGCGGTCACCGGCACCATGTCGGTGACCACGGCGCTCGCCGCCATTGTCGTGCGCCGACTGTGGAAGTGGAGCCTTTTGAAGACGGCGCTGGTCGTCGCGCCACTACTCACGGTCGATCTGGCGTTTCTGTCGGCCAATTCGCTCAAACTGCTCTCCGGCGGCTGGGTGCCGCTGGCCATTGGCGCCGCGGCGGTGCTGGTCATGGCGTCGTGGCTGAGAGGCAGTGAGATCATCACCGCCAAGGCGCGCCGGGACCGGATTCCGCTCGCCGATTTCCTGCATTCCATCGCGCGCCGGCCGCGCCATCAGGTGTCGGGGACGGCTGTCTACCTGACTTCCGAACCCACTCTGACCCCCAGCGCTCTTCTGCACAATCTCAAGCACAACGGCGTGCTTCATGAGAAGAACGTCATCATCACCGTGCGAACCGCCGATCGACCGACGGTGCCGGCCAGCGAAAGAGCTTCCTTCGAAACGATCAACGACGCCTTCACCAAGGTCACCCTGGCGTTCGGCTTCATGGAGCGACCCGATGTGCCCAGTGCGATCCGTGGTCTGGTCCTGCCGGGCGTGTCGCTCGATCCCATGAGCACCTCCTACTTCCTGGGTCGGCGGTCGGTGATCGCCAGCCACGCCCGCGGCCTGCGCCGGCTCCAGGACCGGCTGTTCATCGCCCTGACGCGCAATTCCGCCGACCCGAGCGAGGTCTTCGCCATCCCTCCGAACCGGGTGGTGGAGATGGGCGTCCAGGTCGCCGTCTAAAGCCCGCGCCGGATTTCCCACCAGGCGTCGGCTAGGCTGCGGCGATGTTCCGGCGCGGCGACGGCGATAAGGCTCTCCGCGCGAGCTTCCAGACCGGCGCCGCGAAGATCGGCCACGCCGTGCTCGGTGATCACCAGATCGGTGTCGTCGCGGGGGATAGAGACGGTCGGCGCGGTGAGCCTGGGCACAATCCGGGACAGCGCGCCGCCGCCCGCCGTGGCGGGGAGAGCCAGGATGGCCCTGCCGCCCTCCGATCGTCTGGCGGCGCGCGCGAAGTCCGGCGCGCCGCCCAGGCCGCTTACCAGCCGCCCCGAACGCCACTCGATATTCGCCTGGCCGAATAGATCGACCTCCAGGGCCGAGTTGATGGCGAACAGGCGCTCGACGCCGGCGAGCGAGGCCGCGCCGTGGGTTACCCGGGCGTCCGCGAAGATCAGTTCATCGGCCGCCCAGGCCATGAAGTCCGGCGATCCGTAGGCCAGACCGGTGATGTGATCGGCGCCGCGCGCCAGGGCGCCGGCGCTGGCCAAAGTGCGATAGCCCTCTGTCACCATGCCCGAGCGGACGACAAGGTCGCGATGGTCGGTCAGCCGGGTCAAGGCGGCGGCCGGCGCGCCGCCAATACCTGTCTGCAGCGCCGCGCCATCGGGAACCAGGGCGGCGATGCGATCGGCGATCGCGGCCTGGTCGGGTGAAACCGCGCCGTCCTCGCCGGTTATGAAAGTGGCTTCGCTTTCCACCACGATATCCAATGCGGTGAACGGAATCGACGGCCCGCGCCGCGTGCGTGGCAGCGCCGGATTGACGAAACCCACGCGCTGGGCCGCTCTTGGCCAGACAATACCTGCAAAGTCGGAACACGGACCGAGGGAGCAGAGCCCCTCCTTATCCGGTGGCGAGACTTGGAAGATCGCCAGATCCGGAGCCGGATCGACACCCAGCGCCGCGGCGATCTGCGAATAGGGAAGCGGGCGCACCGTTACGCGTCCGGCCTCGAACGAGGCGCGCAGGGCGGGCGGCAGCATGAAGGTGGTGAGGCGCGCGGCGGGATCGAGCGCCGCATAGTCGAAGCCGTTGATCCCCGGCAGCAGACAGCTTGTTAGCCGCACGCCCGCCAGACGCTCGGTCGCTTGCGCCAACAGCGGGCCGAGCGCCAGCGGTTCGCCGCCGGCTCCCTGGATGTAGACGCTCATTCCCGGCTGGAGTTCAGCGAGAAGTTGTTTCTCCTGTCCCATCGTCATGCGGCGGTTCGAGCCAGCCGATTGGGCGCCGTCAGTTCCAGATCGGCGGCCGGCGGTCCTTCCACGGGATCTCCTTCTCCAGCTGGGCGGCGAGGCGGAAGAGGGTGGCTTCATCCGCGTAGCGGGCGGTGAACATCATGCCGATGGGCAGGTTCTGGTCCGACCAGGCGAGGGGCAGTGAGATCGAGGGCTGGCCGCTGGCGTTGAACGGCGGCGTATAGGGAAAGACCTCGCCCTGCCGGCGGTTCACGTCCCGCGGAGAGAGGTTCACCGGATCGATATAGCCGATCTGCGGCGGCGGCGTGCCCATGACCGGCGTGAGATAGACATCGAAGGTCTCGAACAGGGACAGGGTCTGGCGGTTGATCATCCGCAGTTGCTGCAGCCCCCACAGCGCCTGCTCCCCGGTCACCTTGCGGCCGCCTTTCAGCGAGGCCCAGGTCAGCGGCTCCAGTTCGTCCGGTTCCGGCTCGCGGCCCACCCGTTCGATCAGGCGCTTCATGCCGGCGGCGAAATTGGCTCCGCTGATCGGCCCCATGGCGGCGTACATGGCGCGATAGTCGATGCCGAGGCCCTTCTCCACCACCTCATGGCCGAGGGCTTTCAGGGTCTCGGCGGTGCGATGGAGCGCAGCCTCCACCACCGGATCTATCGGCCGGCCGCTCGGCGTTTCGGCCGACCAGGCGATCTTCAGCCGGCCCGGCGAGCGCGTGATCTCCTCCATATAGGGCCGCTCTTTGGGCGGGGCGGGATAGGGTGACGCCGGTTCGGCGACGCCGGTGACGTCGAGCATGGCGGCGCTGTCGCGCACCGTGCGGCTCACCACATGGTCGACCACCAAGCCATAGGCGTAGTCATAGCCGTCGGGCAGGTTGGGGTTCCGGTCGCGGGTGACTTTCAGGCCCACCAGACCACAGCAGGCGGCGGGAATTCGGATCGAGCCCAGGCCGTCGCTGGCATGGGCCAGGGGCACGATCCCCGCCGCCACCGCGCTGGCCGACCCGCCGGAGGAACCCCCGGCGATGTGATCCCGGTTCCATGGATTGCGGCAAGGTCCAAGATGAGCCGACTCCGTGGTGCCAGTGATCCCGTATTCGGGGGTGTTGGTCTTGCCCAGGAACACCGCGCCGCTGCCGCGATAGCGGCGCACCAGGCCGCTGTCCTCGGCGTCGACCACATCGCGCGCGAAGCGGCTGCCGTGACTCTTGGGCCAGCCGGCGACTGAAACCCCCAGGTCCTTGATCAGGAACGGCACGCCCTTGAACGGCCCTTCCGGCAGTGTGCCGGCGGCCGCCGCGCGCGCTTCGTCATAGGCCTTGTAGACCACGGCGTTGAGAGCGCCGTTGTGCCGCTCGATCCGCTCGATGGCCGCCTCGGCCAACTCCGATGGCGTAACCTCGCCCGCGGCGACGAGGGCCGCCAAGCCCAGGCCGTCGTGATTGGCGTATTCGGGAAAGCTCATGTTTGTCGCTCCGTGCGCTTTGGGGCAAATCTAGCGCTTCGCGTCGGCTAGGATAGGGCCGTCGGCGATCATTCTTTGCGAACCAACCGGAAGCATCCCCATGTACGCGCTCACGCTGAACGCCCATCTGATCGGCCGCCAGGGATCGCGGCGCGATCTCAACACCCCGGCCCTGATTCTCGATCTGGGGTCGCTGGACCGCAACATCGCCGCCATGGCCCGCTTCGCGGCCGGCGCCGGCCTCACGCTTCGGCCTCACGCCAAGACCCACAAGAGCGTTGAGATCGCCCGGCGACAGATCGCGGCGGGCGCCGTCGGCGTGTGCTGCGCCAAGCTCGGCGAGGCCGAGGCGCTGGCCGATGGCGGGATCGAGAACATCCTCATCACCTCTCCGGTGGTCGGCCCTTCGGCCGTGACGCGTCTTGTCGCTCTGGCCGCGCGGTCGCCAGGGCTGATGGCGGCGGTGGATCATCCCGATGCGGTTGAGGCTCTGGCCGCGACCGGCGCGCCACTCACCCTGCTGGTGGACATCGATCCTGGGATCCATCGCACCGGCGTGGCCGACCCCGCGGCGGCCATGGCGCTTGCAAGAAAGATCGCTGACGCCCCAAGCCTCACCTTCGCCGGCGTGCAATTCTATTGCGGCGCCCAGCAGCATATCGAGGATTTCGCCTCCCGCCGTGCGGCCATGGAGGAGCGCAGCGCCTATCTGGCGGGGATCGTCCAAGATCTGACCGACGCCGGCCTGGCGCCGGAGATCATCAGCGGTGGGGGCACCGGCACCCACGCCATCGACGCGGCGCTCGGCCTTTTCACCGAGCTCCAGGTTGGATCCTACGTGTTCATGGATCGTCAGTATGCCGATTGTGATCTGGCCGGGGCCGGCGCGTCCGTCTTCGAAACCGCCCTGATGGTCGATGCACGGGTGATCAGCGCCAATCACCCAATGATGTCGACCGTGGACGCGGGCTTCAAGGCCTTCGCCACCGAGGCTGGGCCGCCGCCGATCGTCGCCGGCGCGGTGGAGGGATCGACCTACCGCTTCATGGGCGATGAGCAGGGCGCCGTCATTCCGCCCCGGGGTCTCGCTCCGCCAAGGCTCGGCGAGGTGGTGACCTTCGCCACGCCGCACTGCGATCCAACGGTCAATCTCTATGACGCCTACCATGTGGTGAAGGGCGACACCCTCGCCGCCATCTGGCCCATAGAAGCTCGGGGCCGCTCGGCCTGAAACGCTTTCCCAACCCTGGGTAAGGCCGCTATGGTTTCCACAAAATAGGGAGGAAGCCGCCATGGTCCATGTCGTCTCCGAAGCCGATCTGGACGCCGCCCTCGCCGAGGCGCATTTGCCGGCTCTGTTGATGTCACTGGTTCACCTTACCGGCGACGCCTCCCTCCTGACCCAGGAACGTCGACCGGCCTATGTGCTTTTGGCCGACGGCAAGCTCGGTGGCTATGACGAGGCCGTTCAGGCCGATATCCGCGGCCGGGCCAAAGCCGCCATTCTCGCCCACCTGGCCGGCGCGCCGCTCCCACCGCCGCCATCGCCAGAGACCGTGCGCCGGATGATGGACTGGGTGGCCGGCGCCGACATCCCCGGCAACTACGCCGCTTTCCTGACCGACGAACTATCTCTGACCGGGGCCGACACCAAGTCTCCCAACTGGACGCCGGAGGCGCGCAAGGCGGGCGCCAAGATGAAGGTGGTGGTGGTCGGCGCCGGCATGTCCGGAATCCTGGCCGGCATCCGTCTTAAGCAGGCGGGATTGGACTTCACGATCGTCGAAAAGAACCCCGACGTGGGTGGGACCTGGCTGGAGAACGTCTACCCCGGATGCCGGGTCGACAACCCCAACCACATGTATTCCTATTCCTTCGAGCCCAATCACGATTTTCCCTACTACTATTCAACGCAGCCGGTGCTGCTCGACTACTTCCGAGGGGTGACCGAGCGACATGATCTGCGGCCCAACATCCGGTTCGAAACCACCGTCGAGGGAGCGGTGTTCGATGAGGACCGAGCGGTCTGGCGCGTCGAAATCCAGACTCGTGACGGCGGCCGCGAAACCTTGGAAGCCAATATCCTGATCACCGCCGTCGGGCAGCTCAACCGACCGCGCTATCCCGATATCGACGGCCTGGAGAGCTTCGAGGGACCGAGCTTCCATTCCGCCCGCTGGCGCACGGATGTGGATCTGACCGGCAAGCGCGTGGCGGTGATCGGCACCGGAGCCAGCGCCTATCAGTTCGTGCCGGAAATCGCCCCCAAGGTCGCTCATCTCGAGGTCTTCCAGCGCACACCGCCCTGGCCTCTGCCCGGTCCCACCTACCACGACGAGGTGCCGCCCGGGAAAAAGTGGCTCCTTGAGCACGTGCCGTTCTACGGCAAATGGTACCGCTTCTGGCTGTTCTGGATGCTGACCGACGGGTTCTACGAGGCCGTGAAGGCGGACGAGGATTGGCAGGGCGGGCCCCAGGCGGTGGGCGAAGCCAATGCGATGATGCGCGGCATGCTGGTGGAGGCCATCCGCGTCCAGGCGCCGAACCGGCCCGACCTCCTCGAGAAGGTTATCCCTGAATATCCCCTGGGCGGTAAGCGCGGCCTGGTGGACAACGGCGTGTGGATGGCGGCGCTTCAGCGCGACAATGTCGACCTGATCACCACCCCGATCGAGCGGGTCACGCCCAGGGGAGTCGTCACAACGGATGGCGTTGAGCACGGCGCCGATGCGATCATCTACGGCACCGGCTTTCAGGCCAGTCGTTTCCTCTGGCCCATGCGCATCGTCGGCCGCGGCGGGGCCGAACTGCACGATACCTGGAATGGCGATCCCCGGGCTTATCTGGGCATGACCGCACCCGGCTTTCCCAATCTCTTCATCCTCTATGGTCCGAACACCAACATCGTGGTCAACGGCTCGATCATCTTCTTCTCCGAGTGTTCGGTGCGCTACGTGGTCGGATGTCTCGAACTGATGGCCAAGGCAGGCGCCGCGACGCTGGAGGTCAAGCGCGAGGTGCACGATGCTTTCAACGTCCGGGTCGACGCCGCCAATGCGCGCATGGCCTGGGGCTCGCCCCAGGTGAACAGCTGGTACAAGAATGCCGCCGGCCGGGTGACACAGAACTGGCCATTCCCTCTCGTCGACTACTGGAACGCAACGGTTACGCCGAACCCGGACGACTTCACCCTTGGCGTGAGGGCGACGGCGAAGGCTTGACGTTGGCGCTTGCTTCGGCGGCCTCACGGCCGACGCCCCACGCCTCACGCTTTGTCGAACTTGTCCCGGCGACGGTGGCCGAACAGCAGGCGGTGTTCAAGCCGTCCGCGCAGGGCGGCGTAATAGGCGGCGAGGAAGGCGGCGTCGGTTTCGCCCGGGCCCGTACGCCAGCCGATCTTGCCCCGGATCCGATCGGCGACAGCGGCCAGGGTGCGCTTGTCGCCGCGCCGCAGCACGTCTTCCAGGACCTGCAACTCCTTCACCCCATACGCGGCTACCTGATCTGGCGTGAAGGCGAACGGCCCAGTGTTTCGGCCCTCCCGCGCTAGATCGACGTCCAGGGCCCGGCGCGGCGCCTTGACCACCCAGGTGCCGGCCACGAAATCGCCCACCCGCAAGCGGTCGCGATTGAAGAGCGGAAAGAAAAGCAGAATTCCCGTCCAGGTCAGGCCCAGAACGGCCTCCCAGCCCTGTACAGGGTCGCCCGTGGCGCTGGAGGCGGCGAGGAACGAGAGCGGCAGGAAGACCTCGATCTCGCGCATGGCGTTGCGCACGAAAATCGCTTCGCCCGTGAGGCGTCCGCCATCCCGCGCGGCCACGCGCAGGCCAAGCGCCCGCTTGCCGGGCGTCGCCGCGCGCGGCCCCATCTCGAAGAGGATGAAATAACCGCTGCGCAGAACGAAGGCCCCCAGCAGCCAGATGATCAAGACCGGCTCGCCGCTTTTCTCACCCACCGAAAACGCCAGCCACACCGCCAGTAAGGTCAGGATCACGAGCGCCGCGACCATGATCAGCAGGTCGAGCAGAAAGGCGCCGGCCCGGTCTCCGGCGGAGCCGAGGGTCAGACGCAGATCGACGCCTTCGGGCGTGACGAACCGGCGATTGAACCGTCCTTGCGGCTCGGCCACACCGGGTTTGGGGCGAAGAGCGCCGGCCATCAGATCTTTGCCGGCCGGGGCAGGTAGAAATAGGCCAGCCACAGGCACAGCATGGTCACGCCGATGGCGTATCTGGCCCAGTCGAGAGTGATCAGCTGGCGGCCGACGCCTTCGAGGACGCCGGCGAGAATCAGCATCACCACCACGCCCGCCATGGCTGTTCCGCCGGCCCGCGCGGCGCCGGCCGCCGCGTCGAGGCGCGAGCGGTCGCCGGGAAAGATCACCGCCCAGCCGATCTTCAGCCCCGCCGCGCCGGCGATCACCGTGGCGAAAAGCTCCGTCGCGCCGTGGATCATCAGCCAGCCGCCGATCTGGAGCCCCAGCCCCCGCGACCCATAGAGGGCGACGAGCGCGCCGAGCCTGAGGCCATTGTCGCCCACCAGCAGCGCGGTGGGGATGCAGAAGGCGAAGCCCAGGGCGAAGGCCAGGATCGAAACCTGGGCGTTGTGGGTGAACAGCGCCGTGGCGAACGCCGAGAGGCCGTCGCCGCCGTGGGTGTCGTAGAGGATCTTGCGCAAGGCGGCCGTGGTCGCCGTTGGGTCGCGACCCTGGGCCATGTCGCCCGGCATGATCGCCCCGTACCAGTCGGCGTCACGCCATACGAGAAGATAGCCGGCCACGGCGGCGACGCTTAGGATGACGGCGCAGACCAGGGTCTCACGCCAAAGCGAGCGCACCGCCGCGGGCCAGTCATGCCGAAAGAAGCTCAGGAGCCGTTCCGCCAGATTGGTCCGGGTGCCATAGACGAAGAAGTAGGCCCGGGTTCCCAGGGCTTCGAGATAGGCGATGAGGCTCGCGTCCAGTGAGGTGGCCCGCGCCACCGACAGCGACGACATCACCGCCCGATAGAGCAGAGGGATTGCCATGAGCTCGGCGTCGGTCAGCTTCCCCAGGCGGCCACCCTCGGCCTTGCGCAGCAGAGCGTCCAGCCGCCGCCAGTCGCCTTCCCGCTGGGTGCGGAACCGATGACTGCGCAGTTCGAGATCAGCCGGCCTCACATCAGCTCCCGTCGCTTGAGGTCGAGATAGGCCGAGATCAGCGCCGGCCCCAGGCGCGCCACTGGAGCATCGACGATGTGCACGCCCAGTCGGCGAAGGCGCTCGAGCACCACATCGCGGGCCTTCAGCAGCGCCGCCGCGGTGACGGCGCGGGTCACGTCTTCGGCGCTCGCCGGCGCCCGCCGGACGATGGCTTCCAGCTCTTCGTCCCGCAGCACCACGAACACCACCAGATGGCGTCGAACCAGGCGCGTGACGTTCTCGACCATCAGTTCGGCGCTGGTCGCGTCGGCGAAATCGGTGAACACCACCACCAGAGATCGGCGTTTCAGAGCCGCGCCGAGCTGGGTGAGGCCAAGCGTATAGTTGGTCTCTTCGGTGGAATAGTCGAGCTGGCTGGAGAGCCGGCGAAGGCGGTCGAAGGCGTGAGCGCCGGCCAGGACGCCGGTGTAGAGCCGCGGCGCCGAGTCGAAGCCGAACAGGCCGGCCCGGTCGCCAAGCCTCAGGCTGACATAGGCCAGCATCAGGGCGGCGTTGAGGGCGCGGTCGATCCGAGGGACGCCCAGCAGCGGTTCGCACATCTGCCGCCCGCCATCGATGGCCAACACGATCGGGTGGTTGCGCTCGACCCTGAATTCCTTGCCGAGCAGCTTGCCGTGACGCGCCGACTGTTTCCAGTCGATGGTCCGGGTGTCCATGGCCCCGACCATTTCGCGCAGGGCGTGGAAATCGGCGCCGTCGCCGGTGTCGAGCTGGGTCTTGATGCCGAACAGGGCGTCACGCGAGAAGAGGCGCACCGCCTCGTCTTTCACCGCCTGGATATTGGGGATGACGGCGATCTCGCGCTTTGGCCGGCGGCGGATCTGTTTCCAGACCAGGCCCAGAGGCCCCGGCCATCGAAGCCACGCGCCGACGATCTCTCCCTCGCCGCGCCGCAGGGGGGTGATCTCGATCTGGGCCGCACCATCCCGAAGTTGGACCCGGTCCGGACTGAGACCCAGCAGGGCGTTGGCCTCCAGCGCCAGGATAAAGCTTCGAGGCGCCTGCCTGGCGAACGCGCCGGTCACGCTCGCCGTCCCGCTCGCGCCCACGCCGATCGCGACCGGCGCTTCGATCTCGATCTCCGCATCACTCCGCGCCGGCCCGACCAGGGCGTCGACCAGGATCAGCCCCAGAATCAAGGCCACCCAGGCGCCGCCAAGGCTCCAGTAACCCGGCAGGGCGAGGCCGATCAGTAGCGCCGCCGGCGCACCGGCCGCCATCAGCACGATGGCTCGCCGGGTCGGATAGATCACCTGGGCGCCTCGACGCGCTCGATCAGCCCTTTGAGCGTCTCGTCCACTGTGCGGCCTTCGATTTCGGCGGCCGGCGAGAGGATCACCCGGTGGCGCAGGGCCGGCAGGGCGAGGGCCTTGACGTCATCGGGGATCACATAGTCGCGGCCCTCCAGCGCCGCCCATGCGCGCGCCGCCAGGGCCAGCATGGCGCCGGCCCTGGGGCTGGCGCCGGTCTCCAGATCCCCGCTCTCCCGGGTCGAGCGTACGAGATCGGTGACATAGTCCACCACCTCGTCGGCCAGACGAATGGCGCCCACCGCCTTCACGGCGTCGGCGATCTCCTCGCGGCCCGCCACCTTGCCCACCCCCATGGCCCCTGGATCGGGATTGCCGTGGTGGGTTCCATGGGTGGCGACGATCCGCCGCTCCTCCTCGATCGAGGGATAGCGCAGGATTTGCTTGAACAGGAACCGGTCGAGCTGGGCCTCCGGCAGGGGATAGGTGCCCTGCTGTTCGATCGGGTTCTGGGTCGCCACCACGGTGAAGTGCGGGCTCAGCGTGTGGGACTTGCCGTCGATGGTCACCCGCCGTTCCTGCATGGCCTCCAGCAGCGCGGCCTGGGTCTTAGGCGGAGTGCGGTTGATCTCGTCGGCCAGCAGCAGTTCGCAGAAGATCGGCCCCTTGGTCAGGGCGAACTGGCTGGTCTGGAAGTTGAACAGATTGGCGCCGATGATGTCGCCGGGCATCAGGTCCGGGGTGAACTGGATGCGGCCGTAGTCCAGATCCAGGGCCGCCGCGAAGCACTGGGCCAGAAAGGTCTTGGCCGAGCCGGGCGGCCCTTCGAGCAGGATGTGGCCGCCGGCCAGCAGGGCGGTGAGCATCAGATCGACCGTGTCGTGCTGGCCCACCACCGCCTTGGCGACTTCCGCGCGCAGCCTGTCGGCCAGCGACTTCACCTCCTCAGGAGTCACCCGTCATCTCCACTCGCCAGTCAAAGAGTCTTACCGCCAACGCTGTCTGGCGATCCCGATCGGAGGCCGCGCGCGCCAGGGCGGCGAGGGTCGAGAGCCGGTCGGTGACCCCACGCTTCTCCGCCACGCGGTCGAGGAATTCCGTTAGCGCCTCGCCCGAAAGCCCTTTCGGCGCGCCGAGGCCCTTGGCGGTCAGGTCACGGGTGATGTCGGCGTACGGGCCGCCCATCCGGTACTCGCGACCTGCCAGCCGCATCAGCGCCGCGGTGTTATCCACCAGCGCCTCCTTGCCCAGAGCGACGGCGCGACCAGCCCGTCTCACCGGCCCGAACCGGCAGAAGGCCTGAAATCCGGCCAAGGCGGCGGCTGCGGCAAGGCACAAGGTGACGGCCAGGAACGGCGGCGAGAAGGCCAGTTTGAGCAGGGTCCGCTCCTGGCCAAGTCCGTTCAAGGTGACATCGAAGATTACCGGGCCGCCACCGGCGCGAAGGCCGTTCACCATCGCCAGTCCACTGGTCAGTGTGTCGAAGTTCTTCAGCCCCTGATTGTTCAACAGGTCGGGATCGGAGAGCAGATAGACCGGCCCATATGGGGCTTTGGCCATCACCGTAGCCCCGGTTTCGTCGGCCAGCACCGGCCGCCAGCCCGCCCAGCCCTTCAGGCTCATCGTCTGCATCCGGTCGACCGGACCTTCCATGAGACTCGCGCCGGCCGGGAAGGGTGGAGAGACTGCGTGCAAAGTTGGCCGCGCGACCCCGTTGCGACGCTTAAGCCCGGCCCGGGTGATCAGCGCCGCCTTGCCGAACAGGTTGTCGGGCAAAGGGGCGATCTTCCGCACCCAACCGCGATGGCGAGGATCGGGAGTCACGACCCATTTGGGCAGGACCACCAGCACCGGGCCGGCGAAGCCCATGGGCGTCACCGAATCGTCGGCCGCCTCGGCCGGTGGCGTCTCCAGCAGCAGCCCCTGGCGGCGGCCCTTGGGCAATCGGTGACGGCTGATCAGCACCGGCTCGCCCGCCAGCCGGACCGCTTCGGCCATGCCAGCATAGCCCACGGCCGATTTCGAAAGCGCGTGGGCGCCGCCGTCGTTGCCCGTCTCGAGGTCTGGCGCATAGGCGAGCAAAACCGCCAGGGCGCAGAAGGCGAAGACGCCCACCACCACGATCAGGGCCGCCGTCGCTGGCGAGAACAATGGCGCGCCCGCGTCCGCTGGCAGAGAGGATGCCTCGCTCACGCCCAGGCCTTGGGAAAGGCGAAGTCTTCAT
This sequence comes from uncultured Alphaproteobacteria bacterium, assembly GCA_963817995.1. GTDB lineage: Bacteria > Pseudomonadota > Alphaproteobacteria > Caulobacterales > Caulobacteraceae > Acaudatibacter. The sequence continues at coordinate 890,174 of CAWFQJ010000009.1, forward strand.
AGGCGGCGCGGGCGAGCGCAAACGCCTCTGCGTTCAGGCCCCGGCCGGCGAAGAGGCCCATCTCCACCGCCGCCGCGATCCGCGCGAAGGCGCCCCGGGCCTCCGGCGGCAGTTCGTCCAGGGCGGCGATGTCTCGCGCCGTCAGCGCCGGGCGGACAAGGCGAGGGCGCCGCGCCTCGATGTCGTCTATGCCGCGCCAGAGCAGCACCCGCGCGGCCTCGTCGTAGAGGCCGCGCGCCGCCAGGCGATCGGCTTCCTCCAGAAGCGCCCGCGCCTTCCAGCTTTCCGGCCGCCAGTCCACCGGCGCATGCCGGACGGCGTCGCGCCGGCGCCGCGCCAGCCGCGCGCCCAGGATTTCCCGACCGATCAGATAGAGCACCGCCAGCACCGCCGCCCCCACGCCAACCCAGAAGAGGTCGATGGCGTATGGCGTGAGCATCCTGATCGCTCCAGCCAGCCATTGGCCCAGAGCCTTAAGCCAAGCCGGTTCATGTGTCGGCTTGGGCTTGGCTATCTCCGAGAAATCGAATTGCAGGCTGCGATCGCTGGTCAGCCGGGCATGGATCGCCCGCAGAGCCGCGATCTTCGCCGCTCCCGCCGCCCCGCCGCCCCCCTCTGTCGCCAAACCGCGCTCCCCCGCGAAATCAGGATCAGGAGGGGGACTCTAGCAGAGGATGCGACGCTGTCGCGCTCGATGTGGAGAGGCCGGTTTTGTCGGTGTGATGGTCGCCGACGTCTCCGCCGACATAGGCGCCCGCGCATCCGGCGAGAGCTAGAGTGATCGACACCGCAATCAGAAATCGCATTTTCATGCCTCATAGGTACGCCGCCCTCGCTTCAACGCGCCGGGGCGACAATCGCCTCAAGCACAAAGCCGGATGAATGGCCGAGACATCAAGGTCGACCCCCATCCCTTGACAGCGGAGCCGTCGCCCGGCTTCCTGCCGCCGGGGGCCAATCATAAAGGGGTTCGACCATGAAAAAACTGCTGATTTCCGCCGCTCTCGCCGTTGGGCTCGGCTTCGCCGCTTCCGCCAACGCCGCCAACTCCGGCGTGAAGGTGGGAACGCTCACCTGCAACGAGGCCGGGGGTTGGGGGTTCATCCTCGGCTCATCCCACTCGCTCAAATGCACGTTCGCCGGCAATAACGGCGCCACAACGCGCTATGAAGGCGATGTCACCAAGGTCGGCGCCGACATTGGTTACCAGCATTCGGCTGTGATTATCTGGGGTGTGCTCGCTCCGACGAGCGATACAGCTCCGGGCGCTCTTGCCGGCTCCTACGGGGGCGTCCAAGCCAGCGCCGCGGTCGGCGTTGGTGTCGGCGCCAACGTTCTGGTGGGCGGTTCGGGCAACACAATCTCTCTGCAGCCGCTGAGCGTCTCGGGCGGCACGGGCCTCAATGTCGCCGCCGGCATCGGCGCCATCACCCTGAAGTACGTCCCAGCTAGCTGATCGCGCCCTCCCACCCCTTGCGCGCGGTCGAGCCGGCGTCGTAGCACCCGGTTTTCGATCGCGGCAAGGAAGGGGACGGCAAGGATGAGGGATTCGCCGGCGATCGCCGATCTCGTCGCCGGCCAGGCGTCGGGGCGCAGCCTCGATCAGGCCTTCTATGTTCGCGAGGATGTCTTCGCCAGCGACCTGGCGCTGTTGCTGGATCGCTGGACCTGCGTGGGCCACGAGAGTGAGGTTCCGGCTTCCGGCGACTACATCGTCGCCGAGCTTGGCCCCGAGTCGGCGATCGTCGTTCGCGGCGCCGACGGCGTCGTTCGAGCCCTCGCCAATGTCTGCCGCCATCGCGGATCGCGGATTTGCGTGGAGGCCCATGGCAGCGCGGCCCTGTTCACTTGCCCCTACCACGCCTGGACCTATCATCTGGATGGCCGCCTGCGCGCGGCCCGCGAAATGCCCGAAGATTTCGATCCGGCGGAGCACAGCCTCACATCCTTGCCCATCGAGATCATCGGCGGCCTGATTTTCATCAGTTCCGGGGCCGCGCCGCCGTCGCTGGACGTCGCCCGCCAGGCGCTCACCGCCATGACCGATCACTACGGCTGGTCCCGCGCCAGGATCGCCGAGCGCAAGCGCTACGCCGTGGCCGCCAACTGGAAGCTGGTCATGGAAAACTACCATGAGTGCTACCATTGCGGCCCGGCTCATCCAGAATTCTCGGTCCTTCACGCCCTGGCCCGGCCGGACGCCCGCAAGGTGCGGACCGCCGACGAGTCCGCCCTCGACAAGGAAGTCGCCGCCATCGTTGTGCCGGATGTGGAGGCGTGGCCGATCGAGCCGGACGGCCAGGAGGTCGTCCGCGTGATGCATTCGCCATTGGCGGGAGGCTCGGCCACCGGCAGCGCCGACGGCGCCCCGCTCGCACCCTTCATGGGCGCCTTCGAGCAATCCGATCAGGCCTGCGTGTTCGCCGAGGTGGGATATCTCTCCGCCTTCCTCGCGTATGCCGATCACGGCGTCATCTATCGTTTCATCCCGCGCGGCGTGCTGCAAACCGAGATGGAGGTGATCTGGCTGGTGGATGGCGAGGCGCGGGAGGGGCGGGACTATGAGCCGGAGCGGCTCACCTGGCTCTGGGATGTCACCAGCCTCGCCGACAAGAAGATCATCGAGCGCAACCAGGCCGGTGTGCTCTCGCGCTTCTATCGGCCCGGCCCCTTTTCCCGGATGGAGCCAGGGACGAAGCTCTATGTGGAACGCTACCTGAGCGATCTGGCGCGTACGGGCGAAGAGCGCGGCGGCGATGGCCTATGACGCCATCATCGTCGGCGGCGGCCACAATGGCCTGACCTGCGCCTTCTATCTCGCCCGCGCCGGCTACAAGGTGCGGGTGCTGGAGCGGCGAGGCGTTGTCGGCGGCGCGGCTATCACCGAGGAATTCCATCCCGGCTTCCGCAATTCTGTCGCCAGCTATTCGGTCAGCCTGCTCAATCCCAAGGTCATCGCCGACATGGAGCTGGCGCGCCACGGCCTGCAGCGTGGTGATCCGGCCGCTCTCCTATTTCTCGCCGGTGGACGACCGGCGCTATCTGATCCTCGATAAGGATCCGCGGCGCTCGCGCCGCGAGGTGGCCCGCTGGTCGGCCAAGGACGCCGATCGCCTGGAGGCCTTCCATGCTCACCTGGACGGCAATGTCGAGCTTCTCCGCTCCCTGCTCCTGAAGACGCCGATCAACCCCGCCGGCGGCGCGCGCGACCTGTTCAGCGGCCTGGGCCTCGCCAATCAGGTGCGCAGGATGGGACTTCAGGGCCAGGCCGATCTGCTGGATCTGTTCGGCAAGAGCGCCGGCGACATCCTCGATCAATGGTTCGAGACTGATGTGCTCAAGGGCCTGATGGGCTTCGACGCCACCATCGGTAACTATGCCAGCCCCTATACGCCCGGCTCGGCCTATGTGCTGCTGCACCACGTCTTCGGCGAGGTGAATGGCGTCAAGGGCGCCTGGGGTCACGCGATCGGCGGCATGGGATCGATCACTCAGGCCATGGCCGCCGCCTGCCTGGAGGCGGGCGTCGAGATCACCACCGACGCCGAGGTGCGCGAGATCGCCGTGACGGGAGGCCGGGCGACCGGCGTAGTGCTGGCCGACGGAAGCGACCTTTCCGCCCGCGCCGTCGTCTCCAACCTCAATCCGAAGCTCCTGTTCGAAACCCTGGTCGCGCCGGACCATTTGCCCGCGCCGTTCAAGGACCGCATGCGCGCGTGGCGCTGCGCCTCCGGCACCTTCCGGATGAACGTGGCCTTGGCCGAACTGCCGAACTTCACCTGTCTGCCCAGCCAAGGCCGCGCCGAGCAGCATGGCGCCAGCATCGTCATCGCCCCCTCTCTGGGCTATCTCGACCGCGCCTTCATGGACGCCCGCATCCACGGCTGGGCCCGCGCGCCGGCCATCGAGATGCATATCCCCAGCGTCCTCGACGACTCCCTGGCGCCGGAAGGCCGGCACGTGGCCAGCCTCTTCTGCCAGCAATTCGCGCCCACCCTGCCGGATGGAACGAGTTGGGACGATCATCGCGAAGCCGCCGCCGATCTGATCATCGACACCGTGACCGCCTACGCCCCCAATTTCAAAGGCGCGGTGCTGGGCCGCATGATCCTCTCGCCGCTCGATCTGGAGCGCAAGCTGGCGCTGACTGGCGGCGATATCTTCCACGGCTCCCTGACACTGGATCAGCTCTACAGCGCCCGCCCGGCGCTGGGCTACGGCGACTACCGCGCCCCGGTGCGCGGTCTCTATATGTGCGGCTCCGGAACCCACCCCGGCGGCGGCGTCACCGGCGCCCCTGGCCACAACGCCGCGCATGAGATCTTGCAGGACTTGGGGAGGCGGTCAGCGAAGCATTTGAGAGGCCCCGCAAAGGTGGCCTAACGGCGCGGGGATTCACCCGCGCCTATCTCGGCAGATCGCTCGTCCCCATGAGGAATTCATCCACCGCCCGCGCGCACTGGCGGCCTTCGCGGATGGCCCAGACGACCAGGGACTGGCCTCGACGCATGTCGCCAGCGGCGAAGATGCGTGGCTGGGAGGTCTGGTAGTCGTCCATGGAGGCGGCGACATTGCCGCGCGGGTCGAGGGCCACCGCCGCCTGCTCGAGAAGACCGTCGCGGTGGGGCCCGAGGAAGCCCATGGCCAGGAGCACCAGATCGGCCTTGAGCAGGAATTCGCTGCCCGGAATCTCGGTCATCCGCGTGCGGCCATCCGGCCCAGCGGTCCATTCCAGCCGCGCGCATTCCAGAGCCTCTATCCGGCCGTTCACGCCGATCGCCCGGCGCGTGGCGACGGCGAAATCGCGTTCGCAGCCCTCATCCTGGGAAGAGGAGGTGCGCATCTTCAGTGGCCAGTTCGGCCAGGTGAGGGCCTTGTTCTCGCGTTCCGGTGGCGCTGGCATGATTTCGAGCTGAGTGACCGAGGCGGCGCCCTGGCGGTTGGAAGTGCCGATGCAGTCCGAGCCGGTGTCGCCGCCACCGATCACCACCACATGCTTGCCCGCCGCGCTGATCGCGCCATCGGCCGCGGCCACGTCTTCGGGATCGCCGGCCACGCGCTTGTTCTGCTGGGTCAAGAACTCCATGGCGAAATGGATGCCGGAAAGCTCGTGTGGCGGAAGTTCCAGGTCGCGCGGCCATTCGGCGCCGCCACTCAGCACCAGGGCGTCGAATTCGGACAGGAGCTGATCGACGGAAACGTCCGCGCCGACGTGGACGCTCGGCTGGAAAACCACGCCCTCGGCCTCCATCTGCTCGATGCGGCGATCGATCAGGGTCTTTTCCATCTTGAAGTCGGGAATGCCGTAACGAAGCAGCCCGCCAATACGGTCGCTCTTCTCGAACACCGTCACGCCATGTCCGGCGCGGGCGAGTTGCTGGGCGCAGGCGAGGCCCGCCGGACCGGAGCCGATCACGGCGACCTGCCGGCCGGTGGCGCGAGCCGGCGGTTCGGCGACGATCCAGCCTTCCTCCCAGCCGCGATCGACGATCTGGCATTCGATGGTTTTGATCGTCACCGGGTTGTCGTCGATGTTGAGGGTGCAGGCCGCCTCGCACGGCGCCGGGCACACCCGGCCGGTGAACTCGGGGAAATTGTTGGTGGACTGAAGGGTCTCCAGCGCCGTCTTCCACTGGTCGCGATAGACAAGATCGTTCCAATCCGGGATCAGATTATTAACCGGGCAGCCGGTGTGGCAGAACGGAATGCCGCAGCTCATGCATCGCGCCGCCTGGCGCTCCGTTTCCGGAACCGACAGGGGAAGGACGAATTCCCGCCACGTCTTGAGCCGCGCTTTTCGATCCTCATAGGCGCGATCGCTGCGCTCGATCTCCAGAAACCCGGTCGTCTTGCCCATGGCTCTACTCCGCCGCCACGGCGTGGGCGGCGGCGCGTTCGGCGGCGAGATCCAGGAGCGCCCGGCGATAGTCCTTGGGCGTCACCTTGACGAAGGCGCGCAGGGAGGTCTCCCAGTCGGCCAGCAGGGCGGCGGCGCGGGCGCTGCCGGTGGCGACGTGATGACGCTCCACCAGAAGGCGCAGGCGTTCGGCGTCGAAGCCGAGCGGATCGCCCATGCCGCTGTTCTCGACGCTGGGCGCCTGGGCGAGCGGCGGGTTGTCGTCCACGTCCGCCGGGCGACCGGGCCCGATGCCGGACAGATCGACCATGGCCGGGTTGCACAGGCCGGGGAACTTGCCCTCCGGGTCATAGACATAGGCGATTCCGCCCGACATGCCGGCGGCGAAGTTGCGGCCGGTCTCGCCCAGCACCGCCACCACGCCCCCGGTCATGTATTCGCAGCCGTGGTCGCCTACGCCCTCCACCACGGCCACGGCGCCGGAATTGCGCACGGCGAAGCGCTCGCCGGCCACCCCTTCGAAATAGGCCTCGCCGGCGATGGCGCCATAGAGCACGGTGTTGCCGACGATGATGTTGGCGGTGGGTTCGCGATTGGCCTCGGGCGGCTGGCGCACCACCACCTTGCCGCCGGAAAGGCCCTTGCCGACATAGTCATTGGCGTCGCCGACCAGCTCCAGGCTCACGCCCCGGGCCAGGAAGGCGCCGAAGCTCTGGCCGGCGGTGCCGAGGAACCGGGCGTTGATCGCGCCGGGCCTCAGGCCGTCATGGCCGTAGCGCTTGGCCACCTCGCCCGAGAGCATCGCGCCCACGGTGCGATGGAGGTTGCGGATCGGCAGTTCGATGTGGGCCGGCTCGCCGCCCTCCAGAGCGCCGGCGGCGGCGTCGATGAGCTTGTGATCCAGCGCCGTCTCCAGGCCGTGATCCTGCCGGGCGCTGTTCCACAAGCCCTCGTCCCTGGCGGGAACGGCGTGCAGCACGCGGGAGAGGTCGATGTTGCGCGCCTTCCAATGTTCCACCGCGCCGGTGACGTCGAGCCGGTCGACCCGGCCGATCATCTCGTTCACGGTTCGGAAGCCGAGCTGGGCCATGATGCCCCTCAACTCCTCGGCCACGAAGAACAGATAATTGATCACATGCTCGGGCTTGCCGGTGAACCGGGCGCGCAGCACCGGATCCTGGGTGGCCACCCCCACCGGGCAGGTATTGAGGTGACACTTGCGCATCATCACGCACCCGGCGGCGATCAGAGGCGCGGTGGCGAAGCCGAATTCGTCCGCGCCCAGCAGCGCGCCGATGGCCACGTCCCGGCCGGTGCGAAGGCCGCCGTCCACCTGCACCGCGATCCGGTCGCGCAGGCCGTTGAGCACCAGGGTCTGCTGGGTTTCGGCCAGGCCGATCTCCCAGGGCGAGCCGGCGTGGGTGAGGGAGGTGAGCGGACTGGCGCCCGTGCCGCCCTCGAAGCCGCTGATGGTCACGTGGTCGGCCATGCACTTGGCGACCCCGGCCGCCACCGTGCCAACGCCCACCTCCGAGACCAGCTTGACCGAAATCCGCGCCGTCGGATTGACGTTCTTCAGGTCGTAGATGAGCTGCTTCAGATCCTCGATCGAATAGATGTCATGGTGCGGCGGCGGCGAGATCAGGCCGACGCCGGGCGTGGCGTGGCGCACCGCGGCGATGGCCTTGTCGACCTTGTGACCGGGCAGCTGGCCACCTTCGCCGGGCTTGGCGCCCTGAGCCATCTTGATCTGGATGTCGTCGGCGTTGACCAGATATTCGGCGGTGACGCCAAACCGGCCCGAGGCGACCTGCTTGATCGCCGAGCGCATGGAATCCCCGTTCGGCAAGCGCACGAACCGATCCGCCTCTTCGCCGCCTTCTCCCGTGTTCGAGCGTCCGCCGATCCGGTTCATGGCGATGGCCAGCGTTGTGTGGGCCTCGCGACTGATCGAACCAAAGCTCATCGCCCCGGTGGCGAAGCGCTTGACGATCTCGGCCGCCGGCTCGACCTCATCGAGGGGAACAGGCTCCTCGGCAAAGCGGAACTTCATCAGGCCGCGCAGGGTCAGGCGGCGTTCGTCGCGCTCGTTGATCGACTTGGCGAACGCCTGGTACTCGGCCGGCAGGTCGCCGCGCACCGCATGCTGCAGGCTGGCCACTGACTCCGGCGTCCAGGCATGATCCTCGCCGCGTAGGCGGAAGGCGTAGATCCCGCCGACGTCGAGCATGTGGCGATAGATCGGCGCATCGCCATAGGCGTCGCGGTGACGCCGCACGCTCTCGTGAGCCACCTGCGCCAGCCCCACCCCCTCAATGACGCCGGCGGTGCCCGTGAAATAGCGCTCGATGAACTCGCTGGAGAGGCCAACGGCGTCGAATATCTGCGCCCCGCAATAGGACTGGTAGGTGGAGATGCCCATCTTGGACATCACCTTGAGCACGCCCTTGCTGATCGCCTTGACATAGTGCTTGGCGACATCGGCGCCGGAAAGGCTTGAGCCCTTGGAATGGCGAAGGTGTTCCAGGGTCTCGAAGGCGAGGTAGGGGTTGATGGCCTCGGCGCCATAGCCGGCCAGGACGCAGAAGTGATGCACCTCGCGCGCCTCGCCGGTCTCGATGACGAGGCCCGTCTGCATGCGCAGGCCCTGGCGGATCAGCCGGTGATGCACCGCCGCCGTGGCCAGGGCCGCCGGAATGGGGATGCGATCCTCCGACACCGCGCGGTCGGAGAGGATCAGGATGTTCATGTCGGCCAGCACCGCGTCGGTGGCCTCGGCGCACAGCCGCTCCAGCGCCCGCTCCAGGCCGTCCTCGCCCTCCGCCGCCGGCCAGGTGGCGTCGAGCGTCGCGGTCCGGAAGGCGCCGTCGAGCAGTTCGGAGATGGACCGGATCTTCTCCAGATCGGCGTTGGTGAGGATTGGTTGCGAAACTTCCAGCCGCTTGTGCGAGCCCGCCTGGCGGCCAAGGAGGTTCGGCCGTGGTCCGATCATCGAGACCAGGCTCATCACCAGCTCCTCGCGGATCGGATCGATCGGCGGGTTGGTCACCTGGGCGAAGTTCTGCTTGAAATAGTCGTAGAGCAGCTTGGGCCTGTCGGAGAGCACCGCCAAGGGCGTGTCGGTGCCCATCGAGCCGATCGGGTCCTCGCCGTTGGCGCCCATGGGCTCCAGGAAGAAGGCGATGTCCTCCTGGGTGTAGCCAAAGGCCTGCTGGCGATCGAGCAGGCTGTCGGCGTTGGTCTTGCGCGCCGGCTCCCAGTGCGGCGGCTCGGGCAGATCCTCGAGCTTGAACTGGGTCTGCCGGAGCCACTCGGCATAGGGCTTGGCCCCGCTGAGGGTGGCTTTGATCTCCTCGTCCTCGATGATGCGGCCTTCATCCATGTCGATGAGCAGCATCTTGCCCGGCTGCAGGCGCCATTTGCGGACGATGCGCTCCTCGGGCACCGGCAGCACGCCGACTTCCGAGGCCAGGATCACGTGGTCCTGATCGGTGATGACGTAGCGGGCCGGGCGAAGGCCGTTGCGGTCGAGGGTGGCGCCGATCTGGCGCCCGTCGGTGAAAGCGATCGCCGCCGGACCGTCCCACGGCTCCATCAGGGCGGCGTGATACTCATAGAAGGCGCGCCGCTCGGGCGACATGGAGGCGTTGCCGGCCCAGGCCTCGGGGATCAGCATCATCACCGCATGGGCCAGCGGATAGCCGCCAGCCAACAACAGCTCCAGGGCGTTGTCGAGCTTGGCGGTGTCGGAGTCGCTGGGATGAAGCAGTGGCCACATCTTATCCAGGTCCGGCCCCAGCAGGTCGGACTCCATGGTGCGGCGCCGCGCGTTCATCCAGTTGGCGTTGCCCCGCACGGTGTTGATTTCGCCGTTGTGGGCGATGAAGCGATAGGGGTGGGCCAGCTTCCAGGAGGGAAAGGTGTTGGTGGAAAAGCGCTGGTGCACCATTGCCAGCGCCGATTCCGTCAGGGGATTGGCGAGGTCGCGGTAGAAGGTCCCCACTTGCCTCGCCAGCAGCAGGCCCTTGTAGACCACCGTGCGGCTGGAGAATGAAGGCATGTAGAATTCGGTCAGGGCCGGCGCGCCATACTTCTTGGCCAGGGCGTCCAGAGGATTCTGGGTCTGCTTTCGGATGGCCAGGATCTTACGCTCGAAGGCGTCCTGGTCCGGCGTCGCCGCCCCGCGCGCGACGATCGCCTGTCGGATCACCGGCATCTGTTCGAGCACCGCCGCGCCCAGGCCGTCGAGATCGACCGGCACATCGCGCCAGCCGACCAGTTGTTGCCCCTCGACGCGGATGAAGTGCTCGAACTGTCCTATGGCGAGGTCACGGGTCTCCTCGTCCCTGGGGAGGAAGCACATGGCCACGGCGTAGTCGCCCGGCGCCGGCAGATCGACGCCGGTCTTGGCCGCCCATGCCCGCAGCAGAGCGTCGGGAATCTGGATCAGACAGCCGGCGCCGTCGCCCACCAGGGGATCGGCGCCCACGGCCCCGCGATGATCGAGATTGAGGAGGATTTCCAGGCCGCAAGCCACCACCTCGTGTGATTTCCTGCCCTTGATATTGGCCACGAAGCCGACACCGCACGAGTCATGCTCGTGGCGCGGGTCATAAAGCCCCTGTGGTGGCGGAAACCCCGACAAAATCTTCCCCTCGACAGCCATCGCGCCGGTTGCGCGCGCAACAGACGTTCAAAATTCGCCTTTAGCGCGGGAGGGGGCGGGCTGTCGACTGGCGCCCGTCTCGCAGCCCCGCGCATTCACGGGCTGGCGCCTATAATATGGGCTTTTCCCCTTGGCGGCGCTCTCGTAACGGCGGCTTCACCTTACGGTGATCGGGCGCGCCAGACTGTTAGCGGCGAACTTGACGCGTCCCCTGCTCGCGGTGATGGTTGCCCCCCGCTTCGCCGCCGACCGCGAAAGGCCGATCATGAAATCGTCGCCGATCCTCGCCAGCCTCACGCTGGCCCTCTTCGCCGCCGCCTGCGGCCCGACGGGCGAAGCTTCGGCGCCCAAGGCCGATCCGGCCCGCATTGTCGATGCGATCAAGACCGACGAGGTCCATTGGAACGCCGACTGGAAAAGCGGCGACGCCAACAAGGTCGCCGCCCACTACGCCCCAGGTGCGATCGTGATGGTGCCAGGCGGAGCCCCGGTGACCGGCCCGGCGATCACCACCGGCATACAGGCCGCGCTCAACGATCCGGGTTTCGTCCTGACCTTCGCCAGCGACAAGGTCGAGGTCTCGGCCTCCGGCGATCTGGCCGTCACCCACGGCGCCTATACCCAGACCGACACCGACCCCAACACCAAGTCCCCGGTGACCACCAGCGGCAGCTTCGTCACGGTTTACAAACCCCAGGCCGACGGAACCTGGAAGGCGGTCTGGGATATCACCACGCCGGGCGCCCCGGCCGCAGCCCCGGCGGCGAAACCGCCGACCTAGCCTTAGACCGATCGCCTGACCGAACTCCGCAAAGGGGTCGCGCACAAAGGGAGTGAGATATGGAACTGGCGCCGAAGAACACTGGCCTCTCCACCGCCCGCCTGGAGCGGATCACCAGGCACCTTGAGCGAAATTATATCGAGCCCGGCAAAATCGCCGGCTGCCAGGTCGCCGTCGCTCGCCACGGCCACCTGGCCTACTTCCGCTCTCTGGGCCAGATGGATCGTGAACGCGGCGTGGCGATGAGCGACGACGCCATCTTCCGCATCTATTCGATGTCCAAGCCGATCACCTCGGTGGCCCTGATGACCCTCTACGAGCGGGGCCATTTCCAGCTCAACGATCCAGTCAGCCGCTTCTTTCCGTCATGGAAGAACCACCGGGTCTGGGTGTCCGGCTCGGGCGCCGACATGGTCACCGAGGCGCCGGCCCGGCCGCTCTCCATGCGCGACATGCTCTGCCACACCGGCGGCCTCACCTATGGCTCCGCCCTGGCGACCCTGGGCGTTCCCGACGACGGCCACCCGGTCGACAAGGTCTATGCCGAGGTCGGCGTTCGCCGCGGCCGGGGCGAGACGCTCATGGAGTTCATGGACAAGCTCGCTCAGGTTCCCCTGCGCTATCAGCCGGGTGAGCGGTGGATGTATTCCCTCTCCACCGATGTCTGCGGCGCTCTGGTGGAAAAGATCAGCGGCCAGCGCTTCGACAGATACCTGCAGGAGACGATCTTCGATCCCCTGGGCATGAAGGATACCGCCTTCACCGTCGCGCCGGGCAAGGTCGAGCGCTTCTGCGCCAACTATCGCCGCGCGGCCGACAAATCGCTCCAACTCATCGATGCGCCCGCCACCAGCGATTATCTGAAAGAGCCTTCCTTCTTTTCGGGTGGCGGCGGCCTTACCGGCACGACCGAAGACTATCTGCGCTTCTGCGAAATGCTCCGCCGGGGCGGCGAGTTCGAGGGCGCCCGGATCCTGGGGCCACGCACCATCGCCCTGATGCATCGCAACCATCTCAAGGAAGGCCGCGATCTGACCCAGATGGCGATCGGCGGCTTTTCGGAGACCGCCAATGAGGGCGTGGGTTTCGGCCTCGGCTTCGCCACCACCCTCGATGCGGTCAGGAACGGCGGCATCGCCGAGGGCGACTACTATTGGGGCGGCGCCGCCTCGACCATCTTCTGGGTCGATCCGAAGGAGGATCTGAGCGTGGTGTTCATGACCCAGCTCATGCCGTCCGGCGCCTTCAACTTCCGCGGCCAGCTCAAGACCATCATCTATTCGTCGATCATGGAGTGAGGTTCGATCGAGGTTATCAACCCCACCGATGCTCGCCCAACCCATCCCCCGACCGTCATAACCGGGCGCTAGTCCCGGTTATCCATGATCTCGGCGTTTGCCATGGCCGTGCGTGCGCACGGCCACTCCCGGAAGTGTGTTCATGGATCCTCGGCACTGACGGCCGAGGATGACGTTCGTTGCAGGTGGTGGCGTTATGCCTCCAATGCCTTCATTCCCTGGGCAGCTACGCCACCCTCGCGCTGGTGATCGTCACCACGGGGTCCAGCATCTGGCCCTTCATCGCGCCCTCGCCGGCGGTGGGCGAGACGGGGGAGGCGAGAATCTTGCGGGCCACGTCCATGCCATCGGTCACGTGGCCGAACGCCGCGAAGCCCTGGTTGTCGCCGGGCGCGTTGGGATTGGCGTCGAGATAGGGCTGATCGCCGATGCAGATGAAGAATTCGCAGGTCCCCGTTCCGGGCGCATAGCGAGCCAGGGAGATCACGCCGTCCTTGTGCGATAGCCCGGTGGTGAGCGTGCTCTCATGGGCGATGGGCGGCAGCACCTTCAACGGATTGCCCTGGACACCACCCTGAATAAGGCCGGTGTCCGGCGCGCCGGCGTTTCTCATCGCGCGGTAGAAATAGGCCCCGTCCAGCCGCCTCGTCAGCACATAGCGCATGAAGTTGCCGGCGGTGATCGGGGCCTTGTCGCTGGCCAGTTCCAGCGTGATGGTTCCGAGCATGGTCTCCAGCGCCACGCGCGTCTGGCCGCCGGCCGTCTGGGCCATGGAGGACGTTGCGGTCAGGGCGCCGGCGCCGGCGAGGAGGGTGCGTTTGGTGAGGAGCATCGCGTCAGGTCTTCAGCTTGTAGCCGGTCTTGAATATCCACCAGATGGCGACGAGGCAAAGCGACCATGAAGCCACCGGTCATGGCCAGGCTCAGCCACACCCCGACGTCGGAGACGCCATAGAAGCTCCAGCGAAAGCCGCTCACCAGATAGACCACCGGATTGAACAGGGTCACCTTGCGCCACAGCGGCGGCAGCATGGCGATGGAATAGAAGCTGCCGCCCAGGAAGGTCAGCGGCGTGATGATCAGGCTGGGCACGATCTGCAGCCGCTCCCAGCCCTCGGCCCACACGCCGATGATGAAGCCGAACAGGCTGAAGGTCACCGCCGTCAGCACCAGGAACGCGGCCATCATCACCGGATGGGTGATCGATGCGGAAGGGCACGAAGATCCGCGCGGTGACCAGGATCACCAGGCCCAGCATCACCGACTTGGTGGCCGCCGCCCCCACATAGCCGATCACCGCCTCGTACCAGGCCACCGGCGCCGAGAGCAGCTCATAGATCGTGCCGGACCACTTGGGCATATGGATGCCGAAGGCGGCGTTGCTGACGCTCTCGGTCAGCAGCGACAGCATCAGCAGTCCCGGCACGATGAAGGCGGCGTAGCTCACCCCGTCGATGGCGGTCATGCGCGAGCCGATCGCCGAGCCGAACACCACGAAATAGAGCGAGGTGGAGATCACCGGCGCCAGCAGGCTCTGGGTCAGGGTGCGAAACCAGCGCGACAGCTCGAAGACATAGATGGCGCGCACGCCCATCAGGTTCATGATCGCGTGCTCACCAGGCTGACGAAGATATCCTCCAGCGAGCTTTCGCTGGTCTGCAGGTCGGTGAAATCGACACCGGCCTCGGTGAGGCCGCGCATCAGGGTGGCGATGCCCGTGCTCTGCGCCTTCGCATCGAAGGTGTAGACGATCTCGCCGCCGTCCGCGGCCAGCTCCAGGGGAAAGGCGCCGAGGCCCGCCGGGCAACGCCGTCAGCGGCGCGCGCAGATGCAGGGTGAGCTGGCGTTTGCCGAGCTTGGCCATCAGCGCCGCCTTGTCCTCCACGAGGATGAGCTCGCCGCCGTTGATCACCCCCACCCGGTCGGCCATCTCCTCGGCCTCCTCGATGTAGTGGGTGGTGAGAATGATGGTCACGCCGCCGGCGCGAAGGCCCCGCACCATTTCCCACATGTCGCGGCGCAATTCGACGTCCACCCCGGCGGTCGGTTCGTCGAGGAAGAGGATGCGCGGCTCGTGCGAGAGGGCCTTGGCGATCATCACCCGGCGCTTCATGCCGCCGGAGAGGGCCATGATCCGCTCGTTCTTTTTGTCCCACAGCGAGAGCTGGCGCAGCACCTTTTCCAGATAGGCCGGGTCCTTGGGCTTGCCGAACAGGCCTCGGCTGAAGCTCACCGTCGCCCACACCGTCTCGAAGCCGTCGGTGGAAAGCTCCTGCGGCACCAAGCCGATCATCGAGCGGGTGGCGCGCCAGTCGCCGATGATGTCGTGACCGCCGGCCAGCACCGTTCCGCCCGAGGGCCGCACGATGCCGCAAATGATGTTGATCAGGGTGGTCTTGCCCGCGCCATTGGGGCCGAGCAGGGCGAAGATCTCGCCCTGGCGAATCTCCAGGTCGATCCCTTTGAGCGCCTGGAACCCGGTGGCGTAGGTCTTGGTCAGGCCGCGAACGGCGATGATCGGCAGGCTTTGATGCATGGCCTAGGGTCGGCTGTTTTTCCGCTCAGGCCAAGCCCGAAGCCTGTGAGGCCGAAATCTAGCTCGCCGCCGGCTGGGCCGCGATGAGCGCATCATCGATTTCGCGGGCGCGGATCGCGGCCGGGCGGTCGACGAGGCGGGCCCAGTATTTTTCGAAGGCGGGCCGCGCCTCGATGGAGTTGAACTGCAGGCCCCAGCCGATCTGCGAGCCGAAATAGACATCGGCGGCGCTGAACTTGTCGCCGGCCACATAGTCGGTCTGGGAGACGGCGATCTCCAGGGCGTTCATCACATCCTCGAAGCTGCCATAGCCGGCCATCCGCTCCCGGCCCGCGGGAACCTCAAAGCCCAGGGACTTGTTGGTGGTCGCCGCCTCCACCGGCCCCGCGGCGAAGAACAGCCAGCGATAATAGGCGCCCGCGCTCGGCCAGGCGGCGGGCGCCAGGCCGGCGTCGGGAAAGGCGTCGGCCAGATAGGCGCAGATCGCCGCGCCCTCGGTCACCACCGTCTCGCCATGGGTGATCGCCGGCACCTTGCCCATGGGATTGATGGCCAGATAGGCGGGCGACTTCAGGGTCGTGGCATAGTCGAGGATCTCGGTGCGATAGGGCGCGCCCACCTCCTCCAGCATCCAGCGCACGATCCTGCCGCGCGACATGGGGTTGGTGTAGAAAACCAGTTCCTCGGCCATGGTCGTCTCCTCCGGCGGCGTTGCGCGCGAGGCATCTTAACGCCAACGGACGCCGAGCACAAATCAAGAACGAAATAAGTCGAATAAATGC
Source organism: uncultured Alphaproteobacteria bacterium (assembly GCA_963817995.1). GTDB lineage: Bacteria > Pseudomonadota > Alphaproteobacteria > Caulobacterales > Caulobacteraceae > Acaudatibacter. The sequence goes on from CAWFQJ010000009.1 coordinate 906,094, forward strand.
ACGCGCGGCGGCTGTGTGGCTCTGGCGCCATAGCCAAGCCCGTCGCCGGGGTTCAGAATAGCCACTTCACACAGACGGGTTTTCCCGATGGCCGATTCGCACGGCGCGCGCCTGCGCGCGCCGCCCACACCCGACTCGCGTCCGATAGACGTGAAGGCGGCGCCGCGCGTGCTGCGCCGGATCGTCGCCGAAGCGCTCGCTCTGGCGCCGGGCCGGGTGAGCCTCGCCATCGGCGCCTCCCTGGGCGCCGCCCTGGCCAGCCTCACCCTGCCGCGCCTGTTCGGCCATGCCGTGGACCTGGCCCGGCGCCTGGGGGATGCGCACATCGGCGCCGGCCATATCCGCCATGACCTACTGATCACTGCCCTGTTGGCCGTGGCCGCCACCGCCACGCGCGGCCTCTTCACCATGGCCGCCAACTATCAGGCCGAGTGGGTGAGCCAGAAGGTCGCCTATCAATATCGCCTGGACTTCTTCCAGAAGCTGCAGAGCCTCTCCTTCGGCTTTCACGACAAGATCCATTCCGGCGATCTGATCACCCGGGGCATGCTCGATTTGGAGGGCGCGCGGTCGTTCATCCAGAACGGCATGATGACGGCCCTGACCCTGGTCCTGCTGCTGGCGGCCGCGGCCTGGATGATGATCGCCACCGATCCTCTGATGGCGGCGCTGGGCCTGGCCTTCACCCCGATCGCCGGCGTCGCCCTGGCGCATATGGGCGTCATGCTGCGGGTCACCTGGCTGCATGTGCAGAGGCTGATGAGCATCCTCACCCTGACCATGGAGGAAAATCTCCAGGGCATCCGCGTGGTGCGCGCCTTCGCCGCCAAGACCTTCGAGATGGCCAAGTTCGATCAGGCCGCCAACGCCGCCCTGGCCTATTCCTACCAGCGCATCGTGCTGCGCTTTCGCGCCGTATCGGTGATGACCCTGAGCTTCTACGGCTCCATGGGCCTGCTGCTCTGGGTCGGCGGCCACAAGGTCGCGGCCGGAACGATGAGCGCCGGGCGGCTGACCGAGTTCCTTACCTATATGACGCTCCTGCAGTCGCCGATCCGCCAGATCGCCATGATCTTCGCCGCTGGCGCGCGGGCCACCTCTTCGGGCAGCCGGCTGTTCGAGATTCTCGACCTGGCGCCGGCCATCGCCGATGCCCCGGACGCCGCCGCCGCTGGAGGTGACCGAGGGGGTGCTGCGTTTCGAGCACGTCGACTTCGCCTTCGATCTGGGCAAGCCGGTGCTGCGCGACATCAGCTTCGAGGTCAGGCCCGGCCAGACCCTGGGCATCGTCGGGCCGCCGGGCGCCGGCAAGTCGACCATCGCCAACCTGATCCCGCGCTTCTACGACGTGACCGCCGGGCGGGTGACCATCGATGGCCAGGATGTGCGGGACGTCACCTTGGCGTCGCTCCGCGCCCACGTCGGCCTCGTCCAGCAGGAAGCCTTCCTGTTCGACGCCACGGTGACCAACAACATCGCCTACGCCGATCCCTGGGCCGAGGAGGCGCGCATCCAAGGCGCGGCGCGCACCGCCCAGATCCACGACTATGTGGCCGCGCTTCCTGGCGCCTACGACACCCGGGTGGGCGAGCGGGGCGTGGCCTTGTGCGGCGGTCAGCGCCAGCGCATGTCCATCGCCCGGGGCGTGACGCCCGGCCCCGGCGTGATGATCTTCGACGACTCCACCGCCGCCATCGACGCGGTGACCGAGAAGAAGGTGCGCGACGCCCTGAGCGCGGCCACCGCGACCAAGGCCACGATGATCATCGCCCACCGCCTTTCTTCCCTGATGCACGCCGACGAGATCATCGTGCTGGAGGAGGGCCGGATCGTCGAGCGGGGGACCCACGATCAGCTGGTGGCGCTGGGCGGCGAATACGCCGATCTCTTCGCCCTGCAGACCCGGGCCGAGCAGGGCCTGTCGATCGCCGACGCCCGGGTGCGCCGCAAGCTGGCGGAGGCGGGCGCATGACCGATATCGCCCTCGACGATCGCCCCGCAAACGCAACGCCAATCTCGGCACGCCGGACGAGGAGGAGATCTTCGCGTCCTTCGACACCCGGATCATCCGGCGCTTCTTCGCCTTCCTCAAGCCGCACCGCGCCCTTCTGATCGGCGCCCAGACGGCGGTGCTGTTCTCGTCCCTGAGCAGCGTCGCCATCCCCTGGATGATCGGCTCCATCGTCAACGCCGCCGTGGCCGCACGATACGCCGCGTCTGGAGCGGTTTATCGCCGGCTACGGCGGCCTCGTGCTGCTCAGCGCCTTCGCCGGCTTCTGCGATCAGTGGATGACCACGCGCCTGGCGCAGCGGGTGATCTTCGACGTCCGCCGCGCCATGTTCGCCCACTTCCAGGACGTGGCCCTGACCTTCATGGACAAGACCCACGTCGGCCGGATCATGTCGCGCCTGCAGGGCGACGTGAACGCGCTGCAGGAATTCCTGGAAAGCTCCACCGGCGCTCTGGGCGATTTCATCATGCTGATCGGCATCGTCGTCGTGCTGCTGCTGATGGACTGGAGCTGGGCCTGCTGACCCTGCCGAGCTGCCGGCCCTGATCGTGCGTCCGGGCGGTCTGGCTGCCCTTCTCCAAGCGGACCTTCCGCCGCGCCCGCGACGCCTCCTCGATCGCCAACGGCGCCCTGGCCGAGAACATCAACGGCGTGCGCACGGTGCAGGAGACCCGCCGCGAGGCGCTGAACTTCGAGCTCTACGAGGAGAAGGCGCGGGAGAATTTCGAGGCCCAGGTCGAGCTCGGCGTGGCTCGCCCAGATCATGACGCCGACCGTCGACATCCTCACCGGCGATCGCCATGGCCATGATCATCGTCGTCGGCGGCGAGCGAGGTGCTGGGCGGCCAGCCTGGACGTCGGCGTGCATGGTGGCCTTCATCCTCTCCGTCCAGCGCTTCTTCGAGCCGGTGCGCATGCTGTCGATGCAGTACACCGTGATGCAGCGGGCCATGGCCGCCGGCCACCGCATCTTCGAGGTGCTGGACGTGCCGGTGACCATCGTCGACAAGCCGGACGCGGTCGAGCCTGACCGAGCGCGCCGCCCACCGTCGAGCTGGACCACGTCACCTTCGGCTACGACCCCGGCCGGCCGGTGCTGCACGACGTCAGGCTCAAGGTGAAGCCGCGCCAGGTGGTGGCCCTGGTCGGCCCCACCGGCTCGGGCAAGACCAGCATCATCTCGCTGGTGCGCCGCTTCTACGAGGTCGATCAGGGCGCGGTGCTGGTCGGCGGGCACGACGTGCGCGACGTGACGCCTGGAGTGCCTGGGCGCGACCATCGGCATGGTGCTGCAGGAGCCCTTCCTGTTCTCCGGCACCATCGAGGAGAACATCCGCTACAACACCACCGGCGCCACCCGCGAGCAGGTGATCGCCGCGGCCAAGGCGGTCGCGCGCCCACGACTTCATCATGCGCCTGCCGCGAGGGCTACGACACCCAGCTCGGCCAGCGCGGCCGCAACCTCTCGGTCGGCCAGCGCCAGCTGCTCTCCTTCGCCCGCGCCCTGGTGGCCGATCCCACGATCCTGATCCTCGACGAGGCCACCGCCAATATCGACAGCTTCACCGAACTGGAGATCCAGCGGGCGCTGAAGGTGCTGTTCGCCGGCCGCACCTGCCTGGTCATCGCCCACCGCCTGGCCACCGTGCGCGACGCCGACGAGATCATCGTGCTGCAGCAGGGCCGCATCGTCGAGCAGGGCCCGCACGACGCGCTGATGGCCCGCGGCGGCCTCTACGCCACGCTCTACGCCTCCAGCCACGGCTCGTTCGACGACCTGGCGGGCGAGGGGGCGGGGGTGACGACCTGAACTCTGGGCAATTGGCGAGGTCACATTCCGGTGGCCCGCCCTGGCGCCCGGCCTCTTGCGAGCCTAGATTCCCGCCATCGCCACCGTTACGGCGCGGCTTCGGGGAGGTTCTTCCTTGCAACATCCGTTTCGCTGGGCTTCGCGCTTGGCTCTGATCGCCCTGCTGCCGCTGGCGCTCGCCGGCTGCGGCGTCAACGCCATTCCCACCAAGCAGGTGGCCGCCCAGACGGCCTGGGCCGATGTGCAGAACGACTACCAGCGCCGGGCCGACCTGATCCCCAACCTGGTGGCGACGGTGAAGGGCTACGCCGCTCAGGAGCAGCGGACCCTGGTGGAGGTGACCCAGGCCCGCGCCAGCGCCACCCAGGTCAAGGTCGACGCCTCGACCCTCACCGATCCGGCCGCCTTCCAGAAATACGAGCAGGCCCAGAACCAGCTTTCCGGCGTCCTCGGCCGGCTGATGGCGATCAGCGAGAAATATCCCGACCTGAAGTCCAATGAGAACTTCCTGGCGCTGCAGGCCCAGCTCGAAGGCACCGAAAACCGGATCGCCGTCGCCAGGCGCGACTACAACGCCGCCGTCCAGGACTACAACACCACCCTGCGGGTGCTGCCGACGTCCCTCTGGGCGGCGACCTTCTATCGGAGCGCCAAGCCCATGGCCCTGTTCTCGGCCACGGCGGCGGCCCAGTCGGCCCCGACGGTGAGCTTCGACACCAGCGTTCCGGGCGCCGCGCCGGGATCTCCGCCACCCGCCTCACCGGCGGCCCCCGCCACCAATCCATGACCCGTCTGGCCGGTCTGGCGGCCCTGCTGCTGGCGCTTTTCTTCGCGCCGGCGGCGATGGCCGCGCCGCAGTTCCCCGCCCTCACCGGCCGGGTGGTGGACGACGCTCATGTGCTGTCGCCAGCCACCCAGCAGGCGCTGACCGCCAAGCTCGCCGCGCTGGAGCAGTCCACCAGCCGCCAGCTTGTGGTCGTAACCCTGCCCTCGCTCGGCGGCTATGACATCGCCGACTACGGCTACCAGCTCCTGCGCACCTGGGGCATCGGCCAGAAGGGGCTCAACAACGGCGCGATCCTCATCGTCGTGCCCAGCGAGCACAAGGTCCGTATCGAGGTCGGCTATGGCCTCGAGCCGATCCTCACCGACGCCCTTTCCAGCGTCATCCTGCAGCGAGCCGTGCTGCCGAAGTTCCGCGCCGGAGATATCGAGGGCGGCGTCGTCGATGGGACCGACGCCATCATCACCCAGCTGACCGCCGATCCCAGCACCGCCGAGGCCAAGGCCGCCCAGGCGGCTCAGGATGTCCAGGCCCCGACCCGTCATGTCAGCCCGCTCGGCTTCATCATCCCGCTGATCTTCCTCTTTTTCCTGATCCGGTCGATCTTCGGCCGGCGGGGCGGCGGGGGCATGGGCATGCTTTTGCCCCTGATGTTCCTGGGCGGCGGCCGAGGCGGCGGCTGGGGCGGCGGCGGTGGATTTGGCGGCGGCGGCGGGTTCTCCGGCGGCGGCGGCTCGGGCGGCGGCGGCGGCGCCTCGGGGAGCTGGTGAAATGCTGAGCGCCCTTGAGGAAGACCGCATCGAGGCCGCCGTCGCCAAGGCCGAGGAGGGTTCGAGCGGCGAAATCCTTTGCGTCCTGGCCCGCGAGGTCTCGCAGTATCGCGAGATACCGCTGGCCTGGGCGGCGGCGGCTTCCCTAGCCCTTCCGCCCCTGGTTTTCGCCCTGACCGTGCGGCCCCTGGCGACCCTTGTCAGCGATCTCTGGGTTCTTGGCCAGTCCGGGGCGCTTGAGACCGAGCTCAGCATGGGCCTGTCGATCTACGCCCTCCTGCAGTGCGCCCTCTTCGTCGCCGTCTTTCTGATCGTGTCGATCCCGGCGGTCCGGCGGCGTCTCACCCCGCGCCTCCTCAAGAGCCACCGGGTCGCCAGGGCCGCCCACCGCCAATTCGCCGCGATCAGCGCCCGGGCGATAGGCAGCGAGACCGGGGTGATGATCTTTGTCGCCCTGGACGACCGTCAGGTGCAGGTCCTCGCCGATGAGGGCATCCACCAGAAGGTGGGCGATCCGGCTTGGACCCGCGCCGCCGCGGCGATCGGCGACGCGATGAAGCGTGGCGATGATCCCACCGCTGGCATCATCGAGGCGGTGGAGATCTGCGGCGCCGCCCTGCGCGAGCACTTCCCCGCCGCCGGGCCGCACGATCAGGTGTTTTCGAACCGGCCTTTGGAAGTCTGATCGCCGTTTGCGATTGACGACGAGCCTCCCGCCCAAGCAATAGATTCGGGCCCGCGGCGCCATCGGCGCGGCAGGTGAACGATTGCGAATGCAACGTCACGTCTGAAGCGTCTGTTGGTCGAGGAACGCCCATGCCGGATCTGCTCCCGCGTCTCGTCGAGGCCGCCTATACGGGCATGACCGCCAGCGTCTGGGCCGATGTGAAGCCGAACGAGATCGCGGTCTACGATCCCTTCGGCACGCGAAATTTCCACCAGATCAACGCCAACGCCAACCGCGTGGTGCGCCTGTTGCGCGAGCATGGCCTCCAGGCTGGCGACGCGGTCGCCCTGATGAGCTCCAATCGCGCCGAGTTCGTGGAGGTGCTCAGCGCCACCCTGCGCGCCGGCTTCCGCATCACCCCGGTCAATTGGCACCTGACCGAGGACGAGGTCGCCTACATCATCAACGACTGCGAGGCCAAGGCGCTGGTCGCCGAGACCCGCTATCCCGCCGCCCTGGCCGCCGAGGCCCCGCTGGTGCGGGTGAAGGATCTCCATCGGCGAGGACGCGCCGGGCTTCATCCCCTACGCCTCGGCCCTGGCCGCCTTCGATGGCGCCGATATCGCCGATCCGGTGATGGGCGGGGCCATGCTCTACACCTCCGGCACCACCGGCCGGCCCAAGGGCGTATATCGGCGGACCAACACCACCGTCCTCTCGCCAGGGCCGGGCGAGCCGGACGACGTGCAGATGTGCGCGGGGCCCGCCTATCACGCCGCGCCTCTGGCCTTCGATGTCCGCGCCGCCATGGCCCAGGGCAATCCCTTGGTGTTCCTCGATCGTTGGAATTCGGAAGGGGTGCTCGCCGCCATCGAACGCCACCGCGTCACCCGCGCCCACCTGGTGCCGATCATGTTCCAGCGGCTCCTGGCCCTGCCGGCGGAGGTGAAGGCCAAATACGACATCTCCTCCCTGCGCTATGTCATCCACGGCGCCGCGCCATGCCCGCCGGAGATCAAGAAGGCCATGATCGATTGGCTGGGGCCGGTGCTCTATGAATATTACGCCGGCTCGGAGGGCGGGGCCGGCTTCCTGATCGACAGCCACGAATGGCTGGCCAAGCCCGGCACGGTCGGCCGCCTGCCGATGCCCGGCGCCGTCAAGCTCTATGACGAGGAAGGCGTCGAGATCACCGAGCGCAACAAGCCCGGGACCATCTATTTCCAGGTCTCGCCCATCGCCCCATTCGAATATTTCAAGGATCCGGCCAAGACCGCCTCGGCGCACAAGGACGGCTATTTCACCCTCGGCGATGTCGGCTATTTCGACGATGACGACTATCTCTTCCTCACCGGCCGCACCGCCGAATGCATCATCTCCGGCGGGGTCAACATCTATCCCCAGGAGATCGACAACGAGATCATCAAGCACCCGGCGGTGGAGGATAGCTGCGCCATCGGCGTGCCCAACGACGAGTGGGGCGAGGAGGTGAAGGTCGTCGTCACCCTCCATCCGGGCCAGACGCCCAGCGAGGCCCTCGCCGCCGATATCCTCGCCTTCGCCAAGGCGCGGCTGGCCGGCTACAAGATTCCGCGAACCCTGGATTTCGTCGACGAACTCCCTCGCAGCCCCGCCGGCAAGATCCAACGCGGCAAGGTGAGGGCGCCCTACTGGGCGGGCAGGGCGCGGCAGATCTAGCGGACGGCGGGAAGGGGGGGCTGACCCTAAAACCCCGCTCATCCTCGCGAAAGCGAGGACCCAGGCTTTTTCAGTTTTCCATATCCTCGAACAGATCCCGCCACCCAGGATTGAACCGTTCGATCAGCTCGATTTTCCAGGCCCGCCGCCAGACCTTCATCCGCCGCTCTCGCGTGAACGCCTCCTCTCGCGAGGCGTGTTCTTCGAACCATACGAGGCGGGTCACGCCATATTTGGAAGTGAACCCTGGGATGGCGTGAGCCTTATGCTCAATGACCCGGCGATACAGATCGTCGGTGTGACCGAGGTAGAGCGTGCCATTTCGCTTGCTGGCGAGGATGTAAACCCAGAAGGACATCGTGAAAAAAGCCTGGGTCCTCGCTTTCGCGAGGATGAGCGGTTTTGGGGTGCGTTTACCCGGTCAGGCCACGCTCGCCATCGTAGAGCGCCAGCGCGGCTCGCATATTTTTTTTCGGCAAGGCGTCAACCATCGAGCATTTTTAGCCTTCTGGAGCTTAGTCCAGCAGCGCGCGCAGGTGCGCGACGACCACCCCGTTGTCCAGGTCGATCAAGGTGTCGCCCACACAAAGCTCGGTCACGCACCAGCCGGGGACCTCGGCTGGCTCGCGCGCCGCCGACGACCCACACCCCTTCGCGCTCGGCGATCTCGTCGCGCCGTTGCAGCACCGCCTCGGTCGGCGCTTCGATGTAGAGATGCATCATATTGGTGTGTGGCTTGGCCGGATTGACCTTCAGGCCTTCGACACCCTCAAGCGCCGCGGCAAGAGAGACGGCCCTGGCATAACAGGCATCCATCTGGGCCAAGCGCGCCTCCAGGCGCATGGCGGCCGAGGCGATCATCGGGCTCTGATGGATGAGCGTTCCGCCCATGCGCCGCCGCCACAGTCGGGCCTCTGCTATGAAGTCCTCATCGCCCGCCAACACCGCCCCGGCGATCCCGCCCAGGCCCTTGTAAACCGAGACATAGACGGACGCGAAGCCGGCGGCGATCTGCCCATATGAACGGCCGTAGAAGGCCCGGCTTTCCCACAGCCGCGCTCCATCCATGTGCAGGGGGATATTCCTCTGTCGCGCCAGGGCCTTCAGCGCCTCGAGCTCATCCCACTCCGGCAGTTGGCCGCCAGCCTCGCGGATGGGCAACTCCACGATGAGGCAGGCCAGCGGCTGATGCTCGCCCTCCAGGTCGGCCGCCGTCAGCGGGCGCAGGCGGTCGCCCACCACCGCTCCGTGAAGATGGAAGAGGGCCTGATAGGCCTCCCGCTCATGCAGGATCAGATGGGAGGTTGGGTGTAGGCCAAAGCGTGGCAGGCCGGAACGCTCGGCCCAGATGCGGATCGCGATCAGCTGGGCCATCACCCCGCTGGGCATAAACGCGGCGGCGGCCTTGCCGGTGAGCCCTGCGATCCTGCGCTCGAAATTCTCGATCAGCGCGCCCTCGCCATAGACATCGTGGGTCGCCTCGTTGGCCTCGCACCACTCGCTCAGCAGGCGGAACTCCTCGGCCGGCGAGGGTGTGCGAAATCCAAACAGAATGGACGAGCACCGCTCGCGAAGCTTCTGACGTTCCGAAGCGGTCAGGGGCATGGGGGTTCGCCACGTAAAACTGGTTCATATGCACTCGGCGCCCCCGCTCAGCCTCGCTTTCGCGAGGATGAGCGGAGGGGGTGAGGCCTAACCCAACCCTGCCACCGCATCCACGATGGCCCCGGGTTTTTCTATCACCACCATGTGGCCAGCCTCGGCCACCTCGACCAGCTTCGCCCCCGCGATCCCCTCCGCGAACGCCGGCCCATAGACCGGCGGAACAAGGCGGTCGCTCGTCCCCCAGACGATCACGGTCTTGGCCTTGATGCGATAAAGCCGCCCGGCGAGGCCGCGTTCGGGGATGGGGAAGAGCAGCTTGCCGGCCATGCCCAGCTGGCGGGCGTTGCGGATCAGATAGTCCTGCAGGAACTTCGGATCGTCCATCCTCAGTCCGGCGGTCATCAGGGCCGCCCCGGCCTCGGGGTCGTGGAACAGATATTTCGGCAGCTCGAAAGGCAACAGGGAGAAAAGATCAGGGATCGGATGATCGTCCAGCCAGAGTCCCGCCGGCGCGATAAGGGCCAGACGCGAGACGTCGTTCGGCGCCAGGGCCGCCATCTCGGCGGCGATCATCCCGCCCATGGAGTGGCCGACCAGGATCGGGTCTCTCAGGCCCAGCGCTTCGACCACGTCGGCGGTGTGCAGGGTGAAGTCGAGCATGTCCCGCAAGCCCCCGCATTCCTCGGTCTCGCCATATCCGGGCAGGAACGGCGCGAACACATGCCAGCGCTCGGACAGGGCGGCGAGAATCGGATCGCCGGCCGTCATTCCGCCGGCGCCATGCAGATAGACGAGCGGCTCGCCCGATCCGCCTTCGAGATAGCGCACGGGCGCATGCCGCGTCTGAACGGTCTTGGTTTCCATTTGGGCTTGGTCCTTCAGACGGGTTCGGCGACGCGGGTCGGCTGGTATTCGCCGGGCAGGGAGCCCGCGCGTCACCCGGTCGGTCAGCGGCTTGCACCAGAACCGGCCGTCGCCCTCGCATTCGGGGAGCAGGCCGCGCAGCTTGGGCATCACCTTCTCGGCGAACAGGCGCGAGGAATACATGCACTTGTCGGCCGGCATGTCGCCCACGTGCATCAGGCAGAAGATATTGCCGACGTTGAGGCCCTTGATCAGCTCCTCCATCCGCTGTCGGACGGTCTCCGGCGAGCCGGCGATCACGTGGCCGCCTTCGATCAGATCCTTCCAGGTCAGTTCGGCGAAGCCCTTGGGCGGAGCGTATTGCGAAAGGGCCCCGGCCTGGATGGTCTTGATGGTGCGATAGCCCGGCGCGTCGGCGAAGCCCGGATAGACGTGCAGGCAGCGGTTGTAGAAATAATTGACGTGCGGCGCATAGAGCCGCTCGGCCTCCTCGTCGGTCTCGGCCACGCAGATCGTCTGGGCGAAGCCGGCGCGATAGGGCGAGGTGTCGGGCGTATTGCGCGCCGCCACCCGGTCCCAATAGCCCTGCAGCAGGGCCTTGGCCCGGATGTAGCCGGTGAAGCTGAGGTAGGAATAGGAATAGGTGTTGTCGATGCAGAAATCGTAGGTCTCCACCGAGCCGCCGCCGGGGATGTGCACCGGCGGATGCGGCTGCTGGATCGGCCTTGGCCAGATGTTCACATGGCGCAGCTTGTTGTAGCGGCCGTTGAACGCGAACGGGTCGCGCTCGGTCCAGGCGCGGATGATCAGTTCGTGCGCCTCGGCGTATTTCTCGCGGGTCAGGGCCGGGATCTGGCCATAGCAGAAGTTGGTGTCCATCGAGGTGCCGACGGGGAAGCCGGCCACCAGCCGCCCGCCGCTGATGCAATCGAGCATGGCGAACTCCTCGGCCACGCGCACCGGCGGGTTGTAGAGGGCGATGGAATTGCCCAGCACCACGATGGCCGCGTTCTTGGTCCGCCTGGCCAGCCCGGCGGCGATGATGTTGGGCGACGGCATGATGCCATAGCCGTTCTGGTGATGCTCGTTCACCCCCACCCCGTCGAAGCCCAGGGTGTCGGCGTATTCCAGAAGGTCCATATAGGTGTTGTAGACCGCGTGGCTCTTGGCCGGATCGAACAGGCGCTGGTCGATGTCGACCCAGACCGAGCGGTTCTTCTCCCGGAAATCGTCCGGCAGATAGGGCCAGGGCATCAGGTTGAACCAGGTGAACTTCATCTAGGCTTCCTCCAGGGGTCGCGGCGCGTTCATCGCCGTCCCCGTCGTGGCGCGGGGTTTGTTATCGGCGTTCAGATGAAACCCTAGGCAAGGGCGCCGCGCCGCGCAATCATGGTTTTGAAAGAATGATAAGCTTTGCCTATCCAGGGGATGGGCTTGGTTTTGGGGCGTGGCGATGAAGACATACCGGATCGGCGTGATCGGCCTTGGCCAGAGGATCGCCCATGTTCTGGCGGCCATGGTCGAGGTGGGCTGGCGCCTTGATCTGGCCGGTTACGCCGATCCCGCACCCGTTGGCCTGGGCATTCTGGCGGAGGCGGGTGTGCCGGCCGGCGAGGTCTATCCCGACGAAGCGTCTCTCCTCGCCGATGGTCCGTTCGATCTGGTGATGATCGGCTCGCCCAATCATCTGCACTTCGACCATCTCAAGGCCGCCTTCGCCGCCGGCTATCCGATCTTCGCCGAGAAGCCGATCGTGCGCACCAAGGACGAGACCTACGCCCTGGCTCGCATCCTCGCCGGGGCCGCCACGCCGCCGCTCTTCATCGGCCTGGTCATGCGCTCCATGCCGATCGTGCGCGAGGTGATCGCGCGGGTCGACGCCGGCGAGCTGGGCGAGCTGATCTCGATGGACGCCACCGAGCATCTGCCACCCGGAGCACGGCGCCTATCTGGCCCGCAACTGGCGGCGCAAGGCAGGAATGGGGCGGCTCGTTCATGCTCGACAAGGTCTGCCACGACTTCGATATCTTCGGCCGCATCGCCGGCGGCCGCGGCCGCCAAGGTGGCGAGCTTCGGCGGCCGGCGCATCTTCGATCCGTCGCGCACCGACGTGCCCGCCGACCTATGACGACGGCTCGCCCGCCTACGCCCTGCGCGACGCCGGCTGGGCCGGCGCCAACGACGCCTTCCAGTCCGACATGGACGTCACCGACCACCAGGTGGCCATCGTCGAATATGCCAGCGGCCTGGCGCTCTCGTTCCACTCCAACAGCCACGTCGCCCTGCAGGAGCGGCGCTGGTACATCGCCGGCACCCACGGCACCCTGCTCGCCGATCTGGTGCGCAACAAGCTGATGATCCGCCCCGCCCTGGCCCGGAGCAAGCCGGAACGCATCGAATACGGCGGCCTCACCGACGACAACCACAACGGCGCCGACCAGGCCATGGCGCTCGATCTCCTCGCCACCCTCGAGGGCGTCGCGCCATTCCCGGTGACGCCGCGAGACTCCATGGAGGCCGGCCTGACCGTCATGGCCATCGACGAAGCCGCCGCGCGGGGGGAGACCGTCGACTGCGCGCCGATGTGGGCGAAGTTCGACAAGGCCGCGGGGATTTAAGGTCAGCGCGCCGCTCCCAAGTCCGCTCATCCTGGCGAAAGCCAGGACCCAGGCTTTTTCAGTCTAGCGGTGCTAATGGACAAGCTCCGTCAAGGCTGCGTCTCGCGTTCCCCGACGTGACCGTTTTACTGGCTCCCCGCCTGGGCTAGGTTCTCGCCGCGACATCAAGATCGCGGAGGAAACGACAACTGTGAGCGATCTGGCCGAAGGTCTGGCCGGTGTGGCCCGGCGCCATCTTGGCGGCGACGGCGTGTCGGCCGTGGCGCGTCTCTCGGCCGGCGCCACCCAGGAGATCTGGCGCTTTCACCTGGTCAAGGACGGCATCGAAACGCCCCTGATCCTGCGCCGCGCGCCGGGCGGCGACCGGGTCTCCGAAACCGCCGTCGGACTGGAGATCGAGGCCCGGCTGATCGAGGCGGCGGGCGCCAGGGGCGTGCCGGTGCCGCCGGTGCGCTGGGTGCTGACGCCGGAGGATGGCCTCGGCCGCGGCTTCATCATGGGCTTCGTCGAGGGCGAGACCCTGGGCGGCCGGATCGCGCGCGGCGAGGCCTTCGCCCACGCCCGCACCTTCCTGGCGCGCCAGTGCGGCGAGATCCTCGCCCGCATCCACACCATGAACCCGGACGAATTCCCCAACCTGCGCCGGGCGGATCCGGCCGAGCTGGTCGACCAGTATCGCGAGATCTACCGCGCCACCGCCTGGCCCCGGCCGGTGTTCGAGCTGGCGTTCCGCTGGCTGGACGCCCACTGCCCGCCGCCGCCGGCCCATCCGCGCCTGGTGCACGGCGATTTTCGCAACGGCAATCTGATGATCGGCCCCGACGGCGTGCGCGCCGTGCTCGACTGGGAGATCGCCCATGTGGCCGACCCGATGGAGGACCTGGGCTGGATCTGCACCAGCTCCTGGCGCTTCGGCGTCGCCGACAAGCCGGTGGGCGGCTTCGGCGAGCGCGAGGACCTGTGGGCCGGCTACGAGGCGGCCGGCGGCGAGCCGGTCAATCGCGCAGCACGCCCTATTGTGGGAGGTGTTCGGCTCCCTGCGCTGGGGGGTGATGTGCAGCGGCATGGCCACCACCTTCCGCACCGCCGATCCCAATGTGGAGCGCGCCGTGATCGCCCGGCGCACCTCCGAGACCGAGGTCGACCTCATGCGCCTGCTGGCCGCCTGACATGCAGGACGAGCCCCGCCCCGCCGAGATCCTCGCCGCCGTCGCCCGCTTCCTGAAGGAGGTGGTGGCGCCCGAGACCACCGGCCACATCAACTTCAAGGTCCGCGTGGCCGCCAACGCCCTGGAGATGATGCGCCGCCAGCTTGAACTTGGCCCGGCCGCCGACGCGGCCGAGCGCGAGCGGCTGACGGCTCTGCTGGGCGAAGACGGCGACCTGGCCGACCTCAACGCCGAGCTGGCCCGCCGCATCGCCGCCGGTGAGATGGACCTCGACACGCCCGGCCTGGCGGACCACCTCTGGGCCGCCACCCTCGCCAAGCTGGCCGTCGACCAGCCCACCTACGCCGGCTACCGCGCCGCCCTGGCCGAGCGCGGCGCCGCCAACGAATAATCAGAGAGGAAACCAGCCATGGATTTCGCCCTCTCCCCCGAACTCGTCGCCTATCTGGCCGAGCTCGACGCCTTCATCGAGGCCGAGATCAAGCCGCTCGAACAGGCCGGACGACAACATCCGCTTCTTCGACCACCGCCGCGAGCACGCCCGCACCGACTGGGACAACAACGGCCTGCCCCGCCACGAGTGGGAGGAACTGCTGGCCAAGGCCCGCAAGCTCGCCGACGACGCCGGCCACCTGCGCTACGCCTGGCCCAAGGAGATGGGCGGCAAGGGCGGCTCCAACCTCGCCATGGCGGTGATCCGCGAGCACCTGGCCGCCAAGGGCCTGGGCCTGCACAACGACCTGCAGACCGAGCACTCGATCGTCGGCAACAACCCCTTCATCCTGATGTTCAAGGAGTTCGCCACCAACGCCCAGCACGAGAAGTATGGCGACGACCTGCTGGGCGGCAAGATCCGCACCGGCTTCGGCCTCACCGAGCCCAACCACGGCTCCGACGCCACCTTCATGGAGACCGCGCGCCGTCACGAGGAAACGCGCGACGGCGTCGACGGCTGGCTGATCAACGGCGAGAAGATGTGGACCACCGGCATGCATGTGGCCACCCACGTGCATGTGCTTCGCCCGCACCAGCGGCGAGGACGGCGACGCCCTGGGGCATCACCGTCTTCCTGGTGCCGGCGAACGCGCCCGGCGTGAAGATCGAGGAGTATCTGTGGACCTTCAACATGCCCACCGACCACCCGCGCGTCTAGCTTCACCGACGTCTGGGTGCCCGACGACGCCATCTGGGGCGTCGAGGGCCGCGGCCTCGGCCTGGGCCAGAGCTTCGTGCACCAGAACCGCATCCGCCAGGCCGCCTCATCGCTGGGCGCGGCGGTCTATTGCGTCGAGGAAAGCGTGAAATACGCCCGGGCCCGCAAGCCCTTCGGCGAGGAGCTGGCCCGCAACCAGGCCATCCAGTTCCCGCTGGTGGAACTGGCCACCCAGTGCGAGATGCTGCGCCTGCTGATCCGCAAGACCGCCTGGGAGATGGACCGCATGGAGCACAAGGAGGTGGAGCGCCAGATCTCCGACAAGGTCTCGATGTGCAACTACTGGGGCAACCGCCTGGTCTGCGAGGCCGCCGACCGGGCCATGCAGGTCCACGGCGGCATCGGCTATTCCCGCCACAAGGCCGTTCGAACACATCTATCGCCACCACCGCCGCTACCGCATCACCGAAGGCTCCGAAGAGATCCAGATGCGCAAGGTCGCCGCCTTCCTGTTCGGCTACCTCGGGCCCCGGCGGAAGGAGCTGTCGGCCATCACCTGGGACGACGTGGACTATCGCAAGGGGAATTGAGGTTGGCGTCGGGGAGGCTAGAAATCCTGCTCAGCTGTCCGGCAACGCGCTGATGTCGCGGCCCGCTGCCAAAATTCGAAGGATTTCTACATCGTCGGCGTGCTCGCGATAGACGATCACGTGACGCCCTCGGACCGTCCAAAACCGGACGTCCTGAAGGGTTAGGCTGTCCTCATGTGGCCTATGCCAGGCCGCTCGGCCAAGGCGGCGAATGCGTCATGCAATCGGCCAATCACCCGGCGCGCCGCGGCCGGGTTGTCGGAGGCGATGTACGCGGCGATCTCCCGCAGGTCCTGATGTGCGGCCCGGGTGAGGGCGTAACCGGTCACGCCAGCGGATACTCAGCGCCAAGCCACGCAGCTTTCTCGTCGGGATTGTTCGCCTGGAATTAGTTCGCCGCGGTCCGCTTGTTCGATCCCGACGGCGATCTCCGCCCGAAGTTTCGCCAGGCGGTCTTCACGGATTTCTTCCTCGCGGAACAGCAGCCGAAGTCCCTCTCGAACCACTTCGCTGGCGGTGGTGTAGAGGCCGGACCCAACCTTTTCGGAAATCCGGCGCTCAAGTTCTGGCGTCAGGGATACATTCATCGATGCCTCCATCGGGCGATAACGAAATATAGCAATATTTGCTATCGGTCGCAACGCCTCCGGGTATCGACGCTTGCCTACCGCCCCACGAATTTCCCTGGCCGCTTCTCGATGAAGGCCGCCATGCCTTCCTTCTGGTCGGCCGAGGCGAACAGGGAGTGGAAGAGGCGGCGCTCCAGCTTGATGCCTTGCTCGAGCGGGGTCTCGTAGGCGGCGTTGACCATCTCCTTGGTCAGCATCACGGCGTTGGGCGACAGGCCGGCGATGGTCCTGGCCGCCTCCATGGCCTCGTCGATCAGAGTTCGGCCAGGGGCACGACCCGGCTGACCAGGCCGCACGCGCTCGGCCTCGGCCGCGTCCATCATCCGGCCGGTCAGCACCATGTCCATGGCCTTGGACTTGCCGACGAAGCGGGTCAGGCGCTGGGTGCCGCCGGCGCCGGGCGAGACGCCGAGGGTGATCTCCGGCTGGCCGAACTTGGCGTTGTCGGCGGCGATGATGAAGTCGCACATCATCGCCAGTTCGCAGCCGCCGCCCAGGGCGTAGCCGGCCACCGCGGCGATCACCGGCTTGCGGCAGCTCGCCGCCCGCTCCCAGTTGCGGGTGATGAAGTCCTCGCCATAGACGTCGGCATAGCACTTGGTCGCCATCTCCTTGATGTCCGCGCCGGCGGCGAAGGCGCGCTCGGAGCCGGTGATGACGATGCAGCGCACGCGCCGGATCGGCCTCGGCCGCGTCCAGGGCCGCGGTCAGCTCGTCCATCAGCTGGGCGTTCAGCGCGTTCAGCGCCTGCGGGCCGGTTGAGCCGGATCAGGGTGACGGCGTCGGCGGTCTCGACGATCAGGGTTTCATAGGTCATGCGAATCTCCAGTGGGATCAAACTCATCAATCCGCTCATCCTGGCGAAAGCCAGGACCCAGGCTATTTCTGACAGGCCCGCGCTCTCCGATAAAAAACCTGGGTCCTCGCGTGCGCGAGGATGAGCGGAAGGGAGGGGGGCTCATTTTCATCCGCCCAATTCCGGCAGCGGCGACCATTCTTGATCGGCGGGCAGCGGCGCGAAAATCTCATCCACCATCGCATCGGTAACCCCCTCCAGCGTCGCCGGCCGCCAGACGGGCCTGTTGTCCTTGTCGATGATCACCGCCCGCACCCCCTCGGTGAAGTCGTGGGCGGCGACCAGATGGGCGGCGATGCGCATCTCCATGGCCATCACCTCGCCGAAATCGCTCATCCCCGCGCCGGCCTGAAGCTGGCGCAGGGCGGTCTTGAGGCTGAGCGGCGATTTGCCGGCGATGGTTTCCAGCTGGGCGGCGGCCCAGGTCGAACCGTCCGCCCGCAGATCGGCCACGATGGCCTCGATGGTGGCGCCGGCGAACAGCCGATCGATGTCGTCGCGGTGATCGGCCATGGCCGGATGGCCGGCGTCGGTCTCAAGCTCGGCAAGGAGGGTCTCCACCGCCTCCGGTTCGGCGATGATCGCCGCTTTCAGCTCCGGCAGGCGCGCGGCGGCCACCACATCGGTGGCGATGCCCAGGAGCTCGCAATCGGCCGCCTTGATCCGCGCCCCGGTAAGGCACAGCCAGGCGCCGCTGGCGCCATGGAGCCTCGGCAGAAACCAGCCGCCGCCGACGTCGGGAAACAGGCCGATGCCGGTCTCGGGCATGGCGAAGGTGGTGCGCTCGGTGGCGACGCGATAGCGCGCCGACCACGAGATCCCCACCCCGCCGCCCATGGTCACCCCGTCCATCACCGCGATCACCGGCTTGGGATAGCTGAAGATCAGATGGTCGAGGCGGTATTCGGTGAAGAAGAACGCCCGCGCCGCCACCCCATCGCCGGCGACGCTGTCGGCCAGGGCGCGGATATCGCCGCCGGCGCAGAATCCCCGCTCGCCGGCGTGGTCGATCAGCACCGCCCGCACCCGGTCGTCATCGCGCCAGGCCAGCAGCGCCTCGATCATCAGCTGGCACATGTTGGTGGTCAGGGCGCCGCAGCGCCTGCGGCCGGTTGAGCGTGAGGCGGCCGACCGCCGCCTTCCACGGCGACGATGACCTCCGGCGCGCTCACGACTTGAACATCTCCCGGGCGATGATCACCCGCATGATCTCGTTGGTGCCTTCCAGGATCTGGTGGACGCGCAGGTCGCGCACGATCCGCTCCAGCGGGATAGTCCTTCAGATAGCCGTAGCCGCCGTGCAGCTGCAGCGCCTGGTTGGCGACGTCGAAGCCGGCGTCGGTGGCGAAGCGCTTGGCCATGGCGCAGAGGCGGGTGGCGGCCGGATCGCCGGCGTCCAGCGCCGCGGCGGCGCGGCGCACCATCAGCCGCGCCGCCTCCAGTTCGGTCGCCATGTCGGCGAGCTTGAACTGCAGCGCCTGGAATTCGCGCAGCGGGCGGCCGAACTGCTTGCGGGTCTCCAGATGAGGCCTTGGCCGTCTCCAGGGCCAGCTGGGCGCCGCCGAGCGAGCAGGCGGCGATGTTCAGCCGCCCGCCGTCCAGGCCCATCATGGCGATGCGGAACCCTTGGCCCTCGTCGCCGACGCGGTTGGCGGCGGGCACGCGCACGTCGTCGAAGTGGACCATGGCCGTGGGCTGGCTCGACCAGCCCATCTTGCGCTCCTGGGCGCCGAAGGAGAGGCCGGGCGTATCCTTCTCGACCACGAAGGTGGAGACGCCGCCCGCGCCCTCGCCGCCGGTGCGGGCCATGACCACATAGATGTCCGAGACGCCGGCGCCGGAGATGAACGCCTTGGCGCCGTTCGAGCACATAGTCGTCGCCCTCGCGCCGGGCGCGTGGTGCGCAGGGAGGCGGCGTCGGAGCCGGCGCCCGGCTCGGTCAGGCAATAGGAGGCGATCAGCTCCATGGTCGTCAGCCGCGGCAGGTATTTGCGGCGCAGATCGTCGGCGCCGAACCGGTCGATCATCCACGAGGCCATGTTGTGGATCGAGAGGAACGCCGCGGTGGAGACATCGCCGTAGCGCCAGCGCCTCGAAGATCAGCGCCGCGTCCAGGCGGCTCAGCGCCGAGCCGCCGACGTCCTCCCTCACATAGATGCCGGCGAAGCCGAGCGCCGCCGCCTGGCGCAGGACGTCGACGGGGAAGTGCTTCTCCTCGTCCCACCGCGCCGAATGCGGCGCCAGCTCCGCCGCCGCGAACGCCCGCGCCGCCTCCTCGATCGCCCGCTGATCCTCGCTGAGGGTGAAGTCCATCAGGCAAAGCCTACTTCATCGTCGGGATGACGAAGGCGCTGTCTTCGCTGCGCCGCCTTCGGGCCAGCGGGCGGTGACGGTCTTGACCTTGGTGTAGAACTTCACGCCTTCCATGCCGTGCTGGTTGGTGTCGCCGAAGGCCTAGCGCTTCCAGCCGCCGAAGGTGTGGTAGGCCACCGGCACCGGGATCGGCACATTGATGCCGACCATGCCGACCTTGACCCGCGCGGCGAACTCGCGCGCGGCGCGGCCGTTGCGGGTGAAGATGGCGACGCCGTTGCCGTACTGGTGCTCGCGAGGGCAGGGCGAGCGCCTCCTCGAAGCTCTCGGCGCGGACGATCTGCAGCACCGGGCCGAAGATCTCCTCCTGATAGGTCTTCATCGTCGGCTTGACGTGGTCGAACAGGGTCGGGCCGACGAAGAAGCCCTTCTCATAGCCCTGCAGCGTGAAGCCGCGGCCGTCGACCACCAGCTCGGCGCCCTCGTCGACGCCCATCTGGATGTAGTCCTCGATCTTGCTTCTTGTGCGCGGCGGAGACCACCGGGCCGTACTGGGCGGCCGGGTCGGTGGAGACGCCGACCTTCAGGGTCTCGATCTCGGCGAGCATCCGCTCGCGCAGGGCCTCGGCGGTCTTGGCGCCCACCGGCACCACCACCGGCAGGGCCATGCAGCGCTCGCCGGCCGAGCCGTAGGCCGCGCCGATGATGTCCTTGACCGCCTGGTCGAGGTCGGCGTCGGGCAGGATGATGCCGTGGTTCTTGGCCCCGCCCATGGCCTGGACGCGCTTGCCGTGCGCCGCGCCGGTGGCATAGACGTAGTGGGCGATGTCGGACGAGCCGACGAAGCTCACCGCCTTGATCAGCGGATGGGTCAGGATGGCGTCGACCGCCGCCTTGTCGCCGTGGACCACGTTGAGCACGCCCGGCCGGCGCGCCGGCCTCCATGAACAGCTCGGCCAGGCGCACCGGCACGGTCGGGTCCTTCTCCGAGGGCTTGAGGATGAAGGTGTTGCCGCACGGCGATGGCGACGCCGAACATCCACATCGGGATCATGGCCGGGAAGTTGAACGGGGTGATGCCGGCGCACGACGCCCAGCGGCTGGCGCATGGAATAGACGTCGATGCCCGGGCCGGCGCCCTCGGTGTATTCGCCCTTCAGCGCATGCGGGATGCCGCAGGCGAACTCGATCACCTCCAGGCCGCGCTGGATGTCGCCCTTGCAGTCGGCGATCACCTTGCCGTGCTCGGAGGAGAGCAGCTCGGCCAGCTCGTCCATGCGCGCCTCGACCAGGCGCTTGAACTCGAACATCACCCGCGCCCGGCGCTGCGGGATTGGTCGCGCGCCCAGCCGACCTGGGCCGTCGGCGGCGGCCTGCACCGCGGCGTCGAGATCGGCCGCCGTCGGCCAGCGTCACGCTGCGCCTGCACCTCGCCGGTGTTGGGGTCGAACACGTCGCCGAAGCGCTTGCCCACACCGGCGAAGGCCCGGCCATCCACGAAATGTTCGATCTGACGCATTCTTCCATCCCTTTGCCGCCAGGGTCGCGGCGGCTCACCCTCTACGACGCAATCTCCCCCTCGCGAAAGATGGGAACGGCGTTAGGCGTTGCGGGGTCAAGGGCGTCCCCTGTAGTTTGCCGACTCCGGGCGCCAACCGCGTCTCGTTTGGATCGACCCGCCGTCATGAGTCAGAGTCCCCTCGTCGCCATCATCATGGGCAGCCGCTCCGACTGGCCGACGATGAAGGGCGCGGCCGAGAGCCTGGACGCGCTGGGCGTCGCCTACGAGGCCAAGGTGGTCTCGGCCCACCGCACGCCCGAGCGGCTCTACGCCTTCGCCAAGGGGGCCAAGGGCGGCCGGCTTCAAGGTGATCATCGCCGGCGCCGGCGGCGCGGCTCACCTGCCGGGCATGACCGCCTCGCTCACCGACCTGCCGGTGCTGGGCGTGCCGATCCAGAGCAAGAGCGCTCAAGGGCCTGGATTCCCTGCTCTCCATCGTCCAGATGCCGGCCGGCGTGCCGGTGGCCACCCTGGCGGTGGGCGAGGGCGGGCGCGCGCAACGCCGGCCTGCTGGCCGCGCGGATTCTGGCCCTGGCCGATCCGGCCTTGGCCGAGCGTCTGGAAGCCTATGGCGCCAAGCTCACCGCCTCGGTGGCCGAGGCCGTCGAGGATGTCGAAAGCCTCTGATGGCGGCCTTTCCTCTCCCCCCGGGCTCGACCATCGGCATCCTGGGCGGCGGCCAGCTCGGCCGCATGCTGGCGCTGGCCGCCGCGCGCCTGGGCTTCGACACGGCGATCCTGACGCCCGAGGAAAATTCGCCCGCCTCGCGGGTGGCGGCGCGGACCATCGTCGCCGCCTATGACGACGCCACGGCGCTCGAAATCCTGGCCGCCGAGACCCAGGTCGTCACCTTCGAGTTCGAGAACGTGCCGGCCGCCGCGGTCGAACGCTTGGCGGCCCTCGGCGCGGAGGTGGCGCCGGGCGCCAAGGCCCTGGCCGTCGCCCAGGACCGGCTCGAGGAAAAGACCTTCCTCAACGCTGCCGGCGTCGCCGACCGTCGCCTTCGAAGCCGTGGACACCGCCGAAGACCTGGCCCACGCGGTTCGCCGGCGTCGGGCGATCGCTGCTGCTCAAGACGCCGGCGCGGCGGCTACGACGGCAAGGGCCAGGCCTGGGTCTCGCGGCCTGACGACGCCGAAGCGGCCTTGGCCGAGATCGGCCATCGCCCGGCCATCGCCGAGGCCCCGGCCGACTTCCGCCGCGAGCTGGCGGTGATCGCCGCGCGCGGCCGCGACGGCGAGATCGCCCTCTATCCCCTGACCGAGAACCACCACGAACACGGCGTCCTGCGCCGCACCAGCGCCCCGGCCAAGGCCTCGCCGCGCACCCTGGCCGAGGCCGAGCGCATCGCCGCCACCCTGCTCACGGCCCTGGACTATGTCGGCGTGATCGGGATCGAGCTGTTCGAGCGCGACGACGGAACGCCTGCTGGTCAACGAGTTCGCGCCCCGGGTGCACAACACCGGCCACTGGACCCTGGACGGCTGCGAGGTCGACCAGTTCGAACAGCATATCCGCGCCATCGCCGGCTGGCCGCTTGGGCCTACCGCGCGCTCTGGCCCAGGTCGAGATGACCAACCTGCTGGGCGACGAGGCTCTGCGGCTGGGAGCGTCTCGCCGCACGAGCCGGAAACCCGGCTCTGGCTCTACGGCAAGGGCGAAGGCGCGGCCCGGCCGCAAGATGGGCCACGTCAACCGGCTGCGACCGCTGGATCGCTGATCGGCGTCGCCATAGCGCAGCCGGCCGAGGACGCCGGCGGCGCGGGTCGCGAAGCCTGACGGCTTGATCCCGGCCTTCCATTTCTCGAACGCCATCACCGCCCCGATCCGCCCATCCAGGTGCGCCGCCGCCGCGTTGGCGCCGAGCGCCAGGCGCACGGCCAGGGTGGTGATCAGGATCTCGGCCAGCAGGGCGCGCTTGGTGTAGTGGTTCTCGTCGGCGGCGATATCGCCGGCCCAGCGCCAGACGCCATCGGCGCTGGCCCAGGCGAGCCGCAGGCCCAGCGGCATATTGGGTGGCAGGGCGAGGAAGCCGGACCAGCGGCGAACCGCTTCGCGATCCGCCATGGCCGCCTCACACCGCGCCAGCACCGCCTGGCGAATACGCTCGCGCACCTTCAAATTCGCCGGATCGACCTCGGCCAGGGCCGCCAAGCCGGCGGCGTCGTGCCGCCGCGCCAGAAGAGCGGCCAGATCTCGCGGTCCACTTGGCAGGAGAAGCTCCGCCTCGCCGAGCGTCAGGCCAGCGTCCTTCGCCGCGGCCGCCACCAGCCGGTCCGTCCAGCCCAGCTTCGGCGCGCGCGCGATCGCCGCGTCCAGCAAAACCTGCTCGATCTCATCGGCCCACGCGCCGGCGTCCTGGCCCTGGTCGGTCATGGTTTGATCCTTACACCACCGAGGATAGGCCTTGATAGGCAGCGGGTCGGCCACTGGGCGCCGGGCCGTGCGAAACCCCTAAGCC